>JBAZXU010000005.1:0-260576 GCA_041659705.1 Sphingomonas sp.
CTCCCATTCTGCATCTGACAAGTCCCCGCGATCCATCACTGCTCCTCAAAAAGCAGCGTTGAATCAGAACCCGGACCGTTTGGGAATCCCTTTTGTCAACACGGCCTAGAAAGTTTGGTTTTCAATACATTTTGACACTCAATACTGATATGCTCCCTATTGCAGATTTCTCACATGGGTTCGATCCGGAAGAACTAGTCCGGCTTAAACTTACCGATACCGATCCTACGGGCAGTTTGTTTGGATTCCGGTTCTAAGCTGTGCTCGCGTAGCGGCGCCTGCCGTGCTGGTTAGGTGATCAGAAGAGTCTCAGATGTATGATAAATATTCGTTAGACTTTTGTGATTGACGCGAAACTGACTGCGGCGCTTTATCTCAGGCTTTGGCGAAGATGCTTTCTCAATCTTAATAGCTGGATCATAATAAATCACACCGATAGCGAATGCCTTTAGAAATAGAATAAAATCAGTCTGTTCGCACATCAAAATCTGCGCGCCGTAGGAATACTCGGGTGGCGGATTGCGTGAGAGTGACGGAACGTAGGCCGCTTGGGCGTGTTTGCGATTCCAGTGCGCCATCATGTCCTTGAATGACCACGATGCTGCGACAATGTCGTTGCGATCAACGAGCATCATTCCGCCTCCCAAATCGGTCATCTTGCTACTCGCGGCGTCAAAGCCATTCATTACCAGCTTGAGGCCTGTGTCCGCATGGAAGTCTCGGCCAATCGCATAAATGCCACCAAAATTGCGACGGTCAGCGCGGCCATTCTTGTCGTCATAACCGAAGCGTGCGAGGAAGCTGGCAACACCATCCTCGCGATACACGCCGCCTGTTGGTTCAGGCGTCATAAGTGTCACGGGTGTCTTCGGCAGGAAGCGAACAAAATCCCGCACTCCGTATTGCTTCACTTCCCAACCTTGGAAATCAGGCTCCGCAATTCCATTTGGCGTGATTCCAAGTTCAGCCTCTAGGGTGTATGGCGCTGAACCACGGCGGCCAAGTTCTTGCGCGATCATTGCGAGAAGCGATTGCGCTGATGCGATTGCCGCGTTGCTCGCCGTGATGGCGCGCGATGCATCTTGGAACAAGGCCGCGAGTTGAGCGGCGGATTTGGTCGCAAGATCGTTGCGGTTGAGATTGAAGTTCATGACATCCTCCATTTCGTTTGCGCCGCCCACAATGGGCCGCGTTGGAGGACGTGCATCCGCGCATCGAATGAAGGTGCATCACCTGTGATCGCAACGAATGTGGAGAAGGCCAGGGATCACCATCCCGCCTTGCATCATGTTCAAACGAATGCGGATAGGTTCGATCAATCAGCGGGTCATGTGGCGGTGTAGAATTGGAGGGAGGCGAACGGCAACGACCCGAAACGACAGTGACATCTCAAAACTTCAATATGTTAGAGTGTTCCCATCGGTGCCACGAATATTGCACCCGACTATCTAGTACTGGTATGCTACGATTGATCAGCGAGGGCACCAGATGGCAAAATTATTTGACGAAGAAACTGTCCACGACCATCTCTATAAAGTTGGCCTTGCCGCGACGATTGCATCATGTCAGGAGGTTGAAAATTTTGATCCAGAAGCGGAATTCGATAATTTCGAGCTGTGGAGAATAATCAAGTCTCAAGCCATGGGAAAAATCAAACGTCTGCACCAATGCATGCAGTACGGCGAATTTCTAGCGACTAAATTAAAGTTACCAATCGACAAAACGAAACCTATGGAGCTGGATTTATTCGGTTGTCACGAGGACGGTCTTTTTGTTCTGGAACTCAAGGTAGACCGCGCAGCTGAACGAAACGCATTCTCCGAGCTTCTCGGTTACAGTTATTATATTGCTGAAATGTACGCTTTATCAGGCGCAAAAGACATTACGAATGTCTTGGTCGCAAATCTAGACGCAAAAATTACGCGACAGGCTTATCTGTACGATCTGCTCATCTCTGATCGCGATGTTATCGTTTATAAGCCCACCTTCCCAGATGGAACTCTCGCCAGCCTTCGGCTCGAACTCCATGTCCCATCGGATGATGACTTTAAGCACCTGACAAATGAACTGTTATCGCATGATAGCATGGCCTGCATAGTTGTTTCCTTCGATGATTTGGAAGGATGGTTTGATAACGAAGAAGACAATGGTAGCTTGAATTCATGGACAAAGAGTCATTTAGAAAAACTCGCTAACTACACAGCTCAACTCATGGAGGCCGACAGACTTCACGGTTTTTGCTTCATCCGCAAGCATTGGCAGGAGGTGCCATTAAGCTGCCGATCTAGCATCATTATCTGTGCGTTAAACCCATTTAACATTGCTAACTTAGAGCGTTCCAACCCTATCAATGAACAAATTTCTCAAGATGACGCCCTTCGGATCGTAGAAGCTCCACGAATGGGTTTTTATGGTCGTCTGATTAGACTCGGGCAACGAACGATCAAAGATTGCTTCACTCACGACTATAGAAACGAAATTGAAACACCTCATTGGAGCGGCATGATAACGTCTATGGTTGAAGTTGTTTTCACTCATAATTTTGGTTTTCGTCCTGTGGGTATGTTGCGTGAAGCATACACATCCCATCTGAATAATCTCTACGCTCACGAAGCTAACGGAACAGGGGATGGAGAAGATGTTTCAACGCTAAAGTTGAACGAGATTACCAACTGGATGCGGGCTTGGATGTTCATGGAAGCATGCGGCTTTGCAGCGGGTGAAATGGTCGAACTGGATGATGCTGACGATAATGACGACGACGTCCCTTGAGCGACCTGCAATTTACAATCGAGCAACTATCATCCCAAATCCAAGCCGCGATCACGTGGCTTTGGCGAAAGGGAACGCGCATCACGCGTGCGACCATTGCGGTCGCGCTCGGCTTCGCCCTCGCGCATACGGCGGAACTTGGCAGCGTCGCGATACAGACCGAGGATACGTTCAGCTTCCTTGCGGCGGTTCTCTTTGATCAATTCTTGAAGGGCTTGGCGATCCTTGTGCTGCGCATGGATCAGAGCGTGCCGCTCATGGCTATCGCGCTCCCGCGCAAACTTTACTTCCATCTCATTTTGCTTGCGGGTTTTGAAATATCTCCCCGTCAGGAAATCCCATGCACTGGCAATGCCCTTGCGCAGACGTGATGAGCGAATGCGTTGCTCTTCGTTCCAACGGGTTTCGAGTTTGGTATCGAAGGCTTGGCGTTCAGCTTGATGCTGAACCTTGAGCGCTTCGCGTGTTGCGTACAATGGTTGCAGATTGTGCTGAGCGATGCGTTTGGCCTCTGCAATGTAACGTGTGAGGCGCGGGGCGATTTGCTCGCCGATGAATTGCTTTGTCTCTTCGACGCTGCGCAGCTTCGCGGGATCACCGAGGCGCGATGCAACATCCTTTGATTTTGCATCGATCATACGCGCGAGCGCGAACACATCGCCGTCGATGGTGACGGCAACGAAGCCACGGCGATCACCGCGCGCGAGAAACAGACCGCGCTCTTCGAGCGCAGATGCAAATGCCGCCGCGCCGTCCGATTGCCTCCAGCATTCTTGCACGGCGGATTTGAGTTCGCGCGGATCGAGACCCGCACGTTTGGCCTGTTGCCATTCGTCCAGTGTGAAATTGCGCGCATCGCGCAGCTTTGGATTGGCGAAGCCCTTCGGCATCGACCAACCGTTTTCGAGATAGAGCTGCTTTGCGATTTCATTCAGACGGTTCTTGAAGAAGGGCAATTCCTTCGCCGTCATGGTTTCCGCATCGATGCGTGACCACACCGCATGGCAGTGACGACGACCTTCCTTTTCATGGAAGACGACGATGCGTGGCTGGCCGGTGAGGCCGAGCCGCTCTTCGATATCGGCAAGTGCCTTTTCAAAAACTTCGACGCGCACAGATTCATGTGCAGGTGGACTGAGTGACATCGAGAAGAGATATTGCTGGCACTTTGTCCCGCGCGCGAGCGCATAGGCTTCGTTCATCGCGCCCATCACAGTGTCGGAGATGAACCCCGACACTTCATGAATCTCGACGTGCTCGTTTTCCTCAGTCTTGAGCAGATGTGCTCCAAGCTGACGACCACCGCTGCGCTTTGAGGCTTTGAGGATCATGGCCGTGCATCGATATCCAATGCTTGGATCAGAAGTTGGCGCATATGATTGATATCCGCAGTCGCGGACATCAGCGCTTCCTCGGTGTCAGGTGTGACCGCGAGACTTCCCGAGTTCGCCGCGCGTGCGAGTTGGTTCACATTGTTTGCCAATCGCGATTGACCAAGAAGCCCAAGCAATTGCGCGAGGGCTTGATGATCTTTGACCGGAAACTTTCCGCGCTTGCGGGGCGCGACCGTTTCCGGATCGAGCAAGCGCGAGCGGATATATGCGCCGAGCGCCATGCCAGCGGCATCGCGCTCTAGCTTTGCACGTTCTTCAAACGTAAGACGCAGCGAGAAAGGCGGGATGGTGCGTTCACCCATTGCACCTCTCCGATTTGCGCTTGCGGATCAGTGAGGCACGGCGAGTCGAGAGATCGATATCGATGCTCTTTGTCGCCGGTGTGGGCGCACTGATTTGCGGCAGAGGCTTGGCAACATCATTCGCGTTTGCGGGCACTTGCCACGCTAGCGATGTATGCTTGAGAATGTTATCCCACTCAGTAAGGACCACCCATAGAGAGTTCGAACCCTCTCCAGACGGGTGCGCCATTGTTCATCTGCCCGCCGCTGCCGCAATGGGCGGCGGCGGGCCGTTCATCACAATTTGTAGGAGAGGCGAAGATAGCCGAACTGCCCAGGCACGTCGTAGGTGGTTGGATCAAAATTGTTGAGGCTACAGCTCACGCAGGCGGGTGGATCTTGATTGAACACATTGTTGACACCTGCTGTCAGCGTTACCCGCTGCCCCACCCAACTAGGCGTATAGGTGAGCTGTATGTCCCCATAAAAACGGCTGCCGAGCGCAAGGTTGTTCTGGCTCTCCGTCACGCCGCTAATATAGCGGCCCGTGAAGGACACGCCGACACTGGCAATCGCCCAATCAAATGTCGTGTTCGATTTGAACCGTGGATATGCCTGATCCGGGCTGCCGCGCTCGGTTCCCACTCGCTCGATAAGAGTGAACCCGGCCGTCGCCGGCACCGATTCGTTATATTTCAGCAAAAAGCTGTTGTTTGAGCTGATGCCAAAGCTGCCAATGCCGGTTTGGGGCGAGCGATAATTAAGGGTAACATCCACCCCATCCGTTTCCACCGTGCCGACATTCAGTAACTGCGCGTTGATTTGCGCCAAAAACCCATTCGAGGAACGATTGATCGCCGCGCAGCTAAGCGCGTCGCCCGAAAGTGCACAGCGATTAAGCAACACATCGGCACCAATTGACGAAATCGCTCCGTTCAGGCGGATGTTGTAATAATTGGCCTCGATGCTGAATGCCCGCGCAAAGCCGCTTTTGCGCACCCAATCCGGGCTATATACGCCGCCAAACACCAGCGTACGAGACGTTTCGGGCTGGAGCGCGGGGTTGCCGCCAGTAATGACAGGCACCTGCCCAGGCGGTTCGGCATAGCTGCCATTGGCGGGCACGCCATTAGCAATGCAGTTGGTACGCACCGTTGCCGAGGTAGCAAAAGCCGAACCAGGCGTGTTGGAACACGGGTCCGTCGTTGGCTGATCAAAGCGCGAGCGCGAGCCGAATAGCTCACCAATGCCGGGCGCGCGCACGTTGCGGGCATAGGAGCCCCGCAGCAGCAAATCGCCAACCGGCTTCCAGTTTACGCTGCCGGTATAGGTCGTGTTGCCGCCAAAGGTTGAATAATCAGAATAGCGGACAGCGCCATCGACATCGAGCAACTGGAAAAACGGCGTGTTGGAGAGCAGTGGAATTTTTAACTCACCATAAAATTCGTTGACACTGAACTGCCCCCGCGCGGGTTGCGCTGGAATGTCGGCACCAAGGCCTGCTGCAATCACGGGATCGGGATCAAACGATCCACGCTGAAAACGATGCTCATAGCCAAGCGCAAAGCCCACCGAGCCTGCTGGCAGGTCAAACAAATCGCCGCTAAGATTGGCGGTATAATCGTTCAGCAATTGCGAGCTGCGATCGCGCTCATCAAAGCCGACAAAAGCAAGCTGCGCTGGAGTGATCGACCCAACGCCGCCAAAAATGTTGAACGGTACGCACTCTCCGGTGCAGTTGGCAATCGGCCCCAACGCCTGCGCAAGTTTTGCCGCATTCACATTGCCGGTGAAGAGCTGATGCGCATCGTTCAACCCCAAAACCGCGTTCACATCCCAATACCATGTGCGATTGCCGACGTTGAAATCGCCATCGAGCGTGCCGGTCAACGACCATGTGTCAACGCGCTGGTTGAAGGTACGCTGCCCGGCCTCCACCAGACGACGCGCAATGAACGAATAATTGGCTGGCGGGTTGCCTGCACCCCCAGCGGAAAGTGTTACGCCAAATGGGTTGAACGGGTTGGTTGCGTCGATGGAGATTGTATCGAGCAAATTGCCATTGCCCGCATCCGGGCCAACAAACAGCGGCAGAAACGCCGCCTGATTTTGCGAATTACGGTGGCTATAAACAAATTTTGCTCGAAAATTGACGTGGGAGGAGAGCTCCTGCTTGGCGTTGACGAAAAAGCCATAGCGCTCCGACGGCGTCAAAATATAGTTGAAGGGCGCAAAGTTGAACCGGTCAAGCGTAGCGAAATCCTTAAAATCGCTGCCCGGTCCGGTCGGGTTGCCGGGCGTGAAGTTCGGCCTCCCGCTCACCGGCCCGCGCAGCGTCAGGTCAAGGCCATCGGTGTTGGCCGGATTACCAAAATCATTGACAATGAAACGCCCAAGCGGCGTTGCGCTGCTGCACCCGCCGCCAAGGCAGCTTGTCGAACCGGGGTTGGGAAATTGCGAAATCGCACGATCGCCCGATCGCACCGATTGCTGGTTCACATAGCTTGCACCAAACACAATCGACGTGGTGGGAGCCTGAATACCGTAGCTGATGTTATAATCTTGCGTGTGGCCATCCCCCTGGCGGAAGGTGCCAAATTGCGCAGAGGCCTGTAACCCCTTTTGCTTTTGTTTGGTGATGATGTTGACCACGCCCGCCACCGCGTCGGACCCATAAAGCGGCGACGCCCCCGACTGGAGAACCTCGATACGCTCAATCGAGTTTGCCGGGATGGTGTTAAGATCTACCGAGGCGGGAATGCCGCTGCCGGCGGTGCCATTTACATGACGCAGCCCATCGACAAGCACCAAAGTGCGCCGCGCACCAAGGTAGCGCAGGTCAATTTCTGCAGAGCCTGCGCCAACGCCGCCGCCATCTGGCGGATTGCCAAGGTTGCCGCTATTGTTGACCTTGCTGTTCAGCCCGCCACTGGCCCCTGGCAGCCGCTGCAACACATCCGCAATCGAGGAAAGCCCGGTTCTTGCATAAGCCTCGGCATCGACGGTAACCGTGGGCGATTCCTGCGACAGCGGGTCACGCCGGATGCGCGAGCCGGTGACGACAATCGTGCCTGTATCATCCTCAGCCACAGCCTCGTCAGCTGGTGCTTGTGCATTGGCCGGGGTTGCCTGTGCATAGGCAGGCGCCGCTGCGCCAAGCACCATTGCGGGCATAAAGGCGCCACAAAGCAGCATCGATTTCATGGTCATCGCAAGTCCCTCTTGTTTGCGAGGGCAGCTTCTTCCTGTTGGGGGTCGGTGGCAATAGGCTGGCGCCATAACGCCACGTCAGGTTTAATAATTCTGAAACCTGTTGCCGCAGCGCAACATATGAACTCACAAGCGCCCGCGCCCACCGGCACCATCCTTACCGCTTGCGCACAAACTCGGCGCGCAAGACCAGCCCTTTAATCCCGTCATATTTACAATCAATTTCCTGAGCGTCGCCGGTCAGGCGGATAGACTTGATCAGCGTGCCGCGCCGCAGGGTTTGCCCCGCCCCCTTCACCTCTAGGTCTTTGATCAACGTGACCTGATCACCATCGGACAAGATGTTGCCCACCGCATCGCGCACCTCGACCTTGTCATCCAGCGCCCGCATGGCCTGAAGTTCGCTGGCGAGCATCCACTCCCCGCTTTGGTCGTCATAAACATAGTCATCGTCGCTCATCGCAGCCTCCAAAAATGGGCACAGCAGCAGCCCATGTCCATGAACATGAGCGCCTTTTGCACAAAAGCACGCCGAAATTCCCGGCCTTCATGCCCAAAAGACAGGCGGGCGCGACGGGAAAACTGGCTGGGGCGGCAGGATTCGAACCTACGAATGGCGGCATCAAAAGCCGCTGCCTTACCGCTTGGCGACGCCCCAGCAGAGCGCGGTCCTTTAAGGCCGTAAACGGCAGTTGAAAAGAGGGTTTAGTCCAAAACATGAACCCAATTGTGCGTATCTGCCCGTGCGCCGCGTTGAATATCGACCAATGCCTCGCGCAGCATCATCGTCGTTTGGCCAGGGCCGCCGCTGCCGATGACAAATTCTCCTTCACCCGTCGTCATCTTGCCGATGGGCGTAACCACAGCGGCGGTGCCACAGGCAAAGGCCTCCACCAGCCGGCCACTTTCGGCATCGGCACGGCATTGATCGATGGCATAGGGTTCCTCACGAACGACCAACCCCTGATCACGCGCCAGCGTCAGCAAAGAATCGCGCGTAATGCCGGGCAATATCGTTCCCATGAGCGGCGGGGTGACCAGCGTACCGTCATCCATTACGAAAAAGATGTTCATACCGCCCAGTTCTTCAATCCAGCGGCGCTCAACCGCGTCGAGAAACAATACCTGGTCAAAGCCGCGCCGTGTGGCTTCGGCCTGCGCGATAAGGCTTGCGGCATAGTTGCCGCCGCACTTTGCGGCACCCGTGCCGCCGGGCGCCGCGCGTGTATATTCGCTCGACACCCAGAGCGAGACGGCCCCTGCATTGCCCTTGAAATAGGCCCCGACCGAGGAGGCGATTACGGCAAAAATATATTCCGTCGCCGGCTTCACACCCAAAAACACCTCGGTCGCAATCATAAAGGGGCGAAGATACAAGGCGCCGCCCTCAATGTCAGGAATCCAGTCGCGCTCGCTGCGCGCCAGCTGCTCCACCGCCTCGACAAACAGCGACTGAGGCAGTGGCACCATGGCCATGCGCTCGGCCGAAGCGCGAAAACGGCGGGCATTCGCTTCGGGCCGGAAAAGCGCCGTGCCGCCGCCAAGCAGCCGATATGCTTTCAATCCCTCAAAAATTTCCTGTGCATAGTGCAGCACGCCGCAGGCCGGGTCCATGGTGAAGGGTGCCCGCGGGCAAAGCTGCGCATCGTGCCAGCCCTTGGCCTCACTATAGCGGATAACCACCATATTATCGGTGAAAACTCGCCCAAAGCCGGGGTTTTCAAGTAGTTTTGCGCGCGATGCCGCTGCCATGGGCGCAGGGTTTGGCGCTACGGCAAACTGTGGCCCGCATGCGGCATTATCAACTTCGCTGTCGAGCATTATCACCACCGCGTCTTTTTAAGGGCTTGACCCTATTATGGAACCGGGCAATTTCGGTCAACATGGCTGGCTTTGCATCTTCTGCGTCTGCGTTGTTCCTCCGCGAGGCCGAGGTGCGCCACGGCCTGGAACTACTGTATTTCGGCTATCACAATGTAACGCGCGAGGTGGATGGCGCGCTCGCTACCCATGGCCTTGGCCGGGCGCACCACCGGGCAATGTACTTCATTGCCCGCCAGCCAGACCAGAGCGTGAGCCAATTGCTGCATATACTGGCCATCACCAAACAATCATTTGGCCGGGTGGTGCATGATCTGGTTGAGCGCAATCTTGTCGAAATTCGCGGCGGAGACAGGGACCGACGCCAGCGCCTGTTGCGGCTCACGGCCGAAGGAGCCGCGCTGGAAAGCGAATTTTTCGAAATAATCCGCCGCCGCATGGCCGAGGCCTATGCCAGTGCGGGGCAAGGCGCGGTTGGCGGCTATTGGGCCGTGCTTGAGGGTTTGATGCCCGCTGATCAGCGGCGCCGGCTCGTTGCGCCAGGGGATTAACGAGGCAATGCTGCGCGCCCGCGCGAAAGCAACCGGTTGTCGCGGCTGGGCTTTTTCAGAAACGGGCACGCTTTTTGCCGTGTCCTAGCGGGCAAGCGCGGCCAACTCGCCATTGCGCCTTTTTGCTGCGGCTAGTGTGGCAGTGAGCAACGCGACCAGCGCCTCTCCATCATCGAGCACGTTCAGCCCTTCACGCGTAGAGCCACCCTTGCTCGCCACACGGTCAGCCAGCATGGCGGGCGGATCGCTTGCGCTTGCCGCCATTTGCGCTGAACCTTCCACCGTTGCCAGGGCGAGCCGCGCGGCCATATCTGCCGGCAAGCCAATCGCCATGCCAGCCGCAGCCAGCGCATCGACAAAGCGGAACACAAAGCCTGGCCCGGAGCCGGATAGCGCCGTTACAGCGTCAAACAAGCTTTCATCTGTCATCCATTCAACATGGCCAAGCGGCTGCATGAGCCGCTCCGCCGCTGCCTTCAAACCAGTGTCGACACCGGCGGCGCCTGCATAAAGCGCCACCACGCCCTTGCCGATCGCCACCGGCAAATTGGGCATGGCGCGGCAAATGCGCGTGCTGCCAAGCTGCTGTTGCAGGCTCGACAATTCCACGCCGGCCAGAATGGACAAAATAACCGGCGGTTGCCCGCGCCAACCGCCAACACCGGCTGCAAATGCGGCTAATTGCTGCGGCTTAATCGCCAGTACCAGCACATCTGGCGCGGGTTCCTCCGGCAGCCGACGCAGCAGACGGACGCCGACAGGCGCCTGCGCAAGCGCTGGATCAACCACCGTTATCGAAGTCGCATCAACCCCAGCGCCAAGCCAGCGCGCCAGCATTGCTGCCCCCATATTGCCACAGCCGACCAGCCAGACAGACGCCAAACTCACGCCTCGCCTTGCGTTTCAGTAAGCGCGGCGGCCATGGCTTCCCTGGGGCTTTTGCCGCCCCACAGCACAAACTGGAACACCGGGTAAAAGCGCTCGCACTCATCAATTGCCGATTCGATCAGCAATTCTGCCGCCGCCAGCGACAGCGTGCTCCCCTCGCCGCCATCAACCAGCGCGGCATGCCTGTACAACAAAATACCGCTCGACGACCAAAGCTCGAAATGACCGACCCAAAGCTGCTCGTTGACAAGGCCAATCGCTTCATAAACCGCAACCCTACGCTCATCGGTTACACGAATGTCGGGGAAGGCAAGAAACTGAAGAACGCTGTCTTCCTCACGCCACAGCGCGCGAAGTTCATATTGGGTCCAGCTGCCTTTCACATGGGCCACAACCTCATCGTCATGGCGCTCATGGTCCCAGCCATGCGCGGCAAAATATTCCTCAAGCATATCGATGGGCGCGGCGTCTTCACGCTCATCTTCAACTTCATGGAGCTTCAATTATCGCGTCCTTACATGCCCCGGTACAACCAGAGCCTGCCGGTTGCAGCGCCGCCAGGCAAGGCTGCGGCGCTGTAGCCGGTATAAAAGCTGTGGAAAAAACCTCAGCCCCCCGCCGCCGACTTGCGGATCTTTTTTGCCGTTGGCGCGACCGCTTCTGCCTTGGCGGGCGCACTGCCAGCTTCCAGCGCTGCGATTCGCGCGCTAAGCGCCTCCACCTCATCACGCGCGGCGGCGGCCATGGCCTTTACCGCCTCAAACTCCTCTCGCGAGACAAAATCTTCGCCGCCAAGCCATTCCTTTGCCCGTGCGCGCGCTGAAGCCTCAGCCTCGCGGCCCATGCCGACAAATGTGCCCGCGGCCCCGTTCACAAACTTGGCAAAATCGTCAAAAAAGCGGTTCTCGGATTGCATCTTGCTGGCCTTCGCGTTGCATATTCAGGGACTAGTTAAGAATTTGGGTGCTCGCAGCGGGCGGCACAAGGGTTTCTGCGTTGGGGTTAAGCTGATAAATGCTGAAGGTGAGTACACCGGCAAACACTATCCATAACAGATATGGCGCCATAAGTATCGCTGCCCATTGCCGAACCCGACCGAATAAGAAGGTAGTACCAAGCGCCAGCCCGAACATGATAAAAATAACGATGAGCGACCAAAACACCTGATGTGCTCCGAAAAACAGCGGCGTCCATAAAAGATTGGTCCCAAGCTGTGCTGCAAACAGCCCAAGTGCAACACCACGATAGCGCGAGCCGCGCGCGTGAATAATCATCGCCAGCGCAGCGCCCATCATCACATAAAGCGCGGACCAGGCCAAAGGGAATGCCCAATCCGGCGGCGTAAAAGCTGGCTTGGCAAGTGCTGTATACCAGCGATTCTCCGGCCCCGTCGGAACGCTCCTTGCCGAAGCGAAACCAAGGAGCAGCACAAAGGGAATAGTTACTATCGCCCAGCGTAAAAACGCCAGCCTAAGCTGTTGTTTTGATGCAATTTCACTCAAATTGTCATCCCCCTTGGCAGCGGTGGCGCATTGCCGCTGCCTTGCCCTTCAGATTGTCCGTGCAAGAACGCGCAACCATGGTACTCGACGAACAACAGCAAAGGCAAACACTCCCGTTGGTTTATTGTGCCGAAACCACAGCGCGCTTGCGCTGCATCATGTGCGCCGGGCCGCGAGCAAAAACTCAACATTCCCCTCTGGCCCGGTAATCGGGCTTGGCACAACGCCGTCCACCTTCCAGCCGAGTTCGGCAAACCACGCGGCCGCTGCTGCGCAAACACGGGCATGAACCGCCGGATCGCGCACCACCCCGCCCTTGCCCACCTCATCGCGCCCGGCCTCAAACTGTGGCTTGACAAGCACCATCGCACGGGCAGCGGGCGAGGCAAAACCGAGCGGCACGGCCAAAACCTTGGCCAGCGCGATAAAGCTGGCGTCGCACACAACAAGATCCACGGCCTCCGGCACATGGGAGGGCGTGAGAATGCGCGCGCTGGTCTGCTCATGCACAATAACGCGCGCGTCCTGCCGCAATTTCCACGCAAGCTGGTTTGAACCGCTGTCTATTGCATAAACGCGCGCCGCACCCCGGCTCAACATCACATCGGTAAAACCTCCGGTGGACGAGCCGACATCCATTGCCACCGAACCGGCGATATCCCAGCCAAAATGGTCCAGCCCATGAGCAAGTTTTACCCCGCCACGCGACACCCAGGGATGATCGCGCCCACGCAGGTCGATGTCGGCATTGTTTGCCACCATCTGCCCCGGCTTATCGATGCGCCGCGTGGCAACAAACACCAGCCCGGCCATCACCAGCGCCTGCGCGCGGGTCCGGCTTTCCGCCAGCCCGCGCTCGACGAGCAATTGATCGATGCGCATTTTTTCCACCACCGCGCCTTTGCACGCCGCCTGCCCTGTCTGCAACTGGGTGGAAAAAGGCCAATACCCGCCCCTGCTCAGCAGAACTGGCGTTCAGTCGCAATCTGCGCATTTGCCGCGCACTTCGATCACGGGTCTTTCAGGGAAAAAGCCCGCCGCGCGCGCCACTGAACGAACGCTGCTGGTAATCACGTCATCATCCAGATGGGTGGTCTGGCCGCACGTGTCGCACACCAAAAAAATACAATCGTGCAGGCAATCAGGATGGGCATTGGCAAGATAGGCGTTGGAGCTTTCCACCCGACGGGCCAGATTGGCGCCAACGAACAGGTCCAGAATGCGATAAACGCTGTTTGCCGCCACCCGGCGCCCTTCCGCCTTGGAGACGGCCTCGGCAATGTCGTAGGCAGAGGCTGGCTTGTCAAAACTTGCCAGCGCGGCAAAAATGCACGCGCGCATGGCGGTCCATTGCTCGCCTGAGCGCTCCAGCACCCGCTGCGCTGCACCGGCAAGCGCCTCGCCTGCGTGTTCATGATGCTTGTGATTATGCTCACCCATCGGCGCAAACTAGGCCGGGCAGCGCCAATCGGCAAGCGCTGACGGCCGCTTTATCCCCAAAACGCCGCCTTGCTGCACACGGCAACAAAATCAATGCGTCGCCCGGCGGTTAAGATCATGCCCCAGCGCGAGCAAGCCTACGCCCACCAGGGTCCACAATGTTTCGCCGCTGCCGTCATGCGGCAGGTTGACCGCGCCTGCCATCACACCAAGACCCAGCGAGCCAATGGCCGCCGGCATCATATAACCATGCTGTGCCGCTCCGCGCGCCAGCGCCACAGCGCCCAGCACAATCGCAATCGACAGACCAATTTCGTGCACCAGCGGGTTAAGCAGCAACCCACCCGCCGCAGAGGCCAGCGCCACCAGCACCGCGCTTGCAAGGCAATGCACCACGCACAGCCCCGACAGGCCAATCGCCCAACTATCGAGGCGCATGTCGAAAGATCGCGGAAATACTGGTTGAGCCATGCGGTACATGGGCATCCTATGGCACAGGATTCGCGTGGTTACAATATATCATTGCGCTAGCCGCTGAAAATTTTGGCCGCCACGGCGCCATTGGCAGCACCTTGCCCATGGCTGGCAAGAGGTGATGACGCAGCGCACAGAGTACGCTAAAAGCCACGAATGCTGATGCAATCCACCGCCACCCTCCGCTCAAACCCTGCGCTTTTGGCGCGCTGGCTCTATGTGGTTGCCGCAATGGTAGTACTCATGGTGGCGATTGGCGGCATCACACGGCTCACCGAATCGGGCTTGTCGATCACGCAGTGGAAACCCATTAGTGGCACCATTCCACCACTCACCCTGGCTGAGTGGCAGGCCGAATTCAACAATTACAAAAAGATTCCTGAATATTACAAACTTAACCAGTCGATGACGCTGGCCGGTTTCAAAGCAATTTTCTTTTGGGAATATCTTCACCGGCTACTTGGCAGGTTGATCGGCATGGCCTTTGCCCTGCCGCTTTTGTGGTTTGCGGCGCGGCGCTACATTCCGTTTGGCTATGGCTGGCGGCTTGGCGCGCTGCTTGCGCTTGGCGGCCTGCAAGGGGCGATTGGCTGGTGGATGGTGGCCTCTGGGCTGTCGGTCCGTACCGATGTCAGCCATGTGCGGCTCGCCGTGCATTTAATAACAGCGCTGGTGCTGCTTGGCGGGTTGATATGGACAGCGCTCGATTTGCGTGCGCTGGCCGCCTTTCCGCTCGCGCGCCCGGCGCGGCTGCGGCCGGTTGCCGCCGCGGCCCTGGCGCTGCTGTTTGCACAGATCATGTTTGGCGCCTTCACCGCCGGGCTTGATGCAGGCTACGCCTTTTCAAGCTGGCCGCTGATGGGAGACGCCTTTTTCCCGGCACATGCGCCGATGCTTGCTCCAGCTTGGCGCAATGCGGTCGACAACGCGGTGGTCGTGCAGTTTATCCACCGCTGGTTTGCCTTTGCAGCTGCCGCCGGGCTGGCGCTGCTCGCCTGGCACGCGGCCAAAGCGGGTGCGCCGCGCGCCGCCTGGGCGATTGGCGCGCTGGTATCGCTTCAGATCATCCTTGGCATCGCTACGCTGCTGAGCGGTGTGGAGGTCATCACTGCCATTGCACATCAGGTAAATGCTGCACTCATCCTGGTTGCCGCCATTATCGCTGCTCATGCCGTGGGGCGCTGTGTTCAGGCGGCTTAGTCTAGCGATTGCGCTCATCTTTTCGGCAGCGCTGCTGACCAGCGCAGCCGATGGCCGGTTCAATCCTCCTCGCGGCCAAGCGCTGCGCTACAGCTATTTTCAAACGCGCGACGACGGGCATATCGTGCGCGAGTTCATCATTGAGCGGCGTGTCGTGTTCGAACAAACCGCGGGCGGCATTACAGCCGAGGTGACACAGACAAGGACCGCAGACCGGGCCGGCCCCGAAGTTGGCGAGAGCTTTCAGGCCGGCCTGGCCGTGTTCATGTGGCGGCCCATCAAATACCGGCTCGACGCGTCTGGCGCCATAGTCATGATCGACAATGCCGCCGCTTTGTGGGAGCTGTTTTGCAACGGTATGGAAGCCATGGTACAAGGCAATGACGCTCGCGCCAAAGCTCGTCGCGCGCTTCTCGACCAATATATCAACACGATGCGCAGCTTGCCAGAAGCGCGCAAGCTAAAGATGCTCGGTTCTTACCTCAGCCCAATAATCGCGACAAGCATCCCCCCTCTCACCACCGGGGCGGGCCGCGACATAACCTTGCCTTTCAACAACGCACTTGGCGAAGCATCTCAGCTCTCAGGCAAGGAGCGCGTTGTCGCGCTGAGCGCTGGCATGATCCTAGTCGAAACCACAGCGCAAGGAGATGCCGCCGCCACGCCAAAGACGCCCGCTGCGCATTTTTCGGTCGCGCGCAAGCAGCAGATCGACACAACCACGGGCCTGATTGTTGATCTGCACGAGGTGCGCACCACCCAAATTGGCGAGGGCGAAAACAAGGCCCGGCAAATCTCCACCGTCGTCTCCACACTGGCTCCGGTATCATAATACCCGTCAGCAATCGCGCCGATTAGCTTGACTTTATCGCCACTCACCGTAGAAGCCGCCAAGCAGCGCCGCTCCGCAACGGGCGGCGCGCTTTGTTTCAAAGCGATGTTTAGAGCGAAAAGGTCATAAAGCCCATGAAGGCGCTGATGAAGACCACCAAATCGGCCAAGCCGCATGAGGTGGAAAAGAAATGGCATATCGTTGATGCCGACGGCCTTGTGGTCGGTCGTGCAGCGACAATTATCGCCAACGTGCTGCGCGGCAAGCACAAGCCGAGCTTTACCCCGCATGTCGATTGTGGCGATAATGTTATTGTCATCAACGCCGACAAGGTCCGTTTCACGGGCAAGAAGCTGAAAGACAAGATTTATTATAAGCACACCGGCTATGCTGGCGGCATTAAGGAAATTAGCGCGGGCAAGGTGCTTGAAGGGCGTTTTCCAGAGCGCGTGCTTGAAAAGGCAGTTGAACGGATGATCCCGCGCGGGCCGCTTGGCCGTGATCAAATGCGCAATCTGCGCGTTTATGCCGGGCCAGAACATCCCCATGTCGCCCAGGATCCGCAAGTCCTCGATATCGCGGGCATGAACCGCAAGAACAAGGTGGGCAACTAATGTCCGATACGCGTCAGTCTCTTTCCGATCTCGCCGGTCTTACCAGCCAGCAAGCCGCGGCACCCGTTGCGGCAGACGCTGCACCGGTGAATAATTCGGGCCCCGCGCCTGCTCCCATGCCGCTGCGCGAGCAGATCCTCGACAAACAGGGCCGTGCTTATGCCACGGGCCGCCGCAAGGATGCCGTTGCGCGTGTGTGGATCAAGCCGGGTTCGGGCAAGATCACCATCAATGGCCGGGATCAGGAAGTATATTTTGCACGGCCAACGCTGCGCCTTGTCATCAACCAGCCCTTTGGCGTTGCCGAGCGCGATGGCCAGTATGACGTTGTCTGCACTGTCAAAGGCGGTGGCCTTTCGGGCCAGGCAGGCGCTGTAAAGCACGGCATCAGCCAGGCGCTCACCAAGTTTGAGCCGATTTTGCGGGCACCGGTTAAGGCGGCCGGCTTTCTCACGCGTGACAGCCGCTCGGTGGAACGCAAAAAATACGGCCGGGCCAAGGCACGCCGCAGCTTCCAGTTCTCGAAGCGCTAAACCACTTTTCTTTCAGATTTTTGCAATCGGGCGGTCTGGCAACGGGCCGCCCTTTTGTTGTCAGACATCTGCCTACAAGCACGACGCACCTATTTACCCTTTTTTGCCTGCTTGCTTTTGCAAAGAAAATGGCGGTGCTTTTCCTACCATCCGCCCCCACGCTCATCGGCTATGCAATTACCATATCGTGGCATGCCATTGCCCGTCTGGCGGGAGGCGCGACCTTCCTCAATTCACTCAGCCAGCGCATCAACGCTTGTGCACTTAACCATTAAACCACCTTCAACAGGATAAGGTTGCAGCACTATGGCCTGCTCGCCTAGAGGTTGACCCATGGCAAGTTCTGCACCGCACCGCTTTTACTCGCTTCACGCGCACGACATGGTGCGCACGGCCGCCTGCACGCCGCGCGCGACGGTGGGTGATGCAGCGGCCAACGCGGCGGCCGCAATTAGCCTGGCCAAGCAGGCGGCGGCGGCAGGCGTCGATCTCTTGGTCTATCCAGAGCTGAACATCACTTCTTACACGATTGATGATCTGCACCTTCAAGTCGCGCAACAACGCGCAACCGAGACGGCACTTGCCCGTGTCGCGGCCGAAACGCGCGATGTGGCGACTGTGCTGGTGCTGGGCGCCGCCATTGCGCGCAATGGGCGACTATATAATTGCGCGGTCGTCATGGCGCGGGGGCAGATATTGGGGGTGGTGCCCAAAACATTCTTGCCCAATTACCGCGAATTTTATGAAAAACGCTGGTTTGCCAGCGGCGCAGGCCTGGCGGGGATGGACATTGTGGTGGCCGGCCAGCGCGCACCCTTTGGCGTCGACCTGATTTTTGCAGCAAGCGATTTGCCACACTTTGTTTTTCACGCCGAAATATGCGAAGATTTTTGGGCGCCCACCCCGCCCTCCACCCATGGCGCGCTTGCGGGCGCCTATATTTGCTGCAACCTGTCTGCCTCCCCCATTTTAATCGGCAAGGCGCGAGACAGGGCGATGCTGGCCGCAGCGCAATCATCCCGCGCAATTTGCGCCTATGTATTTTCAGCATCCGGTCCGGGCGAGAGCACGACCGACCTGGCCTGGGACGGGCAAAGCCTCATCTATGAAAATGGTGAATTACTGGCGCAATCCCGCCGTTTCCCCATGGAAGCGGATATCATTATCGCCGATGTCGATGTGGGCCGGCTGCGGCAGGAGCGGATGCGCAACGGCACCTTTAACGACGCAGCCCGGCTTGCGGGCGACCCCGAGACCAGCTTTCGCCGGATCGGTTTTGATCACCAGAGCTGCTTTGCTGATATCGGGCTGAAGCGCGACCTGCGCCGCTTTCCTTTTGTTCCAGCCACCGCAGAGCGGCTTAACGAGGATTGTTACGAGGCGTTCAACATTCAGGTTGAGGGCATAATGAAGCGGCTGGAATCGACGCTGGTCGACCGGCTGGTCCTTGGCATTTCCGGCGGGCTGGATTCCACCCACGCGCTCATCGTGTGCACCGCCGCGATGGACCGGCTCAAACGGCCCCGGACGGATATTTTGGGCTATACCATGCCCGGCTTTGCCACGAGCGGCAAAACCAAGGACAATGCCTGGGCGCTGATGAAGGCGCTGGGCATTACCGCCGCTGAGCTGGACATTCGCCCCGCTGCACAACAGATGCTCCACGACATTGGCCACCCCTTTGCATCGGGTGAAAAGCTCTATGACATAACGTTTGAAAATGTGCAGGCGGGGCTACGCACCGATTATTTGTTCCGCCTTGCCAATCAGCACAATGGCCTGGTCGTTGGCACGGGCGATTTGAGCGAAATCGCACTTGGCTGGTGCACCTATGGCGTGGGTGACCAGATGAGCCATTATGCGGTGAACACCGGCGTGCCAAAAACGCTTATCCAGCATCTCATCCGCTGGGCAATCTCGGTCGGGCAGTTTGACGAGAAGACGGAGGCGGTGCTCGAGTCGATTTTGGGCACCGAAATTAGCCCCGAACTCGTGCCCGCAGATTCCGGCGCGATGCAAAGCACCGAAGACCGGCTTGGCCCCTATGAGCTGCATGATTTTTTTCTGCACTATATTGCGCGCCACGCCTTGCCGCCCTCCAAAGTCGCGTTTCTCGCATGGCACGCCTGGCGTGACGCGGCGGTCGGCGTCTGGCCGCTCGGCTTTCCAGCAGAAGGGCGCCACGCCTATGATCTGCCCACCATCGCCAAATGGCTGGAAAACTTCCTCTGGCGGTTTTTTGCGACCAGCCAGTTCAAACGCTCTGCGCTACCCAACGGGCCAAAAGTATCGAGCGGGGGCGCGCTTTCACCGCGCGGAGACTGGCGCGCGCCAAGCGATGGCACGGCCAAGGTCTGGATCGACGAACTAAGGGCCAATCTGCCGCCGATTTGAAGATTATTCCGCCGCCACCGGCTCGCGCCTCATCACCTGAGCGGAGAAGCGCTCCATTTCCTCGGCTTGCGGACTCATCTGGAGCAGCAACAGGTCGAGTCCGGCCGCCTCATATTCCTCAATTCGCTCGCGCAGTTGCTCTGGCGTTCCAACCAGATTGGGCCGCAGGCCACGGTTCGACACCGAATATTCGTGAATTTTCATTTCGCGCTCAAGCTGCGTACCCGACAGCCACTGGTCGAAATTATCATATCCGGCGGGCAGATCCGCAACAGTGGTGATACGTTCCAGCTCGCGCCTGGCCTCTGCCTCGCTGTCGCGCACAATTGCGTAGGCGGCCATGCCATAATGCATTGGCGGCTTACCCGTCGCTGCGCGGCGCGCGGCCATATCGGCCACTTTTGGCTTGATGGCCGTGGCCGGATCTCCGTGCATCACATAGGCGTCGCACTGACTGGCGATGAGCGTTTTGGCAGCCTCGCTTTCCCCGCCTGCATAAACAACGGGTTTGCGCGCCGGCTTTGGGCTGCAAATTGCCTTGTCCATGGTGTAAAAATCACCGGAAAAATCAAACTCCTCCTCCGACCACAGCCCCTCAACCACGTTCAACCACTCAGAAGTGCGGGCATAGCGGTTGTCGTGTTCGTCAAATTGCAGGCCATAACGCCGGGCCTCGTCCGCCCACCATGACGACACGACATTGAGCGCAAGCCGCCCACCGGCAATTTGGTCGATATTCGCCGCCGCTTTGGCAAACAATGCGGGCTGATGAAAATTGGGCCTTACCGCAACCATCAGCTCCAGCGTCTGCGTAACTGCGGCCACAGCCGCCGCTGTTGACCACGCATCAAGCGTGGGCGCCTTCACGCCTTTGATATCGTTCATATTAAGTTCGGCAATGAGGCTGAGATCATAGCCCCATTTTTCCGAGTTAATCGCCAGCTTCTTGGTATAATCCCAGCTTGCGTCCATGCGCTCATCAGCCACATTGCGCAGCCAGCCGCCAAACACCGGCATCCAATATCCGTATCTCATGCCTTTACCGCCATTGCTTTATGGGTGGTTATTTCTTGTTGCAGATAGTCGATCAACTGCTCGTGCGGATCCCAGCCGAGCACTTCCAGCGGCTTTGCCACAAAGTTTGACAGTGCGTTGATGTCATAAAAACGCGGCGTGCCATCTCGATCGTCGATCATCACTTCAATGCCGCCAACGTCCAGCCCGGCAAGGGTAGCAATCCGCTCTGCCGCTTCGATAAGCTCAGGTGCAGGGTCTGCCTTTGTCATCACGATTGGTTTGCCATCGGCCACGCAAGCATCCGCCGGGCACAGATCAAACTGCCCACCGCCGTCAATATCAATGGCGTAGAGGAACTTGCGATCGAGTGTTTCAATCCGCGTAATGCGGCCATCTCGCGCTGGCACATATTCCTGCACCATCAGCACGCCGTCGATGCTCGTGGGCAGAAATTTTTCGGCCACTGCCGCTGCAAGTTCTTGCGCCGTTTCATAGCGCATGATGCCCGCGCCCGATCCGCCGATATTGGCCTTCACCACTATCGGAAAGCGCAGTTGCGCCGCAGCAGCGGGAATATCTTGCGCGCGGTGCACCACCCGCGTGGCCGGAACAGCAAGGCCCAGCGACGAAATCAACGCCAGTTGCCGCGCCTTGTTTGCATCCACCGCCAGCACATCTGCACCGTTGATGATGCGCGCCCCCTGCCCGGCCCAGTGTGCATAAAGCGCTGGCGTATAAAAAATCGCGTGCTCGGCGCTGCGCAAAAAGCTCGACATAGCCAGCCGGCTTAGTACCACGCGCGCAGGTGGGGGCGAAGCCGCCGGATCAAAGCTGTGCCCGGCGATGCTGATCGGCTGATAGGCCTGCCCTCGCGCTTCAAGCGCTGCAAACAGCGGAGCAAACCAGGCGGGGTGCTCATAAAAGATAGCAAGGTCGTGCATCAAGTCCATCCGTTAACGCAGATTGCCGCAAAAACAAACGGCAACAATGCGCCTTTACAATAGTTTGCGCCTGATAAAAGCCCCAACTCCGCCGCCCGGCGGAAGCGAACGGCCCGGCACGCGGGCAAGCAGTGGTCTGCGTAGCAATCCTTGCCAATAAGGGCGTTTCCAACGACAAATTTTGCCTCGACAACGGGATGGAGGTCCGTCAAAGCTAACAAAGATGCCAAACGTGCATCTATTCTTTAGGGGGGGAGAAATAAAAATGAAACGCCTGTTGGTTTTTGCGGCTGCCTTGGCTGTTGCGTCTGCCAGCCCTGCTTTTGCGGGCGAAAAAAAGGAAAAAACGGTTGAGTTGAGCGCCACAGAATTGGCAGCAATTCAGACTAAAAGTTATGACACAACCTTTGCAACGGCGTTTCCTGCGACAATTTCTACGATCCAGTCGCTTGGCTATCTAAACATCAACGCCAGCAAAGATGCTGGAACTATTACAGCAGAGACCGAAGCCAAGGGCAAAGTCATCTACAATATTATTTGGGGATTTGGAAAAAAGAAGCGCACACAGCTTTCCTCGATATTTATAGAGGAAACAAATCCGGGAAAAACAGTGATAAAACTCAACCTGTTGATAAGCGAATCCAAATCTCGGGGCTTCAGTAATTCATTCAAGGACGGCCAGATCATCAAAACTGCCGAGCCGTATAAACAGTTTTTCGATGCGCTCGACGCCGAGATAGCGCGGCGGACCACCCCCCAATAGCGCTTGGCGACCCAAGTCTGGAGGCCGCACCACCACCGGCCCGGCCTCCAGATTATGCGCAAAATGGCCTTGCGTCCGCGCAGCAAAACGAACAGAATGTCGCTGAAAATCAGCATTTTTTCTGGTGGTGGCTATATGGCGAATATAAAACGCAAACTTGTCTTACTCGCCATGTTCGCCACCGCCCCGCTACAGGCAGCCGAAGAGGCTGAGTTTGACCCCAGTTCGGTGAGCGAAGTCGATGCGATTGAGTGTCGCCTCAAGGTGCCAAATTATAACGGCTTTGCCGCCGCAATCGGCGGCGGAAAAAATATCGCTGGCAAGCGGCATTGGAAGAAAATTGACACCGGTAATCCGTTTCTGAACGAATATGAGCTGCCCGCGCCGATCACCGTGGCGCAGCACTATCCCACCCGGCGGATTGCCCTTTCAGCGACGGGTATCGTCGCCATTTTAGATGTGCCCGATCCTGCGGTGATTGCCGGTGCGGAAAATATCAAAAACCAGGTCGATCTCGACGCTTTTATCAACGACGCGGTGGCCGCTGGCGGCGCAACCCGCGCGCAGATCGAATCTCAGATCAAGTTTCGCAAATTCTTGGGTGAGCGCGTAATATCAGACGTGACAGAGCAGGCGCCGCCCGGCGAAATTTTTGGTGCCCACACCACCGTTACCCGCAGCATTAGCAATATTTCCACACACCTGGGCAAGACGCTTTATGGGTGCAGCTATAATTTTGAGTTGCTTGACAAGGATGGCAAGCCGCTGAAATAAGCCACATGCACCAAAATTTTACAAAAAACAGGCTTTTGGGAAGGCGCACGGCATCTTGCCTGCTGGCCTTTTTTATCGCGGTGTTTGCCCTTGCCCCCGCGCGGGCGCAGATCGCGGGGCGGCCGCTCGACATCTTCACCGGGACATTGTCTTTTGAAGAAGGTGAGGTTGTGCTCACCCGGTGTGACCTTGCCTCCAACCGCTATATTCTGCGCGACGCCAACGAGGCTGGCATAATTGCTCAATATAGCAAAAATCCCGTCCCTGCTTCTGCACAGGTGGTTGGCAGCTATCGTGACGACCATGGCCTGTCGATATTGGATGTTGAAAGAATTGAAAATTTAATGCCCGGTGGCAATTGCCATCTGCGCGACGCCCTTGACGCGCTGACCCCGTAATCAACACACAGGCCGTATCGTTAACCAATGCTAAACCATATCGCTTAATACAATGTTGCCCTGGCCAAAACCGGCCACGAGGATGGTAGCATGCCGGGCAACGAAAACGAGATCGCCGCCGCAAGAACCCTGTTACACGAAGCTATGGAGCTTCAATCCGCCGGAAACCTGGCGGCCGCCGAGACGCGCTATCGCGCTGTCATCGCGCAGGGCTATCGCACCGCTGAGGTAATGCCCATTCTGGCTGGCATTCTGGCGCAGCGCGGCGCACTAGGCGAAGCGCTGTTGCTGTGGGACGAGTTACTGTCGCTTCAGCCCGGCCATGCGGTGGCGCTGCACGAAATGGGCCTGATACTCGATCGTATCGGCCATGGCGACGATGCAATTATCTATATGGAACAGGCCTGCCGCGCGGCGCCGCAAGACCCGGTGGCGGCCAATAATTTTGCCGTCATGCTATCCAATGCAGGCCGCAAACGCGAGGCTCTGGCCGAGTTTCGCCGCGCGCTGGCCTTGCAACCCAACAATATTCACGTCCACCATCAATTGCGCCGGCTAACCACCGAGCAGGTGCCGTTCTGGCATATCCCCATGATGAACGACGTGCGCCGCAACGACGCGTTTGACGCGGCAATCAAAGCCGCGCTCGCGGCAAAAGGGGCAAACGCTCGTGTGCTGGACATTGGCACCGGCAGCGGCCTGCTTTCGATGATGGCGGCACGTGCCGGCGCCCAATCTGTCACCGCGTGCGAAGTAGTGCCGATTATCGCCGAAATGGCGCAGCAGATCATCGCCGACAACGGCTATGCTGATCGGATCAACGTGTTCGCCATGCCCTCTAGCGAGCTTGAGATAGGCGCCGAGCTTGCTGAGCCTGCCAACATCTTGGTGTCAGAAATTCTGTCGAGCGATTTGCTGACCGAGCATGTGCTCGACACGTTTGAAGATGCGCATGACCGGCTGCTGACCGACGATGCAATTGTCATTCCCCGCGCAGCAAGCGCCATTGGTTGCCTGGTCGAAAGCGATGTGCTTGCCGATTATGTATTTGTCGACAAAGTATCTGACTTTGATCTTTCGCGCTTTGGCGCGCTGGCCACCCAAAAGCTGCCTATTCATGGCACGATGACCAATTGGCGACGGTTGTCGGCCGATATTGAGCTTGTCCGCATCGACCTGACCGAGCTGTGCCACCACAGCGCCTTGCGCACCATGAGCATTCCCGTTCTTGCCGATGGCGTGGCGACGGGCATTGTCCAATGGATGCATGTTGACCTGGCCGAGGGCATCTCGTTTGACAACCACCCAAGCGGCTATTCCGATGGCGGCTGGTTACAGGTGCTGCACAACTTCCCCACGCCTGTTCATGTCCGGGCGGGCGATACGCTGAACCTTGTTGTCGGGCATGACCGTGTGACGCTGGTCATCCAACCGCTGGCGGTTGTGCCTTGCGCACTGGCGCAGGTGGCCTGACAATCCCTCTTCCCGCGCGCTGCTGCCCGCATGAAATTGTGGTGCCGGCGCGCGGGGCCCGGCTTGCTGTGAAAACAGCGCTTTGCTCCCATTGTCATTTTATGATTAAACCATTCTGGTGCCAATGCCGGAATATGCGCCGTGGCGCCTTGGGGGTTTATGACGGACAGCACGACCGGTGTGCAGGAAAATGGCCTGAACAAGAGCCTGACCAAGGCGCAAATCACGATGATCGGACTTGGCGGCGCTATTGGCACGGGGCTGTTTTTGGGGAGCGGCATTGCCATTGGCTATGCAGGGCCGGCAGTGCTGATCAGCTATTTGATTGCAGGCTTCATTGCCGTTGTCATGGTGTTCAGCCTGTCTGAGATGGCGGTTTTTCAGCCCGCGGCGGGTTCATTTGGCGTTTATGCCGAAAATTATCTGAACCCCTGGGCAGGCTTTATGGTGCGCTACACATATTGGCTCTCGCAAGTAATCGCAGTGGGTGGAGAGGCGGTTGCGGCGGGTGTTTACATGACATTCTGGTTCCCCGATGTGCCGGTGTGGATATGGTCGGTCGGGTTTGCGAGCATATTGCTCTATGTAAATTCGCGCTCGGTGGGCAATTTTGGCACGGTGGAATATTGGTTTGCGCTCATTAAGGTGGTCGCCATTGTCGCCTTTATCATCATTGGCGCGTCGACCATTTTGGGCATTGGCCAGCCAGCAACTGGCATGGCGAACCTGACACAATTGCCCGGCGGCTTTATGCCCCATGGCTGGTGGGGGGTGTGGATGGGGGTGATCATCGGCATCTTCTCGTTCACCGGCATCGAGGTGATTGCCGTGACAAGCGGCGAAACGCGCGACCCGACGGCCGCAATTCCCGCAGCGTTGCGCACCATGGCCTTTCGCCTCATCCTGTTTTACGTGTTCGCGCTTGCCATTGTCGTCAGCTATGTGCCGTGGATGGAGACGGGCGCCAAGGTCATCACGCAAAGCCCGTTTGTGAAAGTTTTTGCTCATAGCGGCGTGCGCAACGCGGCGGGCATTATGAACTTTGTGGTCATCAGCGCGGCGCTTTCCAGCATGAATACAAATGTTTACTTGTGCTCGCGGATGCTATTTTCGCTATCTCGCGGGGGTTATGCGCCGGGTTTTCTTGGCCGGCTGAGCAACAACCAAACACCCGTCGCCGCCATCATGGTGTCGGGGGGCAGCATATTATTTGCAGCAGCGCTCTCGGTCGTTACGCCGCTTGCGTATAATTATCTGTTCGGCATTGCGCTTTTTGGTGCGATTACTGTGTGGATAACGATTTTGGCAAGCCATATCGGTTTTCGGCGGCGCCATGGCCATGAGCAGCTACCCGTGCGTATGCCGCTTTTCCCCTATATGCAGATAGCCGGGCTTGGGCTTTTGGTGGCGATATTGATTACCATGGGGCTTGATACCGAGTTCTGGAATATTTCGTGGATTGTTGGCGTGCCGTGGCTGGTTGCCATTACCATCGCCTATTTCATGTGGAAACGCCGCCGCAAGGGCGCCGAGCTTGATTAGGCAATTGTTGCAGCGATCCGCTCGCGCCAAATGTCTGGCCACAGGCGCGAACGCGTGCTCTCTGTGTCGATCAGCACCTGAACAAGTTCAGCACTAAAGCGCAGTTCGCCCCCAACCCTGCCGCTCAGCTCCAATGTTACCGAGCGCGCGCTGACCGCAACGGCACGCACCGACAAGGCAAGCTGCTCTCCAAGCCGGCAGGGACGGTCAAAGCTGGTCGACAACTTCAACGTAGGCAGGCCACAATGGTCGCGGTGGTGCATGGTTGCGCGGTCGACGCCAATAATGGCCAGCGTCCAATCTTCAACCGCTGCGTCGACCAACGCAAGCAAGCGTGGATAATAGGCAATGCCCGCCAAATCGCAGTCACCAAAACGTATCGGCAACACGGTGACCACCGCGCCGGACTGCGCAAAAACCGGCGCACGAAACTGCTCCTCAGCACTATCATAAATCGACATAAATGCGCAGCGCGCTTCCCTTTCAACGATATTTTCCAAATGGATAGCGAGATATTGCGCATCGTCCAGCAACAATTGCCACCGCGGCCGGCAAATGCGGCACCGCGCCACACGAGCACACGCCTGGCCTGCTGCATCAATCACCCTCGAAAACCGGCACCTTCTTTTGCACAAATGCTTCATAAGCTCGGCGAAAATCGTTGGTTTGCATACAAATGGCCTGGGCCTGCGCCTCCATCTCAATGGCAACATCAAGGCTGACTGCCCATTCGGTGTTGAGCTGGGTTTTGGTGATGCCATGAGCAAAGCTCGGCCCAGTGGCGAGCATGTGCGCATAGGCGCTCGCTTCATCCAACAAGGCGTCCGGCGCCACGAGACGGTTGTAAAAACCCCAGCGCTCGCCTTCATCTGCACTCATCACCCGCCCGCTAAACAGCAAATCCGCCGCCCGCCCCTGGCCGATTATCCGTGGCAACATGGCGCAAGCCCCCATGTCGCACCCGGCCAAGCCAACGCGCGTGAACAAAAATGCCGTTTTGGTCGCCGGGCTTGCCATGCGGATGTCAGACGCCATCGCCATAATCGCGCCTGCGCCAACGCAAATTCCATCGAGCGCGGCCACAATTGGCTGCGGGCAGGCGCGCATTGCTTTGACGAGATCGCCCGTCATCCGCGTAAATTCGAGCAACTCCGGCATGGCCATTTGCGTTAATGGCCCAATAATTTCAAAGACATCGCCGCCGGAGCAAAAATTGCCGCCAGCCCCTGTCAGTACAATAGCCTTCACATCTGGCGCATAGGCAAGCGCGCGAAACAAATCGCGTAACTCAGCATAGCTTTCAAAAGTCAGCGGATTTTTTGTCGCGGGCCTGTTGAGCGTAATTGTCGCGACGCGGCCATCCAATACCCAGCGAAAATGCTCAGGCGCAAAATTTGCAACGTCAAAGGCCATTAGTCCACCTCTTCAGGCGCCGCCCGCGCAAGCGACACTTTGAGCGCGCCGAGTAGATCAAACAACAATTCGCGCTGATTGCCCGACAGATCAGACAGCATGTCGTCTATCCAGCTATGGTGCGCATCTGCAAGTTCGTTGAAATGAACCAGCCCGCTTTGCGTCAGACGGGCCATGCTCGCGCGACGATCTGTGGAGGAGGCTTCGAGCGTGGCAAAACCATCGCGCACCAGCTTTTGCACCAGCCCGGTGACATTGCCATTGGAAACCAGCAACGAACGCGACAACTCCCCCATCGTCATCCCATCCGGGTGGCGAGCCAGCGCTGCAAGCACGTCAAACCGCGGCAGCGTTGTTTCAAAATTTTCCGCAAAACCACGCCGCACCTGCTTTTCGATCACCATCGTGCAACTGAGCAGCCGCAGCCACAGCCGCACGCTTGCTGAGCGGCCCAACATGCCATCATGTTTTTCGCGTATCGCCACTGTGTCCGCCATCAGCCAACTTCTCCCCCCGCGACCATGATTGCCTGCCCCGTAATCGAACCGCTATCCGGCCGGCTCAACCATAATACTGTTTCTGCCACTTCTTCTGGTGTTATCAACCGCCCTTGTGGATTGAACCGCGCAAGCGCGCCGCGCGCATCTTCAGCCGAGCGCCCCGTTTTAGCGGCAATGCGCGCTGCAGCTTCTGCCACAATCGCGGTATCGGTAAAGCCGGGGCACACCGCATTAACCGTCACCGCCGTGCAGGCAAGCTCTGCCGCCAGCGCCCGCGTAAAGCCAATCGCGCCATGTTTGGCAGCGCAGTAGGGCACGCTATAGGCATAACCCTTGACGCCTGCTGTGCTGGCAATGGTAATAACCCTTCCGGCAGCGGCTGCACGCAAATCGGGCAGCGCTGCCTGAGTGACGGTGAACAAGCCATCGAGATTGACCTCCATCATCCGCCGCCAGCCGGCCAGATCAAGCTCCTCGAACGGGCCGCTTTGCGCCGCGCCGGCGTTGTTCACCAAAATATCAACCGGCCCAAATGCCCGGCGCGCCTGCGCCAGCATTTGCGCCACCTCGTCCCCGGCACAAATATCACCGGGAATAGCAACCGCTTTTGGCAGTGCTGCGGCAAGCGTCTCCAGCGGCCCGGCCCGGCGCCCGACCAACGAAACCGCCACCCCTTCAAGCGAAAGCCGCCGCGCAACCGCCGCGCCGATGCCCGTCCCCCCCCCGGTAACGAGCGCATGACGACCAGCGAATGAACCCAGTGCCGACATATTCCTCCTGCGCGCCTTTTTTCGCCCCGCCTTGTTTGCGGTGAAAACTTATCATCGCGGGACAACGCTTTAAGTTTGAAGCAATACGCCAGATCGATTAGGTTGCAACCATAAACACGTGCAAGGTATTTGGGGAACGAGGCGTGCAGATCAGCATTATCGGTGGTGGGCCGGGGGGCTACTACCTCGCGATCCTGATAAAAAAGACGCGGCCAGACTGGCTTATAGCCATTTACGAGCAAAATAGCGCTGACGACACTTTTGGCTTTGGCGTGGTTTTTTCCGATGAAACGCTGGGGGAATTTCTTAGTCGCGACCCTGAAACATATGGAATGATCACACAGGCCCTTGCCTATTGGGATGACATTTTCATCCATTACAAAGGCCACCACATTCGCTGCGGCGGCAATGGTTTTGCCGGTTGCGCACGGTTGACGCTGCTGCAGATTTTGCACGCGCGCGCAGCCGAGCTTGGGGTGGAGGTTCATTTCGGTGATGCAATTGCCGCAGACGATGTCGAGCGCCGCTTTGCCAGTTCCGACATCGTCGTTGCGGCAGATGGCGTCAACAGCCGCATCCGCGAACATTATGCCGCGCATTTGCGGCCCCGCATCACCCCGGCGCGCAACAAATTTACCTGGATGGGCTCAACCCGCCCGCTCGATGGTTTTACCTATTTTTTTCAAGAAACACCCCACGGCATCATCGTTGCCCATTGCTACCAATATGAGGCCAATCGCTCGACATGGGTTATCGAAACCACGCCGGAATGCTGGGCTGCACACGGTTTTGATACGCTGGACGAGCAAGGCGCCGCGCGCGCGCTGGAAAAGATATTTGCAAAGGAGCTGAACGGTCATCCCCTGCTCGTCAACCGCTCGGTTTGGCGCAATTTTCCCACCATTAGCTGTGAGCGCTGGTCTTATGGCAAGATTGTACTGCTGGGCGATGCCATGGCGACGGCGCATTTCTCCATTGGCTCAGGCACAAAACTGGCGATGGAGAGCGCGGTTGCGCTTGCCGATGCTTTGCTTGAGCATGGCGAGACCGACCTTGGCGCCGCTTTCAGCGCCTACCACGCCCGCCGCGCCACCGCGATTGAGGTTACCCAGCACAACGCCGCCGTTTCGCTCGCGTGGTTTGAGCATGTCGAGCGCTCATGGGACATGGCGCCAATGCAGTTTGCGATGATGGTAATGTCGCGCGCCAAATCGATCACCTGGGATAATCTGGCGCTGCGCGACCCGGCTTTTTTGCGCGCGGTGGAGGATGATTTTTACACCCGCTACGCCAAAGAAACCGGCCTCGACCTGAGCGGTGAGCGCCCAACCCCCATGTTCACGCCGCAAAATTTGCGCGGGCTGGCTATTCCCAACCGCGTTGTCGTAGCGCCGATGGCGCAATATCGCGCAGTGGAGGGTGAGCCGACAGATTGGCACTTCGTCCATTATGGCGCGCGCGCCATGGGTGGCGCCGGGTTGGTATATGTCGAAATGACCGGCGTTTCCCCCCAGGCGCGGATCACGCCCGGTTGCCCTGGCCTTTGGAACGACGCGCAGGAGGCCGGGTGGAGGCGGATAGTCAACTTCGCTCACGCCAATGGCCCGGCAAAAATGGCCATCCAGCTTGGCCATGCCGGGCGCAAAGCCTCCACCCAATTCGGCTGGGAGGCGGCCGGCCATCCTCTTGCTGATCCAGCGGAGAACTGGCCGCTGGTTTCTGCCTCGCCTCTTCCATGGCTGCCGGGGATAAGCGCCCCGCCTCAGGAGCTGAACCGTGCCGGGATGGACAAAATTGCCGCCGATTTCACCGCTGCTGCGCAGCGCGCGGATCGTGCAGGGTTTGATCTGCTGGAGCTGCACTGCGCGCATGGCTATCTGCTTGCCAGCTTCTTGTCGCCACTTACCAATTTGCGAGAGGACGAATATGGCGGGCCGATTGCCAACCGGCTGCGCTTTCCGCTCGAAATATTCACCGCACTTCGCCGTGTGTGGCCGCACGACAAGCCGATGTCGGTGCGCATCTCCGGCACCGACTGGCACGAGGGCGGGCTGAGCGAGGAAGATCTCATTACCATAGCCAGCGCCTTCAAAGCCGCAGGATGCGACCTGATCAGCATGTCATCGGGCCAGACAGTGGCGGATCAGACGCCGCAATATGGGCGAATGTACCAGGTGCCCTTTGCAGAAACGGTGCGCAATGTGGTGGGAATTAAAACAATGTGTGTTGGCGCAATTACCGAGCCGGGGCAAATCAACACGATCATCGCCTGCAGGCGGGCAGATCTGGTGGCGCTTGGCCGGCCTCATCTGACCGACCCCAATTTTGCTCTGCGTGCCGCCGCGGCTTATGGAAAGCCCGTTGTCGCCACGCCCCTGCCCTATTTGCCCGGCACCGCCCAATTGATGCACGATGCGGCCAAAGCGCGAGACAAGCAGCAAGAATTGCTTCGCAAAACCAAGCCCGCCAGCCACAAAATGGTGCAGGCATGAGCGCGGTCACCTTGCTCCCGGCCGGCTGGCCCAAACCAAAAGGCTATGCCAATGGCATGGCAGCGCATGGTCGTGTGGTCGTTACTGCCGGAGTGGTCGGCTGGAACAGCGCAGGGCAATTCGCCACTGGCATGGCAGCACAGTGCGCGCAGATTTTTACCAACATTGCCGCTATTTTGGCAGAAGGCGGGGCGCAGCCGTCGGACGTTGTTCGGCTCACCTGGTATATTACCGACCGCACGGCCTATCTTGCTGAGGCAAAAGCCATTGGCGCGGCATATCGCGTGGTGTTTGGCGCCCATTATCCGGCGATGGCCGTAGTGGTGGTGAGCGGGCTGGTCGAGGTTGACGCGCTTGTCGAAATTGAAGCAACCGCGGTGATAGCCGATGGGTAAACCGCCAAGCACCAAGTCAGGATGACCTGACACCGCCAAAATTAGCAAAGAGGCGCTGTAGCATGGTATTAAGCTGCGCTACCTCCTCGGCCGAAAAATCGGTAAAGCCCAACCCGAATATCCGGCTGGCCTGGGCATGAACACCAATTGCAGCATGGCGCCCGGCCTCGGTCAGCAAAACCTCCGTCACGCGGCCATCCGCCTCGCGTGGCCTCGTGGCGACAAGACCTGAATCGGCCAGCCGCTGCACGATCCGCGTCATTGTCGACAGGCGGATGACTGCATGGTCACAAAGTTCTGTAACACTTGCGGGCTCATATTCTGAAAGTATTGCCAGCACCCGCCAGCGCGGCACATCCATACCAATGGGCTTCAACACCCGGTCCATATCGAGCCGATAGCGCCCCGCAACACGCGCCAGCCAATATAATGGTGACGCCCCAAGCCTGAAATCGGGGTGCGCAGGATCAGCAAGCGCCAGGGCGTCGGGTTTACGTGCAGCCATCACCACACAGCATAACCAAGCCGAACGGCGCTGTCATCACTTGACTATTCACGTAACTATGACAGTTTTCGCCCAATAGCAGGTGGTTAAAAAGGGCAAGACAATGGCTGCGGCAACGGAGATTTTGGGTGATCTGGCCATGGCGCTGGCAACGGGCACTGTGCGGGTTGTTGATTTGACCCAGCCCCTTGAGCCAAAAACTCCGGTGCTGCAACTGCCGCCCCAATTTGTGCAAAATCCGCCTTTTGAGATTGAGGTGCTGTCAGAATATGACGAGCGCGGGCCAGGCTGGTACTGGAACTGGTTCAAATGCGGGGAGCATACCGGCACCCATTTTGACGCGCCAATCCACTTCGTCACCGGCAAGGATTTTGAAAATAACGCCACCGACACCATTCCGGTGGAGCGTTTTATCGGCCCGGCCTGTGTGATCGACGCCTCGGCCGAGGCAAGCGCCAACCCGGATTTTCTGGTAACGATCGACTATATTGAAGCATGGGAAGCGCAGCACGGCTGCATCCCGCAGGGCGCGTGGGTGTTGTTCCGCACCGATTGGTCAAAGCGCACCGACCCGGCTGAATTTTTGAACCTGCACGAAGATGGCGCACACACGCCGGGCTGGCACGCGGCCACCATCCCCTTTCTCGCTGAACAGCGCAATGTCCGCGGCGTGGGTGTAGAAACGGTTGGCACCGATGCGGGGCAAGCCTTTGCCTTTGACCCTGCTTTTCCGTGCCACACGCTGATGCACGGCGCGAACAAATTTGGGCTCGCCAGCCTGACAAACCTTGATCAGTTGCCGCCCACAGGTGCCATTGTCATCGCGCCGCCGCTGAAGATTGTGCGGGGCTCTGGCAGCCCTTTACGCGTACTTGCGCTGGTGCCCGCCACACATGGCTGAGCGCTCGTTCGCCAAGGAGGTTGAAAGCCTGAGGCTGGGCGCGGGCGATGTTTTTCATGGCGAAGGGATTTTGGCAGTAACCAAGGCGTTGCTGCAATCGGGCGTTGCCTATGTCGGCGGTTATCAGGGTGCGCCAATCAGTCATTTGATGGACGTTTTTGCCGACGCCAGCCCGCTGCTGATGGAGCTGGGCGTTCATTTTGAACAATCCGCGTCGGAAGCCTCTGCTGCGGCAATGCTGGCGGCTTCGGTCAACTATCCCTTGCGCGGGGCTGTTACCTGGAAATCGACCGTGGGCACCAATGTTGCCTCTGATGCGCTTGCCAATGTCGCAAGCGGCGGGGTGACGGGCGGCGCTCTCATCATCGTGGGGGAGGATTATGGCGAAGGCTCCTCCATCATGCAGGAGCGCAGCCATGCCTTTGCAATGAAATCGCAGATATGGCTGCTGGACCCGCGCCCCAACCTGCCCAAAATCGTCGACATGGTGGAGCACGGCTTTGCCCTGTCGGAAGCGTCGCACACCCCGGTGATGCTTGAGCTGCGCATCCGCGCCTGCCACCTGCACGGGCGCTTCATTGCCAAGGAAAATGTGCCGCCGCCATTCCCCTTGCGCGCGGCGATGGAAAACCCGGTGCGCGATACCGACCGGATCGTCCTGCCGCCGGCCAATTTTACGCATGAGGCAGAAAAAATAGCCACGCGCTGGCCCGCCGCTATCGACTATATCACCCGCCACCGGCTGAACGAAACGTTTGACGGTGCCGGCCACCCCGACCTTGGCATCATCGTGCAGGGTGGCTTGTATAACGGGCTGATCCGCGCGCTGGAACTGGCAGGGCTTGCCAATGCCTTTGGTGAAACACGCATCCCGATCCATGTTTTGAACGTGACTTACCCGCTGGTCGACGCCGAAATTGCGAGCTTTTGCGCTGGTAAGCGGGCGGTACTGGTGGTGGAGGAAGGCCAGCCCGACTATCTTGAGCAGGCAATCGCGCTCATCCTCCACAAGGCGCGGCTGAGCACGCAACTGGCAGGCAAAAACGTGCTGCCCCGTGCGGGCGAATATACCGGCGCAACGCTTGGCGCCGGGCTGGCCGCGTTTTTGGAGCAGCAAGCCGCCCGTCCGCGCCCACCTGCTGCCGCGGCGCCACCGCTCACCCTGGCAGATGTGCCCCCGCGCCCGGCCGGTTTTTGCACCGGCTGCCCCGAGCGCCCCGTCTTTACCGCCATGAAACTGCTGCAAAGGGACATCGGCCCATTCCATGTCTCGTGCGACATAGGCTGCCATTTATTTTCCATCCTGCCGCCGTTTGAAATCGGCAACACCACCATGGGCTATGGCCTTGGCTGGGCAGGCGCCTCCGCCTTTAACGTGCCGCAGGCCCGGCAGCGGACGATCAGCGTGATGGGCGATGGCGGATTTTGGCACAACGGCTTAACGAGCGGCGTTGGCAATGCGGTGTTCAACAAAAGCGACAATGTGCTGTTGATCGTCGACAACGAATATTCCGCCGCAACCGGCGGGCAGGATTTGCTGTCGTCGCGCGCCATCAATGCCATGCGTAGCACCGGTCACGAGATTGAGCAGGCGGTGCGCGGCATTGGCATTGAATGGGTGCGCGCGGTGCGCACCTATGACCTAAAGAAGATGAAGGCGACGCTCAAAGAGGCGATGACCACAAGCCACCGCGGCCCAAAGGTCATCATCGCGCAATCGGAATGTATGCTCAACCGGCAGCGCCGCGAAAAGCCGCTCCTCGCCAAAGCGGTGACGGACGGCAAGCGCGTGGTGAAGCAGCGCTTTGGTGTCGACGATGATGTGTGCACGGGCGACCATAGCTGCATTCGCCTGTCGGGCTGCCCTTCGCTCACGGTAAAGCCCAACCCCGATCCGCTGCGCGATGAGCCGGTGGCGGCTGTCAACAACGATTGTGTCGGCTGCGGGGTGTGTGGCGAAATTGCCCATGCCGCCGTGCTTTGCCCCAGCTTTTGGCGTGCCGATATCGTGCATAACCCCAGCGCAGCGGAGCGCTGGTGGCACAGGCTTTCCACCGCGCTAATCACCCGCCTGCAAACGCGCGCGGAACGCCGCCGCCTGGCGCGCGCGGCATGACGGCGCCCATCCGCCTTTCCATCAACGCGCTGGGCGGCCAGGGTGGTGGCGTGCTCGCTGGCTGGATTGTCACGCTGGCCCAAGCGCAAGGGTGGTGGGCGCAATCAACCTCTGTTCCAGGCGTTGCCCAACGTACCGGCGCGACCGTTTATTACATCGAACTTTGCCCGCCAGACCCTGTGGGCCGAGAGCCGGTGCTGGCGCTGATGCCGGTGCCGGGCGATGTTGATATTGTGCTGGCCGCCGAGCTGATGGAGGCCGGCCGGGCCATTGCACGCGGGCTTGTAACGCCAGAGCGGACAACGCTCATCGCCTCCAGCCACCGCGTTTTTTCCATTGGCGAAAAATCGGCGATGGGCGACGGCATTTTGCGGCCTGCACAGGTGCTCGACGCCTGCCGAACATCCGCGCGCGCGCTTGTGCTGGCTGATTTGCACGGCCTGGCGGAGCGCCATGGCAGCGTTATCAGCGCGGCTTTGTTTGGCGCTTTGGCGGGGTCTGGCGCGCTGCCTTTTGCGCGCGCTTCGTTTGAGGCAGCCATCCGCGCCGGCGGCGTGGGCGTGGGCAAGAGCCTTGCGACCTTTGCCGCCGCATTTGACCTTGCAAGCGGCCCGACGGGCGACAATGACGCCCCCACCAGCCCCCCGGTCGCCGCCGGACAGGCCACAGGGCTTGCCGCCTTGCGCGGCCGCCTTGCCGACTGCCTGCCCGTTACCGTTCACGCCACCGCAACGCTGGGGATTGAACGGCTGGCCGATTATCAAGACGCCGCCTATGCCGCGTTATACCTCAACCGCCTGACTGAGGTGGCCAATGCCGAGCGGCAGATCATGGCGCCGCAAGAAGACTGGCAATTAACGCGTGAAGCCGCGCGCTGTTTGGCGCTGTGGATGGCCTATGAAGACGCGGTGCGCGTGGCCGATTTGAAAACGCGCGCCGCCAGAACCGTGCGCGTAACCCAAGAGGCGCAGCGCAGCGGCCACCAACTCATCGCCATCAACGAATTCCTCCACCCGCGTTTTGAAGAGCTGTGCGATTTGCTCCCCGCCAATTGGGGCAAGCGGCTCATCCGCTCTACCCGCGCGCGTGCCTGGAGCGCACCGTTTATCGACCGCGACCGCATCATCACCACGACAAAGCTGGGCGGCTTTTTGCAACTTTACCTCATCGCGCGCTTGCGGCGTTTGCGCCCGCGTAGCTATCGCTTTGGCGAAGAGCAGGCGCGCATTGAGGCATGGCTGGCAACCGCCATCAATGCTGCGCGCCAAAACCCGGCTTTGGGGCTGGAGATTATCCGCTGCCAGCGGTTGGTGAAGGGTTATGGCGACACGCACGCACGCGGTTTGCGCAATTTTGCCGCCATCATGCGCGCGCTGCCCCTATTTGCCGGGCGGGCCGACGCCGCTTTGCTCGCCAAGGGGCTGCGCGAGGCGGCGCTGAAGGACGAGGAAGGCCGTTCGCTTGCGCGCGCGCTGGCTGCGCTTGGTGGGCCCTAATAATTTATCGCAGGCGACATTGAGGGGTAGAAAACGCCAATCAGCATCATCCCCTCAGCGCTGGTACATTCCACTGAGTGCGATTGTTTTCGTGGCAAAAAAATCGTGTCGCCGGGGCCAATGGGCGTTTTGGTGGTGTCTGTCCACATCACCCCTTGCCCCGACAGGACGGTGAGCGTTTCTTCATATAAATGGCGGTGATGCGCCGCGCGCGACTGCGGAATATGGCCGATGAACTGGGTCACCTGTGTTCCTTGCGTTTCACCATCGACCAACACCTGAAAATAGCGGTCCGCCATGGATTCGCGCTTGCTGGCATCTACCTGCTCAATGCGATTGGGCACGTTTTCGTCGAACAGCGGCGGCATTTCCTCCAAAAATTCGGGCTGGGGGCCAAGCGGGCAAACCGTTAGGTTGAGCGCCATCTCTGCTGCTGCGGTAAAGCGAAATGCCTCGCCCGCGCGTACATAAGCGCCGCTTTCAGCCGGCAGCACAAAGTGGCGATTACCAATCTCTATCTCGCCATACCCGCCAATCACATAGACAACGGTGTCCGCCTCCGCAAAGCGCACTACAGGGCTGATACCTGGCCTGGCGGTGACGGCAAACTGGCTCAGCCGCTTTGCGCCGTCTTGCGTGCCAATAACCTGGTGGAATGCCAGCGTTCCTCGCATTATCGTCGCCACACCGCGCGGATTGATAACAAAGCAGCTGCCATCAAGCGCAGCGCGTGTCGCCCCTGCTGCATCCTTCTCCATCACGACGAACGCGGCATCGCGCGCCTCATCGCTCATGGGGGCACCATAGCTGGCCGACAAGCTGTTGTGCGCTCCGTCGCAATAGGGGCCGGTCATTGTCTGTTTGCAGGCGCATAGCAGCTCCTCATCGGTTTCCTGCGCGCGAAAGAGCAGCGGCTTGAAGCTGGTCCCAACATGCGAATTATCGCAAAAAGGCTGGCTCTTGCTCCGGCCGCAAGTGCACCACAAATAGCGCTCGCCTTCCCTCAGCGCGACGAGGCACGGCTTGGCGGCGGCAATAAGTGGTTCGTCCATCGGCTTTCCTGCAATCATCCAGAATTTGCGCAACGCAACAATCGACACGGCTACAATGGTGGAAAAGCTTTCTATTTAGCAATGGCGAAATTGTGGCACCACCAGTTTACGCCCCAATTTAACCCTGCCCTGCTGGCCGAACCGAGCCTAAGCGCCTAAGCTGGCACCGGCGTAAATCGACCACATCACACTGGCCGCCGTGCTTGCGTATTTGCTGCTGAAAATTGTCAGCTTCGCGCAAATATATTTTTAACCTAAAGCATATTTAGAAGCAAATCAGCCATTTTTATCTCGACAAAGCATGAAGCATGTTGCACTTGCGCTGCATATTTATGTGAATGTTTAACTATCGTCGGATGCCTTGGCGACGGCGCCGATCGACAGAAACAAGGATCTGCGCACATGAACCCCCTCGCTGCTGGCAAAGCCGCTCCAATTCGACCCGCGCCGGATTGGAAGGCGCTGCGGGCACGCTTTCCGTTGCTGGCGCGGCATGGCTTCATCAACAGTTGTTCATACGGCTTGCTTTCGGTTGATGTTGAGGCGGCGTGGCAGGCCTATATTGCCGACCGGCACGAGCATGGCAGCCATTGGGAAGCATGGGTCGACCGATATGAGGCGTTGCGCGCAGATTTTGCCACGCTGCTCGGCGCACAGGCAGATGAAATCGCCGTAACCGGTTCTGCCTCTGCTGGCATCAACGCCGTTGCATCTGCCATGCGGTTCGATGAGGGCCGCGACACGGTGGTGATGACCGACCTGGAATTTCCGACCAACGCGCAAATCTGGCATGCTCAGGCTGCGCGCGGCGCACGCATCGTCCAGGTGGCACAAGGCGGCAATGCTACGTTGATGGAGCGGCTCGACGCAGCGATTGATGAGCGCACCAAAATCGTGGCCATCACCCATGTTTGCTATCGCAATGGCGAGATGCTCGATGTTGCCGCCATCGCCCGCTTGGCCAGGGAGCGGGGCGCCTATGTCTTGATTGACGGCTTTCAGGCAGTTGGCACCATGGCAATCGACATGGCCGCAATTCCGTGCGATTTTTACGTCGGCGGCACGCTCAAATATCTGCTTGGCACAGCAGGCGTTGCCTTTCTCTATGCGCGGGCGCAAACCACCGCCTGCCTGCAGCCCACAAGCACAGGCTGGTTTGCCCAGGAGGATGTGCACGCCATGGACCACCGCGCCCACACGCCCGCCGCCGCTGCCCGGCGTTTTGAGAGCGGAACGCCCCCCGTTCCTAACATTTATGCCGCCGCCGCAGGGCTTGCTATTATTGCCGAAGTCGGTGTTGGCGCCATTCAGTCGCGCATTGCCGGTTTTACCGCGCGCATTGCTGAACACGCGCATTGGCTGGGCATTCCCATGGCAACGCCAGACGACCCACGGCGGCGCGGCGCGATGGTTGCACTGCGCAGCCACGACGCACCAGCAATGGTCAGCGCGCTCCACAAAGCGGATATTGTGACCTCTTCACGCGATGGCAACCTGCGCTTGTCGCCGCATTTCTACAATGACGAGGCCGATATTGACCGCGCTTTCGAGGCCATTGTCGAACATCGCACGCTGATGCTTTAAGTGGAGTAAGGTTAAAGCCTGCCACGCCCCCCTAACAAAGCGCCTTGACAAACTCTCATAGTTTATCAATTACTCTTATGATATAAACGAGTAACTATGTTGCATTGCGCCCGGCGCCGCGTAGCACAGCGGCTGTCGCGCACGAAAGGGCTGGAAATTGAACACTCAAGCTGCACCGCAAACACCTTGCGGCCCGGCAAAGCTCGGCGAGGCTCTGCCCAATTTTACCGCGCGCACCACCTTGGGCGTCCGCTCCCTGGCCGATTTTCGCGGAAAATGGCTTGTCCTCTTCTCACACCCGGCAGATTTTACGCCCGTTTGCACCAGCGAATTTGTTGCCATTGCCCGTGCAGCACATCGCTTTGCTGCGCTGGATTGCGCGCTGATGGCGCTTTCGGTTGACAGCCTGTTTTCGCATTTTGCGTGGATCAGGGCAATTTTTGACAAATTCGGCGTCAAAATTGAATTTCCAATCATCGAAGACCCGACGCTGGAAATTGCCCGCGCCTATGGCATGGTCGACGCTGGCGCGGTTGATGCCTCGTCGGTGCGCACCACTTTTTTTGTCGATCCGCAAGGCCGGCTGCGTGCGTCAACCTGCTACCCGGCAACCGTGGGCCGTTCGGTTGAGGAAATGCTGAGGCTACTTGCCGCGCTCCAGCGGACCGACACCCAAACAGCGCTCGCACCCGCCGAATGGGAGCCAGGAAGAGATCTTTTGTCGGTACCAAGCCAGCTACTGTCAGATGTGCTGGACAACGCCGACACGACCGGATGGTTTTATGCGCCACTCAAAGATGAAGGCTGAAAATGAGTGTTGATCTGCACGCGGCTGACCTCAATCGGCACGCAGAGTTGCTCCGCGCGATTGCGCACGCAGTCCGGCTCGACCTGTTGCGTATGCTGGCCGGCGGGGAGCGCAGCGTCAGCGATCTGGAACAGGCCACCGGCATAATCCAGCCCGGCCTGTCGCAGCAGCTTGCCATTTTGCGTAAAGCCGACCTTGTTCTCACACGGCGCGAAGCAAAGCAGGTGTTCTACCGCATCAACCACGCCCGCTTTGCCGATCTCAGCGCGCTGCTTGATGCATTTGCCGACACCATTGCCATTCCACGTGGAGAAACGACCGCCAGCCGCATGGCAAGCGGCGGAGGGGCGGCGATGTTTGCACGAATGGGCTGAAGGCGCGGGCTTAAGCAGCGCAGCAGCGGCTGGTCCTTCGACCATTTACACTAAATATACCGGGCTTGACCATATAAGGGTTGTGCGTGGGGCCAAGCAGGTGGCTGGAGTAAACCGGGCGCGCAAACCAACGTCTACCAAGCGCTAAAGGCCCTTCGCGCTCCCAGCCCCGGCGATCCATCGCAATATGCCCGCCTTGTCTATAGCGCCGGCTTGGCGCGCCACCTCTTGCCCGCCTGAAAACAATATCAACATCGGGATTGAGCTGATGGCATAGCGCGCCGCCAATGCTTGCTCGGCCTCGGTGTCAACCTTGAGCAGGCGCACCCTTGGATCAAGCTCTGCGGCGGCAGCGGCAAAGGCCGGTGCCATCATGCGACAAGGGCCGCACCAGCTTGCCCAAAAATCGACAAGCACCGGCCCACTACTTTTGCTCACCATCTTGTCAAACAGCGCAGGGTTTGCGTCGATCGGCGCACCACAGGCCAGTGCACGGCGGCACCTGCCGCAAGTTGGGCGCTCTGCCAGCCGTGTATCGGGCACGCGGTTAAGCGCCAGGCAGTGCGGGCAAACGAGAATGGCGTTGGTCACCAGGCGCGCCCGCCAATGCGGTCGCCATAGTCACACAGCGCTGCGATAATGCCGGCCAGAGGAACATCTACCAGCCGGTAAAAGCGCGATTGCGCCTCAGCGCGCACGCCGACAGTCCCCGCCTCGCGCAACACTGCCAAATGCTGTGACACACTTGATTGCGGAAGGCCGGTAAGATTGACCAGTTCACCCACCGACACCTCACCCTCCTTCATCCGGCATAGCATGATCAGCCGGTCGCGATGTGCCAGCAGCCTTAGCCGATCGGCTATATGCGCGGCATTAGCGTGCAGCGCGGCGATGGACATGTTGGTGCTCATGGCGTGAATGTGGCCGGGCGGCCATCATCGCGCAAAACGATATAGATAGCCGGGATCACCAGCACCGTTAGCAATGTCGACGAAGCCAGCCCGAAGAGCAAGGAGATGGCAAGGCCTTGAAAAATTGGATCGCTCAAAATGACTGCGGCCCCAATCATTGCGGCGGCCGCGGTCAGCGCAATCGGCTTGAAGCGGATCATCCCTGCCTCAAGCACCGTATCGCGCAGCGATTTGTCAGGCGCGCGGGCGTGGTTGATGAAATCAACCAGCAAAATCGAATTACGAACAATGATGCCGGCAAGCGCGATAAAGCCAATCATCGAGGTGGCAGTAAACGGTGCGTCAAAGAGCATATGGCCAGCAACAATGCCAATCAGCGTCAGCGGAATTGGCGTTAATATGACAAGCGGCAGCTTAAAATTGCCAAACTGCCCGACCACCAGCACATAAATTCCCAACAGCGCCACACCAAAGGCTGCACCCATATCGCGAAAAGTGACCCAGGTAATTTCCCACTCGCCATCCCACAGAATAGCGGGCTTACTCTCATCGTCCGGCTGCCCGTTAAGGCGGATTTCGGGCTTGATCAGGCCGTGCGCGCGCCAGTCGAACCGGTTAACCGCATCGTCTACCGCGAGCATCCCATAGATTGGCGCCTCATAGCGGCCTGCAAGCTCAGCGGTAACCATCGCCGCGCCGCGCCCGTCGCGCCGGAACATCATTTGGCCACCGGGTTGCATCTTTGCCTCAACCAGCTCGCCAAGCTGAATAAGCTGCGGCCCACCCGCGCCTTGCGCTACGGCAACAGGTGTGGCGGCCAGCGCCCGGCTCCAGCTCCGCTGAGACTGGTCGAGCGCAATTTGAATCGGCAGCGGATCACGCCCATCGCCACGTGGTACATAGCCGATGATCTGATCGCCAAGCAGCACGCCAATCGAATCGAACAGCTGCCGCTCGGAAAGGCCATATTGGTCAAGCCGGGCGCGATCCGGCACCAGCCGCATTTCGGGGCGTGGCTGGCCAAAACTGTTGTCAACATCGACAATATAGGGAACGGATTTGAAAATCGCCTCCAGTTGCGTGGCCGTAGCGCGACGCGTGGCTTCATCGGGGCCATAAATTTCCGCCAGCAGCGTGGCGAGCACCGGCGGGCCGGGCGGCGTCTCAACCACCTTGATCGAGCCACCCGCAGGCAGCGGCACGGCTTTCAGCTTTTCGCGTAGCGCAACCGCAATGCCATGGCTGGCACGAGTTCGCTCTTCCTTGGGAGCAAGAGTTACCATCAGATCGCCCATTTCGGCACGCGAACGCAGAAAATAGTGACGAACCAAACCGTTAAAGTTGAACGGAGCCGAGGTGCCGGCATATACCTCCATCGCCACCACTTCGGGCACCGTGCGCGCCAATGCTGCTGCCTGCTCCAGCGTGCGCGAAGTCGCCTCCAGGCTGCTGCCCTCAGGCAAATCAACCACAAGCTGCACCTCGCTCTTATTGTCGAAAGGCAGCAGCTTTACCGTTACGGCTTTGAAATAAAACATTGAGCAGGCGACAATTGTCGCAATGCCCACCGCCGCCAGGAACAGCCGCGCGCGCCGCTTGGTGGCGATAACGCGCGACGCCACATGGGCATAAAACGTGCCCAGCCTGCCGCCATGCCCGTCTTCATGCCCGGCGGCCGCGCCCGGCGCGGAGCGTGCAAAGCGGATCATCAACCAGGGCGCGATGATGACCGCGACAAAAAAACTGAAGATCATCGCCGCTGAAGCGTTGATAGGGATGGGTGCCATATACGGGCCCATCAGGCCGGAAACGAACAACATTGGCAGCAGTGCTGCCACCACCGTAAGCGTGGCAACGATGGTCGGATTGCCAACCTCGGCCACCGCATCCACCGCCGCGTCGATACGGCTGCGGCTGTCTGCCATTGCCCAGTGCCGGGCAATATTCTCGATCATCACAATTGCATCGTCGACCAGAATGCCGATTGAAAAAATGAGCGCGAACAAGCTCACCCGGTTAATGGTAAAGCCCATCAGATTGGCCGCGAACATCGTCAGCAAAATCGTTGTCGGGATGACAATGGCCGTCACCCCGGCCTCGCGCCAACCAATCGCAAAGCCGATAAGCACAACGATGGATACAGTCGCCAGCGCCAGGTGAAACAGTAGTTCGTTTGCCTTGTCGTTCGCCGTTGCGCCATAGTTGCGGGTAATAGAGATATCGACACCCGCCGGAATGAGCGCGCCTTTCAGCGCGCCGACACGCGCAACCACTGCAGCGGACACATCTACCGCGTTGGCGCCTGCGCGCTTGGCAACCGCAATGCTTACAGCGGGCGTGCGGCTCCACCCTGCTCCATCTGCCCGTGCCCAGCGCCAGACGCGCGCCTGCTCTTGCATTGGGGCCTGATCCACGCTGGCAACATCGCGCAAAAAGACCGGCGCACCGCGCACCGAGCGGACGATCAACGAGCCAACTTCGCGCGCGCTGCCCAGCGTCTGTCCAGCAACTATGCTTGCCGCCTGCCCGTTTTCGCGCACCACGCCCACCGGAAAAGAGCGATTGGCCTGAGACGCGGCCTCGACTACGCTGCCAAGCGGCACCTGATGCAGCGCAAGCCTTGCCGGGTCCGGCGCGATACGGATCGCCTCTTGCTGACCACCGACGATGAAACTCAGCCCGACATCGTCCACCTTGGCGACTTCGCTGCGCAACCGCCCGGCAAGTTCAAGCAGAGTCTGGTCGTGCCACGCGCCCGCCGCGCCGGGCCGGGGCGAAAGTGTAAGCACGACGATGGGCACATCGTTGATGCCGCGCACCGTTACCTGTGGCGGGGCAATGCCAACGGGTATCGACGCGATATTGGCGTTCAGCTTTTCGTCGATCCGCGTCGCTGCGTCTTCCGGGTTCGAGCCGACAAGAAAGCGCGCGCTAACCAGCACGCCACTATCCTGCGCCTGAGTGTAAACATGCTCAACCCCGTCGACCGACTTGACGATTGTCTCCAGCGGCTTGGCGACAAGCTCGACCACATCTGCTGCCGCAAGGCCGGGCGCAGCAACGCGGATGTCAACCAGCGGCACGCTGATTTGCGGCTCTTCCTCACGCGGGATGGTTAGCGTTGCCAGCACGCCGACAAGGATCGCGCCAAGCAGCAAAAGCGGCGTCAGCGCAGACCGGATAGTCGCACGCGTAATTCGCCCGGAGACACCCAGCTTCATTGGGCCGCCGAGCCGACAAGCGTATCGCCAGCGTTTATGCCGGAAAGAATTTCAACCTTGCCCGCCTCGCTTGCCGGCGTGGTTTGCACCGGCAGGCTGGCCATGCTCCCATCGGCCGCCACAACGCGCACCATATCGATGCCATAAGCGCGTGTTACATAGGACTGGCCAACGATAAAGGCACGCCGTGTGCCGGTTTCCACTTCAGCCGCAACGCGTCGGCCAACCAGCTTATTGTCAATGCCGTCCATCGCTACATCCGCCACAATCTGGCCTGACTGCACCGACGGATAAACCCGCACGACCGTGCCGCCAAGGCTAGTCGCGCCAATGCCGCTTGCCCGCACGCGCGCGCCTGCGTGAACCTGCCCGGCCAGCGATTCCGGCAAGGTGAGCCGCAAAACTGTTGGCCCGGAGGTGATGGTGGCAATCACCATTCCCGGCGCAACAGCTGCCCCGGCGGGAATATCGGCACGCAACACCCGCCCCTGCGCCGGGGCGACGACCGCCCCCTGCCCCGCCACCGCTGCCACTGCGGCCTGTTGTGCTTGCGCTGCGCGGATTTGGGCGTTGGCCGATCGCATTGCCGACTGAGCCTGATCCAGCCGCGCCTTAGCATAGACACCATTTTCATACAGATAGCGTGTGCGGGCAAATTCCGCCTGTGCCTGGGCGGCCACTGCCTGCGCGCCGGTGGCCTGTGCGCCAAAAGCGGCAGACTGTGCGCTGAGTTGGGTGTCAACTATCCGCCCCACCACCTGCCCTTTGCGCACCACATCTCCTGCATGCACGCTCAAAGTGGCAAGAATGCCGGGAATGCGTGCGATTAGCTGTGCCTGGTCAACCGTGGTTATTTCAGCGCTAACCGGTCTCCAGTCTCCGGTTTCGACAAGTGCGACCTTGTAGCGCGGGCCGGCAGGCGCCGGCGTTTTTACCGCCTGAGTTTCCGGTGCGCCACCGAAAGCAGCCAGCAGCGCCGTTGCGGCCATGGTAGCCAGTCCGGGCAAAAATCGGGTCATGCAGGCCACGCTCCTCACTTCTCAACCGGCAGACCAGCGCCAATCCACGCGCCAAGGCCGCCAGCAAGATGGGTGTCGACTGCCGCTGCCGCCTTTGCGCAGCGACCAAGGGCGCTGGCAGAACGATTGCCGCCCGCGCAGCTCAGCACGAGTAATTTACCCCCGGTGTCAGGTAGCAGCGCAGGGTCAAACCGCGACAATGGCAGGTTGTGCGCACCAGGAATATGGCCTGCGCCAAATTCATGCTGCTGGCGAACATCGACAACAATCGCCGCGTCGCGGCGCAACATCGCCTGCAACTCGGCCGGGCTGAGCGCCCGGTGCACTGGCCCATGGGAAAATCCAAACATCAGCGACGGCCTTTCAATTTCTCAATTGCATGTATCGTGTAACAAGTATATGCGTCAAGTGCCATTGAATGAAAGGAAGCGGGAATGTCGCAGTCGCGCATCATCGTGCTGGGCGCTGGCCTGGGCGGCACCATTGCCGCCTATGAGATCAACGCAGCGCTAAAAGGCCGGGCCAAGGTAACCGTCGTCAACAAAGGCGAGGATTATTGGTTTGTTCCATCAAATCCGTGGGTTGCTGTTGGCTGGCGCGAGCCGGAGGCGCTGCGTGTTCACCTGCCTCCGGTGATGGAAAAACATGGCATAGACTATCGCGGTATTGGGGCGCGCAAGGTGCACGCGGAGTCCAGCCGCGTTGAACTGAACGACGACTCGTTTCTCGATTATGATTATCTTGTTATTGCCACCGGCCCGGAACTGGCTTTTGATGAGATTGAGGGTTTTGGCCCCGACCGGCACACGCTGTCGATTTGCGAAACCGCCCATGCCGCAGCTGCATATGCCAAATTTGAAGAATTATGCGCCAACCCCGGCCCAATTGTCGTTGGAGCCGCGCAAGGTGCCTCCTGCTATGGCCCGGCATATGAAATGGCGATGACACTGGATACCGAGCTGAAAAAGCGCCAGATCCGCGACAAAGTGCCGATGACTTTCGTTACGCCAGAGCCCTATATCGGCCATCTCGGCCTAGATGGTGTCGGCGACACCAAAGGGCTGCTCGAAAGCGAGATGCGCGACCGCCACATCAAATGGATTACCAACGCCAAGCTGACGAGCGTCGACAGCGGCATGATGCATGTCGTCGAAGTCAACGACGATGGCAGCGAAAAGAAAAAGCACGACCTGCCGTTTAACTGGGCCATGCTTATGCCGCCGTTCCGCGGGGTGGGCGCGGTTATGGGGGTTGCAGGGCTTTCCAACCCGCGCGGCTTTGTTTTGGTCGACAAACATCAGCGCAACCCTACCCATCGTAACATTTTTGGCCTTGGCGTGTGCATTGCCATTGCGCCTGTTGGCCCAACCCCGGTGCCAGTTGGCGTGCCCAAGACCGGGTTTATGATCGAGAGCATGGTGTCCGCCGTTGCGGCCAATCTGCGGCAGCTTCACGACGGGCTGGAGCCAACTCATGAGGCAAGCTGGAACGCCATCTGCCTGGCAGATTTTGGCGATGGCGGCGTCGCCTTTGTCGCCAAGCCGCAAATTCCGCCGCGCAATGTCAATTGGTCGTCGGAAGGAAAATGGGTGCATTTGGCCAAAATAGGTTTTGAGAAATATTTTCTACACAAAATTCGCCGCGGCGAAAGCGAACCATTTTACGAAAAACTTGCGCTGCACGCGCTTGGCATCAAGAAACTTCGCTTTTAAATATTTGGAGGAAAGACCATGAATCTTGATTCTGCTGTATTGGCCTTTGCTGGAATCATTGTATTTATCAGCGCTATTTTATCGATCGTCGTTTCACCCTGGTGGATTGCGCTCACACTATTTGCCGGCGCAAACATGCTGCAAGCCAGCCTCACCCATTGGTGCCCGGCGGCACTGCTGTTCAAGGCGCTGGGTGTGCGGCCAGGACAGGCGTTTCGTTGATGATGCGCGGCGCGCCCTTCGCCGGGTCGATCATCGGCGCGGTGGCTCTTTTGGTTACAACGCCGGCCCTTGGGCAAAGCTTGGACGTTGTAATTAACGATGCGGTTGCACACTCGCCTGCGCTGCGCGCCGCAAGTGCACGGGCCGACGTGGCGCGCGCCGGGGTTGAACTTGCACGCGCAGAACGCGCGCCTTTTGCCACAGCAGAAGGGCAAATCGGCGCTGGACGTATCGATCCTCAGGGGTTTTTTGGCCTTGCCGCCGAAGATGTCGTGCCGCGTTCTGCGCGCGCGACGGTTGAATATCCGCTATTTTCAGGCGGGCGCACGGGCGCGGCTATCCGGCAGGCCACCAGCAACGCCGAGACGGCCGATCTCCAGTCGCGCATGGCCCTGCTGGAGCTGCGTGTGCAGGTGGTAGAAAGCTATGCACAAGCCATTGCCGCCACGCAAACCATTGCACGCTACGATATGCTCATCCGCGCGCTCAACGAAGCGCTGCGCCATGCGCGGCTGAAATTTGAAGCAGGCAATGGCAGCTCAACCGAGATCGCACAGGCACAAGCGCGCCACGCCGAGGCTCAGGCTGGTCTGTCGGGCGCACGCGGGCAACTGGCGGGTGCCTTGTCACAACTGGCAGCGCTTGCGGGCCACCCTGTTGTCATCAATGCTGCCCTGCCCCCCTCCCCCCCGGTACCGCTGTCTGGTGAGGCGGCGACAGCTCTGGCGCTGAAGGACAATCCCTTGGTGCTTGCCGCTGCCAAACAGGTGGATGCCGCCCGCGCCAGGGCAGACGGCGCCCATGCCGAGCGCTTGCCAACGCTTGGTGCATATGCCGAAGCAGCAACGGTGCGGGACCAGTTTTTCCCCGGATACAAGGCCGACAGCGCGTCAGCCGGGCTGCGCGCTCGCTGGACATTTTTCAGCGGGGGCCGCACCAACGCAAAGGAGCGCGCCGCCGCTGCCGGGTTGCGAGCCGCTCAGGCCGACGCCGATTATGCTCGCCAAACTGTCGGGCAGCAAGCAATCATGGTCTATGAAGCGATGATATCGGGCCGGGCGGTGGCGCAGGCTGCATCGGCGAGACTTTCAGCCAGTGAGGCTGCGCTGCGCGATACGGTGCTTGAGGTAAAGGCAGGCGCCAAACCCCTGCTCGCTCAGCTCGATGCCGAGCGCGAAGTCATCGAGGCACAGGCTGCGCAAGCCCAGGCAGACGGGCAGTTGCTCGTAGCCATTTACCGGCTGCGTGCCATTGCGGGGATGGACTGATATTGGGGGTTTGCAGCGCTTGCGTCTTTGCATCTTCTGCCCTGCCGCCGATGCCGGCCCGGCTGACGGAACAGGCGGCCAGCGCGCTGGGTGTTAAGGCAAGAGCGCAACGCGCTTAATCTCGCCGATATCAATCCGCTGCTCGGCAAGCGCGAGTGGTGCCGGCCGATGCGACACCAAAATGAGCCCGGTCGCGTGCTGTTCAAGCCACTGCCCAAGGCGCCTGATCAACGTCGTTTCTGTCAATACGTCCAGCCCTTCGGTCGGCTCATCCAGAATAAGCCATGGCCGCCTGGCAAGCAGCGCACGCGCCAGCGACAGCCGTTTGCGCTCACCGCCCGACAGGGTGCCGCCGTCCTCGCCGATCCGGGTTTCGAGCCCTTGCGGCATTGCTGCTACGCGCTCGTCCAGGCATGCAACCGCCAGCGCGGCGCGCATTTGCGTTTCAGTAATGCCCGCGCGCGCAAGGCGCAGATTATCGGCAATCGTGCCGGCAATCAGCGTTGCGTCTTGCGGCGACAATGCAAACTGGCCGCGTAGCACCTCGTCGTTGCAGTCAGCACAGGCAACGCCATCGATTCTTGCCATATGGGCAGCCGGGCGCATCCCAGCCAGCGCCTCAACCAGCCGCGTTTTGCCCGAACCCGAAGGGCCCATAATCGCCACGCGCGCGCCCCGCGCCAGTTCATGCGCTCCCAGCATAAGCGGCACGGCCCGTTTCTCGCCTGGTGCCTGTTCCTTGCCTGATGTTTGCGCTGGCCCGGCTACCGGCTGCGCGCTTCTGCCGGGCAAATCGAACAAATCCGCCAGCCGCAAAAGCGATTCCGCAACCCCTGCCTGGCGTAAAGCGGTGCGAGCAAAAGCCACCATCGCCTCGCCCGACGCGGCGGCTGCTGCCAGCAGCGCCAGCGCAACCTGCGCCGCGCCGCCTTGCGCAAAGGCGAGCACCATCGCTGTGGTCAGCGCGCCATAAGCCGCCATCAGCGCTGCAATTGCCCCCTCCCCGCAAAACAACGCGGCACGGGCCCGCTCAACCCGCACCGCATGGCAGCTCAGTGCCGCAATTACCCGGTCTGCCAGCCCATAGCTGAGAATTTCGGGCCGAGCCGCGGCAAACTCCACAAAGTCGGTGCGCAAATCGCCCAGCGCCTGCGCGGCGGCGCGCGCTGGCCCGGCAGTGACGGCGCGCGCTGCTATGGCGAGCAGAAACGGCAAGGCGCTGAGCATGATCGCCAAAACAAGCGCCGCGCGCCACCCGGCAAAAAGGCACAACCCAACCGCCAGTACCGCGCTTATCACGCTGGCGGGCCGGGCGGGACGGCGCACAATCAAATCCTCCAGCGCATCAATATCGCCAATGAGCCGGGCGCTTGCATCCCCGCCCGATAAATCCGGCGTATGGCGGCTATCCTGCGCGGCAAGTTTTTGAAACAAGCAGCCGCGCAGCAACGCCATGGATTGCAACGCCGCGCGGTGGGCAAGCAGCCGCTCACCATAGCGGCCCCCGGTGCGCAAAATAGCCAGCGCGCGAATAGCCGCGCTGGGCAGCAGATAGTTGAACGCCAGCACCGCCGCAGCGCCGCCCGCTCCTGCCACGGCTGCTGCGGTTAAAAACCAGCCAGACAACGCCAGCAACAATATTGACGCCGCCCCGGCCAGCAGCGCGCAGAAAAAAGCCGCCCGCAGCACCCCCTTTTGGCCCGCGCCAAAACCTGCAGCCAAGGTTTCTGCCCGCTTCACAAATAGTACACCGCATCGGCCACCGCGATCAGCCGGGCGTCGTGTGTTGCGACAATTAACGCTCGCTCGCGCGCCAGCTCTACCAGCAACACGACTATCGCCTCAGCGCTCGCTGCATCAAGGTCCGCTGTAGGTTCGTCGCAAAGCAACAACGGCCGCTCAGAGAGCAGCGCGCGCGCAATGCCAATGCGGCGGCGCTCCCCGCCCGAAAGGCCAGACCCGCGATGATCCAGCGCAAGGTCAAGCCCTTCTGCACGGCTGGCCAGCAGCGGCCCCAGCCCAACCCGCAGTGCAGCAGCCTGCATTGCCGCGTCGCTCATCCCCGCTTGCGCAAGCGCCAGATTATCACGCAACGTGCCCGGCAAAATCAGCGGACGCTGCGCCGCCCAGGCAATTTCGCGCGGGGCAATGGCCGTCCTCCTCCCGGCCGAAGGCGCTGTGGTGCCCGCAATGGCCGCAAGAATGCTTGTCTTGCCGCTTCCCGTTGGCCCGGCAAGCACGGCAAGCCCGGTTTGGCCAATGGACATGTCGAGCGGGCCAACCCGCCGGCCGGGCCATTCAATCGTCAAGCCACTCAACACAAGGCCACGATAGGCCGCCTCGACAGGCACAGCCGGCGCGCAGTCGACAACAGGCCCAAGTGCTGCTCTTGCTGCCTGGCCCAACTGTTTTTCATGATAAGCTGCCGCAAGGCGCCGCATCGGCTGATAAAATTCTGGCGCCATCGCAAGTGCAAAGAAAGCCGCCCGCAGCGTCAGCGTCTCAGGTTTGGGAAAGGGCAGCAGGCCAAGCAGACTGAACCCGCAATAAACCGCCACCAACGCCACCGACAATGCGGCAAAAAACTCCATTACCGCGCTCGAAAGAAACGCGACACGCAAGACAGCATTGGTGCGTGCCGCCACGTCGCGCGCTGCGGCCCCCACCTGCCGCGAAATCCGCTCCCCGGCGCCAAAATGTCGGATGATCGGCAAGGTGCGCACCCGGTCGACAAACAAGCCCGATAATTGGCCAAGCGCCACAAGCTGACGCTCCGAGGCCATACGCGCCATCGACCCGGCAAGCATCATCCCAAGCGCAAAGGGCAGCAACGTCGCCAGCATAATGCCCGCCGCCACCAGGCTGGCCAGCGCGACAATGGCAGCAACCAGCAGCGGCGCGGCCACCGCTGCAAGTCTGGCCGGCACAAAACGCGCCTCATATTGCTCAACCAGCATCGGATGATCAACCGCCAGCACAACCGCCTCCCCGATCAGCGGCGGCGCCAGCAGGGGAGAAGAAAACAACCGCCACCAAACCAGCTTGCGCAGCGACGCCGCCGTCGATTGCGCTCCGCTGATCGCGGCCATGTGTACAAGCCAAACCGAAGCCGCACGCACCGCTCCCCCCCCAACAATCGCCGCGAGCGCGGCAGGCGGGAGCGCCCTTTCTTCGGCCAGCGCGGCCACCGCACTCGCAATGCCCCAGGCGAATAGCGCTGCCCCCAGCACATCCACCAGCCAGCCCAGCCCGGCACTTTGTTGTTTACTCATCATGCGAAATCACGTAATTGATTATTGTCAAGGCGCCACAGGTGTTTTTGGCGTACATGCCCTGCCAAAGCCAAACCGTAGCGAGGAATATCATGATGGACATGGCTGTTGTCGAGCTGTCTAGGCTCCAGTTTGCGCTCACCGCGTTATACCATTTCCTGTTTGTGCCGCTCACGCTGGGGCTTTCGTTCATTCTGGTCATCATGGAAAGTGTCTATGTGATGACCAACCGGCCAATCTGGCGCGATGTCACCCGCTTTTGGGCAAAATTATTCGGCATCAACTTTGTTCTTGGCGTCGCTACCGGGCTGACGATGGAGTTCGAGTTTGGCACCAACTGGTCCTATTATTCGCAATATGTCGGCGACATTTTCGGCGCGCCGCTGGCGATTGAAGGGTTGATGGCGTTTTTCCTGGAGGCGACGTTTGTCGGCCTCATGTTTTTCGGCTGGGACAGGCTGAGCAAACGCCAGCATCTGCTCACCACCTTCATGGTTGCACTTGGCTCCAACCTGTCTGCATTGTGGATTTTGGTCGCCAATGGCTGGATGCAGCACCCCGCCGGCTCAACCTTCAACCCCATAACCATGCGGATGGAAGTAACTGATTTTTCTGCTGTTTTGTTCAACCCGGTGGCGCAGGCCAAATTTGTTCACACCGTGAGCGCGGGCTATGTCACAGCATCGGTGTTCGTTCTGGGCGTGTCGGCCTATTATCTGCTGAAGGGCCGCCATCTTGAGCTGGCGAAGCGCAGCTTTGTGGTGGCGGCGGCTTTTGGGCTGGCCTCATCGCTATCGGTGGTCGTGCTGGGCGACGAAAGCGGCTATGCGCTTACCGACAACCAGAAAATGAAGCTCGCCGCCATCGAGGCGGAATGGCACACCGAGCCGGCGCCTGCCGGAATTGCGGTTTTTGGCCTGCCTTCGAACCAGGGGCGCAAAACACTATATGAGGTGAAGATCCCCTATGTTTTGGGGCTAATCGGTACGCGCAGTCTGACAGGGCAGGTCGAAGGCATTTACCCATTGGTTGCGCACGCACGCGAGCGGATCGTCGGCGGGCTTGCTGCGTATGACGCGGTTGAGCGGCTGAAGCTCAATCCAAATGATTTGGCCGCGCGCGAGCTATTTGAGCAGAGCAAGCAGGATCTGGGCTATGCAATGCTCCTCAAGCGCTATGTTGCCGACCCACGTAGCGCAGATGCCACCACGATAGACCGGGCCGCATGGTCCACCGTGCCGAATGTGCCCGCGCTGTTTTGGATGTTTCGCGCCATGGCTGGTCTGGGTTTTTTCTTCATCGCCTTTTTTGGTGTCGCGATTTATTTTGCCAATACCCGCCAGTTCAATCGCAAATGGTTCTTGCGGGCTGCGGTGCTGATTGTTCCGCTGCCCTGGATTGCCGCTGAACTTGGGTGGCTGGTGGCCGAAATTGGGCGCCAACCCTGGGCGGTTGACGGTGTCTTGCCCACTTTCCTTGGCGCGTCGAGCCTTAGCGTGCCGGCAATCTGGACGACGATCATCGGCTTTACCCTGCTCTACGGCGCGCTCGCGGTGATTGAGGTACGACTGATGCTGGCCGCCATCAAAAAAGGGCCTGAAGCCTATGGGCCCCGCCAGCCCATCGGCGGCGCCACGCTCCCGTCCGACTCCGCCTTTGCGGTGCCCGCTGAATGATCTTTTGATCGAATTCGGAGAAGAATAATGGTTTTGCCGCTCGATTATGAAACGCTCAGAATTATCTGGTGGGCGCTGTTGGGCGTTTTGCTCATTGGCTTTGCTTTGACAGATGGGTTTGACCTGGGCGCCGCCGCGCTCCTGCCCTTTGTCGGCCGCAACGACGAGGAGCGCCGCATGGTGATCAACTCAATTGGCGCGACATGGGAGGGAAACCAAGTTTGGTTCATTTTGGGCGGCGGGGCGATTTTTGCCGCCTGGCCGATTGTTTATGCCGTCAGTTTTTCTGGCTTTTACCTCGCAATGTTCCTTGTGCTTGCGGCGCTTATTTTGCGGCCCGTAAGCTTCAAATATCGCTCCAAACATGACGACGCCAAATGGCGCGCCCGGTGGGATTGGGCGTTGTTTGTCGGCGGCTTTGTGCCCGCGCTGGTTTTTGGCGTTGCGGTTGGTAACGTGCTCGTCGGCGCGCCTTTCCGGCTCGATGGCGACCTGCGCTCCTTCTATGAGGGCACGCTGCTGGGCCTGTTCACGCCGTTTAGCCTGCTGGCCGGGCTGTTGTCAGTCGCGATGCTGGTGCTCCACGGCGCGGGGTGGCTTAGCTTAAAGCTTGAGGCTGGTCCGGTGCTTACGCGCGCGCGCCGCTATGGCAGCGTGGCGGCGGTGGTTGCCATATTGCTGTTTCTGGGCGGCGGGGCATTTGTCGCCTGGGGCGGCATGGGCTATCGGCTCGAAGGCGTGATTGACCCAAGCGGACCGTCCAATCCGCATCTGATCAAAGCTGTCGCAGCCCCCGGCGCCTGGCTGGGCAATTTTGCTGTACATCCTTGGATGCTTCTTGCCCCGTTGCTGGGGCTGGCGGGCCCGGCGCTGGCACTTGCCGGCATCAACGCCCGGCGCGACGTGCTGGTCTTTGCAGGGTCTTCACTGGCTAATCTGGGCATTATTTCCACAGTCGGCCTGTCGATGTTCCCGTTCATCCTGCCAAGTTCGACTGACCCGGCCTCCAGCCTCACAGTGTGGAACGCCTCGTCCGGCCATTTGACGCTGTTTATCATGCTGGTCGTCACGGTCATCTTCTTGCCGCTGGTGCTGGCTTATACCGCCTGGGCGTACCGGGTGATGTTTGGCCGGGTGACGACTGAGCAGGTGCGTACCAACCCGGATTTCTATTGATTATCGGCAAAGGATTAGTTTCATGTGGTATTTTACATGGGTATTGGGCCTTGGCTTTGCGGTTGGCGTGGCGGTGCTGAACGGTGTGTGGCATGAGTTTCAGGTAGACCCGGCAAGCGACCGCACCATAAACGACTAGAGCATGGCGAGCATGGCAACAGGTAGCTGCTGCGGGCCATGCTTACAGCCGCCTTATGGAAACCACCCCAAAACCAATGGGTAAATGGCGGACCTGCAGGGAGCAGGTTCGAACCATCTTGGCGAAATTCTAAAGGATTGGGGTGCGATTCTCAAGCAGTCCAGCCTCGGTCGCGGACAGGCCCAAAACTCCAATGAACGGAAGGATGGAAGCGCCCCGTGCGATAGCCGTCCGGCTGTCCGGCGGAGGCGCAAGATTGCGTAAGAGGGGGGCCGGATGGGAATTCGTCCGCCCCCATTTTCGCTCAGGCTCACTTTTGAGCAACGCGCTCAATTGGAGCGGGAGGCTGGGGATATGTCGCTTGGAGGCTATATCCAGTCCCGTCTTTTCGATTCCGATAATCCGGCCAAGCGTCGGCGCGGCAAGAATCCGGTCAAGGACCACAAGGCTCTGGCCCAAGCCCTTGGATTGCTCGGCCAATCGCGCATGTCTTCCAATCTGAATCAGCTTGCCCGGTCGGCGAACACGGGCAGCTTGCCAGTCACGCCGGACACGGAAGCCGCATTGCTGGAAGCCGTGGCGGAGATTCACGAAATCCGCCGCTTGTTGATCGAAGCTCTGAATCTTGGGGCTGAGCCATGATCCTTAAGGCATCGCAGCGCAGCGGCGCGAAACAGCTCGGCCTTCACCTGATGAACGTGGAAGAAAACGAACACGTCGAAATCCATGAGGTCAGCGGCTTTGTGGCCGACGATCTGATGGGCGCGATGAAGGAAGCCCACGCTCTGTCACTCGGCACGAAGTGCAAGCAATTTCTGTTTTCCGTTTCGCTCAATCCACCGTCCACCGAGTCTGTCCGCGTGGAAGTTTTTGAAATAGCCTGTGACGTGATCGAAGAGCGGCTTGGCTTGAAAGGCCAGCCGCGCATGATCGTCTTCCATGAAAAGGAAGGCCGTCGTCATGCCCATGCCGTCTGGTCGCGTATCGACGCGGAAACCATGACGGCGAAGCCGCTGCCATTCTTTAAGCGGACACTGAACGCCATCGCCAAGGAACTATATCTCGAAAACGGCTGGAAAATGCCGGACGGTTTTCGAGATTCAAAGCTGCGCGATCCGCGCAGTTTCACGCTCGATGAATGGCAACAAGCCAAGCGGGCGGGCCTTGATGCGCGGGAAGTGAAAGCGACGATTCAGGAATGCTGGGCCGTGTCTGACAATGGTCCAGCCTTTGCCAAGGCGCTCGAAGAGCGCGGGCTGTTTCTGGCGCAAGGTGATCGGCGCGGTCACGTCGCTGTATCGATTGAGGGCGAAGTCTTCGCCATTGCCCGCATGGTCGGCAAGAAATCCAAGGAAGTCGCTGCCCGCCTTGGCGATCCGAAACAGTTTCGCTCGGTTGCCGATACAGTCCGGCACATTGGCGAAACGGTAGCGCCGCGTCTGTCGCGCTATATCTCGGAAGCCAAACGCATCGCCCACAATGCGATGAAGCCGCTCAATGAGCGCAAACAGACTATGCAAGAATGCCACGCGCAAGAGCGTAAGTTGCTCGCAAGTAAGCAACGTGAGCGGCATTTGTCCGAACAGCAAGCGCGTTCAGCGCGGGTCCGCACAGGCGCAAAAGGTGTCTGGGACATTATGACCGGACGCTATTTCAAGGTTCGGAAACAGAACGAAATGGAAGCCTTCTTCGGGCTGCAACGTGATAGCGCTCAGCGGCATGATCTGGTTTCCGCTCAGCTCAAGGAACGGCAATGCCTGCAAACGCAGATTGTCATGCAGCGCGAACGCAGTGCACGGCAAGTGTTGGGTCTATATCGCGATGCTGCCCAATATCGTCGCATGATGCGGGACGGGCAGTTCGAGCGCGACGGTTCGGAGCGGTCGCGTTCGCCCGCCCCACGCGGTCCTGAATTGGGGCGATAACGAACGCTGCTCGCTGTCAGGCTATGATGTTGCCACTTGCATAGAGAGTTTCTGCATCCAACCCGGTCACGCCGGACAGCGAAGCGATTTGAATCGAGGCGTAGGTCGATCCATTTCCATCGCGATCAACGGAGACGTTAGTGTTTGCGCCGCTTGTTGAAAAGCTGATGAAGTCATCAATCAGGCTTGTCAGCGGATCGTAGCCGACCAAAATCGATGAAATGTCCAGCTTGTCTCCTTGTGCAATCGAGAAGTCAGTGATCGTATCTTTCGCCGAACTCAGCGTAGCTGTGTCGAAGAAGAAGGTATCTGCGCCCAATCCGCCTGTGAGTGTATCGACACCCATCCCGCCAAGCAGGGTATCGCTCCCGCCACCACCATTGATAGTATCGTTGCCACCGCGTCCCTCGATCCGGTTAGCGTTCGCGTCTCCTGTGAGCGTATCGTGGTAGGATGTCGAACCGATGAGATTTTCAACACTGGAAATCGTGTCGCTACCGCGATTTCCGGTATTCTGGGAGGAGGTGACCGCCAAGGAAACGGTGACGGCACCTGTTGCGTCGGTATAGCTTACTGTATCGATACCTTCGCCACCGACGATGGTGTCGTCTGCAGATCCACCGATGATAACGTCATTTCCCGCTCCACCCTGGATGATATTGTTAGCAAAATTCCCGGTCAGATTGTCGTCGAATGACGAGCCAGTCAGATTTTCAAAATTTGAAATCGTGTCGCTACCTGCTCCTCCAGTATTTTGGGAAAGAGTGGTTGCCAGACTGACCGTGACACCAGCAATTGCGTGGGCATAGGAAAGCGTATCGTTACCGTTTCCGCCATTGAGCGTGTCGTTACCGTTTCCGCCTTCAATGACGTTATTAGCTGTGGTGCCGCTAACCGTATTCCCGAAATTGGAACCGAGATAATTCTCGAAACCTGAGATGGTATCATAGCCCGCATTGACGGTATTTTGGGAAGAGGTCGTGGACATGACGACTGTAATAGCTGCTGTGGCAGTCCGGTAACTCAGCGTATCGCTGCCAGACCCGCCGACCAGCGTGTCATCGCCCAGACCTCCATCTATCGTGTTATCGGCCCCGTCGCCCGTCAGGCTGTCACCATAAGCCGAACCGACGATATTTTCGATGCCGACGATTGCATCGCTTCCGGCAGCAACCGTGTTCTGCAAGCCTGAGATGGCGAGATTAACGGTAACGCCACCGTTCGCTCCGGCATAGCTGGCTGTATCGACACCGTCTCCGCCGCTGATATAGTCGTTGCCAAGCCCCCCTTCGATGCGGTCGTTGCCAGCATTCCCGTAAAGATCGTTGTTCGACGAGCTGCCGATAATCACATCGTCAAACGCGCCGCCATAGGCACCTTCGACATTGGAGAGATAGTCGGTCGATCCCATTCCGTCGTTAGTAACCGATCCCGTACCAAGGTTCACATTCACGCCGGATGTAGCGAAGAAATAGCTGACCTCATCATAATCAGCACCGCCATTCAAAATGTCAGCGCCGCGACTACCTAAAATAACGTCATAGCCTGCGCCGCCGTCCATATTGTTTGCGCCGTTGGAACCGCGCAGAACATCGTTATAGGATGACCCGATCACATTTTCGATGCTGACGAGCGTATCTGTACCGCCGCCATAGGTGTTCTGGGCTGTCGTAAGGGAAAGATCGACTTCGACCGCAGATGAACCAGCGTAGCTAACAGTGTCGTTTCCGGCTCCGCCGTCGATGACATTGGTCAAGTAGTTAGATACGATAACATCGTCGTATGCCGAACCGACGACGTTCTCAAAGGCAAAAAATTGGTCGTTGCCTGCGCCGCCTGAAGCCCATCCCGTGAAAAGCGAAATATTTACCGCAGCCGAGGCGTGAGCGTAGCTGAGTGTATCGGTGCCGCCTTGACCTTCAAGCCTGTTATCTCCGGCGTCGCCCTCGATAATATCGTTGAAGGCAGAGCCTTTGACGTTTTCAACATTCGTAATCGTGTCTATGCCGCCACCAAGCGTATCCTGTGCTGCTGTCAGGCCCAGATAAATCCGAACCGCTCCGCCAGCATTTTCATAGCTGACGGCATCTGTGTCGCCGCCGCCATCTAGGGTGTCGTTGCCTGCGCCACCGTCAAGGAGGTCACTTCCTGTTCCACCATTAAGAGTATCGTTTCCGGCGTGGCCGTAGAGAGTATCGGCATCAGCTCCACCGTTCAGAGTATCATTTCCGGAACCGCCAGAGAGTTGATCGTTGCCGTTATCGCCGCTGAGAGTATCATCTCCTGCTGCTCCATAGAGACGATCAATACCACCGCCGCCCGAAATAGTGTCGATGCCGAAGCTTCCGTAGAGCAAGTTATTATTACCGTCCCCGATAATGGTCTGGTTTTGATAGGATAATCCATACAGCATTGGATCGTAAGGTGCGCTGCTTGCAATGCCGATGCCCATGATATTGTATTCGTCTGCATCGATTGTGATAGTACCCAATCCGGAGACCGTGATTGTGCCATCACCAATAAGGGCGCCATCAACGACATTTCCCGTGACAGTTATTTGATCTTCGTCGATACTTGGACCGAAATTTAGTCCGCTAATGTTGCCCGTAATTGTGTCGTTGCCTCCTGTGTATGTGATAATGACCGAATAGTCATATGCTGCATATTCATACGGTGGCATATCGACATTGATATTGTCGTTTCCTTTGCCAGAAATAAAATCGATACCCGCGTTATGCCCGATGCCGCTGAGAAAAACATCGTCTCCGAAACTTGTGCCAGCTATTGTGGTGTAGCCAAACTGAGTGCCGAAATCATTGCTTTCATAAATCGCACCGTATCCCAGTCCCAGTGTTTGATCCTGAACGAAATCGATCAGGTCGGGATCGTCGCTTTGAAACGACATAAATTCGAGTTGCCCCGAATGATTTGCGTCCCCGATTTGAATCTCGGCAATTACAGATTTGCCTAATGTCACAGATACCGGGGTCTCATCCTCGTAGGATGTTTCGCCGTAAATATCTCCCTGAAGTATGAATGTTCCACCCTGCGTCGCATGGGCGTAGCTGACTATGACAGATTGCGAGCCAGCCTCGCTCCAATAAGCAAAACTATAATCGTCCGACAGATCGGGCAGGTAGGTCACATTGTCGAAGCGTTCGATGTCGATGACCTGATCCGTAGAATTCTGCCAGTTCGCGGTTCCGCTTGCCGCATCGATCACAACGCGGGAGTCGCCAGCCCCGGTGCCGTCATCCCAAAGGGAGTAATGGAGCGAATCCAGCCCTGCGCCGCCATTGAACGTGCGATCACCCTCATCAAGAGGTGCGTCGATGGTGAAGAGATCGTCAAAGGCGCTGCCTGTTATGTTTTCGATTGAGCGCAGCGTATCCGAATTACCCCAGCCGTCATACGCGAAACTGCCATCGCCGCCAAGGAGGGTGTCCTCACCAATAAATACGTCCACACCGTTTGTGTCTTGGGAATAGTCCACAGTATCGGAGCCGCCGCCGCCATAGAGAGCGTCATTGCCTTCTCCGCCATTGAGAATATCACCACCTTCGCCTCCACGCAGCGTATCGTTACCTTCCAGCCCATCTATACGAGTGGGAACTAGATTTTTCTCAGCGGGAGATTGCATTGTATCATTACCGTTGGTGCCCCTACGGTAAGCAAAATCATTGAAAAGAAACTCGACCTGATCCAAAGGAGAGTATAGAGCAAAGTCGTCTATATTTACTTCGTTTTCAGATGAAGTGGCTTGAATTTCCAAATCGTTTCCGCTGATATTGAAATTTGCATCAGCGAAGTTGGCATCAATGCCGATTTTTGTTAGATCGAAATTTGCCCCATTGGTGAAATCGAGGTTTGCGCCATGCTCCATAGCGAGAGTATCGACGCCCGCGTTTTTGTAAAACGTCATCGTTGACGTAAGGGGGCCGTCATAGGCGTAAACTACAAAAACATTATCGCGCGAGCCGTCAATAAGCCCCATATGCCCCGGAAACTCTGAGGCATCTTGGAGATTGGTAGTACTTCCATCCGCATATGGGGTATAATCGCGGAGATCATAGCCCGAGTTATTCATTACGGTATTGATGATGGAATTGCTATTGGGGCCGACCAAGCTATATTCTATGTCTGTAATATATAATTGATTGTCTAAACTGTATGGTACTCCCAAGGTAGATGCAAAAGACCGCATAGTTGCCCAAACTGCATCTGCTGCGGCACCTGTTTCTAAAATACGAAAATTTCGTTCAATTGATGTTGCACTCTGAAACCAGTCGCTAGAAAAACCCGCATACGACCTTAACTCAACGATTATTGCGTCAGTAATATCTTCTAAATTGTGGTTATCAGGTCTACTGCCACGGATGATTTGCATACCCGCACCATTGGTAGGGTCCGAGTTGTTATCGCCATTAGGATCATAAAATAGATATAGATGCTCCTGTCCAGCAGCGATTTCTTTAGAGGCAATGTATAATGTAGACGCCATTATTTTTTTACCTCATTTTTTAGTCGATTTTTGTTGAGTTGATCGAGGTTTAATTGATGATCATATACCGCTGGCCCACCCAATGGATGAATATTCACTAAAGTATCTTTCTCATCAAAAATGAATACATCCTGTGGAGGGCCATCAAAGTTCCTCAGTGTCTTTTTATGCCAATAATGCCAGACTTCTGGGAAAGTTTTATCTTGTTCACTGATGGATTCACCTGCATTTATCAGAACTCGGTCTACAAATGATTTTGGTGTGCCAATTGGAAAAAGCTTTGCGTAAGCTTCTGCAAGTTTATTTATTCCACGATAATCATCAAAGCTAAAGTGATCGGGATCAAATTTTGGATCGGACGGGTCTGTGATCTTGAAAGGATTGCTGCACGCAGCCGTAGAGAATACCACTAATGCAACAAATAATGCAAAAGTCCTTCGTAATTCCTTTATTCTGATTTTATTAAAATTCATTTCTCCCCACTTTCGCAAACATCAAATCACAATCTGTTTGAAGTTGTCAAAGTCAGAAATATTAATGTAAGCTTTTTTATGAATTATATGGTTCCCTATATTACGGTATTCATAAAATGGAATCGTGTAAGCATTCGTAAGCTGAGCTAGCGAAATGCTTCTCTGACTGCACAATCAGCGTTTGCTGTGCTTTTCAGCGGAGAGCCTAACTCCGCTTAGTTTTTCTCCAATCACACTTTAGATTTTATCCGTGTTCCTCCGTCGCCTCTCTTGCCCCTCTGGGGCGCGGCTTCATTCGTTATATCCGACCGATGAATGGTGATTGGTGCAAGGCGCGGGCTGTGGCCCGCTGGCCTTCTCCACGTCCGTTTCGCTTGGGAAGCAATGCACCTCATTCATGCGGACTGACTTTTCCTCCTCAACGCGGCCCATCGGGGGCGGCGCAAAACACCAGGAGGAATCCATGTTTAAAATAACAAAAGGCGATCTGGCTCAAAAATCCGACGCGCAACTTGCCGCACTTTTCCAACAGGCAACGCTTGGCCTGTCTGCCGTCAAGTCGGACCTTGCCACGGCGCAATCGCTTCTCGCGATGATAGCCGCCGAACGCGCGAGCCGTCGCCCGTCACCATAGCGACGATAAAAGGGGCGCTATCCGCGCCCCTTCTTTTCTTCCTTACTGTCGTTCACCCGCATAACGACGCGACCGTTGAGCGGAAGGGCATTGAGGCTCAGCGTGAAGCCTTTCCCGTCGCGTGTGGCCCATGCAACGCCGATGTCTGTCCAGCGGGCTTGCTCGCCGTCGCCGTTCACGGTGAAAAGGCGGTGGCTTGGTGGGTTATGGGGGCGGTTCTGATTGGTGTCGGACATGGTGTTCTCCTGTCTGTTGCCGAAGGACCATTCCCTCGGTTCATGGGGAGAGTGCGGAACGGACGAAGAAGACGGGGATCAAAGGCTCAGGCAAAGCCTGACTCTGCGCGGAGCTGCACGAAGGAAGCGAGCGGCCTTGAACCTCGGCGCGTCCGGTCCAAAACCCATGAACAAAACCGATGGGATGGTGATGCGGCTGACTTTGAGAACGGCTGCACCAATTCAAAAACACCCGTGCTTATCCCCCCGCCAGTGCATAGCGGAGATGGCAGATAATGGGGGTCGGTAGGAATTTTCCGCCGTCAATTGGAAGGTAAAGGTTATGAGCGCATTCGATAGCAAGCAGGCAGGAAAGGATTTTCAGGAGGGCAAGTTGCGCGACGTGCAGCACGAACATTGGAAGACGCAGCAGGATTACAACGCTGCGTTGGAGGCTGCTCGCAGAGCCGCCGATGAAAAGCGGTAGCTCTATCGCGAAGTGATTGAAGGCGTCGCCGGAATCCGGCGACGCCTTTTTTTTGCCTGTTGTGATAGCAATGAAGGCGGCCCTCAGGCCGCCTCCTTGCGTCCGCTCTTGGAAAGATTGGCCAGAAACTCGGCGGCCTTGTTCGCAGCACTTGCAGCGGTAAAGATCGCCTTGCGGTCGGACTTCAGAATGCGAAGCCAATTGTCGATATAGGCGGCATGATCGGGACGCGGTTCGGCAGATATGCCAAGATCGCCGCACAGAAACGCTGCGCCAAGCTCGGCAATCATTTCCTCCATCGCGTAGGCATCGCTTCCGAAGCGTTCGTTCAGCTCGCGATTGAGGCGGGTCTTGTGACCGCTCCAATGCGAGAGTTCGTGGAGGAGGGTTGAATACCATCCTTGGGTGGCGGTACTGGTGTCAGTGTCGATGAAGCGGTGCTTGTCGGGCATCACGATGTAATCGCTAGCAGGGACAAAATAGGCCTCGTCTCCTCCGATGCGAATGTCAGCTCCCGTGAAAGCAATCAGCCGCTCGGCGGCGTCGATTGCGTCGATCTGCTCGACAGGTTCGGAAACCTCCGGTGTCACGTATCCATCGACTTGGGCGACGTTGAAAACATAGGACGCCTTGGCCACGAAGCGGCGCGGATTCTCGTCGGCAGAGTTGCCTTCCTTGGCTGAATCGTCGCTACCATATTCCTTGTAGAAGATGATGAGCGAAGACTTTTCGCCTTTGCGAACTTGAGCGTCACGCTCCTGCCACTGGCGGTAGGTTCCCCAAATGCCCTGCGCGTAATCTCGCGCGTCGGCTGCGGCCCAGAGGGCGACGGTGTTGACGCCGCGATACGCATTCTTGGATGCAACATTGACGGGGCGGCAGATTGCAGAGCCTTTGCGATGCCAAGGTAATTGAACCTGCCCTGTGCCTGCTTCGATAGCAGATATGATCTGGTTGGTGATGGCTTCATATACGTCGAAGCGTGTGGCTGATTTAGATGTCATGTCCGGTTTCCTTTCGCTGTTTCCTGAGGACGCGAAGAGAAAGGCTCGGGGTGTTAAGCCGGACGGTCAGCCGATAGGCGAAACGGGAAACACGGGAGGACCAAGGAACTTGGGACGAATGGAGCGGGCCACCCGTTGACCGTGCGGCGCACCGAGCCAGATTAGCGGCATTATCTCAGGGACAGCGAAAGAGCTGGATTCATTGACCAATCGGCCATTGCTGGGGACAGGAATTGAATCCTATTCCCAACGGCCATTTGTTCCTGCTATGTTCTCAAGTATGGGCAATTATCAGGGCGACGACACAACGGGCTTCCAAAGTCCGGCACAGGACTATGTTGAACCAGTTATCGATCTGGAGCGGCGAAATTCTGTGCCTGAGCGCCGGAATCTGCTACACTGGAAGAAACACAGGAATTTCGTGAGTTTGTGATGGTCATACGGATTGAAGGGAACTGGCATTCTGGGTTGGCGTTCGATTTGCACACGGTCGCAAGTACCCACCTTGGCGTGGATGAATTTGGCCATGACCGTTTCGAGAATACCCGGAGCGAGATGGGCGAACTGGTCTATCAACTGAAATATCGGAGCGACAAGGCTAGCTTGCCGAAAATTGCCGCCCTGCTTGATGCCGTCAAAGGAATCGAGAATTTCGACTATATCGTGCCTATTCCGCCTACGAACAAAAAGCGCCCTTTCCAACCCGTCGAACTGATCGCAGTCGCGCTGGGCGAGCGTCGGAACGTCAAGGTCTGGAAAGACCTGCTCATCAATGAAGGCGATGAGGAATTGAAAGGTATCAGCGATCCGGTTGAGAGAAACGAGCGCTTGCAAAAGGCAATCAAGCTGACCTCCGGTGCGAATGTCGCAGGCGCGAAAATCCTGCTGCTCGATGATCTCTATCGTTCTGGCGCTACGCTTAGCGTTGCAACTGATCTCCTGCACAAGACAGGCAAAGCGGAGAAGGTTTCCGTTCTCACCATGACCAAAACGAGGAGCAACCGATGACGACGGTTTTTCTTTCCGGATCGCGGAAAATCAGCCGCATTAACGATGCGATCCGTCAACGCATCGATAACATGGTCGAGCAGGATTTTAACATTGTGGTCGGCGACGCGAACGGCGCGGACAAGGCGATGCAAGCCTATCTCGCCGAAATCCGGTATAGCCATGTGACCGTCTTTTATGTCGGCGAGAAAAGCCGGAACAATGTCGGCGACTGGCGAAGCGAAAACGTCGCTGTCCCCGGAAATCTGACGGGTCGCGATTTCTACACGGTCAAAGACAAGGAAATGGCGCAACGCGCCGATTTCGGGCTTGTGCTGTGGGACGGAAAAAGCTCGGGATCGGTCGCCAACGTCCTTGAAATGCTTAAGTTCGGCAAGAAGATTGTCGTCTACTTCGCCCCTGATAAAATGTTCTATACCGTATCCAGCGAGGATGATGCACGGCGTCTCATCGGGAAATGCGACTCCGATGCCATCAGTGAAATCGGCAGGAAAGTTAAGCTCACGGGCGCGTTGCGGGAAATCAGCCAGAATCGGCAAAATAGTCTTGCCCTGTAAATCCACTCGATGAGTGAGCTGTACGAAATCGTTGCAGAGGTAAAGGGAAGCGTCGGTGAAAAACCGATCCTTCTCGGCGAAGCGGGGCTGTGCCGATATTGCGGCTCGTCCGACCCAAAATCTTTCAAAAACCGTTCCCACACCTTGCCGGAAGCTTTGGGAAACAAGTGGATCACATCCGCTGACGAGTGCGACGCCTGCAATCGCCTGTTCTCCCGCTATGACGATGCCTTGGCTAAGAGTGTCGCACCCATCCTGACGGTGGGCGGTACGCGGGGGAAGAATAATAAGGTGCGTCAAACGGGCCGTTCCGGCGGTTCCGCTGTGATCAGGCATGGCGCGACAGATGGAAAGCGCCAGCTTTCGATGGAGGTCCGTGACCTCCCCCTTGAACAGTGTGTCGCGCTAGATCCGCTCACTGGCGTTATCCGGTTCCGAGTGCCGGTGGCATCTGAGCGGTTTGTGCGACTAGGGCGAGCGTCTATAGAGAAGGCGTTTTTGGACTGGTCGAGATCGAGATACACTCAGTCAACAACCATTCCTTTCGCCGATGCGCTGCGCGTATCTGCTGAGAAAGAGGTCAAAGACCTCGAAGTCTGGTTGCCAATTGCCTATCTGGAAATTGAAGCGCCTATCAGCTTTGGGCCTGTTAAAATTTCACCTCTCACAAGTAAAATGGTGAATGATCTCGAAGAAAGAGCCTTGGCCTCAAATTCCGAGCAAGCCGATCAGATATCTGGTCTGTTCCAGCGGATAACGCTGCCTATCCATACTATGTCTGTCGCCATCGGGGCTGCGAGAAATTCGGTAAGTCGGTGGCGCGTGACAAGGTGGAAAGCGCCTTTGAAGGAGTCCTGCGTCGCATGGCTCCGCGTCCCGAGGTGTTGGCGGTTTTCTCCAAGCTGTTCCGCAAGCGGTGGAGCGAGGCAGAATCGAAGGCGAAGGATGCCGGAGCCGCGATGAAGCTCCAAGTCGCGTCGATTGAAAAGAAGATCGCGCAATTCCTAGACCGGATTGTCGAGTCAGATAGCTCGACTGTGATCGGCGCGTATGAGCGCAAGGTCGAAGAACTGGAACGCCAGAAGCTCGTGCTGGCGGAAAAAACGTCACGTTGCGGCACTGTGCTGCCAGACTATGACGAAACTTTTCGAACCGCTTTTGACTTCATCGCAAACCCTTGTTTTCTTTGGGAAACAGGGTCCATTGAAGACAAGCGAATAGTGCTAAAACTCGCCCTAGACTCTCATCTGGAATACGACTGGAATGAGGGTGTTCGAACCCCTGAATTATCCTTGCCGTTCAAGGCTTTGGGCAACGGTTGTGATCGAGAAAAGGTAATGGCGGAGAGGGTGGGATTCGAACCCACGGTACCCTTACGGGCACAACGGTTTTCGAGACCGTCCCAATCGACCACTCTGGCACCTCTCCGCGAGGGAATTCGCGCAGCGCTTTGCCCCGCAGAGCCTGCACCGCCGATCGATTGAGCGCGGGCCTCTAGCTCAAAGATCGCGCCTGCACAAGCATCGCCGCTTGTACCACGAGCAAAGATAGCTAAATTATTCACATGACCCTAAAGAAGCCCCCTTCTGCGCCCTCCGGCAAAAGTGCGGTTGTGCCGCCGGCCGTTGCCCATGCCTCCTTCACTATCGGCGATGTGGTGCGCCACCGCCTGTTCGATTTTCGCGGCGTGATTTTTGATGTCGACCCGGTCTTTGCCAACAGCGATGAATGGTATGACGCCATTCCTGCCGAAATCCGCCCCCGGCGCGACCAGCCTTTTTACCACCTGCTCGCCGAAAATATGGAAAGCAGCTATGTTGCCTATGTCAGCCAGCAAAATCTGGTGCTCGACGAAAGCGAAGAGCCGATTGACCATCCGGCGATTTCGGGCCTGTTCACCGGCTATGCCGATGGGCGCTACACGCTGCGGCGTGAGCACCGGCACTGACACCAAGTTTTTTGGGGTATGTTCCTATCTTCGCCCGCACCGGTAGCAGCAGCGACGGTCGGGCGTAAAAAAAGGGGGCCGCAAAGCCCCCTTTTTCTTTTGCAAGCAGTGCCGATGCTCAAAGGTTGAACGACACACGCCCATAAATGAACCGGCCGTTGAAGCCAAATGGCGACAGGTTGGAATAGGGCAGGAAGAACGAGTTGTTGCCAAAAACGCCGCCGGCGGGCGAGCGATCTGGATAAACGTCGAACACATTGTCGACGCCGGCTGCAAGTTCCACCCCGCGAATAACCGTGACCCGCCCTTCAATGTCGGTGATCCACTTTGGCGTGAGCGTGAAGTCTCCCGGCGCCTCTCCCCGCCCAAGCGCGATGTTGGTTGACCCACCCGGCACAAATACCGAGCCGAAGCGGTTGGTGCGGATGGTTGCCCCAACGCCGTCATAGCTCCAGTCGAGCGCAAGGTTGAGCTTGTCGCGCGGCTGACCATCGGTAAGCCGGAACGATTCGGTGCGACCAAACAACACCAGATTGGGTAACGAAGGCAAAACAGCGCGCTGCGTGATATCGGTTTGATTATAATTATAACCAGCCGTCAACTGAAAGCGGCCAAGCCCGAAATCTGGCACCCTGTAGGTCGCCACCACATCGACACCTTGTGTCGTTGTGTTAACGCCGTTTACAAAAAAGCGCGCCGAAGTAACGTTGTTGATGCCAGCGCTCTGCAGAATGGCCACAACGCCCGATCCCTGAAGATTTTCTGTAAGCGTAACCCGGTCGCGCAGGCGGATGTTGTAATAGTCCACCGTCAGGTTGAACCGAGGAATTGCGGTAAAGGCAAAGCCGCCGCCAAAGTTGGTCGCCTTTTCAGCCTCAAGCTGACGCGATCCCAACGCCACCGCCACCGGATCGGATACCGGAAAGGTGCCTACTTCGATCAACTGGCCACCGACATTGTTAGTCGATGTTGTTGCGAAGAACTGCTGCGCAAGGCTTGGCGCGCGAAAGCCCGTGGAGATGGAGCCGCGAAGGGCAATGCCCTTCACAAATTCCCACCGCGCTGCAACCTTGCCGTTGAGCGTGTCGCCAAAGTCGGAAAAACTTTCATAGCGGCCAGCGAACTGAAAGCTCAACCGGTCCGTAACGTCCGCATCAAGCTCGACATAACCGGCAAAGCTGTTGCGCGACACATCGACCGCATTGTTGGGGCGGAAGCCGGGGAACACCTGCGCGCCACCTGCTGCGCCATTGGTGGTGAACGGCCCGTTGATGTAGCTTGCAACCTCGCCCTCACGGATTTTGAAATTTTCGTCGCGATATTCAGCGCCAAGGGCAAGGCCCAAAGACGACAGGAAGCTCACGTCGAATTTGCGACTGAAATCGAGATTGACGACCGTCTGCCCAGACGCAATGCCGCCTGCATCGAACACGCGCGGGCTGTTGATGCCGCCGAGCGAGACGTTGAAGCTGTTTTGCACCGAATAATCGAGCTGGTTGGAGCCATAAACCACCGAAAGATCGGCGTCCCATCCGCCACCAATCTCACCCTTCAGGCCAAGCGTGCCCGAAACATCCTCGATCTGGCTGGCAATGAGCGGCAGGAAGCCATCGGGATAATATGGCACAAAAGTTGTGGTCGAGGCGGCGAAATCGCGGTTGCGCGCATCATTGGCGCGGCGGTAAAAACCCGCTCCGTCTGCATCGCGAATGCCATAACTGCCAAAGCCATAAATCTGAAGCGCCGGCAGCAAATCATAGCCGGCATTGACGAAGAAGTTGTAATCCACCGCTTTGCCATCACCATAACGGTGGTTGAAGCGGTCGATCGTCAGTTCGCGCGGATCGCCGATCGTTGGATATTGCCGGCGCGGGTCCGCACCGGAGCGGTTGGTCGGGTCGCGATCCCGAAACTGGCCGGAAAAGACAAAATAGCCACGGTCGCCAATGGGCAGGCCAAGGCTTGTTGCCAAAGTGAGTGTGGCGCCGTCATTGCGTTCGCGCTCGCCCGTGGTCGATAGCTGCAACAGATCATTATTGCCGCCGCCCGCCGTTGTAACAACTGGAAGGCCGCCTGCGCCGGTTACCACGCCATTAATATCGCTCACCCCGCTCAGCGTGGTGTTATATTGGCCATAGGTCGCGCTGGCGCGCACGCCGGTTTTTTTGCCGAGCTGAATGTTGATAACGCCGGCAATCGCATCCGACCCATATTGCGAGGAGGCGCCATCGCGCAGCACTTCGATGCGGTCAATCGCAATGGGTGGAATTTCGTTCAGATCGACAGCAGAAGAGCCACGGCCAACCGAGCCGTTAAGGTTGAGCAGCGCGGCTGTGTGGCGCCGCTTGCCGTTGATGAGAACGAGCGTCTGGTCTGGCGCAAGCCCGCGCAGCGTGGCGGGGCGCAGCGAATCGGTGCCATCGGTGAGTGACGGCTGGGGAAAGTTGAACGAAGGCACAAGCTGGTTCAAAACCTTGTTGGTTTCAGTAAAGCCCGATGCGTTCAACTGCTCTGCGCTGATAACGTCAATCGGCACCGGGCTGTCTGCCACAGTGCGGTTGCTGAAACGGCTGCCCGTAACGATGATAGTGTCCCTGGCATCTGGCTGGCTGTCGGCTGCCGTCGGCGCCTCTGCTGGCACAGCTTGCGCGCTTGCGGGCACTGCCGCAAACAGCGACAGGATCGATGTCGACGCCGAAAGCATCAGCATGGTAGAGCGTTGCACTAATTTTCTCCCTGTTTTTCGGCCCTGTTCGCCAATTTTGTAATTTTTGACGGCCAGCCCTCGACAGGATAATACGCACTCGCCACGGGCCAACAATGCCGCATTGCAACGAAATTGTCATTTCACCTGGTGATGTTGCACATGGGCAACACAGGTTTGCACGGTGGCTGGCTATAATAAAGGCAGGCCAAATCGCCGCTTGCCGGTTGACACAGCGCCCGCCTTGGCATAGCAGGCCCCTCTTTCCGAGCCGGTTCACCGCGCGCGGGATGAGCTATTGGTAAGTGATAATTAGGAAGTGACCGAGCCCATGTTCGCAGTCGTGCGCACGGGCGGCAAGCAGTATCGCGTTGCCGCCGGAGACAAGATCGTCGTTGAAAAGCTCGCGGGCGAAGCCGGGGAGTCCATTACACTTGGCGACGTCCTGCTCGCTGGCGAAGGAGCAGAGCTGCATTCGGTCGAAGGACTGACGGTTGCGGCCGAAATTATTGCGCAGGCAAAAGGCGAGAAAGTCATCGTCTTCAAAAAGCGCCGCCGCCACAATTATCGCCGCCGCAACGGCCATCGTCAGCAGCTCACAATTTTGAAGATCTTGAGCATTGGCGCCGCCGACAAACAGGCGAAGACCAAAAAGGCAGCCGTGCCGGCCGAGGGCGAAAGCCTGGCGGCGCAGGGCTGATTCCAGAGATTTCTGAGGAGCATAAACAATGGCACATAAGAAAGCAGGCGGCTCTTCGCGCAATGGTCGCGATTCGGCAGGCCGTCGCCTTGGTGTGAAGAAATTTGGTGGGCAGGAAGTTGTCGCTGGCAACATTCTTGTGCGCCAGCGTGGCACAAAATTCTATCCGGGCCGCAATGTCGGCATCGGCAAAGATCACACGTTGTTCGCGCTCGTCGAGGGCCGTGTGGCGTTCCATGCAGGCAAACTTGGCCGAACCTTTTGCTCGGTGGACGTGGCAGAAATGGCGATTGCCGCCGAATAACATCGGGTAACCAGCCGGGTTACCCACCAGGGTGATCCGCGGTTTCAGCAACGAAACCAGCCAGAATAAGGGAGGCGGATCACCCCGGCTCCCTTTTTTCATGCTCCCTTTTGGCGCTTTGTCGCGACCACGTCATCCCGGCGTGCAAACGGCAGGTAATCCGACGAGGAGAGTATGGATGTTTGCTCGGACAAAAAGACTGACGCTGCGCCCCGGCTGGCCAGAAGACGCCACAGCGCTCACCGCCGCAATCGCACATGAAGAAGTGGCCTTCAAGCTCGCCCGCTTGCCCTGGCCCTATACCAAGGCCGATGCGCAGGACTGGCTGAGCCGCAAGACGAGCGCTAACGAGGTGAGCCTGCTGATTTTTGCGCATGAGGGCGCCACGCCGCGGCTGGTTGGCGTCATTAGCCTTTTACCCGACATCTATCATGGGGATGCACAAGGCGGTGCTGCGGCCAGCCATGAGCTCGGCTATTGGCTGACGCCGGATGCGTGGGGCAAGGGTTATGCAACCGAGGCAGGCATGGCCATGCTGGGCATTGCCCGCCACGCTTTAGGGCTGAAGCGCCTGCTGTCTGGCCATTTTCTCGATAATCCTGCATCGGGCAAGGTGCTCGCCAAGCTGGGCTTCCAAAAAATTGGTGTCGCCAACCGCCACTGCCTGGCGCTTGGCGTCGACAAGCCATGTGCTGTAATGACGCTTGCGCTGGGTGGCGACACAGGAGAATCTTGCGCCCCTGAGCGTTTGGCGGCCTGAACCTGTTTCAGGCCGCCATTACGGCACCTGGGGAAATGGCGGCGGCATAATCACTTTCGGCAAGCGCGATCAATGCGCGGTCGTCGGTGTTCCAAGGGTGGAAACCGGGAAGAAAATAGGTCAGCCATGCCCCGGCCACCTTGCGCGCCATGCCAGGATAGCCAAAGGCATACCAACCCGCGCGCAGCCACGCGCCCGGCCCGACAAGCCCGTCCTGACGCAAAAGATCGAGCATTCCCCGGCGCCTGCCATCGAAAAACTTCAGCGTGGTCACCAGCATTACCAGCGATTTTACCCACCAACGGCGAAAGCGCGGCCAGTCGCGCGTGGCGTGCAGCCAAGTATCATATGCAACACCTTTATGCTCAATTTCTTCCGACGAGTGCCACCGCCAAAGCGCGGCCGCCTGCGGCTCTGCACCCTTCAAATGCGCTGGGTTGGCAATAAGCTCATGCGCGATAATGGCGGTAAAATGCTCCAGCGCCATGGTTGCGGCCAGATTTGCCACAGGCGGCTTGCCCTTGGTGAGCGCCAGTGCTTCATCAACATGCGCCTCCAGCCGCGAAACATAATAACCCTGCTCGCTCACATGCCGGTTAAACGCCACATGCTCGCGCGTGTGCATCACCTCTTGCTTGGTAAACGCCTGAATTTCCGCGCCGAGTTGCGGTGAGACGCCCTCTCGAAATGCGCGCACGCTATCGATGAAAAACCCCTCGCCTTTAGGAAAAGTTACCGACAGCGCGTTGTAAAAAGCGGTGGCATAGGGGTTGTTGCCCAGCCACCAGCGGCCCATGCTCTGCCCCCTGCCAAAGCGGATGTCGCGCGGGGTAATCGTCAAATCAGCCGGGGTGGTTGCTTTCGCCACAAAAATCTCCAAACACTGGGTCGAATACCATGACAATATGGTCGTTTTATAAGGTTTACTTACATAAGTGTCAATAACCCGCAGACGATTGAGCCCGGAGCAATCGCGTGAAGCAGCGCTTGTGGCAGCGCGCGCGCTGCTGCTGGAGGCTGGCCCGCAAGCCGTTACGCTAAAGGCCGTAGCCACGCGGATTGGGCGGACACACGCCAATCTGCTTCACCATTTTGGCTCCGCCGCCGGGCTGCAAAAGGCGCTGATCACCGCCATGGCCGACACCATTGTCGCCACAATTCACGACGCGGTGCTGCGCGCACGCTGCGGAGACAATGATCCGCGCGAGGTGGTTGACCTTACATTCGACGCCTTTGGCCGCGAGGGCGCGGGAGCACTGGCGAGCTGGATGATTCTTTCGGGCAATGAAGACGCGCTCGACCCGATATTGGAGGCGATCCACACGCTGGTCGACCAACTGGCGCAGGACAAGGAGATGGAAGGCCCCGCCCTGCACGAAGAAACGCTGGCGCTGGTGCTGAGCGCGCTGGGAGATGCGCTGCTTGGCGGCCCGATGGCAAAGGCGCTGGGGCTGCCCCGTGGCATGGCGCGTGAACTGGCCGTGCGACAATTAACCGCCTCGCGGCTGACGGCTGGACTACCCATTAAAGCGTAATATTGCTCCATGATGGCAAATTGCGGGTGCGCTGCACTGGATAATATGGCGCACCGCGCTAGATAGGCGCCATGCATTTCCTAGATCAGGCCAAGATATTTGTGCGCTCTGGCGGCGGCGGCCCCGGCGCGGTCAGCTTTCGGCGCGAAAAATTCATTGAATATGGCGGCCCCAATGGCGGCAATGGCGGCAAGGGTGGCGACATCATCTTTGAAGCGGTTGCCGGGCTGAACACGCTCATCGATTTTCGCTATACGCAGCATTTTCGCGCTCCGCGTGGCAAAGGTGGCGCGGGGCAAAACCGCACAGGCGCTGGCGGAGAAGATCTCATCATCCGCGTGCCTGTGGGCACACAAGTGCTGAGCGAGGACAAGGAGCATGTTCTTGCCGATTTCACCGAGCCGGGCGTACGCACCGTTTTTTTGCGCGGGGGCGATGGCGGCCGCGGCAATGCCAGCTATAAAACCTCAACAAACCGCACACCCCGGCAACACGGCACCGGCTGGCCGGGGGATGAGGCCTGGGTGTGGCTGCGACTGAAGCTGTTGGCCGATTGCGGCCTGCTTGGCCTGCCCAATGCGGGTAAATCAACCTTCATCAACGCCGTAACCAACGCCAAGGCCAAGGTTGGGGACTACCCATTCACCACCACGCGCCCGCAACTGGGCGTAGTAAGCCACAAGCAGCGCGAATTTGTCGTTGCCGATATTCCTGGTCTTATTGAAGGCGCGGCAGAGGGCGCTGGCATTGGCGACCGGTTTTTAGGCCATGTTGAGCGGTGCCGGGTGCTGCTCCATTTGGTTGATGCGTGCCAGGAAAATCCGGTAAAAAACTACCGGGTCGTGCGTGCCGAGCTTGACGCTTATGGCGCCGGACTTACCGACAAGCCCGAAGTGATCGCGCTGAACAAGATCGACGCGCTTGACCCGGCAGAGGTAAAAAAAATCGCCGCCAAGCTCAAACGCGCAAGCAAGGCACCGGTAATGCTAATGTCGGGCGCAGCGGGCACGGGCATTGAAGAAGTGCTCGACCGGCTGGTGGAGGTTATTGCCCCGGCGCAGGCAACACCGGCCCAAAATGTGCAAAACCCAGAGGAACCGGGCGAATGGTCGCCCCTTTGACAACATCTCCGGGCAGCGGCGGGCAGCATGAGCGCTGAGGAAAGCGCCACCGGCGCCTTTACCCCTGCCAATTGCCCGCGCCTTGTCGTCAAGGTCGGCTCGTCCTTGCTCGTCTCGCCGCAAGGGGATGTGCGGCGCGAATGGCTTGCCAGCCTTGCCGCAGATATTGCCGCACGGGTGCATGGTGGCCAGCAGGTGGCGGTGGTTTCCTCCGGCGCCATTGCCCTGGGCGCGCGGCGGCTGAGCCTGCCAAAAGGCGGCCGTGCCAGCCTTGAGGATGCACAGGCAGCCGCTGCAACCGGGCAAATCGCGCTCAGCCAAATCTGGGCAGAGCTGCTGGGCGCACAGGGGCTGACCGCGGCGCAGATGCTCGTTACGCTCGATGATCTGGAAGACAGGCGGCGTTATCTAAACGCCACGGCCACACTTGGCCGGCTGCTGAGCCTGGGCGTTGTGCCCGTTATCAACGAAAATGACAGCGTGGCGACAGCAGAAATCCGCTTTGGCGACAATGACCGGCTTGCCGCGCGCGTGGCACAGGCAGCGGCTGCACAAGGTGTTATCTTGCTGTCAGATGTGGATGGCTTGTTCAGCGCCAACCCCCTCACCCACCCCGATGCCCGCCTTATCGAACGGGTGGAGCGGATCGACGCACAGACAGAGGCCATGGCGAGCGGGGCATCGTCATCAGGCATGGGGTCTGGCGGCATGACATCAAAAATCGCGGCGGCCCGACTCGCGATTGGCGCCGGCATAACGCTGGCAATTGCCTCTGGCCGGGTGCTCCACCCTCTTGCTGCTCTTGCGCAAACCGGGCGGTGCACGTTGTTTCCAGCAGAAAAATCGGCGCCCGCACGCAAGGCATGGCTGGCTGGCGGGCTGCGCGCGGCGGGAGAAGTTCACATCGATAGCGGCGCGGTGAATGCGCTGAGGCAGGGCAAGAGCCTGCTTGCCGCCGGTGCGCTGCAAATTACGGGAAATTTCGCGCGTGGCGACCTTGTCGCCATCATCGCCCCAGACGGATCAACAGTGGCGCGCGGTTTAAGCGAATATGACGCGGGCGACGCCGCGCGCCTGTGTGGCAAGCGCCGCGATGATCACGCCGCCATTTTGGGTTATGCGCCCCGATCCGCGCTTATCCATCGCAACCAGATGGCGCTGCTGTGAGCGTCATCGCCCTCACCGGCGGCACCGGCTTTGTCGGCTCCCGCTTGATCGACCTCGCGCTGGCAGACGGGCATCAGGTCCGCGCGCTTACCCGCCGCGCACAGCCTCCGCGTGAGGGCCTTGCCTGGGTGCGCGGCGCACTCGACACGCCAGATGCGCTTGCCTCGCTGGCGACAGGGGCAGACGCGGTGCTCCATGTCGCCGGCGTGGTGAATGCGCCCGACAAGGCGGGCTTTGTTGCGGGCAATGTCGAGGGCACGCGCGCAGTGCTGGCGGCGGCAAATGGGCGGCGTTTTGTCCATGTCTCCTCGCTCGCTGCGCGCGAGAGCGAGCTTTCAACCTATGGCTGGTCGAAAGCGGAGGCGGAAAAGCTGGTCACCGCCAGCGCCGCGCAGTGGGACATTGTGCGCCCGCCTGGAGTTTATGGCCCCGGCGACACCGAGATGCTCGACATGTTTCGCCTGGCAAAACGGGGCATTGCGCTGTTGCCGCCTGCTGGGCGGATATCGCTCATCCATGTCGATGACCTTGTCCGGCTGCTGCTCGCCCTTGCCCTGTCGCCCGCGCAGCGGCTTGTGGTGGAGGCGGATGACGGCACGACAGGCGGGTGGACCCATGCCGAAATTTTTGGCGACGCAATGGGCCGGGCGGTTGGTCGCCGCGTCAAAGCGGTGTCGCTGCCAAGGCCGCTGCTATCGCTCGCTGCGCGCGCTGACCGGCTGCTGCGCGGCCGGGACGCAAAGCTGACGGCAGACCGGGTGCGCTATTTATGCCACCCCGATTGGGTGATCAGCCCCGCTCGCCGCCCGTCTCCTGCGTTATGGCGCCCACAAATCGCCACGCCCGATGGGCTTGCGCAAACGGCGCAGTGGTATCGCGCCGCCGGATTGCTATAACCCCGCCAGAATGGCGCCGCATTTTGCGGGCACAAACGCCACCACGATATTCGTCAAAGGACCGACATGAGCGACCGTACCGCCATTGCCAAAACCATTACAGATCTCATCGAACCCTTTAACAAAAAGGGCGTGACACTGACCGATGACACCAGTTTTCAGGCGAATCTTGAATGGGACAGCCTGACGGTGATGGATTTTGTCGCCGCGGTCGAAGATGAATTCGACATCATCATCACCATGAACATGCAGGCCGAAATTGAGACTGTTGGCCAGTTGGTCGATGCTGTCGCCAAGCTGAGCGCATAACCATGACAAGCGCGACCATGCTAAATCCCGCCGCCAAAACTGATCTGATGAGCAAGTTTGACCCGCTCATAGCCGAACGTGAAGCGCTGCTTGCAACCGGCGTGCGAGACCCGTTTGCCATCGTCATGGACGAGGTAAAATCCCCTACCGTCGCTGTTATTCGCGGCAAGGAAACCATCCTGCTTGGCACCTATAATTATATGGGGATGACCTTTGACCCCGATGTCATTCAGGCAGGCAAGGACGCGCTCGACAAATTTGGCTCCGGCACCAATGGCAGCCGGATGCTGAACGGCACCTTTCGCGACCATGTTGAAGCTGAAGAGGCGCTAAAGGAGTTTTACGGCACGTCGTCGGCCATGGTGTTCTCCACGGGCTATCAGGCCAATCTTGGCATTATTTCCACCATTGCCGCCAAGGGTGACTATGTCATTCTCGATGCTGACAGCCACGCCTCGATTTATGATGGGTGCGCGCTTGGCAATGCTGAAATCGTGCGGTTCCGCCACAATTCGGTGGAAGATCTCGACAAGCGGCTGGGCCGCCTGCCGGCCGAAGCGCACAAGCTCGTGGTGCTGGAGGGCGTTTATTCCATGCTGGGCGACATTGCGCCACTGGCCGAAATGGTGGCGGTTGCCAAAAAGCACGGCGCGATGGTGCTGGTGGATGAGGCGCATTCCATGGGCTTTTTCGGGCAAAATGGGCGCGGTGTATATGAAGACCAAGGGCTGGAAGGCCAGGTAGATTTTGTCATCGGCACTTTTTCAAAATCGGTTGGCACCGTTGGCGGGTTTTGCGTGTCGAACCACCCCAAGTTCGAGGCGGTGCGCATGGCGTGCCGACCATATATCTTCACCGCATCTCTTCCCCCATCGGTCGTGGCAACTGCGGCCACCTCTATCCGCAAGCTGCGCCACGCACACAACAAGCGCCAGCACCTGTGGGAGAACGCCCGCACGCTGCACGGCGGCCTGCGCGCAATGGGTTTCAAACTGGGCACCGAGACGCCGCAGTCTGCCATTATCGCCATCATTCTTGAAGATCAGACCCAGGCCGTTGCCATGTGGCAGGCACTGCTGGAGGCTGGGCTTTATGTAAACATGGCGCGTCCACCTGCGACACCTGCTGGCACCTATTTGCTGCGCTGTTCGTTGTGCGCGGAGCACAGCCCTGAGCAAATTCAGGTAGTTCTCGGCATGTTTCAGGCAGCGGGGCGTGCCGTCGGCGCGATTGGCTGAGGCTGGATCGCGGGCTTTCAACCCCGGCGCCAACGGTCTATGGTCGGCGCTGAATGATGGATGACGACACGCCTTCAGCGCCCATAACGGGCTTTGGCTGGCATGGCCCGTTGCTGCTGCTCACGGCATTGCTTGGGGCAGCGGTTCTGGCGGGGCTTGTCATCACGCTGACCGGCGCCAACCGGCAGCGCGACCGGGCGCTGGCATGGCAATCCCACAGCTTTGAGGTGATGCTGCTTGCCCGGACCCTTTCGGGCACCATCGCGCGGGCTGAGGCATCGCTTGGCCGCTATGTCATCAGCGGCGACCGGCAGCTTGGCGTCATCTATGGCGATGAATGGCGCGATGCCGACACGCAGATTACAGCGCTTGAGGCTTTGGCTGGCGACAATGTGGCGCAGCGCGCATCGATCAGCCGGCTGCGCGCTGCCTATAAGGAACGCAGCGATGAGCTGGCTGTCGTTGCACTCAGCACGCGCTATGGCAAGAATGATCAGGCACTGTCGCGCTATTACCGTGCACGCAACGCGCCTTCGCTCAAGGCACTTAACAATTTGATGGGCGAAATCATCGCGCATGAACGCCAGTTGTTGGTTGATCGCACCGATGAAGCGCGCAGGCTGGTCGACCGCGCAAGCGATGTGGCGCGCGTGCTGGCGGTTTTTGGCCTGCTGATTGTGCTCGGCGCAATTGCGCTTGGCTGGATGACGATTGCAGCCCTTGCCCAGCGCCGTGTCGCGGAAAATGAGGCAGATGCCGAGCGCGAGCGCGCGTTTGAGCTGCAAGCCGCGGTAAGCGCTGCCACCGCCGAGCTTGAGCGCCAGGCAGCCGAACGCGCCGCTGCGGAAGAAAAGCTGCGTCAAGGCCAGAAAATGGAGGTTGTTGGCCAGCTAACCGGTGGAATTGCACATGATTTCAACAATATGCTGGCAGTTGTTCTGGGCGGACTGGAGCTGGCACGCCGCAAGATGAGCGCGCGCCACCCCGCGCTGCGCCATATCGACAACGCAACCGATGGCGCCAACCGTGCCGCCGCGCTTACCCGCCAGCTTCTTGCCTTTTCCCGCGCCGATGCGCTGCTCCCCGCGGCGATTGAGCCGGGAGAGTTGATTGCCGGCATGGCTGACCTGCTCGACCGCACATTGGGTGATGCCATCACCGTTGTTACCCATGGCCATTCTGGCGACTGGCGTGTGTGGGTAGACCGGCACCAACTGGAAAACGCCGTACTCAACCTTGCTGTAAACGCGCGCGATGCGATGGACGGGCGCGGCACGCTCACCATTGCGCTTGGTGGCAGGCCGCTGATAGCAAATGAGGTGGAGCACTGCGCTGCGGGCGACTATGTCACCATCACCGTCAGCGACACCGGTTGCGGCATGGCGCCAGACGTGCTGGCGCGCGTGTTCGAGCCATTTTTCACCACCAAGCCGGTTGGCCGCGGCACGGGGCTTGGTCTCAGCCAGATATTCGGCTTTGTGCGCCAATCAAGCGGGGAAATAGCCATTTCCTCAACGCCAAACGGTGGGACCAGCGTCACCATATTTTTGCCCCGCTATATTGGCGAGACTGAAAACGACGCGCAGCCTGGGCAGATTCCAGCCTCCACGCCACCGCACCATAACCACCCACAGGGCCTGCGTATTTTGGTGGTGGAAGATGATCCGCGCGTCATGGCCACCACGATGGCCGGGCTGGGCGCGCTTGGCCACCACCCGACAAGCTGCGCCGACCCGCTGGCGGCGCCCGCGCTGGTGAACAACGGGCCGGGCTTTGACCTCATCATCTCCGACGTGCTCATGCCCGGCCAGACCGGCCCTGAAATGATAGCGGCGCTGCGCCCCGCTCACCCCTTGCTTGCGGTGCTGTTTGTCACCGGTTTTGCCGGAGACGCGGGCGCATCGGCAGAACTTGGCGACAATGTGGTGCTGCACAAGCCCTTCACCCTCGCTACGCTGGATGCAGCCATTGCCAATGCCATGGCCGCCAGCCGGCCCATTGCGGCCAGCACGCGCCCGGCCGATCGCGCACCAATGATCGCGACAGCGTGAATTCGTTACTGACGTGCGCATAACAGGGCGATATAGCGATGGCTCACCCGCACGCCCCGTGCCACTCCGCCTGAAAGCCGCGCAAAGCCTCGCATGAAATCCATCGATCGCTACATGGCCCGGCTCATCGCGGTGCCGCTTATTTCCACGCTGACGATATCGGCCATGCTGCTGGTGCTCGACCGGATGCGGCGGCTGTTCGACTTTGTGGCGACAGAAGGTGGGCCTATCAGCGTAGTGTGGCGGATGCTGGCCAATCTGCTGCCGGAATATCTGGGGCTTGGCATTCCCATTGGGCTGCTGCTTGGCGTTTTGCTCGCGTTTCGGCGGCTGGCGACAACGTCTGAACTTGATGTGTTGCGCGCGGTTGGCGTGGGCTATGGGCGGCTCTTGCGCGTGCCCTATATGTATGCCGCCGGGCTTGCGATCGCCAACCTTGCCATTGTCGGCTTTGTGCAGCCCTATGCCCGCTATGCCTATGAGGGCCTGCGCTATGAGCTGCGCACCGGGGCGCTGGGCGCGTCGATCAAGGTTGGCGAGTTTGTTCATCTGGGTGACAAGATGACTATCCGTATCGAACAAAGCCATAATGAGGGCCGCAATCTGAACGGTATTTTCGTCAATGTCCGCACGCCAGATGGTAGCTGGCTGGCCGTAACCGCCGCCACCGGCCGGTTTTTGGCAACGGATGACCCAGACACGATCATCTTCCGTCTGGCCGATGGCCGGTTGATCCATTCCGGCCCCGGCATTGCCACGCCGCGCGTGCTGACGTTTAACTCGCATGATCTGCCGATCGACCTGCCCAAATTTGGCAATTTCCGCACGCGCGGCGGTGCTAATCTTGAGCTTACACTGCCCGAACTGGCTCGTATTGGCGGTGACAACGCCGCCGCAACCGATGTGCGCGCAACCAGCCGGGCCGCGCTGCATTTTCGGCTGGTGGAAGTTGCGACGATGTTCCTGCTGCCGATGCTGGCGCTGGCGCTGGGCGTGCCGCCCAAGCGTTCATCCTCAGCTTTGGGCGTGTTCTTGTCTATCGTGATGATCGTCACTTATCACAAGATCAACGAATATGCCGAAAGCGTGGGCAGCCTTGGCATTGTCGACCCGCTAATCGCCTTGTGGGTGCCATTTGCAATTTTTGCCGGGCTGGTGTTCTGGATGTATCACACCATTGCCCATGTGCCCGGCGGCCAGCCGATTGGCGGGGTGGAGCGCATGTTTGCCAGGCTTGGCAAGCTGTTCAAAGCGCTGCTGCCTGCCCGGCGAAAACGGGCGGCTTTATAATGAAAATTGCGTTTTTCCCGTCGCGCATTGTTGCCATTTATATTGCACGGATGTTTTTGGTGCGGACATTTGCCATTCTGGCTGCCGTTGCCATGGTGTTGCAGGTGCTGGATCTGCTGAGTGAATCAGGCCATATTCTGGCGCATCAAGGCAATGGCAACGGGCAAATCATTCAATATGTGTGGTTGCGCCTGCCCGAAATCATCGCCTTTTTGCTGCCATTTGCCGCGTTGCTTGGCACCATATTGACGCTCAGCACGCTCAACTACAACAGCGAGGTTATCGCGCTAAAGGCATCGGGTATGTCGGCGCACCAGGTGCTTGCACCGCTGATTATTGCCAGCCTTGGCGTGGCGGCGCTTTCCTTTGCGTTTAACGACCGGATCGTGTCGCGCGCCACCGCAACGCTCAACCGCTGGCAGAAGATCGAATATGCCAAGCTGCCAATAGATGGTGGCGACCGGCTGAATAGCTGGGTGCTCGACAATGGCGATTTGATGCAGGTGGCCACAGTCCATGGCTATGGCAACGCGACGCAGTTGCATGACGTGGCGCTTTTTGACCATGAAGGCGGGCTGTTGCGCGCGATAACCCGGTCGCCAAGGGCGATATTTGTTGCAGGCCGTGGATGGCGGTTTGATTCCGCCACCCGGTTCGACGTTGCTTCGGGCAAGCAGAGCAAGATTGGCAGTGTGTTTCTCGCAAGCGATGTCCGGCCCGACCAGTTTGCGCTAAACGCGGTCGATGGTGATGGCCTGTCCTTTGGCGCACTGCGCACGACCATACAAAATCTTGCCGATGCTGGCCGGCCAACCAAGGCGCTGGAAGGCGTGATGTGGCACAAGGTTTCAGCACCGCTATCGGCAGTGCTGATGCCACTGCTTGGGGCAGTTGCTGCTTTTGGCATTGCGCGCTCTGGCAAATTGTTCGTCCGCGCGGTCATCGGCATGGCGCTGGGCTTTGCCTATTTTGTTGCCGATAATTTTGCGCTGTCGATGGGAAGCATCGGCGCATATCCGCCGTTTTTGGCGGCATGGGCGCCGTTTTTACTGTTCTTGTTCATCGGTGAACTTGTGCTGCTGCGTACCGAGGAATAGGCGCCCCCCAAAGGCAGTTAGCCCCTTGGCGCGGCGCGCGACTGGCCCCTTAGCGCGGCGCGCGACTGGCCAAAGTGCTCGCCGCAAGCCGGGAGAGCAGGCCCCGCAGGCTGCGATAATTGGCACGATGATAGAGCGACTCAACCCCCAGCACCCGCACCAGCCGGCGGTGCGCCTCTTCAAGATTATGGTACGGCACGCTGGGCAACAAATGGTGAAGCGCATGATAGCGCAGGCCAACCGGCGCCCAGAGGATTGGTAAAAAGCCCGGCGGCGGCACATTTACCGAATCGAGATATTGGGCGGTAACGCTCATCGGCTCGCCCTCATTCTCCCACAAATGAGCAACCAGCGTGCGAACCTGGTTGAGTACGGCGATGGCCGATACTACCGCAAGATAGATGAGGAACAGCCGCAAAGGCACCATCCCTGTCGCCACCAGCGCAAGCAGGCCGATTGCCCACAGGCTGGCACCCGCTTCTTGCCAGCGCCACTGCACACGCAGCGCACCCTCCGCCGGGCGGCGGCGAAACGCCGGGTTGATCGATAGCGACGAATAGCGCGCAACCACCACCGAGCGTATGGCGGGGGACACCAGCGACAGCGGCGTGAGCACGGCAAAGCGGAACAAAAGCGCTACTGGCGCGATTGCCGCTGCACCCAAAAACGCGGGCAACGACCATGGCGTCATCAAAGCAAGCGGCAAATATTCCGGGTCTTCCGCCGTGCCATAGCGCGTTCGCGCATGGTGCAGGGTGTGCACGCCTTCATACATAAACGATGGCACAAGCAACGGAACACCGACAAGCGCATTCCAAACAAGCCGAAAGCCTGGCAACGCGCCATTTTTGATATGGGTAAGCTCGTGGATGAAGCCGCTTGCCCGGTAGAGCGCCAACACCGAAACCGCGCCCGCAAGCAGCGCCCAAAGCCCAAGCGCCGGCATCATCGCCAGTGCAAGCGCACCATAGCCAAGCACGCTCGATAGCAGGAAATCCGGCCAGTAAATTTTCGGATCGGCCCGGTTGAGATCGCGCGATTGCTCAACCGCGGCGCGCAACATGGCCATGTCATCGGCTACTTGTTGCAATTTTGCCAAAGGGGTGGCGGCGGCAAGACTGTCTATCGAAATCGTGTTCATCATGAAATCCTCGTGCCAGACGATCATGGCACTATGGTGGCAATGTGAGGCATTTTGGGGCAATTTCCAACTGGCCCTGCGCAATATTGTCGGCATCAGCAGCGCCTGTGCCCGCGCTGGCCGCGCTTGACTTGGGCGCGTTATAAAGGGAGTGAAAGCACCGACAATCCTTGGTGAGGGCACCGACTTGGCCGAAATTTCCGCGACAATCCGCCCCGTTCTCACCAAGGCTGATCGCCGGCTGTTTATCAACCTTGCCTATCAGCTAAACCGCCATGACCCAAATTGGGTGCCCCCGTTGCGCCAGGAGGCGCTTGGGTTGATCGATCCGGCCAAAAACGGCTGGTTCAGCCACGCCAAAGCCCAGCTTTTCCTTGCAGAACGCAGCGGCAAGGCGGTTGGGCGGATTTCAGCGCATATTGACACGCTGGCGCTTACCATGCCCGCCGACAAGGGCTTTGGGCCAGGCACCGGCTTTTGGGGCATGCTCGATGCCGCCGACGAAGCAACCGCCGACGCGCTCATCGCCACTGCGGAAAACTGGCTGCGCGGCCAGGGGATGACGCGCGCGCTTGGCCCGGTCAGCCTGTCTATCTGGGAGGAGCCGGGCCTGCTGATACTGGGCCACGACCACCCGCCAACCGTGATGATGGGCCACCATCTGCCGCATTATCAACAATGGATCGAGCGCGCGGGATACCAGCCAGCCAAACAGGTAATAACGTATGAGCTGGATATTTCGGTGCCCTTTCCCCCGCTCGTCAACCGCATCATCCAATCGGGCGAGAAGAACCCGCGCATTGTGGTACGCCAGGTCAACAAGGCAAATTTTGTGGCCGAGGCGGAAATTATTCTGAGCATTTTGAACGACGCGTGGTCCGACAATTGGGGCTTTGTGCCGCTAACCCAGCCTGAGATTGACGATGTTGGCAAAAAGCTGAAACCAATTGTCTTCAACGACCTGATCCGCATCGCCGAGCTGGATGGTGAGCCGGTTGCCTTTATGATCACCCTGCCCGACCTGAACGAGGCGATTGCTCCGCTCAACGGGTCGCTTCTGCCTTTTGGCTGGGCAAAGCTGCTCTGGTGGCTGCGCCGCCCCAAGGTGAGGACGATGCGCGTGCCGCTGATGGGGGTTGTAAAACGGCTGCAATCATCGCGCATGGCAAGCCAGCTTGCCTTTATGATGATCGAATATATCCGCCGCAGCTCAACCGAAAAATATGGCGCGACGCGCGGTGAAATCGGCTGGGTGCTCGACGATAATCAGGGCATGCGCTCCATCGCCGAGACGATCAACAGCCACATCAATCGTATTTACCAAATATACAGCAAGCCGCTTTGATTGTGCCATAATGCCCCCGGCGGGGCGGCGCTTCAAGCGTCGCGCAATATGGCCCAGGTGGGGGCATGGTCGCTTGCTTTTTCGCGACCGCGATATTCCTTGTCGACCCCGGCGCCCGCCAGCCGGTCTGCCGCTTGCGGGCTGAGCAGCAGATGGTCGATGCGAAAACCCGCATCGCGTTGCCAGGCGCCCGCCTGATAATCCCAAAATGTCCACACCCCACCTGTTGGGTAACGGGTGCGCAGCGCATCGGTCCACCCTTGCGCCAGCAACGCGCGGTAGCCGGCCCGGCTTTCGGGCTGCATCAGCGCATCATCGGCCATCGCTGCGACAGAAAACACATCGTCGTCATTGGGGATAACATTATAGTCACCCGCCAGCACAACCGGCAGCTCAAGCGCCAGCAAATCTTGCGCGCGCTGCGACAAGCGGTTGATCCAGCGCAGTTTATAGTCGAATTTTGGCCCAGGCTGCGGGTTGCCATTGGGTAAATAGATTGATGCGACAATCAAACCGCGAACCTGCACCTCCAGATAGCGGCTATGCTCATCCTCCGCCTCACCGGCCAGGCCGCGCATAGTCTCTGTCGGTTGGGCATCGCGCGCGAGCACCGCAACACCGTTAAACCCCTTTTGCCCATGCCACACAGCGCCATAGCCCGCCGCCGCAATCTCGGCCGCTGGAAAAGTTTCGTCGCTGGATTTCAGCTCTTGCAGGCACACAATATCAGGCTTTTGCTCGGCCAGATATTCCAGCAAGCGCGGCAAGCGCGCCTTTATGCCGTTTACGTTATAGCTGGTGATTTTCATCTGTGCGGCAATCTGTCGGTGGTGTTCATTAAACCGCAAAGCTGGCGCCGCACCCACAGCCGGACGCGGCATTGGGGTTTTCGACGCGAAAAGCGGTGCCGCCCAGCGTTTCGACAAAATCAACCGAGCAGCCGCGCACCAAATCGAGGCTGATGGAATCGACAACAAGCCGCACGCCGCCGTGCTCGGCTACGCTATCGTCTGGTGCCACCTCTTCAGCCAGGCCAAATTTATACTGAAAGCCCGAGCACCCCCCACCATCGACCGACAAGCGCAAAATTGCCGGCTTGCCCTGCCGCTCGGCAATGGCGCCAACGCGTGCAGCGGCAGATGGGGTGAGAAAAATTTCAGCAGCGGGCATTTCGGTCATGCCCAACAGATAAGAGCTCATCGGCTCAGCGGCAACCGGGGTGCGCGATATTACTCGCCGGGAAAACCGCCACCTACAGCAGAGGCAGCGCCCCTTTTGCCACCTTGCGCCGCCAAAAGATAATCCGCCGTCTGCAAAAAGGGAATTGGGTTCACCGCCTGGCCATCAATCCGCACTTCATAATGAAGATGGCTGCCTGTCGAGCGGCCCGTGGAACCCATCAGCCCGATCAACTGCCCGCGCGCAACCCGCGCATTTGCCCCCACCAACAAGCGCGACAAATGACCATAGCGCGTGCTGATGCCCCGGCCATGGTTAATCTCTACCAAATTGCCATAGCCGCCCGTGCGCTCTGCTCGTGAAATAATACCATCCGCGGTTGCATAAATCGGGGTGCCGATGCTGCCGGGAATATCCACGCCTGCATGCATTGCCGCTGTGCCGCGAAACGGGTCGCTACGCACGCCAAAAGTGCTGGTGTAGCTGAGATTGTGCACCGGCTGTGCAGCCGGAATGGCAATGGCCGCCCGCTCAACCGAATCAAGCTTTTTCCATGTTGTAAACAGTGCGCGGAACTGTGTGTCCGCCTGCGCATCAGTGGTAGATTGCGCCGCGGCCATCGGTTCATAGGGGCCGCCAACACCGCCAGAAACCAGCCGTCCAGGTGCAATGCCCAGCCGGCGGAACTTGCCCAGCGCATGCGCATAGCGCTCCTCGGCTACAAGCCGAACTCTGGCCGCCATGGCCGCCTGCCGGTTTTCAATTTTGGCAAATGGCTTAAGCGCATCGGCTGCAAGCGACGCGGTTTTGGCATCTAGCACCGGGGGCGCCAACGCCAGCTCAGCCGGCTTTTTGCCCGTGAGCACAGCCGTCATCAACGCCTGACGCTGCTCAATCCGCGCGGCATGCGCTGCTGTTGCCCGCTTGATTGCCACGACATTTTCCTGGAGTGCTGCGAGTTTTGTCTGCAACGCCACAACCTTTGCCTCGGCCGACTGCGGCGGCACCAACACGCCCGACATCTGCACCGCCATTACCGCGGCATTGGCAACGCCAAAAGCGCAAAAGCACAGAGCAATCCCCGCAGCACCTGCCATGGCTGCCTGTGTCCGGCTGCCAAGGCTAAGCCGGCGCAAGTCGCGGCCATCGTGCAAAATAAGGTCGCGTGTTTTAAACACATTGCCATACACCGCGCGCAGGGCATCGATCGAAAAAAACGGCTTGTTCGTCATCAAAACCCAGCGACCTTCATTCCGTCGGGCCGCTGACCGGCCTCGTTTGCGACATATCCCCCAAGCCGGACGGCCGTGCGGTTAATTTTGTCTGACAATAGTTGCATGGGTTGAGCAATAGGGCGTTCATATTCCCAAGCTAAGCTGAACGCATGGCGCGGCGAGTCGTTTTGTCGCGCAGAACAAAAAGTGTCCGCCTAACAAAATCTTGGCGCAGCGCGGCTATTGTTACGGTAGCGATTCGCCCGCGCTGCCCATGGTTCGCACCATTTTGGCGACAATTGACCACCTGAGCCAAAGCGCAGGTGCAGGCGCCGTTCAGCCCAGCGCCACCGCCGCCGCCGCCAACACCTCGGCCACATGGCCGGGCACCTTTACCTTGCGCCACGCCCGCGCCAGCCGCCCGGCGCTATTAAACAAAAAAGTGGCGCGCTCAATGCCCATACAGGTGCGACCATATAGCCGCTTTTCACCCCACACACCAAAAGCGTCGAGCACCAAATTGGCGTCATCATCGCTGGCAAGCGCCACACCGAGCCCATATTTTGCGGCAAATTTTGCGTGTTTGGCGGGCGGATCTTTCGACACGCCGAGCACCGCTGCACCAAGCGCTGCAAATTCGGCCAGATGCGTGGAAAAATCCTGCGCCTCGCGCGTACAGCCGGGCGTATCATCCTTGGGGTAAAAATAAACGACCAGCGGCGCACCCAAATAGCGTTGGAGCGAAAACCGCCCGCCGTGCTGATCAAGCAGAAAAAGCTCTGGCAGCGCACTGCCCATCTCCATTGTCGCCATTGGCTATTCTCCCGCTATCGTGTGCCAGCACGCCACGACCTGTGCCAGCGTTGTCGCCAGCCTTTTCATCACCGCTTCCCAATTCTCAAGCCCCATCAGCCCGGCAATGAGCGCGCGCGTTGGCTCAGCGGGCGGCTGAGCATCGGGCGCGACCAGCCGCTGCGTTACGAGCAGGCGCATCAAAAAATCATGCGCATCGGCCATGGCAGGCGGCAGCAAGCCTTGCGCCACCAGTGCTGAAATCGCCACCGCCAAATCGGCGGAAAAGCCCGTTTTGCGTTCAAGCTGCATCACGTGCACGGCAAATTCGAGATCAACCAGCCCGCCTTCCAGCAATTTAATGTCGAGCGGGCCAGCCGGGGGCTTGTGCGCGGCGATGTCGGCGCGCATCGCGCGTGCCTGTGCGGCAATGGCGCGGGGCGGGCGCGCACCGGCGAGCACGGTGGCAATCATCCCTTCCACCTCAGCCCGCGCCGCTGCCGAACCATAAACCACGCGCGCGCGACTGAGCGCCATGTGCTCCCACGTCCAGGCGCTTTCTTGCTGATACCGCGCAAAACCCTCGGTCGAAACCGACAGCGGCCCTTGCGCACCAGAGGGCCGCAATCTTGTGTCGACATCATACAACGCACCAGCAGCAGTGGGCACCGACAGCGCGCCGACCAGGCGCTGCGCCAGCCGGTTGTAATAATGCACCGCGCCCAGGGGTTTTTCGCCATCGGACTCGGCCCGGTGGTCCCCAGTGAACAAAAAGATAAGATCAAGATCAGAAGCGTGGGTCAACGCGCCGCCGCCCAGCCTGCCAAGCGCAAGGATGACAAGCTCGCTGCCCGGCACGCGGCCGTGCCGCAGCGAAAATTCACCCAGCGCCGCTTCGGCCAGCACCATGATTGCCGCCTCGGCCACCCGCGCATAACCCGCAGCAACGCTGAGCGGATCACTCGCGCCAGCCACAAGCTGTGCGCCAAGCGCAAAGCGCCGCTCGCCAACCACGGTGCGCACCCCGTCGAGCAGCGCCTGATAATCGGCGGCCTCCGTTAGGCAGCGCATATGCCGGGCAAGCGCACCAACCCCCTCCACCGGGTCGAGCGCGGTTGTGTCGATCAGCCCGTCGAGCAACACCGGGCGCCGCGCGAGCAGCTCGGCCAGCGGCGGCGCATGGCTCAAAATAAGCGCCAGCAACCGCGCGAGCGGTGGCTCTGCCTCAAGCAGGCGGAACAGGTTGATGGCGCTTGGCAATTTTCCCAGCAACCGGTCCAGCCGGATCATCGCGGCGGCAGGATCTGGCCCGGCGCCAATAGCGCTGATCACTCCGGGAAGTGCTGCCTCCAGCGCCTGCCGGGCGGGCGGGCTGCGCAAGGCAGGGTAAGCACCCGCGCGCCACGCCTCCACCCGCGCAGCAGCAGATGCCGCACCCACCTCGTCAAAACCAGCAGCGATGAGCGCTGCCCGTAGCCGCACCGGATCATGCGACAAAGCATTGCCGCCCTCGGGCTCCAGCCCATCATAACTTGCGCCAACCGCCGCAACCCGCGGCGCAAGCAGCGCAAGCAGCGCTGCACCATCTGCCACGCCGTGCAGCCGCGCCACCGCTTCCAGCCCGGCGCCCATCGGCAGGCTGTGCGTCTGCCGGTCGTCGATCATCTGCACGCGATGCTCAATTGTGCGCAACAACTCGTACGCGCCGGCCAGCATGGCGGCCTCTTCACGATCAATCACCCCGTGCTCGGCAAGGCTGCCAAGCGCATCGCCCGTGGCGGGCACCCGCAATGCCGGCACACGACCGCCGTGAATAAGCTGATGGATTTGCGCAAAAAATTCTACCTCTCTTATGCCGCCCCGCCCGCGCTTCAAATCAAAGCCGGGGCCAAAATTTTGCCCCTGCGCATGATGATCACGAATGCGCCGCGAAATATCGCGAATTTCAGCGATTGCGCCAAAATCCAGTCCGCGGCGCCACACAAAGGGCTGAATAGCCGCCAAAAACCCTGCTCCCAGCGCTATGTCACCTGCTGCGGCGCGCGCACGGATGAACGCCGCCCGCTCCCACGCCAGCGCCTGCGACTCATAGTGCGAAATCGCCGCGTTGACCGACAGGGCAATCGGCGTCACCTCCGGCGCGGGGCGCAGGCGCAAATCAACCCGCAGCACATAGCCATCACCGTCGCGCGCCTGCAGCAGCTCGATCACGCGCCGCCCAATCCGCACGGCGGCGTCTTCAGGCGCCTCGCGCGGGCGGCAGGGGAGCTGAGCTGGGTCAAACAGCAAAATCGGGTCAATATCGGAGGAATAGTTCAGCTCTCGGCTGCCCTGTTTGCCAAGCGCAATTGCGGCAAAACCACGCGGCGGCGCGTCGGGTGTGCGCTCGTGCATGGCCTGCGCAATCGCTGCATCAAGCGCATAATCGGCAAAGTCGGTGAGCGCGCCAGTCACATCGTTCAGCGACAGCACGCCGGCCAAATCCCCCACCGCGACAAGCAATGCGAGCCGGCGCCGCTCTTGCCGCAAGCGCTGGCCAACGGGCATCGCCGCGTCGCCAATCCGCACCGAGCCGAATGAGGGCAGCACGCCTTGCGCCAGTTGCTGCGCCAGCGCCGGCTCCCGGTTGAGCGCCATAGCCAAAAACGGCGCGTGTTCGCGCGCGCGCGCGGCCGCCGCGGCAATGGCAGAGGCAGCAGAGGCGGTGGCGCGATCATCCCTCATTTTGGGCAAACCGCCTGGCAAAAGGGCAACAAAATAACCATCCCCGCGTTGATAGCGCGGTGAACTCGGCTTGTCCTCCACTTGCTGACATGGCCTCCACGCTGCACCCGCCCACCCGGAGCATCGGCGCCCAAACCGCAAAACAGTGGCAATGCCGCTATTGCCGGCTTAACTCATCTACCTCATCCATAATCGACTGGAGAACGCCTTTGCCGCCTTCCGCGCGGGCATGGGCGCGCGGTGGCAGCAGCCCTTGCGACAAAATCCTCTCCAATGCCAGGCGAGCCCGCGCGACCCGGCTCTTGATAGTCCCCACAGCTACGCCGCAAATCTGCGCGGCCTCCTCATAAGCAAAACCGCCCGCGCCGATAAGGATGAGCGCCTCGCGTTGCAGGCGGGGCAATTGCAACAACGCGCGCTGCACATCGCCAAGCTCGACCTGGCTTTCCTGGCCCGCCGGCGCGGCCAGCAGCCGGTCGGCCGCTGCATCATCCCACTCACCGCGAAACCGGCGCCGCCTGACTTGCGACAGATAAAGGTTGCGCAAAATAATGAAGGTCCATGCCCGCATATTGGTGCCCGCTTCAAACCGGTGGCGCGCAGCCCATGCCTTGAGCAGCGTCTCCTGCACAAGATCATCCGCAAGATCACGATTGCCCGAAATCGACCGGCCAAAGGCGCGTAAATGGGGAATTATCGCGGTGAGCGCGACCTTAAAGTCTGCGTTGCTCAGCGGTGCTGCGACCCCGGCATTCGCGGGCGAGGCACCCTCCTCACCCACCGCGACGGCAACCCCTTCCCGTGCTGCCAATGATCCCTCGCCCTCAGCCAACCGGCACCATGGCTTCATTAAAAAACAACGCCTGGCCAATCGCGGCCTTAACAGTTGAGCGTTGAAAAGGCTTTGTGATGAGGAAAATCGGCTCTGGCCGGTGCCCTGTCAGCAGCCGCTCTGGAAAAGCGGTAATGAAAATTACCGGCACCGAAAACCGGGCGAGAATATCCTGCACGGCATCGATGCCGGAGCTGTCATCTGCCAGCTGAATGTCGGCGAGCACAAGGCCGGGCCGCTCCTCCATCGCCAGCGCCACGGCCTCTTCGCGGGTGATGGCAATGCCCGTCACCTCATGCCCCATGTCGTGCACGATGGTTTCGATGTCCATCGCGATGATCGGCTCATCCTCGATGATGAGCACGCGCGCGCTGCCTTGCCCGTCAATATCCGCCAGCGCCTGCGCCACCAGCGCTCTGGCTGCGGCTGCGTCCACATCCAGCAGATAGGCGGCATCTTCAACCGTAAACCCCTCCATCGCCGTCAGCAGCAGCGCCTGTCGCGGCGCTGACGCTGCCCGCCCCGGCCGCGCGCGCGCGGTGGTGCCTGATGCTGTGGTGCCTGATGCTGTGTTGGTGGCCAGCGCGCTGTTCAACAATTGCTGGAACACCCCGTATAGCGCGAGCCTTGGCTCCACATCGCGTGCAAAAGCGCCCGGCGCATCAACAATCACCTGCAACGCCGCGCGCACGTGGCGGTCCCCCTCGCTTTGGCTGCCAGCCAGCGCCCGCGCGTAGCGGCGCAAGAACGGCACATGGGGCGCAAGCTGCTGTCCTAAACCCATTGTAACGCCAACTCCTGTAAACGGTCGCCCGATGTTAACACACCGACAAGGCGCGCGTGTGAAAACATCTGCTGCCAGGGCTGGAACAATCGGCGCGCTGTTTTGTTTCCTCAAACCATGGTGGATTAAATGTCCATTTTCGGCAATGCTCGGCGAAAGGCCGCCCATTTGCGGCCGCGATCTTTTGGGGATGTTTCGTTGAAATTTGAGACCGACCCGCCCGAAAAACCAGCCACCGCACCAAAAGCTGCGCCTTCGCCCCTCGGTGATGAAGCCAGCGCTGCGCCCGGCGCCGATATGGGCGCGGCGCTGCGGTCAATCTATCAGGCGACCATCGACGAACAAATACCGCCGGAGATGCTCAATCTCCTGCGCAAGCTGGATTAGCCCACCGCCATGCCGCGGGACAGCGCCACGGGCCGCAAAACGCAAAATAACGCCCATTGCCGCCGATACCTGATGTCGCCCGGCCTGCCGACCGGCGCAAAGCTCGTGGTAATATTGGGTGCAGCCCTGCTCCCGTTGGCCATCGCGGCCACAATTGCCAGCGCAGCGCTGACCCCACAGGCGCAAGGCGCGCAAACATCACTGCTGCTCGCCTTGCTGCCGCCGCTCGTCATGTGGCTGGCGGCCGTGGTAACGGCGTGGCTGGTGGTAGATCGGCTGCTCATCCGCCCGCTGCGACAATTGCGCGCGCGCCTTGGCGGCTATCAACCCGGAAACATCATTGCCAGCGGCGCCCGCGACCGCCCAGCGGCAAGCGAAATTCGCGACCTTACCGACAGTTTTGCCGCCATCAGCCAAACGGTGCGGGCAAACGAGGTCGGGCTGGCCGAAGGGTTGATCCGCCAGACCCGGCTAACGCGCGAAGTGCACCACCGGGTAAAAAACAATCTGCAAATCATCTCCAGCATCATCAACCTGCACGCCCGCGGGGCAAAATCGGCCGATGCGGCAAGCGCTTATGCCTCGATTCAACGCCGGGTGGACGCGCTGGCCGTTGTGCACCGCAACCATTTTGCCGAGCTTGAAGAAACCCGCGGGCTAAGCCTGCGCCCGATTATTTCCGATCTTGTCGCCAATCTGCGCGCCGGGCATGGCCATGGAGATGCTCTTTCGGTTTCGCTGGCGGTAGATGCTGTGCTGGTGAGCCAGGATGTTGCGGTTGCCGCGGCTTTTTTCATCACCGAAGTTGTGGAGCTGGCAATGGTGCGCAGCCCTGACGCTGCCATTGCTCTTACCCTGGCAAAAAACGCAAGCGGTGCTACCTGCTCGTTGCTGACGATAAATTCTGCCGCGCTGGCGGCGCCGCCTGCCTTTTCAGCTGAACAAACGCAGCGTTATGGGCGGATCATCACCGGGCTTGCCCGCCAGTTGCGCAGCCCGCTTGCGCACGATGAAGCAAAGGGCAGCTACGCCATCGAGCTTCCCACCATTGGCCAAGAATAGCAGGATACTTTTCGTTCAGGCAGGAACCGGACGCTGCCTGGCTCGTTTCAACAAGCGGATGGCAGCTGTGGATGCCCCCCTTCTCCCATCCACCTCAACCGGCCCGGACGGTTTTCCCCCCTGAATTTGCGTCCGGGCCAATTGCTTTTACGGCAGTGGCCTGCGCTCAGGCCGGGCTGGCGGGCGGCGCCTTTTTTCGGCGGCGCTCGGTAATCCAGATGCCGATAATCGCGATTTCGTACAATATGATGAGCGGAACCGCGAGCAGCAGTTGCGAGCCGATGTCAGGCGGTGTCAGCACAGCCGCAATGCCCACCGCCGCCACAATCGCATAGCGGCGCGCGCCGATTAGCTGCCTGCGCGTTACAATGCCCGCCCGCTCCAGCAGCATCAGTAAAACCGGCAGCAAAAAAGACAGGCCAAAACCAAACAGAAACTGCATGATAAATGACAAATAATTGTCAATCGCAGGCAGCGCCTCACGCTCGATGCCGCCAATATTACCCTGAAAACCCAGCAGAAACTTAAGCGCCATCGGCACTGCGACATAATAAGCCACCGCCGCGCCAACGCCAAACAGCACCGGCGTCGCATAAAGAAACGGCAGCAGCGCGCGCTTTTCGTTACGGTACAAACCCGGCGCCACAAACAGCCAGAGCTGGTTGGCGATGATGGGAAAAGACACCATCATTGCCGCAAAAAACGCCACCTTCACCTGCACGAAAAACGCCTCGAACAACTGGGTATAAATCACCCGGTGCTGCCCGGCACGCAACAGCGGCTGGAGGAGAAAGGCAAAAATGCTCTCGGAAAAATAAAAACATACCCCAAAAGCTACCAACAGCGCGCCGATGGAAAACAGCAGGCGCCGCCGCAGTTCAACCAGATGATCAAGCAAGGGTGCGCGCGAGCCGTCAAGCTCATCAGCCGGTGGTGCATTCATGGCTGGCTTGCCCCCACATCGCCGGCGGGCAAGGCTTGTGGCGCTGGCGGCACGCCCTCGGCTGCGGCAATTTCGTCATCGCTTGGTGGCGCGACATATGAGGACAGGTGCGTTGCGGCGAAGTGACCCGATGGGACAATATGGGGCTGGGCAACAAGCTGAGCCGGGCCATCCACACTCTCGTCACCAGGGTTTGCGCCCAGCATTATCGCAGCATCGGGCGCAGGCTCGGCAAGCGGCAGCACGGCAGAGCCTGTCACCGGGTGCATGGCCATGATGCGCGCATTTTCAGCCGCCCATTTCTCTTCCAGCTCCTTTAGCTCGGCCTCGCGCATCATCGTGTCGAACCCTTCGCGGAACTGGCGGGTTACTCCGCGCGCACGGCCAACCCAATAGCCGATGACCCGCATCGCCTTTGGTAAATCCTTTGGCCCAATAACCACCAGCGCCACCACGGCAACGAGCAGAAATTCGGACGGCGCAATATCGAACATGGTCGTTCAGCCCGGCGATGCTAGGCGCGCGACATCGTTACGTGCATATCACGCATCGTCTTTTTTGGCGTCGATACGTGTTGGCTCGCGCTGGGCTTCATCTTCTTCGGACATGCCTTTTTTGAATTGTTTGATGCCCTTGGCGACATCGCCCATCATGTTCGAAAAACGGCCGCCGCCAAGCACCAGAATGGCGACACCGCCAAAAAGCAGCCAGTGCATCAGGCTGAAACTACCCATTGAAATTCTCCTATAGATTGCCCCTATCTAAGCATCCTCATCGGAATTTGCTACCTCCTGCTGCTCCATTGCCAAATCAACGGGATCGAGCAGCCCAGCCGCGCGCAAATCGTCAATACCGGGCAGGTCGCGCCGGCTCGTCAGCCCGAAATGCGCCAAAAACTCAGGCGTTGTTGCATAGGTTAGCGGCCGGCCCGGCACCTCGCGCCGGCCGGCCGGGCGCGCCCAGCCTGCCTCCATCAACACATCGAGCGTGCCCTTGGAAATCTGTACGCCGCGAATTGCCTCAATCTCGGCGCGGGTAACCGGCTCATGATAGGCGATGATCGCCAGCGTCTCGATAGCCGCGCGGGAGAGTTTTCGAGGCTCCTCGCGGTCTTGCCGGAGCAGATGCGCCATGTCGGCTGCGGTCTGGAAATGCCATCTTTCCCCCCGCTGCACCAGCGCAATGCCGCGCCCGGCATAATCTGCTGCCAGCACGGCCAGCGCGCCGCGCACATCGCCCTTGCCAACATACGCGCAAATGGCGTCGGCACTCATCGGCTCGGCCGCGGCAAAGAGCACCGCCTCGACCGCGCGGACAAAATCATCGGGCGCGTTCACGCTGGCCGCCGCAAATAAAGCGGGGCAAAAGGCGATTGCTGGCGCAACTCCACCCGGCCGTGGCGCGCCAGCTCAAGGGCTGCAACAAAGCTCGACGCCAGCGCGGATTTGCGCAAAAGCCCGGTCGCCCCCGCTGGCAAAAACGCCTCAATACTCGCCCAGTCAACCTGCTCGCCCAGCAGCCGCGCCACCCGCTCAAGCGCTACCTCCAGCGTCATTACCGGGCGGTTGGCGACAATGTGCATCACCGGCCTTGTGCGCGCACTCACCCGGCCATAAGCAGCAATGAGATCATAAAGCTCTGCCTGCCAGCGCGATGTGCGCACCGTGCGCACGCCTTCGGGCGCGGCTCGGCAAAAAACTTCGCGGCCCAGCCGGTCTCGCGTCATCAGCCGGGCGCCGGCCTCGCGCATGGCGTTCAGCCGCTCAAGCCGAAGCTGGAGCCGCAGCGCCAGCTCCTCTGGGTCTGGCTCCTGCTCCGGGCTGCGCGGCAGCAGCAGGGCGGACTTCAGGTAAGCAAGCCAGGCCGCCATCACCAGATAATCGGCCGCCACCTCCAGTTTTAGCGCATGTGCCCGGCCGATAAACGCCAGATATTGCTCCACCAGCGCCAGAATAGATAATTCGCGCAGATCAACTTTTTGCGTGCGGGCAAGCGCCAGCAACAGGTCGAGCGGCCCCTCCCACCCGTCGAGATCCAGCGTCAGCGTGTCGGCATTGGTCATCGCCCGGTGTAATCACGCAAGCCACCCGCGGGCAAGAGCGCGGCGCTCCGGCAGCGCAAATGGCGCTGCTGCCCGCGTCCGCGGCCCCTTTCGGCCGCCCGCTCAAAATGCGCCACACAAGCAGCCGCCACTGCGGCTTGCAATTTGTCAGACGGGCCCACCAGGCAAAAAAAAGCCGCGCTAGGCAAGCGCCAGCAGCGCATCGCGCTTGGCTGCCAGCTCGGCAAAATTCCCCTGTGGTGCGGCCCCGGCAACGCTCGCCATCGCCCGGTCCAGCCTGCCGAGCGAGGCAAGCGGCATGTCGCCGATGCACGAGGCAATGTCGACCATCTCGTTCATCCGCGCCCAGCAATCGAGCACAATATCAACCCCGGCCGCCAGCGCCCCCGCCGCCTTTTGCCCCGCTGTGCCGCAAAGCGCCTTCATGTCGATGTCATCCGTCATCAACAGCCCTTCAAAGCCGATGCGCTTGCGAATAATGTCATGCACGATGATAGGAGAAAGCGTGGCCGGGCGCTCCTTGTCCCAAGCCTCGAACACGATGTGCGATGTCATTCCCATCGGCGCATCCGCAAGCGCCTGAAACGGCGCCAGGTCCATCGCCAGCTCAGCGTCGGACGCAGTGACCGTTGGCAAATGATAATGCGTGTCAACCTGCGCGCGGCCATGACCGGGCATGTGCTTGACCACGCCCACCACGCCTGCGCGCTGCAGGCCATCGAGTATCGCCCGCCCCATCGCCGCCACGCGCTGCGGCTCGCGGCCCAGCGCGCGGGTGCTAATCGCCTCGGTCGTATTTGCCTGAACTACATCAAGCAGCGGCAGGCAATCGACGTTGACGCCGACCTGCGCCAGCATCAGCCCAATCGCCTGCGCATTCGCCCGCGCAGCCTCGATGGCAGAGATGGGCGCGCGCTCATACAGCGCATCGAAAGCCGGGCCAGCGGGGAAGGCTGGCCACTCCGGCGGCCCCATACGCGCCACCCGCCCGCCTTCCTGATCGATCAGAATTGGCAGGTCACTCCGGCCAGAAAGACTGCGCAAACTGTCGGTTAATGCAAGAAGCTGAGAACGTGTCTCAACATTACGCCGAAACAATATATAGCCCACAGGCTCGCATTCGGCGAAAAAATCGCGCTCGCTGTCGGTCAATACCGGGCCGGACAGGCCGAAAATTACTGGCTTCATAGCCAGCCTGCTAGCCTAGTTGGCAGAAACGAAACAAGCCTCGCCGGCAACTTTCAGCTTGCCGCACAATTCAGCGGCCTGCCCCGCGCTGCCCGCATTCACCCGCAGCCGATAGACCATGTGACCGTTGACATTGGCGCCCTGCACCGATTTTCCAAGCGGCGCGAGATAGGCAAAGCGCGCAGACGCAGCCACCCAGGCCGCTTTTGCCGCCGCTTCTGTTGGGAAGGCGCCAAGCTGCACCAGCGACCCGCCCGATGCAGCGCCCGCCACCTTGGCCAGAGCCACGCCGGGCGCAGGCGCTGTCAGCTTGGCAGCGGATGCAGGAATATTCCCCGCGCCCGGTGCGGCCTTGTCATTTGGCTGGGCCAGTTTGCCGACAACAGGGGTTTCGGGTGTTTTTTGCAAATCAATCGTGCCGCTGCCCGACCCTTTGCCTTCGCTCGTGGCAAGAGCAGTGTCGCCTTCCCCTTCCACCTGCATGCCGCCAGGGCTGTCGGGCTTGACTTTGTAATCACCCGGCTGCGCGGAAATCAATTCTCCCGAACCTGTTGGCGCATCCCGGTTCAAAATAGCATAGGCCACGAACACGAGCAGCGCTATTGCCGCCAGCCCCAGCATAACAAACAACCCCGTGCGCAGCGCCGACGGGCCCTCGTTATACTCGTCATCCGCCGTTTCCAGCCATGGCAAGCGATCTTCCTCGCCCATGTCATATTCGCCAGATGGTGCCATCAGCTCATCTCCTGCACAGCCTCGACCCCCATGATACTCAGGCCATTGCGCACTATTTGCCCGATTGCGTCGGCAAGGAAAAGCCGCGCACAGGTGAGTGCAGGATCATCGGGCATCAGGAATCGCCGGTCGGGCCGGTCGTTGCCAACGTTCCACGCTGCGTGAAATTGTGCTGCCAAGTCATAGAGATAAAACGCAATTCTGTGTGGCTCGCGTGCGGCGGCGGCTGTTTCAACCAGCCGGGGAAACTGCGCGGCAAGCTTTACCAGCGCCAGCTCTTCTGTATCAAGCCGGGACAAATCGGCCACACCGCATGAAATTCCCGCCTCCGCTGCTCGCCGCCGGAGCGAGGCGACTCGCGCATGGGCATATTGCACATAGAAAACGGGATTATCTTTTGATGCCTCAACCACCTTGGCGAAATCAAAATCCATCTGCGCATCGGCCTTGCGGGTGAGCATGGTGAAACGGACAACATCCTTGCCCACCTCCTCCACCACATCTGCCAGCGTAACAAAATTGCCCAGCCGCTTGCCCATCTTCACCAGCTCGCCATTGCGCATAAGCCGCACCATCTGCACCAGCTTTACGTCAAATTTGGTTTTGCCGCCGGTTAGCGCCGATACCGCTGCAACAATGCGCTTGACCGTGCCGGCATGGTCTGCCCCCCACACGTCGATCAACTCATCAGCAGACTGTGCTTTTTGAAAATGATAGGCGAGATCGGCGCCAAAATAGGTCCATTGCCCGGTTGATTTGCGGATCGGCCGGTCCTGATCATCGCCAAATTGCGTGGAACGGAAAAGCGGTAGCACCACCGGCTCCCAATCTTCTGGCGCCTCCCCCTTGGGTGCTTCCAGCACGCCGTCATAAATCAGGTCGCGCGCGCGCAGTTCGGCTTCAGCCGCCTCTGGCTTACCCGCCGCCTGCAACTCAGCCTCCGACGAGAACACGTCATGGTGAATGCCCAGCAGCGCCAAATCGTCACGGATCATCGCCATCATCGCTGCTACCGCGCGCGTGCGGAACAAGACCAGCCATTCCGCTTCCGGCTCCTTGGCATAGCGATCGCCAAATTCCGCTGCCAGCGCCTGGCCCACCGGCACGAGATAGGCGCCAGGATAATAGCCATCGGGAATATCGCCAATCGCCTCGCCCAGCGCCTCGCGGTAGCGCAAGTGCACCGAACGCGCGAGCGTGTCGACCTGCCCGCCTGCATCGTTCACATAATATTCGCGGATCACCCGGTGCCCGGCAAATTCCAGCAACGCAGCCAGCGCATCTCCCACCACCGCGCCACGGCAATGGCCCATATGCATGGGGCCAGTGGGGTTGGCCGACACATATTCAACATTCACCGTTGGCCGGCTGCCCGGCGCGTTTCGACCATAGGCCGCGCCTTGTTCAACAATCGTCGCAAGTTCTGCGCGCCAGCACGCATCGGTAAGGGTAAGGTTGATAAAGCCCGGCCCGGCCACCGCCACAGCGGCAACATCGGCAAGCCCACCAAGCGCTGTGGCAATTTTTTCGGCCAGCGCACGCGGGTTCACCCCCGCGGCCTTGGCCAGCACCATGGCGGCATTGGTCGCCAGGTCGCCATGGGCGCTGTCACGCGGCGGCTCCACCGTCACATGGCGGCGGTCAACCCCGGCAAGTTCGGGCATGGTATCAAGCGCTGCATCAACATGCGCGGCAAAGCGGGTATAAAGCGTCATAGCCGCGCACTTAGCGAAGCTTTGCCGCCGACGCAAAAGCTGAACGGGCAAAATGACTGGCGGCGGAAATGGCGCCTTGACCGGCACCTTGGCAAAGCACCAAAGTCGGCTCCCGCGTGCGCCATGGCCACCGCGCTTTGCTTGTGCCCGCCAGAGGAGCCTCTTGCTCCTTAGCAAAAGCACAACGACTTTGGCGAGCGCTGCCCTTCAAACCAGCCCCGTCACTCCTTTTGCCGCGCTGCCGGGGAAGAGGGTGGCCATGGCGCGTGCAGGCTCCAGCGCAAAATGCCCCGCCACCGCGCCACCAATCACCGCGTCGAGCGCCGTGGTCGGTCGCAAATCGCGCCCTTCATAAAGCGCATTTTGGCCAAGGCCTGGCCAATCGGCAATCACTCGCCCCCCCTTCACCGCACCGCCAAGCAGCATCGCGGCAGAGGCCGTGCCGTGATCGGTGCCGCCCGTACCGTTAATGGCAACGGTGCGGCCAAATTCGGTGGCGACAAGCACCAATGTTTGTGCCCAAAGCGGCCCCAGCTCCGCCTTCAGCGCCCCGATCATCGCGTCGAGCCCGGCCAGTTGGCTGGCAAGGCGGCGCTCCTGCCCGCTATGCGTGTCCCAGCCATCACTATCGATCATCGCAATCCGCGCGCCATCTGCCGGCGCCATCAGCCTGGCCGCCAACCCTCCCATGGCCGCGGCATTGCGCCCGGTGTCGCTGGCAAGGTCGGCGGTCAGCGCGCGGGTGTTCATCGCTTCGCTCCACAATGCATGGAGTTGTGGGTCGCCCTGATAAAGCATCGCCACACGCTGTAGCAGATCGCCATTTGCCGGCGGCAGGGCCGAAGGTGCATAGGAGCCAACCTCGTGCGTGCCACGCAGCGCAAGCGGCACCGTGGCCGAAACCGCAATCGCGCGGGCCTCCTCCGCTGGCAGCAGCGACAAGAGCCGGTTCAGCCAGCCATCCTTCAAGCGAAACGGGCCAGATCCACCGGTTTCCAGCACGTTTTGCCCGTCAAAATGCGATCGTTCACGGTAAGCAGAAGCGGTTGCATGAACAAACAGCGCCTGCCGCCCGGCAAACAGGGCGGCAGTATTTTTCATTTCCGGGTGGAGCGCAAACATGCCCTGAATGGTCTGCAAGCCTTGAAACGCGGTGGCCAAAGCACCGCGCGCAGCGGCAAAACCAGGGTCGGCAACCGGCGCAAGCATACTCAACCCATCAGCCGCACCGCGCTGAATAATAAACACCAGCCGCTTGTCGGTGGCGGCTCTGGCAAAGGCGATACGCGGTGCAAACCCCAAGGCCAGCGCGCCAATACCACCCGTGCCCAAAAAGGAACGACGATCAAGCATCTCGTTATCTCCGCAGAGTTTCTGGCGCAACCAGCAACAGCGCAAGCGCCTGATCGGCGCTTTCGGCATTGGCGAGCGCGGCCTTTGTCGCCGGGCTGAGCGATCCGGGGTAAAGTTTTGCACCAAGCGCCCGCGCATCCACCCGCCCGGCAGCTTGTATGGCGATACGCCCAGCCGCCTCAACCCGTCGCATCACCGCATCGGGCCCGGCCCATGTGGCGGTAAAATCTTCATATCCAGCAGGAGAGCCCGGCCGCCAGACAGGTTGACCAAGCTCGTTCAGCAGGCCGGTTGTACGTTGCGCAGGCACATTGGCCAGGTTCAGCGCCCGCATTGCCGCGAGCGACCATTCCCAGGGCGAGCGGAACTTTGCTGCCCCCTCCCCCCAAAGCTCCGGCGCATCAATAAGCACGCGGTAAAGCACGGACAAATCCCCATCCGATGCCAAAAACGCCGCTTTCAAGCGCTCAACCAAGGCCGGTGGCGGGGTATCTCCGGCAAAATGGCGCGCTAATTTTGTGGCGATATGCTCCGCCGTCGCCGGGCTGCGCGCCAAATCATCGAGCACCGCCTGTGCCTGCGCCGCGCCCGGCTGCGCATAGTGCCGACCCATGATGATGCGCGTGCCGGGTTCATGCACCGCGGGCACAAAGGCAAAATCTCCCGGCGCACCGCCAACCAGCCGGGAAAGCGGCCCACGCGCCAGCCCGGCCACCGTCCACCCGGTTAACGCGCGGGCAAATTCCGTTACATCTGCCTGAGAATAGCCAGCCCGCACGCCAAGCGTGTGCAGTTCCAATATTTCGCGCGCAAGATTTTCATTAAGCCCATGTTTGCGTTCAGCGTTTGCTGCTGCACGCTGGCCAATAGCGCTGTTGGGGCCGATTGACTGCGCCTGATCGAGGTAGAGCAGCATTGCCGGGTGGCGCTCCACCGCGCTCAGCATGTCTGAAAACCGGCCAAGCACATGCGGGCGGATCGCTTCAAACTCCATATTACCCGCAAGGCCAACAACCGTAGCCTTATCGATCGACACGGCAAAATGGTTCGCCCAGAAATGAACCATCCGCTCAACAAAGGGCGCTTTGCTTGCCACCGCCACAGAGACGCGCGCACCAACTGCGCCGGCATATGTATCCCGCCCAGCCTGCCGGGCGAATTTTCGCACCTGCTGCACCGCACCGCCGCCTGCTGCACCACCGGCAGCGGGCAAAGGTGCATGAGGCAACTCTGGCGCCGGCAACGCGACTTTTTGCTGGCGAAACTGCCCGAAAAAATCGGCAATATCGGTTACAATCTGGCGGCGGCCCGGCAGCGCGGCAATGGCAGGCGGCGCGGGTTCAAAAGCCGCAAACTGCCCAATCAACCAGGCCCGTGCATTAGCGGGCGCTGCCTCATCACCACGCGCGCCAAGGCCGAAGCGATTGAGCGCAATATTTATGGCCGACATCGTCGCCTCCCACCAAATTCGACGCCGCCCGACATAAACTGATAGTGTCGCAAAATTTTGTCAAAAACCCTCAGGCAAGTCGATCGGGCCAACAAGTTCGCGAAACCGGTTCGTGGCATAACGATCCGTCATTCCGGCGATGAAATCTGCTATGTGGCGGCTGCGGCCGGGCTCCCCTTGGGGCAGCCGTGCGTGCCAATCCTCAGGCAACAGGCGCGGGTCATCGCTATAGGCCCCAAACAGCCGTGCAATGATGCCGCCTGCAATTTCTGCCGCCTCCAACTGGCGTGGGTGATGGTATAAATTGGCATACATAAAGCGCTTCAGCTGGCGCTCAGCCTCTCGCATCGCCGGCGAAAACCCGACAAGGCACACGCCCGCCGCGCGCGCATCTTCGGCCGTTTCCACCCCCGCTGCGCCGAGCAAAAGCCGCGTCTGGCCAATCACATCGTGCACCATGGCGCCAATTTGCGTGCGCACCAGCTCGCCGCGCAAATCATCGGCCCCCACATCGCCAAATTCGCTTGTCACATGGCGCCATTGCTCCGCAACCAGCGGTACGTCGAGCATCTGATCGAGCGAAAGCAGCCCGGCGCGAATACCATCGTCAATATCGTGATTGTCATAGGCAATGTCGTCGGCAATCGCAGCCACCTGCGCTTCAAGCGAGGGCCAGCGGCGCAAATCCAGCGGGAAAGCTGCATCTGCCTCGGCAAGTGCCCAGCCCGGCACCGCAATTGGGCCATTATGCTTGGCCAGCCCTTCCAGCGTTTCCCAGCACAGGTTGAGACCGGGCCAGCGCGGATAGCTGCACTCTATCAGCATCAGCGCGCGCAGTGTGTGGCCATTGTGATCAAACCCGCCCTGCCCGTTGAGCGCGGCCTGAAGCGCATCTTCGCCCGCATGACCAAAAGGGGGGTGCCCAATATCATGCGCAAGGCACAAAGCCTCTGTCAGATCTTCGTTCAACCCAAGCGCGCGAGCAATAGTCCGCCCGATTTGCGCTACTTCCAGGCTATGCGTCAGCCGCACCCGAAAATGGTCGCCATCAGGCGCCATGAACACCTGTGTTTTGTGGCGCAGGCGGCGAAAGCTAATTGAGTGGATAATCCTGTCGCGGTCGCGCTGAAACGCATTACGCGGGCCGCGTATAGTGGTGTTTTGCTCCCCATATTGGCGGCCGGGGCTTTGCGCCGGGTCGCTCGCCAAGCGGCTCGACAGGCTCATGATTCAGGCAACCGCGCGATTTCCTGGCCCTTGTCGCTGGTGAACACAAAACCGCTCACCCCAGCCTTGCCCAGCGCATTGACAAATGCCTGAGCCTGCGCCGCTGAGGCAAAGGGCCCGGTCAGCAGCCGGTTGGTAAAACGCAGCGGGGTGGTCCATGCCTGGCGCGCCTTGAGGAGCGCTGGCGCCTTTGCCTTCAACGCACCCCATGCCTTGGGCAAATCGCGCACCGAGGCGCCGCCGGCCACCTGCACCCACACGCGCGAGGGCGAGGCTTTGGCGGCTTTTTCTTCCGCAGCTTTTTTGCTGGCGGCGGCTTTGTCTGCCGCTTTTTTCTCCGCGAGCTTTTTGTCCGCCACAGTCTTTTTGTCGGCAGCTAATTTGTCGGCCGCAACCTTGGCGGCCAGCGCCTTTTTGTCCGCAACCGCCTTTTCGCCAGCCTCGCTCGCGGCCAACCGGATGGCAGCGGCCCCGGCCGGGGCTGGGGCGGGAAGTGAATTTGGCTCGTTTGCTTCTGCTGCCAGCGGTTGTACCGCGCGCTGCGGCCCGACGCCCAATTCGCTTGCTGGCACCCCAATCCCTGCAACAATTTTACCAAGAATCGATTCTTCCGTCCCCATGGGCACGGGCTTTGGCGGCGGATTTTCTGCCAAAGCGGCGGAGAGCGACGCAAGCGGCCTTGGCACAGGCGCTGCACTGTTATTGGTGGGCCTGGTGTTTGCAGTCGCTGCCGATGCAGTCTTTCCAGCAACCCCCGGCGCCACGTCGCCCTGCTTTGCTGGCAGTGGCGCTGCCACCACCGCAACCGGGCGGGCGCGAACTGCCAGCGCCGGTGGCGGCGATGGCGGCGTTTTCGCCTGCGCAAAAACCTGTGCTGCGGGTGGTGCAGCGCTGCGGGGAAGCGCCGTGGGGAGCGCAACAGTATCGGCTAGTTGATCCGGCTCAGGCACTTCGCGCGGGGGCGCGGGAAGCGGCGGCGGTACATTGCTCGCCACCACTGGCGCGGACGGACGAACCACATCGGGTTGATTACGCCGCTTTTTGCGGGCGGGTTGGGCGGTTGCAACCTGCGCGCGCTCCTCCACCGGCACTGGCGCCACGTCAAAAAACTCCGGCGTCAGCGGTGGTGGCGTTGGGGCCAGACGAGCATCGGCCACGCGCTCAGGCGTGCTTGTCACCTCGCCAAAATGCACGGCAAAGGCTTTATCAACCGGGCCAAGCGCACCCAATCGATCAAAAAAAGGCTCCAGACCGCCGGCAAGCCCGCTGGGCAACATCTGCACAGCAATTCTGTTTGCGCCTGGCGCATCTCCCGTCATCGCCAGGATGAAAGCGCGCACCCGCCACGCTGCACGGTCGCTGCGCCGCACTTGCGCGTCAATTTGCTTGAGCGCCGCGTCTCGCTGGCCAGAAATCCCCAGCGACAGAGCATAGCGCCGCGCCGTTTCATCATCCGCGCCGCGGCTCAGCGCCAGCCGATAGGCACGTTGTGCGCGCGTTTGCTGGCCGACCAGATCATAAGCCAGGCCAAGATCCGCCGCAAAATCTGCCTCGTTCGCGCCAAGCGACTGCGCCTGGGCAAACAGGCTGAGCGCCTCGCCCGGGCGCTCCAGATGCACTAGCGCCCGTGCTTCTCCCGCCTTTAGCCGCGCGTTGCCGGGGTCAAGGCGCTCTGCCCGCGCGAACAACCGTGCAGCGGCGGTAGCATCGCCCAGCGCCAACGCCAGCTCGCCTGCACGGACAAGAGCAGACACGTCATTTGGCGACCGGCCGAGAATGCGCATCTGCGCAGCAAGTTCATCGGCAACCGGGTTGTCGGGCTGAACAATTTCACCAGACCCTGCAAGCGGCGAGGCAGATTGCGCAGCAGCAACCACCCCGGTGAAACAACAGGCCGCCGCCACAGTCATTGCGGGGCGAATGAAGAAATTAGGCACCATAATGTGTCGCTAAAGCTCTTTACCTGCCACGGGGCAATGGCTGGCCGGTGGGCACGCGGCAAAGTGGGTGGCACCGGCGATGAACCGGAGCCACCACCATGTGTACACCGCCTTACTGGTTGTTTTGACGGTGTAAAAAGCGCGGAATTTCAACCCCGTCCTTATCCAGCGACTCGGCATCGCGTGCAGCACCACGGGTCGCGTTGGACATCCGCTCAAACAACGTACCCCCGGTTTTTGCGCGCGCAGGCTCAATCATCGGCTCTGGCGCCACCTCTGGCGCAGAGTCAGCCGCCCCGGCCGACAACCAGCGACGACGCACACTGGCCGTGGCCGTGACTTCTGGCGCTACATCGGCCGAAATCGGCACGGCAATGTCGCTTCCAAGCACCAGTTCATCGCTATCATCAACCATTGGCGCTGCTGCTTCTGCCGGCGCTTCCACAGCCTGCGGCGCGCTTGCGGGCTCGGCAGTCATTTGCGCGCGCCCGTCATCAACCGGCGCATCGCTTGCGCCAGTGGCTGCCAACGGCTCAGCTTCGGCCAGACTATCCGAGCTGCGACGTGGCGCAGCAAAGCTGAACGAGCGCGCCGGTTCCTGCGCAGGTGGCGCAACGGCTGCGCCCAGCTCGATACCGGTGGCGACAACCGACACGCGAATTTTGCCTTCCAGCTCAGAATTGAACGCGGAACCCCAGATGATATTCGCATCAGGATCGACCAGTTCGCGAATATGGTTGGCTGCTTCATCCACTTCGAGCAGACGCATATCCTCACCACCCGTGATCGACACGATGACGCCCTTTGCGCCTTGCATCGACACGCCGTCGAGCAGTGGGTTGGCGATTGCCTTTTGCGCAGCGACAATGGCCCGGTCGTCACCCTCGGCCTCGCCGGTGCCCATCATCGCCTTGCCCATCTCCTGCATAACGGAGCGTACATCGGCAAAATCGAGGTTGATGAGGCCGGGCATCACCATCAAATCGGTAATGCCGCGCACACCTTGTTGCAGCACTTCGTCTGCCATTTCAAAGGCTTGCTTGAAGGTAGTGTTCGCATTGGCGATGAGGAACAAATTCTGGTTCGGGATGACGATGAGCGTGTCGACAACCTTTTGCAGCTCCTCAATACCTGCCTCGGCTGCCTTTGCACGGCGATTGCCCTCAAACGCAAAAGGCTTGGTCACCACGCCCACGGTCAAAATGCCCCGGTCGCGCGCCGCCTTGGCGATGACGGGCGCCGCACCCGTGCCGGTGCCGCCGCCCATGCCAGCGGCGATGAAGCACATATGCGCGCCGTCGAGCATTTTGGTGATAGTATCGATGGTTTCTTCCGCCGCCGCCCGGCCAATTTCGGGCCGCGAGCCTGCACCCAGGCCCTGCGTAATCTTCGCGCCGAGCTGAATGCGCTGCGGTGCGCTGGATTGCTTCAGCGCCTGTGCATCGGTGTTGGCCACCAAAAAGCTGACGCCCTGCACATCGGCACGCATCATGTTGGTAATGGCATTGCCGCCCGCGCCGCCAACGCCAATGACGGCGATCCGCGGGGTCAATTCATCGCCGTCGGGTGGAAGAAATTCGATACTCATCTTTTGGTCTCCGCCATGCTCCGGTTTGCCGGAGCATCCCAATGTAATCACCGTTGTGCACCAAGGTTAACGCGGACTCTAGTCCTTATCCATCGTGCACTGTCGCATTTTCTTAATAATTTGTCCGAAATGCCTGCATCAGCCTGGCCAGTGCCCCAAATCCGCGCGGCCGGTGCACCATTTGTTGCGATGCGGGAATGATTGCGCGCAGGTCAAGCGGGTTTGCCGCCGCATAATGCGCAAGGCCCGCCAGCGTGGCAAAGGCCGGCCCCGCATGCGCCTGTGGCAGCGCTGTCAACCCACGCGGATGACCAACCCTAACCGAACGGCCAAGCGCTGCCTGCGCATAATCGGCAATGCCTTTCAGCTCCGCTGCCCCGCCCGTTAGCACAACCTGCCGGCCAACCGGGCCGCCAAAGCCAAGCTCAGCCAGCGCCTTTTGAATTTCACTCATCAAATGGTCAAGCCGCTGGCGAATGACGGTGATGAGCTGCGCGCGGGTTATGCGGGTCGATTCTGCGCCGTCTTCCTCGGCGGAAATGGGCGCCACATCGATCATTTCGTGATTGTCGCGTGGCGAGGCGTTGGCGCTGCCGTGAAAACACTTCATCCGCTCCGCCGGCTCGCGGCGGGTGCCAAAGGCGCTGGCGATATCGTCGGTAATGTCGGCCCCACCAATGGGGATGGAGGCCAGCCCAACCAGCATACCGCCTGCAAACAGCGAAACATTGGTGATGCCCGCCCCCATTTCGACCAGCGCGACGCCAAGCTCGCGCTCCTCTTCCGACAGGCAGGCCATGCCGGTCGCCACAGGTGAGGCGATGATCGACTTCACCTCAAGATGCGCCGAGCGCACGCACAAATCGAGGTTGCGCACCGGAGACCCATCGGCGGCGACCACATGAATATGCACGCCGAGCCGGTCCGCATGAAGGCCCAGCGGCTTTTTTACCCCGCTCAACCCATCGAGCGTATACAGCGTTGGCTGCGCATGGAGCACCATCCGCCCGGCGGGGTTGATCGATTGCCGCCCGGCCTGGAGCAACTCATCAATATCCTGCTGCTCGATGCGATGCCCGCCCAGCTCCACCTCGACCGAGGCAACGTCAGACACCAGCCCGCCAGCCGAAAAGCCCACCCAGACATTCTCGATATTGAGCCCGGCAATCCGCTCTGCCTGCTCCACCGCCTCGCGCACAGCGCCCTCGGTTGCGGCCATATCGGCAATGTATCCTCGCTTCACGCCCCGGCTTTCGCGCTGGCTCGACCCAAGCACCACCATTTCGCCACCCTCAACACGCTGGGCAATGAGAGCCGACACCTTCGACGAGCCGATGTCGAGCGCGGTAATCAGGTCATCGGGTGCAATTTTTGCCATGGCCTATCCTTCGCTGCTATCGGCAGTTGTGGGCAAATTTTTGCGGTGATCGGGTTCGACTACAGGCGCGTCGATGGCGGAAGTACCAGCAATGGAACGACCGCTCCCGGCGCCAGGCTTGCGCGCGACAAGATGAGCCGGATCGCGCATTTCAAAACGCAGCCAGCCCTTGCCGAGCAGCGGCGAAGCACCATCCACAGCCGCAAATTTGGCGAGAGCAAGCATGGGGTCTTCCTCTGGCAGCACCAGCGTTTCGCCAGTTGTAAAAGTCAGGTTCCAGCGGCGGTTGCCAATCCAGGTAGCTGCGCGCACCATTGGCCGCAAGGCAGGCACTGTGTCCAGCAATTGGCGGTATTGGGGGGCTTGCTCATTGGCCCCCTCGCCAATGAGCAACGGCAAATTGGGCAATGCCTGCGCCGATACGGTGTCAAGCGGCCGGCCGCTGGCATCGATAAGCGTCAACGCCCCGTCATGCTGCCAGATGGCCGCCGGCTCGCGCTCGACAATGTTGACGAGCAGTTTGTCGGGCAGGCGGCGCGACACTTGCGCATCCGCAATCCAGGGATATTGCAGCAGCCGTGCGCGCACATCGGCCACATCAACCAAGGGTAGCGCGCGCGATTTTTCCTCCAGCACCACGGCATAAACCGTCATCGGGTTCATGTGGCTGGCGCCTGTCACCTCGATGCCGTTTACACGAAAACCGGCATTGCCAATCTGTTCGGCCAGCGCAATGCCAGCAGCTTGCGGTACACCAAAATACACACCCACCACCAGCGCGGCTGCGCCCGCAGTCCCCATGAACAGCCAGGTAGCCGCCCGACGCAGCGCCTCCTCGCTCACCGGCAACCAGGTGAGCACCCGGTCGATGCGCGATGGCCTGATCATGCGGGATGTGCGCCGCTGCGGCTGAACCGGGCGCCGCGCCGCGCCGCGCCTGATGCTGCCGCTCATAATGCCTCCTCGATGATGCGCTGAACGAACTGCGCATAGCTCATGCCGCGGTGGCGGGCCTGCTCTGGTGCCAGGCTCAAAGGGGTCATGCCGGGTTGGGTATTTACCTCCAGCAGGAACAGCCCGGCCACGCCGCGTTCATCATCCCAGCGAAAATCAGCCCGCGACACACCCTTGCAACCAAGCAGCCGGTGCGCCGCCAGCGCAATGCGCATACAGGCAGCGGTTACATCGGCTGGAATATCGGCGGGGTAGACATGCTCGGTCATCCCGTCGGTATATTTTGCGTCATAATCATAAAAGCCGCTTTTGGGGCAAAGCTCGGTCACACCAAGGGCCTCGTCGCCAAGCACCGCCGTTGTCAGTTCGCGCCCGCGGATGAACGGCTCGGCAAGCAACTCGTCAAACTCAGCCCATGGCCCGGCCGCATCCGGGCTGATCGGGTTGCCGAAATTGCTATCTTCGGTGACGATGGCAACGCCCACGGACGAGCCCTCATTCACCGGTTTTAGCACATAGGGCCGGCTGAGCGGATCGCCGACAAAAAGGCTTTCGCTCGCCACAATCCGCCCGCCGGGCATAGGAATAGCGTGCGGCACCAGCAACAGCTTGGTCAATTGTTTGTCGATGGCGATAACCGATGTTGCCAGCCCCGAATGGGTGTATTTCAGCCCCATCAGATCGAGCATCCCCTGCACCGACCCATCCTCACCCGGCGTGCCGTGCAGCGCGTTGAAGACAATGTCGGGCGCGGCCTGCGCCAGACGTGCGGCAACATCTCGCCCCATGTCGATGGCCGTCACCCGGTGGCCAAGCTCAACCAGCGCCTGGGCCACGCATTTGCCCGTCACCAGCGACACCTCGCGCTCGGCAGACCAGCCGCCCATCAACACAGCAACATGCAGCGGATGCGCCTTCATAGCGGGCGCCCCACACGCTGAATTTCCCACTCCAACTCCACTCCAGAATGTGCCTTTACCCGTGCGCGCACCTCTTCTCCCAGTGCCTCGATATCCGCGCTTGTCGCGCCGCCCAAATTGAGCAGAAAATTGCAATGCTTCTCGCTCACCTGCGCCTCTCCCCGGCGCAAGCCCCGGCACCCGGCAGCATCAACCAGCGCCCAGGCTTTGTGCCCATCGGGATTTTTGAAGGTGGAGCCGCCGGTTTTTGAACGCAGCGGCTGAGATTTTTCGCGCGCGGCGGCGATGCGGTCCATCTCTGCCTGAATAGCCGCCGGGTCGCCGGCTGTGCCCGCAAAAACCGCCTCAACCACAATCGCGCCTTGCGCTAGCATGGAGTGGCGATAGCTATAGCCAAGCGCATCGGCAGGCAGTGTGTGGATCGTGCCATCGCGCAACACTACAACGCACGATTGCAGCACATCCTTCGTCTCGCGGCCATAGGCCCCGCCGTTCATGCGGACAAAGCCACCCACCGTGCCGGGAATGCTGCGCAAAAACTCCAGCCCCGCCAGCCCGGCATCACGCGCGGTCGACGAAACAAGAATGCCAGACGTACCACCGCCACAGGTCAACGCCTGCCCACCCTGCTTTGGGGTCGCATAGCTGAACGCCTTGCCCAGCCTGACGACAACGCCGGGCACGCCCCCATCGCGCACAATCATGTTAGACCCAAGCCCCAGCGCCATTACCGGCACCGCAGGGTCGAGTGCGGCAAAAAACTGTGCCAGATCATCAACATCTGTCGGCTCAAACAGCCAGTCTGCCACACCGCCCGATTTGAACCAGACGAGCGGCGCCAGGTCCGCACCCGGCGTCAGCCGGCCGCGCACCGGCGGCAATGCTACATCAAAAGAGGCAATGGCTGCGGTCATGTCGCTGCGCCCCCTTGTCCACCAGCCTGAGCGGCCGCCACCGCATCGGCCAGGCCAGCCGCCCATTTGGTAATATCGCCCGCGCCAAGGCAAATGACCATGTCACCGGGCAATATCGTCTCGGCAAGCAGCGCCGCCAGCGCCTGCGCATCCTCGACGGTTGCGGCGGCGCGGTGCCCCCGCGTCTTCAGCCCGGCGACAAGAGCTGCTGAGTCCACGCCCTCAACCGGTGCCTCACCGGCGGCATATACCGGGCTTACCAGCACGATGTCAGCATCATTAAATGCTTGCTGAAACTCCTCCATCAAGCCGCCAAGGCGCGAGTAGCGATGCGGCTGCACCACCGCGATCACCCGGCCAGTCACCCCTTCGCGCGCGGCGGAGAGCACGGCGCGTATTTCTACTGGATGGTGACCATAATCGTCGATAATCGCCACAGCTCCGCCAGCCAGCGCCACCTCGCCTACCTTGGTAAAGCGCCGCTTTACCCCGCCAAATTTGGCAAAGCCGCGCTGAATCGTCGCGTCGTCTATCCCAAGCTCCAGCGCCACGCCAATCGCGGCCAGCGCGTTTTGCACATTGTGGCGGCCGGGCATTGGCAGCTCAATCCCCTCGATCGACCGGCTGCTGCCATCGCGGTGGCGCACAATCGTCTCAAATCGGTTGCCGCCGGGAATGGGGGTGACATTAACCCCGCGCACATCGGCCTGCGCCGAAAAGCCATAGGTCACCACACGCCGGTCGCGTACCCGCGGGATAATGCCCTGCACTTCGGGGTGATCAAGGCACAGCAGCGCTGCGCCGTAAAATGGCACATTTTCGACAAATTCGACATAGGCATCCTTGGCTTTGTCGAACGAGCCATAATGGTCGAGATGTTCAGGGTCGATATTGGTGACGACCGCAATCGTGCCGTCGAGCCGCAAAAAGCTGCCGTCGCTTTCGTCGGCCTCCACCACCATCCAGTCGCTCGCGCCAAGCCGGGCGTTGGAACCATAGGAATTGATGATGCCGCCATTGATGACGGTCGGGTCGACACCGCCTGCGTCCAGCAGCGCTGCAACCATACTCGTCGTCGTCGTTTTGCCGTGCGTGCCCGCCACCGCAACGGTCGATTTCAGCCGCATCAGCTCGGCCAGCATTTCTGCCCGGCGCACAACGGGAATGCGCCGTTCAAGCGCTGCCTCCACCTCAGGATTGCCGCGCTTGATGGCAGTCGACGTGACGATAACAGCTGCGCTGCCCAGATTATCGGCAGCATGGCCAATATGAACGACGATTCCCTTGTCGCGCAGGCCCTGCACGACATAGCTCTCCGCAACATCGGAGCCCTGCACCGCATAACCAAGATTGTGCATCACCTCGGCAATACCCGACATGCCAATGCCGCCAATGCCGACAAAGTGGATGGTGCCGATATCGGTTGCGACCCCCCTCATGCGAATGCTGCCTTGTCACCACGTTTGTGGCCACCATGTATTTGGGCCTGTGCGGCACCAATAAGCATGTCGCCACGGGGCGCATCCAGGCTTTCGACAAGGTCGGCAAGGTCGCGTGTCGCATCCGGGCGGCCACAGCTGCGCGCCCGGCCGGCTGCATTTTGCAGCGCCGCCGGGTCGAGGCCAAGTTTTTGCATTTGCTTGGCAAGTTCAACCGGGTTGAAGTTACGCTGCGCAATGGTGCGCGCGCCGCCGGCCATGGTCATTTCACGGGCATTTGCGCTTTGGTGGTCATCTGTCGCGCCGGGCAGCGGCACCAATATGGCCGGCCTGCCCGCCGCGGTCAGCTCTGCCAGGGTAGAGGCGCCGGCCCGCGCAATAACAAGATGCGCCCAGCCAAGCTGCTCAGGCAAATCGGGCAAATAGGTGGCAAGATCGGCCGCTATGGTCAGCTCGGCATATTTGGCACGCACCCGCTCAATATCCTCCACCCGCGCCTGATGCGTTACCTGCAACCGACGGCGAAAACCAATAGGCAGCAGCGCCAGCCCATCTGGCACGACATCGCTCAAAATGCTCGCTCCCTGGCTTCCGCCGGTGACCAGCACCCGAAAAATCCCGTCCGGCTCCAGCAGGGGAAAAGGTTGGTGGCGCAGCGCCAGCACCGCCTCGCGCACCGGATTGCCCACGAGATGCGTCTTGCCGCGATGCGCCCCGGCCAGCCGCTCGACATCAGGATAGGAGGTGGCAATCGCATCCACCTTGCGCGCAACCAGCCGGTTCACCCGGCCCAGCACCGCATTTTGTTCGTGCACAGCGGTTGGAATTTTGCAAGCAAAGGCGCCCAGCAAAGCCGGAAGCGCAGGGTAGCCGCCAAAGCCAATAACGGCCGCCGGGCGCTGGTCGCGAAACAGTTTGATGCTCGCCGCCCTGCCCGCCAGCATCGCCCGGCCAGCCCGCAGCCAGCCGAACACGCCGCCCTCCACCCTGCCGGCTGGCAGCACATGCGTCGCCACCTCGTCAAACAAGCCAGGAAAGCGCACGCCGCGTGCATCGCTCACCAGCGACACATGGTGCCCACGCCTGCCAAGCTCTGCTGCAAGCGCGGCGGCCGGCACCATATGACCACCGGTGCCGCCTGCTGCGAGAACAAAATGCCGCGCCTTGGTCATTGTCCGCTCCAGCGTACTACATAGGGAGATCGCGTAAGAAAGGGGTTGCGCCTTGTGAAGGCCAGCAACAACCCCATGCCAATCGACAAGGCCACCATCGACGAACCACCATAGCTGATAAACGGCAGAGTCATGCCTTTTGACGGAGCAATGCCGGTGTTCACCGCCATGCTGACAAGAGCCTGCACGCCAAATTGGGTGGCAAGGCCAGCCGCTGCCAGCATTTTGAACGGATCGGGCTCATCCAGCAGTTTGACGAACACCCGCACCACAATCGCCAAAAACAACAGCGCAATGATGCCGCACGCAACCAGGCCAAACTCTTCCCCGATCACCGAAAAAATATAGTCGGTATGCGCTTCTGGCAGGCGAAATTTCATTGCGCCGCCGCCAGGGCCGGTGCCGGTCAGGCCGCCCGCTGTAAGCGTTGCATGAGCCATGTTGGTTTGAAAATAATCCGACGCAGATTTATCGTCACTGGGAAAGAGAAACGCGTTGATGCGCGCTTGCGCCGTTCCATAGAGAAAATATGCCGCTACCACGCCCGCGGGCGCCGCCGCCGCCAGCGCCGCCATAACTTTGAGCGGCGTACCCGCCACCATGAGCAGCGCCAGCCACATGGTGCAAAAGATGATGGTCTGGCCAAAATCGGGCTGCATCATCAGCGCCACTGCAACCATGCCTGTCATCGCCGCCGTAATCGGCACGACCGGCAACGCACGGTCCTTTGCCTGCAACGACAGCAGCCACGCCGTGGCGACAATGAAGCACGGTTTGAGAAATTCGGAAGGCTGGAACTGCGAAATGCCAACGCCAATCCATCGCCGGGCACCGTTCACCTCCACACCGACAAACGGCACCAGCACCAGCAGCGCAAAAAACACGCCAGCGCCAATCAGCGCCATCCGCCGGGCCAGCGCATGGGGCATCATCGACACGCCAATCATAATCGGCACCGATACTGCAACCCACAAAACCTGCCGCCAAAAGAAATAAAGCGGCGCAAAATGCGTGCGATCTCCCGAATAACGCACAGCAGACGCAGGGCTTGCCGCTGCCACCGACAACAGGCCAATCGCGATGAGCAGCAGCGCAAGCAACAGCAGCACCCGGTCGATATCGAAAAACCACATGCCCAGTGCCGAGCGATCTCCCCGGCCACCACGGGGGCGCACCTTTGCCCAAAGCGCGCGCCGCGCCGGTGATTTACCCTGTGTCATGCCCCCTTCGTTGTCATACCAACGCCTCCACCGCCGCGCGAAACGCTGCACCGCGCGCCTCGAAATCTCGAAACTGGTCAAACGATGCGCACGCAGGCGATAGCAGCACAGTATGACCAGGCAACGCATTGGCCGCGGCCGCCGCCACTGCTGCTGCCAGCGTGCCGCTTTGCTCCACTGGCATATGCAAAGCCAGCAATGCAGCAAATCGCGCGCCTGCCTCTCCAATAGTATAGGCGCGAGCGACATGAGCATAATGCGGCGCGCATTCGTCCAGATCATCGCCCTTGGGCTGGCCGCCGACAATCCAGTGAATATGCTCAAACGAGCCAAGCGCCGGCGCGGCTGAGGCAGGGTTGGTCGCCTTGCTGTCGTTGACAAAACGCACACCGCCTCGCACCGCCACCGTCTCCATTCGGTGAGCAAGACCCGAAAAACTTGCCAGCCCCGCGTCGATCGCGCGCTCCGAAATACCCAGTGCCTTGGCCGCAGAAATCGCCGCCAGCGCATTTTGCGCATTATGTGGCCCCTGAAGCGATGGCCAGCGCGACTGATCCATACACAATCCGGCCGCAATTTTTACCAGAAGCTCGCCGCGCGATGACAAGGAGCGGGCAATCGCTGCGCTCGGTACATCGCCAATGGCAATGATGGCTGTGTGATCTGGCGCCTGCATCGCAAACAGGCGGGCCTTGGCCGCGGCATAACCACCAAAACCATCGTACCGGTCGAGATGATCCGGCGTGATGTTCAGCAGCACCGCCACGTCGCAATCAAGGCTTTGTGTCAGATCAATCTGATAACTCGACAGTTCAAGCACATAAACACCATCCCGGCCAAGCGGCTCCTGTGCAAGGATCGGCAGGCCAATATTGCCGCCCATCAGGCAGGGCAGGCCCGCGCCCGCAATGATGTGATGGGCAAGCGCAGTTGTCGTCGATTTGCCGTTGGTGCCGGTAATGCCCACCACCTTATGCGGCCCAAGTGACGCGCGCGCCTGCGCAAACAACTCGATATCGCCGATAATCGGCACGCCCGCTGCACGCGCCTTGGCGGCCACGGGGTGGCGGTTAAGCGGCACGCCGGGGGAAACCACCAGCGCATCGAAGCCGGCAAGGTCGATAACCTCAGGGTCACCAAGCACAGCCATGCCCGCAACGCCAGCGCGCGCCTCCTCATTGCCATCCCACGCCACAACCTCAGCCCCGCTTTTGGCAAGTGCCGCCACCGCCGCCAGGCCAGAGCGCGCCAGCCCCAGTACCGCATAGCGTTTGCCGCGCCAAAGGGGCGTCGCAATCACCGCAGCTTCAACGTTGCAAGGCCAGCAAGCGCCAGCACCAGCGCGATGATCCAAAAGCGGATGACCACCGTCGGCTCACTCCAGCCGAGCTGCTCAAAATGATGGTGGATGGGCGCCATTTTGAACACGCGTTTGCCCGTGCGCTTGTAGAAAAACACCTGAATGATGACCGACAGCGCCTCGACCACAAACAACCCGCCGATGATGCCGAGCACAATTTCATGGTGCGCAACGACCGATATCGCGCCAAGCGCGCCGCCAAGCGCAAGGCTGCCCGTGTCGCCCATGAAAACCGCAGCGGGCGGCGCATTAAACCACAAAAACGCCAGCCCAGACCCAATGATGGCACCGCAAAATATTGCCAGATCTCCCGCATGCGGCACATGAGGAATGCCCAGATATTCAGCAAATTTTGCGTTGCCCGCCAGATAAACGATCAGCATAAAGGCAACTGCGGCGATGATGACCGGCATTGTTGCCAGCCCGTCAAGCCCGTCGGTCAGATTAACAGCATTGCCAAATGCTACGATCGTAAATGCAGCAAAAGCTATGTAAAAATAACCAAGATCGATCGACACACCGCTGATAAACGGCAAATATAGATGCGTACCATTGTGCTGCGTTATTATCCAACTTGCAACACCGGCAATAGCAAACTCGCCCAGCAGACGCACCCGGCCAGAAACCCCGGCTGTCTTTTGCTTGCGCACCTTGTCGTAATCATCAAGAAAACCGATTAGCCCAAAGCCAAGCGTGACAAACAAGCACGCCCACACAAACGGGTTCGTCAAATCCATCCACAGCAATATCGAAACGACAAGCGAGGTGAGAATCATCAGCCCGCCCATGGTCGGCGTGCCGCGCTTGGCAAGGTGGCTTTGCGGGCCATCGCTACGGATAGGCTGCCCCTTGCCCTGCCGCAGCCGCAGCCAGCCGATGAAACGCGGGCCGATGATAAGGCCGATGATGAGCGCCGTCGCCACCGCGCCGCCGCTGCGAAAACTCAAATAACGCACCAGGTTGAGCACGCCGGGAAAGCCAAAATATTGTGCAATAAGATAGAGCATTATGGTGTCCCGCCCGCCAGCCCGGCAACCACCGCGCCCAGCCCCACAGAATTTGATCCCTTGATGAGCACCGCATCACCAGGCGCCAGAATTTTCTTCAGGCAGCCCAGCGCAGTTGCAGCGTCGGGCACATGAACGATTTCCACGCGCCCCTCAAGCGCCTTTACAAGCGGCGCCATCGCCGCACCCACCAATATCGCATGAGACACACCTGCCGCGAGCACCGGCTCGGCAAGCCCGGCGTGAAAAACATCGCTGCCCGCACCTAATTCCCCCATCGCGCCCAGAGCGACAAGCTTGCGCGGCGCGGCCTCAGCCGCGAGCACGGCCAGCGTTGCACGCATCGACGTGGGGTTGGCGTTATAGCTTTCATCCAGAATAAGCGCGGCTCCGCCATTTGCCAAAGGCACTGCGATGCGCGCGCCCCGCCCGGCAAGCCCGCCCATTTCGGCAAGCGCCAGCGCCGCCACCGCCACATCCTGCCCAAGCGCCTCAACCGCTGCCAGCACGGCCAGCGCGTTCATCACCCAATGGTCTCCCGGTTGGTTGATGGTAAAGCTAAGCTCACAGCCGGCGAGCTGCGCTGTTACAAAAGTGCCGCCACCCGGCGTGCGCATTGTCTCCAGCGGGCGAACATCTGCGCCTGCGCCTGTACCAAAGGTGATGATGCGCCCGGCATGAGCCTGCGCCACAGCCACCAGGCGGGCGCGGTGCGGGCTGTCAAACGGGATGATCGCCGTGCCGCCAGGCTCCAACCCCTGAAAAATCTCGGCCTTGGCGTCTGCAATCGCTGCTTCATCGTCGAAAAACTCCAGATGAACCGAAGCGACGATGGTAATGATCGCGACATGCGGGCGCACAAGTTGGGTGAGAGCGGCAAGCTCGCCTGCATGGTTCATCCCCATTTCGAATACGCCAAAACGTGTGTTCTGTGGCATCCGCGCCAGACTGAGCGGCACGCCGGTATGGTTGTTGTAACTTTTTACCGAGCGGTGGGCACCGCCAGGCGCAACCCGTTCCAGACAGGCATAAAGCGCCTCTTTCGTCCCGGTTTTTCCAACAGAGCCGGTTACGCCGATGATCGAGGCCGCCGTGCGCCGGCGCGCCGCCACAGCCAGCGCCGCCAGTGCCGCTGTTGTATCCGCCACATGCACATGCGGATATCTCGTCTGTCCGCTCACAATTGCGCCTGAAGCCCCGCGCGCAAATGCCTGATCGAGAAAATGGTGACCGTCGGTCGCGTCTCCTTTGAGGGCGACAAACACATCGCCCGGCCCAACTTCACGCGAATCAAATGTAACGCCGCTTGCTGCAAATTCGGTGGAGACTGCCCCGCCCGTCGCCGCTGCAATGTCGCCCGCCGTCCACAAGCTCATGCGGCCAGCTCCGCGGCTGCTTGGCGTGCAACGCTCACATCGTCAAACGGCAAAACCATATCGCCAATGATCTGCCCCTGCTCATGCCCCTTGCCTGCCAGCAGCACAATATCATTGGGTGCAGCCGCTGCAATCGCGGCTGCAATCGCTTTGGCACGGCCAGCAATTTCCGTCGCGCCCGGCGCACCCTGCATCACTTGCGCGCGAATGGCGCCAGGGTCTTCCGAGCGCGGATTATCATCGGTTATAAATACCAGGTCTGCATGCGCCGCAGCGGCCGCCCCCATCGGCGCGCGCTTGCCGGGATCACGGTCTCCCCCGGCGCCCACCATCACGATCAAACGACCAGCGGCATGGGGTTTTAGCGCGGCAATCGCTGCCTCAACTGCGTCGGGGGTGTGCGCATAATCAACATAAACCGGCGCGCCATTAGGCGCGATGACGGCGCGCTCCAGCCGCCCGCGCACCGGCTGCAACCGGGCGAGCGCGGCAAGCGTGCGCTCCACATCTCCCCCCGTTGCGATGACAAGCCCGGCCGCTGTCAGCGCATTGGCCGCCTGATATCCACCAATGAGGGGCAGGTTTACGCGGTGGGACTGCCCGCCCGCCTCAATCAGCAGGCCCTGCCCCAGCAGCGTAGGCTCTCGCTCCACCAGGCGCAGCGTTTCGCCATGCTCACCCACCGTGATGAGCCGGTTGCCGCGCTCGCGCGCAAGATCGATAACCTGCGCGCTGTGCTCATCATCTGCCCAGACAACCGCTGTACCACCCGGCGCCAGAATCTCCGAAAACAAACGCAGCTTGGCGGTGAAATAGTCCGCCATATCGACATGATAATCGAGATGATCCCGGCTGAGATTGGTGAAAGCCGCCGCCATCACCGCCACGCCGTCGATGCGGTGTTGCGACAGGCCATGGCTTGAGGCTTCAAACGCCAGATGCGTCACCCCTTCGCGCGCCAGCCCGCCAACATTGGCGAGAAAAGTGACGATGTCGGGCGTGGTCAGCCCTGTTGTCACCCGGTCATCTGCTGTGGCGACACCAAGCGTGCCGATAGAGGCCGCGTGAAAGCCGGCCTGCCGCCAGAGTTGACGCGCCATCTCAACCGTAGAGGTTTTGCCGTTGGTTCCTGTCACCGCCACGACAGTTTGGGGGAAGGGCGCAAAAAAGTCCGCCGCCAGGCGGGCGAACTCGGCACGTGGCTTGTCGGCGGCGATGTGCACCGCTCCTTCTACCGCCACCTGCGGCCGCGCGACAACCGCAATTGCCCCGGCGGCGATGGCCGATGGAATAAAATCTTCCCCGTTCAGGCGCATCCCTTCAAACGCGCCAAAAACCGTGCCAGGTGCAACTTTGCGATGGTCGATAGCAAAACCGGTGACAATGTCCTGCTCAGTTCCCCCGGTGAGCGCACCCAGCCTCATTCGGCGTCAGCCGCGTTTTCACCCGGCGCGTGCCACAATAGTGGCAACAATTCGCTCACATCCTCGTCTCGGTTCATATCCGGCTGCACTCCCAACATCGATCCGGTACGCATGATAACACGAGAAACGACCGGAGCCACTGTCCAGGCAGCGGTCGTTTGTCCGGCCGATTGAGCATTGCCGATGGGGGAATCCAGCATGGCAACCACCACATAACGCGGATTATCCATGGGGAACGCCGCAGCAAAGGTCGACACGTTGCGGCGGTGGGAATAGCCGCTCTTGGTCGCGATTTCCGCCGTACCGGTTTTGCCGCCCACCCGGTAGCCCGGCGCTTCGCCCTTTTTGCCCGTGCCCTGAAGCACGATGAGCCGGAGCAATTGGCGCATCCGGTCGCTTGTCGCCTGCGAGAAAACGCGCCGCCCTTCTGCCCCGTGTCCCGGCGCCACCCGCAGCAACGTTGCCGGGCGCCAAATGCCTCCATTCACCAGCGCTGCATAAGCGCTGGCCAGGTGCAGCGGCGTAACCGCAATGCCGTGCCCATAGCCGCTCGTCATCACCGTGGCGCGCGACCAATAGCCCGGCCACAAGGTGTGCGCTTTTTCCACCAGTTCAACATCGGGCTGCGTATCGAAACCAAGGCTGCGAAACATCGCCTGCATCCGCTCTGGCCCCATCGCATCGGCAATGCGCGCGGTAACGATGTTGGAGGAATGAACCAGCGCCTCAGGCACATCGAGCCAGCGTTTTTGCGGATGATCATCGCGGATGTGAAACCGGCCGATTTTCAGTGGTTCGCGCGCATCATAGCGGTGCGCCATCGAGGTAACGACACCGCTGTCGATCGCCGCCGCCATGGTAATGGGCTTGAAGGTCGAGCCAAGCTCGTAAGTCGACTGGGTAACATTGTTGCGCAACTGCCTGGCGGCAGGATCATCCGGGTCTTTTGCATCGCGGATTTTGGGTACGCGGTTAGGGTCAAAATTGGGCAGCGACACCATCGACAATATTTCGCCGCTTTGCACATCGAGCACAACACCGGCTGCGCCTTTTGCCTTGAAGGAAACCATCGCAGCGCCAAGCTCGCTCTCCATGGCCGCTTGTACGCGTGAATCTATCGAAAGCGCCGCCGGCCGCCCCCGCAGCGCGGGGTTGCTGAGCTGCGCATCTAGTGCGCGCTCTACACCTCGCACACCCCGGCCGTCATAGTCGAGAAACCCAAGCGCATGCGCTGCCAGGCCAGATTGCGGATAGAGCCGCTCTGGTTCGCGAAAATAATCCACCGCCGGCTCACCCAGCGCATTAATGTCGCGCACCAGATCAGGCAGCGCGCGCCTGCGCAAATAGGCAAAGGGCGCGCCAGAGCGTAGCAGTTGCAGATACCAGGCCTCATTGTGCTCTGGTAGCAATGCAGCCAGTTTTGGCGCCAGATCCTCAGGCAAATTTACCAGTTTATTCGGGTGAATGCCAATCGCCCAGGCATCGATCGTCCGGGCCAGCGGCGTGTCGTTACGATCCACCAAGTCGCCCCGCAGCGGCACCAGTGCCTGCGCTGCGTCATGCGTGTTTGCCGGCTGTGCAAAAATCGCGAGCAGCGCCAGCCGCAGCAAAATCAACCCGACGCCCGCTGCGATGAACAACATCAGCATCATCAGCCGGACAGGTGCCAGCATGGCCATGGCGGGGCGCTCATCAACCTGGCGGCGCTGACTGAGCGGCTGGACCATGCGCGCGCTCATCGGCTGCGCGCCTCGCTTCTTGCCGCCGAAACCAAATCGCTAAGAGTAGAATCGCTCAGTAATTTACGATCCAGCAGCGCGATAGATGTAGCCCTCACCGCAGAAGGCTGAAGCCTGACCGCCGGAATGGCGACCGCAGCAACGGCTTGCGCAGCAGGCCTTGAAACGACACTGCGCGCAGAAAAAGCAGATTGCTTGGCGGTGCTTCCAGCCGATGCCACCACCGGCGCGGCCAGCGCCTCTTTCACCACGGGCGCCACCACCGCCCGCACAGCCCCGGCAGAAGGTTCAACCGCCAAATCCAGCCCTGGCAGCGGGTGTAGTGTCGGCACCACATAAGCCGCTTGCCGAACCGGCTCGCCCAGCCCGCCAGCGCCATCTGGCGCATCAAGATTTATCGCTGCCAGTTGCGCTCCATCGGCAACGAACTGATCTGCGCGCGGTGCGGTAAACGCCAGCACATCGCCATTCCACTTTTCAAGCTGCGCCAGATTTGCCCGCGTGCTGAATTCTGTCTCCAGCGAGCGGATGTCGCGCTTTGCAGCCGCAATCGCATTATTCATATCAGCCAGCTTCTTGCGCTCGGCTGCTACCTGCAGCGAGATGAGGTAAAAGCCGATGGCGACGATCATCACACTCACAAACCAACCAAGCCCTTTGAGCCGATAAGCCGCTGTCATGATGTTTCTCCCACAGGCCAGGGGGCCGCAGCGGTACGCCGGGCGACGCGCAGTGTCGCTGACCGTGCGCGCGGGTTGCGCGCAAGCTCACCCTCGCCCGCCCGTACCGCGCGGCCCACAATGTCAAAGCTCGGCGCCGCCTTGGCAAAGGCTTGTGGCAGGTGGCGCGATCCACCCGGCGCCGCGCCGCTGCGCTCCCGCAAGAAGCGCTTGACCATCCGGTCCTCAAGACTGTGAAACGTCACCACCGCCAGCCGCCCACCGGGGCGCAACACCCGCTCTGCTGCGGCAAGCCCGTCGGCCAGTTCACCAAGCTCACGGTTCAAATGAATGCGGATCGCCTGGAATGTGCGCGTCGCCGGATCTTTTTTGTCATGCGGGCGATAACCCAGCGCGCGGCGAACCACGCTCGCCAGGCCGTGCGTAGTGGCGATGGGCCGTGCCGCGACAATGGCGCGCGCCACCCGCCGCGCGCGCGGCTCTTCGCCATATTCATACAGAATATCGGCAATCTCTTCCTCTGCGGCCTCGTTTACAAATTCGGCCGCTGTCATGCCCGTCTGGCTCATCCGCATGTCGAGCGGGCCATCTGCCTGAAAGGAAAAACCGCGCGCTGGCTGGTCAAGCTGCATCGACGATACGCCGATGTCCATCGTCACACCATCCACCGGCGCCAGCCCGCGCCCGCCAAGTTCTGCCGCGATGCTTGAAAAAACCGCCTCGATCATCGTCAGCGCGCCGCCGCTATCAGCAACCATGCCCGCTGCCCCGGCAATCGCATCCGGGTCACGATCGAACGCCACGACATGCGCGCCGCGTGCCAGCATCGCCTGCGAATAGCCGCCTGCACCAAAGGTGGCATCGACATGACGCTCACCCGGCACAATTGCCAGCGCGTCCATCACCTCTTCCAGCAGCACCGGAATGTGCAGCGCCGCGCTCACAGCTTTTCGCCTTTTTCTTCCATGAAATAGCGCACCGCATCCTTCATCACGTCAGACGCTGTGTCGCAGGCGATGAGCGCTGCCGGATCCCAGATTTCAAAATGGCGACCCACGCCGAAGAAAAAGGCAAATTTGCCGATCTGCGCGCGCTTGCGGGGAAAGCCGGGGAGGATGAACCGGCCACTGCCATCAAACGGGAGGGTTTCTGCGGCCATGCCCGCCCGAATAATGTCGTAACGCGGCACGCCATCATCGCCAACCTGCTCAAGCGCGCGGGTTTCAAGCTGCTCAAAACGCTGCTCGGCATAAGCCGGGTCATAGCCGATCAGGCAACGATCGCACTCGTGAATGGCAAGAACAAAGTTCAGCGCGTCCTTGGGGTCCATCCCGCCGGGCATCCGGGCAAACAGCGCCGCGCGAAGCGACGAGGGAATCGCAACGCGCCCCTTATCGTCGACCTGCTGCAGCGCATAGCCCTGAAAGACACCCTTTGTCGCCACGCCAACCCCATTTGCAGGACGCAAAGCCCCTCCACCCCGCGAAACAGCCTTTGCCGTCGCAGCCGAAATTGCTCGCAAACGAGACTCTGTCGCCCCTGTCAGTCATTAGGGTTAACAGGGGTTATTTGGGGATGCAACGGGAGATTTGGGGATTTTACACCCAAACATGGCGCTGATCATGATTCACGCTGGGGAACACCTGGCTGTTACTTATCATGTTCTATATTTGTTCTTGTTGCGGACAGAATCTGCGCGCTGGTGCCGCGGGCCTTTGAGATTGGCGCTAGGCGCGGTTTCGCGAGGTGCAGAGCAATCGCGGCGGGTGCTTCGGTACGCGCAAGGGGTTGCTCTAAACTGCCTCTCAGAAACCTGTCGCATCGCTTCGGTGATGCCTGTCGGGCCACGCGCCTGCCAGAAGACCAGCTCGCCGAATTTGGGAAGCTATAGCGTTGCTGATCAAGCGCGGATGGACATCGCCCGCACAACGAGCCGGGTGAAAACCCATGCCGCCGCCTCACCAACCTTTTGCAAACGATCGCATCGACCATTTCTCAATGCTGCTAGACGCGCAGGCGCACAGGGCCGGTAAACTGAGAGGGCGAACCTACCAAATGCCCCAAGCACCACAACCAAACCGACCTGCCCCTAAAGGGCAGGCCCCGATGCCCGCGATACGGCACATATTGGCGCGCCAGCTTGATTACGGCAACTATGGGCAAAGTGAGTTGCCTGATCGCCCCCTCTACGCCGGCGGCGCGACCGGGCATTTGGCGGCAGGATGGACGCAATCAATCCGGGGTAGATAATCGCCCCAATATGGCATTCAACCGAGCGATGTGAGGTATCTGGCCGAAAAATCCATAAGCCAATGGGTCGGGTTCAGCCGCATTCCGGCGAATATGGGGCTGGCCCCGACGCCCCAATAGCTACAATTGCGCCTATCCCCGCCAAATTCGGGTGCAGCGCCAGTCTCCTGTGTCTCTATCCTGCGCCAATTCCTGTAAGTTTGCGCCTTTTTTGGTTTGTGGTGGCGCGCTTTGGGGCGTTTTCCCTAAAAAATACCGGATTTCACGCTTGCCTGCGCTATTGGCTGCGCCTGAACGCTCAGCTCCAACACTCAACCCCAGCGCCTGGCCGCAATATTCAGGGCCTGGGCACCGGCCCTGATGCCGGGGCAATGGTGTTTGCGGCAATCGATGCGTCAACCGGGTCGGTCGCAGCACTTGGCGTAACGCCAATCTCTGCCAGCGGCTCCTTTGCGGCGTCGCTATCGTTGAGCACGACAATATTGGCGGCGACATCTGCGCTGCTGGCACCATCTGTGCGGGCCAGTTGTTCCTTGTTCGCCAGCTTGAAAATCGCGCTCGCCAGGGCGATGAGTAGAATTACCGCGGCCAAACCCACAAGGCCGACCGTAACGCGCTGAGCCAATTGGCGGCCACTGGATGCGATATGTTGCGCCATTAGGGATGGGAACCTAACCCAGCCGTGCCCGCTTGTCGAACCCGGCCATCATCCGCGCTGCAAATGCACCGGCACGGGCAACCCCTTGGCCTCCAGCCATTCCCGGTTGTACAGCGTCGACAAATAGCGAAACCCGGTGTCGCACAAAATTGTCACCACCCGCTTGCCTGGCCCCAACTGGCGGCCAAGCGCCACTGCACCCGCCACGTTGATGCCCGATGACAAGCCAAGGCACAGCCCTTCTTCGTTGAGCAGCCGCGCCACCCATTCCAGCCCTTGCGCGTCGGAAATGCGGAACTGCGTGTCAATGGGCGCTCCTTCCAGATTGGCGGTAATGCGCCCCTGCCCAATCCCTTCTGCAACCGATGACCCTTCGGCCTTCAATTCGCCGTGCGCGTAATAATTATAGAGCGCCGCGCCATGCGGATCGCTCAGCGCAATGGTGATTGCCTCGTCCTTTTCCTTCAGCCCAAGCCCAACCCCGGCAAGTGTGCCGCCGGTGCCAACGGCGCAGGTAAACCCATCCACCCGGCCGTCCATCTGCGCCCAGATTTCAGCCGCAGTCCCATGCACATGGGCGCGACGATTGGCGATATTGTCAAACTGGTTTGCCCAGATAGCTCCGGGCGTTTCCTCGGCGATGCGGCGGCTGGTATGCACAAAATGGCCAGGGTTGGCATATGGCGCCGCCGGCACCAGCACCAGCTCAGCACCCAGCGCGCGCAGCGTGTCCATTTTCTCGCGGCTTTGCGTTTCGGGCATGACGATGATCGACCGATAGCCCTTGGCATTGGCGACCAGCGCCAGCCCAATGCCGGTGTTGCCCGCTGTCCCCTCAACAATCGTGCCGCCGGGCAGCAAAGTGCCGCGCGCCTCAGCATCTTCGACAATATAGAGCGCAGCCCGGTCCTTCACCGAAGCGCCGGGATTGGCAAATTCGCACTTGGCGAAAATTTCCGCCCCGCTTGCCTCGCTTGGCCCTTGCAAACGGACAAGCGGGGTATTGCCGATAAGCGCGAGCGTGTTGGGTACAATTGTCATGGGCGCCAGATAAGGCCGATCCACCATTTTGCGCAAGTCGGCAGCGGCCATTCGCTGCGGCACAACCACATTGCCCTCAGCAGCAACAATGGTTGAAACACATTGAATCGTTACAAATTTATTGCAGCCAAGCGGCTATGAGCCATGGCCTGGTAAAATCCGCCATCAACACCCATCGCCCCTTGACGAACGCGGCACCTTGGGCAAAGCACCTGCTGCTATGAAACAAAACCTCCTCCTCTCCGCCGCTGCGCTGTTGCTGTTGCCGCTCGCTGCTTGTGACAACAAGCCCGAAACGGTGACGACCACCGCGCCAGACCCAATGGCCGCAGAGCTTGCCAACAGCACCAAGGTTGAGCTGCCTCCTGCGATGAAGGCATCCGTCACCTTCCGGTGCAAGGATAACAGCCTCGTATTTGTCGATTTCTTTGCGGGCGACAAACAGGTTAATCTGCGGCCAGAAAAAGACGCGCCCCCCATTAAGTTGACCGCGCCTAACGCTGGTGAACCGATGACGGCAGAGGGCTATTCGCTGACAGGCTCGCCAAAAGCGATCACCCTGACGCAGCCAAACAAGGGCACGCTTACCTGCAAGGCCTGAGTAACCGCTAAGCAGCAGCGCAGATATGGGCTGGAAGGAGCAGTTCTTCCGGCCCCATTTTTTGGTGCGCGTCCTTTTTTACCCCTGGGCGCCGGAAAAGCCACCACGCCCTTGCCTGATGGCGCGCCGTTGGGCACCATGGCTTTCGTTGGCAATAACGACACGGGGTATCGGCCATTGGCGACCATTGCGATTTACAGCCTGAAAGGCGGTGTGGGCAAAACCACGCTAGCGGTGAACCTTGGCTGGTGCGCGGCCACCATGTCTTCACGCCGGACGCTGTTATGGGATCTTGATCCGCAGGCCGCGAGCACATTTTTGCTGGCCGATCGCGCGGCAAAAAGCCAGGCGCAGGCCGCTTTCACCAAAGATGTCGATCCCTCAAAGCTGATCCGCAAAACCGCCATCCCCAGGCTCGACATGATCGGCGCCGATGCCTCGCTGCGTGGGCTTGACCTGTTGTTCCATGAACTCGACAAGAAAAAACTGCTCACCAAATTGCTTGCACAGGCCGGCAAGGATTATGACCGTGTGCTGCTCGACTGCCCACCGGGGCTGACCGAGACGAGCGATCAGGTAATGCGCGCGGCCGATTTGATTGTCGTGCCCGTTATCCCCTCACCCTTATCGGAGCGCGCGCTGGAGGCGGTTGTCAAACAACTGGGCGGGAAAACGCCCGTTTTGCCGGTTCACTCCATGGTCGACCGGCGGCGCAAGCTGCACGCACAGGCGATTGCCCACCACCCCGACTGGCCGGTTATTCCCATGGCGAGCATTATCGAGTCGATGAGCAGCAAGCGAGCAGCACTGGGCCAGTTTGCGGCAAAATCGCTCGCAAACAGCGCTTTTTGCCAGTTGTGGCAGGTAATTGAGCGCCGCCTTGCTGAGCCGGGCGGCAAACGCTGAGCACGCCAAATCCGCCTTCTTCCATGCTCGATGCGCATATGTTGCTGGGCGCTTATGCCGTCGGGGTATTTCCCATGGCGGAGCACCGCGCGGCGGATGAGGTTTTTTGGGTAGAGCCAAAACGCCGCGCCATTTTGCCGCTCGACGGGTTTCACCTTTCGCGCTCGCTGCGCAAAACACTGGCGCAGAACCGCTTTCATGTCACCGCAGACACCGCCTTTGGCCGCGTCATCTCGCTTTGCGCAGAGGCGGCGGACGACCGGGCGGATACCTGGATTAACCCTGGCATTGAGCACGCCTTTTGCCGCCTCCACGCTATGGGATATGCCCATAGCGTTGAATGCTGGGAGGAAGATCGGCTGGTCGGCGGGCTATATGGCCTGGCGCTTGGCCGCGCTTTTTTTGGCGAAAGCATGTTCAGCCGGGCGCGAGATACGTCAAAAGTGGCGCTGGCATGGCTCGTGGCGCGGTTGCGCGTCGGCGGCTTCACCTTGCTGGATTGTCAGTTTCAAACTGATCATCTCGCCTCGCTTGGCGCAATTGAAATCAGCCGCAACGCCTATTTGGGGCTGTTGTCCACAGCGATTGACGGCGCGGCGGGCTTGGGCTTGGCAGCCGCTGGCGGTGCACCGGGCGCGGGTGCCGCTTCCGCTTCCGGTCCAGATTGCGGTGTGGGGGCAGAATCATCTCCCTCATCTGCCGATTTCTTCGCGCTCGAACGCGGTGCTGCGCTTGCGACAACCACCGTATCGGGCCCGGTCGATGGAAAACTCATCGTGCAACTTTTGACCCAAACATCATAAACCGGGTGCTGCACCACGTTCAGCGCGGGTCGTTCCTTAAACAGCCAGCCCGAAAAAATGCGCGCCCAACGCTGGTTGGCCTGTTGCACATCGACCTGCACAAAGCCGCCGGTCAGATGCTCCGGCTCCCAGGGCGCTGTCTGCTCACAGGCGCGCAGGCGGATGACGACATCGCCAAACCGGCGCGCTTCGCCCGGTTTCATCGCCACATCGCTCGCAACGCCGTTGCGCTTATTGAGCAGCCCGATAACCGCAACCCGCTCTGCCATGGGAGTGGCACCCTCAGCAAGTGCAAGGTCGGCCGGGTTGTTAATAGTAACAACGCCCGATGGCGCGGGCGGCTCATCAAGCGCTGTACCGCCAACGGGTTTTACCGAGGCTGCATCAACCAGCCGCGCTGCCTGCCACCACGAAATGCCAAACCACAGACCAGCCGCGGCGAGGCAGGCGCCCGCCCCGGCCAGCAGCCATTTTTTCATTCGCCAGGCGTCCAGGCTTCATAATCACCGGTGGCAGGCGCGCGGTGCCCGCCCATTTCCATCGCGCCGGCAGGTCGATGGGCAAGTGCTGTGCCGGTAAGATTGGCCAGCGCCGGCTTCTGCCATGGCCGCACGGGGGGCAAAACATCTTGGGGAAGTTCGTCCACCTGATGGTGCAACCAGCCAAACCATTGCGGCGGCACGCGGCTGGCATCGTTAGCGCCGCTATACATCACCCAGCGGCGCGCAATGCCGTTCATATCCACCCCGCCTTCATAATAGACGTTGCCTTGCGAATCCTCGCCAACGCGCGCCTTGCCGCGCAAGCCCAGCCAGGTGCCAAAGGTCGCGCCATTCCACCAGGTGAATATCGTGCCAAAAATGCTCATGGTTCGCGACTTAGCTTGCCCGGTGCCCGCCTTCAACCTTCGTTTGCGCAAAACAGACAAGCAAGGCCGAAAAATGCGGCGAAAAGCTCGCTATGCCGGCAGGCGCTGGCAGCCTGGCGCCCTTAGCGTCCCGCCCAGCTCACCTGGTCACCTTCGGCAATGCCCAGCTCCGCTGTGCGCCCGCCGCGCAACTCAAGCACCGCGCTGACCGGCTCGCCCGAGGGAATGGGCGTCTGCGAAAATGGCGTGGTGTTTTCCGCTATGCGCGCAATAGTGCCGTCGGTGCGGATGAAGATGATATCAAGCGGGCTTGGCGTGTCCTTCATCCAAAAACTGGCCTCGGTCGGCGGGCCGCCTTCTGGTGGGTGTGGAGAAAATAACATGCCGCCGTCTTGCGGAATATTGGTGCGGAACATTAGCCCGCGCTGCTGCTCTGCCTGTGTATGCGCCAGCTCAACCTCGAAATGATGGTCGCCATTGGCGCTCTTCACGGTCACTGAAATAATTTTTGCAGCCGCACTGGCCGAGGCAGCCGAGGCCGCGCCGCCGCTGGTACAGCTCGAAAACATTACCGTAGACGAAAGCAGCGCCAGCATTGCGGCAGTGCGAAGAACATTTTTAACCGTCATTCAATCCTCAGCTTTCCGGCGCTACCGCCACCGCCAGCGGCCCTTTGCGCCCATCCACAATGCGGGCACGCAGCGGCTGATCCGGCTCAACCACGCCAATATCGGCGTGGCGCAGGGTTTCCATATGCACAAATATATCGGCTGAATCGACATCACGCACGAGAAATCCATATCCCTTCAGTCGATTGAACCATTTGACCCGCACCGCCTCAAACGGGCCGGCGGAATCGAGCAGCAGCGCGCGGTCCACCCGGTCCTCCTCGCCACAAAACCGCACAGATGGCTCAACAGCATTGGCAAAATCGAGCGACAAAATAGTTTTTGCCTGATAGCCGCGCGCGCGTTGCACGGCGACACAGTCGAGCCACGTCCCCTCTGGCAGGCTGCGCCGCCCAAGGCCGTTCAGCACAGAAAAATGAACCAGCACGTCACCGATATCTGGCGCGCCTGCCTGCTCATCCGCCACCATGAAGCCAAAGCCTCTGGTCATGTCGAACCATTTCACAGTACCCGAAACCCTGATCTCGCCCGGCTCCAAAACATCGCCCTCTCTTGCAGGGCCGGCCTCTTCAGATAGCTGCTCAAACGATGCTGACCGCGGCTCGAAACGCATACAACTCCCCCTTGCCCCTTTTTTATGCTACCATATTCCACGTCAATGGCGATCAAAAGCTGGCACCGCCTGTGCCAAAATCATCCTCCTCCTCACCGCCCGGCTCATCTGCGGGTGCCATCGCAAGTATCCGGCGGGTAAGCTCCGTGTCATGGCCTGCCCGCAGCATGGCTGCAAATTGGCGCTGCCGACCAGCGCGATCGACAACGCCTTGCGCATAGGGGCCGAATTTGCGGCGCCGGGCAAAAGACAGGGCAGCATCTTCGGCGCGTTCAGCAATGGCGGGCGCAAGCGCTGCGGCATCTGCAGCGCCAATGCCTGCAACATAAAACGCGCCGGAAATGCGGCGCGCGCCAAGGCCGCGGCGCGCCATGGCTGCAGCGCGCGCTTCGCCAAATGCGCGATCATCGACATAACCCAGCGCCACCATATGGTCTGCAAGCGCGGCGGTGTCTGCCGCCTTACCCTCCCAGCCGCGCTCGCGAATCTTGCGATCAAGATATGCCATCAGCTTTGCCCGTGTGGTGGCAAAACGTTCAACATAGCGCAACGCCAGCTTTTCAAGGCTGTGCGCATCAAGATTTGGTGCGCCGCGCGGAGCAGATCTTCGGTTTGCGTGCATGTCGCCATTATTATGCCACAGTCGGAACGGATTTTGAACGCTTGCTTGGGGCAGTGCAACACGCTTGTCATCCATCGGCACAGACGCCGGCGGCGACAACAATCGTTATCAAGGGCGCGACAACATGAGCGGTCAAATGGAACAATCGGGTGAAACAGCCCTAATGGAGCGTACAGCCATCGTCACGCCGACACCAACGGGGGATGCGTTGCCCCGGCGATTTGCCGATTTTGAAACGCTTGGCGAGGCGATGGATTATGCCGCGTCGGGCGTGCGCGGCCTGAACTTTCATGACGCACGCGGCGCGCTCACCCGGCCCTATAGCTTTGCCGAAATGCGCACCGATGCCATTGACATGGCGCTGCGGCTCATCGCCAGCGGCGTTCGCCCGCAAGAGCGGATTGCGCTGGTAGCCGAAACGGGGCGGGAATTTGCCGCGCTGTTTTTTGGTGTAGTCTATGCCGGCGCCTGGCCCGTGCCGCTGCCCCTGCCTACCTCCTTTGGCGGGCGCGATTCTTATGTTGAGCAAATCCGCGTACAGCTTGCCAGCAGCGACCCGTCGATGCTCATCTACCCGCCAGAACTGGCCAATATGGCCGGAGAAGCCGCGCGCCTTGGCGGCGTTACCGGGCTGGACTGGGCAGAACTGGCCACACGCCCCGTGGTGCCCGCACCCCTGCCGCAAGCCGCGCCAGATGACATTGCCTATCTGCAATATTCCAGCGGCTCCACCCGTTTTCCCCACGGTGTGGCCGTTACACACCGCGCCTTGCTCAACAACCTGGCAGCGCACGCCCATGGGATGCAACTTGTCGAGAGCGACCGCTGCATCTCGTGGTTGCCCTGGTATCATGACATGGGGCTGGTTGGCTGCTTCCTGTCGCCCATCGCCAATCAGGTCTCGGTTGATTATCTAAAGACCGAAGATTTTGCCCGCCGCCCGCTTGCCTGGCTTGATCTTATCAGCCGTAATCAGGGCACTTCGGTCAGCTATTCGCCCACTTTTGGCTATGACATTTGCTCGCGCCGCATGTCGAGCCAGACCAAGGCGTCGGACCGGTTCGACCTGTCGCGCTGGCGGCTGGCGGGCAACGGCGCCGACATGATCCGCCCCGATGTCATGCAGCATTTTGTCGACGCATTCGGCCCTGCCGGGTTCAAGGCCAGCGCGTTTTTGCCAAGCTATGGCCTGGCCGAGGCGACGCTTGCGGTCTCCATCATGCCGCCAGGCGAGGGTATTCGCGTGGAACTGGTGGAGGAGACGCAACTTTCCGGCGTTCCCGCCGGGCAGGACCGGCCACAGCGCTACCGGGCTATTGTCAATTGCGGCCGGCCAGTGCGCGACATGCAGGTTGAGGTGCGCGAGGAGGACGGCACCCCCCTTCCCGACCGGGCAATCGGCAAAATCTGGTGCAGCGGCCCATCGATTATGCAAGGGTATTTCCGCGATGCCGAGGCAACGGCTGCGTGCATGGCCGATGGCTGGCTCGATACCGGCGACATGGGCTATTTGTCGGATGGGTATATCTACATCGTCGGCCGGGCAAAGGACATGATCATCGTCAACGGCCGCAACCACTGGCCACAAGACATTGAATGGGCTGTAGAACAGCTTCCCGGCTTCAAAGCCGGAGATATTGCCGCCTTTGCCATCACCACGCCTGGCGGGGAAGAAACGCCGGCCGTGCTGGTGCAGTGCCGCACCTCCGACGATGCCGAACGTAGCCGCCTGCGCGACGAGATTCGCGAACGCGTCCGCTCGGTGACCGGTATGAACTGCGTAATCGAGCTGGTGCCGCCGCGCACCTTGCCGCGCACAAGCTCTGGCAAGCTGAGCCGCGCCAAGGCGCGCAACCTGTATCTGGCAGGTGAAATCAAGCCTTATGCCATTGCCGCGTGACAAGGCGTGCCACAATGGCGATGAACAGCCTAATATAGCGCACAAACTATAGCGGAAATAACCTTCCGCTAACCAAGACGATGTACTGGTGGAGGCGTGTCAAACCATGCCGGCCTTTTGTTCACCCGTCAGCGGATCAACGTGTTTGCGTTGCTGGGATTATATAATCCAGCAGATTCAACTGACTGGGATGCGATTCGCGCAGCGCAGCTAAATGCGGGCCGGTCATTTGCGCGTTTCATGCTGGCTGCACACATTATTGCGGCGGGCGTTGTCGTGATGCTGGCCGAAAACCTGTTTCCGCTGCCGCTTATGCTGCTTTGGTGGGCGAGCATTGCCGCCATTGCCACCACCACAACCATCCGCCGGCTCGACAGCCGCTATCAAAACACCGCAAGCGCGCCGCTTTGCGCTATTCGCAGCACGTTATGGGAAGGCATGGCGCTTGGGATGGCATGGTCTGTCGCGCCGGTTGCGCTGTGCCTGCATCCCAATATCGGCGCGGCGATGGGGCTGTGGCTCATCGTGTCGCTGCTCATGGCAACATCGGCAATCGCCATGGCCGCGCTGCCGCTGGCGACCATCAGCCTGATTGCGGTACTTGGTGGTGCGCTTGCGGTAATGTTGTTGGTCGTTACAGGGCCAATGCTTGCAGGTGCAGCGGCGGTAATTGCCGGGTTGCTGGCTACGGGCAGCTTTCTTGCAGCGCAATCGCTTGTCGTCATCCGCTCCGGCGAAATCGCGCTGACCGACCGGGAGGAAACGGTCAGCCTGCTGCTCAACGACAGCGAAGAACAAAGCGCCGACTGGCTTTGGGAGATTGACGCGAGCAAGCGGATTGTGCGCGCTTCACCGCGCTTTGCCTATGCGCTTGGCCATGATCCGGTCTCGATCAACCTTCAGTCATTTTTGCAGATTCTGGCAGGATCTGACTGGGAAAGCGGCCATTTTTCGCTTGGCTTAAGGCAGCTGGCCGAAAATATCAAAACACGCCGCGCCTTTCGCGATTTGCTCATTCCCGTGCGGGTGAAGGACACCGAGCGCTGGTGGGAAATGACCGCAAGCCCAAAATTTGACGAAAAAGGTGGCTTTATTGGCTTTCGCGGCGTTGGCTCAGATGTGACGGAACGCCGCGCCTCGGCCGACAAGATCAACCGCATGGCCCGCTACGACATGTTGACCGGGCTGCCCAACCGGCTGCTGATTACCGAAACACTCGCGGTTGCCATGGCGGAAAGCGAAAAATGGCGCTCGCGCTGCGCTATTTTGATGGTTGATCTTGATCGTTTCAAAGTAATCAACGAAACGCTGGGCCAGGCGGTGGGAGACCGGCTGCTTGGCCGCGTGGCTGAGCGGCTGAACGCGATGATGGGCGCGCACCAGATGGCCGGCCGGCTGGGGGGAGATGAATTTGCCGTGGTCGTTCGCGATGCGGCAAACATGCCTGCGATTGAGCAGCTCGGTGCATCCATTATCGATGCCTTGTCTCAGCCCTATGAAATTGACGGGCATATGCTCTATGTTGGCGCCAGTGTCGGCATTGCGCTTGGCCCGCGCGATGGCAAAACGACCGACACGCTCATCCGCTCGGCCGATCTTGCGCTGTTCCGCTCAAAGGCAAGCGGCGGCGGCGTGGTGCATGTGTACGAGCCACAGCTCCATGTCGATGCAGAAGAACGCCGCGTGCTGGAAATGGCGCTGCGCCACGCGCTCGCCAAGGGTGAGCTGGAAGCGCATTATCAGCCGGTTGTGAACAGCGAAACCGAGACAGTTTGCGGTTTTGAGACATTGCTGCGGTGGCGCAGTGCCGAATTTGGCGACATTTCGCCATCGCGGTTTATTCAGCTTGCCGAAGAGGCCCGGCTCATCGCCCCAATTGGCGAATGGGCGCTGCGCGCCGCTTGTGCCCAAGCCGCACATTGGCCCGACTCCATCGGCGTTGCCGTCAACGTATCGCCTGAACAGCTCCACGATCCGCAATTTGTGGCGATTGTCGCCTCTGCCCTTGCCAATAGCGGCCTGGCCCCCGCGCGGCTGGAGCTGGAAGTGACAGAAAGCGTGTTCCTCCACGAAGGCACCTCGGCCATGCAAGTGCTGGAGCGGATACTTGACCTTGGCGTGAAACTGTCGCTCGACGATTTTGGCACAGGCTATTCCTCGCTTGGCTATCTTAGCCGGATGCGGTTTTCGACCATCAAAATCGACCGCAGCTTTGTGCAAAGCGCCGCGCGCGAAGTGCCAGAAAGCGTGGCAATTATCCGCGCAGTGGTGGCACTGGCCAACAGCCTTGGCATGGCAAGTACAGCTGAAGGCGTGGAAACCGAGGAAGAGCACCGCATGGCGCGTGCGCTTGGCTGTACCAAGGTACAGGGCTATTATTTCGGCCGTCCCGTGCCCGCAGACGAGGCGCGCACCATTGCCAGCCGCGCAGCGATGATTCTTGCGCACAAGGCCGCATGATGGCGCTTGCCGGATGGCTTTGCTCCCGCTAAAGCCTGTCGCCGCACAGGGGTGTAGCTCAGCTGGTTAGAGCGTCGGTCTCCAAAACCGAAGGCCCTCGGTTCGAGTCCGAGCTCCCCTGCCACCATCTCCCTATCACCGCCGCTGCCCGCCCACGCCATGGCTTGCACCTCTTCGCAATCATCGCTATGGCGGTTGGCAATCCGAAATCGGGATTGTTTATCGTCCGTGCCCCTTGCGGGACCGGGCGGCGAAACTATGTCCCGAACTCGGCTATCGAGGAACGACACGTGGCAAAGACTAGTCCGCTGGATTTCATCAAACAGGTGCGCGCAGAAACCGCGAAGGTCACCTGGCCGACACGGCGCGAAACCGTGATGACCGGCGTCATGGTGATGGTGATGACGACGATGCTTGCGGTGTTTTTCTTCACCACCGACACGATTTTTGAAGCGATTGTTAAGCTGCTGCTGTCAGCCGCCAAATAAACCGGGATTATAGGACGGAAAAAACGACGCATGGCTCGCTGGTACATTATTCACGCCTATTCGGGCTTTGAAGGCAAGGTTCGCGATTCGATCATGGCGGAGGCCACGCGCATGGGCCTTGAGCAGTTGGTCGAAGCGATTGAAGTGCCAACAGAAACCATAACCGAAGCGCGACGTGGCAAGAAAATCCAGGTCGAGCGCAAATTTATGCCCGGCTATGTGCTGGCCAAGCTCAGCATGAATGACGATGTTTATCACCTGGTGAAAAACACGCCAAAGGTAACGGGCTTTTTGGGGTCGATGGGCAAGCCGCAGCCAATCAGCGATGCAGAAGCCGCGCGGATGCTTTCCACCAAGGAAGAGGCCGCTGCCAATCCCAAGCAACAGATCAAGGTCGATTACGAAATCGGCGATGCAGTTAAAGTGCTGGAAGGCCCGTTTGCAAGTTTCAACGGCACGGTTGAAGGGCTCGACTTTGATAAGTCGAAGGTCAAGGTTTCGGTGTCGATCTTTGGCCGCGCCACACCTGTGGAGCTTGACTTTGAACAGGTTGAGCGCGTTAAATAATTAAGGAATTCGCGTCATCTGCTGGATGGACGAATGAGTGAGCGTATCCGCCGCGGGAGATGGCCTTTGGCCACCGTTTGCACCGCTAAACTTGAACTGGCCGATAAGACCCGGCCCGCAACAGAGTGAGTGACTAATGGCTAAAAAAATTACCGGCTATATCAAGCTGCAGGTGCCCGCCGGCGCCGCCAACCCTTCGCCGCCAATCGGCCCTGCGCTCGGTCAGCGCGGCGTGAACATCATGGAATTTTGCAAAGCCTTCAACGCCGCCACCGGCGAAATTGAAAAAGGTATGCCAATTCCAACCGTCATCACCGTTTATGCCGATCGCAGCTTTTCGTTCGAGACGAAAACGGCACCTGCCAGCTTCCTCATCAAAAAGGCAGCGAACCTGAAATCAGGCTCAAAGGAGCCAGGCAAGGTTTCTGCAGGCAAGATTGCGCGCTCAAAGCTTACCGAAATCGCGCAGATGAAGATGAAGGATTTGAACGCCAACGATATTGAGGCGGCGACCCGCATCATCGAAGGCAGCGCCCGCGCCATGGGCCTCGAAGTGGTGGAGGGCTGATCCAATGACCAAGCTGACCAAAAAAGCAAAGTTCCTCGCCACTGCGGTTGATCGTGACAAGTTGTACAGTGTCGACGAGGCGATTGCCCTTGCCAAGGCAAATGCCACTGCCAAGTTTGACGAAACGATCGAAATTGCCCTTAACCTTGGTGTCGACCCCCGCCATGCCGACCAGATGGTCCGCGGTGTGGTAACCCTGCCCAAGGGCACCGGCAAGACGGTGCGCGTCGGTGTGTTCGCCAAGGGCGCCAAGGCCGATGAAGCCCGCGAAGCCGGAGCCGATGTGGTTGGCGCTGAAGACCTGATGGAAATCATCCAGGGCGGCACGATTGACTTTGACCGCTGCATTGCGACGCCAGACATGATGGGTGTCGTCGGCCGGCTCGGCAAGGTGCTTGGTCCCAAAGGCCTGATGCCAAACCCCAAGCTCGGCACCGTCACCATGAACGTTGCTGAAGCCGTAAAGGCGGCCAAGGGCGGGCAGATCGAATATCGCGTCGAAAAGGCTGGCATCATCCACTCCGGCATCGGCAAGGCCAGCTTTTCGGCTGAAGACTTGCGCGCTAACTTTGATGCACTGGTTGACGCAGTGGTGAAGGCCAAGCCAACCGGCGCCAAGGGAAAATATGTAAGGAAGGTCGCCGTCAGCTCCACCATGGGGGCAGGCGTGCGGATCAACACGGCAGACGTTGCCGGGGCCTGACACCGGAAATTGCCAAACCGATATGAAGTAGCGAAGGGCCGGGGTAACTCCTGGCCCTTTTGCATCGCACGATGGCCGACACAAAACGCCTGCCAGATCAGGCGGCGCGGGCGCCCGTTAGCGATTTTAGAAAAGCATCGCTGGTTTCGCGCAAAAGCGACGATTTGCTCCGCAAGCCCGCCACCACATCGCGCATTTGGGCGGCCAGCACCTCGGCGCGGTGCGCATCACCTGCAACCTGCTCTGCCGTCCGGCTCACCTCAAGCGAGGCCTGCGCGGTTTTGGCCGATGCCTGGCTAATGTCGAGCGTTGCGCCGCGCTGCTCCTCCACCGTGCCAGCGATGCGGTGGGCACGCCCCGCGCTTTTGCCGATGGTGGCAAACACACCGTCCATCACCAGCTCTGCCTCCGCTGTGCGGCGCATGGTTTCCTGCATAATGCCCGCAATTCGCCCCGCGGCGCCATGTGTCTGCGAGGCCAGTGTTTTCACCTCCTGCGCGACAACAGCAAAGCCGCGCCCGGCCTCGCCCGCGCGGGCCGCCTCGATGGTTGCGTTCAACGCCAGCAGGTTGGTTTGCCCGGCCAGCTCTTGAACAACGCGCACAATATCCGCCACCTGGTCTGCCTTGTCTGACAGTGCCGTGAGGCTGCCTTTGCCGCTGGCGGCGATACCATCGGCATCAACGCACATCTCCACCTGCTGCTCAGCCTCCTCCGAAATGCGCGCAGCAGAGCGGGTGAGCGCCTTAGCCGATGCGGCAACCGACTGGACAAGCGCAGTCGCGTCATCCGCCAACCCCAAAACACGCGCCGCGCGCGCCGCCGCCGATGCATTGATGGTGCTGATATTGTCGCTGGCAAACGCAAGCGTTGCAACCGCCTCGTCCATATCGTTGGCAAGCGCGGCAACCGAAGCCTCATATTGCGCCGCCACGCGCAAACTGGCCTGGCGCTGTTCTTCGGCATGGCGGGTGCGCGCCGCTTCTTGCTGCTGCTGGTGAAGACGTTCTTCCGCGGCACGCTGTTCGGCAAGCTGCTCCACCTCTGCCAGCCGCCGCTGTTCAGCCTCGTGCAGCTCAGCATCGATAATCATGCGCCGAACAAAATTTTGCGCTGTCTGCCCCTGCGCCTGGCACAGCATGATGCAAAATATCACCAAAAGCCCATGCAGCGCGGCGGGCAGTTCAACCTGGGCGGACTGGATATGAATTTCGCACAAAACCGCCAGCGTGACGATGTAGATATAAGCCGCTTTGGAAATAGCTGAAAAAGTAACCGTACCGATGCAAATCAAGCCAACATGCACGCACAAAAAACCCATTTGGGCGCCTGGGTCCGAGCCAATGCTCGCTGCCACCAACATTGTGCCCCATATTAACGAGGAAAAAAACGCATAGGCATAGATTATATGAAATTTTTGACGGTTATTACGAAACCGAACCCGGCATTGCTTCATATCGGGGAAAAACAGCGGCACCATTGCCGAAAATGCCATATGGAAAACAACAAGCGCTACTAAGATGTTAGGATAGGATGCGCTGCGCCCACTCCAGGCAATTGCTCCAGCAAGACCAAATATCGGCAAGCGTGTACGAAGAATAGCACGCCCTGCCTCGGCAAATTGTTCGCGTGCAATCGCACGGCGTAGCAACGAATTGGTTGCAACCGATGCCAATGGATCGCACCAAAAACGTTGTTTTAACAAATTACCCGCGCGATAAAGCAAAATATTCCCCAAGCGATGGTAGAAAAATTTTCTATAATGCCTTTATCCCACAAAAAACTTAGCAATGGCTTAACCATCATAACACGGGCCGCACGCCTAGCTTAAAGAGGTTGACATCGGCGTCAGCCGCGCTATGCGCACCCATCCCCAATTGGCGGCTTTGCCTGTTGAACGGGGTGCCGTCCGAGACAGCAGGTGGCCAGGATTTGCCTGGCCTTAATGCCCTGCCGAGACGGGGAATGGAATTTCAGGCGGTGCCCCATGGCCCCTGCCCCGCGTCAGCGCATTGGCCGTGCCAGGAGGCACCGCTCGTGCGCCCGCCCATGCCCCCATCGAACGGATCCGGCGAAGCGGAACCCCGCCTCGCCGTTTTGAACCGGCCACCGGGCATCCGTGCCTTGTGGTCTGAAATGTGGAGAATGGCATGGATCGTGCTGAAAAGGCTGAGCTCGTTGCCGAGCTGAACCGCACCTTTGCCGAGGTTGGCGTGGTGGTCGTTACCCGTAATCTGGGGATGACCGTGGCGCAATCAACCGCGCTTCGGCTCAAGATGCGCGATGCTGGCGCAAGCTACAAAGTCTCGAAGAACAAGCTTGCCAAAATCGCGCTGGTTGGCACCGACTATGCGCCGATGAGCGATCTGCTCACCGGCCCGGTTGGCCTTGCAACCTCGGTTGACCCTGTTGCGGCGGCAAAAATCGCCGTTGAATTCGCCAAGACGAACGACAAGCTCGAAATCGTCGGCGGTGCAATGGGCGCAACTATTCTTGATGTTGAAGGCGTCAAGGCGCTGGCGACAATGCCGTCGCTGGATGAACTGCGTGCCAAGATCGTTGGCTTGCTGGTGGCCCCTGCCACCAAGATTGCAACCATCGCTCAGGCGCCGGCCGCCCAACTTGCGCGGGTACTTTCTGCTTATGCGGAAAAGGACAAGGCGGACGCCTGATTTGCAGGCGCTTCGACGATTTTACTGAAACGAAACCAATGGGGCACCCGCCCCGAACCGGAGAATGAACATGGCAGACCTGAACGCGCTGGTTGACAGCTTGAGCGAACTGACCGTCCTCGAAGCCGCTGAGCTTTCGAAGATGCTGGAAGAGAAATGGGGCGTTTCGGCAGCAGCCGCAGTAGCGGTTGCAGCGCCTGGCGCAGCGGCTGCACCAGCAGTTGAAGAAAAGACCGAGTTTGACGTGATCCTCACCGGCGATGGCGGCAAGAAGATCAACGTCATCAAGGAAGTTCGCGCCATCACCGGCCTTGGCCTTACCGAAGCCAAGACACTGGTTGAATCCGCACCAAAGGCGATCAAGGAAGGCGTTTCGAAGGACGAGGCCGAAAAGGTCAAGAAGCAGCTTGAAGAAGCTGGCGCGACCGTCGAACTCAAATAAGCGCTCACGCCCCGGCGCTGCCGGGCGCGAAGCAAATTGGGGCTGCACCACCGGGTGTGGCCCCTTTTTGTTGCCCGGCCGGTTTGACAGCGCCGCCCCTGCTGCCTATATCGCATCCTCCACCGCAGTTTTCGGGAAATGACGTGCCGTTGCGCAGCGTGTCGATCGAATTGGGAGCTGTTGGTTCATAAGACGCTGAAGGCTGCGGCTTCCCCGGTGGGAGCGCGCGGCTTTTTGCGTCTTTGCGTGCGCCCGGTCCGGCAGGCTTTTTGCCGGAGAACAGATATTCTGGCTGATAAGGCGATTATTACATGGCAACCAAGGCAATCGACAACGGCCCTGCAAAGCGCCGTCGCGGCGACAGCAGCACCGCCAAGCGGCGCATCCGCAAAGTGTTCGGCAACATCCATGAAGTGGTGGAAATGCCGAATCTGATCGAGGTTCAGCGCGAATCTTACGAACAGTTTCTGCGGTCAGATCCGTCGATTGGCTATGTGTCCGGCCTTGAAAAAACGCTGCGCAGCGTTTTCCCCATTCGCGATTTCGCCGGCACCGCCGAGCTTGATTTTGTGAATTATGAGCTTGAGCAGCCCAAGTTCGACACCGAAGAATGCCGGCAGCGCGGCATCACCTATGCAGCGCCGATGCGCGTTACGCTGCGCTTAATCGTGTTCGAAGTCGATGCCGATACCGAGGCGCGCAGCGTGCTCGATATCAAAGAGCAGGACGTATATATGGGTGACATGCCGTTGATGACAGGCAACGGCACCTTTGTCATCAACGGCACCGAACGGGTTATCGTCAGCCAGATGCACCGCTCGCCGGGCGTATTGTTCGACCATGATCGTGGTAAAACCCATGCGAGCGGCAAATATCTGTTCGCCGCGCGCGTCATTCCCTATCGCGGTTCCTGGCTTGACTTTGAATTTGACGCAAAAGACATTGTCAACGTCCGCATCGACCGCAAGCGCAAGCTGCCGGTTACTGCCCTTCTTTATGCGCTGGGGTTGACGAGCGAAGAAATTCTCAACCATTTCTACAACCGCGTAACTTTTGTTCGTGGCCAGGGTGGCTGGATTATTCCTTTTCAGGCCGAAAACTGGCGCGGCCAAAAGCCGATGTTCGACATTATCGACGCCAAAACGGGCGAAGTGGTGTTCGCTTCGGGCCAGAAGATTTCGCCGCGCGCCGCCAACAAGGCCGCCAAGGACGGCCTGGTGGATTTGCTTATTCCAACCGAAGAAATCTTCGGCCGCTATTCAGCCTATGACCTTATCAACGAAGCCACCGGCCAGATTTACATCGAAGCAGGCGACGAGGTGTCGGCCGAGAACCTTGAGCTGCTCGACAAAGCCGGGATTGACCGGATCGAACTGCTCGACATCGACCATGTCGCCACCGGCCCATGGATCCGCAACACGCTAAAGGCCGACAAGGCCGAGGAGCGCGAACAGGCGCTGTCCGATATTTACCGTGTGATGCGCCCTGGCGAGCCGCCAACGCTGGAAACGGCCGAAGCGCTGTTTTCGGGTCTGTTTTTCGATCCTGATCGTTATGATCTGTCAGCCGTTGGCCGCGTAAAGCTCAACATGCGGCTCGACCTCGACTGTGAAGACACGGTTACCACGCTGCGCACCGAGGACATTTTGTCGGTGGTGAAGACGCTGGTCGACCTGAAGGACGGTAAGGGCGATATCGACGATATCGACAATCTCGGTAACCGGCGCGTGCGTTCAGTGGGTGAGCTGCTGGAAAACCAATATCGCGTCGGCCTGCTCCGCATGGAGCGCGCGGTGAAGGAGCGGATGAGCTCGGTCGATGTGTCGACCGTGATGCCAAACGACCTGATCAACGCCAAGCCAGCGGTTGCCGCGGTGCGCGAGTTTTTTGGCTCGTCGCAGCTCTCACAGTTTATGGACCAAACCAACCCGCTGTCCGAAGTGACGCATAAGCGCCGCGTTTCGGCCCTTGGGCCAGGCGGCCTGACGCGCGAACGCGCGGGCTTTGAAGTGCGCGACGTTCACCCGACGCATTATGGCCGCATCTGCCCGATTGAAACGCCGGAAGGCCCAAATATCGGCCTGATCAACAGCCTTGCAAGCTTTAGCCGGGTGAACAAATATGGCTTTATCGAAACGCCATATCGCAAAGTTGTCGACCATAAGGTGACCGACGAGGTGGTTTACCTCTCCGCCATGGAAGAGGCCAAGCACACCATTGCGCAGGCCAATGCCGAGCTGGATGGCGAAGGCCGCTTCATGGAAGAACTTGTCTCCTCGCGGCAGGCGGGCGAATTCTTGATGGCCATTCCCGACACCATCACGCTGATGGACGTGTCGCCAAAGCAGCTTGTTTCGGTGGCCGCATCGCTCATTCCTTTTCTGGAAAACGATGACGCCAACCGCGCGCTGATGGGCTCGAACATGCAACGTCAGGCCGTGCCGCTGGTGCGTGCCGAGGCGCCGTTTGTCGGCACAGGCATGGAAGAAACGGTTGCGCGCGATTCCGGCGCGGCCATTGCTGCCAAGCGTTCGGGCATTGTCGATCAGGTGGACGCAACGCGCATCGTCATCCGCGCAACGGGCGATGTCGAGGCTGGGCAGTCTGGCGTCGATATTTACACGCTGATGAAGTTCCAGCGCTCCAACCAGAACACCTGCATCAACCAGCGCCCGCTGGTAAAGGTGGGTGAAGTGATCCAGGCAGGCGACATTATTGCCGATGGCCCGTCCACTGAGTTTGGCGAACTGGCGCTTGGCCGCAACAGTCTGGTCGCGTTTATGCCCTGGAACGGGTATAATTATGAGGATTCGATCCTTATCTCCGAGCGCATCGTGAAGGACGATGTGTTTACCTCGATCCATATCGAAGAGTTTGAGGTGATGGCCCGCGACACCAAGTTGGGGCCAGAAGACATTACCCGCGACATTCCCAATGTCGGCGAGGAAGCTCTCAGGAACCTCGACGAGGCGGGCATCGTCTATATCGGCGCCGAAGTGGAGCCGGGCGATATTCTGGCAGGCAAGATCACGCCCAAGGGCGAATCACCCATGACGCCGGAAGAAAAGCTGCTGCGCGCAATCTTTGGCGAAAAGGCAAGCGATGTGCGTGACACCTCGCTGCGCCTGCCGCCGGGCGTTGCGGGCACGGTTGTCGAAGTACGCGTGTTCAACCGCCACGGCATCGACAAGGACGAGCGCGCCATGGCCATTGAGCGCGAGGAAATCGAGCGGCTGAAAAAGGATAGCGACGACGAGCGCTCAATCCTCAACCGCGCGACATGGAGCCGGCTGCGCGACATGCTGACCGGGCAAACGGCAACCGCTGTGCCCAAGGGGCAGAAAAAAGGCGTGGTTATCGACGCCGACCTGCTCGACAGCGTGGACAGGCACGAGTGGTGGAAGTTTGCCGTTGCCGATGACAAGGTACAAAGCGACCTTGAAGCCGTGAAGGCGCAATATGATGATGCGGTAAAGCTCATCACCGACAAGTTCCACGACCGGCGCGACAAGCTGGAGCGTGGTGACGAACTGCCGCCCGGCGTGCTCAAAATGGTAAAGGTGTTCGTCGCGGTGAAGCGCAAGCTGCAACCAGGCGATAAAATGGCCGGCCGCCACGGGAACAAGGGCGTTATCAGCCGCATTCTGCCGGCCGAGGACATGCCGTTCCTCGCTGACGGTACGCCGGTTGATCTCGTGCTCAACCCGCTTGGTGTGCCAAGCCGCATGAACGTTGGGCAGATTTTCGAAACGCATCTGGGTTGGGCCGCGCGCAACCTTGGCCAACAGGTTCACCAGGCGCTGGAAGATTGGCGCGAGGCCAATCCGAACGCCACAGGCGGCGACATGCCAGCGCCCGTGAAGGACCGCCTGCTCGACATTTACGGTGCGCATTATGCCGATGAAATCGAGGCGCGCGATGCGAGCCAGATTGTTGAGCTGGCCGAAAACTCGAAAACTGGCATTCCGATGGGCACGCCAGTGTTTGACGGCGCGCGTGAAAAGGACGTGTCCGACATGCTTTCGCTTGCCGGCTTGAACACGTCTGGACAGTCGGAGTTATTTGACGGGCGCACCGGCGAAATGTTCGATCGCAAGGTAACTGTGGGCATCATCTACATGCTCAAGCTGCACCATCTGGTCGACGACAAAATCCATGCCCGCTCAATCGGCCCCTATTCGCTCGTTACCCAGCAGCCGCTGGGCGGCAAGGCGCAGTTCGGTGGCCAGCGCTTTGGGGAAATGGAGGTCTGGGCGCTCCAGGCTTATGGCGCTGCATACACCTTGCAGGAAATGCTCACCGTAAAGTCGGACGACGTGGTTGGCCGCACCAAGGTTTACGAGGCGATCGTCAAGGGTGACGACACGTTCGAGGCCGGCATTCCTGAAAGCTTCAACGTGCTCGTCAAGGAAATGCGCTCGCTGGGGCTGAACGTCGAACTGAAGAGCATCGAGCAGTTTGACAGCGACGGTGTCGCGATCGCGGCGGAGTGAATTGGTGCAGGCGCCGGCCATTTGCGGCCGGCGCCCGCCCTGCCCCGCCAACAAGGTTTTTCCCCAGAAAGGGAAGTGAGACATGAACGAACTGACCAACTTCGCCAACCCGGTCGCCAAGCCGGAAACTTTTGACCAGATCCAGATCGGGATCGCTTCGCCGGATCGTATCCGGTCGTGGTCGTTCGGCGAAATCAAGAAACCCGAGACCATCAACTATCGCACCTTCAAGCCAGAGCGTGATGGCCTGTTCTGCGCGCGCATCTTTGGCCCTATCAAAGATTATGAGTGCTTGTGCGGCAAGTATAAGCGCATGAAGTACAAGGGCATTGTTTGCGAAAAATGCGGCGTTGAGGTTACCGTGTCGAAGGTGCGGCGCGAGCGGATGGGCCATATCGAGCTTGCCGCGCCGGTTGCGCATATCTGGTTTTTGAAGTCGCTGCCCAGCCGCATCGGCCTGTTGCTCGACATGCAGCTCAAACAACTTGAGCGGGTTTTGTATTTCGAAGCCTATATCGTTATCGAACCGGGCCTGACCACGCTCGACAAATATCAGCTCCTCACCGAAGATGAGCTGCTTGAAGCGCAGGATCAGTTTGGCGAAGACGCATTTTCAGCCGGCATTGGCGCTGAGGCGGTGCGCATCATGCTCGAAAGCCTTGATCTTGAAGGCGAGCGCAAAGACCTGCTTGACGAGCTGGCCGTTACCAAATCTGAGCTGAAGCCCAAGAAGATCATCAAGCGGTTGAAGGTTGTCGAATCATTTATCGATTCGGGTAACCGGCCGGAATGGATGATCCTCGAAGTCGTGCCGGTTATTCCGCCCGAGCTGCGCCCGCTTGTGCCGCTTGATGGTGGGCGCTTTGCCACGTCCGACCTTAACGATCTTTACCGCCGGGTCATTAACCGCAACAACCGCCTGAAGCGGCTGATGGAACTGCGTGCGCCCGACATCATCGTGCGCAACGAAAAGCGCATGTTGCAAGAAGCCGTCGACGCGCTGTTCGACAATGGCCGCCGCGGCCGCACAATCACGGGTGCCAACAAGCGCCCGCTAAAATCACTGTCCGACATGCTGAAGGGCAAGCAGGGCCGCTTCCGGCAGAACCTGCTCGGCAAGCGCGTCGACTATTCGGGCCGCTCGGTCATTGTAACTGGGCCGGAACTGAAGCTGCACCAGTGCGGTTTGCCCAAAAAGATGGCGCTCGAACTGTTCAAGCCGTTCATCTATGCGCGCCTTGACGCCAAGGGCCTGTCGATGACGCTGAAACAGGCCAAGAAGTGGGTCGAAAAAGAGCGCAAGGAAGTTTGGGACATTCTTGACGAGGTGATCCGCGAGCACCCCGTCATGCTCAACCGCGCGCCCACGCTCCACCGGCTTGGCATTCAGGCGTTTGAACCGGTGCTGATCGAGGGCAAGGCTATCCAGCTTCACCCGCTCGTCTGCTCGGCCTTCAACGCCGATTTTGACGGTGACCAGATGGCCGTTCACGTGCCCCTGTCGCTCGAAGCGCAGCTCGAAGCGCGCGTGCTGATGATGTCGACCAACAACATCCTCTCGCCTGCAAACGGCAAGCCGATCATCGTGCCATCGCAGGACATGGTACTGGGGCTTTACTACATCACGATGGAAAAGCAGGGCGAACCCGGCGAAGGCATGTTGCTTGCCGACATGGCCGAGGTGCACCATGCGCTCGATTCCGGCGCGGTGACGCTGCACACCAAGGTCATCAGCCGCGTGCCGCAGACCGACGAGGCGGGTAATTCCTACCTCAAGCGGTTTGAAACGACGCCAGGTCGCATGTTGCTGGGCGAAACGCTGCCCAAAAGCCACAAGGTGCCGTTCGACATCGTCAACCGTCTGCTGACCAAAAAGGATGTGGGCGACGTTATCGACGAAGTATATCGCCACACCGGCCAGAAGGAGACGGTGCTGTTTGCCGACGCCATCATGAGCCTTGGCTTCCGCCACGCGTTCAAGGCGGGCATCTCGTTTGGCAAGGACGATATGATCATTCCCGACGCCAAGATTGCACTGGTCGATGAAGCGCGTGCACAGGTGAAGGATTATGAGCAGCAATATCAAGACGGCCTCATCACCCAGCAGGAAAAATACAATAAGGTGATCGACGCGTGGAGCCGTTGCGGCGACCAGGTGGCCAACGCGATGATGGATGAGATCAAGGCGATCAAACATGACCCGGAAACGGGCCGTGAGCTGCCGATCAACTCGATCTACATGATGGCCCATTCCGGCGCCCGTGGTTCGCAAGCGCAGATTAAGCAGCTTGCCGGTATGCGCGGGCTGATGGCCAAGCCATCGGGCGAGATCATCGAAACGCCGATCATCTCGAACTTCAAGGAAGGTCTGACCGTTCTTGAATATTTCAACTCCACCCACGGCGCCCGCAAAGGTCTGGCCGACACCGCGCTCAAGACGGCAAACTCAGGCTATCTTACGCGCCGTCTGGTCGATGTCAGCCAGGATTGCGTCATCGTCGAGCTGGATTGCGGCACCGAGCGGGCGCTGGAGATGCGCGCCATCGTGCAGGGTGGCTCCACCATTGCGTCGCTGGGTGAACGCATTCTGGGCCGCACCACGGCTGAGGACATTATCGACCCCAAGACCAACGCCGTTGTCATCCCATCGGGCACGTTGCTCGATGAGCCGATGATCGCAACGATCGAGGCGCTGGGCACACAGGCCTGCAAAATTCGCTCACCACTTGTGTGCGAGACCAAGATCGGTGTGTGCGGCAAATGCTATGGCCGTGATCTTGCCCGCGGTACGCCTGTCAACATCGGTGAGGCAGTGGGCGTTATTGCCGCTCAGTCGATTGGTGAGCCTGGCACCCAGCTTACGATGCGCACCTTCCACATCGGTGGCGCAGCACAGCTCAACGAGCAGTCGAACCTTGAGGCTGTGGCCGATGGCCGGCTGGAATATCGCGATTTGCGGATCATCGAGGATCAACGCGGCCGCCGGGTGGTGCTCAGCCGTTCGGGCGAACTGGCGATTATCGATGCCGATGGCCGTGAGCGCGCGGTGCACCGCATTCCCTACGGCGCCTATGTGCTGTTTGCCGATGGCCATGAACTGACCAAGGGCGACCGGATGGCCGAGTGGGATCCCTTCACCATGCCGGTGATCACTGAAAATCCGGGCATCGTGAAGTATGTTGACCTGATCGACGGCAAAACGCTGACCGAACAGGCCGATGAAGCCACTGGCATTACCCAGCGCGTGGTGACGGAATATCGCGCCGCCTCCAAATCGAAGGAAGATTTGCGGCCCCGCCTTACCCTGCTTGATTCAGGGTCTGGCGAAGCCGGGCGTTATATGCTGGCAGCCGGTGCTACTTTGTCGGTGGAAGACGGAGCGCAGGTTTCGGGTGGTGATGTGCTTGCCCGTGTTTCGCGCGAAGCCGCCAAAACGCGCGACATTACCGGCGGTCTGCCACGGGTGGCTGAGCTGTTTGAAGCGCGTAAACCCAAGGAGAACGCGATCATCGCCAAGGTGTCGGGTCGCGTTGTGTTCGGCAAGGATTACAAGGCCAAGCGCAAAATCGGCATTCAACCCGAAGATGGCGGCGAGATTGTCGAATATCTGGTGCCAAAGTCGAAAGTTATCGACGTGCAAGAGGGCGATTATGTCAAGCGCGGCGACAATCTGATCGGCGGCTCGCCCGATCCGCATGATATTCTCGAAGTGCTCGGCATCGAGCCTTTGGCCGAATATCTCGTGTCGGAAATTCAAGAAGTGTACCGGCTTCAGGGCGTGAAAATCAACGACAAGCACATCGAGGTGATCGTTCGCCAGATGCTGCAAAAGGTTGAAATCACCGATGGTGGCGACACGACGCTGCTTGCCGGTGAACAGGTGGACCGTGAGGAGATGGACGCCATCAACGCCAAGCTCGACAAGGGCCAGGCGCGTGCGCATGGCAAGCCTGTGCTACTCGGCATCACCAAGGCCAGCCTGCAAACCCGCAGCTTCATCTCGGCGGCCTCGTTCCAGGAGACTACACGCGTGCTCACCGAGGCAGCGGTGCAGGGTAAGCAGGACACGCTCATCGGCCTGAAGGAAAACGTGATTGTTGGCCGGCTTATCCCGGCGGGCACGGGTGCCGGCATGAACCGGCTGCGCGTTACCGCCAATTCGCGCGATGCAGCAATGCGGGTGGCACAACGGCGGATGGACGAGGTGGCCATTATTGCGCCAAATTCGGCCGCCGAAGAACATGCAGCCGAGCTTGCACGCTCTCCGCGTGACGCTGGTGGCACGGGTGATGATCCGCTGGGCGAAGTAGTATCAAGCGGGCACGGCACCGACGCGGATGCCGCGGATTATCTGGAAAGCTGATCCTGCGGGCTTGCCTGCATAATCTGCTCTACTCAAAGCGCCCGCCCGGCATGTGTCTGGCGGGCGTTTTGTTATTTTTTGCAAATTGCCCAAATATTGGCGGGCAAATAAGGCCCCCGCTTGCCCATCAGCAGCCAAATGCCGCGCATTTGCGGGAGGCACGCCGTGAAATGGCAAAAAAAGTTGCTGCGCTGGCAATTTATTCATCATTACCCATTTTGCGCTCCCTAATTGCAGGGAAAGGCGTTAACCTGGGCAGCGCGCATCTCGTTATTCGCATTTGGAACAGCGGGGCGTTTTAGGGGATTTGTTAGCGATGATCAGAAAAACACTTCTTGGAATAATGTGCGCCACAGCGATGATGATGCCCGCTGCTGCCAACGCAGCACCCGTCATCAGAAATCTGATATTAAAAGCGAGCGATTTTAGCCTGTTGTTTGGCGATGGTTCGGTTGCGCCCATTCCGTCGATTGACATTCATTTCTCGGTCAGCTTCGATAACAGCGCCAGCATTCCGACAAGTTCGGCGGGTCTGAGAATTTTTGACTCAAACTATCCCGGCACGCTGCAATTTTCTTATTCAAGCAGCGCAGATCAATTTGTTCTGGCCAGCTTTCCCGGCGTCGGTTCGTGCGGAAATCCTGCCAATAGTTTTTGCACCTTTATCAGCGGAATTTCTGGCGCAACACCGGCGGCTTTTCTCGTTCAGCAATCCACTGCCACTGGCGGATATTTTGTGGCCAACACATTTTCGCTGTCGGCAGTGCCTGAACCTGCGACCTGGGCGATGATGATCGGCGGTTTCGGTCTGGTTGGCGGCGCAATGCGCAACCGTCGCCGCGCGGCGGCATCTGTCAGCTTCGGCTAAGACACCTTTTTGTTTCATCCTCAGCCATGGGCTGCCGTTTGCGCGGGCGAGCGGCGGCCCTTTGCCGTTTGAGCCTATCTTACAAGCTGGGTAAAACCGGGCAGCGCAGCGATATTGCCCCACCCCGATGGGCGATGCTATATATACAAGAATATAGTTATATCTCAAACGGTGAACATCATGAGGATCTTGCGCATTGGCTGGCTGTCTGCCGCCCTGTTGCTTATGGGCGCCGCCTCACAAACGGGCGCCGCCAGCCCGGCTTCCGTGCAGAAATCGGCACCGATAACAGTGTTTGCCGCTGCCTCGCTGGCTGACGCGCTGCCCGCAGTTGCCAGGGCTTATACCGCGCGGACCGGAGTGCAGGTTCGCTTTTCCTTTGCCTCCAGCGCAGTGATCGCGCGTCAGCTTGCCGCTGGCGCGCGGGCAGAGCTGTTTATGACGGCCGATATCGACTGGATGGATTATGCCGAAGCGCGCAACCTCATCCTCCATGACAGCCGGACTGTGCTGTTGCGCGGGCGGCTGGCGCTCATCGGCCCGGCAGACAGCAAGGTTGCGCTAAAGATCGGGCCGGGCTTTGCGCTTGCGGCAGCACTAGGCAAGCGGGGGCGGCTCGCGGTTGGCGACCCCGATTATGTGCCTGCCGGCCGCTATGCTCGCGCCGCGCTGCTCAGCCTCAACGTTTGGGCGAATATAGTCGATCGCACGGTCCGAGCCGATAATGTGCGCGTGGCGCTTGCCTATGTCGCGCGCAAAGAGGCGCCACTCGGCATTGTCTATGAAACCGACGCGCTGGTGGAACCCCGCGTGCGTATTATCGATATTTTCCCGACAACAGCACACCCGCCCATTGTCTATCCGCTGGCAATTACCAGCCGGGCGAGCAACGGCGCGCGCGGCCTTTACAATTTTCTGCAAGGGCCAGAAGCAGGCGCAATCTTCAGCCGATATGGCTTTATGCCACTGGCCCGCGCGCGCTGATGATCCGCAGTAAATCCATGGTCATGGCTACGGCGCTGGCCGCAAGTGCGGGAGCATTTCCCGCCGTAAGCGCGGCGACATCTTTGCCACAGCAGACAATTGCCACACACCTTGCGGCCGTTCCGGCCCCTGCCCCCTCAACCGATGTCCAGCAACGACTTGCTGCGCTGGAGGCTCAGCTCCAGGCGCAACAGGTACAAATTGCCGCGCAGCAAAAGCTGATCGAAGCGCAACAGGCCGCGCTGGCCCAATTGACACGCGAGGCGACGCTCCCTGCAGCGCCTGCCCGGCCGCCACGCCAGGCGGCAGATGTTTTTGTCGTCGCCACGCCGTCGCCTGATGCAACCATGCCAAACGCGCCTGCCTCCGCCACGTTGGCGACCGCGCGGCCGAGCGATGCTGGCGAAGCGCCGCCATCCTCTGGCACCGATACGCTGGGCGCCGCCGTGCGTCGGGCGCTCACTGCGGCGCAGACGCTGGCAACCGCCGATGCGGAGCGCCCCCGACTGGCAGTGATCGGCGGGCGCCCCACCTTTGCCAGCGCCGATGGTCGCTATTCTCTTTCCATCCGCGGCACCGTTCAGCTTGATGCTGGTGCTGCACTTCAGGCCCGGCAGGGCGTTGGCCTGGCCACCGACTTCCGGCGTGGGTCGGTGGGCGCGGGTGGACGCGAAAGCCTTGCCGCGACAGACCTTGGCAACGGCAGCAATTTCCGCCGGGCGCGCCTTGGCGTTGAGGGCATATTGGACCGCGACTTTGCCTACCGCCTTCAGCTTGAATATGGCGGATCGGGCACGGAAGGGCCAGCGCGGATCAACGACGCCTGGATCGCCTATACCGGCCTTGCGCCGTTCACCGTGCAGATTGGCGCTTTTTCGCCGCCCGCCAATCTCGACGACGCGCTCAGCCCGGAGGATCAATTGTTTCTTGAACGCGCCTCCGCCGCAGAAGTTTCACGCGCGCTTGCCGGCGCAGATGGGCGCGTGGGGCTGGGCATTCGTGGCAATGGCTTGCACTGGACGGGGTCTCTAGCCTTCACGGGCGCGACCGTAAATGATGCTGAGGCGTTTGACGAACAACTGGGCGTAGTGGCGCGTGGCGCCTATTTGCTGGCAAATGATGAACTGGATGGCCGCTATGCGATACAGCTTGGTGCCAACGTCAGCTACGCTATTGCGCCCGCCGATCAGGGGCTGGGCGCTGTGTCGCGCCACCCCGTGCGCTTTCGCGACCGGCCTGAACTGCGCATCGACGGCACAAGGCTGATCGACACCGGCCCCATTGACGCAGACGGCGCCTATGCCGCGGGCGGCGAGCTGGCCGCGCAATTTCACAACCTTTACCTTCAGGCCGAATATTTCCGCTACGGCGTTGAGCGGCGCCTGTCGACACTGCCAGACCCCAGCTTTGATGGCGGCTATGTAACTGCTAGCTGGGTACTGACGGGAGAATATCGCCGCCATAACATCGCCACCGGCTCCTTTCAAAATCCGCGCCCTTTCCGCAGCTTTTCGCCCGCCAACGGCGGCTGGGGGGCGGTTGAACTGGCGGCGCGCTATAGCTGGCTCAACCTCGATTTTCGCGCCGGAGCGCCCGGCACGCTGGCTCTGCCCGCAGCGGTGCGTGGCGGCGAGCAGCAGATATTGACCGCCGGGCTCAACTGGTATCTGAACAGCAATGTGAAACTGCTGCTCGACTATCAACTTGTGCAGGTAAACCGGCTTAACCCGGCAAGCGCCGCTACGCCTGCGCCTTTTGGCACCGGCGCGGCCACACCCCCCGTTGGCGCGCAAATCGGCCAGAGCTACAGCGCCGTCTCGCTGCGCTCGCAGGTCGCATTTTGACCGCGCTAATGCCAACTTTGGCAGAATGGCACACCATCGGTATCAGTGTGGTGATAGCCGGGCGGGCGGTGCTCGTTGCGCTGCCGATTGCGGTGGCGCTTGGCTGGGTGCTGGCGCGGCACCGCTTTTGGGGGCGGACGATGCTCGATGCGCTGCTCCATGCCTCGCTATTTTTGCCACCGGTGGTGGTGGGGTTTGCACTGTTGCTGGTGTTTGGCGCGCAAGGGCCGCTGGGCCGGCTGCTTGGCCAGATGGGCATAGAGCTTGTGTTTACCTCTGGCGGGGCGTCGCTTGCGGCGGGCGTGATGGCGTTTCCGCTAATGCTGCGCGCGGTGCGACAGGCGATTGAGGCGGTGGACCCAAGGCTGGAAGCGATGGCGGCAAGCCTGGGCGCCGGCTTTTGGGACCGGACCTTCACCATCACTTTGCCACTGGCCTTGCCGGGCCTTGTTGCCGCCGCCATCATCGGCTTTGCTGCGTGCCTGGGAGAATTTGGCGCGGTTATTACCTTTGCCGCCAATATTCCGGGTGAAACGCAAACACTGGCGCTGGCGATTTATTCCGCGCTCCAGATGCCTCAGGGCGATGCGGTAGCGATGCGCTTTGCCACTTTGTCGTTATGCGTGGCGGTTGCAGCGTTTTTGGCTTCGGAGGCGCTGCTCGCCTGGGGTCGACAAAGGGCGGGGCTATAGTGCTGCGCGTGGTGGCGCGCCGGCGGCTGGGCGCCTTCATGCTCGACACAGCGTTTGACGGGCCGGCCAAGGGCGTGACCATTATTTTTGGCCCATCGGGCGCGGGAAAATCAGCAACGCTTGCCACCATTGCCGGCACTGCGCGCGGTGGCGAGGCCTATGTCGCGCTTGGCACACGCGTGCTCAGTGACAGTGCGCGCAGGCAGTTTATACCGCCGCCTGCCCGGCGAATTGGCTGGGTAGATCAACAAGCGCGGCTTTTTCCTCATCTGCCGGTGCAGGCCAATCTTTGCTATGGCCTGCGCCGGGCGCACGGGCGCGCGGATATTTCGTTTGCAGCCGTAGTGGAGACGCTGGGACTAGGCGATTTGCTCGGCCGGCGCACAGCTGCGCTTTCCGGCGGTGAGGCGCAGCGCGTGGCACTTGGCCGGGCGCTGCTCAGCCAGCCGGATTTGCTGCTACTCGACGAACCGCTGGCCGCGCTGGATGAAAGCCGCAAGGGCGATATTTTGACATTTATTCAGCAGCTTAAAGCACACTTTTGCTTGCCGATGGTCTATGTTACCCACAGCGCCGCCGAGGCATTGGCGCTTGGTGATCATCTTGTGCGGCTGGAGGCTGGCCGGGTGGTTGAAACAGGGGCGCCGCGGGCCATTTTGCGTCAGCATGCAGCGCCCGTTGCGACCTATTTCGCAACGCTTGCCCAAGGTGGCGATGCGCTTTCGCAAAGCACGCTCCACCTGGCAGCCCAAACGCTCTGCCTGCCCGGCATGCGGCTTGAAGCAGGTGACAGAATTGAGATCGTCATCAGCGCCAGCACGAGCGCAGAGCCCAATTTGCCCGGCTAAAGTGCGCCCGCCACCTCCCTGCGCCATGGCGTTTTCCAGCCGGGCAAAAACACCTGACGACTAGCGAAAACGCGCCAAACCAAAGATATAAATTGGCCGATCCAACCAAATCAGATCACAAGCCGGCCTAGCCTTCATCCCCCATGCGCAGCGCGGCGATAAACGCTTCTTGTGGAATGCTAACCGAGCCATATTCGCGCATCCGCTTTTTGCCCTCTTTTTGCTTGTCGAGCAGCTTGCGTTTGCGGCTGGCGTCGCCACCATAGCATTTTGCGGTAACATCTTTACGCAGCGCGGCGATGGTTTCGCGCGCAATCACCTTGCCACCAATCGCTGCCTGAATGGGAATTTTGAAAAGATGGCGCGGGATAAGATCTTTCAGCCGTTCGCACATGCCGCGGCCCCGGCTTTCCGCCGTCGAGCGGTGGACAATCATGCTAAGCGCATCAACGGCTTCGGAATTGACCATGATGCTCATCTTCACCAAATCACCCTCGCGATAACCAATTTGGTGATAATCAAAACTCGCATAGCCGCGCGAAATGCTTTTTAGCCGGTCATAAAAATCAAACACTACCTCGTTGAGCGGCAGTTCATACGTAACCTGAGCCCGCCCACCAACATAGGTAAGATTTTTCTGCATGCCGCGCCTGTCCTGGCACAGCTTCAAAATTCCGCCCAAATATTCGTCAGGGCAATAAATTACCGCCTCAATCCACGGCTCGGCAATGCTGGCAATACGGCTTGGGTCTGGCATATCTGCCGGGTTGTGCAGCTCGATATGGCCATTGCCGTGGCTCAGCTCGATTTGGTAGACAACCGATGGCGCAGTGGTGATGAGATCAAGGTCATATTCGCGCGTCAACCGCTCTTGAATAATCTCCAGGTGGAGCAGCCCCAAAAAGCCACAACGAAAGCCAAAGCCGAGCGCCGCGCTTGATTCCATTTCAAAGCTAAAGCTCGCATCGTTCAGCCGCAGCTTGGAAATGCTTTCGCGCAGCTTGTCAAAATCATTGGCATCTACCGGGAACAGACCGCAAAATACCACCGGCTGCACCAGCTTAAAACCTGGCAAAGCCTCCGCCGCCGGGCGCTTGGCATCGGTAATGGTGTCACCAACCGCGGTCTGCGCCACTTCCTTAATCTGCGCGGTGATAAAGCCGATTTCGCCAGGGCCAAGTTCGCTAAGCTGTTCAATTTTTGGGCGAAAGCAGCCAACCCGGTCCACCAGATGCGTGGTGCCAGCATTCATAAACTTGATCTGCTGGCCCTTTTTCAAGACCCCGGCCATTACCCGCACCAAAATGACGACACCCAGATACGGGTCGTACCAGCTATCGACCAGCATCGCCTTTAGCGGCGCATCGATATCGCCCTTGGGCGGCGGAATGCGCGTAACAACCGCCTCCAGCACCTCAGCAATGCCGATGCCCGACTTGGCAGAGGTGAGCACCGCATTGGACGCATCGAGGCCAATAACCTCTTCAATTTCTGCACGCACCTTTTCCGGCTCGGCGGCAGGCAAATCTATCTTGTTGATAACAGGAACAATTTCATGATCGTGCTCAATCGATTGATACACATTGGCAAGCGTTTGCGCCTCCACCCCTTGCGCTGCATCAACCACAAGCAGCGCGCCTTCGCACGCAGCCAGGCTTCGGCTAACCTCATAGGCAAAATCGACATGGCCTGGCGTGTCCATCAGGTTAAGCGTGTATTCCAGCCCATCTTTGGCGGTGTAAGACAGGCGCACGGTTTGTGCCTTGATGGTGATACCGCGCTCTTTTTCGATATCCATATTGTCGAGCACCTGCTCAGACATCTCACGCGCCGTAAGCCCACCCGTCTGCTGAATCAGGCGGTCGGCAAGGGTAGATTTCCCATGGTCGATATGGGCGATGATCGAAAAATTGCGGATGCGGGCAAGCGGGGTCACTGATGTCTCTGCATGGCGGATTTGGGCATGGTTTGCCATAGCACTGCTGGGTGCGATAGCAACTATCGCCGGTTTCACCGTTTCATTCGCCCATTATTCGCTGTATCTGGCAGCATTGGAGACTCAAAACGACAAAGGGCTTGGGCATGAAGGCAGCATTACGGTGTGGGGCTATGCTGGCGCTTGCCGCCATGGGCGCGTCTGCGCTTGCAGAAAAAACGCCGAAACTGGCCAAGGAATCTTCGGGGCAAAAGTTGCAGCAAGCAACCGCAAACGATGTGCCACGCTGCGTGCGCAAACTTGGCACCGTTTCCATTCGTGACGGCGACGACCCGTTGCCGTGGACGCAAAACAACCTTGCTCCCCCATCAAAACTGTTGAAGGTTCTGGTTCAGCGCTCTGGCTGTTTTAACCTGGTAGATCGCGGCGCCGGGCTGAGCGCTGCGGAACAAGAGCGCGCCATTGGCAGCAATTTGGGGCTACAGCGTCGATCCAATGTCGGGCAGGGACAGGTAAAGGCGGCCGATTATGTACTTATCGCCGAAATCCAAGGCGCGAACAGCAATGTGAGCGGCGGAGGCGCGGCGGGTGTGGCCGGTGCAGTGCTTGGCGGGCCAATTGGCGGGTTGCTGGGTGGGTTACGCTCAAAAAAACAAGAAGCTAATACAATATTGTCGCTAACCAATGTCCGCACAACCGAAACCGTGGCTGTCGAGGAAGGCTATGCCGCCAAAAAGGACACGTCCTTTACGGTGGGCGGCGTGTTTGGCGGTGGTGGCGTTGGTGTTGGCGGCATTGGCGGCGGCTATGAAAACACCGATATTGGCCGCGTCGTAACGCTGTCCTTCATTCAGGCCTATGCCAAAATGGTTACGTCGCTTGGCCTGCTCGAACCTGGAAGCGCCGGCACGGCCGAGGCTTCGCCCACAAAGACATTTACGACACAAGGCCCGGTTGCACTTCGCGCCGGCGCAGCAGCGACTGCAAAAGTTCTGCGCACGCTGCCCGTCGGGTCCATTGTCTATCCCACCGGCAGCAAAAATGGACTATGGTGGGAAGTGGCCGACGAAAATGACAATGTTGGATGGGTGCTGAACACCAAGCTCGCGCCATCGAGATAGGCGCAGCTCATGGAACGCAGGCGGCCAATGCCACTCCATCCCACTCACCAATTGCAGCAATCGCCGCCCCGACACGCAGCCAAGGTCCGCAGTTGATGATGCCAGACTGACCGAGCCAGACGGCAATCGGCCTGGCATCTTCTGTTCTTTAAGCACACGCGTCGCATCGTTGCTATGGAATTGGCGGCGCGTCCGTGGCAAGGCGGCAGCGCATCTCCTCCGGCTATGTTGGAAGCCCCGCCATGTCGACCGCCACCACCACCCAACCCGGCCTTGCCATTCCCGATTCGACCCAACCAACCACCTCGCCTGCCACAGCGCAACCCTCTGCCCGGCCCGACCCCAGCGAGCGCGCGCGCCCCATCGCTGCCATCATCCTCGCCGCGGGTAAGGGCACGCGGATGAAATCTTCACGCCACAAGGTGCTGCACCCCATTGCCGGGCGGGCGATGTTGCTGCATCTGATCGACAACGTCGCCGGGTTGGGCGCGGCCAAAACGGTGGTGGTAACCGGCGCCGGGCGCGAGCAGATTGAGGCCGCAGTTGCGCCGCTGGGTATTGCTACAGCGCTTCAGGCAGAACAGCTCGGCACCGGCCATGCCGTGGCGCAGGCGCAAGGGGCGCTTGGCGATTTTGCGGGCGATGTGCTCATCCTTTATGGCGATGTGCCGCTGGTGCGCACCGAGACGATGCGCCGGATGATCGCGCGGCTCCACAGCGATGACGCGCCGTCGGTTGTCGTGCTGGGCTTTCGCCCGGCAGATGCCGCCGCCTATGGCCGGGTAATTGCCGATGATAATGGCTGCATCGGCAAGATGGTTGAGTTCAAGGATGCAAACGCCGAAGAACGCGCGGCCACGCTGTGCAATTCCGGGCTGATGGCAGCACGCGCGGCCGACCTGTTCACGCTGCTCGCCGCGGTTGGCAACGACAATGCAGCAGGCGAATATTATCTGGTCGACATCGTCAACATTGCCAACGCCAATGGTGGGCGCTGCGCGGTGATAGAAACAGCGGCAGACGAGGTGGCCGGTGTCAACAGTCGTGCAGAACTTGCCGGGGTGGAAGCGGCGTGGCAGGCGCGCCGCCGGGCCTCAGCGATGGCGGACGGCGCCACGCTTATCGCGCCGGACACGGTGTGGTTTGCCCATGACACACAGCTTGGCCGCGATGTAACGATTGAGCCGAACGTGTTTTTTGGCCCCGGCGTGCGCGTGGCCAATGGCGCCACCATTCACGCGTTCAGCCATATCGAGGGCGCAACCATCGGCGCGCAGGCCGAAGTGGGGCCATTTGCACGGCTGCGCCCCGGCGCAGTAATGGAGGAAAAATCGAAAATCGGCAATTTTGTTGAAATGAAAAAGGCCGTGCTGGGCGCAGGGGCCAAGGCCAACCATCTGAGCTATCTGGGTGATGCGGAAATCGGCGCGGGCGCAAATATTGGCGCGGGCACCATCACCTGCAATTATGACGGGTTCTTCAAATATAAAACCGTGGTGGGCGCCGGTGCTTTTATTGGCTCCAACAGCGCGCTTGTTGCCCCTGTCACCATCGGCGCAGGCGCGATTGTGGGCGCAGGCAGCGTGGTGACGGCCGATATAGGTGCCGATGCGCTTGCACTCACCCGCCCGCCACAAAGCGAAAAGCCCGGCTGGGCCAAGCGGTTTCGCAATATAATGTCCGCGCGCAAAGCGGCAAAGGAGTAGCGCACAATGTGTGGAATCGTTGGCATTTTGGGGCAAGGCCCGGTGGCAGACCGCCTGCTCGACGGGCTGAGGCGGCTGGAATATCGCGGTTATGATTCGTCGGGCATCTGCACGATTTTCGACAATCAGTTTGAGCGCCGCCGCGCACAGGGCAAGCTCGTCAACCTTGCCAAGCGGCTGGTGGAAGAGCCGCTTCACGGCAATAGCGGCATTGCCCATACCCGTTGGGCCACCCACGGCGCGCCAACCGAAGACAATGCCCACCCGCATATTGTGGGTGATGTGGTGCTGGTGCACAACGGCATTATTGAAAATTTCAAGCCGCTGCGCGACGAACTTGTCGCCGATGGCCGCAGCTTTTTGAGCCAGACCGACACAGAAGTTGTCGCTCACCTCATCTCCCGCGAAATCGAGCGCGGCGCCAGCCCCAAAGACGCGGTTGCCGCCGTGCTGCCGCGCCTTCACGGCGCTTTTGCGCTGGGCGTCATGTTCCGCTTTGAGCCTGACCTGCTCATCGGTGCCCGGCTCGGCGCACCGCTCACCATCGGCTATGGCTCACCGGAAAACGGGGGCGAAAACTACCTCGGCTCCGACGCGCTGGCGCTGGCCCCGCTGACACAGCGCATCGCCTATCTGGAAGAGGGAGACTGGGCCGTGCTCACCCGCGCCGCGGTGCAGATTTATGATCGAAACAACAACCCGGTAGAGCGCCCCATTGTCAATTCCGGCGCCTCTGGCCAATTGATGGACAAAGGCAACCACCGCCATTTCATGCAGAAGGAAATTTACGAGCAACCCGTGGTCGTTGCGCAAACGTTGCGCTCTTATCTGCGGCCGCTGGAAGAGCGGGTGGCGCTTCCCGATATGGATTTTGACCTTGGCGGCGTTGAGCGGGTGGCCATTGTCGCCTGCGGCACTGCCAGCTATGTCGGCATGATTGGCAAATATTGGATCGAGCAGCTTGCCCGTGTGCCGGTAGAAGTCGATGTGGCGAGCGAATTTCGCTACCGTAACCCGGTGCTCACCCCCAACATGCTTGGCATCGTCATTTCGCAAAGCGGCGAGACGGCCGATACGCTGGCAGCGCTGCGCCACATGAAAGCGGCGGGGCTGACAACGGCGGGGATCATCAACGTGCCCACAAGCTCCATGGCGCGCGAGGTTGACCTGCTGCTGCCCACTCATGCCGGGCCAGAAATCGGCGTTGCCTCCACCAAGGCGTTTACCTGCCAGCTTGCGGTGATGGCAGCGCTTGCCACCAATCTTGCCCGTGCCAAGGGCAAGCTGAGCGCCGATGACGAGCGCGACATCGTCCATCACCTGACGCAAGTGCCAGAAGCGATGAGCAACGCGCTTGCTCATGATGCCGAAATTGAAGCTATGGCGCCAAAAATTGCTGCGGCGCGCGACGTGCTCTATCTGGGGCGCGGGCCAGATTACCCCATGGCGCTGGAGGGTGCGCTAAAGCTGAAGGAAATCAGCTATATTCACGCCGAGGGCTATGCCTCTGGCGAAATGAAGCACGGGCCGATTGCGCTGATTGACGAACATGTGCCGCTCATCGTCATTGCCCCTTCAGGCCCCTTGTTCGACAAAACGGTGAGCAACATGGCCGAAGCCCAGGCGCGCGGTGCGCAGGTGGTGCTCATTTCCGACGCAGACGGCATTGCGCAGGCGGGCGAAAACACCATTGCCACAATCGAAATGCCCAAGGTTCACCCGCTCATCGCCCCGCTGGTATATGCGGTGCCGGTGCAGTTGCTTGCCTATCATGTCGCGGTATTCAAAGGCACCGATGTCGATCAACCGCGCAATCTGGCGAAATCGGTTACGGTGGAATAGCGCGCCGACTAAGCCTGGTCGCCCCGCAGCGAGGTGATGATGGCGGAGAAATCCAGCCCGCCTTTGCCCGCATCGGCCAGCGCCTGATAAAGCTCGGTCGCGCGCGCGCCCATTGGCGTTTGCGCAGACGTGTCGGCCGCGGCGGCCATGGCGAGCTTCATGTCCTTTAGCATCAGCATGGTAGCAAAACCTCCAGCAAAATCATGGTCAGCCGGGGTTTGTGGCCCGACACCGGCAATGGGGCAATAGCTTGTCATCGACCAGCTTTGCCCAGAGCTGACAGAGGAAATGTCGAAGAATTTTTGCGCGTCCAGCCCCAGTTTTTCGGCAAGCAGAAACGCCTCGGCCGTGGCGGCCATGGTGGCGCCGAGCAGCATGTTATTGCAGATTTTTGCCGCCTGCCCCGCGCCGTTTTCCCCGGCATGGATCACCGCCTTGCCCATGGCGGCAAGAATGGGCTCAGCGCGCGCAAAACCATCCTCACTGCCGCCAACCATGAAGGTGAGCGTGCCCGCATTTGCCGCCGCAATCCCACCGGAGACGGGCGCGTCAACCGCGACAAGCCCCTTCATCGCCGCTTCAGCCGCAGCCCGCTTTGCCGTTGCCACATCTATCGTTGAGCAATCGATCAGCAATGTTGCGGGCCGGGCAGCGGTGAACACGGCGGTTTCATAAACATTTTCCACATGTGTGCCCGCTGGCAACATGGTGATGATGACCTCGGCCACTTCCACCGCTGCCTGTGCACTCTCCACCGGCAGACATCCGGCCGCTTTCGCGCGCTCCAGCGCCTGTGCCGACAAATCGAACGCGCGCACATCATGCCCCGCTTTGGCAAGGTTTGCGGCCATGCCGCCGCCCATATTGCCCAGCCCGATAAACGCGATGCACGCCATTATTTGCCACTCCAGTTGCCGGGGCGTTTTTCCACAAAGGCGGTCATGCCTTCTTTCTGATCTTCGGTGCCGAACAGGGCGTGAAACAAGCGGCGTTCAAACAATATGCCCTGGCTGAGGCCGGTTTCAAAGGCAGTGTTCACCATTTCCTTGTTCGCCTTAATGGCGAGCGGCGCCATGCCCGCTATGGTAGTGGCGGTTTTTACGGCATCGTCGATCAAATCGGCTGCGGGCACCACCCGGCTGGCAAGTCCGGCGCGTTCTGCTTCTGCTGCGTCCATCATCCGGCCTGTCAGGCACATTTCCATTGCCTTGGCCTTGCCCACCGCGCGCGCCAGCCGCTGCGACCCGCCCATGCCGGGGGAGACGGCAAGCTTGATTTCGGGCTGGCCGAACTTTGCTGTGTCCGCTGCAAGAATGAAATCGCACATCATCGCCAGTTCACACCCGCCGCCCAGCGCATAGCCCGCCACAGCCGCGATGATTGGCTTGCGTGTCGCGGTAATCCGGTCATACCCGCCAAAATGGTTGGTGCCGAACATGTCGGCAAAACCCATTGCCTGCATTTCCTTGATGTCAGCGCCTGCGGCAAATGCCTTTTCGCTGCCGGTAATGACGGCGCACCCTTGCCCTGCATCGGCATCAAAAGCGGCAAGCGCCTCAATCAGCTCTGCCAGCACCTGTGCGTTCAGCGCGTTCAGCGCCTGTGGCCGGTTAAGCGTAATGAGCGTTACCGGCCCGCGCGTCTCAACCAATATCGTTTCATAGCTCATAACGGGGTCCATTCTTCCTGTTCGGGCAAGGGCGCGAAAATGGCGTCCAACAGCTCTGCCGTCACATCTTCGGGCCGGGCCGGGTTCCATCGGGGCAGATTGTCCTTGTCGACAATGACTGCGCGCACGCCTTCGGCAAAGTCCGGCCGCAAAAGCACGCGGGCGGCGATGCGATATTCCATCCGCATATTATCGGCAAAATCGGCAAGGCCTGCACTCAAGCCAAGTTGCCGCAGCGCAACCTTGCAGGTCTGCGGGCTTTTAGTCGCAAGCGTGGCGCGGGCCTTTGCTGCCCAGGCAGATGGGTCCGCCGCCAGCGCCGCCAATATATCCTCATACCGGTCCGCCGCAAACAGCCGGTTTATCTGGCTGACATCATCAACGACTGCCGCGTGCGGCGGCCGGGCAGCAAGCGCGCGCAGAATATCGTCTGCGCATTCCGGGTCATTGGCGATACGCGCTTTTGCTCCGGCAAGCGCGTCTGCCGGGAGGTAATGCGTAGCCAGCCCCAGCGCGAGGCACTCCGCCCCATCCACCCGCGCGCCGGTGAGCGCCAGATACTGCCCCACCCGCCCTGCCAGCCGCGACAGATACCAGCCACCGCCCACGTCGGGGAACAGGCCAATCCCCGTTTCCGGCATGGCCAGCCGGGTATTCTCCGTCGCAATGCGGATGCGCGCGGGCTGGCTGATGCCAACGCCCCCGCCCATGGTGATGCCGTCCATAAAGGCGATGACGGGCTTGGGGTAGGTAAAGAGCTGATGGTTCAGCCGATATTCCTCGTGGAAAAAGCGCCGCCCCGCCTCGCCTCCTGCCGCCGCGCTTTCGGCCAGCATGCGGATGTCGCCGCCCGCGCAAAAGCCGCGCGAACCCTTTGCGTTGCCATCTGGCGCGGGGGCATGGTCGATCAGCACCGCCTCAACCGCATCATCTGCCGCCCATGCACAAAGCGCGGCGCTCATCGCCTGCACCATGTCGAGGTTTAGCGCATGGAGCGCCGCCGGCCGGTTTAGGCTCAACCGACCCGCCCGCCCCTCAATCCGCGCCAGCACCTCGCTTGTCATTGCCGTGTCAACTCGCGCCCGATAATCATCCGCATCACCTGATTAGTGCCCTCCAAAATTGAATGGACCCGCAAATCGCGCCAGAAACGCTCGATCGGATAGTCCATCAAATACCCGTAGCCGCCATGAAGTTGCAGCGCGCGGTCGGCAACGGACGAGCCGGTGTCTGTCGCCAGCCTCTTGGCCATTGCGGCAAATTTGGTCTTGTCGGGCGCATTTTCGGTCACTTTTGCAGCGGCGATATAAAGCAGCGCGCGGGCCGCCTCCAGCTCGGTTGCCATGTCGGCAAGCATGAACTGGGTATTTTGAAAATCGCTAATCGCGGTGCCAAATTGCTTGCGGTCGCGGGTATAGGCAATCGCCTCGTCAAGGCAGCGCTGCGCGCCCCCAAGGCTGCACGCGCCAATGTTGAGCCGGCCGCCGTCCAGCCCCATCATCGCGATACGAAAACCCTCGCCCTCCGCGCCGACCCGGCTCGCCACGGGCACGCGCACGCCATCAAATATGACTTGCGCTGTGGGCTGTGAGTGCCAGCCAAGTTTGCGCTCATTTGCGCCGAACGACACGCCGGGCATGTCTTTTTCAATAACCAGACACGAAATACCCTTTGGCCCCTCTTCGCCCGTGCGCACCATTGTGACGTAAATCTCATTTTCCCCGCCGCCAGAGATAAACTGTTTGGTGCCGGTAACGATGTAGTCATCCCCGTCGCGCACGGCCTTGGTCTTGAGCGCGGCCGCGTCCGATCCGCTACCCGGCTCGGTCAGGCAATAGCTGGCGATTTGGTCCATGGTGACAAGCGCAGGCAGATAGCGCGCCTTCACTTGCGCGCTGCCAAAACGGTCGATCATCCAGCTTGCCATATTATGGATGGAGACGAATGCAGAGGTGGAGGGGCAGCCATAGGCCATCGCCTCCATGATGAGCGCGGCCTCCAGCCGGCCAAGATTGATGCCGCCCGATTCCTCGCTCACATAAATCGACGCAAAGCCAAGCTCGGCCGCTGCCTTGACCGTCTCTCGCGGAAAGATGTGCTTTTCATCCCACTCAGCGGCATGGGGCGTGATGCGGCTGGCGGTGAATTTGCGGGCGAGATCTTGAATTTCAAGCTGGTCGTCGGTGAGAAAGAATTGGCTGGTCATTGTCTTGTTCAACCCATGGTTGGAATAACAAAGGCATTGGCGCCGTCTGGCGATCCGTCGGGCCAGCGCTGGGTTATGGTTTTCACCTTGGTCCAGAATTTAACCCCCTCCATGCCGTGCTGGTTGGTATCGCCAAAGGCGCTGCGCTTCCACCCGCCAAAGCTGTGATAGGCAACCGGAACCGGAATGGGCACGTTGATACCCACCATGCCCACATTCACCCTTGCGGCAAATTCGCGCGCGGCGTGGCCGTTGCGGGTAAAAATGGCAACGCCATTGCCATATTGGTGCTGGCTGGGGAGCGCGAGCGCTGCTTCAAAATCGGCAGCGCGCACCATCTGGAGCACGGGACCAAAAATCTCCTCCTTGTAGCTCTGCATGGCAGGCGTGACATGGTCAAACAGCGACGGACCGATGAAAAACCCTCCTTCATGCCCCTGCAAGGCAAAGCCGCGCCCGTCGACCACAAGCTCGGCGCCTTCATCCACGCCGGTTTGAATCCAGTTTTCCACACGCTGCTTGTGCGCGGCGTTGACCACCGGGCCATAATGCGCATCGCCATCTGTGCTGATGCCAACCCGCAGCGCGGCGATGGCCGGCAACAGCCGGGCGCGCAGTGCCTCGGCCGTTTTCTCGCCCACAGGCACCACCACCGGCAGCGCCATACACCGCTCGCCCGCTGAGCCAAACGCCGCGCCGGAAAGCTCAGCCACCACCTGATCCAGATCCGCATCGGGCATGACGATACCATGGTTTTTCGCGCCACCCATGGCCTGCACCCGCTTGCCCGCATCTACCCCGCGCCGATAGACATAATGGGCAATGTCAGACGAGCCGACAAAGCTTACTGCGCTAATCGCTGGATGGTCCAATATCGCGTCGACCATCTCCTTGTCGCCGTGCACCACCTGCAAAATGCCCTCTGGCGCACCCGCCTCCAGCATCAGCTCTGCCAGCCGCACCGGCACCGAAGGGTCGCGCTCTGACGGCTTGAGGATGAACGCATTGCCGCACGCAATTGCCACGCCGAACATCCACATGGGGATCATCGCAGGGAAGTTGAACGGGGTTATGCCCGCGCCTATGCCCAGCGGCTGGCGCATCGAATATACGTCAATCCCCGGCCCTGCCCCTTGGGTATATTCGCCTTTCAGCACATGCGGAATACCGCAGGCAAATTCGATTACATCCAGCCCGCGCTGCACATCTCCCCTGGCATCTGCAATCACCTTGCCATGTTCGGACGAGAGCATATAGGCAAGCTCATCCATATTAGCCTCGACCAGCCGCTTAAACTCAAACATCACGCGCGCGCGCCGCTGCGGGTTGGTGGCTGCCCAGCCGGGTTGCGCCTTTTGCGCGGCGGCAACCGCCAAATCAAGCTCGGCGCTGGTGCCAAGCACTACCTGCGCCTGCACCGCGCCTGAATTGGGGTCAAACACATCTTGCCGGCGACCATCGCCGCCGCCGGCGCTGGAATGGCCAACAATGTGATGATCGATCAGGCGCATGATATAGTCTCCGGTGTAACTTTACCTCGCCTTGCCAGCTATGCCCATGGCCTTCAACCGCAACTGTGGCCAGCCGCGTGTATTTTACGCCGAATGCAGCAGCGTTAATGGCGCTTTAACTCTGTTACGATAGCGCTGGGTAGTCAGGCTCTGCCGGGGGGCAAGAAAGGCTCGGCACTGCCGGTGGTGCGGTGTCACCGGCCTAGCTTCCCGACCGGGCATCCACAGGGCACGCGGCTGCGCGCGCCTGTGAAACGGGAGTTGCCGGTGCGGCTGTTGATGATCGATGACGAGCCGGGCGTGCACGATTTCTATCGGCAATGCCTTGCGCCGCGCACAGCGAGCAGCGCCACCACAACGGCGCAGGTGCCCCGCCTTGATGAATGGCCAGAATTTTGCCTGACCCATGTTTTGCGCGGCAGCGAAGGTGTGGCAGCGGTGCAGCGCGCGCTGGCCGAGGATGACCCCTTTGCCATGGTGTTTATCGACCTTCATTTGCCACCGGGCCTTGATGGCGGGGAAACCGCCCGGCGCATCCGCGCGCTTGATCCGAATATCAACATCGTCATCGTGGCAGGCGCTGCCAATTTTTCGCCGGCCGAAATTATCAAAACCGCAGGTCCGGCCGACAAGATTTTCTACATCGCCAGGCCGTTATGCGCTGACGAACTGACACAAACTACAGCAGCACTTGCCAGGCGCTGGGTAAGCGAGCATGAGCTTGCCACCGCCCGGCAGACGGTGGAAAATCAGGCCCGCATACTCGCCGCCAGCGAGAGCAAGGCGCAGCACATGGCCAACCATGATGCGCTGACCGATGTGCCAAACCGCAAAGCCTTTTTTCATGCGCTTGCTCAGCGCGCGCGCGGCAAGCAGCGCTTTGCTGCGGCAATACTAAACCTCGACCGGTTCAAAGCCATCAACGACACACTTGGCCATCTGGCGGGCGATGAGATGATCCGCTCAATCTGCGCCATGCTCCAAAACGCGCTGCCCAATGGCGGCACCATCGCCCGGCTTGGCGGTGATGAATTTGGCCTGTTGTTTGACACGCCAAGCCAAAACGCAGCGGTCGCCACGTGCGAGCAGTTGCTGCGCGCCTGCGCGGTGTCGCTGGAAATATCGGGTCATCTTGTGGCTGTAAGCGCCTCTATCGGCATGGTCACGGCCGATGCCAAGCCTTTGCGCGACCCAGCCGACCTGATGCGCCAGGCGGCCCTTGCGATGGGTGAGGCCAAGCGGGCCGGGCGCGGGGTTGTTCGCGCGTTCAACGGGCGCATGGAGGAAAGCGTCTATCTTCGCCACCGGATCGAAACCGGTCTGCGCCAGGCAATTGCCAACCGGGAACTGCGCCTTGTCTATCAACCCATTGTCGCGCGCGACGAGCTGGAGGTGGTAGGTTTTGAGGCGTTGCTGCGCTGGGAATGCCCGGAATATGGCACCATTGCACCGGCAATATTCATCCCCATCGCCGAAGAGAGCAGCCTGATCCACATGCTGGGCGACTGGGTGCTGGCACAGGCGCTGAGCGACATGGCAAGCTGGGCGGGCCAATATATATCCATCAATTTTTCACCGCGCCAGTTCCGCCGGGCAGATTTTGTTGAGCGGTTGCTGGAAAAGGTGGAGATTTTTGGCATCGAGCCAAGCCGGGTGCAAATCGAAATTACCGAAACCGCCATTTTCGACGATGCAGACCGCGCGGCGGAAACGCTGCGCACCTTGAGGCAAATGGGCTTTCGCGTCGCGCTTGACGATTTCGGCACCGGCTATTCCAGCCTCTATAATGTCCGTAAATTCTCGCTGGATTGCCTGAAAATCGACCGTAGCTTTGTCGAAGGCATGGGGCGCGAAAAAGCAAGCGCGGCTATTGTGCATTCCATCGTGCAGCTTGGCCGGGCGCTTGGCCTGGGCATCGTTGCTGAAGGTGTGGAAAACGCAGCACAGGTGCAGGCGTTGCGGCTCATCGGTGCCTCGCACCTGCAAGGCTATTATTTTTCTCGCCCGGTGGACGCAAGGCAAGCAAACGCCATGGCCCATGCGCGCGCCATTACCGGCGCCGACGACCCCGGAGATGGCCCGGAAGCAGGCATACACCCTGCCCTTTACGCCATTCCCGCCGCGTTTGACCGCCGGGCGCCGGGTGCTGGAAACGCTGCCTAGCCCTATCGGCTGCGGCTGAAAGGCGATTGCGCGCACAGATGTGTAATAGTAGCCTGCCGGACGGGCGCATTGTCGATTGGGGGAAGATTACGATTTCACATCATCCACGGCCAATTGAGCAACGCCGGCTGCGCCGTTTGCCCCAAATACCCCCCGCTATTTTCCGGTGGCAGCGCCTGCTCGCCGCATTGACCGCGCTTGGCACGGCCGTGTCGGGAGCCACAGCTCATGCCCAGGCCACAAGTTGTTATGACCGCACGATCAGCGAGCTGAGCTTTCAGAACCCGGTGCTGATATCGGGCGTCGATCTCAATGTCGGCGCGACATATCAATTTTCCAATGTAACATCGGGGGTTGACGCGCTGGTACAGATAACCGCGACAACCAATAGCTCTTTGGCGACTATCGACCGCGATACAGGGCTGACTGCCAATTTTCAGCCCGAGCTTGCCGGGGCAAACGCCCGCAGCGCCGACTTCACCATCACCTTCGTGGCCGCCGGCACCACAACACCGGTTGCGCTCGATTTCATTGCCTCTGGCATCGATATCGACGGCGATAATGCCGCTATCCGCGAATATGCGGAATTTTCATCCGGCTTTGTCGACTATGTGCTGGAAACACCGACCAACATCGCCGTAAACGCCTCCACGCCATCGGCTGCGGGCAACACGCGTTTTGAGGCAAGCACCAGCGCAAACGCCCCCGGCATTGACGAAACGGCAACGGGCAACATCGTCTCGGTCATCTACACCTCGCGCTCTTCGTTCAATTATCACATCGGCGCACTGGGCACGGGCGATATTTTGCGGATGACCTCGCTCAGCTTCAACTGCCCGGCCCTGTCGGTGCCCAGCCTCCATCCGCAGGTCGGGCAAGATTTTGGCGATGCTCCAGCATCTTATGGCAACCCCGTGCACGACATTGTCAGCGGCATTCAGCTCGGCACGACAAACACCGCTGAAGCCGCTCCCTATTTCAGCGCAACCGCAAGCGCTGACAGCGGCGATGGTGGCGTGGCCACCGCGGCACCCTTGCGCCCGTCGCGCACCGTGGCGGTGAACATTGGCGTCAGCGGTTCAAATGGCCTGTTACAGGCTTGGATCGACTGGAACGGCGACGGTGATTTTGCCGATGCGGGCGAACAGGTCGCGGCCAATGTGCCAGACAATGGCACCGGCGACACCAACGGCGCGGCCGGCACCATCACGCTAAGCATTCCAGTGCCCGCAAACGCAACACTGGGCCAAACTTTTGCGCGTTATCGCTGGTCCACCACCGCCAATCTCAGCGCCACGGCAACCGCCTCCAACGGCGAGGTGGAGGATTACCAGGGCACCATAGCCGGCCTGGCTGCGCTCAGCATCACCAAGACATCGAGCATTTATGACCCGGTAAGCGCGCATTTGCTCGCTGTTCCCGGCAACGACGTGCTCTACCGTGTCACCGTCGCCAATGGCGGCTCCGGCCCGACGGACAGCGACAGCCTGTTCGTGGTCGACGCCATACCGACAACGGTTGAATTTTATAATGGCGATGTCGACGGCTCCGGGCCCGCAACCGGGGCGGTGGCGTTTGCGCAAGGAGGGCAAGACATCAGCTTTTCGCCCGCCACCGACCTGCGCTTTTCCAGCCAGGCCACACCGCCCACCAGCTTTGCCGCGTGCAACTACACACCCGTGTCAGGCTATGATGCCAATGTCCGCTATATCTGCCTCAACCCCAAGGGGGAGTTGCCGGCGGCAAGCGCCACGTCAAATTTTTACGTCGAATTTCGCGCCCGCATAAAATAACGCCCACTCACCTCAGGCCAAGGTCAGCCAGCAGGCTGTTGTCGAGCTTGAGCCGCAGGCTGGCATAAATGCCCCGCCGCGTGGCGCGGGCAGCGGCGAAATCGCGATCCTCAAAGCCTGAGAGATTATAACCGATGACGATGCCCGTATTTTTGGCCGGGCGCAGGCCAATTGACGGACCAATAGCATATTCCACCGTGGCAGCGCCTGTCCCCAGCCGGGTGGATGCTGCCATTCCCACATCGACAATATCGCTCAGGTCAAAGCGCGAATCAATTGAAACCACGTTGCTCCAGCCAGCCACATCGGCGCTGCCAAAGCGCGTATCGACATAGCGCGCGCCCCAAAAAAGCGTGATCTGCGAACGGTCAAGCCAGGCGGTGCTCCGGTGTTCCCGCGCGGAATAGTTGAGCGAAAAGCTGTTGACGATGCGCCGCGAGCGAACATCGCCCGAAATGTCGAGCGCGCCGCCGCCAATCGGCCCTGGCTGCCCCAAAACCGCGCCGCGCACAGCATCGCTACGCGCCTCCAGCTTGTTCAGCCAGCTCCAGCGGGATAATGCAGGGCGATTGGCCCAGGACAGTGCAAAGCTCCACACCGCGCTTTCCTGACCGTTTCGGTCATTGGCATTGGCAAGCGTGAACAACGCCCCCAACGCCCGCCCTTCGCCAAGCTGGCGCAGCGCCGAGGTTGTGATCGCATGGCGATTGGTGCGCGAGCCGGCGCGATATTCGCCGCGCCCGGTCCAGCTCCAGCGATCACCGCGATAGGCAGCGCCTGCGGTGATCGCGGCAAAATCCTCCGCCACACCACCATCGCTACCCAGCAACCCGCCAGATGCAACGGGCTGCGCGGGATTGATGATCGCCGCGGGATCAATGCCCGATAGCGTTCGGTTGCCGTCAAACGACGCATCGACCGACCAGCGTTTGTCGAGTTGAAGCGACTGGGCAAGGCCATAGGCGGCAAAGCTGCGTGCGCCATATTCAGCAATGTTTTGCTGCCCGATGGCGCTGGTCAGCCGCGCACCGGACCAGGGCTGCACATCAAAGCCAAAACGGGCGGCATCCGCGCGTACAGCCCGCCCCCGCGCCCTTTCATAGCTGGAAACAAGGCGAATACCCCTGGCCAGCGCAAAGCGCGCAGACAGCCGGTTGCGCGCGGGAAAATCGGCGCTGCCGGCGCTGCTGCCCAATGCAAATTCGCTCTGACCATCAAGCTCCAACCGGTTGTTGAACAAACGCCGCGTGGCGCCAAGCTGCACGACGGTGGACTGCGTTGTCTCGCCATCGACGCGGTGGTCCTGCGCAAAGATCAACCCGGCGCGCACATCGGCCAGGGGCCCGCGATATTCCAGCAGGCTGCGCGCGGCGATGCGGCTGGCCGCGCTGCTAAGCGATTCCTCGCGCCATGCTGAGCCCGACAGGCTTAGCCGACCGACAAGATGCGCGCTGCCCTCCACGCCAATCGAGCGCCGCGCCTGCGTTGTCCGCGCCGTTTGGCCAATGCCAAAGCCGCTGTCTTCCTGGCGGACATAGGCGAGCACGTCATGCGCTGCGCCGTGGTGTTCTGCTTCAACCAGCCAGGCGACCGACGTGCCCGGCTGCCGGTTGCCATCGCCCGCGCTGACTGCGGCTTCTGCGCGGATTTCGGTTGCGGCATTGGGGCGGTAGCGCACATCAGCGCCGCCAAGCGCTGTGCCGCCGCGGTCATCGGCGTCGCGCAGCCCGGTGGCCGCGACACGCAATTTGCCGCCCGCCAGCGTGGCTGCCACCCGCCCGCCGCCATTGGCCGCGCGCAGGGCAACACCGTTCACTTCATAGTCGGCCACAATAATCTGCGGGTCGAGCGACGAGGTGCGGCTCAAAATCGGCTCGCGAAAGCGTAGCGTGCCGGCAAGATAATCTATGTCATAATCAATGTGGCGCGTCAGCACGCGCCGGTCGATCAGCCGGTCGCCACGCAGCCGGTCTCGCACTTCTATCGCAATCGTTTCGCTGTTGGGGAGCATGTCGCGCGCGCCCAGCAGATAGGGCCCGGATAATCCGCTGCCCTGCAACTCGTCGCGGCGGTGGCGGCTTGGCACATCGGCGGCAAAGCCGGTTGCGCTGATATTCGCTGAGCGATACTCTGTTTTGATACCGTTGAACGAGCGCACGTAGCGCGCCAGCACCGGCTCCTCAATCGCTGTATCATAATCGCCAAACAGCGCGTAAAATTGCGGGCGCTCCAGCTTTAGATAAAGCTTGCGCACCGACGCCGCGCCAAAGCGGCGCTCGCTGCGGTCAGCATAAATTGTGTAATATGTATCGGGGTCAATCGTGCCGCCAAAGCGCGTTTCGTCTTCGCGCTTTTTGCTGTCATAGGCCAGTGTCAGGAGCCATTTTCCGCGCACTTTGCCATGGGCATAAAGCGCTATTCTGCCATCAACTGAAAGCTTGTCGCTTTCATCCGGTGCAGATTTCAGACCCTGGCTGATCCGTTCATAGCCAACAGACCCTTGGGCCAGGCCAACAATCGTCCAGGGGCGGCTGCCAGGATCAAGCCACAGATCAACCCGGCGCTGCCGGGTGGCGCGACCATCAGCCAGCGGCAGCATCAGCCCCAGCGCACCGCTCACCGTGGTGGGTTGCAGTATGATGCGCGCAATACCCTCGTCACCCTCCACCCGCCAGCTTGCCGATACACGATCCAGCCCGGTCAGTTGCCGCGATTGCTGCGCATCAGCTTGTGCGGCCACCACATAGGGCGCGGGCAGGCGGAGTTCACCGCTCACCCCGTGGTGCACAGGGCGCCCCGCCCGGTCGGTAATCCGCAGCGCGATTACCGGCCTGCTAATTCCATCGGCTACCAGCACTGATTGGTCACGCAGCAAGGCGACATCATAAGCGGTGCTGACAAAGGCAACGCGGCGGGCCAGCTTTTGCGCCAGCCTACCATCGGCGTCGCGCACCTCGGCCACAAAGCTTGTGCCCCCCTCGCCCAGCGGAACACCGCGCCATAGGCCAATAGCGATCTGATGGTCAGCGCTGATGCGCTCGCCTTCAAAAGTTACCGGATCAACAAGCTTGCCATCGGCAAACAGCTGCAGCTTTTGGCCGGGGTGATACTTGATGGCAATGCGCACGGCTGGTGCGCGCGGGTTGGCATCCGCCTCGGGATAGAGCCAGCCAATGCCCGGCGCCTGCCCCACAAACCAATCGCGCTCGCCGCCCGCCGCCTGACGATCTGTTGCGACAATATCAGGCACTGTCGCCAGAAGGGGCGCCTGAGCCGGAAGGCGAGCTTGTGGCGTGCCCGTATCAGCGCCGGGCGGCACCACGCGCGCTGCATGAAAATCTGCCCGGTGCAACGCCCCCCCGCCGCCTTCGACAAAGCGGGAGATGGCACTGCCCGCGCTGCGGGTGTTGCGCGCGCAATCTACCGCGCGCAAATCGCCTGGCAGGGTGGACTCTTCCAGCGAAACAACATGCAGGCCAGGGCGCAACCCTTCAAAATGGTAGCGGCCGTCATAATCGGTAACGGCATAGCTGCCATCTTCCAGCAGCACCCGCACACCGGCCACGCCCTTTTGGGCAGATGGCCCTGCCTCGCAGCCGCCATCGGCCACCCGGCCGATAATCGTCATCCGGTCGGCAATTGTCTGGCGGGAGATGCGCACGGCATAGTCTGCGACATTGCTCTGGGTTCCCAGCGCGTCTCGTATGCGCGCCGTGTTGAGGGCCACGCCCTCGCGCGCATCGCCGCGCACCTCCAGCGCGTACCGCACGATGCGCAGCGCACCGGGCGGTACGTTGCCCAGATCAACCCACAGCGTGCTTCCGTTTGCGCTTGCCGTGGCTGCGCCGGGCACCGCCACCCCATCGATACGCACCGTGTCGAGCCGCAGCCGCATGGCCGCGGGCAAGGCATCCGTCAGCACCAGCCCACGCTTGGCGCGCAACCGATCAGGATTACGAACGCTCACCGTATAAATAACGACATCGCCCGGCGAGGCGGTTGTGCGATCGGCGGTTTTTGTCACGCTTGCTGCTATGCGTGGCTGGTCAAGCGGCACATCGACCCGGACAGGCGCTGGCTGATCGACGATGATCGTCCCGCCATAAGACCCTTCGACAACCGTCAGCCCCTCGCCATCTGGTCTTTTCAACGGCGCAAGTGCTGCAGGTGTCGCTGTGGAAGGCGCCGTGAAGGGCGCGGGCGGGCGAAGCAACAGCCGATAGCGCCCGTGCGGCACCAGGGGAAAACGGTAATTCCCCGGCAAACCGGGATATACTATTCCAGCGCTGTCGGTTACGCTTGCGCCCGAAATGACTGTCGAGGGATAGCTCGCCAGCCCATCCAAACCCCTGACCAAGGCAGGTTGCCCGGTTGCCTCGTCAACCAGCGTTACAGAAACGCCATCAACCGGTGCACCATCTTCAGAATCGAATATCACGCCATAAGGATCAACCAACACCGAAACACGGGTTTGCACCAACGGCTCGCCCTTGCTGCTTTCCACACTTTGCACCAAAACATCGTCACCCTCGATAACCGACAGGCCGCAATCGCCCTGAATCGCTGCCGGCGGGGCAAGATATGTTTGAATGACACCGGCAAAAATGCCGGTATTCACGCCCGTTTCATATATCGTGAGCACTTCACGGTCGCCGCCATTGCGTGACGAAATCACCCCGCGCAACGTATTTGCCACGGCGGCATCCGTGTTGGCGCCGGCAAAATTTATTGAAAAATACAGCGGCTCTCCAGCGCGAAGTTCCTGCGTCGTCACCAGATTTGGAAAGTTACCGGCAGCCACGGCCGCGCGCGCCAGCGGCACCGGGTTTATGCCGTCTCGCCCGGTGCACAGCGGAGGCACCACCGGCACCCGCGCCGCGCCGGGGGAATTTTCCTCGCTCAGGCGCTGGGCTAGAATAGATAGTTTTGCGCCCGACAAGTTTGCAACAGGCACAGTCACCGTGTTGCTGTTTTGGGCAATATCGTTGCCGCCTGCCTGCCAGCGCAACTCTGCTGTATTTACAATTTCGGCAGGCCGGGCGGGCAGCGCTCCATCCTGCGCGAGCGCTGCCGATACCCCCGCCAGCGCTGCAGCCAGCAACATAAGCACGAGTCCGGCGGCGAGGCGCAAAGATAAAAGGCGCCTCACCTCAGCCATGCACCCCGTGCCCGCACAAGGCGTTTTTCAACCGAAACGATCATTTCACCGTCACGCGGAACAAAACCCCGCGCGCTGCGCCAGCCGCTACGGTTGGGATAACGGCAGAAACGGTGCCGGCCGCCTCAACGCCTGCAACCGCGCCATCGGCGTTGCAGGTGGAACCGCTGACAGAGCCATCCGCCCTGATGCCAAAGCTTGGCAAATATGTTGTCTCAGGCGGCAGCGTGTCAGAAATCGTGACATTATTGGCATCTGCACCGCCGCTGGCGTTGCGCACGATGATACAATATTCCACCACCGCGCCGGGAATTAGCTTTGGGCTGCTCGCGCCGTTGAAGGGATCGCTGATGACCTGGCTCGATTTGCTAACCGAAATGGCGGCGGCCTGCGCCGTATAATCATCATAGGCCGAAAAAGCTCCGTCACGCGCGCCATCCGTTGCGCCTGCGCCATCGGCAAACACGGTATCCACGCCAGCGGTGTTGGCGCCGCTGGTTTCGGCTATTGCCGCGCCCTGGCTGGCCGCCGCCCCGCCCTCACGCGCAGTGGCGGCAAGGGCGACACCCGCGACATCGCCCGTCACCCGGCCGGTTGGTATATCCACCACGATAAAGACTGTGGCCGAGCCATCTTCGCTCAGTTCATCCAAATAGGCGATGGGCACATCTTCTGGCCCAAAGCTGCCCGCGCCCGCGCCTGCTGCATCTTGATAAATGCGGATATTGCTTACATCGAAAGTGTCGGTGCCGGAATGCGCCGCGCCGCCGCCGGACTGCTGCACTACGGACAGCGCAAAATCGAGTGTGGCGTTTGACGTGTTTGTCACGCTGAAACTCGTGACTGCGGCCAGTTGGCCAGGCGACACAATCGTCGTGGTCGAGCCGATTTCGGCAACGGTGAGGCTGATTTTGCGGTCAACCGTAAATGTATCGAACGCATCGACAGGGGTTTGCGCCTCCCCGCCTACGGAATAGCGCACGGTAACCGTATTGGTTATAGTTGTGCCAGAAGATGTTCCGTCGGCCAGTGCCGGGCCAGCCGAAACCGCAAGCGCCAGCGCACCCATCAGCCCCAATATTGTGCCCGAACGCCTCATGCCAAACCTCTTTTTCGTCATCATGCTCGCGCCGCCTGCGCCTCGCCATTTGCGCGACTATCGCACAACGCCCCGAAAACTGACCTTTCCAGATGCGCCAGGGGCGATAGCGCCGTTAAGAACCCAGCGCAGATGCGTTACATCCGCTGGCTGCGCCGCGCGTGCGCTGCCATCGGCGCTACGTATTTTCAGCGCCGCCAAATCTCCCCAGCTATGGCCGCCATCCACCGAAACTGTTGCCACAGGCGTGGCATCACCAACATATTGCACGCCAGCAGGAACCGGATTGGTTATAACAAAATCGCTGACAGGCTTTGCCCCACCGTTGCGATACTGGATTGAAACGTTGATTTTATCGCCCGGCACCACCAGTTCGGCTTGCGCCAGCACAATGCGCACATGCCCATCAACCAAGACCATGCGCTCCACCTGCACGACATTGATGACCTCAACACCGGGTGCGGCCGCCGCCGGGCTTGCGGCCAGCAGCATGGCCAATATGATGGGAAAATATTTCATCATCTGCCTGGTCAATCGATCTTCACCTTGAAAGTAACAATATGCCGGGCGCCGCCGGTCACAGTGCCCAGCGATACAAGCACCCGGTCGGTCAAAAAGGTTGCCGCATCGCCATCGGCGTCATCGGTGAGCGCTGCGCCATCGAGCGTTATCGACTGCGCAACATAGCTCGTGCCTGCGGGGACCGTGTCGCCAATGCGCAGGTTTACAAGGTCACCCGATCCTGAACTCGTCATCAGCAATGTAAAGGTGATGGTTGCGCCAGGAAGCGGGCTGGCGCCGCCAAACTGATCTGCCACCTCAGCCGATTTAGCGATATTTGCCGCTGCTGCACTTGCACGCAAAAAGCCGCTTGCCTGCTGGTTGGCCATGGTCGCGCCGATAACCGCATCGCCGCCGCCTGTGCCGAGCCCGGCAAAAACCGTTCCTGCTGTGCCACTGCCCGTTGTAGCCGTGGCACGAAGCGAAACGGCGGCGCGCGCACCATCGCTCAGTGTCGATGGCGTTGCGACAATCACGAAAACGGTAATCGCGGATTCCGGCGCAATTTGCGGGTCGCCAGCACCTGCGACATAGCTTTGGTCTATCGACGGGTCATAAGCCCCGTCGCCATCGGTATCGAGGGCGATGAGCGTCACAGTTGGCGCAAAATCATTGCCGCTTATTGCCGCATCCGCTGCCAGCCGATAATTTTCATCGCCATTGCCGGCATTGGTCACGCGAAAGCTCAGTACACGCAGCGCAGCACCCGGCGTGGTTGCGACATCGCCAGAATTTGCGCTTGCAACAGCAACGTCAATCAACTCATCAACCCTGAGCGACACGGTGTTTGACTGCACATCGGTGCGGTTGCCCGCGCCATCGTCATAGCTTGCGGTTGCTGTGTTGCTGATGGTCACGCCTGCACGGGTGAGTTGCGCCCGCGCAGGCGCTGCCACCAGCAAAGCGCCGCCAGCCGCCAGCGCGCCAAGCGCCGACAACCACCGCGACACTGCACAATTCAGGCCATAACGGCCCCAGCCAGTGGAGATACAGCCATAACTCATGCACGCCCGATAGCGCCAATTCATTAACCAGTGGTTTTATCTACACACCACAAGAACACTTACACCCTTGTGCAAGTGCACAAAAAACTTGTGTTAACCGCCGATAAACTCTTCGATTTGCTCAGTATATCCATAGTGAAATACGTAAATTTTCAAAAGACCCTGTGCTATTGTTGAAAATATGCATGCTATTATCGCTCATATAAAAAATTTTATTTGATAAATCATGCTTTGGCGCGGCGCCATGCGGTTGAATTTGGCTCAAAATGCCAGAATTATGAAGACAACTCAAAGGATTATCTGTTCACACCACCACGCCAAATGCCTTGGCCTGCGGCGTCGGCCCGGCTTTTGGTAACCATGTGCGTTCAGGCGCCGACATTGGCCAATGTCGGCCATCCAAGGCGCCAAGTCGATGCGGCAGGGGGCAAAATGCGAGCTAAACCGGTCATCGCCTGTTCAGCAATGCGGTGGGAAGGGGGTGGACGGGTCGCTCAGGCCCGCATATCAAGACCCCGCTTCGCCTCTTGGAGTATCGTGATGTACCGCCTCGCCCGTGTTGCCCTTGCCCTTGCCGCGATGAGCGCGCCAGCCGCCGCCAGCGCGCAGGAAGCGGCGAGCGCGCCCGTCCGCGCGCTGAACGATGGGCTGGTGACAATTATGAAGGGCGGCAAAAGCCTGGGCTTTGCTGGCCGCGCCGGGCAGATTGCGCCGGTAGTGGACAAGGTTTTCGATTTGCCGCTAATGACCCGGCTGGCCGTGGGCGCAGCCTGGACAACGACAAGCGCTGCCGATCGCGCTGCGCTTGTGGCGGCAATCCGTAAGCTGACGATCAACCAATATGCCCAGAATTTCGATAGCTGGTCCGGGCAAGCCTTTGTCGTCGATCCACGGGTGGATACGCGTGGCACCGACAAGCTGGTGCGCACCACGCTCACACAGCCCAAGGGTGCGCCCGTCAGCATTGCCTATCGCTTGCGCCAAAATGGCGCCGATTGGCGGGTGATTGACGTGTTTTATCAAAATTCAATCAGCCAATTGGCGACGCGACGCGCCGATTTTGAGTCTGTTCTCGCCAAGGGCGGGGCCAAGGCGTTGATTGGTCATCTCGCCGCTTTGGCTGACAAGGCCGCACGCTGAGCTCTTATCGCACCTTGCGCCTGCCCGGCAGCGCAGCAGCGCTTGCGGTGCTGCTTGGCACCGCGCCAGCGCTTGCCCAGTTTGCGCCGGGGCCGCCGGCTGCCCTGCCTGTTGAGGCAACTGCGCCCACCCCGCCCGCGCCAGAAACAGCGCCACGCGCGCGCCAAGCCCATGCCAGGGGAGACCCGCTCGAAGGCTTCAACCGCGGCCTGTTCAAATTCCACCAAAAGCTCGACAAAGCTGTGTTCCGGCCCGTGGCGCTTGGCTATAAATCGATCATTCCCAAATTTGTGCGCACCGGCATTCGCCACTTCCTTTCAAACCTAACCGAGCCAATTGTCTTCCTGAACGACCTGTTGCAACTAAAGCCAAAGCGCGCGGTAAAAACGCTGGGGCGCTTTTTCATCAACTCTACCGCCGGCATTGGTGGCGTGCTCGATATCGCCAAAACGGCCAGGCTGCCGCACCGCAACAACGGCTTTGGCAACACGCTGGCGCGCTATGGCGTGGGGCCTGGCCCTTATCTGTTTTTGCCTTTTGTCGGCCCTACGGATTTGCGCGATTTTTTGGGCGGGCAAGGTGATGTGCTGGTGCTGCCTTTTGCGGTCGGGCGGCCGTTTAACCGGCTTGAGCTGCAAATCCCCCTTGGCGTTGTCGGCGGGCTGGATTTGCGCGCCGAAAATGATGCCGGGCTAAAAGCCTTGCTGAATGGCGCGGCAGACCCTTATGCGACGCTGCGCTCGGTTTATCAGCAAAGCCGCACGGCCGAAATTGACGAAATAAAAGGCAAGGCCACAACAGCGGGGCTGGACGATCCCTTGCTCGACCCGGATGCGGGTGGCGCACCGCCCCCGCCAGAGCCGGCGCCTGAGATTGCTGCGGAGGCGCACGCCGCGTCATCGCCAAATGCGCTGGCTGAAACGGTGGACGAGCCTGCCCTGCCCGCCAATGACGATCAACCGGATTCAACCGATAAGAACGCGCCGCCCAAGCAGAACTCGTTTGTCAGCCTTTAGCCAGTTTGGCGCGCGGCGGACCAAGCAGCGCGGGCTCAAAAATCAGCGCGCAGACTAGTGTCCACGCTAGCGAGATCATCAATATTTTGCCCATGCTCGCTGTTCCTGGGTGGTGAGACAGCCACAGCGCGCCAAACGCGCTTCCCGTGGCGAGTGCGCTAAACAAAACCGCACGCGCCAGGCTCGATTGCAACAAATCGGTAGCGCCCGCCCGCCATGCCATCACAAAATAGATGTGGAAGGCAACGCCAACGCCGAATAAAAGCGGAAAGGCGATGATGTTGGCAAAGTTGATCGGCTGGCCAATCACCACACAGCTCAGCAGGGTAAGAAAGCCCGAAAGCACCACCGGCGCCAGCGTAAACGCCACTTCGCGCACGTCGCGCAGCACCGCGAAAAGCAACACACTCACCAGCGCCAGTGCCAATGCACCGGCCTGCACAAACGCCCAGGCAACCGTGCTCGCGGCTGCCTGTGTCGCCACTGGCAGCCCGGTCGCATGGGGAGCGACTGCCTTTACCGCTTGGGTAAAGGCCGCGATCACCCGGTTATCGTTGCTGTTGCCGCTGGGAAAAATCTGCACCCTCGCCTTGCCATCAGCCGCCAGCCAATCCGCTGCAATTTCTTCCGGCAGGCTTGTGCGCGTTACACCTTGCGCCTGCAGTACCGCGCGCGCCTGATCCAGCATGACGCCAAGCGGCGTCACCACCACCTCAGCTGCGCGCGCGCGAACGGCCGGAGCGGCCACCATCAGCCGGGTAAAGGTGCTCGCCAGCGCCCGTGCCGGCGCCCCGCCCGGCCCCGCCTGCGCGCCAAGCCGTGCAAGCTGATCGCGCGCTGTTGCAAGCGCTGCCACCACCTCGGTGTCGCTTGGCGGCGGGGCAATGTCAAACGGGTTCAGCGTCAAATCGAGCAGCAGCGATGCGTCTTGCAGCAGCGCAAGCTTTGCCTCCTGACCGGCCGGGATGAAGCTGTCGAGCGAAATTGCCTGCGCCACCTGGGGCAATTTGGCAGCTTGGGTCGCCAGCCTAGCTGCTGCATCCGGGTCTGCGGTTACTACCGAAATTACGTTGGGCGTGCGCAACGGATCATGCATGAGATCCGCCAGGGCCTCCATCGCCGGGCCGTTGGGGTTGCGCAGGTGTAGCGGGTTAAAGTCAAACTCCACCAGCGGCAGCGCGGCGATGCTTGCCAGCATCGACCCGCCAAACGCCCAGAGCACCAGCTTGCGATTGCGATGAAGCCAAGCATCAACCGGCGCTGCTTGGGCAAAACCCACCTCGGCTTTGGGGCTACCCGGCGTCATCAGCACCAGCAGCGCCGGCAGCAGCGTGACCGAAAGCGCAAGCGCAATCACCATACCGAGCCCGGCAATAATCCCCAACTCTGAAATGCCAATATAATCGGTTGGCAAAAACGCCCCAAAGCCCAAAAACACCGCGCCCGCAGCCAGCGCAAGCGGCGCCCCAAGCGCCATGGCCGCGCGCTCCAGCGCGCCGGGCACATCTGCGCCCGCCAGCCGCTCGGCGTTGAAACGCACGCAGAGCTGAATACCAAAATCCACCCCAAGCCCGACAAACAACGGAATAAACGCCACCGAAATCAGATTAAGCCGCCCCACCGCAGCCAGCCCGACCGCGGTCGTCACCACAAGGCCCGCCACGATGGTGAACAGAATTGCCGCAACAATTTTCGCCGATCGCGTTGCAAACCACAAAGTCACCACCATCGCCAGCGCCATAATAAGCCCGACAATGCCGATATTTTCTTCAAGCGAGGAAAACTCTTCATCTGCCAGCGGCACCTGCCCTGTCACCTGCACGCGCACGCCGTGCGCTGCATCAAGGCGAAGCTTGCTGGCGGCTGCATAAATTGCGCCGACCGCCTTGTCCCCCGGCTTCAGCGCGCTAAAATCCAACACCGGCTGGGCAAGGACCAACCTGCGCCGGGGCGGCGCCTGCCCGCCTTTTTCAGCAAACAGCGCCTGCCAGGAAAAATATGCAGGCTTGCCATCGGCCACTTTGGTAAGCGCGGCATTCAGCGCGCGCACCGGCTTGTCGATGTCGCCAAGCGTAGCATTACCGCGCTCAACTGCGCTGAGCGCGGTCGACAATGCACCCGCCACTCCGCGCATCGAGGGGTCTGCCGCCAGCGGCCCCAGCAGCGGCTGAGCTGCAACCAGCGATTTCGTCGTTGCGCGCACTTGCTCAACCGAGCCGAACAACACGCCCTCACGCGCGAGATATTCCCCACCATCGGGCCGGCGCACCGTGCGGAAATGGCGCGTATCGGCGCTCAGCACTGCAAACAGAGCTGCCGCCCCTGCCTCTGCCAGCTCCGGCGTTTGTCCGTCGATCACGACCAGCGCCGTGTCGGTTTGGCTGGGAAAATTACGGTTCAGCACCGCCTCGTCGCGGCGCCAGTCAACATCGGGTGAAATGAGTGCGGAGGTATCTGTCGTCATCGCGAAATGGCCAGCGCTAAACCACCCGGCCAGCGCTGTAACAATCAGGCAAAGAGCGATCAGCAGCAGCGGCCTGCGCGCACTGAACGACACTGCGCGCCAAATTGGTGATCCCGCCACTGCCGCCTGCTTTCCGTTACTGACTAAAATCGCTACTGCCTAAAAATATCGCATTTTCAGCGTGATCTGCCTGTCGCCATCCACAACGAACATAGCATCGGCCCATTTTGGCGGGCCAAGGCGGATGGGGGCATCGTTTGAAAAACCCACCCCTTCGCGCGGAATGCCAAACAGGCCGCGGTCCACCTTGCCATTGCCGTTCTCGTCATAAGTCGCCTGCACCGCATAGGTGCCCGGTGCCACGTTTTCGATGGTGACCATGGTTGTGCCCTTTGCCGCCATAACATCAGCGACAACGGCGCATTTTTTCAAAAACTCCGCCGTGCGGCACAAGTCAACATGCACACGCCCGGTTGTGTTGCGGACATTGGTTATGTCGATCTTCAGCGTCGCCGCACCCGCCGGCGCGCCGTGCCAGCACGCCAGCCCAACAGCCGCAACGGCAACCAGCCCTTTAGCCAAAATCACGCACGCACTTCCTCAACCGCCGGCTCTTCGTTCCAGCGCAGCGCCGACAGCACCGATTTGACGATCGCCTCAGCATCGAGCCCGGCTTCTGCATATTGTTTTTCGGGCTTGTCATGGTCTTGAAAAATATCGGGCAGGCGCAGCGTGCGGATTTTCAGCCCGCCATCAATCAACCCGGTATCGCTCGCATAGGTCAGCACATGTGCGCCAAGGCCGCCCACTGCGCCTTCCTCGATGGTAATCGCAACTTCGTGCGTCGTCAGCAGCTTGCGTATCAGTTCCTCGTCCAGCGGTTTGGCAAAGCGCAAATCGGCCACTGTTGTTGTCAGCCCCTTGGCTTCAAGCGCGTCCGCCGCCTTTAGCGCTTCGCCAAGGCGTGTACCGAGCGAGAGAATAGCGACCTTGTGCCCGTGGCGCACAACGCGCCCCTTGCCGATTTCCAGCAATTCCGGCGATTTTGGCAAGTCCACGCCAATGCCGTTGCCCCGCGGATAGCGCAGCGCAATCGGCCCGTTATCATACATCGCGGCGGTATGCGTCATATGCACCAGCTCCGCCTCATCGGCGGCGGCCATCACCACCATGTTCGGCAAAGTAGCCAGATAGGTTATATCGAAGCTACCAGCATGGGTGCAGCCATCTGCTCCCACCAGCCCGGCACGATCAATCGCAAAGCGCACGGGCAGGTTTTGAATTGCCACATCATGCACCACCTGGTCATAAGCACGCTGCAGAAAGGTTGAATATATCGCACAGAAAGGCCGCATTCCCTGCGCTGCCAGCCCGGCGGCAAAGGTCACCGCATGCTGCTCGGCAATACCCACATCGAAGAACCGATCTGGATAGGAAGCGGCGAATTTATCCAGCCCTGTGCCCGATGGCATTGCCGCGGTGATTGCACAAATCTTGCTGTCACGCGCGGCTTCATCAACCAGCGCTGCGCCAAACACGTTTTGATAAGCAGGCGGGCCGGGCGGCGCCTTGGCCTGCACACCCGACACCACGTCAAACTTCTGCACGCCATGATATTTGTCCGCCGCCGCTTCGGCCGGGGCATAGCCTTTGCCCTTTTGCGTCACGACATGGATCAAAATCGGTCCTTCTTCGGCATCGCGCACATTTTCGAGCACGGGGATAAGCTGATCGAGATTATGTCCGTCTATTGGCCCGACATAATAAAAGCCCAGCTCTTCAAACAGCGTGCCACCCATGGCCATGCCACGAGCAAATTCGTCGGTTTTCTTCAGCCCATGGGCAATAGGGCGCGGCAGCCGCTTGGCAAATTTCTTGGCAAGGTCGCGCAGACCCAAAAACTCCCGACTCGATACAATGCGCGACAAATAGGCAGACAGCCCCCCCACCGGAGGGGCAATCGACATGTCATTATCGTTCAGAATAACGATCAGCCGGTTGCCAGCATGTTCAGCGTTGTTCATCGCTTCATAAGCCATGCCGGCCGACATTGCGCCGTCGCCGATTACGGCGATGCCCTTGCCCGGCTTGCCCGCCAGCTTGTTGGCAATAGCAAAGCCAAGCGCTGCCGAAATCGATGTGGACGAATGCGCGGCACCAAACGGATCATATTCGCTCTCGGCCCTTTTGGTGAAGCCCGACAGCCCGCCGCCGGTGCGCAGCGTGCGGATACGGTCGCGCCGCCCGGTCAAAATCTTGTGCGGGTAGCATTGGTGGCCAACATCCCACACCAGCCGATCTTCGGGCGTGTTGAACACATAGTGAATGGCCGTGGTCAGCTCCACCACACCCAGCCCGGAGCCAAGGTGCCCCCCCGTTACGCCAACCGCAGCAATAACTTCCTGACGAAGCTCGCTTGCCAGTTGCGGCAACTGATCGGGCGAAAGCTCGCGCAAATCTGCCGGAAAAGCCACTTTGTCGAGCAGCGGTGTCGTTGAATCCGAAGACATTTATCCATCAATCCTTTAGTCGAAACGCCCTGTTAGCCGATTGGCGCGCAAAGGTGAACACTGCCCGTTCACTGTCGCTGCCAAATGCGGCGGCGTTGTGGCGCTTGTAGCACAGCGCTGCGGCGGTGCCTGTCGTTTGCTCCTTGACCCCAATTTTAGCAGATGACGTGGCCGTGCCGACGGTTTACCGGTTCTGCCCATGCCCGCCACCCCCGCCTGGCCCCCGCAATCCACACCGCGGCTCTTCATCGAGCCAACCCTGGCGCCTGGGTTGCGCATGATTGAGGGCGCACAGGCGCATTATCTCTCCACCGTCATGCGGATAAAGGCAGGCGACCCGGTAAAACTGTTCGATGGGGAAAGCGGCGAATGGCTGGCCGTTGCGCGCGACATTGGCAAGCGCGCTTTGACAGTGGAAATCACCGAGCAGCTCCGAAAGCGAGAGGTCGTGCCAGATTTGTGGCTGTGCGCTGCACCACTCAAAAAAGGGCGTGTGGACTGGCTGGCCGAAAAGGCCTGCGAACTGGGCGTTGACCGGCTCCTGCCCGTCATTACGCAGCGCACGGTGGTGGACCGGCTGAACCTTGACAGGTTGCGCGCCCATATGATCGAAGCGGCCGAACAATGCGGGCGCACCGCCCTTCCCGCTCTGGCGGAGCCGACAAAGCTCACAGCGATGCTGCGCGACTGGCCAGCAGAGCGCACCCTGTTCTTCGCCGATGAAAATGGCGGGGCGCAAGCGGCCGCCGCCATGCGCGCCCGGCCCGGCCCGGCGGCGATCTTGATCGGCCCCGAAGGCGGGTTTACACCCGGTGAACGCGCGCTGATCCATGCCCATGCCGCCGCGGTGCCCATCAGCCTTGGCCCCCGCATTTTGCGCGCAGATACAGCCGCTGCCGCTGCGGTTTCGTTGTGGATGGGAATAATCGGCGACTGGTGACGCAGCGCCCCTAGCGCAACCGCCTCTGCGCGGCTAAATGCGCGGGCATGAGCACAAAGACCGTATCCAGCAACACCTCAGCGGTCATTGAGCACCGCGATCAACTCATTGCGAGCTTTGCCAAGGGAGAAAAGCCGCCAGAACGCTGGCGAATCGGCACCGAGCACGAGAAGTTTGTCTATGCAACGGCTGATCATCACGCGCCTAGCTACACCGAAAAAGGCGGCATCCGCGACTTGCTGATGGCACTCACCGAATTTGGCTGGGAACCGGTGATCGAGGGAGATAATGTTATTGCGCTGACCGGCGCGGATGGCAGCGTGAGCCTTGAACCCGCCGGGCAGTTTGAACTTTCTGGCGCACCGCTGGAAAATTTGCACCAGACCTGCGCCGAAACTGGCCGTCATTTGGAGCAGGTGCTCAAAATCGGCGAGCGGTTTGGCATCGGCTTTTTGGGGTTGGGCATGTGGCCCGACAAGACGCGCGAGGCTTTGCCCGTCATGCCCAAGGGCCGCTACGCCATCATGCTGCGCCACATGCCGCGCGTTGGCACGATGGGGCTGGATATGATGCTGCGCACGTGCACCATACAGGTTAATCTGGATTATCAGAGTGAAGCCGATATGGTGAAAAAGTTTCGCGTTGGCCTGGCCCTGCAGCCGCTGGCTACCGCGTTATTTGCCAATTCACCCTTTACCGAAGGTAAGCCGAACGGCTTTTTGTCCTATCGCAGCCACATCTGGTCAGATACCGACCCGGCGCGCACGGGCATGCTGCCTTTTGTATTTGAAGACGGTTTTGGCTATGAGCGCTATACCGATTATGCACTCGATGTGCCGATGTATTTTGTCTACCGCGACGGCAAATATATCGACGCGGCCGGCCTTTCCTTTCGCGATTTTTTGAAAGGGAAATTGTCTGTTCTGCCCGGTGAATTGCCAACGATGGACGATTGGAACGACCATCTGTCGACTGCATTTCCCGAAGTGCGGCTGAAATCCTTTCTTGAAATGCGCGGCGCAGATGGCGGCCCGTGGAACCGCATTTGCGCGCTGCCCGCTTTTTGGGTGGGGCTGCTTTATGATCAAGGCGCGCTCGATGCGGCGTGGGATTTGGTAAAAGGCTGGTCGATGGAGGGGCGCGAAATGCTGCGCTCCTCGGTGCCAAAACTTGCACTCGATGCGCCCCTGCCCGGCGGCGGGCGGCTTGGCGATATTGCGGGCAAAGTTCTGGATATTTCCCATGCCGGGCTGGCAGCGCGCGCGCGCACCGACGCTGGCGGCAGCAACGAAACGGGCTTTCTCGATCCGCTGCGCGAAATTGTTCGCTCAGGCAAAGTGCCAGCGCAACTGCTGCTTGACCGGTATAATGGCGCCTGGGGCGGCGATGTCAGCCCGATTTACGACGAAATGCGGTTCTGATCAAACGGGCCAGGCTGGTCAGCGGGTGCGGCCGCGCTGGCCCGGCGCTGGCCCGCAACCCAGGCAAAAAATAGCGGCACCGCGCCGTTACGCGCCATCCACTCGCTATAGGCGCGGTAGGCCGGGTCTGCGCCTAAATGCCACTCCTCAGTTTTGGCGCGCCAATAATAAACGCCTGCAACCACCCCCATCAAAATTGTCGCCCGCGCGGCATCCACCACCGATCCTGTGGTAAAAAACGGAATGGTAGACAGCCACCAGAACAGGTTTTTCGACAGATATGCCGGGTGGCGGCTAAAGGCATAGGGTCCGTGCGTCAAAATCCCCCGGTGCGTGAGGTTGGAAAAACGAAAGCCAAAGGCAATCGTTGCCCAGGCATAAATGGCGGTAAGACCAACAAGCACCACACCATTAGCCGCGAGTAACACGGGGTGGCCGGCATACCAATGCGTCCATTCCGCCGTGCCGGGATGATAATCGAGCGGGCCGCCCTGCCCCATTAAAATAAACGGCGGATAGCAGATAAGCGCGGCCACCCACCCCGCGGCATAAGGCGTGGCAGAGCGGATATGCGCATCAAGCGGCTTCACTGTCAGCACATAGCCAACGGTGGCAAAGGCAACGTCCATCACAAACATGAAGGTGATGAGCCAATTGGCAAGCGCTACCGGATTGTGGAGCAGCGCGCTTGTATCTGCGCGGATGAAATCACCAAAGCCCGGCGGCACAATCGCCAGCATGAAGGCCAGGAAAAACGCCTTCACCGCCCAACTGCGCAAATGGTTATATATCAACTCGCGGTCGGGCACACCCATTCCCATGAGCCAGGCGCCAAAGGCCCATGCACCATCGTTTTTCGGCTCAACCAATTTGCGGTCGAGCCACAGAATATAGGGGATGGAGCCGATAAACAGCAGCGGCGCCGCGGTTGCAAACACATTCATCGAAAAGGCAAAATTGCCGCGCCAATAAAACCGGCCAGTGCCATAAATGAGCGCGATACCAACCCAGGTGATCCATAATCCGGCGATTTTCGTCAGGCTGGTGTCGAGCGTTTCGCGCCAGGGCGTGTGGCGCGACCAGTCAATGCCGGTGGAAGGGTTGCGGTGCACCTTATCGACAAAGATCGACCACAAAACCATCGGCACACCGCAACAGGCAAGGTTGACCAGCGCCGAATAAGGCCCATCCATGCCAAACCAGCGGGCAACCGCCACCCAGGCAAGCAAGCCAACCAGCCCGGCAACACCCACGCCCGTGCTGACGGCCGATTTAGGCCGCGGATCTGCCGGCTGTGCGCGCGCGAATTTGGTGTCATGATGCATCTTTGCCGCCATAGCGCGCCAATGGTAAGCAAGCGGTGAAAAATGGCGCAGCCAGCCAAAGCCCAGCCACGCCGCCAGCCCCCTCGCCGCTGGCTTACCACGCCCTTTGCACGCGTGTTGACGACGCGCCGGCACGGCTGCATGAACAGTCAAGGAGCGCCCCTTTGCTTCTGCCAGGAATTTCAGCACCATGACAGCATCGCCAGCGGCGTCATTCCCACCAGCAAAGCCAAAGGGCGGCGCCATGGCGCAGAATGATATCGCACCCTTTTGGCTTTCCAGCCGGGACAAGGCGGCAATTGGCGCCCGGCTTTCGTCGCTTGGCTGGCTTTGCCCCGGCGAAACGATTGACAGCATCGAGCGTGCAGGCGACGGCAACCTCAATCTGGTCCTGCGCGTCACCGCGGCTGGCCGCAGCGTCATTTTGAAACAGGCGCGGCCATGGGTGGAAAAATATCCCGATATTCCAGCGCCGGTGGAACGATCCGCCGTCGAGGCAGGCTTTTATCGGCTTGTCGAACAAAACGCCGCGTTGCGCAGCTATATGCCAGCGCTCGTTGCGGCTGACAGCGGCTGGCATTTGCTGTTGCTGGAAGACCTGGGCACACAAGGCGACGCGACCGACCTTTACCGCGGGGCCACGCTATCTGCCGAAGAACGCGCGCATCTGATCAGGTTTCTGGTCGCGCTCCACGCCATAGCCGATGTTGACGCGCGCGCGCAAATGCCCGGCAACGGTGCGATGATCGCACTCAACCATCATTATATTTTTCACCAGAGCTTTTCGTCAGACAGCGCCGATGCGGGCCTGGCCCTTGTCGCCGCCGCGCTTGGTGAGCGCTATCTTGCCGGGCATGGGGTGATGTTGCACGGTGATTTTTACCCCGGCGCCTGGGTGCGGACCCCGGCGGGGCTGCGGATTATCGACCCCGAATTTTGTCTGTTCGGCCCGCGCGAATTCGATCTGGGTATAATGGCGGCGCATCTGATGATCGCCGGTGGCGGTGGCGCTGCCACGGCGGCCACCGACATTGGCGCGCACTATGAAGCGGCGGGCGGCGGCGTGGTGGACGCAGCGCTCATCGCCCGCTTTGCCGGGGTGGAGATATGGCGACGGCTGCTTGGTGTCGCGCAGTTGCCGCTCGCCATAGCCGACGCTGAGCGTGAGCAAATGATCAACCTTGCCCGCTGGTTGATCCACCAATGAACGGCACGTCAAAAATACCGGTATGGATTGACACCGACCCATCTGTGCTGCCCGGCGGACATGAGGTGGATGACGGGCTGGCGCTTGCCCAGGCCTTTCGCTCGCCATTGCTCGATGTAATCGGCGTCAGCAGCGTGTTCGGCAATGCCGATATCGACACCTGCCATGCCAGCGCCACCGCGCTCGTCGCCGCATTTGGCCCGGCGGGCATGGCGGTGCACCGCGGCGCGGGCACAGCGGGGGAAGTGTCCGCCACACCTGCAAGCGCCGCCATTATCGCCGCGGCGCGCGCCTGCCCGCCGCCGGGGTTAAGCATATTGGCGCTGGGACCAATTACCAATATTGCCGCAGCCCTTGCCCAGGCGCCCGACATTGCCGGCCAGATTGCCGAAATAATCTGGGTGGCGGGCCGCATGCCGGGGGAAGAATTTCGCATTTCGCCAGACCAGGCAACGCCTTTTCCCGACCTGAATTTTGAAAGCGACGTAGCAGGCGCGCACCGGCTGCTTGGCGCCCATGTGCCAATCAGGCTTGCGCCATGGGCCGGCTCTTCGCAGATATATTTTACAGCCAGCCACCTTGCGCGCCTTGCACAGGCCGATGCTGCGTGCCGGTCGCTTTGCGGGCCGGTTGCCGATTGGCTAGCGCTTTGGCGAAAAAATTGGGCTGTGGATTATTTCATGCCATTTGATACACTTGCTGTCGCTTGTGCAGAAAAGCACGAGTCGCTTGGCGGTTTTTCGGGGCGGGCATGGGTTGCAGCGGGCACAGCAGGCGTGGTGCCCGTTGGGCCGCAGTTGCTGGTCACCGCCGACAATGCACCGGCCGGGGCTTGTGACATATGGTTTTGTAACCGGGTGGCGCCCGGCTTCGTAGAAGCGCTGACAGATCGTCTTGTGGGGAAAATCCCTGTTTGACAACAAAATGGGAGTGGGCACGATGACTGCGAACATGTCGACGAAATTGACCAGAAATCGGCTTTTTGTGGCAGGGGCGGCGCTGGCCGTGCTTGGCACTACTCTTGGCCTGTCGGCGGTTGCGCAACAAGCGCAGCCTGGCAGCGCTCCAGACGTTATTGTTACCGGCAAAAGCCCGTTCGGCGTCTTTGCGGTATCCAACGAAGCCAACCGCGCATCGGTGAATTATGGCTCATGGACCGAGTTCATCTCCAAGCTGGTGGTGAACGAATCCGGCCGCTCGACCATTGCCTACCGGCTGGTGCGCGAAGGGGCTGAGGAATATTTGGGCGCGCTCGTCTCCTCGCTTCAGACATTGCGGCCCGAACAGCTCAACCGGCAGGAGCAGCTCGCCTTGTGGCTCAACCTGAACAATGCCGAGGCGGTGCGGGTAACAACGGCGAGCTACCCCGTGCGCTCCGGTGAAGCTCTCGTCAACGGCAAGGCCTGGAATGAGCAAAGCCTACATGTCAGCGGCGTGGATTTCAGCCTGAACGAGCTGCGCACCAGAATTCTTGCGCCAAATTTTCAAGACCCGCGCATCATTGCGGCGCTAATCGTACCCGCCAAGGATAGCCCGGCGCTCCAGCCGACCGCGTTTTCAGGGGCAGATCTCAGCCGGCAGCTCGATGATGCAGCGCAGCAGTACATCAACCTAAAGGGCGTGGTGAATGTTAAGGGCGATGTCGCTTTTGTGTCGCCCATCTACACGCAGAACCGTGCATTTTTTGGTGGTGAGGATGCAAAGCTGCTCGCGCATCTGCGGCAATTTGCCAATGACAAGCTGGCAGCAAAGCTGGCGCAGGTCACCCGTGTTGAACAAGGCGGCTTCAACTGGGCGCTGAACGATTACATTCCCCGCACCGAAAATTATGACAGCAACGTAGCGCAACAGCGCAGCTCAACGCCGCAGAGCGGCTATGATGGGGGCGGCCACGCCGGTTCCTAACTGCTCAGCCGGGCTAGGCTCATGATCAGCCGGGCAAGCGCGCTCGGCATCGGCGCGGCGCTGGTGCTGTTTGGGAGCGCGCTGCTCGCTCTGGCAATGGCGGATGGGGCATGGCGCGCAGGCGCGCTTGCTCTGCTGCTGCCTGTGGCAGGGCTTTTATGGCTATCGGTCGTTTACACCAGGCAGCGTTCTGGCAGCCAGTCGCTGCGTGCCATGGGCCGGTGCTGGCCGGCGGCCAGGTTTTTGTGGCCGGGTTTGGCGCTTGGACTGTTCATTCGGCTGGCGCTGATTGGCAGCCCAACGCTGTTTGAGGACGACTATCTGCGCTATTTGTGGGATGGTGGGGTTACCGCTGCCGGGCACAACCCCTATGCCCGTTCGCCTGCCTCGGTTTTGCTGGAAATACACCCGATCCTGCCGCCCCTGTCGGGCAGGGCCAAGCCCTTGTCGGACGAGGCCCAGCTTGGTGTGCGTTCTGGCGGTGTGCTGGAAAATGTCAGCTACCCAAGCGTTACTACCATTTACCCGCCGCTGGCCGAGCTTGGCTTTGCCGCTGCGCATATTTTGTCGCCCTGGTCGCTCATTGGCTGGAGGGTGGTTGTTCTTGCCGCTGAGGGGGTTTGTGTGGCGCTGCTGATTGGCGCCTTGCATACGCGTGGCATGTCGCCGCTTTGGGCACTGGGCTATTGGCTGTGCCCCATTGTCATCAAAGAATTTTCCAACGGCGCGCATATGGATGCGCTGCTGATGCCTGCACTTGCCGGGCTGTGCTGGGCAGTGCTTGCGGGCCGATTGCGGCTGGCCGCAGCGCTTGTCGGGGTGGCGGCCGGGCTGAAGCTGTGGCCTTTGCTGCTTGTCGCCGGGCTGGTGTGGCGCGCACCGGGCTGGCGCGAACGCGGCCTGTTGGCGGCAATTTCGCTGCTGTCTTCGGCTGCGCTGCTCGCGCCGCAGTTGCTCAGCCTGTCACCGGCCAATAGCGGCCTTGTCGCCTATGCCGAAAGCTGGGTGCGCAACAGCCTGGCCTTTCCGGCCTTGCTTGGCGCGTGCAACCTGCTGGTGCCGGAGGCGGAAGCGGGCGGCCTGGCGCGGCTGGCGGTGGCCGCCATAACCGGCGGATTTGCGCTGCACTGGGCGCGGGCAGCGGCGCGCGGCGGCGCCATTGCTACCATCGGCGCCTGGCGGGACACGGTTCTGCTTCTCCTTCTTCTCAGCCCTACCGGCTATAGCTGGTATGCAACCTGGCTGGTGCCGTTTTTCATTTTTGCGCCAAGCCTGCCAAGCGGGCTGCTCGTTGCGTTTGTCGGCAGCTATTATGCCCGCTTTGCCGATCCCGCAGGAGCGCAAGGGCTGGTCACGGTGGTGCTTGCCCCGCTCATCGGCTTTGGCCCTGCCTGGGCAGCGCTCATAACAAGCGCAGTGCAAAGGCAGATAACCGCCTTTAGACCTTAGCGCCCGCGCCAAGGCAGCGCGAGCAGCCAGCCAATATCATCAACCCTGCGGCCCTGTGTTTGCCCAAGGCCAAGCGGAAATTTGCGCACGACCGGCGGCTCGCGGTGCCATGTGCCAAACAGCCTGTCCCAAAAACTGAGCAAATTGCCAAAATTGCGGTCATGCTCAGCCCGCACGGTGGAATGGTGGCGGACATGCATTGTCGGCGTAACCAAAACCAGCCGCACCCAGCGCTCAACACGCGGTGGCAGCGCGACATTGGCGTGGTTCGCCAGCGCCATGGATGACAATATAAGCTCGTAGAGCGCGATACTGGCCACCGGCGCGCCAAGCAGCGCAGCAACCCCGGCCTTATACAGGGTAGACAGCAAAATCTCGCCGGGGTGAAAACGCAGCGCCGTTGTCACGTCCAGATCATGGTCATGGTGGTGCACCGCGTGGAACCGCCACAAAACCGGCAGCACATGCATCAGCCGATGTTGAAAATAAATGGCGCAATCAAGCACGATGATCGACACAGCACCCGCCAGAAGCGGCGGCACGGCCAGCCAGTTCAACAAGCCAAAGCCAGCCGCACCCGCCCAGCCCGCCGCGCCGGTCGCCACCATCACCGGCGCAATGAACGCCACTGCCCCGGCAACCAGCGCTGCAAAAGCCCCCAGTGCCCCATGCGCAAACCACCGCTCAGCCGCCGGGCTGCGCCATGAACGAGCGGGCACGGCCCGTTCCAGCACCAAAAAGCCAACTAACAGCGCCACAAACACCGCCGCCCGCGCGCCCGGCACCATCATCGCCTTTCGCTCAGCAAGCGAGCCGCCGCCGCCAGCCGCCCGGCAACCGTCAACACGCACAACACAGCATAGCTATAAGCCAGGGCCGGAAACCATGCCGGCGCCAGCGCCGACAGCAGGAACACCGCAATTGTCTCTGCGCCTTCCGCCAGGCCACCAAGGTAAAAAATGCTTTTTACCCCTTGCGCGCTCGTCTCCAGCCCGCGCTTGGCGGCAAGAGTTGCAAAGCCAAGAAAGCTCGTCCCCGCCAACAAAAAACCGCCGAGCAGACACGCAGCCGGCAGCGCCCAATGGGGATAGGCAAAGGCAAAACCAAGCGGCACGGCAGCATAAAAAACATAATCCGCCACGATATCGAGATAACCGCCAAAATCGGTGCCGCGCGTCTGCCGGGCAAGCGGCCCGTCAAGCCCGTCGGCCAGGCGGCTGAGGACGATGAAAATCGCCCCCAGCTTGAAATATTCCTGCCCAATCGCCACGCCAGCCGCCACCCCGGCCAGCGCGCCCAGCACTGTCATCACATTCGCGCCAACGCCAGCTCGCGCCACAAGTCTTGCCACGGCGTTGAGCGGGGGATCGATTATCGGGCGGAGCAGTGCATCAAACATCGCGCACGCCTTAGCATAATCAGCCCGCCAGCGTGATAGCGCCAATCACCGCGCCAACCATGGCGGTGGCAAGGTTGCCCGCAATCCATGATTTAAAGCCCAGTTGCGCAAATTCACCGCGCCGCGCCGGGCACAGGGTAGAAAGAGTGGAAACGCCAAGGCCGATGCTTGCCAGATTGGCAAAGCCGCACAGCGCATACACCGTAATCAGCTCTCCCCGCAACGATAGCGCACCCGCGCCCAGCCCGGCCATTTGCTGGTAGGCTACATATTCGTTGAGAATGGCCTTAGTGCCCATCAATCCGCCCGCGGTTGTCGCCTCGCCCCAGGGCACGCCAAGCAGCCACATGAGCGGCGCAAACACCCAGCCCATCAGCCGTTGCAGGCTAAGCGGCGCGCCCGAAACATAGGGCGCAAGCGCCAGCACATCATCAGCCAGCGCGACAAGCGCGAATACGACGATCAGCACCGCGATAATGGCGAGAAACAGTTGCAACCCGTCCATCGTGCCGCGCAGCAGCGCATCGATGCTGCTTTCATAGCGCAAATCTTCGTCCGTCCGGTCGGCCGGGGTCGCGCCCTCGCCCGGCACCATCAGCCGCGCCACCAGCACCGTGGCGGGCAACGAAATGAGCGAGGCAGTGATGATGTGGCCAAAGGCGTTATCCACCACCTGCGACAGCGTTTGGCTATAGAGCACCAGCACCACGCCGGAAACAGTCGACATGCCCATCGCCATCACGGTGAAAACCTCCGCGCGACTGAGGTGAAGCAAATAGGCGCGCACGATGAGCGGCGCTTCCACCACCCCCAAAAACACGTTGCCGCCCGCGTTGAGCGCCACCGCGCCGCCCACGCCCAGCGTCTTTTCCAGCATCCACCCCAGCGCCTGTGCCAGCTTTTTCAGCACGCCCCAGTGCCACAACAGCGCCGCCAACGCCGATGTAACGATGACCAGCGGTAAAATCTGAAAGGCGATGATAAGCGGCGGCCCTGCGCCCGGCTTCACCGCAAACGGCAAATCGCCCCCGGCGAGATAGCCAAACATATAGCGGGCACCCTTGTCGGTTGCACTTTGCAGCACCGACAGCGCACCATTGGCCGCACCAAGCGCGGCCCACACCGGCGGCGCCTTAACCAGCACAATCGCCAGCGCAAATTGCAAGCCAATCGCCCCGCCAATCCAGCGCCAGCCGGGCAATGCGCCACGCCGCTCGCTCATCGCCGCACTCAGCGCGATGATGACGAACAAGCCAGCAATGCTGCGCAAATTGGGCAGCAGGCCGCTGTCGAGCCACCCCATCAAAAGGCCCAGTTCAAACCGAACTGAAACTGGCGCGGCGGCCCGGCATTGCGCTGGACAAAGGGGGCCCCGCCGCCAAACTGTACCTGGTTGGACGTGGTGGCCGCATTGGCAAAGCCCGACAGGTTATTTGCGTTGAACAGGTTGAAAATATCTACCGAAACCGACAGGCCCTTGTTCAGCGCGGGCAGAGTATAACGCAAGCCCAGATCAACCGTGCGCGACCAGGGCAAGCGCCCGGAATTGCGTGTTTCGCCAGGGTAGCGGTTGGCATTGCCCACAAATTGCTGCCCAAAGGAAAAGCCGCTGCCGTTCAAATCCTCTGTGCCGAACAGGCTGGCATCTGGCACCAGATTGGCCGGCTGGCCGGATTGAAATAGGCCCGTCGCCGTTACCGTTAAACCGTTTGTGGGGAAGAAATAGGCCGTGGCCGAAATCACATGGCGACGATCGTTGACAGAAGGGCCATATTCCGCATTGAAATCATTGCCGTTTGATGCGCGAAAATTGATGTCGTCGGTGTTGTTCACCAGCCGCGACAAGGTGTAGCTCAGCCGCCCGGCATACCAGTCATGCCCTTTTTCCTTAATGAGCTGCACGTTCAGCGCCTGATATTCAGATTGGCCGTCTGTTTCAGATGTGGTGATCTGGCGCGCACCGCCAGCAACGGGCGCCACCGGGCGGGTTGCGTCTGCGGCCGCTTGTGAGCGGACAAGCCCCAGGCTCTGCGCGAGCGCCAGCCGGGCGGCATTGTCGGGCGCGGCACGCAGCGCGGCAATATTGCCCTCAGTGAGCGCAGCAGCGTTGGGCGTGAACGGCGCGGCCGCGTTCAAATCTCGCAGCCGCGCCAGATTATAGGAACGGTTGTAAATCAGATCGACCTTTGCCGTCAGCCCTTGCGCCACGTCGCGCTGATAGCCCAGCGTCAGTTGCAGGCTATAGGGATTGCGATAACCATTGGGGTTGCGGATGCGGATTTCATCGCTCGATGTGGTGGCGCGCAGGCCCGCCACGCTTGCCGCCGACGGGCAGGCGGCCACCGTGGTACACACCGGGTTAACGGTCAGATTACCATCAAATGTCGCCGCGCCAATATTGGTCGATTGTGGCAAAATGCCCAGCGCAACCAGTTGCTGGAGCTGGCTGACAAAGGTCGGGCTGGTTGTACTGCGCTGAAAAGCGTCGGAAATAATGGCATAGGGGATTTTGTCATAATATAGCCCCACGCCAAAGCGGATGGCGGATTTGCTGTCGGGCTGATAATTTGCAGCAAAACGCGGGGCAAAATTGTTGAAATCTCCGCCATTTCCGCCTTGCGCAGTGAGCGAATCATAGTCCCAGCGCACGCCCAGAGTGGCGGTCAGTTTAGAGCTTAGCTGCCACTCATCCTCCACATAAGCGTTTACCTGCGTTTGTGTTGTACCAAAGCTGCCGGGGCGAATTTCCACGCCATAGCTCGCGACTTCAGGGTTGAGCGACAAAATGTCGGTCGCGTTCAGCGCCAGTCCGCGCGGGCGCAGTGCATCAAGCTGCGCCTGGGTTAGCCGCACGGTGAAGTTGCCATTCACATTGCCGCCACCCGCCAGCGTAAAATCGCTCACCAACAGCTCGCCGCCCAGCTTTAGCCGGTGGTGGCCAAGATCCAGCGTCAGCTTGTGCTGTGTCTGATAGGTGTTTTCACGCTCATCGAACACAAAACCGGGGTCTCCCACCACCGCGACCGCAAGGCCCGTTGGCCCAAGCGCCGTCACCTGTGGCCCGCCCTCTCGCGGTCGGCCGAAATTCCAGTCAAACCGGCTATACTGCACGCTGCCCTGATAGGTCAGCCGGTCTTGCGAATAAACGGCGGTGAAGGCTGCCAGCGTCGATTTGCGGTCTTCAAACGAGCCTGCCGAGGGGAAGGTTGCGCTACCGCCGCCAAGGCTGCCGCCGGGCCGCTCGATGGCGACATCACCACGGTTGAGCCTTAAGCTGAGCGACCAGTCTTCGTTGAGCTTATGGTCGATACGCAGGCTGCCAAGGTAGAATTGGTTGGTGCCACGCACCGGCCCGACAATGCCCAGCGCTGGCGCATCCACCACATTGTCATTCACATCGCGCGTATATTCGAGCGCTGCGTAAAAAAAGGTGCGGTCTTTGACGATGGGGCCGCTAACCGAGCCGCCACCCTGTATCCGGCTAAAGCTGTCCCCCACCGGATTACCCGACAAATCCCGCCGGGGAAAAGGCGATGCAGAATCCACCGGCCGGCCAGGGCGATAGAGCAGATAGCCATCGCCCTTGAAATCATTGCCGCCGCCTTTTGAGGTGATGTTGACCACACCATTGGCGGTGCGGCCAAACTCTGCCGAAAAATTGTTGGTGAGTACGCTCACATCGGCCGCTGCGCTAAGCGGTGTGGGGAATTTTTGCCCGCCAAGAAAATTTTCGTTATTGTCCAGCCCGTCGATCAGATAGTTGGTGAACAGGCCATTGGCTCCGTTGATGGAAACGGTGGGCGCTTCGTTGAAGAACCCGGTTGACGGCACGACATTGGGCAGGCGGATAAGCGCGGAAACAATATCGCGCCCCTCAATCGGCAAATCGCGCAGTTCCTTGCCTGTCAGCGTGGCTGAAACCTCGGCGTTTAGCGTGTTGATGCCCGCTGTCACCCGCCTGCCCGTCACCAGAATATCCGCCGCAGCGCCCGCGCGGCGCAAGGTGATGGCCTGTGTAAAATTGGAGCGTAGCGCAAGCGGCGGCGAAGCGGCGGCCGCCTCTTCACCTGCAAGGCGAACGGTATAGCTGCCCGCTGTCGACAAAGCTTCGAGAAACAACTGCCCTTGCGCGTCGGTGCGGGCGTTCCGTTCAAAGCCGATTTGCAGATTTTGCACCACCACATCGGCATCGGCCACCGGCGCGCCGCTTGCTGCATCGACAACCGTTATCTTGAGGCCGGCAAGCTGCGCATGGGCAGGCGCCGAGGCGGCAAGCGCGGCGATAAAGAAACCGGCCACGGCAAAACGGCTGGAAAACACAGGCATTCAACAAACCCCCCTTGATACAGGAACACAGCTTTTGGCAGCGCGCAACGCGCCTGCGAAGAATTTTACCTCAACCTAGCCAAACCACTGTAAAAACTTTACAATTTTTCTCGTCCTGTCGCTGAACAGGCTTTTGGTAAAGGCTGAACCCGCAAGCCTTTTGTTGATTTCGGCATAGGTTGGATAGGGTGCAATCATACCCGCAATCGCTCGCAACGGCAGTTTAGCGGTGATCGCAGCTGACCAGATTTGAATTAACTCGCCCGCATTAGGCCCGACAATCGACGCGCCAGCGACTTTGCCTTTGACAAGCACCAGCTTGGCCATGCCCTCGGTGCGCTTTTCCGCCTGTGCGCGGTCATTTTCGGCAAAGCTCCAGCGCAGCACGCTCACCTGCCCGTGCGCTGCGCGCGCCGCAGCCTCGGTCAGGCCGACCTGCGCCAGCTCAGGGTCGGTAAAGGTAACCCAGGGAAGCGCCGCATAATTGACCTTGGCCGGAAGCCGGAACAGCGCGTTTTGAATAACAATGCCCGCCTCATAGCCGGCTGCATGGGTAAATTGCGGCCCCTCACGGCAATCCCCAATCGCGAAAATGCGCTTGTTGGTGGTGCGGCGGCGCGCATCTACCTTGATACCGCTGCGGGCATAATCGACGCCGGCCACCTCCAGCCCCAGCCCGTCAACCGTTGGCACGCGGCCGGCTGCTACCAGCAGATGCGAGCCATCAACCACCCGCCCGTCGCCCAGCACCAGTCGAACTCCACCGGGAGTGGCTTCTGCTCGCTCAATCGACATATGCTCGATAAGCGCAACCCCCTCGGCCTCAAGCGCTGCGCGAACAATCTCCACCAGATCAGCATCATCGCGCGGCAAAATCGCCGCCATGTCGACCACGGTTACCGCGCAGCCAAGCCGCCGGTGCGCCTGTGCCATTTCACACCCAATCGCCCCGCCACCAATGATGATAAGGTGCACAGGCGCCTCGCGCAGCGCAAAAATCGTCTCGTTGGTGAGATAGGGAGTGTCCGCCAACCCCGGAATTGGCGGCACAGCGGCACGGCTGCCTGTGGCGATGACAAAGCGCCGAGCGCGAATTTGGCGCCCGCCCGCGGCCACCATGTCACGCGCGACAAAGCTGCCCGGTGCGCGAATGACAGTGCAGCCAAGCCCTTCAAACCGCGCCTGACTATCATTTGGCTCGATGGCGGCAATGACACGGCTCACATGGTCCTTCACCGCACCAAAATCGATGCGGGGCGCGGCAAAATGCACGCCGAATGCCGCCGCCATCCCCCCGGAATGTGCCGCTTTTGCCGCTGCCAGCAATGCCTTGGATGGCACGCAGCCAGTGTTCAGACAATCTCCGCCCATGGCGTGCGGCTCAATGAGCGCGACAGATTGGCCCAGTTGCGCTGCCCCCGCCGCGACCGAGAGGCCGCCAGAGCCTGCCCCCAATATGCACAGGTCAAAACGCTCAATCATGCCACCGGCTTTCTGGCAAAGCGCTTATAAAGAACCGGCACCAGCGAAAGCGCCGCCAGCCCCACAATCGGGCCGATAACGGCGGGCTGCAACAGCGCACCCTTCAAATTCAGCTCCCTGCCCGCCTCAAGAACCGCGCCCGCCCCGGCGCCGATTGAGGCATAGACAAATGTGCCCGGCACAATGCCAATTGCCGTTGCCAGCACATAATCTTTCAGCCTTACGCTAAAAATCGCCGGAACAATATTCACCAACCAAAAAGGCGCCACGGGCAACAGACGGAGCAGCAGCAAATAGCTAAACGCATTTTTTTGAAAACCATCGGCCAGCTTTTCCGCCCAGGGGCCAATGCGCTTGCGCAGCGCATCGCCAGACGCATTGCGCGCGATGAGGAATACGGTGGCGGCGCCGATGGTTGCGCCAACCACCACCAGGCTGCCACCCGCTACAGTGCCAAACAACAGCCCGGCCGCAATTGTCAACAAACTCGCGCCGGGAAACGAAATCGCCACCAGAGCGGCGTAAATACCAATCAGCGCAAGCGCGGAAACCAGCGGATTGCCCCGCACATAATCCACCAAAAACTGCCGGTTGTCCCGCAGCGCATCAAGCGTCACATAATGGTGGCCGCCAAGCGCAAAGAACAAGGCGGCCAGCCCTGCCAGCGCAACCAATGGTCCAAATCGCTTCAGCATGATCCCCCTTTTCGGCCCCGGCCGGTGCCCCGTTTAACGCGTCTCGTTCAGCGACCAGTTATAATCATAGGCGTTGATTGTCGTGCGGTTGGCCAACAAGCGCGCGGTCGCCGGGGTAGCATAACGCCGGGCAAAGGCCAGCACGCCTTGCGGCCCGCCAAAATCAGCACCATACCAATCAAAAATCCGTGAGGCGATCAACCGATCCCCTTTCAGCGCAAAGCCGCGTGGATCATTGACATAGCCACGCGTGCTCGCATCGAGCTGCGCGTTCACGCTTTGCGGCTCATAGGCTTCAAGCGCCAGATTGGGGCAGCCAAATGACGCACAGTTGATGGCAAAGTGCACACGCGGATCTTTGAAAACAGGCCGTAAAATGCCGTGTTCGATGTCGTTCAGGCTCAGTTTTTCGCCCTTCACCGTCACCACCTTGCGGTCCCACGGGCCCGTGGGCAGCAAGCCATCGCGGATGTAAAGGATCGAGCTGACCGGATAGGCGCGCACCACCACCTCGACAGTTGCTGCATTATAGAGGTTTATCCAGTAGGTTAGCTGTTGCAGCTTGTTCAGCCGATCAACATCAACCGCCTCAAGCTGATCAACCAGGCCATAAAGCGCCTTCTTGTCCGCCGCCGACAGCCGACCATAGGCGATCACGGTGCGGTGGTCCGCCGTTACGCTGCCATAACGCTTCAAAAAGCTGCTCCACGGCGCATAATCAACCGCAAGGCCAGTGCCGCTCCGCTGCCAGCGCGCCAACAACTGCGCCTTGGGCGCGGCGCCCGCGCTGCCTGCCACAAACACCAGTGCACCGATTATGGCAGCCACCACCAGATTATAGAGCTTCAAGACCGGCCTCCTGCATCATCCATTATGCTTCCCTATCCGCCAAAATGGGTGAATTAGTTACAAGGCCGGCCACCCAAACAGCCGCCCGCTCCCGCTGGTGCGCCCACCAATGGCATTGGCGGTGCGTACACTTAAAGCTATGCAGCCCAAACTTCGTGGCGCAAACTTTGCGCCAAGGATTGACGGAGGATCGCCGGTTGTGGCACCGGCGCTCATGCAGTGCATGGTTGCTGCGCGGGTATAGCACAATGGTAGTGCAGCAGCCTTCCAAGCTGAATACACGGGTTCGATTCCCGTTACCCGCTCCACCCTTCATCGGAACAGCAAGCGCCATGGCCGCAACCACATGGATAGATGCAAAGGCCACCATCATCGCTGCTGGTCGCTGGCTGGACAGCAAAGGCTGGGCGCCGGCAACTGCGGGCAATTATTCCATGCGGCTGAACGACGGGCGGTTCGCTATCACCGTGTCGGGCTGGCACAAAGGCCGGCTGACCGAGGCGGGCGTGATGACGGTAGACGGCGATGGCCACCCGCTCGACGGCAAGAAGCCATCTGCTGAAACCGCGCTGCACATGGCGCTTTATCGCCGCTTTGGCACGGTGAACGCCGTGCTGCACAGCCACTCGCCAGACGCGGTGGGCATGAGCCGCGCCTATCCTGATGTCACCCATTACCGCCTTGCCGGGCATGAAATGCTGAAGGTGCTGCCCGGCTTTTCTACCCACGCCACCTATTTCGACCTGCCTATTGTCGACAACAGCCAGGACATGGCGGATATTCTTGCTGATCTGGAACCATGGATGCAGCGCGACACCCCGCCGCCGGCTTATCTCATCCGCGGTCACGGGCTTTATGGCTGGGGCATCGATATGGCCGAGGCCGAGCGCGTGATCGAAGGAGTTGAGTGGATGGTCGCGTGCGAGCGGGCAGAACTGGCCTTTCGCGAAAGGATGCGCTGATGAGCCATTTGCAGGTTTTTGATGAGGCAGACAGTGGGGCCGCGCTGCTCGACACCAGCGATGCCGGTATTATCGAGCGCGAACTAAGCGCCATTGGTGTGGTGTTTGAACGCTGGGCCACGCGCAATGCGGCCTGCCCGCAAGAGGTGCTTGCCGCCTATGCCACTGAGATTGAGCGGCTAAAGGCCAAAGGCGGTTATCAATCTGTGGATGTGATGGCGGTTACGCCCGACCACCCCGAACGCGAGGCAATCCGCACCAAATTTTTGTCCGAACACACCCATGCCGAGGACGAGATTCGCTTTTTTGTGGATGGCGAAGGGCTGTTCACGCTCCACACGCAGGGCCGCGTATTCAACATGCTGTGCACCAGGGGTGATTTGCTCTTGGTGCCTGCGGGGATGCGTCATTGGTTCGACATGGGCGCGGCGCCGCGCTTCACCGTGATCCGCCTGTTCATCAACCCCGATGGCTGGGTGGCACAGTTTACTGGAGATGACATTGCCGATCGCTTTCCACGGCTTGAAAACGCGCCAGCCTGAATGCCCAAAGCAATTTTAACCGATATTGAGGGCACGACATCGAGCATTTCGTTTGTGGCGGATGTGCTGTTCCCCTATGCCCGCGCACGACTGGCCAGCTATTGCGCGGCGCACCCACAGGTGGTTGCACCCATTTTGGCGCAAGTGCAGGCGCTGGAGCCGGGTGACCCCATTGCCACCATGGAGCGCTGGATCGACGAAGATCGCAAAATTACCCCGCTCAAAACTTTGCAGGGCATGATCTGGGAAGGCGGCTTTACCACCGGCGCGTTCAAAGGGCATATTTACCCCGATGCAGCAGCAGCACTCAGGCGCTGGCACGACGAGGGGCGGCTGCTCTACATCTTCTCTTCCGGCTCGGTTGCGGCACAAAAACTGCTGTTTGGCCATAGCGAGGCAGGAGATTTGACGCCGCTATTCTCCGGTTATTTCGACACGACAACCGGGCCAAAGCGCGAGGCCTGCGCCTATGCCGCCATTGCCGCTGCCATTGGCCTGCCGCCTGCGGACATCTTGTTCCTCTCCGACATATCCGCTGAAACTGAAGCAGCAAAAGCGGCCGGTATGGGCGCCTTGCTAATCGACCGCGCAGGCGGACCGGCGGACATTCACTCGTTCGAGGATATTGCCCTGTGAAAAATTCGCTATGAAGCTGGAGGGCATCCACACAAGATCGATCATGCGCACCGATGATGGCCAGGGCGCGCGCATTCTCGACCAGCGGCAATTGCCATGGGACATTAAATGGGTGGAACTGCGCGACGCCGCCACCGCTGAGCGCGCCATTCGCGAAATGTGGACCCGCGGCGCGCCGCTCATCGGTGCAACCGCTGCATATGGGCTGGCGCTGGCCCTTGCCGAGGATGCAAGCGACGCCGGGCTGGCTAACGCCCATGCCTTTCTGCTTGCCGCGCGGCCAACTGCTGTCAATCTGCGCTGGGCGCTTGACGATGTGGCTGCTCATGTCCGCCCACTGCCCATGGCCGCACGCGCCGCTGCCGCTTTTGCCCGCGCCGACACCATTTGCGATGAAGATGCAGCGATGAGCGAGGCAATTGGCCGCCACGGCCTTGCGCTGTTGCAGGATTTGCACGCCAAACACCCGGATCGCCCACTCAACATCCTTACCCATTGCAACGCTGGCTGGCTGGCAACGGTGGACTATGGCACGGCAACCGCCCCCATCTATACAGCGCATGATGCGGGGATCCCCGTGCATGTGTGGGTGGACGAAACGCGCCCGCGCAACCAGGGCGCTTTGCTCACCGCGTTCGAACTTGCCAGCCACGGCGTGCCCCACACCGTCATCGTCGACAATGCAGGCGGCCATCTGATGATGAATGGCGAGGTGGATATGGTAATTGTCGGCACCGACCGGGTTGCCGCCAATGGCGATGTTTGCAACAAAATCGGCACATATTTAAAAGCGCTTGCCGCGCACGACAATGACGTGCCCTTCTATGTAGCGTTGCCTTCCACCACATTTGATCCACTCACCCCCACCGGCGCCGACGTGCCGATTGAAGAGCGCGGGCAGGAAGAAGTAACGCATGTACAGGGCAAAGGCGGTGCCATCCGCGTCACAGCCTCTCCCGCGGCCAACCCTGCCTTTGATGTCACTCCCGCAAGGCTGGTGACAGCCTATATCACCGAGCGCGGCGTAGGTGGCGCCGACATGCTCACCGGGGCCACCTGTTCCTGACGTCTGGCTTTAGTGCACTGCTGCAAGCAACGCCCAGCAAAACAGCCCCACCGCCAGCACGCCAAGCCCGGTGCGCACGCTGTGCAGCCAGCCCCATGCCACCACCAGCGCGCGCGTTTCCGCATCGGCATGGGCAGGTAGTGTGCCCGTCAGCCGCTTGTTGACAGGCAGAATGACGAACAGCGTAAACGGCCAGTTGGCGAGCATAGTCAGCGCGCCGGCAAACCAGCGCCAGTCGCCCAGCGCATACCAGCTCGCAAGCCCGGCCAGGCCCGCCGCCAGCGCAAGGCTTGCCTGCATCGCAAACCCCCGGCGGTAGCTTGGCTGCCACTGCGCGAGCAGCGCGCCATCGCTTAGCGAGAGGCGCGCGGGCTGCTCAACCAGATTGACATACAGAGCCGCCCCCGCAAACAGCGCCGCCAGAACCAGCGCCATCAAAGAAACAATCATTGTAAAACTCCTTGTGCATCAGGCATGAAAAGGCACCAAGACACACCCAACACCGCCTGAAATACCTGCCGGTTGGCGCGGCTGGGAAGAGCTCATAAAAGTTGCGGATGCCGGAGCTGGCGGCCTGCTGCTCGATTTTTGGTAATGGAGAACTGATAAAATCTCGCGCATTTGATAAGGTTTGATCAATCTCTTACCCTCGCCCCATCCGTTCCAGCGCGCTGTCGATTGTCGCATCCGCTTTGGCAAAGCACAGCCGCACCACGCTCGTTACCGGGTCTTGTGCGTAAAAAGCGCTCACCGGGATGGCGGCCACGCCGCGCTCCTCCACCAGCCATTTACAAAACGCCACATCCCCCATGGTAATGCCGCTGGCGGCCAGATCGATCGACAGAAAATAGGTCGCCACGCTTGGCAGCACCGCATAACCAAACCCCGAAAGCCCCGCACCGAGCCGATCACGCGAGCGCTGAAAGTCTGCGCGCATCTGCGTAAAATACGCCATGTCCTTGCCTAGCCCAAAGGCGGCGGCGGTTTGCAGGTTAGGCGGGGTGGTAAAAGTGAAAAACTGGTGCGCCTTTGCCAAGAGGCTCGCAATTTCAGGCGCGGCACACATCCAGCCAACCTTCCAGCCGGTAAGCGAGAAGATTTTGCCCGCCGAGCCGATTTTCACACAGCGGTTGCGCATTCCCGGCAGCGCCATAAGCGGCGCGTGGGCGCGGCCATCAAAAACAACATGCTCCCACACCTCGTCACAAATTGCGATGGCGTTGTGGCTAATGCAGAAATCGGCGACGATTGCCTGTTCCTGGGCGCTCATCATCGTGCCCGCCGGGTTGAGCGGATTGTTGAGGATAACGAGCCTCGTTCTGGCGCTCGCTATCTGCGCCAGCGCATCCGCCGTCACCTGCCACGTCGGCGGCTCCAGCCGCACCAACCGGGCGACGCCCCCTGCCCGCTCGACCAGCGGCAGATAGGCATCGTAAAGCGGCTGGAACATCACCACCTCATCCCCTGGCGACACCAGCGCAAATATGGCCGCGGCCAGCGCCTCGGTCGCGCCAGATGTTACAATTACTTCTGTTGCATCAAGATCAAGCCCTTGATGTCGGGCATAATGATCCGCCACAGCCTGGCGCAGTGCGGCACTGCCCGCCATGGGCGGATATTGGTTCGAATCGTTCAGCAACGCGCGAGCGGCTTCTGCCAGCACATCGTCTGGCCCGCGCCCGTCGGGGAAGCCCTGCCCCAGGTTGATTGCCCCCGTCGCGCGGGCACGCGCCGACATTATTTCAAAAATGGTAGTGCCTAGGCGGGCATAGACTGGGTTCATGGCGCAATTTCCCAATGGGGCAATGGTTGGGCCGCCATGGCGCAGCAGAGGCGGGGTGCGCAAGCCATGCGCGCGGTTTCGCGCAATCGGCCTAGCGTATGGGCGGATACATATCTCCAAGTCGCGCGCGCGCGCCAAATGACCACATCACCCCCACTTTTACAAAAATCCAATTGGCTTTTACTGGCCCCCAGGCGGCGATGCGCCGGTCCGATGTCCACACCCAGCGCGCCACCATGCCGATACTCCCCAGCCGCGCGAGCTTGATGCACAAATCGGCCTCCTCCATAATCGCAACGCCAGGGTCGCACCCGCCGACCGCGAGAAAATCGGCGCGACGAAAAAACATTGCATGATCACCAAACAGCAGCCGCACCCCGCGCACAAACAAATGTGGCCGCAAAAGCAGCGGCGCATACCATGTTTTGGCCCAGTTATGCACGGTGGTGAACCAGCGCGTGCCGCCAGGGCCAGCGATGCGCGGGGTAAAACTGGCCAGCGCGCGGCGGGGATCTGCCATGCTATGGCGGATCACGGCTATGCCATCTTCAGGCAAAAACGAGTCAGCATGCAGCACGCAAACAATGTCGCCCACCGCATTTTCCACGCCAAAATTAATCTGCACCGCCCGGCCGGCGCTAGGCGCCGCCAACACCCGCAGCCCGGCGCCCCGCGCAATGGCGATTGTCGCGTCCGCGCTACCGCCATCAACCAGCAACAGTTCGTCCGCCGGAGGATCGAGCAACCGCAGCGCTGCAATAGTGGCAGGGAGCGCCTTTTCCTCGTCAAGCGTCGGGATGAGGATGGTAACGCGCATCACGCCACCAGCCAGGGCCAGCGCACCAGATCATCGGGCGTATCGCAGTCGCACAACGGGCGCAGCAACCGGGGCACCATGCGCCGCGCCGCCAGCCGCGCCAGCGTTTCCGGCAACAAGGCAGGCGTGCTCCAGGGCATGTCGGTGAACAAAAAGCGGTGTGCCGCGCCAATGCCGATCAGATAATAGCCGCCATCTGCCGCCGGGCCGATTACCGTTTGACCATTAACGACGGCGCTCACCGCCTGCGCTACATCATCTGCTGCAAGGTCTGGTGTATCGGCGCCAAAAAACAGCACCGGCGCAGGCTCAAGCGCCGCCAGCAGCCGCGCCGACAAATCACCCGCAGGCTGCGCCACATAGCGCAACTCACCGCCTAGCCATTTGCGAAACGCCGCTTCGCCCGCACCGGTATAATGCACCTCCACCGCCCGCGGCCCGCCGCCCGCCAACCGCGCACCGGCAACAAGCGTCGACACGGTCCGCTCCGTCAACCGCCGGTGGATTTGCGCTGCCCCCGCCGCGCCAACAGCCGGAATCAACCGCGTTTTGGCCTCGCCGGCTGCCGGATATCGCGTGAACAGGGCCAGACGAGGAATGTGCATAGCCGCGCAAGCCTAACCCAGCTCGCCGGCGCTTGCACGCGCTTAGGCATGAATAATTTCTGCCTTTTCCGCTCGATCCACTTATTCCCGCGACAAAAAGCTCACCACTGTCAGCCGCCCGACCATGGGGTCTGCGCTCAGCAACTGCGCATTTGCCACATCAGCGCTATGCAGCAGCTTGCCTGGAAATATCACCGCCCGGTTTTCTCGCGCAGCAACCGCTGCGATCTTTTCAAACCAGGGCGAACTGCCGCCGGGGTAGGAGCAAGGCAGCGTGCCGCCCCCTGCCAGTTCCTCCGCCAGGCACGCTGCATAATGGCCATGCCTGGCAATGGTAATCGTCTCGAACCCCGTCTGCCGGTGGGCAAAAAAGGCGGTGCCGCCAAATTGCTCGGCGCATAAAAAATGCACCACCGCGAAATGCCCCTCCAGCATGGTGTCGAAATGCGGCATGGTCTGCTCGCTCGTCAGCTCATCGGGCGGGGTGCATGTTAACGAATAATAGCATCGGCGCAAAAGCGGCCGGGGGCATTGATAAAACTCATTCATAGCCGCAACGACAGGGGGGAAAACCGCCTCAAAATAGTCATCCGGCGCCACCGCCCGTGTGCCGGGATAATATTGGCCGGTCATTGCCACAAAATTGAGCGCGCAGGCCGCCTGCCGTAAATCTTCTGGTGCGGGGGCCAAATCATCGATGATGACAATCGGTGTACGCTCGCGCCCTATCCATTCCACCCTGATCTGCGGCCGGCTCATCGTGGTGGCTGGCCCGACAAATTTTGTACAAGCGCAAGCCGCATTTGCTCAAGGTCTGCCGGGGTATCCGCCCCCAAAATGCCGCGCACTTCCGCTGGCAAATGCGCGCCCGCCGGGCCTTGAGCCAGGAACGCATAATGATCAAACGCTGCACGCCATGCCCGGCGCTGCCCCGCGGGCAGAGAGCGCACACTCATAATGGCATGGAGCAGCGCATCCCAAGGCGAACCACCAGCGCTTGATGCCGGGTTCCACCAATAATTTATCAAAACATTCACGGCGTCGAGAGATTCGACATGATGATACCAATGATAGGGAATGTAGAGCGCGTCGCCCGGCGCCAGATCCGCCGTCATGCTATTTGCCATTGCCGTGGCAAAACGCGGATAACGCTGAAAATCGGGCGCATTCACATGAACCATGCTGATGGGGGTGCCCGCGGGGGTAAAATGCAGCGGGCCAATGTACAAATTGCTGATCTGGTCTGGCGCAAACAGCGTAAAACGCCGCCGACCAGCCACGACACACGCAATATTTTCTGCCGGGTCATTATGAGTGGCCACCTCGATACGGTTGCCAATCCAGGCACGCGGCGACACGGTGACTGGCAATAATGGGCAGGTATTTTCGGCCATGAAACCCGGCAGACAATGCGGCACCGACAGCCCTTGTGCTGCCAGAGCAGGGGGCGATACCATATCTGCCACATCCAAAAGCGCCTCCAAAAACGCAGGCAGCGACGCCATGGCTCGATCGAAATTCAGGCCGCGCATGTCGGCGGTATAATGCAGGCGCCCGGCTATCTCAGATCCAGCGCGAACATAGCCGATTGGTGCTTGCGTCGCCAGACCAGCTAAATATGCCGCAATGGCCCCGCCTCCGCGCTGCCCGTGCCACACAGCGGGCCAATCGCACACAAGGCCGCGCAGCACCGCAGGCTCATTGCGAGGCAATATCTCCTCGCTAAAGCGCTGCGGGGAAACGTTTTCCCAAGCGGCCACAATGCCCATCGCCGCTCAGTTCCCGGTCCGCCCGCGCGCGGCGAGCTGCGCCAGCCGCCCGGATTGGCCAGCAATTTCACCGAAAAGTTTCTCGCTTGACACAGATTCCAAACACCTCAAAAATTGGGAGCGCTTCCAATCGTAATTGATTATCACTCGATGAACAATATCCGCTACGAAGTGCACAAAGAACTTGCGGCAAACGCAGCCTCTTGTCGACGCAATCGGCGGAGAAATTTTCAGCGCAAACTACGCGGTGGAGGGGAAACAAAACATGGCGCAAAGCCAGCTCAGGCAAATATTGATCGTTGGCGGCGGCACCGCCGGGTGGATGACGGCTGCATTGTTCGCGCAGCTTTTTCAGGGTCTGTACCAGATCAGGCTCGTTGAATCCGACGATATTGGCACAATTGGCGTGGGCGAGGCGACCATACCAACGCTGAAACGGTATAACGAGCTGCTCAAACTTGACGAAGCCAGTTTTATGAAGGCGACACAGGCTTCATTTAAACTTGGCATCCAATTTAACGACTGGTCGAGCATCGGCTCCAGTTACATTCATGGGTTTGGCGTAATCGGCCAGGATCTTGAGTGGCTTCGCTGCCACCAATATTGGTTAAGACAGCAAAAAAACTGCCGCGTTGCTGATTTATCGCAATATTCCATCAATACAGCCGCCGCATTGGCCAACAAGTTCATGCGCGCGCGTGCAGATCTTCCTGATTCCCCGGTCAGCGAAATTGCTCATGCCTTTCACTTCGATGCCGGGCTTTATGCCAGATTGCTGCGCGCTCATGCCGAGCGGCGCGGCGTTATCAGAACCGAGGGGCGCGTTGTCGACGTTACGCTGCGCGCTGAAAATGGCTTTGTCGAATCCATCACCATGGAAGGCGGACAGGTGCTTGCAGCCGATCTGTTTGTTGACTGCTCTGGCTTTGTGGGTCTGCTTATCGAACAGGCGCTGGAGACGGGCTATGAAGACTGGTCCCGCTGGCTGCCCTGCAACCGCGCGCTGGCGGTGCCTTGTGCGCGGTCGGCAGATTTCACGCCCTATACCCGCTCAACCGCGCGCGGCGCCGGGTGGCAATGGCGCATTCCCCTACAGCACCGGACGGGCAACGGCCTTGTCTATGCAAGCGACTATCTCGACGACACCCAAGCCGAAACCTTGCTGCTGGAAAATTTGGATGGCGACCAACTCGCCGATGTGCGCAAAATCCGTTTCACCACGGGCAAGCGCCGCAAGGCATGGAACAAAAACTGCGTCGCCATCGGCCTTTCTGCCGGATTTCTGGAGCCGCTGGAATCGACTAGTCTGTTCCTCATTCAATCGGCCTTGCAGCGATTTGTGAAACTGTTTCCCGACTCCGCCTTTGATGCAACGACGATTGCAGAATTTAACCGCCAAACCGACTTTGAATATGAGCGTGTCCGCGATTTCATCATCCTCCACTACAAAGCCACCGAGCGCGACGACACACCGTTCTGGCGCTTTTGCAAAACCATGGAGATACCCCAGCCTCTTGCCCACCGCATTGAGCTATTCCGGGCAAATGGCAGAATCTTTAGAGAAAATGAGGAGTTATTTGCCGAAGAAAGCTGGATTCAGGTGTTGCTTGGCCAGGGCATTATCCCACAAAATTATGATCCACTCGCCAATATAAAAAGCGATGCTCAGGTGCAAGAATATCTACACAATATTGAAAGTGTTATCGCAAAATGCGTTGAATTAATGCCGTATCACGATATGTTTGTTTCAAAATACTGCGAAGCACCGAAGTGATATTGCCCATATTGCGGCGCCTTCGTCTTTTTTTCCAGCGGCATGGCGCGTTTATAACAGTGACGACGCTATTCCTGTCATGGGGCTTTATTACCTCGAACAACGATCCGTTAATCGCCTCGCTCAAAGCCAGTTTTAACCTCAGCTATAGCGAAGCACTGATGACGCAGCTCGTGTTTTTTGCAGCATATGGCTTTATGTCGTTGCCTGCGGCGTTGCTCATCAGCAGGGTCGGCTCGGTTAGGGCAATCCTCATTGCGCTAATGCTGATGATGACCGGCTGTTTACTGGTACAATTTATTGTAAAATTTCAAAATTACGAAATGATTTTGCTTGCGCTGTTTGTGCTGGGGATTGGCATTACCACACTCCAGGTGGCAGCAAATCCGCTGGTGGCGGCCCTTGGGCCGCCGCAGACGAGCCATTTCCGGCTGACATTTGCTCAAGCATTCAACTCGCTGGGCGTCATTCTCGGCGTCAATTTTGGCTCAAGGATCATGCTTGACCCCAATGTATTGAAAACGCAGCACCGGGTGATTGTCGACCCCGCGGTCCGCGCCGTTGCGCTCGATGCGGTAACAGAGGCGTTTTCACTGATTGCGCTGATGCTTGCCGGGTTGATGCTGTTCATCTGGCTGTCGCGCCGCCGTATTGAAGCTGCCGCTGCGAGAATTGAGAAAGAAGCGAGCGGATCGGTACTTGCCGCCTTGCGGTCTCGCTGGGCAATTTTTGGCGCGGTTGCGATTGGCCTTTATGTCGGCGCCGAGGTTTCCATTGGCAGCATCATGATAAATTTTCTCAGCCAACCCGATGTGCTTAATCTTCCCTTGGAAACGGCGGGATTTTTTCTGGGTAATTTTTACTGGATGGGCGCACTCATCGGGCGCTTTGCCGGAAGCTATTTGCTGACAAAAATTGCCGCGCCGCGCTTGCTTGCGGGTGCGGCTGGCGCGGCCATGCTGCTGTGTTTGGTGGTGGTGATTGCCGGCGGGCCGGCAGGCGCCTGTGCAGCGCTTTCGGTTGGCCTGTTCAACTCCATCATGTTCCCAACCATTTTCACCATTTCGCTGGAGCGCGCAGCCGTTCCTGCATCGTCAGCCTCTGGCCTGTTATGCGTGGCAATCGTCGGCGGGGCCATTTTGCCTTATGGCGTCGGCAAATTTGCAGATGCGATCAGCCTGTCACTGGCCTTTTTGTTGCCGATGGCAGCTTACGCTGTGATTTTGATATTTTCAATTCTGGCCGCGCGCACAGGCGCCAGCGCTGCAGGCAGCGGATGAGGGCTAACCGCCCGCCTGCAACGCTGACCAGGCAAATTATTTTTCCAAAATCGCCTTCAGAAGCAAAAGCTCCTCGGCAAGAATTGCCTTTTGCGCACCCAGCGCGCCTTCCAGCATCTCCAGCGGGACCGGCGGCGCCATCAGCACAAAACTATAAACCGCCTCATCATCGCCATTGGGGGTGATGCGCGAATAGGCATTTGCCACCGCGCCGTCGGGAAAAGTCATCTTCCAGTCCACAATGCCCGTGCCGGCATCGGCTGTGGTTTCAAGCGTAATTGTAACACTGCCACCGGGTGTTTCCATAACCGCTGAACTGGCATCAGCCGATTTGAACGCGTTGGTCCATATCGACAGGTTTTCCGGCACGGCAATGAACGAGAACACCGCGGCGGCAGGCCGGGCAATGCCCACGGATTGAACGTCAAAATTTTTCTGGGTCACGGCGTGTCTCCTTAATTTGCGGAGCCGCACGCCTAGCCGGTGGCGCTGCCAGATTCTGTCAGCAGTGGCTCGGTTGAGGCAAGATCTTGCAATTTCCAGTCCTTGAGCAAATCCCGTCGGCGGCGCGGATAGCGCTCATCCAGCGGACGGGCGCTAAGTATCCGGTCGGTGCGGAAATGCCGAAAGTCTGCCCTGCGCTCGCACCATGCAGCAATAATCCGAACACGCTCAAAATATCCAAGCGCAAACGGCCAGATAATCCTTTCGTCCTGCGCGCCCGCGCCGTAGCGGATGGCGACCTTGCGCTCGCGCCTGATAGCGTGGCGCAGCGGTGCAATGTCGACCATGTCGGGCATGGCCCCAACCGCTGGTACAACCATCAGCGATACATCGCTCAGCCGGGTTTTCAGCTCCTCTGGCACCACCGCGGCGATTTTTGCCATCGCATCCTGCGCGGCCTTTGATAACGGGGAATCGGCACGCTGCGCCACCCAGAGCGAACCAAGCACCAGCGCTTCCATCTCCTCTTCGGAGAAAATGAGTGGCGGCAACAAATAGCCCGGCTGCAACACATAGCCAACGCCCGCCTCGCCCGCGATTGCCGCGCCGTGCGCCTGCAAAGAGGCGATATCGCGGTACAATGTCCGCAGGCTGACCTGCAACTCTTCGGCCAAAACCCGACCGCTCACGGGGTGGCGGTGGCGCCGCAGCATCTGCAAAAGATCGAGCAGCCGTTCAGACCGAGACACTGCTGCTGCCATTATTATGCACATCTGCCCCCAAACATGATTGCGCCACCGGCGACGCGCTTCCTCCCCACCGCGGTATCGCGCGCTATGTCTCCTCCAGCAAACCGACCGAGCGCAAAAACACCCGGCAAGACTGCCACAATCGCGCCTCGCTCCGCACCGCCTTCATCATCAAATTTTGCCCCACCAAAAACATTTGCAGCGCAAGCGCAAGTGCCGCAACATCGGTATCTAGCGGCAATTCGCCATTTTTTACAGCGTGGCTGAGCAATGCTTCAAGGCATTTGGCCCGCTCGGCCATCGCCTCTGCAACATAGGCGCCCAGCACTTTGTTGCCGCCGCACAATTCCCCCACGCTGTTGGCCGCAAAACAGCCCCTGCCCGCCGGGTCTGCGGCAAGCACGGCGCAAACCTTCTTAAACGCCGATGTGATGTGGCGGGCAGCGCTGCCTTGCACGGGCAGATCCGCCAGCATCCGGTCGGGTGACTGCTCCAGATATCGGCCCAGCACCTCTTTGAACAAAGCCTCGCGGCTGCCGAACATATTATAAAAACTTGAGCGTGTTATGCCCATTTGCTCTGAAAGAGCCTTTACCGAGCTTGGTTCAAACCCGCCTCGCCAAAAGGCGTTCATCGCCGTTGCGACAGCTGCCTCCCGATCAAATTGAACTGGCCTGCCGCGCTGCGCCATTTTATTGCCCTGCACCAATGGACATAATATTTCGAGATTTATATACAACCTTGTACATATTGAGCACCAAAGCCCCTGTCCAGGGTTGTGCACAATGATGCAACCCCCTCCCTCGAACAGGAGACACCAAATGGCCGCGTTCTTCATTGTCAACCTTAGCATCATCAACGCGGAAAAATATCAGCAATATTCTGCACAAGTAGCTGAAACGATGATAGCATTTGGCGGCAAGCCCGTGTTGCGCGGCAAGGCCTGCGGCGTGCTTGCTGGCACGAACGATCATCAAGCGGTTGGCGTTGTCGAATTTCCCGATTTGGATTCGATCGACGCGTGGTACAATTCTACTGCCTATCAGGCCCTCATCCCGCTTCGGACTGAGGCCGCCGATGTAGTGATCACCAAATATCAGGCCGCAGGTTGATCCGGCCACGGGTGCGCCCGCAACACAGGCTCATACCAAGGCTCAGCGGATAGATATAAGTCCGTGGCTTGCCCATTCCCTTGCCGCCGCCCAGACGCCATGGCGCGGCACTGCCCTTGGCGGACCGCAAGGGACGCGTGGCAACCATTTTATACGCCTATCAACACGGCTTGGCATCAGCCCCATAGTTTAACACCCCAAGCGAGACATTCATGTTCACCTATCACGACGAAACGACTGCGCCTGCAAATTCTTTGCCCATTCTCCAAAAAGTTAAAGCAGCACTGGGATTTGCTCCCAATCTTCACCGGGTTTTGGCAGAAGCTCCGGCCGCCTATTCAACCTATGTCACGCTATATGAAACAGCGACAAGCAATTCGAGCCTGTCGGCAATTGAAGCGCAAATTGTGATGATGACATCCAATGTCTGGAACCGGTGCCACTATTGCACCGCCAGCCATGTCATGCTGCTGACCATGATGGAAGCGCCTGCCGACATAATAGAGGCATTTCGCGATAACCGGCCCATTGCCGATACCCGTCAACAGGCACTGCGGGAATTTACTGAAAACTTGCTGGCAGAGCGCGGCCATATTGGCGATGCACAACTCAGGTCATTTCTCGATGCGGGTTATACTAAGCAGCAGGCGCTTGACGTACTTGTGGCTCTGTCCGCCAAACTCATCTCAAACTTTACTAATGCTTTGACGCACACCGAGGTTGACCAATCGATCAAAGCTTATCAATGGGCATGATTGCCAGCTAGCACCGGCTTTGTGGCGGCGCGGCGATGCGCTCAGCCCGCGCGCCGCCAGCGAAAAGTAGCGGCGGCGCGCGGGGGCAAGCGATAGTCAAAACTGCGCCCGCCACGCTCCTGCACCGAGACGGGCGTGTCCTGCTCGCCATTGTTAAACAAAATCAAAACCCGGCTGTTATCCGGGTTGATGAAGGCGACAGAGCGAACCGTGCCAATTGCTGCGGTGGATTCAATCCGGGTTGCCCCAGGCAAAACAAAACGGCTGAAATGCGCCAGCGCATAATATTCAGGGTTGCGAGACACCGCGCCGGTTTGGCTATCAATCGTCACCACGCCTCGGCAATTACCGCATCCGCCCAAATGCGGGCCATGATGCTCATCCAGCGCCAGGTTCCAAAGCAATATGCCGCGCGCCCAGTTGCGCGTTGCGCCGATCATTACATTTTGCATGAGCCAGGGCCATGAGTCCGGCCAGGGTTTGGCCCATTCTCCACCCGAACATTCGGTAAAAAAACTGTCTTTTTTGGGGTGGAGATCGTGCACGAGCTTTTGCGCTTCGGCATCCCCCGCATAGCAATGCCAGCCCACACCGCTGATAAAGCGCGCGGCAACCGGGTCTGCAAGTGCGAGAAGCGGCTGATCGGGCTTGTCCCAATTATGGTCCCATTCCAGAATTTTTGTCCGCGGCGCCGAGCGTTGCAGCGCAGGCCCGACAAATGCGCCGATCAGCCAGGCGCGCTGCGCCGCGGACAAGCGCATACCGGGATAATCGGCAGGTTCGAAATCGGGTTCATTCTGAAGGCTCAGATAATCAATCGGCACGCCCGCCTGCCCGAAGGCGAGCACCGAGCGGCGCAGATAGGCTGCAAAATCCTGCGCCGAGCCGTCGCGCAAGCTTCCTCGAATCAGCGAGTCAGATGTTTTCATCCATCCCGGCGGGCTCCACGGCGTCGCCATAATGGCAATTGTCGGGTTGATCCGCCGCACCGCACGAGCCAGCGGCAATATATCGCGGCGCGCAGGCGCAATCGAAAAATGCCGCAAGCCGGGGTCACGCTGCCCTGCGGGTTGATCATCATAGCTGTAATGCGCCTGAGAAAAATCGGAGCTACCAAGCGTTAACCGCATGAAATTAAGGCCAATACCCGCCGGCCGATCGAATAAGTCGCGCAGCAAAGCGCGCCGCTGCGCACTTGTCATCCGCTGGTTGATGAGAAATGCCGAGGCATCGGTCATCGCTGCTCCAAAGCCGACCATGGATTGATAACGCTGCGCCGGGTCCACGATGATCGACTGACCAGAGGCCGGGCTTGCACCAAATCGCAACGATGCTTGTTGCGCCAGTAAAGCGCGCTGATCAGCGGTTGTCAGCCAGATGTCGACATTGCCTGCCGCCTGAGCGGCCAGCGCCCGCCCGGCGCCCCGGTGTGGCAATGCAGCGCCCGGCACAGGCGCCACCAGCGCCGCAAACACACCGGCCATGGCCGCAAAAACCGCAGCTATTGTGCCGCCCCACCGGCCGATACGGAAAAAAACCAACATCACCGCCCCAACAAAAAACTGGCAATCGTCAGCCGCCCAGCATCAACATCGCCCGACAGCGTGGTCTGCTCGCTCACCACAGCGCAGTGGAGCAGCGAGCCGCGATATACCAGCGCGCGATTATACACCGCCGGCCAGCGCCCAATCTGCTCAAAGACAGGAGTGTCGCCATCGATATAGCCGGGAGGAGGCGTACCCAGCCGGGCAAAATCTGCCTGAAGCTGGTCAAGATATGGTCGCTGCCGCTCGTGCGTAATCGTTTCAAAACCGGTGGAGCGATGGCGATAAAAACCTGTGCCCCCAGGATCATCGCACAAATAATGCAGTACGGCGAGCGAGCCAGGGCTAACACTGTCAACATGGGGAATGCACTGCGCGAGTTGCAGCCTTTCGGGTGGCTCGGTCATCATTGAATAAAGCGCGCGGGTAAAGTTGATGTGCGTGCGCCAGCCAAATATGCCGGTCAAAATCGGTCGCAGCACCGAAAAGGCCTCATCCGAATAGCTACCCGGCGCCGGCGCGCGCGGGCCGGGGTAAAACTCACCGATCCGCTCAAACGGCGCACGGCGCGCCTGCTCGACAAGGGCCGCCGGGTTGGCGACGAAATTTTCAATCACCACCACCGGCTCGCCCTCATGGCCGACACTGTGCACCGTCACTGCAGCCGGCCTGTGTGGTGCCGCGGCGCCCATCATCACATCTCCAGCCGGGGTTGGTCGCTCACCATGGTGCAAATGGCCTGCCCGCTCAAGGCACGACGGCGCATTTGGCGGCAGGCGTAAAGGGCAAGCGCCCCAATCTACGCGGCGCAGCATAGCGCAGACCATAGCCCAGCGCAAACTGCACCGCGCCACCGCGCCGCGCCTCGTCTGCACAGGGGCCACCGGGCCAGGAAAAGGGCAGCCGTGCCGAAAAGTCATATCGTTGCTTGCCGTCGGGCCGGCGAACCATCAAATCAGCCAGCCCGCCCGCCTCGCTACCGGGTAAAAAGGCTGCGACAAACGCATCGGACAGATTGATCAGATCATTGGCATAAACGGTGCGGCCCGAATAGAGCACGGTAACCACCGGCGCGCCCTTGCCCGCAACGCGCTTCAGCACCGCCATGTCCGCCGGGTAGTTGGCGCTATATTGCAGCGTGGCCGGCGCACGCAAATCTCCTTTATATTCGGCGTGCGGTTCTTCACCTACCACCGCGACCACCGCGGCAAAACGGCTGGGGTCAACGCCTGTGCCATCGGGGGCATAAACAATGTTCGCCTTGCCTACCAAGTCGGTCAACGCTGTGAGCAATGTTTGCCCGGTTACAAAATCGGTATTATCATTGTCATTGCCCTGCCAGGTGAGTGACCAGCCGCCGCTTTGCGTGGCAAAGCTGTTGGCCGCTGCGCCGACGACCAGCAGCTTGCGCCCTGCCCTTAGCGGCAGAATGCCACCGTTGTTTTTGAGTAGCACTGCCGATTTCCGTACTGCCTCGCGCGCCAGATCGGGCGCCTGCAGCGCTGCTGCGTCTCCGGCAAGCGGGCCTTTTGCCGGGTTATGGCCAAACAGCCCGGCGCGCATCTTTACGCGCAAAATACGTGTTACCGCGTCGTCAATCCGCGCCATAAGGATGCGTCCTGCCCGCACATCGGCCACGGTATTGGCAATAAACTCCTGCCAGTCCGCAGGTGCCATGATCAGATCCACCCCTGCGTTTATCGCAGCCGGGCAATGGCTTTTGGTGCAGCCGGGCACCTGTTCAATCGCGTTCCAGTCTGAAATTACCAGCCCGTCAAAACCCATTCGCCCTTTCAAAACGCCGGTAAGAAGTTCTCGGTTGCCGTGCATTTTGCCATAGTCTTTGTGTGCTGCCTGGTCATTCCAGCTATTATAGGATGCCATTACCGTCTGCGCGCCCGCATCGAGCGCGGCATAATAGCCCGCGGCATGCACGCGGATCATCTCGGCCTGCGAGACGCGGCTTTCGCCCTCATCCACTCCGGCAAAAGTACCGCCATCGCCAATAAAATGCTTGGCCGTGGCAACCACATCACCACCGCCGCCAAGCTCGCCCTGCAAGCCGCGAACGAGCGCGGCACCATCCACCGCGACAAGTGCCGGGTCGCTCGAATAGCTTTCATAAGCGCGGCCCCAGCGCTGATTTTGGCCAACGGCGATGGTTGGGGCAAACACCCAGCTTATCCCAATTGCCCGCACCGCCCGCGCCGTTGCCCGGCCTATCCGCATGATGAGCGCAGGGTCGCGCGCAGCGCCCAGCCCGATATTATGGGGAAAAAGCGTTGCACCATAAACATTGTTTGCGCCGTGCACCGCATCGGTGCCCCAGATAATGGGCACGGGCGATTTCATGTCAGTCGTCATCGATGCCTGATAAAAAGCATCCGCCAGCGCAACCCAGGCCGAAACCGGCGCGTGCTTGTCCATATTCGGCCACGCACCGCCACCATTCAAAATCGAGCCGATATAATATTGCCGCGCTTGCTCTGGGGTGATGGAGCGAATTTCGGCCTGAGTCATCTGACCAATTTTCTGCTCCAGCGTCATTTCACCCACGATATGGGCAATCCGGGCTTCCTGTTCAGCATTGGGCGTCAGGCGGGCATGGCGCACCGGCCAGGCTGCAAGCTCTGCCTGGCCACCATGCGCGGCGTGAGATAACGCCGCACCACCAATTGCCCCGGCGCAAGCCAGCACCATCATCGCCCGAGCAAATCCGTTCGTCATCCGCACGCAAACTCCAATGTCATTGTCGCCCCCGCCTTCCTGCTGGCCATCCGGCCTAAAGAAAGCGGGGGAGTTTATCGGCTCGCGACAAATGCGCGAGCCAATCAGAAGCGATAGTTGAAGCCGAACAACACCTGCCGGCCATAGCGTTCAAAAGTTTCCGGCAGTGTCGAACCATCGGTAAACGTGCCGCCGCCGCCATCCAGCCCAAGCCGGGTGCGGTAGGGCGAGTTGGCCAGATTATAGACCTGCAACTGAACCCCAAGCCCTTTGAGCGCGCCCCCCTTGAAGGTGTAACCAAGCTGCGCATCGATCTGTCGATCCGCAAGAATTTCGGAAAAGCCGCGCGAGGCAAATAGCTGCACCACTTCACCCTTGAAACCTGAACGGAAACGCTGGCTGATGCGCGCTTCAAACCCGCCGCTCTCAAAATATCCTGTAATATTATACACATCGGACGAAAGTCCGGGAATGCGCACCGGGTCATTGCCAGATGTCGGATTCAAGCCAGATTCGGTGTGCGAATAGCTGCCAACAACGCCAAAGCCCCGCAGTAACGGCGTAATTCTGCCCAGCTCCAACGCACCGCTCACCTCTACGCCATAGAGATTGCCGCCGCTGCCATTTTCCGGCCGCCGCAGATTGCCTACCACCCGGTCTCCTGGCTGGGGGGTGACATTGGTTGGATAGGGCACGCCAGTGAAATCAAACTGCGTGACCCGCTCAAAAATATAGCTGTCGAGGCTTTTGTAGAAACCCGCCACCGCAATATAGCTTGCTGGCCCGATATACCATTCATAGGACAAATCGAGCGCTGTCGCGCGCCATGGCCGCAGGGTCGGGTTGCCAGCATCCCCATTAAACTGCCTGCCTGTCTGGTCAAAACCCGCATTCAAGCTGGCGCGCAGATCATCCACGCGCGGCCGGGCATTTTCCCGCGCCGCCGCAAAACGCAAATGGCTGCCCGAGCCAAGGTCATAGTTCAGATTAAGGCTTGGCAGAACGTCAAAATAACTCGCACCCGCGGTTGTCAACACCGGCACAATAGCGCTGCCGCCATCTTGCGAAGCGATAAACCCGGTAGAGCTTTGCCGCTGATAAAGCCCCTGAACGCCGATATTGCCGGTCAACTTAAGGCCAAACAACGTGGTCTTGATATCCGCTTTCACATGGCCGGTAACAACATCTTCCTCAATTGAAAAGTTTTTGCGGAAGTTGTTACTATCAAGAATGGGGGAGATATCGTAAAAATTTGTCAAATTCCCCGGCGTGCGCAGGTCAACACTTAGTATTGGTCCAAAGCCAATAAAATCCAGGTTGGTTGGCGAAACGAGAAATTGCGACGGCACCAGCGTTTGCGCCCGGCCATTTTTCAAGAACAGGTCGTTATCTGCCACCGCGCGTGATTTTTCGCGGCGAGTATAATTTATTCCCGCCTCAAAATGACTGAACAAGCCAGACAGGCCACCCCCATCCAGATCATGGTCGATCTTGCCATCGAGCGTGTAGATTTTCTCGGTTACATCTGGAAAGCGGATTGCGCCATCATGCCCCCAGCCACCCCATGGCGCGCGATCGCCCAGAGAAACGCGTGAGGCATCGGCATAATTTAGAGTTCCAGCAAGGGTTGGAAAGCCGTCTTGCGGGATGTCGAAGGTGATTGTGTCTGGCGTGCGGCTTTCATCAAAATTATTGCCCCCACCAGAGACGAAATTGGGGCTGATGCCAAAACCGGCATAGGTTTCCAGAATTTGCTCGCGCCGGCGGTTGCGCGAAAAGCCAAGGTCAACCGTACCTTTCCACGAGCCGGAGCCAATCTCGGTATTTAGGCCGATGGCAAACAAATTGTCCCGCCGGGTATTATAATCATTGCGGATAATGGGAACGATATTGGTCTCGGTGCCAGATTGGCCAAAGGATTGGCCGTTGCGGGTCACGACATTCAGCGTCGGGAAGGTGGTGCCGTCGGGCGTAAAGGCACTGGAGAAGAACTGCACGCCGCGGGTAGTTTCATTCTGGCGGAACGAGGAATAATATACATCAAGCGTCGAGTGGATCGAGCTGCTTGGCCGCCACTCAACAATACCAATAGCGGCGTCGCGGATCTGCGAGCGCGAGGTCGACCATGCCTCAAGCCCTTGGAGCAACAACGGGCTTGAAGCGCGCGCGGCAGCGGGCACTTGATCATCGTTGTTCGCATAGAAAAACGCCTTGAAATGCTGTGTTTGTGAAGGCGAATCCAGGTGCGAATAACCAAGAGCGATGCCCAACTTGCCATCGGCAAACTGATCGATATAGCTTGCGGTCCCACGAAAGCCTGCGCGGCCGACATCGGCGTTTAGCTGCTTGGTGGTGTTCAGTTCTCCGCGCAGGTTCACAGCAATGGCGCGCTTGCCAAATTCAAGCGGGCGCACCGTGCGCAAATCCGCCGTGCCTGAAAGCCCAAAGCCCGCAATCGACGCATCAGGCGTTTTATAAACTACCACACTGGCCAGCAGTTCAGACGGATATTGGTCAAATTCAACCGCGCGGTTGTCGCCCGAACTTGCCTGTTGGCGCCCGTTGAGCAGCGTTGTCGTAAAATCTGGCGAGAGGCCTCGGATCGAGATGACCTGCGCACGCCCCGCCACGCGCTGCGCGGCCAAGCCAGGCAAACGGCCAATAGCCTCGGCAATGGAAATATCAGGTAATTTGCCGATATCTTCCGCCGAAACCGCCTCAACAATCGAGGATTGGTCTCGCTTCAGGTCTATCGACGCCTTCAGCCCGGCGCGCAGACCGATAACCACAATGTCGTCGGCCGCGACGTCTGCTGGCTGGTCGGCGCTTACGGGTTTGGCATCCGCCTGGGGCTGCGCTTGCGCCAATGCCGATGTTGGCAGCGCCGCGACAAGCGCGATAGCAGAACTTGCTGTCAGAAACTTCGCTGGCGACACTGCCAGACGATGCGCGCGCACCCGGTTACGATAATGCATTAACATTCCTCCCCCATTCCGCCCCAGCCGAACGATCATGCGCCCTGGCCTGGCTGTTGTTCATCCCCTTCCAGCACCTGCTTTGCGGCAGACCCTGTTGGAAGCGCTTCCAATAAGTATCAAGCATCAACTGCGATAGCAACAGGCAAGTTTGCACGCGACGCAACCCGGCCCGCAAACCAAGCCAAGCCGCTAGAAAAAAACGAAATAACAAACATCTTCCCAGCGGAGTTACCGCTGAACGGCGCCCTGCAATGCTGCTGTCGGCCGCGATGCCGGCGGCGGCGCGCTTGACTGACGCTCGACGATTCGATGCTCCACAACATCGCCAAGCGCACTGTGCCCATCCTCCCTGCCATCGATACAATCGATAAGGCGCAGCACAGCACGCTGGGCAATGTCTTTGATCGGCTGGCTCACAGTGGTGAGGGGCGGCCACACAATGTCGGAAACTGGCGAATTATCGAAACCAACCACCGAGATGTCGCGCGGAATATCAATGCCGCGCCGGTGGCAGGCAAGCAGCGCGCCCGCTGCCATATCGTCATTGCCGCAAATGATGGCCGTTATGCCAGGCGAGCAATCCAGCACCTCGTCGCAACAATCCACACCGGACCGGAAGGTGAAATTCCCCCGAACCGCGGGGCATTGCTCAAGGTCAACGCCAAAATCCCGCACCGCGCGGCAAAAGCCATTATACCGCTTCTCCGCTGAAAGATGCTCCGCCAACCCTTTCAGATATGCAATTTGGCGGTGGCCAAGGTCGAGGAGGAACCTGGCCATGTCATACCCTGCCTGCTCATCGTCAATGCCAATGGATGGCACCGATTCTGCTGCACCGCCGCCCGAAGAAATGCACACCAACGGGCAGGAAGACGCCATAATCGCTGCGATAAGCCGTGAATCATCTGCAAAAGGCGGCGTCAAAATGCAGCCATTGGCGCGCCGGCTTTCAATTTGCGCCACAACATGCCCGCGCCAATCTGCCATAAGGCTGCTCACATGCTGGGTTGAAAGCTCATAGCCATGCTGCGCGCAAGCAGTCAGCGCTCCAAGCTCCAGCCCGGCATGGTAATAGCTATTGGGTTCTGCATCGGAATTCCACTCATAGAACAGCAATATCTGGCGCGCGCTGCCAGCCGCCAGATTGCGCGCCTGAACATTGACCTGATAGCCAAGCGCCAGAATGGATGCCTGTACCCGCTGGCGAATTTCGGCCCGCACATTGGGGCCATCGTTGATGACGCGCGAAACCGTTACCCTTGCAACGCCAGAGTGCTTTGCAACATCGTCAATCGTCGGTTTTTTGCGATGCCCAATCATTCTGGCGCAATTCTTACCGGCATCCGCCGCCGAGGCAAGGGGCCGCGCCCCTGCCCCGCGCCTGCGCACCACTGGCTATTCGAGGCATGCCCCATTGCTTGCGACGATGCGAGCATAAAGCCTGGCGCTGTTTTTCGGTGTGCGCTCCAGCGTGTCAAAATTGACATGAACGATGCCAAATCGCTTCGCATAGCCAAGCGACCACTCAAGATTGTCAAGCAGCGACCAGAGCATATAGCCACGCACATCGACACCTGCCGCAATAGCATTGCCCACTGCCTTGATATGAGCCTTAAGATAGTCGACGCGCAAAGGATCATCCACCACCCCGCCACTCGCCACAGGCGGATCATAAAATGCCGCGCCGTTTTCAGTGACATAGAGCGGAATATTGCCGTAATTATCCTTCACCCATACCAAAACATCGGTAAGGCCTTGGGGAAAAACCTCCCAATTGGTGGTGGTGTAGGTGGCCTGAGGCTGATTTACCGGCGCAGCGCCCAGCGGCCAGCTATCGGCTGCCACATCAGCACGAGTTACAGCGCGGGTATAATAGTTGACACCAAGAAAATCTATTGGCTGCTTGATAAGCGCAAAGTCATCTTCTGGAAAATCCGGCCACGCTTCGCCAAAAATTTCTTTCATTTCTTGCGGGTAGCTGCCCTTCATCGCGGGTTGAAGATATTGCCGGTTCATATAAGCTTCCGCCCGGCGCGTTGCGGCTACATCCTCAACGCGGTTTGAGGCTGCATATTTTGGCTCGATATTCACCACAAGGCCGATTTCGTGTTTGCCCGTTTCACGATAGGCTTTCACCGCTGCTCCGTGCGCGCGCATAAGGTTGTGGCTGGCAATGGGCGCTTCAAACATGTTGCGGTGCCCCGGCGCCAGCGCTCCATGAAGATAGCCGCCGTCTGTCACTACCCATGGCTCATTCAGCGTCACCCATTTCTTCACGCGGCCATCGAGCCGTTCAAACATCACCCGGCCATAATCGGCAAACCAGTGCGCGATATCGGGGTTGAGCCATCCGCCGCGATCATCAAGCGCTGCGGGCAAATCCCAGTGATAAAGCGTGCACAATGGTTCAATCCCCGCTTCCAGCAGCGCGTCGACCAGCCTTTCGTAAAAATCGAGCCCGGCGGCATTTATCTGGCCTGTGCCCTCTGGCAAAATGCGCGCCCATGCCGCGCTGAAGCGATAAGCCTTGAGGCCAAGTTCATCGCGCATCATTCGCACGTCATCGGCCCAGCGGTGATAATGGTCGCAGGCAACATCTCCCGTATCGCCTTTGGTCACCATCAAACGCGGGTCGTGCGAAAAACGCTGCCAGATGCTGGCGCCCGCCCCATCCGCCAGCGGATATCCCTCAATCTGATAGGCCGCCGTGGCGCAGCCCCACAAAAAATTTTCGGGAAAGGGTGTTTTGGAAGTCATGTAAAATCCTTGCAGCTTAATTCAGCACATCAGTTCAGGGCGCGGGTTGCTCACGGCGCTGCTCCAGCAGCCAGCGGTAAAATGCCGGGTCGTCATAAGTCGGCACCCAGGAGCCATGGTTGGTTGCCGGGTAAAGGGTTAGCCAGGCGGGTGCAGCGCCCTTGCATGCCTTCACCGCCTCCACCATTTCAACGCTGCCCTTGGGCGCAACCACATCGTCGCTGTCGCCGTGGAACGCCCAGACGGGCACATCCTTTAGCCGGCACGCCGACGCTGGATCACCCCAGCCCGCGACGGGGGCGATTGCTGCAAAAAGCTCCGGCCGCTCGGTCGCCCAAAGCCAGGTCGCATGGCCACCAAGGCTCAGCCCGGTAAGATAAATCCGGCTGGCATCCACCCGCAGCTTGCGCCGCAAATGGGCAAGCAGCCGGTCGAGCTTTGCCGTATCCCAGTCCTGATCCATATCCACCTGCGGGGAAATGAGAATTGCCGGAAAGCCGGGATGGTCGGCAATAATTTTTGGCGGGCCGTTCACCCTCACTTTTTCAACATCGGCACCGCGCTCGCCGCTGCCGTGAAGAAAAATAACAATCGGCCATTGCTGGTGCGGCAAGGCCCGATAGCCGCGCGGAAGAAACTGCAAATAGCGATAGTCATCGGGCGTGGCGGCCTGCTGTGGCTGCTGCACGCCCTCAAGCGGCGCTGCGGCAGCAGAGCGCGTGGACACCGCCTGCGCGAAAACCGGTGCGGAAGCAGCATGCGCCATGGCGGCACCGGCGACGATTAACGACATGGCAAAGGCAAGATACGATCTCATCGGCAATAGCTCCAGAAAAGGTTGAAATTTGGGAAAGAGTGCGCAGAGCCGGGCCGCGCGTAAGAGCACCAAGCCGGGCTCATCCCTTCACACTTCCGGCAAGCAGGCCGCCGATATAATAGCGCTGAAGAAACAGGAACAACAGCAGCACCGGCACCAGCGTAACCACGCTGCCTGCCATCATCAGCTCAAAATCCTGCACGTGCTCGCGGCTGAGATTGGCAAGCGCCACAGGCAAGGTGCTGTTTGCCGTGTCGTTCAAAATGATAAGCGGCCAGAGAAAATCGCTCCAGCTTCCTACAAAGCTGAACGTCGCCAGCGTCACCAGCACCGGCGCAAGCGAGGGCAGCACGATAACGCGAAAGATGCGCAGCTCGCTCGCCCCGTCGATACGCGCGGCCTCCAGCATCTCGTCGGGAATGGCCAGCGCATATTGCCGCACGAGAAAAATGCCAAACACACTTGCAATGCCGGGCGCCAGTACGCCCGCAAAACTATCCACCAAGCCCAGGTGCTTGCACAATAAAAACAGCGGGATCATCGCCACTTGCGCCGGGATGACAAGCGCTGAGAGCAAAATCTGGAACAGTCGCTCGCGCCCACGAAAGGCAAGCTTGGCAAAGGCATATCCCGCCATCACATTAAAAGTGAGCGACAGGGCCGTGGCCAGACATGCAAGCACCAGGCTGTTGATAAAATAGCGTGCCATGTCTGTGCCCGCAAACAGCGCGTGGTAATTGGCAAGCGTTGGCCGCGCAGGCAACAAGGGCGGCGGAAAATGCGCCGCCTCTCCCGCTGCCATAAACGAGACAGACATCATCCACATCAGCGGCGCCAGCGCAAACGCCGCCAGCAACAGCGCCATCGCATTGATGAAAAACGCACGCAGCTTCATTGCTCGCTCCACCTGCGCGACAAATGAAGCTGCGCCAGTGTAAGCGCGAACAAAATAACAAACAGAACAAACGCAACCGCTGTGGCGCTTCCCAAATTCCAGAATTTGAAACCTTGCTCAAACATCAGATAAAGCACGCTCACCGTGCTTCCCACCGGGCCACCCTGCGTCATCACATAAGGCTCGGCAAAAAGCTGAAAATAGCCCGCTATGGTGAGAATGGATACAACCAGCATCACCGGCGCAATTGCCGGCAGTGTTACATGGCAAAAGCGCCGCCAAGGGCCCGCACCGTCAATCCGTGCGGCATCATATAGCTCCTCCGATACTGTTTGAAGACCGGCAAGCAAGATGATCATATTATAGCCAAAATTTTTCCACACCGCAAACAGGATGATCGCCGGCATCGCCCAGCTTGGGTCGCCCAGCCAGTCGATCGGCGCGACACCGGCTCCTCCCAGCACCCAGTTGATTAGTCCAAAACGAGCGTGAAACAGATATCGCCAGATCACCGCCACCGCGACCAGCGTGGTGACAACCGGCGCAAAATAAATGGTGCGCAGCAGTCCCCTTAACCGCGTCATCCGGGCATTGATGAGCAGCGCTGCACCAAGCGACAGGCCGATCGACAAGGGTACACCAACCACAACAAAATATAGCGTGTTACCAAGCGCCTTCCAGAACAGCGGGGTTTTGAGCAGGGAGATGTAATTATCCAGCCCGACAAAGCGCAGATTGCCAAGGTCAGCCAGCGCATAAATATCAAAATCGGTAAAGCTTAGCAGCAGCGCTGCGGCCACCGGTACAAAGAAAAACAGCCCAAGCGCCACCAGCGCAGGCGCAACGAAAAGCCAGGCCGTGCGCTCGCGGTTCATTGGATGCGCCCCCGCTCCAGCAGCCAGCGTCGCTTGGCAAGAATGGCGTCGGCGCGGCGATCCATTTCGGTCACCGCCTCGTCAAGCGTCATCCGGCCATGCGCTGCAGCCTCTGCCACCAGCCGCATTTCGGTGCCGATCCGCTCCCACTCTGGCACTTTGGGCGTTGGCCGGGTGCGGGCGAGTTGCAAGGCAAAGGCAGCCGCATAAGGGCTTTCGCTCAGCTCCGGCGTGGCCCAGGCGCTGCGCCGCGCTGGCAAATCTCCCGAAAGTTTGTGGAATTTTCGCGCAATATCAGGGCGGGCAAGATAAGTCGCCAGCTTCCATGCCGCATCTTGCCGGGGTGAGCGGGCAAAGATGACAATGCTAGACCCACCCGCGTTGGAAGCACCAGGGCCATTTGGCCCAGGCATAGGCGCCGTCATCCAGATATTCTGCCGATCCGCCGGCAACCGCCGCTTGAGTTCAGCAATCTGCCAGGGGCCGGTGACGTAAAAACTGAAATACCCCCGGCCGAACTCATCCCACACATTGGAAAGCGCGTTGGTTGCGGCAACAGGGGCAAGGCCTGCTGCCATGATATCAAGATAAAAACCCAGAGCACGACGAAAATCGGCACTGCGGAAATTGCCATAGCGCCCACCGTCCCGCAGCATTTGCGAGGGTTGTTGCAGCCCCAACACCTCCAGCGGCTCATATTCGTCCAGCGGAAAAAACGCAGCAAAGTGCTTTGGCCCAACCAGCTTTTTAATCGCCACCATCTGCGCTCGCCACTCGGCCCAATCGCGTGGTGGATGGTCATAACCCACCTTGGCCAAAAGGTCTCGCCGGTAGAACAGCAGGCGCGTGTCGATATACCAGGGCAAGCCATAAAGCCTGCCGCCAACCACATTGCTATCCCATATTCCGCCAAAAAAATCTGCCCGGTCGATGTCAGGCGTTGCCTTTATGCGCGCATCGAGCGGAGCAAGCGCGCCGAGCGCCACAAATTCAGGCACCCAGCTATTGCCGAGTTGCGCTAGGTCGGGCAGCGAGTCTCCGGCAAAACCGGTCAACAGTTTTTCGTGCGCCGCGGTAAAGGCAAGCTGCTGAACACGCACGTGCACACCGGGGTTTTCACGCTCAAACTGCGGCATGAGCTGACGAACAACCTCGCCCTCGCGCCCCATAGCCCAAAAGGTGAGAGCGGTATCGGGCGCAGCCTGCGCGCACCCGCCCAGCGCCCCGGCGAGCAGCGCCAGCAAGAGCATAAAGGCCGCGCTGCGCCTCACGCCAGCCAGCCACCCGTAAACCCGGCACGCAGCAATCCAGCGCGGATGGCCGGATGGGCGCGCATGTACCGCCAGACAAGGCCCGACCGATAATTCTCAATTCCAGCAAGGATTGGCCCTTGGTCAATGCCGAGATAATCGCTCGCCACCCACCCTGCGCCTTTGGAGATATGCCCTGTTTGAAGCGCTACATCGGTATAATCAAAACTTGGGTTAAATGCGTCGAAAAAACCATATTTCCCATAAATATCTGTGCTATAATTTGCGTGCATCGCCTTGGCCGCTGCAATGGATTCACTCGGCGTAAAGGCGATTGAACCAAGCGCCGCCGTGGGCGCGAGCGTGCCGTCGTCGCGGGCATCGGGGCCTTCTTCCCCGCGAGCGGAATAGCCAGCAAATGCCCGCTGCTCACCATGATAGCCGCGCTCAACATCCGCCGGGCCATCACACGCGGTCAAGCCCCAGATGTCTGGCCCATACCCCTTCCATCCGCGGGGGTTTTCAATAGCATAGCGTCGCTGCGCCAATGTTGCCCGGCGGCTGTTTTCAAAATAATCCATGCCCTTTGCCCGCATATACGGGTCGGCAATGCCACGAAAATCAATCCACACATGGCTGTATTGATGGATAAAAAGCGCGGGAAAGCGCAAAAAGGTATAGCCTTGGCTTTCCCCCCAATAGCGCGGATAGCTGGCACACCAACTTTCCCATGCGCCCGCCGCTATGCTATGCACCGGCGCGCCAATTGCCAGAATATATAGCAGCATCGCTTCATTATAACCGCGCCAGTCCGCGTCGATGAAACCGCGCTCCGGGTGCCAGCCCAGCGCGATTAGCGGGCCGCGCGCCTGCGCCCAGCGCCAGTCAACTCGCGCGTAAATGGCATCGGCAAGCCGGCGGATTTCAGCCTCATCTGCATGGGCGCGCCCAAAATATTGCGCACAAAACAAAATACCGCCCAAAAGCAGCGTAGTATCAATCGTCGACAGCTCGACCTGCTTATAGCGCAACCCGGTTTGCATATCGAGAAAATGGTAGAAAAAGCCCTTATAGCCCGAAACTCCCTCCGCCTGCGGGCCTTGCGGCGCATTCCAGAAGAAACGCAGCGTGGTGAGCACGCGCGCGCGCGCCTCTGCCCGCGTCATCCAGCCGCGCTCCACCCCGATTGGCAGCGCGGTCAGCCCAAAGCCAACGGCAGCAATGCTCGCAAAGGACGGTGTTGGCCACCGGTCGGGCACCAGGCCATTAGCGGTGTTCGTTACATCACGAAACCAGTTGAAGGTGCGCTGCTCCACATCCTCAATAAGCGGGGGAAGCGCGCGGGTGCGGCTATGCAAAAGGCGGCGCGGCGCAGCGCTTGCCAATGCAGAAACCCCCATGCCCGACAGCAGCAGCAACGAACGGCGCATCATCGCACGGCGAGTAGTCATCAGTAAAAAATCCCTGGTGTGTTTTTGGCAATTTGAAACGGAACAATCGGGCCAGCGCTTTGCCGTCACGGCCCACACGCCGCGCCGCGCCGTATGCTGGATGCACGCGCGATAAGCTGTGGCACGATATATTCTGGTGGCGGCGGCGGTTGATCTGGCGCTTCTATCACCGCCAAAAGCCTGGCCAGCGCCCGCTCGCCAAGTGCCGCAATGCTTGCCCCCATGGTGCTGAGCGCCGGTGTGACGTAACGCGCGGTCGGCACATCGTCAAAGCCGACAAAGGCAATGTCTGCAGGCACCGCCACTCCGGCCTCGGCAAGTGCGGCCATGCAGCCAAACGCCATAACATCATTGGCCGAAAACACCCCGTCCACACAGCGCCGGTCAGCCAGCAGCGCGCGGGCAGCCAAAACACCGGCCTGCTCGGTAAAATCCCCTTCAAAAACCAGCGGCTCCCCGCAGTCGGGCATGGCTGACACAGCGTCGAGATAGCCCTGCTCGCGCGCGTCAGCATCGGCATTGTCGCGCGGCCCACGCAAATGCGCGATCCGCCTGCACCCTTGCGCTGCAAGATGCGCCACCGCTGCACATGCGCCTGCGTGATTGTCGATTGATATCGACGCATGGCCAGCGCCGCCAAGCGGGCCGTTCATTACCACCGTCGGCAGGCCCTTTGGCAAATTATTTGCCAAAAAATCTGCATCAACCTCCGGCGACATCAACAGCAATCCATCCACCCGGCCGCGCATCATGCGGATGGCGCCCGCCGTCTCGGCCGCGCTCCCGTGCATGTTGGAGAGCAGCAGCTGTAAATCACGCTGATGTGCCGCAAAATCGATGCCGCGGATGATTTCCGAAAAGAATTCGCCAAACAAATCAGGCAGCACCACGCCAATAGTGTTCGAGCGCTTGGTTGACAGGCTGCGCGCGCCAAGGTGGGGCACATATCCAAGCAAATTTACCGCATCGATAACACGCTGATGGGTTTCTGGCGAAACGCTCATATGGCCGTTGAGCGCACGAGACACAGTGGCGATTGACACATCGGCCGCGCGCGCCACATCGCGAATGGTGGCGGTGCTCATCCGCCGCACCGCCGCCGCCAATCAGGAGCACAGCCCGGCCCGTTGACCTTGCGGATCATATCGCCCTCCTCCTGTAACCGTTTTCATTCGACAATAGGTAACTGCCCCAGCCAGCATTTGCCACATGTTTTCGGACCATCGCCACTCTGTCCGCTCAAGCCGCATCGCGCCGCGGCAGCACCGAAGCACCACCGACAGCGCGGCCAGCGGCATCGAACAAATAAAGCTTGTCGGGCGGCATAGCCAGCCTAACCGCTCCACCGGCCTTGGCACCGCCCGTTGCCGCCCAAACGACCGGCTCAACCACGCCTGGCAAATCGAGATAGGCAAAATGTGTGTTGCCCAGCGATTCAACGAACCTGACCGTGGCGCTGATTGTGTTTGCTTCCTCCACGCGCGCCGGCGCAAAATGCTCTGGCCGGATGCCCAGCGTCACCGCAGCGCCAGGTTCAAGCGGCCTGCCCCTAGCCGCTACATGAATTTCGGTGCCGCCAGCCAGTTTCACTACTAGCCCGGCTTCATCCTGCTGCAAAACGACCGCTGGCAGAAAGTTCATTCCCGGCGAGCCAATGAAACCTGCAACAAACAGCGTGTCGGGGCGCTCATACAGCTCTGTCGGCGTGCCGACCTGCTCAACGCGCCCGGCGCAAAGCACCACTATCCGGTCAGCCAGCGTCATCGCCTCAACCTGATCATGCGTGACATAGATCATGGTCGCGCCCAGCGACTTGTGCAGCCCGGCAAATTCATAGCGCATCCGCACGCGCAGCGCAGCGTCGAGATTGGACAACGGCTCGTCGAACAAAAATACCTTGGGCTTGCGCACAATCGCCCGGCCAATCGCCACGCGCTGGCGCTGCCCGCCCGATAATTGGCGCGGTTTGCGGTCGAGCAAATGGGTGATGTCAAGAATTTGAGCCGCGTGGAAAACTGCCTGTGCGATCTCTGCTCTGGGCAGATTTTGCAGTTTGAGCGCAAAACCCAGATTGTCGCGCACCGACATGTGTGGATAAAGCGCGTAAGATTGAAACACCATGGCGATGCCACGCTCGGCGGGCGGCACATGGTTTACCACGCGCCCGTCGATCAACACCTGCCCCCCGCTCAGCATTTCAAGCCCGGCAATTACGCGCAACAGGGTTGATTTGCCGCACCCGGAAGGGCCAACAAATACCACAAATTCGCCGTCTTCAATGTCTAGATCCACCTCCTTTAGCACATCAACATCGCCAAAGGATTTGGAAGCGCGCGCAAGGCGAACATTGGCCATGGAATTTCGCTTTCCTGATGCCGGCATAGCGGCGGAGCCAGGGTATTGAGGCGGAACAGCGCCGTATAGTCAATCTCGAATAGGCAAAGCCACCACGGCCAGACAAGCACGCCCCCCTTGCCCTAACCGGGCAAAGGGGGCGCCAAAGCGCTTAGAACCGATAAAAAACGCGAAACTGAACGCTGCGAGGCTGGGTAATCAAATTGCTAGGATTGCCAAGGTTTGTATTCACTTCAGGCGTTGGCGGAACAAACCCATCAAAACCGCCAAAATTCTTGTTGTCAAAAGCGTTGAAGATATCAACTGCTGCACCAAGTTTGCCGCCATAGACGGAAAATTCTTTTTGCAAAGTGAAGTTGAATTCACAAAAAGCAAATACCCCGAGGCAATTAGCCGGTGGCCGGCCAGATTTCAACAATATCCGTGATTGCCCAAAATCAAACCCACGAGAAAAATCGGCAATGTCATATGGCGTTCCTGAACCAAGAGTGCTTAGTGTGGAAAATTTCAAGCCAAATGGTAAATCTACCTGGCCAGATGCGACAATGCGATGCGTTTCATCATTGGCCGATGGAAAAAAACCACCAGTGCGTGGAGTAAGATAATCAAGGCTAAACAAATCATTGCCGGTCTGACGGCCCTTTGCAAGAGTATAGGCAATGTTGAAACCATAGCCCGACGCCTGTGTGTATGGCTTGTCAATAGTTACATAAAGCGCAAGATATTTTGTTTCCAGAGAATCGCTGCCAATCAATACATTGCCGAACCCAAATGGCCGCACAGTTGAAGTGTCGCAGCAACTTCCAAGACCATTGTCATTACGCGTTGCAAACAGATGCGTGTAACCGTGAGAACCGTAAATATATGAACCGGTAATTGATGTTTCAATTGCACCAAATTTGCGCCGAACACCAAGACTATATTGGTCGGTGCGCGGTGGAAGCGCGTTATTGGGAGCGGCAAACAATTCCGGCACACCCAATTGAGCATTAGAGGCAGCCAAAGTGCGCAAACCGTCGGCCGTCAGATAAATCGGGTCAAACGCCACAGTGGGCTGGCCGTTTCGAAATCCCGGTGCGGTGCCGGGCGCAGTAAATTGAAACGAGCCGGTCACCTGCAACAAACGAATACGCTCATCAAGGACGTTGTTAAAGTTATTACGATCATAATAACGCCCAGCGCCACCGAATATGACAGTGCTTTTATCACCAAACAGGTCGTAGGAAAAGCCAAGTCTTGGCTGGAACAAATCCAGCCTCGGCTTACGGTTTGTTCCGTCTGTGATATAATTTTCCGGGTCAAAATAAAATGTTGCTGGCAATGTTCTAATAGCAGCAGCAGCATTAGCAGGCGTCACATAATCATTGTCAAATAGGTTAGATTCATAATCCCAACGCAAACCAATATTGAATGTCAGCTTATCATTAGCCTTCCAGTCGTCCTGAACATAAATGCCAAACTGCGTGTTCTTTGCACGAACAGTCGCATCGGGTGACCCGAGCAATAAGTCCGCAGACACCGGAAAACTAAAATCAGACACCGTGTTTGGATCGATGGGATTACCTTCAATGCCACCAATAGGCCTGCCGCTATCTTCCCGAAAAACAAATTGCGGCGTTGCCGCAAAGCTCTTTGTTAACGTGTAATCTTTAAAAGCAAGCTTGAAACCAGCTTTTATTACATGTGTTCCAGCAAAATCAATATTATCAAATGTTGCATTTTCTCTAAATGTATAACCTTTTTGTGCAATATTTTGTGAATTTGCGTTGCCGCCAATGTTAATTACACCCTGAAAAATTTGAGCAGGCGAGGTGTCGATCGGAATTTGCTGAAAAGCAGAATCGAAATAATCAATACTGGCTTCGTTCAGAAAATTATCGCCTCGGTGAGTATGCTTTAGCAGAACACTTGTGGTTTCCTGGCGAATATTCCGGGCTCTGGAAAACGCATCCTGACCACCAAAATCGGTAATATTTCTTTCACGACGCAGAGTGCTGCTCAGATCGATAGTATCAGAATTAGAAGGTTGATAGGTTATTTTACCGAAAAACAGTTTTTCATTAAATGGCGCTGAGAAGTTTCCTTCGTTCGAGCCAAATCGTGCCAAATTATCGGCATCCCGGCTGCCCAGCACCACGTTTCTTGAACGCGTCTGCTCATTTCCTTCATAGCTGACGAAAAAGAACAGCTTGTCCTTAATGATCGGCCCGCCAAGACCAGCGCCATATTGAACGCGCTGGAAGTCCGGCTTAGGGTTATTGTTGCGCTTGTCGAAAAAGCCGCGTTCGATGAGATCTTTATTGGTAAACGAGCCAAAGGCCTCGCCATGGAACGTGTTTGTACCCGACTTGGTGATCGAGGTAATTGTCGCGGCGCCCGCTTGCTCATATTCCGCCGCGAAATTCTGCGTCAAAACGCGGAACTCGCCAATTGCAAGCTGCGGGAACGGGTTGCCCCGGCTCGAATCCTGCCCGGCAAAGCCGCTTGCGAGCACATCGCTCTTAAGGCTCTGGCCGTCGATGGAAATGTTGACCTGAGACTGCGGAGAAGCACCCGAAGTGAAGCTTCTCGTGCCATTATTGCCATCATTGTCGTTGAAACGAACGCCCGGCGCGAGCGCGGTGAATGCAAGGAAGTTTCGGTCGGTTTGCGGCAGGGTGCGGATTTGCTGGGCGGTGACGTTCGTCGCAATTTCCGACGTTTTTGTCTCTTTCACATAGCCAAGAACAATGATGTCGGTCGACGCATCTCCCTTGCTGAGCGCGATATCGACGTCAACCGTTTGCCCGACCAGAATGGTCACGCGCCGCGCCGCCTTTTCCTCCCCCGCAACAACGGTGATGTCATAGGTTCCCGGCTTTAGACCGGCCAGGTTATAATCGCCCGATCCGCCCGATTTCGTCTCGATTATCTGACCGGTTTCGGTGTTCGCCACCGTAATCTGCGCACCAGATGCGGCGCCCTGCTCCGTCGTCACCGTGCCCCGCACGGTCGATGTGCTAAGCTGCGCAAAGGCCGGCACGGTGGCCAGAATAGACGTAGCGACCAGCGCAATCCGCACCGATCCAAAAATATGTTTATTGCCAATCATGGTAATTCCTCCCCTTAATATCGTTACTCAGCCTGCGGCTCTATGGCCGCTTGGCACCGCGCCATCACAACTTGGCAACGACGCACATTGTGAAACAAATCTCCGGCACAAACCCCGCACACCACGGCCAAGGCCAAACAAAACCGACCCAAGACTTGTCATGGGTATCAATTTTGCCTGCCCGGCCTGTTGCGACGTCGATGCCGTCTTGTAAACGGTTACAACAGCCGGTAACCGGTTACAAGAATAAATTTTAACGCCGGATTCTTGGAGCTGACGCCACCAGCACAAGCCACTAATGCCGCAACCGACATTTTATTGCAGCCTGATCGCAACACGGGCGCAGTAGAAATAAACGACTTAGAAAGAGGATGTTATGACGGACTTAAGCCTTACCCGCCGCGCGATGTTGAAGGGCATTTCCGGCCTTGCGGTTGTAGCTGCGACCGAACCTGGCTTTGCGCGGGTCGTGCGGCGGCTCGATCCGGCCATTGAGCGGCTGATTGCCTCCATGAGCCTTGAGGAAAAAGCCGGGCAGCTCAGCATCTATAGCGACCCGGTGCGCAACGAGGGGCCAGACATCAACCCCGCGGTGACAAAGCAGAGCTTTGACGAGCTGGCAAAACGCATAAGAAACAGTCAGCTTACCGGTGTATTCAACGGCATTGGCGTAACGGTGGGCCGCGAGATGCAACGCATCGCGATTGAGGAGACCCGGCACAAAATTCCGCTTATTTTTGCCGGAGATGTCATCCACGGCATGAAAACGGCATTTCCCATTCCGCTGGGAGAGGCGGCAAGCTTTGACACAGACCTTGCGCGCCGCACTGCGCGTGCAGCGGCGGTAGAGGCAACCGCCAAGGGTATTCACTGGACCTTTGCGCCAATGGTCGATGTAGCGCGCGACGAGCGCTGGGGCCGTGTTGCCGAAGGAGCGGGCGAAGATACCTATCTGGGCGTTCAAATGGCGCGGGCACGGGTCATGGGGTTTCAAAACGGCAATCTGCGCGATGAGCGCTCGGTCATGGCCTGTCTGAAGCATTTTGCAGCCTATGGCGCGGTTGCGGGCGGGCAGGATTATGCCAGCGCCGATATTCCTGAAACCACGCTGCACGAAACGCACTTTCCCCCATTCAAAGCGGGGATTGAAGCTGGTGCCTTGTCGGTGATGACGAGTTTCAACGATGTGGCTGGCGTGCCATCCACCGGCAATCATCATCTTTTGACGAATATTCTGCGCGGGCAATGGGGCTTTGGCGGCCTTGTCGTTTCCGATTATACAGCGGATGAAGAGCTTATCCTGCACGGCTATGCAGCCGACGGGCCCGATGCGGCTGCAAAGGCCATTATCGCTGGCACCGACATTTCGATGCAGAGCAGCTTTTACATCAAATATCTGCCAGATCTTGTGCGCAGCGGCCGTGTGCCGATGGCCGTGGTCGACACAGCAGTTCGCCGTGTACTTGGCGTGAAAAAAGCGCTGGGGCTGTTCGACAATCCCTATCGCTCGCTCGATCCTGCACGTGAAAAATCGGACATCCGCTTGCCAGAGGCTATTGCGCTTGCGCGCGAGGCAGGCCGCAAATCGATGGTGCTGCTTAAAAATGAGGGAGATTTGTTACCCCTGCCCAAAACAGGCAAGGCGATTGCGCTGATCGGCCCGGCGGTTGCAGACCGCAACGACCTGCCGGGGCCATGGGCAAGTTTTCCTGATTTTGCCTCCTGCGTGACGATTGAGGAAGGGTTTCGTGCAGCAATGGGCGCTGGCGCCCGGCTGTCGGTTACGCGTGGCTCTGATTATGAAGCGCCGATCGAGGGCGGCATTGCAGCAGCAGTCGCCGCAGCGCAGGCAGCGGACATTGTGGTGCTGGTGGTTGGCGAAAATACCAGCATGTCGGGCGAAGCGCAGTCGCGCGTCGACATTTCCGTGCCCGCGTCGCAACTTGCGCTGGCTGACGCGGTAGCGGCCACCGGCAAGCCGGTTGTCGTGTTGCTGCGCCATGGCCGGGCGCTGGCGCTGACTGGTGCGGTAAAGGCGGCGCCTGCAATCATGGCGACGTGGTTTTTGGGTTCAGAAACCGGCAATGCCATCGCCGATATCGTCTTTGGAGACTATGCTCCCCAAGGCAAATTGCCTGTCAGCTTTCCTCAGGCATCTGGTCAGGAGCCGTTTTTCTACAACCATCGCCGCTCCGGCCGCCCACAGCTTACGGCCGACAAGGAATATAAATCGCGCTACCGCGAAGTTACCAACGAGGCTCTCTACCCTTTTGGCCATGGGCTGACTTATTCCACCCTTGTTTATTCCGCGACGCACATCGATGCGCCCACCCTTTCGCCGGGGGGCAGCCGGCGGGTGTCAGCAACCATCACCAACACCGGCAAGCGGCGGGTGCACGAAGTGGCGCAGCTCTATATTAACGACCTTGCCGCCACGCTGACCCAGCCGGTCCGCGCGTTGAAAGGCTTCAAGGCAGTTGATCTTGCACCCGGCCAAAGTGCCACGGTTGAGTTTATGCTAAGCGCGGCCGATCTGCGATTTGTTCATGCGGATCTGAAGTTTTATGCTGAACCAGGCGAATTTGACGTGTGGATCGCCCCTTCGTCGGCCGCCGGCACGGCGGCGCGATTTGCGCTGACGGCATAGGCCAGGATGGGCAAATCCGCCGGAAAATATAGGCTGGGAGAGTGACGATGACAAAGCGCCCATGGGCAAAGCGTATTGGCGCGGCGCGCCTTAACACCACAGGCGCGGCGTGCATGGCGGTGCTGGGGCTGGCAATTTTTGCCGGGCCTGGCCGCGGCCAGGCAGCGACAGTGGAGCGCTATGTGGCCATGCATGGCGGCATTCGGCTGGAATTGAGCGCACCGCGCGCAGACATCATCCGCATCCGCGCCGGGCAGAGCGCGCTGCCAGAAGATGCTTCCTGGGCCGTAACTTCTGAAATTCGCGCAAAACATGCCCCCATCGACGTTACCGAAACCGGTGACGTGGTCGAGCTTCGTACATCGGCGCTCATCGCCCGGCTCAACCGGGCAACGCTGGCGCTATCTATTGTCGATACATCGGGCCGCGTGCTCCTTGCCGATGCGGCTGGCGAGGCGCTGCGCTTTGAAAATGGCGGCTTTCGCCTGCGCAAGGCCATGCCTGATGACGCGCATTATTTTGGCCTTGGTGACAAAACCGGCGGGCTGGACCGGCGCGGCAGCGCTTTTGCGCTGTGGAACACCGACGCCTTTGGCTTTGGCGTGGCGAGCGACCCGATTTACAAATCCATCCCCTTTGTGCTTGGCGTGGAGGAAGATGGCCACAGCTTTGGCCTGTTCATGGACAATACATGGCGCAGCTTTTTCGATTTCGGCAAAAGCGAGCGCAACGCCTTTTCCTTCGGCGCGGAAGGCGGGCCGGTTGATTATTATGTATTGAGCGGGCCAAACCCAAAGGCGATTGTCGAGGCCTATGCTTATCTGACGGGCAAGGCCCCGCTAACGCCGCTTTGGGCGCTTGGCTTTCAGCAATCGCACTGGAGCTACCCCACACAAGCCGAAGTGCAGGGCATAGCCGACCGGCTGCGGCATGACCGGATTCCTGCCGATGTCCTCTATATGGACATTGATTATCAGGACCGGAACCGCCCGTTTACGGTGGACAAAAAAGCGTTTCCCGATTTGCCTGCCCTTTCCGCCCGGCTGGCAGCGCAGGGTTTTCACCTTGTCCTCATTACCGATCTGCACATTGCCGAGGCACCGGGGCAAAATTATCGCCCGTTTGACAGCGGCAGCGAGGCCGATTTGTTTTTGAAGCGCCCCGACGGCTCGGTCTATGTCGGCGAGGTTTGGCCCGGCCGCGCAGTATTTCCCGATTTCAGCCGCCAAAGTGTGCGCGATTGGTGGGGGCGCAACTATGCAGGCTTTGTCGGCCTTGGAGTTTCTGGTTTCTGGAACGACATGAACGAGCCGGCAATCTTCAAAACACCAACCAAAACCATGCCGCTCGACACTGTTCACCGTATCGAGGAGCCCGGCTTTGCCCCGCGTACTGCCAGCCATGCGGAATTGCACAATGTTTATGGCATGTTGAACTCGCGCGCCACCTATGATGGTTTGCGCACAATTGCCGCGGACAAGCGGCCATTTGTCCTCACCCGTGCAACTTATGCCGGGGGCCAGCGCTATGCCGCAACCTGGACAGGGGATAATTCGTCGAGCTGGGCGCATCTCAAACTTTCCACCAGCCAGCTCATCAATCTGGGGTTGAGCGGCTTTGCCTATTCGGGCGACGACATTGGCGGCTTTGCGGGCGAGGCGCCCTCGGCCGATCTGCTCACGCGCTGGATTGAGATTGGCGCCTTCAACCCTATTTTCCGCGACCATTACCAAAAAGACAAGGCACCGCAGGAACCCTGGGTGCACGGCGCGCAGCACGAAGACATTCGCCGCCGCTACATCGAGGAGCGCTATCGGCTATTGCCCTATATTTATGCGCTGGCAGAAGAAAACAGCCGCAACGGCCTGCCCATCATGCGGCCGGTGTTTCTGGAATTTCCGCAAGTGCTCGCCCGCGGCGACAGGTTGGGGGACACGGAGGACGAGTTCATGCTTGGCCGCAATTTGCTGGTGGCGCCCTCCCCCACGGGAGAATCTCCGGCGGCCTATAAAATCGCGCTGCCCGACAAAGGCTGGTATGATTATTGGACCGGCCAGCGCCTGAGTACGGCGCAAGTGGTGGAAACGCCGACGCTGGAACGGTTGCCGGTGTTTGTGCGGCCAGGCGCCATTATTGCCAAACAACCGCTGGTACAAAGCACGACCGAGCAGCCGGTGGGCAGACTGGAAATTCACATCTATCCCGGTTCAGATTGCTCAGGCGCGCTGTACCTCGACGAGGGGGACGGCTTTGGCTATCAGCGCGGCGAGTTTTTGCGCCAAACGCTGCGGTGCGATGCGCGTGCGCTGCACTTTGGCGCACGCGAGGGAAGTTTCAAACCCTGGTGGTCGGGCTTTCACGTCGTCATTCACGGCTGGGCCAAACCGCTTTCACCCGTCACGCTGGCTGGCAAGAAGATCGCGGCAAGTGTGGACAGCGCAGCACAGGTGCTGGAGTTTGATCTGCCCGATCAACCCGAGGCAGCCAGCATAACCATCGCCCCTTAGGGCCGGATCAGCATTCAACCCTGCACAAACACCCCGCAGGCAAGGCGCGCGCCACTGTTGCCCGAAGGGTCTGTCGCCAAGTCATCGGCCGCAGCGTGTACGATCATCGTCGCGCCATCGGCATCGAGCATTTCGTCAAACACTGCTGCCGGCACCAAAACGCCAAGCGTGCCCCGGCCATCTGCGCCAACGATGAGATTTGGCAAATCGCCACGGTGCGGGCCAGCCGGATTATGCGCGCCATGCTGGCTTGCGGTCGGGTTCCAGTGCCCTGCGGCCGAGGCAAAGCCGGGCGCTTCACATTTGCCGATAGCGTGGATATGCGCGCCGTGCACGCCGGCTGGCAAGCCGTGCACCTCCAGTGTCATGCGCAGCCCGTCTTTTTCCTCGCGCACGCTTGCCTGGCCAATCTCCTGGCCGGTTGCGGTTTGCAATTGCGCCGTGGCGGTGCGCCGCGGTGCTGTAGAATTTGAACCGGCATCAACCGCTGCGCAACCGCTAAGCCCGGCTGCGAGTAACGCCACACCCATAATCCTGATCCGCATGTCCGACCCTTTTTTTCGCGCAAATTTCAACCTCGCCCGGCCATAAACCTAATTTCACTCACAGGCCAGTTATACCATAAGGCTTAGGCACAAAGCCCCGCCCCGTCCGCCAGCGATAGGGTTTGGCCATGGTAGCGGGGCAGAAAACAGGGCGGGCGGCATGAGTCGCGATCAGCGCGGCCCGACGCCACATCTTCCAGCGCCCGCCGCTGCGCCAAAACAGCGCCAAAACGCCAAAAAAACGGCTGCCATGCGCATTGGCGGGCAAGGCGCTTCTTGACCCCCCTCACCCGCCTGCCCCATAGCGGCGCGATGGAAGATCACAACACCGTGCACGAAATGTCGTTCGAGCAGGCACTGAAGGAGCTGGAGAGCATCGTTTCCCGGCTGGAGAGTGGCGATGAACCGCTCGATTCCTCCATCGCGCTGTATGAACGCGGCAGCCTGTTGCGGCAGCGCTGCGCCGAGCGGCTGGATTCGGCGCAAGCCCGGATCGAGGCAATCCGGCTCGACAGCGAAGGCCGCCCCGCTACTACCGCCCCTTTTTCCGCAGGCTGACAATGCCATGACGCACGAACTGAATATTTTGAAGGACGCGCTGTCGGACGTGGCAGCGGAGATGGACGAGGGGTTTGACGCGCTGCTCGCCGTGCCCGATGATCCACGCGCCGATTTGTACCAGGCGATGCGCCATGCCTCGATCGGTGGGGGCAAGCGGTTGCGGCCGTTGCTGGTGTTTGCCACCGCGCGGCTGTTTGGCGTTGACCGGGCGTGCGCGGCGCGCGCGGGGCTGGCGGTTGAGTGCATCCATGTCTATTCGCTCATCCACGATGATCTGCCCGCGATGGACGATGACGATATGCGCCGGGGCAAGCCCACGGTGCACAAGAAGTTCGACGAGGCAACCGCGATATTGGCCGGGGATTCGCTGCACGCGCTGGCATTTGAGGTTCTTGCCGATCCACGCACCCATGCAGACCCTTTTGTACGGGCAGAGCTTGTGCTCGACCTGGCCCGTGCCGCTGGGCCAGGTGGCATGGCCGGCGGGCAAATGATGGACATTGAGGCGGAAAAAACCAGCTTCGATTTGCCCACCATCACCCGGCTGCAAGCGCTGAAAACGGGCGCGCTTATTGCCAGCGCTGTGGAAATGGGGGCCATTCTCGGCCGGGTTCCGCCAGAGGGTCGCACTGGTCTGCGCGGCTATGCGCATGATGTCGGCCTCGCCTTTCAAATCGCCGATGATTTGCTCGACCATGAAGGCGATGAGGGCAAGATGGGCAAGCGCATCCACAAGGATCAAGACGCCGGCAAAGAAACCTTTATCAGTCTGTGGGGCGTAGAGCGCGCACGAGAACAAGCGCGGATGCTGGTGGATCAGGCGGTGCAGCACCTCCACAGCTATGGGCCCGAGGCCGATTTGCTGCGTGCCATTGCGCGCTTCACGCTGGAAAGGGACCGCTGAGCATGCGCATCGGCGTTTACCCTGGCACCTTTGACCCCGTGACACTGGGACATATGGACATCATCCGCCGCGGCGCCAAGCTGGTCGACCGGCTGGTGATTGGCGTTACCACCAACCCTTCCAAATCTCCCATGTTCACTCTTGATGAGCGCATGGCGATGGTAATGCGCGAGGCGCAAAGCATTGGCGGCGACATAAAAGTGGTCAATTTCAATTCGCTGCTGATGGATTTTGCCGAGCGCGAAGGGGCCGGCGTCATTATTCGCGGCCTGCGTGCGGTGGCCGATTTTGAATATGAATATCAAATGGCGGGCATGAACCAGCAATTGAACAGCCGGGTTGAAACGGTGTTCTTGATGGCGGACGTGTCGCTCCAGCCAATCCATTCGCGTCTGGTGAAGGAAATTGCGATGTTTGGCGGCGAAATCCGCAAATTCGTAACCCCAGCCGTCAATGCCGATGTCGCCGCCAGGGTGGCGCAGCTCGGCCGTCTGGGCGGTTGACGGTGACGCTTGCGCCGTCAATCTTTGGGGTGCGGCGTTCCTTGTTGGCGCGGGCGGCGAATTGCTTTAAGCGCCTGCTCTCTCGAACCCCCCGCGAGGATGTGATGCGTATTATTGCCCGCCTGATTATTGCTTTTGCCTGTGTAGTGAGCGCGCCGCTATCGGCTCAGATCATCGACACAAAAATTGCCGGCCGGGCGCCGGTTCCTTCACAAACCGATCCTGAAAATCTGCTTTATCTTGATCTGTCGACTGGCGGCCGCGTGGTTATCTGGCTGCGCCCCGATGCTGCGCCCCAAATGGTTGAGCGCATCAAGACGCTGACCCGGCAGCATTTTTATGACGGAATTGTTTTTCACCGCGTGATTGAAGGCTTTATGGCCCAAACCGGTGACCCCAAAGGGGATGGCACAGGCGGCTCCACATTGCCCGATGTAAAGGCCGAGTTCAATTTTCTGCCGCACGCGCGCGGCGCTGTTTCGGCCGCACGAGCGGATTCGGAAGACAGCGCCAACAGCCAGTTCTTCATCGTATTTGTACCGCGCCTGTCGCTCGACAAGAAATATACCGTGTTTGGCCGCGTGATTGAAGGCATGGAATTTGCCGATGCGACCGAGCGGGGCGAACCGCCAGCAAACCCTTCGCGGATTCTGCACGCCTATATCGCTGCCGACAACCCTCCGCCTTATTCCGCTGCGCCACCTGCCCCTGCCAGCACGGAGCCACCGGCTGATTTGCCTGGCGATAAGCCGGTTGCTGCCACGCCACCGGGCGCGGCAAAGCCTGCTCCGCAGCGGCCCGCCGGCCCCCAAAGCGCGCCGCGCTGACAAGCGTTACCTTCGCCGCTATGGCGATAGCCAAGACTGCCTCGCGATGAACGTCGATCTGTTCGATTTTACCCTGCCGCCTGAAAGAATTGCGCTGCGCCCCGTTTCACCGCGTGACGCCGCTCGCTTGCTGGTGGTTGGGCATGAAGGGCTGACAGACGCAGGCGTCGCCGATTTGCCAGGGTATTTGCAGCCGGGCGATTTGCTGGTTTTCAACGACACCCGTGTAATTCCCGCTCATCTGGAAGGCGTGCGCGGCGCGGCGCGCATTGGCGCCACGCTCCACAAGCGAGAGGGGCCACGCCGCTGGCGCGCCTTTATCCGCAATGCCCGCCGCTTGCGCAACGGCGACACGATCGATTTTGGCCAAGGCGTATCTGCCACTGCCAGCGATCGCGGCGAGGATGGCAGCCTTGCGCTGACATTTGCGGGCGACGAACCTGTCGAGTTGTTGCTCGAACGGGCCGGGCAAATGCCGCTGCCGCCCTACATCGCCGCGCGCAGGCCGCTGGATGCGCGCGATGCGCAAGATTATCAAACGATGTTCGCCCAGGCGCCAGGCGCTGTGGCTGCACCGACTGCGGCGCTGCACTTTACGCCAGAGCTGCTCGCTGCTCTTGCCGCGCGCGGTATCGGCCATGTCACGCTCACGCTTCACGTTGGCGCAGGTACATTTTTGCCAGTAAAAGCCGCCAGTACCACCGACCACCATATGCACGCCGAATGGGGGAGAATCGACGCCGATACTGCGGCAAAAATCAACGAGGCGCGCCGCCGGGGTGGCAGGATTATCGCTGTGGGAACCACCAGCCTGCGCCTCATCGAAAGCGCGTGCGACGCAGGCGGCTTGGTGCAGCCATTTGCAGGCGACACGGCGATTTTTATTACCCCCGGCTATGTTTTTCGCGGCATAGACGGGCTGCTCACCAATTTTCACTTGCCCCGGTCAACACTTTTCATGCTGGTAAGCGCGCTGATGGGGCTTGATAGGATGCAAGCCGCTTATGCTCATGCCATAGAAGATGGCTATCGATTCTACAGCTATGGCGATACCTCGCTGTTGCTGCCTTGAGAAGGTCTTTGCTCCCGATGCGCCTTATCCTCATTGCCGCCATTGCGCTTGCTGTCGCCCCGTTTGCGGCCGCCGCGCAGTCTGTGCCCGCATCCGGTGGCGCACCGGCACTGCGCGTTCCCCCTGTTACCCAACCGCCCGGCGCCACTATCATGGCAGAGCCTGTTGCGGTTTTCATTGGCGCGTGCGACGCCAATGGTGATGCCGAGGTTATGCGCGATGAGCTTCATGCCTGCGCTGCCAAAAGCTTTGCCAGCATCGACACCGGGCAAGCAGGCTCGCTGGGCTATATCGCCTTTGCCGATTGGGCATGGAAATGGCTGGGAGACCGCAACGCCCTGCCCAGCCCATATGAGACAGACCGTGACGGCGACAACCGCATTACCCTGGCTGAGTTGACAACGCAGCTCGACACGACCTTTACCCGGTTGGATCGCAATAAGGACGACATTATCACCCGCGACGAATTGCTGACGCTCGACAATGCGCATGGGCCCGGCACCGATCTCGGCAAAGACCGCCGGCGGCGTGGCCGTGCAAGCCAATGACAGCACGATCAATGCCTTTGGAGCTGCCCCGCACGGCTGCCGCGCCGCCACACTATCCGTTTGTCATTTTCGATTTCGATGGAACACTTGCTGACAGTGGCGACTGGTTCTTATCCATCGCCGATGATCTGGCCGACAGGTTCAACTTTCGTCATGTGCCGCCAGACGAAATTGAAAGGCTGCGCGGCCACTCCACACGCGATGTGTTGAAGCATTTGCGCATCTCGCGGTGGAAGCTGCCCGCCATGGCGCGCTATATTCACAAACGGCTGGCAGATGAGATTGACCAGATAAGGTTGTTCGACGGCATAAACGAAATGCTTTCGGCGCTTAGCGAGGCTGGCGTGCGGCTGGCGCTGGTCACCTCCAATTCGCAAGACAATGCGCGCGCGGTGCTCGGCGCGCAAAATATTGCGCGGTTTGAGATGATGGAATGCGGCGCCTCGTTGTTCGGCAAGGCGCCGCGCTATCGCCGGGTGCTGCGCAAGTCCGGCGTGGCGGCCAGCGACATTTTGTCCATCGGCGATGAAACCCGCGATATTGTCGCCTCGCACAAAGTGGGTCTGGTAACCGCGGGTGTACTGTGGGGCTATGCCCGCCGCACCGCGCTGGAAGATGTTGCGCCTGCCATGTTGTTCAGCACCCCGGCCGATGTATTGCGCGTGGTGCTGGGCGAACACGCGGCCGCACGATGACCCGGCCTCGCTTTGTCTTCACCCTTTCCGCAACCGACGGCGCAGCGCGCACCGGCACCATTGCCATGCAGCGCGGCGACATTGCCACCCCAGCCTTTATGCCCGTGGGCACCGCCGCCACCGTAAAAGCGATGAAGCCGGCCGATGTGCGCGCAGCGGGCGCAGACATATTGCTGGGCAATACCTACCACCTCATGCTGCGACCAACGGCGGAGCGGGTGGCCCGGCTGGGCGGCTTGCACCATTTCATGGGGTGGGACCGGCCGATATTGACGGACAGTGGCGGCTATCAGGTAATGAGCCTGGCCGACCTTACGACGCGCAGCGAAGACGGCGTCACCTTCAAAAGCCATCTCGACGGGTCGCGCCACACGCTCTCGCCGGAACGTTCGATCGAAATACAGCGGCTTTTGGGTTCTGATATCGTCATGGCCTTTGACGAACTGGTGCCAACCACCTCGACGGCTGAGGTTCAGGCGGCGGCCATGGCGCGTTCGATGCGCTGGGCGCAGCGCTCGCGCGCGGCGTTCGACGCGGGTGGCACCCATGCACTGGGTGCTGCGCTATTTGGCATTCAGCAAGGCGCACTTGACGAGCGGTTGCGGCACGAAAGCGCCGATGCGCTAATCAACATCGGCTTCGATGGTTATGCGATTGGCGGGCTTGCCGTTGGCGAAGGGCAGGAAGCGATGTTCGCCTGTCTCGATTTTGCACCGCGGCAATTGCCGGCTGACCGGCCACGTTATCTGATGGGTGTGGGCAAGCCGGACGACATTGTCGGCGCGGTCGAGCGCGGTGTCGACATGTTCGATTGCGTGCTGCCCACGCGCTCTGGCCGCACGGGCCAGGCCTTTACACGGCACGGCCCCATCAACATTCGCAACGCCAAATTCGCTGAAGACACAGGCCCGCTCGACCCGACATGCGCCTGCCCGGTCTGCGCCACCTGGAGCCGGGCCTATCTCCATCATCTGGTCCGCTCGGCGGAAATTCTCGGCGCAATGTTGATGACCGAGCACAATCTTTGGTTCTATCAAGCACTGATGCGCGATTTGCGCCTTGCGATAACGCAAAAGCGGATCACAAACTTCGCCAACGCGTTCAGAAGGGATTATGCTGGCAGCCGCGCCGGTATATAAGCCAGTCAGCCAGCGTGTAGGAGAGTAAAATGGCAAAGATCAACGAGATAGAAGAAGCCGCCCGCGACGCAAAGCGCGTGCGCGACGCAGCGGACAAGGCAGATGCATCGCGCCCCAAGGCCAAATGGCCGCTGGTGCCGATTGGCATCGGCATCGGCATCGGCTCGGCAGCGCTGGCTGCTGCCCTTCTCTATGCCACGCGTAACCGCAAGGACGACGAATAATGTCCGACACCCTTCAGCGGCTGGTAACGGCCCGGCGCTGGTTTGAACTGCTTGGGCAAAACATCGTTGAAACAGCCGATGCGATGATGGCAGTAACCCCAGGTCACCCAGCCATCTGGGATGGGAACTTTGCCTATGCCAAGCCGGGCTGCGACCCGGCGGCGTTCATCGCAGCGCTCGACAGCGCCATGGCGCATACCCATTACCGGACTGTGATGGACGATGCGCTGACCGAACCGCATGTCAGGGCAATGCTGGCGCTTGCGGGCTTTGTGCCCTATATTCCCAATGTCGAAATGCTGGCCATGGGCCAGATTTCGCCCCGCCGCCCACCTGCCGCCATCACGCTGCGGCCTGTTGCTGACAATGCTGATTGGGAGGCGATGATCCCGCTTATCCGGGCTGACCATGAGGAGGGCAAACGCACAGGCAAAATCGACAAAAACACCGGCGACATTCTGATTGATCTCATGCGCCGGGATTGCCCGCGAAACGCCTATTCGCTGCTGCTGCACGGCGGCGAGCCGGTGGGCTATGGCATGGCGCTTGTCTGCCCCGGCGGGCTTGGTGTGCTGGAGCATTTGTTCTGCCGGGCAGACCGGCGCGGGCAAGGCATCATGTCCGCCTATATCGTTCAGGCAGCGCATATGCTGCGCCAACAAGGCTGCGACGGAATATTCCTCGACGCGCTGTCGGGCGAAACCGCCAAACGCCTCTACGCCAGCCTTGGCTTTGCCCCCGTCGCCACCACCTGCCGATGGGCACGTCCGATCTGTGATTGACGCTGACAACACACCATGGGCATCTTCGCTGCCCAAGCTTTACCGCATAAGCTTTGCCGAAAGGATTTTCCCGATGCGCCTGTTCCGTGCCGCCCTGCTGCTTGGCGTTGCAGCCATACCGCTGTTGCCAATGGCTGCCGATGCCGCCCCCGCCGCGCGCAAATCACTCGCCAAATCATCTGTAGCAGCCTCCAAACCCGCTACCAACGCGGTAAAGCCGCTGGCCTATACTACGCGTACCCTGGCCAATGGCCTGCGGGTTTATGCCATTCGCGACACGTCCACCGCGACGGCTGCCATCCATGTCTGGTATGATGTTGGCTCCAAGGATGACCCAAAGGGCCGCTCTGGCTTTGCCCATATGTTTGAGCATTTGATGTTCAAGGCCACGCGCAACCTGGTGCCTGAACAGTTTGACCGGCTAACTGAGGATGTCGGCGGGTTCAACAACGCATCGACCAACGACGATTACACCAACTATTTCGAGACCGTACCCGCCAATCATCTGGAGCGGTTGCTTTTTGCCGAGGCGGACCGGATGGCCTCGCTGGTTGTCGATCCAAAAACTTTTGCGTCGGAACGCGACGTTGTAAAAGAAGAGCTACGGCTGCGCATTTTGGCACAGCCCTATGGCAAGCTATTTGGCCTGTACTTTCCCGAAATTTCCTATTCGGTTCATCCCTATGCGCGGCCGGGCATTGGCAGCATCGAGGATTTGGAAGCTGCATCGATTGACGATGTTCGCGCTTTCCACGCAACCTATTATCGGCCAGACAATGCAGTGCTCGTGGTTGCGGGCAATTTTGACCCAGTCCAGCTTGACCAGTGGGTCGACAAATATTTTGCGGGCATCAAAAAGCCCGACCGGCCCATTCCACGGGTAACCGCCACCGAGCCTGTCCGCACGGCACCCATCACCCGCACGGTGTATGAAGAGAATACACCCCTGCCTGCCGTGCTCATCAGCTACCCCATCCCGGCCGACCGCGATGCCGACACCCCGGCGCTGAGCGTGCTCAACGCTATTCTCTCCGCCGGGGAAAGTTCGCGCCTTTACGAATCGCTCGTCTATCGTGATCAGCTTGCGCAGAGCGCTGGAACCTTCCTCGATTCAAAACAATCTACCGGGGCGATGGCGCTCTACGCTATTTTGGCGGGCGGAAAATCGGTTGAAGATGGCGAAGCCGGGCTGAAGCGCGAAGCCGCGCGGCTGCGCGATACACTTGTTAGTGCCGCAGAACTTGATGAAGCAAAGAACCAGATTTTGACGAACGCGATCAGCGGGCGTGAAACGGCGGACGGCAAGGCATCGACCCTGGCTCAGGCGATCATCATTGATGGCGATGCAAAGGCCGCGGACCGGCAACTGGCTGACATCGCCCGCATCACCGCTGCCGATGTTCAGCGCGTGGCGCGCAAATATCTGGTCGACACCCGCGCGGCCACCATCCGCTATCTGCCGACAACCGAAAACGGCCTACAGGGTGACAAGATCAGCGTTCCCGCAACCGTGCAAGCGGCCGCGCTCACAGCACCTGCCAATGTCGAAGTCTTTACCCCCGCAAGCGATGCAACCCGCATATTGCCACCTGCCGCGGGTGCGCCGGTTGCCGCGGCCATTCCCGCGCCGGTTGAAACCAGGCTGGCCAATGGTATGCGCGTCATTGTGGTGGAAAAGCACGACCTGCCGCTCATTTCGGCGTCGGTCATCACCCAGGGCGGCGGCGCGAACGACCCGGCTGACCGGGCGGGATTGGCCGACCTTGCAGCAACCTTGCTTACCAAGGGCACCAAAACCCGCTCCGCCACGCAAATCGCCCGTGAGGTAGAATCGCTTGGTGGCTCGATCAGCAGCGACGCAGGTTGGGACGGCGCCTCAGTGCGCGTTGGCGTGAAATCTGACCAGGCTGGCGCGGCGATGGCGATATTGGCCGATGTCGCGCGTAACCCGGCCTTTGCGCAAGACGAGCTTGACCGTGCCCGCACACAAGCGATCGACGGAGTCGGCGTATCGCTGAAAGACCCCGCTCAGCTTGCCGATTACATCGCCAACCGGCTGGTATTTGGCGGCGGTGCTTATGGCCATATACTAAGCGGCACACCGGGCTCGCTCGGCAAAATCAGCCGGGCCGATGTGGTGTCGGCTTATAGCGCACATTGGCGCCCCGATGGCGCAACGCTGGTGCTGGTGGGCGATATTACACCGTCCGCGGGCAAGGCGTTGGCGGAAAAATATTTTGCGAGCTGGGCAACACCTGCAGGCAAGGCACCGGTCGCGCCGGCTGCTGTGGCCGCACCTGCACCGCGCGTGGTGGTGGTTGATTTTCCCGGCGCAGGCCAGGCCGGTGTGGTCGTTGCGCGGCCAAGCATTGCCCGCAAGGACGCCGCATATTATCCACTGTCCGTTGCCAATGCGACGCTGGGCGTGGGCTTTTCCTCAAGGCTGAACCAGGAAATCCGTATCAAGCGCGGCCTTTCCTATGGGGCACGCAGCGGGCTGGCAGCGCGGCGCTCACCCGGCGTACTAAGCGCTTCCACACAGACAAAAAATCCTTCCGCCGCGGAAGTTGTCGGCTTAATCGTGGGGGAAATGAAGCGGCTGGGCGCTGAACCTGCACCTGCGGCCGAGCTGGAAACGCGCAAGGCCGTGCTGGTTGGCGGTTTTAGCCGCAGCACCGAAACGACGGGCGGCATTGCGGGCATTTTGGGTGGATATGTCGCCAGCGAATTGCCGCTTGGCGAGCTAAAAACCTTTGCCTCCTCCCTCAACGCGGTTGACCCGGCAGCGGTGCAGGCTGCAGCAGCAAAGCTGCTTGACCCGGCGGCTGCCAGCATTGTGGTTGTCGGCGATTCCAAACTGTTCATCGACGATTTGCGCAAGGTTTATCCCAATGTCGAACTGATTCCGGCAAGCGCGCTTGACCTTGATTCTGCGAAGCTGAAATAAAGCCGGCTGCAAAAAGTTACTTTAACCATGTTTCGTGTCGCAGCGGGACAGGCCAAAATAGCGGGAAGATAAACACCTCGATTTGCGTTATGCTGCGCATATCGGGGTGGTTCCCGCCATGATTGGGCGATTTGCGTGCGCATTATTGTTTTGCCAGCGGCGGTGCTGCGTTTGTTGGGTGCATGGAAAATTTGTGCCGGCGTGCTGGCGGCATTGGGGGTTGTTTGCGCTGGATACTCCGTGCAGGCTGCCTATCGTGCAATCGTTGCGCATCAGGCCAGAGCGGTTGCGCCGGTTCCCACGCTTCATGGGTTTGAGGCGCAAGATCATTTTCCCGGCGCTGCGTTATTCTATGCAGGAAATGCGCGGCGCACCTTGCCTGCGCCAGAGCGCTATGCCGCGCCCGCGACTGGCTCAACCGGGACTGCGGAACTGCCCGCCTTGCCAATTCCCGCCACATGGTCGCCCGGCCCCATGGCGGATGGCACCGTGCACCCCGCCACGCCCTTTTCGCTGCACGGCGCAAGCGCGGCTGACCAGGCACGCGCGCTCGAATGTCTGGCCACCGCGCTTTATTATGAAGCAGCAAGCGAGCCCGATGCCGGGCAACGCGCCGTGGCGCAGGTGATCCTCAACCGGGTGCGGCACCCGGCATTTCCGCACAGCGTGTGCGGCGTTGTCTACCAGGGCTCGCAGCGCGCAAGCGGGTGCCAGTTCAGCTTTGCCTGCGACGGCGCAATGGCGCGCGCGCCATCTGCCAGCGGGTGGAGCCGCGCGGCGCGCAACGCGGTGCTAATGCTTGGCGGTTATGTTGAGCGCAGTGTCGGCATGGCCACCCATTACCACACCTATGCGGTTACCCCTGCATGGAACCGCAGCCTGGTGATGACAGCGGCAATCGGCGCGCATTTCTTCCATCGCTGGCAGGGATATTGGGGCACGCCCGCCGCTTTTTCCGCCCGCTATTTAGGTAATGAACCAGCGCCGGGGCCGCTTAAACCAGCGGCGACTGCGATTATGCCGGGGCCGGCGCCGCTGGCAGCCGACCACGGCAGCGTGGCCCCGGCGCTCCCGCTGGCAAGCGCGGCGGCAGCGCCGGGCTTGGTTGCGCCGTGGCGGCAGGTTCAACCCCGCTATGCCGACAGCGGTGCGGCGCTAGCCCCGCCCTTGCAGGAACGCGCGCCCGGCCAAGCCAGCGCTGCCCTCCCGCAATCGCAAATTCTCGATCGGTGGAAAGACAGCGGCAAAGCCTTGCGCTAATCGTTATTTTTTGCCGAGATATTTGTCGAACCAGGCTATGGTCCGCTTACGCAAATCTTCGGCGTTATCTGGCCGGCGAATGCCATGCCCCTCATCAGCGTAAATAACGAGGCTGGCAGGCACCCCAAGATCTTTCAGCGCGTGCCAATACTCAACCGATTGCGTAGGTGGAACCTCAATATCGCGCTCACCGACATAGATGAAGGCCGGCGTTTTTGCATTCTTCATAAAATAAATTGCCGACGCAGCCCGATACACATCATAATCTTCATACAGCGTCTTGCCAAAGAACGGGATCAGCCACTGGTCAATACCGTTTGTCCCATAATAGCTTATCCAGTTGGAAAGTCCGGCACCGGCCACAATCGCCTTAAATCGGTTTGTCTGTGTATTAGCCCACATCGACATAAAACCGCCATAGCTGCCTCCGGTCAGCCCCAGCCGCGCATCGTCGACCGGCGCAACCTTCTCCACCGCATCGATGCCGGTCAAAATATCGCGTAAATCGCCGCCGCCAAAATCGCGCTTATTCGCCTCGGTGAACGCGGCACCCTGGCCATAGCTGCCACGCGGGTTGGGCAAAAATACATAATAGCCCCCCGCCAACAGATCAGCCGTTGCTCCACGCTCAACAAAGCCCGGCACATTGGCCGCCGCCGGGCCACCATGCACCACGGTTACCATCGCCGCCTTGCCCTGCCCAGTGGCTCCAACCGGTGCGAGCAGCCAGCCCTGCACGTCAAACCCATCGTTCTTCCAGCTAATGCTGCGGGCGGTCGCAAGCGGCCTTACATCGTCATTATCATGCGTGATCTGGCGCGGTGCGCCAACAGCGCCGGCGATGATAGCGGGCGGACGCGAAAAATCCTGCATGACAGCCGCCATCACCTTGCCATCTGCGCTAAAAGCTGCACGGCCATCTGCTGCGGAAAGCGTCACCGGCGCGCTCCACAACGGCGCAGAAAAACCGGCTGAGACATCGACAATCTGTACCAGATCCGCCTTCAGCGTAGTAGCGCGCAAGCCGGAACTTAACCAGGCGAGCGAGGTTGCAGTCTGCTTTGCCCCGGCGGTAATGTTGGTCGGCGCGCCGCCTGCCAGTGGCACGGTCCATACATCGCCGCCAACCGAGCCAAAATCGCTCATCAGCCCGCCAACATATGCCACCGTCTTGCCGTCGGGCGATATGCGTGGAAAGTTGAGCTGGGTTTTGGGCTTGGCAATGTTGCGAATTTCGCCCGTCTGCGCATCAACCGCGTCGAGCGTGGCAACCCACCAGTTCGCATCGCCATTGCCAAGCGCGGAGGTTACAACCAGAGTCTGGCCGTTTGGCGCCCAGTCATATTCATAAATATAGCGGCCCGACGGCGACAGCGGCACTACCGCCTCGGCCGCTATGGGTGTTGAGCCAAGTGTGAACACGGCCAGCCGCTGTTCATCGTTTTTTTCGCCGATTTCACCTACCTGCCGCACGCCAGCCTGTGCGGCGCCTGCCTCCTTGGCTGCGCCCAGCGTGACCAGCACTGCAAGCCGCCGTCCATCGCGCGAAAAACGCGGGGTTTGCGCAATGCCTTTGATGGTCGCGACGGGTTGAGCAATGCCCTTAGTATCTGCAACGCTGAGCACCACCGTGCCCGCCGCCCGGTCTCGCGCCAAAAATGCCAGCCGACCATCCTCGGCAAAGGTCAAGCTGGAATAGGCACACGTCGCGCATGGATCGACAATCGCCACCTTCTCGCCGGTCTTAACCGCCCGGACAACGATGCGCGCATGGCGGCTGGCCTCATCGGTCAGCTCAACCGTTGCTATACGATCTCCCATCGGGGCCAGCGCCAGTTCATTATACCGGTGAACAGGCGCCGCCATGGCCGCTGTACTGGAGGTAGCAAAAAGAACAGCAAAAATGACAGCGCGCATTAAAACACTCCAGGAATATGAACGTGTTACCTCCCTAGCACAGCGCGCCACCAGAGCAACCAGCCTGATGTGGGAAATCTCGCCCGCCAAGCTGCTGCGGGATTGCGCTATTTGCTGGCGATGATGCGGTTCAGCTCATCAATTATGCCATAAAATCGAAAATCAAGATTGCCTTTTTCCGTCAGCGTGAGGCCAGGGGCGCTGGCCTCATAACGCAGTTCTCGCCGGCTGATATCGGAGAACAAGCCGCGCGCACGGCGCGACTGCCAGCCAAGCAGCTTGCCCGATTTTTCTCCACGCGCCAGCACCGCTTCAAGCTGCGCCTTGCGCTCGCGCACCGGCGTCCAGTGCTTGGGCGAGGCAGAGGCAGAGGCAGAGGCAGAGGCAGAGGCAGAGGCAGCCCCCAAACCGGACACTACCGCCATCGTCAACCATAACAGCCGCATATCATCACTCCCGCAAAGGTTATTTCGAACGCTTCGCGCGTCTGCTGTGTCCATAGCCGCCATGTGCGCCAAAAGAAATTCAACTATCCCAAAAACGCATCGTCAAACTGAACCGCACCGGGATCGCCGGAGGCCATTTGGTTTGAGTTACGCGGCCATGGGGATGTCGTCCAGCATGGCATAGTATCGTTGCTCGGCTTCTGCTGGCGGGATGTTGCCGATCGGCTCCAGCAA
>JBAZXU010000006.1:0-248671 GCA_041659705.1 Sphingomonas sp.
AGTCCGCTGCTCAGTGCGATCCGCACAGCCTCGCGTTTGAAATCATCCGTATGCTTCATCATCTCTCCGGTCTCCTTGATCGAGTGTTTTACGCTCAAGTCACCGGCACGAAACCGGTACAAGTCCAGTCTGACCCCACCCTGCAACGAACCACAGTAGAACTCGAGGCCGCGCTATCCAATGCCAGAGAGGCTCGGGAGGTCGTGTTTGATCTGTTCCAGGACCTCGATGGATTCAGCCTCGACGAGTATCAGCCATTTTCAGACGTCTCGACTGGCATGGAGCGGATCGTCCAGTTTATGTCATCCTCTCTTCCTGACCGACACCAGCGGCTCGCAAAGGTGGATGATCAGACTTACGATCTGACGGTCGTTGATGGGTCGCGCAAGGTGCGTTTCACGCTCGATCGCGATGTCGCCACGAGCCAGGAAGGCATCGAATTACTCGGCTTGGACCACCCTTTGGTTCAGGAAGAACTAGGTCGCTGGAGAGGGCTGGCGCCAGACCAACTGGGCCTTTCCGTATCCAGCGATGACATCAGCCCCACACTACTGTCGTTCTGGATTGTTGAGTCCGCAGTCGCGAATGGTGAGCGGCGGACCACAATCCAGACAATCGCGGTGCAGCCGGACGGCACCCGGATGCCTGCGATCGAAAGGCAGTCGACCCAGTATCTGAACGCACCGGTCGCCAAACCCTTCCTGACGGCCGAGGAAAGGCTCGAGCTGTTCAGGAATGTGGTTGAGCCAACTCTGCAACGCGAGCTCAAACACAAGGGGCTGGCGACTGGTGATGGAAGCTATTCTGCCGAGCTAATTGGGTACGTGGAAATTTCGGGCAGATAGAACGCGAGGGTTTCCCACCTGTAGAGTTGGCCCGCCCGTTAGATGGTCCAAACCACGAAAATGAAATGGGGGACGGTATTGCGCCGTCGAATCTATTTTTTGCCCTTGGCGTTGACGCTTTTTAGCCGGATTTGGACATGCCCTGACTCCGTCCTCCGAGATTCGAAGGCACCCGCCTTGTCGACGAGATCGCTGAGCTTGGCCTGACCATAGGTGCGCGGATCGAAATCCGAGGCAAGTTCGGCAAGACGCTGACCCACTCGGCCCAAGGGAACCCAGCCACCGTCATCGTCCAGCTGCGCAATGGCCTTGCGAATAAGCGGGGCGGCCCCGCTTGGGGCTTGTTTGGCTGCCGCAGGACGCAGATCGGCGCGTTCGGGCTCTTCCGAGGTCGGCGCCTCCGGCAGAAGATTTTCCGTGTAGATGAAGCGTCGACAAGCCTGGCGGAAGCTCTCGGGGGTTTTCTGCTCGCCGAAGCCATATACATCGATGCCTTGCTCGCGGATGCGGGCAGCGAGCCCGGTAAAATCACTGTCAGACGATACCAGGCAGAAGGCGTCGAAGCGCCCGGTATGCAACAGGTCCATGGCGTCGATCACGAGCGCGATGTCAGACGCATTCTTGCCGGTGGTGTAGGCGAAATTCTGCTGCGCCCGGATTGCGTGGGGTGAAAGCACCTCTGCCCAGGATTTGAGGCGGGTTCCGGAAAAGTCGCCATAAATCCGGCGCACACTGGCTTCACCGATCTTGGCGATCTCTTCGAACAGACGGGTAGCGATACGGGAGGAGGCATTGTCAGCGTCGATGAGGACAGCAAGACGCGGAGCACGGGGTTCATTCGACATGTCGAATCCTTAACACGCCGCCGTTAAGATTTGTCTCCAAAATAGATCAAACAGATTTGAAGTTAAATTCCGACATCCGCCTGACTGGGCAAGTAAATTTACGGATCGAGATCTGACGTCGATCCAATACCGCGAATTTATATTGCGATTTCAGTCTGATTGCGCCTCAATGCCGGCAAGAAAGAGAATAGGGGAGCGATTGCAGCATGACGATCGAGGTTCGGCAACTCCGCTACGCCGTTCTGACCGCAGACACCCGTAGCTTTTCCCGTGCTGCCACGGCGCTCAACATGAAGCAGGCAACGCTGAGCCTGCGGGTTACGCAACTTGAGGACAAACTCGGCATCAAGTTGTTTGCGCGCTCGACGCGGGGAGCTGAGCCGACCGAGATGGGCCAGGTCTTTCTGGAGTCTGCGCGGCGCATCATCACCGACATCGACAATCTGCAGACCACTGCGCGAGCGGTCAGCTACGGTGAACAAGGACGTCTCGCCGTCGGTTACAGCTCCTCGCTGATGGCAGGCAATCTGAAGCAGACCTTCTCCGAGTATCTGACCCGATTTCCTGACGTTCAATTCGATGGCGAGGAAGCCGCCCCTGAAAAGCTGCTGAATGCCTTGCAGTCTCGGACCATCGATGTCGCGGTGGCACCGGCCGGGATGGAAGAGAGCGGCATTTTGGCGCGCTCAGTCTGGTCTGACAGGCTGATGGTCGCCTTGCAGTCGGGCCATCGGCTTCTCGAAAGCGACCGGATCTACTGGAGTGATCTACGCCGCGAAGTGTTCGTGGTGCCGGGCGGCGGCATTGGTCCGACTCTAGCCAATCTGCTTGCTGCGCGGCTGACCGGGCAAGGGGGGCGTCCTAACATCATCGTGCAGAATACCAGCCTCGAGAGCGTGCTGAGCATTGTGTCGGTCGGCCGCTTCATATCCATCGCAACCGAAGCCTCGCAGGGGGTGACATGGCCGGATCTCCATTTCCGCGATATCCACGATCAGAACGGCACGACGCGCCTCGAATTTTCGGTTTACTGGCGCGAAGACAATGACAATCCGGCGCTGCAACGCTTCTTCACCTTGATCAACGAGCGTTACCCCGTTTGAGGTGTCTTGCGCGCTCTGGCAAAAGCCCGGTCAGTTGCGATAAACCGCTCAAGCATGGGCGGAATAAGCCGCTCGGTGGTCGGCGCACCTTTGGCATCCCCGCCGTTTACGGCGAGCGCATAAGCCACCAGATCGCGGTGAAGCCGGGCAGAGAGCTCCAAGGTCAGCCGCACGGGCTTTTCATCGGCCAGATCAGCCAGTTTGAGACGGGTCATCGCGTTCCTCCCGCAGGCACAGGTTCGAGCACCAGATCGCGCGTCACGATGATGCGCAGCGAAAATCCGGGGCGCACGGTCAGTGTTGGCGGCACGTTCAATTGCCGCTGCACGACCTGCCTGCCAGTCTGGCTTATGGTGTCCTGCGTGCCGAAACGCAGCGCCCGAATGAGATCGCTATCACCGTTCGAGATGAGCTCTGTACCAGCCCCCAGCAATGTCGAAATGAGCGCGGCCTTGAGCATGTTGCCCCAATGATAGTTGGTCTGGTCTTCAAGGCCGGCCATACCGGCAGCATCAGCGCCGGGCAGGCGATCAAGCAGGATCGATTGACCTCCGGGAAGGATGAGGCGGTCCCACGCCAGCAGCACGCGGTTCTGTCCGGCGGCTACGTCGCTGTCATATTCACCGATCAGCCTTGAGCCTTGGGGGATCAGAAGTATGCGCCCCGAGGGACTGTCGTAGACGTTTTGTGTAACCTGCGCTGTGATCTGACCTGGAAGGTCGGACCGGATGCCGGTTATGAGCGCTGCCGGTATCACGCTTCCGGCTTGCACAACGTAAGGCGATGCAAGGCGCATGATGCGCTCAGGGCTTTCCGTGCTGCGGTTGCCGCGCTGTCCGAGAAATGCGCGGCGGCTTGATGTGGCTGTTGGTGCAGACGGTTGAGCTGGATCGGCACCTGGTAGCGAAGCTGATGGCGCTGGCCCTACTGCGGTTGCAGACCGATTGTCGGTCGTTCCGGTCTCTCCGGCAAGAAACAGGCGACTGGTCCGGGCACTGTCACGCTCCTGGGCCGCGCGCTCGCGCGCCTGCTCGGTGGCGGCAATCCGCGGATCGGGCTGTCCTGCGGCCGGGGCGGTGCCAATGGGCGGGATCGGGACATTTTGCCCGCGCTGCTGCGCGGCAACGATCGGGCCGCCGAGATCACCGGGAAGTGCAGGCCCCAACTTGGGCACGTCGCCGTAGTTGGCAGGCGCACCGTTGACCGAGTCCGCGCGGTTGCGGCTGTTCGTGTCGTAGAGATTCTCGGCTGGCGCGTGGTTCTTGGGCTGAAGTGCGTAGATCAGCGAACCGCCAATTCCGACGCTGGCGATGACGCCAAGGATTGCCAGTGCCTTTCGCGACAAGCGCATGACGCGCGGCGGTTCCCCGCCAAGGCGAAACCCGTCGGGGTTGCCCGGTGCAACCGGGCGCTCGCCGTCAGGCTCATCGCCGTCGGCATCGACCCCAACGTCAGTTTCAACGTCGGTCTCGACGTCAGCCTCGACAATCCGGCTGGTGACCGGTGGCACGCCATCATCCTGGGGTCGCGTGTTCATGAGCGGCTCCGGCGGCGTGCGCGTTCACGCTCAATGCGAACCTGCTTGGCGCTATTGCCTGCACCAAGCCGCAATTCCGCACGCTCAAACAGCCGGTCGACAACCATATAGCGGCCTTGCACACGGTAGTTCACCAACTCAGCCGCCTGATCCGCGCCGATGACGAACAGCGGCGGCATATCGCCGCTGGCAATGTCGCCCGGAAACTCGATGAAGACCTGCCTGCCGTCATCGAACACACGCACTGGCCGCCATTCGGGGCGATCGCCCGCGATGCGGTAGCGAAAATTCAAAGCAGAAAAATCGATACCCGTCGCCACCGGAGCCGTGCGTTCACGCTCGGCCTCGGCAGTACGCAGGGCGATCAAGGCGTCCTGCGGATAGGTCCAGGAGACTGCGGCCATATAGGTCGAGTTCGTGGCGCTCAGTTCAAGATGATAGGTGCGCCGATTGGTATTGATGATGAGGTTGGTGCGAATCTCGGCTCGCGTCGGCTTGACGAGGATGTGAACGCGGCGCGCTGCTCCGGCACCGCTCACCGTGTCGCCGATGATCCAGCGGACCGTATCGCCCGATGCGACCGGCCCCGGTCCAACGAGTTCTTCGCCTTCCTGGAGCATGATGTCGGTAATCTGCCCCGGTGCGGTGTAAATCTGAAAAAGGGCTCCATCGGTATAGGCATATTGCTGGATGGCATTGAAATAGCTGGTGCGCTCCGGTTCCACCCGCGCTGCGGCGTTGGCTCTACCAACACGGGTGCGCGGGTCGGCAGGCTCAATGGTCTGCGCCGATGTAGCAGGAATTGCATGCGGCTGAGCGCGCTGTTCGCGCGCCATGGCTTGGGCAGGGATGCATATCAGCGTTACCGCTGAGAGCATAATCGATGTGCGCAGGGCGCGCGTCGGGCGGATCATTGGCTAAGCTCCTTTGACCAGTTGATGGCGTTGATGAACAGGCCGAGCGGATTCTTGCGCAGGGCATCGGGGGTGCGTGGTGGCTGCACGACGGTGGTCAGGATCGCTGACCACCGCGAAGTCTCGAGAAGTGCGCCATCCTGGTAACGCCGCTCGGTCCAGCCGACGCGAAAGCTGTCGTTCGACGCACGAACGACGCTCGACACATCGACCGCGACCTGCACCTTGCCGACTTGGGCAAAGGGATCGTTGTTGCGCGCATAGTCATTGAGCGCCTGCGCGCCGCGGTCGGTGGTGAAGTCGTAAGCCCTGAGCCAGTCTTGACGCAGCACGATCGGATCGGCGGGAATGGCGCGCACCTGTTCGATGAAGCGAGCAAGGTGGAACGCCATCTGCGGGTCGGTCGGGCGATAATCGACATCGGCAGGGGCGATGGCCTGTGCCTGTCCGAGCTTGTCGACCTCAACCACCCAAGGCGTGATCGTGCCGCGCGCCGATTGCCAGACGAGACCGCCTGCCAGCCCTGCCGAAAGCGCAAGGCAGCCGAAAAAGGCGAGCCGCCAGTTTTTCGCCTGCACGCGGGCCGAACCGATGCGGTCATCCCAGACCTGGGCGGCGCGTTGATAGGGCGTGACGGGCTCGGGACTTGTCCCGTAGCGGATAGAGGGGCGTCGAAACATGTCGGATCCTTTTCGGAAGTTTCAGCTTTTGTCGGAGATGTCGGGGCCAGAGCCGCCGCCGTGGCTGTCGCCGCCCTTGAGGGTATGCGAGGCCATGTTGGCACCCTGCGTCATCGCCTGACGCCGCTTCATCGCGGTGGCCCATGCAGGAGGGCCATCGCCGGCGCCGGTCGCTGCCGCATTGGCGGGCGTCCCGGCCTTGCCAGCGGCATAGTTCGCTTTGAGGCTGTCCGCGGCGCGGCGAAGTGGTGACGCTGCGCTGCTTGCGGCTGATTTTGCGACATTGGCGAGACCCGAAGCAGCCGCAGCCCGTCCGGTTTTGCCAGCGGCTCCGGCTGCATATGCACCCGATGCGCCGCCTGCCGCGCGGGCACCGCCCGTGGCCGCGCCCGCCATGGCCGAGCCGGCGGCCCCTGCGGCGAGTTTGGCACCTGCGATACCGCCAGCAATCGTTGCGCCAGCGGCGATCGCCGTACCTGCTGCCGCGCCTGCGCCAAGCTGCGGTCCGCCCGACACAATGCCGTTGGCGATGCTGGGACCAAAGATACCAAGGCCGAGCAAGGTCAGCGCTGCGAGCGCAATCGCCATGACCTGCTGGATGTCGGGTTCGACCCCGAGTCCGGCATTGATGAACTGCGTGAAGAGTGTCGTGCCAATGCCGGTGATGACGGCAAGCACGAGCACTTTGATGCCGGAGGAAATGATGTGGCCAAGGACGCGCTCGGCCATGAAGGCGGTGCGCCCGAAAAAGGCGAACGGTAGCAGCACAAAGCCGGCGAGCGTCACCAGTTTGAACTCGATGATGGTGACGAAGACCTGGATCGCCAGAACGAAGAAGGCGATGACAACGATCAGCCAGGAGATCAGCAGGATCAGGATCTGCACGAAATTGGTGAACAGACCCACCGGCCCGACAAGATCGGCGGTGGCGTCGAGCAGCGGTTGCCCGGCATCAAGACCGGTTGCGGCCACAACGCCGGGGCGCATGAAATCACCGATGGCCATGCCGCTGCCACTGGCCTGCAGGCCAAGCCCGGCAAAGCTCTGGAGCATGATGCCAGCGAGATTGGAGAAGTTGCCGATGATGAAGGCGAAAGTGCCGATGTAGAGCGTCTTCTTGATCAGGCGCTGCAGCACATCTTCATCGGTGCCCCAGGCCCAGAACAAGGCGGCTATGGTCACGTCGATGACAATGAGGGTGGTCGACAGGAAGCCGACCTCTCCGCCGAGCAACCCGAAGCCGCTGTCGATATATTGGGTGAAGACCGTCAGAAACTGGTCGATGATGCCGGTATCATTCATGGCTGCCGGTCCCTTCCATGGAAAAATCGGCGGCGCTCAGCTTCCCAGACCGCATCGCATCCCGACTCCGGCATGGTGATCGTACTGCAGCGCTTGAGTTCTGCGGCGTGAGGGTTCGGAGATCCTGTCTCGTCCGCGACATAGGTCGTTGTGTCGTGCCGAGCCGGCGGCCGCGTTGCCGAAACAACCGCGACCGCGATCAGCAATCCGCCAAAAGCAGCGGCTGCCGCCAGCTTGACCGACCGGCTCATGTCAGTTCCGGGTCCGGAAGCGGCGGAAGCGCTCGCGGCCCTCGGCCTCGGTCGCGGCATTGCGCGCGGCCTCGATCGACTGCGCGCGGCCCTGCGCCGCAATGGCAGCGGTCAGATCGGCCAGTTGCTGGGTTTGCAAAGCCAGTAGCTGATTGCCGGCCTGTGCCGCCTGCAAAGCCCCGGTCGCTGACTGGCTGGCGCCGACCAGTGTCGTGATCGAACTGCGGGTCGCACCCAGATTGCCGACGATCCCGGCCTGAACCTTCATCGCATCTTCGAACGCGCCGACGCTGTCCTGCCAGCGCGCATTGGCGTTGGCGACCATCTGGGCTTGCCCGCCGGTCAGTGCCGCCCCCTTGTAACGGCCGTTGAACACCTCCTGCACGTCCGTCACATCATAGGCGATGCGCTGGGCCTGGTTCAGCAACTGGCGGGTCTGGTCGACCTGTTGCTGCAGCGTCTGGATCGTCGAGACCGGCAGACTGGCAAGATTGCGGGCCTCGTTAATGAGGCTGGTCGCCTGGTTCTGGATCTGCTGGATCTGGTTGTTGATCTGCTGAAGCGTCCGGGCGGCGGTCAGCACGTTTTGCGCATAATTGCTGGGGTCATAGACGATCCCGCCAAACTGGGCCTGCGCTGGCGCGGCGATCATGGTGCCTGATACCAGCGAAGTGGTGATCGCCGTCGCCATGAAAGCGCGGCGGAGGACGGGTATTTTCATGGGTGGTTTTCCTTGTCCGTTAGTGCGGGCGGCGGGGGAGGAAGCAGCTCGGCCGCCCATTCGAGGCTGCGGTTCTGGAGCCAGGCCGCTGCAAAGCCTTCGCGGCCATGGGCGGCGACAAGCTCGGCGATGCGGACCTGATCGGTTTTGGAAGAGGCGGCGCTGAAGGCGAGTGCGACATCGCCCAGGCCCAGTTCGAACAGCCGGTTGCCGCGCCTCGATTGACAATAATAATCGCGTTTCGGGGTAGCCCGGCTCAGGATTTCGATCTGGCGATCATTGAGGCCGAACCGCTCATAGACCCGTGCGATCTGCGGTTCGGCCGCGCGCTCGTTGGGCAGAAAAATGCGCGTCGGGCAGCTTTCGATGATGGCAGGCGCGATGGCCGACGTCTCGATGTCGGCAAGGCTCTGGGTCGCGAAGATGACGCTCGCATTCTTCTTGCGCAGCGTCTTCAGCCATTCGCGCAGCTGCGAGGCGAAGGCCGGGCTGTCGAGCACGAGCCAGCCTTCATCGATAATGATCATGGTCGGCGAGCCGTCGAGCCGCCCTTCGATCCGGTGGAACAGGTAGGCGATCACAGCCGCGGCCGATGATGCGCCAATCAGACCTTCGGTTTCGAAAGCCTGCACAGACGCCTCACCCAGACGTTCCTGTTCCGCATCGAGCAGCCGTCCCCATGGACCGCCGATGAGATACGGGGCTAGTGCCTGCTTCAATTCCTGGGATTGCAGCAGGACCGCGAGACCGGTGAGTGTGCGCTCGGTAGGTGGTGCGGACGCAAGCGATGTCAGGGCCGACCAGAGATGTTCTTTAGCAGCAGGGTCAATCACCATGCCTTCGCCGGCCAGCATCGCCGCCAGCCATTCGGCGGCCCAGGCGCGTTCGCCGGCGTTGTCGATCCGAGCAAGCGGCTGCAAGGCGACGGCAGCGCCGTCGCCTTCCTCGGCATGCAGCGCGCCGCCGAGATCCTGCCAGTCACCGCCCATGCCAAGCGCGGCGGCGCGGATCGATCCACCAAAATCGAAGGCGAAGATCTGGCTGCCTTTGTAGCGCCGGAACTGCAGCGCCATCAGCGCCAGCAGCACGGATTTGCCTGCCCCTGTCGGGCCGACGATGAGGCTGTGACCGACATCGCCGACATGAAGGGAAAGGCGGAACGGGGTCGAGCCTTCGGTCTTGCCGTAAAGCAAGGGGGCGTCACCGAAATGCTCGTCCCGTTCCGCTCCCGCCCATACCGCTGACAGGGGGATCAGGTGGGCGAGATTGAGTGTGGAAATGGGCGGCTGCCGGACGTTGGCGTAGACATGGCCGGGCAGCGATCCGAGCCATGCCTCGAGCGCATTCATGCCTTCGATCGTGCAGGTGAAGTCGCGGCCCTGGATGACCTTTTCGACCAGCCTTAGTTTCTCCGCCGCCAGCGCCGGGTCGCGGTCCGAGACCGTGACCGTCGCAGTGACATAAGCAATGCCGGCATGATCTGCGCCAAGCTCCTGCAGCGCCATGTCGGCATCAGCCGCCTTGTTGGAGGCGTCCGAATCCATCAGCACCGACTGCTCGTTGGTCATCACCTCCTTGAGGATGGCAGCAACCGATTTGCGCTTGGCGAACCATTGCCGCCGAATCTTCGAGAGCAGTTTGGTTGCGTCGGTCTTGTCGAGCATGATTGCCCGCGTCGACCAGCGGTACGGGAAGGCTTGCCGGTTGAGCTCATCAAGCAGCCCGGGAAAGGTCGTCGTCGGAAAACCGGTGATCGTGAGCGTGCGCAGATGATGGGCGCCGAGCATGGGCTCGAGTCCGCCGGTCAGCGGTTCATCGGCCAGCAGCGCGTCGAGATAGACCGGCGTTTCGGGCACGCGGACGCGCTGCGTCCTCGTCGAGACCGTGCTGTGGAGATAGGTCAGTGTGGCGGCGTCATCGAGCCACGCTGCCTCGGGCATAAATCCCTCAACCAGATGCAGCACGCGATCAGTACGGTCGGCGAAGGATTTGACGAGTTCCTTGGGATCGACCCCGGTCGACGCCTTGCCTTCGTAGAGCCAGCCTTCGGCGCGCGCGGCTTCCTCGGGCGGCGGCATCCACAGCAGCGTCAGATAATAGCCGCTTTCGAAATGCGCGCCTTCCTCACGAAACTGTTCGCGGCGTTCCCTGTCGACCAGTGCCGACACAGGATCGGGAAAGCGGGATTGCGGATAGGCTTGCGCAGCGGTGCGCTGCGCTTCGACGAAAACCGCCCATCCCGAGCCCAACCGCCGCAGGGCATTGTTGAGCCGGGAGGTGACGGCCACGAGTTCGGCGGGCGTGGCACTGTCGAGATCGGGACCGCGAAAGCGCGCCGTGCGCTGGAACGATCCGTCCTTGTTGAGCACCACGCCCGGCCCCACCAGTGCGACCCAGGGGAGGAAGTCTGCGAGACTGGCGGATTTGGTCCGATATTCCTGAAGCGACATCATGGCCGCACCCAGGTCGGATATTTGAGATGGCGGCGCGCGACATCGACAAACTGCGGATCGCGGCGTGCAGCCCAGACCGAAAGCACATGGCCGATTGCCCAGATGGCAAGGCCAGCGAGCCAGAGCCGCAAGCCGAGGCCAATCGCGCCCGCCAGCGTGCCATTGACGATGGCGAGTGCGCGCGGCGCACCGCCGAGCAGGATCGGCTCGGCCAGTGCGCGGTGGACCGGGGCATAGAAGCCGGGGATGTCGTCTGCCGATGTCATCAGATCAGCGCTCCGCCGCCGAAGCTGAAGAAGCTCAGGAAGAAGCTCGATGCGGCAAAGGCGATGGAGAGGCCGAACACGATCTGGATCAGCCGGCGAAAGCCGCCCGACGTGTCGCCGAAGGCCAGGCTGAGGCCGGTGACGATGATGATGATCACTGCAACGATCTTGGCGACCGGCCCCTCGATGCTCTCGAGGATCGACTGCAGCGGGGCTTCCCATGGCATCGACGAGCCACCGGCATGCGCCGGTGTGGCCGTCGCGATCATCACGAAAGCAGCGGTGGCAGCGAGAGCGGCGCGATTGGTGCCGCGCCGGAGGGCATGGATCATTGGGTATCTCCTTCGATTTGGGTGGTCTTGATCAGGCGATAATCGCCGGTGACAGGATCGAGCCCATCGACACGGGCCAGTTCGGCCAGACGCCGCCCGGTGCCGTCGCGCACCAGTACGGCGACGAGGTTGATGGTCTCGGCGATCAGGGCGCGCGGAACGGTGATCACCGCTTCCTGGATCAGCTGCTCCATCCGCCGGAGCGCACCGATCGCACTGCCAGCATGGATCGTCCCGATCCCGCCAGGGTGGCCGGTGCCCCAAGCCTTGAGGAGGTCAAGCGCCTCGGCGCCGCGCACTTCGCCAATCGGAATCCGGTCTGGGCGAAGGCGAAGACTGGAACGGACCAGATCAGAGAGCGAGGCGACGCCATCCTTGGTCCGCATCGCCACTAGGTTTGGCGCGCGGCATTGGAGCTCGCGGGTATCTTCGATCAGCACGACCCGGTCGGTGGTTTTGGCGACTTCGGCGAGCAGCGCGTTCGTGAGCGTCGTTTTGCCGGTGCCAGTGCCCCCAGCGACAAGGATGTTCAGCCGCTCTGCAACGCCCGAACGAAGCCTGTCGGCTTCAGCTACGCCCATGATTCCTGCGCTGACATAGTCCTCGAGCAGGAACACCGCGACGGCGGGCTTGCGGATGGCAAAGGTGGGAGCCGCCACCACGGGTGGCAGGAGGCCTTCGAACCGTTCTCCGCTTTCCGGCAGCTCCGCTGACACGCGTGGTGCATCGCCGTGAACTTCGGCACCCACATGATGGGCAACCAATCGGATGATGCGCTCACCATCGACTGCGGTCAGGCGTTCACCGCTGTCGGACAGTCCGATGCCCAACCGGTCGACCCACAGGCGTCCATCAGGATTGAGCATGATCTCGATGACCTGCGGGTCAGCCAGCCAGGTCGCGATCGATGCGCCCATCGCCGTGCGCAGCATGCGTGCGCCGCGTGAACGTGCTTCAATTCGGACTGGCTCGGCGCCCATCGGATACCCCGCTTCATGAGCGGAACAAGATCGTCCGGCTCGACGGGGACGAGTAAGAGACGCAGAAAAGGGGCTAGTTCAACAAGGATTTAGCGTCGTAGCAGTGGGGGATAGAAAAACAGGGAGGGGCGTAGTTTGCTGCTCCCACCGTATGGCTGGAAGGCCGTAGACGGTGGCATGGTCCGCCAGCCTTTGATCGCTTACCAATCGTCGAAACTTTCAATTTTGCTCATGCCGGAAACCTCATTTGAATGTGTCCCCATATGGTGGCGGTCACCATCCCATACGGCATACAGTGCCCTGGTCCCTGAATTTTCCGCTTTGTTTAAGGTGAATTCGTAACAATCAAGAAATAGCTGCTCATAATACTTGGCTAGGCGATTGTTCATTTTTGTAAATGTCGCGTAAAGCAGAACCCCATCTGGCCATTTAGATTTAATGTGGCTAGCGATGCGGGCGTCGGGCGGCCCTTTCCCGACATAGGCACACAACATCGTATGGGTGTCATGGTCATCACATGATTCGTAATCAGTCCACAGGTGATAAAGACCGGACTTACCCTTGAGAGTTTTAAGAAATATTTTGTGATTCAAATCGCCAATCACGAAGTCATTAGCGACCGGTATCATCATGCAATATTCGCTCAAGTTCACTAAATCATTGGCAGCAAGCGGCTGCGATAGCTCCTCACGTGCCATTTTGTCGAAGCCATCGTATTCCGGGCTTTGGCACGGAAAATCATGGTCATCACATTTCGCCATCATCGGTCAACCTTTCGAGCCAAGAAATTTCTAGCAAAAGCTTTCTCCAACTGAATGATACAAATACAATGAATTTTTGCATTCCTTTGATTGCAAGTATGAATTGACCTTCAGGCGGTATCTCGATTCTCGCGCTCCATCTCATCCCGCAGTTTCGGCCCCGCCTCCATCCGCCGTGAGAGTGATTCCACAAATCCCTGCCACCGCTTTTTCCCAGTCACCTGTGCCGCTTCCATCGCGGCGTCGGGTAGTGGCGGATTGCTGGTGAGCCAGAAGCGCACGAACAGGCCAATCGCTTCGTTCGTCAATTCCACATGCCATTCGAGCCGATCCAGTTGCCGTGACACGCGATCGAGCCGCCTTGCCAGAGCGGCTTCCATCCGCTCATCCTGATCGGACTGCAGCAGGGACATCAACGCCGCTTCCACCACTTCGGTGCGCGAGACGCCGCGGGCATGAGCGCGTTCCTCCAGCAATTTGGCCAGTTCGATATCGAGCCGGAAGGTTTGTTTGCTGTGGGGCTTCTTCCTCACAGGTCGATGCCGTCATCGGGGTCGAGCGATGCATTGCGGGCATTGCGGTTCATAGTGCGATCAGCTTCCCGTTTCGCCCTGGCTGCGTCATCCTCGAGCGCATCGCGATCAAGATCGAACTCGTTGACCGGTGGCTTGGGGGCGGGAACGACATCCTCATGTTCCCCCAGTTCGGGTTCTCGCCTGATCCCGGAGTTCGCCGTATCATTTTCGGATTCGGCCCCATCGGCATCTGACGGTACATCCGGCTTTGGCTGATCAACCGGCGGCTGTTCGGAGCTTTTCGCTTCGGCCTGGGCTGGTTTGGTCGGCAGCGGTGCCGCAATGGGTGCGAGCGCAGACCAGTCGTCCTTTGGCCGTTTCTTCGGGTGCAGCGGTTTGGGGATGGGTGCCGGAAGAAGGCGCGCGCGAAACCGTGGGTCGAGAAAGTATTTTGCCTTTTCCGCGCGTATCGGCGGAGTGCTGGCCACCAGAACAATCTCCTCGCGCTCAGAGAACTGCTGAACTTCGCCCGGGGTCAGCAACGGCCTCGCGGTCTCAGTACGTGAGACCATGATATGGCCGAGCCATGGCGAGAGGCGATGCCCGGCATAATTCTTCATTGCCCGCATTTGGGTGGCGGTGCCGAGCGCATTGGAAACGCGGCTGGCGGTATTGTCATCATTGGCCGCGAACGCGACGCGGACATGGCAATTGTCGAGAATGGCGTTGTTCGACCCGTAGGCCTTTTCAATCTGGTTGAGCGACTGCGCGATCAGGAATGCCTTGATTCCGTAGCCTGCAACAAAGGCCAGGGCGCTTTCGAAGAAATCGAGCCGCCCCAAAGCCGGGAATTCGTCGAGCATGAACATCACGCGCTGCCGACGACCCTTGGCTCTGAGCTCTTCGGTCAAACGGCGACCGATCTGATTGAGCATCAGGCGGACGAGCGGCTTGGTCCGGCTGATATCGGAAGGAGGAATGACCAGATAGAGCGACACAGGTGCCGCTGAATCGACAAGATCGGTGATGCGCCAGTCCGAGGCTCCGGTGACCTGCGCAATCACAGGGTCGCGGTAGAGGCCGAGGAACGACATGGCCGTCGACAGGACGCCAGACCTCTCATTGTCAGACTTGTTCAGCAGTTCCTGTGCTGCGGCAGCCACAACGGGGTGAACACCATCTTTGCCGAGGTGCGGGGTCGTCTTCATCCGGTGCAGCGTGGTTTCTATCGAACGACGCGGATCGGAAAGGAAGCCAGCGACCCCGGCCAGCGACTTGTCCTTCTCGGCATAGAGGACGTGCAGGATGGTGCCGACGAGTAGCGAGTGGCTGGTCTTCTCCCAATGCGTGCGCTTTTCCAATGACCCTTCGGGGTCGATCAATATGTCTGCGATGTTCTGGGCGTCACGTACCTCCCAATCGCCCTTCCGGACTTCGAGCAGCGGATTGTAGGGGTTGGATGCGGGGTTGGTCGGATCGAACAGCAGGACGCGGCCGTGTCGGGCGCGAAAGCCCGCCGTCAGATCCCAGTTCTCGCCCTTGATATCATGGACGATGCAGCTGCCCGGCCAAGCGAGCAGCGACGGGATGACGAGACCCACGCCTTTGCCGGAACGGGTCGGCGCAAAGCAGAGAATATGTTCGGGACCATTGTGCCGCAGATACCGGTTCTTGTGCGAGCCGATCACCACGCCGTCCTGCTTCAGGAGGCCAGCCTTGCGGATTTCCTTGTCGGTCGCCCAGCGCGCGGAACCGTAGGTCTCTGACTGCTTCTCCTCCCGCGCGCGCCACACCGACATGGCGATCGCGATGACTATGGCGGCCATGGCACCCGAGACCGCGATGAATGCGCCGGTCTGGAAGATCTGTGGTGCATAGGCGTCGAACGCAAACCACCACCAGAAGAAGGCGTAGGGCGGGTAGATTGGCCAAGGTCCCAGCCAGAACCAAGGCTGGCCGAGCTCAGGTTGGTACGCAAGGGCGTGGGCCGTCCATTGGGTGGCAGACCAGATACCAAGCAATGTGACGCTGATGACGGCGATGACCTGACCCCAGAGAATACGGGTGGCGTTCATTGAAAGTTACTCCTGATGAGGGGGTAAATGAGGGTCACAGGCTGATCCCGCGTCCGCGGCCTAAGGCCCAGTCGACAGAACCGCCCGGAGTCATGGTGCCGGTGATGTGCTGGCCGAGGTGTTGATCGAGCGCCGGGCGCCAAGGCACGAGCTGAAAGCCCAGCCCTTCGTCGATCATCGCGAAGCGGCCCGTCGAAAGCGTCACCCGCTCCCGGTAGATGCCGCTGACATAGTCGCCTGCGCCCGACGGTTTGTGCTCAAGTCCTGTGCGCGCGGCGATGGCCTGCGTGGCGGTCGTCAGTTCCTGATTCTTCAGCGTCCCGACGAGATCCTGAGCAAGGGTTACCCGCTGGCCCTGCCGGCGGGCCAGCCCCTGCGTTTCAAGATGGCTGGCGCGGGCATCTAAGGCATCACGCACCTCGCGCCCGAAACCATCGCCCGTTGCCACGGGATCGCGGGCAACAAGTTGGCGATCAAGCCACGTCGCGCCAGGTGCTTTGATCTGTGCCTCGAGAGGTATGTCTGATCTTGTGGCGAGCGACAGCCGGTCATGCCCTTTGGCATCCTCCCATGAGCGCAGTTCGACGATCGATCCGGCTTTGGCATCGCCGGTCATCTCCATGTCCTTGAACCGCAGATGATGCGTGCGACCATCGACACCGTCGACGATGGCATAAGCGCTGCCCGTCAACTCGTCGTGGAGGCCACGTTCGACCAGGCGTCCGATGATCGGTTCGCTTGGAACGTCGTGATGCAGGGCCAATGTCGATACATCAAACCGCCCGCCGTCGCGGCTCATGGCATTGTGCATCGTCTTGATGATGTCGTTGCGCACCGAAAGATCACGCAATGTGTTTTCGGCACCGGGCTCCAGAGCCCACACTGCAGGCCCTTCGCGCGCGGCCAGTCCCAGCTGTTCCAGTTTGGCGGCGCGGCCCAGTAGCAGCCGGCGCATTTCGGGATCGGCGTCGCCGCCTGGACGCAGATCGACAAGGCCTGCGGTATCCTGACCCAAGCGTTCAAGCTGCCGGTCAAGACTGGTCCAGCGCTCGGCTTCGACCTCGCGTTCGAGTGCGGTGCGGATGTCCAGCTCGGTGCGCGGCCCCAGTTCAAGCGTCACCCGCTCTTCCGCCCGGAACCGCAGCCCTTCGCTGATATAGCCCCGGTCAATGACAAGATCGGCGCCGTCGCTGGCAACGCCGCGCACCAATATATGGATGTGCGGATTGTCGGTGTTCCAATGGTCAACGGCGACCCAGTCCAGTTCGGTGCCAAGATCTTTAGCCGCGTCGGCCATCAATTCGCGGGTGAAGCTGCGCAGGTCTTCCATGTCCCCGGCATCTTCGGGCGAGACGATGAAACGAAAGTGGTGCCGGTCATCTTCGCAACGCCCTGCAAAGGCATCCCGATCAGCCCTGTCGGTCTGGGCATCGAACATCGAGGCATCGCGCCCGTCGCGGGACACGCCGTCACGCTCAAGATACTTGATGTGCTTTGCCAGCGGTGCGGCGCGGTAATGCGCACCTTTATGGCGAGCGATGCGCGCCATGACAGTAACGCGGCGTTCGCCAGGTGTGCGGCGCATCGCGGCAACCGTCCGACGCCCGCGCGCGGCTTTGCCGCTGCCACTGCCGCGTTTCAGACCGGCTCGCCGTGATCCCGCATGGCCCGCCTTGTTGGCGGCACGCTGGACCTGAGCCGCCAGCTTCTGGCTCCGCCGCCCGGAGGCTGCACCGCTGTCTCTGCTTCTTCCCGGCCGCACCCGAAATTCATTGTCGTCTCGGCTCATTTTGAAGGTGCCAGACGATTACGCCGCAGTTTTGCGGGTGTTTGGGAAACATCGTATGGCCGGTTATGTCCGGTGCCATACGAAATTATCGCTCTACAACAACCACATGAGGGCCAGGTGCTGGCACTCCTTTTATCTTGCCCTCCAAAATTGCCCTCTCGCTCAGACACAAGCCTCCCCGCCGTGTCCATCTGAGACGACCCCCGAACCATCACAGATACGCTGGAGCATCCCATCACGGATTTCGCGGTGAAAGCGACACAAACAGGGGGTGCGGCGCGGGGTTCGGTGACGGCAAAGAGGCCGACAGCGACGCAAGCGGGGTGCGCTGTGGCTGCACATCGGCATCACCGGCATTGCTGCTCGTTTCTCCATCGCCGCGCGGTGTGAACAATGTAGCCTGACGCCATCGATGATCATTGGCAGTTGGCATGGCAGCAGGCGAAGCGATGCTGGCCATTCCAAGACTTGGCGCGATCTGGGCGACGTAGTTGACGGTTTCTGCCGGAAGACTGCGACGACCGGCAGCATAGTCATCGGCACGGCCTGGCCCCGCATTGTAGGCCGCCAGCATCAAGCTGACATTGCGATACCGATCCCACATGGCGCGCAGATAGGCCGCACCTCCAAGGATGTTCGCACGCACATCGAACGGGTCAGAGCCAAGGCCATGCTGCGCGCTCAGCATAGACCAAGTGCCGGGCATGATCTGCATCAGCCCGATGGCTCCTGCAGGAGAAACCGCACGCGAATTGCCGCGACTTTCCGCCCGCATCACCGCCCATATCCAGAGCTCGGGAATGCCGAAGCGCTGCGATGCCTCTGCGACATGCGGCGCATAGGGATGCGCTGCAAACTGGTCAGGCACCGTCGCAACTGCGGCAACCGGAGAAGTCGCCGCTGCCAGACCGAGAGCGAAACAAGTGCCGGGAAGGAGAAGGTGAAGGCGCAGCCGAACGGCAATCCGGACTACGGAACACCTGCGACGGCGAAGCGAAGCAACGGTCATGGCCTATTTCCGATCGCGATTGGTCGGACGCGACCAGAGCAGGTGATGCTCGTCGTCACGGGACATGGATCGAAGCAGGTTGGCGCGCAGGGGATGGGCAAAGGCCGGGTCGTCGATCTGCACCGCGACAAAGGCACCGGCGCGCTCGCCTGTGCGGTTCCAGCCAGCACCAATTTCAGTGCCGGTTTCGGCATCGCCGAGCAGCACGCGCCAGTCGGGTGCATTGTCGCTGTCGTTCGATGGAGCCGGGACGAGCGTCACGATAGCATCGAGCATGAGCGTCCGGATTTGCCCCGTGAAACTGTCCTGCGCGGAATGAAAGATGCCGATCATCATGGCCTGTGCTCCTGGTTGGTGGTTGGGGAAGCGGCGGATGCACCGAATCCACGCCAGCGCAGGGGCTGGTCAGATGCATCACGGGTAAGGATGGGGTGTGCCGTGCCGATAAGACCGGCTGCGGGCAGAGCGCCGAAATAGCGCCCATCAAGGCTGTCGGGCGCCGGGTTCAACAGGAACAATTCGTCTGTCCGAACGCGGTGACAGCCCTGCCAGCTTGGCAACGGCCGACCCATTCTGTCGTGCGATTTGGCTATGGCGACACGGTTGCCGTCCACCGAGACGACAGCGCCGGCGCGGCACGCCCATTGCCCGGGCAGAGCCGCGACATGTTTCATGAGCGGCACGCCGATTGGCAGATAATGGCGCTCGGCCATCATGCGCGCGGTCGCAGTCGGCGGCACAATGGCGACCAATTCGCCGAGCCTTGGGCGTGTATCGCCCTCGAGGCGATAGAGGCCGACGGGCGCACTTGCGCTCGCGTTCCACATTATTCGCGGTCGCGGCGACAGCATGGCGACTGCTGAGAACCCGGCGCTGAACAAGCCTGCCCACAGTATCGTGGCGCGAACATAGCGGCGGCGGCTCATGCTTCGAGCGCATTGCGCCGGAGCCAGGCCGCGTGCCGCTCCGCTGTGTAAGCCCTGAACGGCATTCCGGCATTCAGCCGGTTGCCGACGTGGCGCCAGTGATCGGGCGATGCGTCGCACGGATCAACACCGGCGGCTTCGACCGCATCGATGGCCTGCAAAACCTGTGCGACCTTGGGCCAGCCTTCGATGTGCAGCAGAATGTCAGCGCCGGGACGGACAAACGGCAACGTCGTGTAGGCCTCGCCCGGTGCCACTGCCGTCACGATGTCGATGCACGAATGGATGGTGCCATAGTCGTTCGAGGACCAGCGCACGAAGGCGAAGACCGCGCCGGGACGAAAGGCGATGACGCGCGTGCGGCGGTTGATGATCGTGTCAGCCGCGATGCGACCGAAGCGGATCCATTGTTCGTAGCGCTTCTCGATCCAGGTCACTTCGACCTCGGTCAGGGCGCTGGCTGTTGCTGACCTGATGGCGTGCGAGGAGCTGTGCCGCTGCGCAGTTGGCTCGCTCATGGCCGCGCTCCTGCCACCGCGAACCCGACAAGCTTGACGCGGACGTTGAGCAGGCCCGTCGCACCGCGATTATCCACAGGCTGCAAAAGGGTTAGCAAGAATCCGAAGGATTCTTTTCTATTAGCATCGTTAGAGGGGCGCCGATTTGCCGCAGAATTCTGCGGGTTTCCGCATGGTCCCGGTTTTCGATAGGCCGAGGATCGGGTTTCCGATGGGCCGAGTCCGACGGTTTTTGATAGGCCGAATGTCATGCCAACTTCTCCACAGGGAAACCGACGCGCCGGGCAGCGGCAACGAACGGGTCGACGGGGATGGGCTTGAAGATCAGCCGCTCGCGGCCGAAGCTGTGCTCAAGGCTCAAATGGTAGCCCGGGAGAGACTGCTGCCGGACGATGGTCCGCAGCTCGAATGCGAATTGCTTGAGCGGCGAAAGCGCACCTGATTTGAGATGAAGGTGCGGAACGTCGAAGCTCCAGCCACCGCGCTGGTGTCCACCGTGCTTGCGCACGATACGGTAGAGCCAGCGCTCGACGCCGCCAGTCAGCGCAAAGTAGGCGCGGTCGATGGTCAGGATCAGACGGCGATCCAGCACGCCTGCGTAGAACCAGTCGGGCAGGATGAGTTCGATGCCAATGGTGCGGCCACGGTCGTCGAGTGTTTCCCGCCATTCGTTGATCCAGGAGAAACGGTGACGGCGGCGCTGGTGCTGCTGGCGGATCGACGTGGCAACGGTCGTCGATTGCAAGCGGTCGAGCGCCGCGCGCAGCCGCTCATAATGGTCCTTGCCAGTCCCGCGCCCGATGAAGGTCAGAATCTCGTGCGGACGGGCGGCGATGTGCCGAGATGTCGGGCGACCTGCGTCGCGCGCTTCGACGAGTTGACTCGCCGCCCAAATCAGAATGTCGGCATCCCAGATGGTCGCCATGCCGTGCTCGGCCACGGCTTCGACCGAGATCCATGTGGCCCCCATTGCGAAGTCGATCGGTGCGGAGCGCCGCGACTTGGCAAGACTGAAGAAGGGCCAGGACATCAGATCCTGCGCATCGCGTGCGGCAATGTCACCGGGCATCGAGTAGAACAGGTCGAGCTGTTGCTGGGGGCTCACCGAACGCATCAGCGGCGCACCGGTCGTGCTGACAGACAAATGCCTTGTCCGGGATCGGATGTTGAATTGCGGCGACCATTTTGCGCCCAGGCATCGAGATCGACTATGGCATAGACAATCCGCCGACCAAGTTTGTGAAAGGCCGGCCCCGTCCCATAGCAACGATGCTTTTCAAGCGTGCGGGCTGAGAGACCCAAATGCACGGCAGCATCGGGCGTCCTGACATAGCGCGGGAATACCGGGACGAAATCTCCATCCATGAAACGTCTCCTGTGAAGTGCCGGACACAAGGGGTTGGCCCGGCGAGCAGGAGGCGAGATTTGAGATTTTCAGGGACTTGGGTGAACGGACATAAGGCGTGGCTGCCGAATGTCCCGATCAGTGGCCGCTCAACAGGGCGAGATAGCCGCCGTCGCGCATGGCGAGCGCCTGTCGCTGCCAGCGAGCAATCCGTTTGCGCTCGCTCGACGTATCCCATTCGGCGGCCGAATATCGTCCGGCATCGCGGGCGATAAGTTCGATGGCCAATTCGCGCGTGGTTGCACCGCCGGACAGCGCATCGAGCAACCGAAGCCATTGGACCAGACGCCAGTGCTCTGACGGACCAGGCGCAAGGCAGAGCGGGAGCTTCTTCAAATGCCCGAGACGGCAATGGTCATGAAAGTCGCAAACAGCGGCCTTCCGTGTTTCCCAAAATGCGTCGCCCGGAAGAACATAGGCGAGCGGTTCGGTCTCTGATGTTTCGCCACAAATATTCAGGCGGTAGCGGCGCTTAGCCGTCGATAGGACGAGATGCCGCCCTTCCTCATCGCGGTGCTGGGCCGCGATATTCATGCTCCCGACAATTTCGGCTTGGCTGCAGCCTTCGCAAGGGAAAGGAGCCGGGCGCAAAAGGATGACGCTGGCCGCTATAGATGGGTGCCAGATGATCGGGAGATGGTGGGCCGGGAGGTCAGGGTCCGCAGCGAAAGACCAACCCCCAGTGCCGGGCAAGACGCCTCAGCGCGAGTGGCGCAGCGTCAACGGCCTCAGCATATTGGTCGCGGTATTCAGGATTGCGGCGCAGGAATTCCTGCGCGAAATCCGTGCGGTCATAGGTTTCATATGCTTTGGCGTAATTCTCCGAACGCCAGTCGGGCGGCTTCTCCATCGCACCTCTCCTATGAGGTTTTTTTGGAGTCGAACGATCACGTCGGAGCCGTGACGAGAGAAGTGCTCGAGTCAGTTCCGGGCTCCCCCGCGGCAGGGCACAATCGATTGCGCCATATTGGTGTTAACTGCCGGGTTTTATTGGGTTCGTGGGACCAGAAGGTGTTTGTAGCCGTGTTGCGTCATCCACTTGGCGCGGGCGAGATGGGTATCATAGACCCTTCGCGCGCGCTCCGGCTCACTGGCAGGATCGATGGCGAAGATGATTGAAACCACCTCTTCCCATGAAGCCTCGTCCTTTTCGGCATCCAGCAGGCGAAGATACGTGACAAGGTGGCGCTCATCATAAGCGCTCAATCGGTCTGACTGCGGTGGTTCATCGGTAAACTCAGGAGCCGACATGGGTCTCTCCTTGTAGCAAAACCTGTTTAGTGACTGCGCCCCTGCAACGCGCGCAGAGAAGCAGGGTGAACTTATCCCCAATCGGGCAGTGCGCTATCCCTAGCACGGGACAACGCTGAGCCTGGCTTGCCGGGACAAAACATTCCCAGAGGCAATGATCTGCCTGTTGTAGTTGAGAAATTGTAAAATTGCTGCTGAGATTCGGTGAATGGCGGTGGGTTTGCGTTCAATGTCCGGCAGACTCGTCGAAGAAGCGGACCGGTTCGACTGCAAGCTCAGTGGCGAGTCGTTCGATCGTGTCGAGCGTTGGCGAATTGGCTGCGCGTTCAAGAAGACCGACATAGTTGCGGTTGAGTCCGGCACGGTGCGCCAATTCCTCCTGCGAAAGCCCACTGGCGTGTCGCAATCGCCTTAAGTTAGTAGCAAAAATCTCCCGAAGCTTCATGCCTCGTGGGTCGGCGTAACCCTAATATACTGCCACCCAATATACTAGGGATTCGTCATCGCCCGGTGTGACCCGGGCGATGACTTGGCCGATTCAATGGTCGTTGCGGCGGCTCGGGCGGTTCCAGACCAGATCGTGACTGCCGTCTTCGGCTTCGAAGAGCTGCGCGAAGATTGCGGCAGTAAAGCTGGGGTCGTCGAGCTTCACCGAGAGGTAAGGCCGGTCGTCCTGGGTGTGCTTTTTCCAGGCTGCGCCGATTTCGACTTCGCCGATGAGGACGCGGTGGGTGGGGGCATTGCCGCTGGTGTTTTCTTCCGCGACGATCCTGACTGATTTGGCCTGAAGGGCGAGAGTGACGATCTGGCCCCGGAGTTCACCCGAAACCATTTTGAAGTTGCCGATCTTTGCCATGGGTATTTCCTTTCCGTTGAACGGGACCGCGCCAGTGCGGCCTCGATGCGCGGATTAGGGTCAGCCAGTGGCAGGCGCCGCAGCGTCAGCCCGCAGCGTTAGCGAAGGACGGTGTGGCCGGGCTTTCTTGGTTCGCGAGGAAGGGCGGAACGCCGGGGGAAGAAAGTTCGGCAAGCACCGTTGCGGCAAGCCTGCCAAGCGAAGCGTCTTGCTGACATGGGCGCGAATCGAAAGAGGACGTACTGGTCGGTTCTGTCGGGAAGGACGCCAGATGCTGATCGGATGCACTAGCTCGGATGAACGCTGGCCCTGAACCCTCGGTTCAAAATCGGCAAAGCAAAGGAAGCGACTGGACCACCGGTATTGCGCCCTCACGCCATCACTCGGCCGACATTGCTTGGCCTGTAGAGGCTTGCCCACCGACGGGACCTGCAAACTGTGAGGTGACGCACGTATCACGCTCCGACATCGTCACGCTTCGCCAAGCCGAGAGGGATGTCGCCATAGCAGCGATGGATCCAAGGATCGCTAGCAGCATGCTGTTGTCCGTTGCCAGTGATCCAAGGGCGTGCGCGGCCTGAAAACCGGCGAAGCCCGCGGGTATGGCAAAGAAGAGCGCGATCCCGGCACGGAGCATGGGGGAGCGGATAAAGGCAATGAGGCCCTGCCCAATCAGAAGCGTGGCAATGCCTGCCGCCAGTCCGCCCAGGATTGCTCCGAGAGAGCCAACATCATGGCCGAGCAGTAGGAAAGCACAAGTGAGCCCGGCATAAACAGGCAGCGCGTAGCTGGCGAGGCGGAAGAGTAGCGCGAGCACATACAGGCCAGCAACAGCCCCGAGGATGAGAAAAATGGTCATAAGCGTCCCTTGTCTGGACGCGCTCGCCACCACCACCTCAGCGCAATCTGCGGTGCAAGAATAGCACGGCAGGGCGCAGGCCGAAAAGGCGAAATGTGCCTGAGATTAGCGGCTGAAGGGGTCATATTCGCGAACCACCTGTTCGGGGTCGCCATCAAATTCGTCAGCGGGGATGACGAAGTAGCCTTGATTGGTTTCAATGAGGACGATGACCGTCATCAGCGTCCGGGAGAGGTTCCAGCCAAGCGATTGTGCGGTTGCCAGTGGCATGTTGCGGCTCCTGCCTTGGAGCGGGACCACCCCGCTCGACAGTCGCCCCACAGGCCGGGGGCTGGCCGCAATCACCGCAGCAAAGCTGCGGCCGCACGCGCACGCGTAGCGGACCCTTCACGGGTTGATTGAAGGAGGGCAGGCTTCGAGCCCAGGGATTAGCGGCTAATGCGAGTGGATGGTTCTGCGGCGGAGCGAGCGATCCGCCTACCAGTGCCTATGCCAAAGTAGCTCACTCGGGCCGACAGGCTTGAGATCGGCGATCGATGCGATCAGTCTAAGCTGAACTTGGGAGAACGCCTGACCAGCCCTGAGTTGGATTTGAATTGGTGACAATGTGGTGACAACGGCGAGCGATTGGATCTTTGTCACCAAGCCCTCGCGAGCTACGCGAGGTGCAACTAATTAGTTTTCTTGGGGAAAACTGGAGCGGGCGAAGGGAATTGTGCGTTACCATACTTCCTGAAAGCGGCGGTTTAGTGCGGATAATCACGCCTTCGAAGATCAGCGCATGGGAAGGGACGCCCGTCGAAGGCTCCCGCTATACCCGGCAACAGCTTCACGTCATGAAACAGGAACGGCCGAACTGGACCCGCTTCAGCGACCGCCCCGTCACCCTGTCCGCCCAGCCGACAAGCCTATGGGAACCGGCTGAACAGATCGTCGTCATGTGCCCGATCATCGCATGGACGAAGGATCGCGCCCGCGTGCTGATCATCGCCCCGGCGGGGGACAAGATATGGATCGCCGCCCCAGACGCGAAGAAGGGGCGGACGCCGTAGCGCCCGCCCCTTCAGGACTTCTTTGCATTTTCCGCAAATTGCTATTCAGGCCAGCCGTCAATCGCCGCCTTCCGCTTCGCGTCGCACAATGCCAGATCGACGTCCCGGTCCCGCATGGCTTCTTCAGCCTGGGCACTGGACAGCGACCCGTCGGCGCTACGGCGGATCGGCGTCCGGGTGCAAGGTTGCGTCGCCACCGTCGGCGGCGGGGGCGGGCTGCAGGCCAAGGGCGGCGGCGTTCGCGTCGATCCCATGCACGCGGTCAGAAGCAAGGCACTGGACAGCGCCAGAAGGTGTTGCCGCATATTCCCGGACCCTTTCCTTCGATTGGACAATGATCGGCTGAAGCTGTTCGCGCGTCTCGACATAGCGCGTCGTCGCCTGAGCGACCTTGCGTTCGTTCGCGACGCGAAGGTCCGCGATCCGGGCGGACTGTTCGTCCACCCGCTTTTGCCACTTCCCCGCTTCAGCCAGCGTTCCGGCGGACTTCCCGGCATCATATCGCGCGTTGCCGTGAAGCCATGCCAGGGCAAGGGCGAGCGCCAGAACGCCCGTCCCGCCCAGAATGCGGCCCCAGTTCACCCGGCCGACTTGTCGGTCAACAGCATGGCGACGACGCCAGCGATCCCGGCGACGGCCGTGGAAATGGTCGCCCATTCGGTCGCCGTCAGGCCCAGCGCCAGCGCCAGACCCGCGAAGCCCGCATAGGTGGACGGTTCGCGAAGCCGCTTCAGAATATAGTCGATCATGGTCTTCCTTTCGTGAAGCGCCAGCCGCCAACCCGGCCGCGCGCGGTTCGATCCTTCAGGCTGGGGATAGGGGTTGCCGATCAGGCGGCGGGCGTGAAATCCACGTAGAACTTTTGGCCGGGTTCGAATTTGCCGAACAAGGCCGGGTTCGTGATCTGGATTTGAAGGTTCACGCTGGGCGACCATTTGGCGAACGTGTTGTCTTCGTCGGACCCGTCCGCCGGATAGCCGCCGCTTTTGGCGACGCCGTGAAAGTGAAGGGTTTCGCTGGCGGTTTCGCCTGTCTCCGAATTCCGGTTCGGGAATACCGAACTGACTTGCAGCTTCGCGCGCATTGTGGCGGTCATGGTGTCGTTCCTTTGTTGCTGTGCCGCTGATCCGCGCGGCCCGGATAGGGGTTGCCGATCAGGCAAGTTCGAAGTGCGGGCTGTCACTTTCGCCGCGTTCGCGCGGCTTTCCGTCGCGGTCCCAGTCGGCGCCCCAGCGGATCGCGACGCCTTCGATTGACGCCGCGCGGAAGATCAGGTTCGCCAGACGGTCGAACCGGGCGTGATCGTCCCAATCGACCGGGAAAGGCGCCAGATCGACCGCATGGCCGAAGCCGGTCCGCGCGTTGCGGAAGTGATTGGACTTCAGCGTCCAGGTGACGATCTTCCCCGGCTTCGTCCGGCCCTGGGCGTAAAGTTCGCGCTGGCGTTCGGGCGTGCGGACGCCTTCCAGGACGGTGAACTCTTCGTCCGGCTTCGCCATGCCGGCCGCGCGCTTGATGACGCGGACAAGATCAGGGTGGACGCCGTCCAGCCGGGACAGCGACCGCTGTCCAAGTGTGATTGCCATGGCAATGTCTCCGATGATGTAGGGTTTTAGTCGGTGGGTTGCGGCGCACCAGATGCAGGCGCGACTTCGCGATCCTGGTATAGACAGTTATGTCTATTTTCTGCTTGACAAGGATAGACAGATATGTCTATATAAGCGCATGAACAGTGACCAATTCCGCCGTTATCTCGCCAAACAGGGATGCACCTTCGAAGCCAGCTCCGGGAAAGGTGGACACATTCTGGTCCGGCGGGGCGATAAGACTTCGGTTCTCCCCACGCATGGCGGATCGAAGCAATTGGGCACGGGCTTGATGAACAAGATCAAAAAGGACTTGGGGCTGAAATAGCCCAAGGTGAAAGGAAGAACGATGTATCGCTATCCCGTGGAACTAACGCCGGACGACAACGACACTGTAATGGTCACTTTCCCCGACGTGCCGGAAGCAGCCACCTTTGGCGATGATGAGGCTGACGCCTTGGCGCGTGCGCCCGATGCGCTGGAAACCGCCCTTGCGGGCTATATCGAGGATCGCCGCGACATTCCGGCCCCGTCTTCAGCGCGGGGACGTACCGTCGTCGATCTATCGCTTTTGGCGGCGCTGAAGCTGGAAGCCTATATGGCAATGCGCGGGCGGCAATGGCGGAAGGCCGATCTGGCGCGTGCGATGGCGGTTAATCCGCGTCAGATCGACCGACTGCTTGATCTTCACCACGCGACGCCAGTTTCTCAACTGGAAGCGGCATTCTCGGTATGCGGACGGCGGGTGATTGTCGAAGCTCTGGCGGCGTGATCGGTGGCGGGGTGTAGGGTTCGGCCATGACGGCGATCAGTGACGACGCCAGCCCGTCGATCTGACGGCGAAGGACGTTCAGGCTGTCCCGCCGGGCACGCATTACCGGCGACCCTGTTCAATGACGGTCTTCAGCGCGGCGAGGGCTTCAGCCAGGCGAATGTTGCTGTCCAGCTGTTGCTTGTCGATCTCCCGGCGTTCCTTCCCCGTCGTCATGCGATCCCAAATTAGATAGCCAATGATCAGCCCAGCCGTGCCGAACTGCGAAACCAATTGCTGAAGCACGCCCGCTTCGTTCATGAAATCCTCCTCCTTATCCTACAAAGGGGCTGTCCCCCTTGCATACCTAGCGGGGCCGGCTGTTCACCCTGCCTCGGACAGTTTCATCTAGCTACAATATGTTGAGCATGACGAAGGTTTGCGCGGCGAAACATCATGGGGTGACCTCAAGAGGAGGGACCGCAGTAGTGACGATTTCCTGCGGCGTGAAACCGTTCTCGGTTATCGGGTCGCCGAACTCCTCGGCGTTGCCGCCGCTGACTATGCGGATGGCCACGCCGGATATCTGTGCAGCGCGGTGCGCCTTGCCGTAGAAATTGTTCGCGCTGACGAAGCGCGCAAGGCCGTCGAGCAGATCGATCCCCTCTTCGGGAAGCTCGCCGCGCGCGGCATAGAGCGCCTCCATCGTGGCGATAATGGTGCCCAGCAGGTCGGTTGTGCCCAGAGCCTCGGTAAGCTTGTAGCGGGTGTGATCGGGAAGCGCGGCGGATCGGGCGCCGAAAAAGGCGACGATGGCGCGGTTCGCGTCGGTGCCGCTGAAGGTCAGCATTGGTCGGTTCCTTTCAGTTGATCACAAGTCCAGCCGCGTTCGCGGCGGAAATGCCGCGCGCCAGCCGGATCAGGTCGGAAATCACGCGCGCGGCGCACTCGTTAAGCCATGCCTCGGCATCGAATTCGGCGTCGGCGTCGAATTGCCAGGAATGAATGCTCTCTGGTCCCAGCAGTATCCTGCCCACAATACGCTCAACAACTCCCTCCCCATCAATCAGGCTTGCCGACATCCGCACCTGCACGCGTGGCGGCACTGGATCGGCATTGGGCTTGTGCAGCCGGTCATCCTGGTCGACGACGAGCGGCGTAATGCGCAGGCGCGCGCGCGGCCAGTCGGCATCGCCGGTGTCATAGGCCAGCTCGCGCCAGCCATCGCCGCTGCTCAATCCGGGATGGTCTTCGAATCTGGTCATGTCTCGTCCTTATGGTATCTGGGCTTCGATGCCGCCCCAGCCGCCGCCCCAGCCGCCGCCACCCTCGACCTGATTGCCAACATCACCAGCGGCGGGCGTCGTGATGAAGCCCACGAAACGGCGTCCGAAGCTGGTGATGTCGTTGCGGTTCGGCGTCGCGACATAGGAGCGCGCGCCGCCGTTGAAATCGGGGTTATAATCATAGACATAGTAAAGCGTGCCAGGGGCAAGACCGCCGATGCTCGCGCCAGTGAAATTGAGCGTTCCGGCGTCGTCGAACACCGAATGCGCATTAATCGTGATGGTCGCGACTTCGCCGCTGGTGGTAGCCGTGATCGGGTTGACGTCGAGCGTTTGGAGCACGCCGCTAGCGACAATCTGGCTGCTCTGCCGCCTGCTGGTCGACCGGCCGGCGTCGCTGATAAGGGCGAGGCGGGATGTCGGAATGCTGCTGGTCGCCCACTGCGTCTGCCCTTGGACAAAAGCGGCAGCGCGCGTCTCGGTGATGTTTGATCCGAACTCGGCCGGGCGAAGCGTGTCGATGTCCGCGCCGGTCGAATAGAGCGCGCCGCTGGTGGCATCGTCGCGCCACACGGTCGGGCTTGATCCGAGTTCGAGCTTAGGCCGATAGGCTATGAAAAACCCGCCGCTGGCGAAAGCGCCGGGCGATTGAAGGAAACACTCGGCGGACACTGCATTGCCCGGCGCGACGGCTGTCACCGCAACGGATCGATAGCCAAGGTTCGGCGCGGTCCCTGCCCCGGTTGCCTGGCTGATGAAGGCTCCGGCGCCGTCATAGAAGTTGAGTTGGAGATTGGGCGTACCCAAATAGCCCGCGCCGCCATTCATGATCGAGAAGGTGTAGGGCTGTCCGGCCTGGATCGTGACCCGCGCGCCGACACGCATGTTCGCCGCGTTCCCCGAGTTGTGCGCGAAAAAGCCGATGTCCGCGCTAGGGGTGGATGAAACGCTCCAGCCACCCGGCAGGTTCCAACTCTTGCCGCCCAGTCGCAGGCCCGGATCGGCGATCAGGTTGAAGCCCGGCGCCACCACCTGATCAGGCCGAAACTGGGTGTAGGTTGTCCACTGCGTCTGCCCTTGGACAAAAGCGGCGGTGTTGGCGGCGGTCTGGTCGGCCACCGGATCGGCGCGGCCCGTCGAATAGGCGGGAATGGCGGTCTGGCCTGGCGCGATCTTGCCTATCGCAGGCTCCGCGAAAAACATATACGGATCGCTTTCTCCCGTGCCCAGCATCCGCATCATCGGGATCGCCCAGCGCCCGTCTTCGGGTATCGTCGCAGTCAGCGACAGTAAGGCGAAATTGTCCGGGTTCCCGTCGGCCGCTCCAAAATCTGTCCCCCCGGCCGCTGAAGGTGCGAGGATCAGCGATCCCGCCGCGTCGAACACCAGCAGGTAAAGCTGCGTGTTACAGCGATGTCGCGCCATGAGCACGCGGGCATAGACCCGCTCGCCGGACACAACCGGCAGCGCGAACAGCGGTGCGTTGGTGACGCCTCCCCCTTGCCACAGCGCATTGGGGTTGACATCGCGCTCGACCCCAGACGCGAGTGCGCCAGGCGCATTAATCCACATCACATTGCGCTGACCGTACCAGTTTGGGGAACCGGGAAGATTGACACCCCACTGGCTGTCGAGCGTGCCGCTATGCGCGCGCCACCCGAACTTGCCGCGCGCGAAATCGGAATTGACCACCGAGTTTGACCCGAACGGCAACGTCGCCGCGTCGCGCGTCGCCAAATCGCCCTGTCCGGCAATCGACGCAGCGACGTCCACAACCGCCGATCCGCTCAATTCGCTCCAATAGGTTGCGTTGGGCGGGGCGAACCCGGCGGACGCGGTATCGCCTATGTAGATATAGCGCGCACCATTTTCGGTGTTGACGATCCGCCCGAAGTCATAGGTCGCCAGCGGGTTAAAGCGTTCTTCTGGGATGCTCGCGCGGTTGTTCCAGATCAGCGCGTCCATGACTTCGGCGGACGTGATGGACGGGCTGGGCGGGGCGCTCGACGTGCGGCCCAGCGCCCATGCGTGCTTTGCTGTTGTTTCGCTCCTAAACGTCATGGTGACAATGCCGGTGGCAGGATCAAGCGTCCTGTTCGTCACGACGACGGGCTGATTATTCAGGTTCGCTTCCGGGATATTGAGCGTCAGACAGTCGCCAGGCTTATAGCCAACAAACATAGTCTTTAGCGGGATGCTAATCCCGTCGATTTCCCGGCTTAAAGCAATTTCATAGGCGGCAAGCTGGGCCGCTTGCGTTGGCGACTGGCAGCAATAATACTCGCTTTCGCGGGTCCGTTCCTCCCCGTCTTCGGCAATATAGGTCGTCCCACGCACGGGACTGGCGGGGATGATTTCCCAGTTGTGCGCTTCGCTGCGATAACGCGGGATGATGCTGTTGATCCGGTTGCGCCACGTCTTCATTGCCGGGACAACAATGTCGCCGTCCGCCAGATCATCACCCGTGATCGTCGCCAGCGACACTTTTGGGCTTTCGTAGCGACACGAGAGCAAGCCGCCCAGGTCTAGCGGTTCAGCTGCCCCAGCCCAAAGGATCGTCCGCAGCGTGTTCCACTTGTCGCCGGACCCGTCCATGACGCCGCCGACTGCCCAGCCGTTCGCGTCGAAGACATTGGCGGCGTCGACAAACGCTTGAATATCAATGTCCTGGGCTTCGATCCCGACGCCCAGCACGCGCTTGCTGTTCTGCCAGCGCCCAAGCGCCCATGTCAGGCCGTGAAGCGGACCGTTCTGGGACCACACATAGGTGGTTTCTTGCTGTGCACGGCAAGGCCCGATCCCGCCCGGAAATGTGCTGTCCAGCCTGGGATCATAGACCTTTACCCACTTCCCGACGACGCCGAATTCGGGTTGCCCAGACGCATACTTTTTGCCCTTCTTGTCGAACTTCAGTGTCCATAGTCCAGCCGCATAGCCGGACAGCTTGTGCGATGCGCCCCAGCCTGGGAAGCCAGCGAACGGCGCGAGCAATGCTGACGATGAAGGCGACGCGCCGAGTTGTGTCGAAAGCCACATGAAGCCGGAATAATATCCGAGCGCACCGCCAGAACCGACGGACACGGGCGAACGGTCAATCAGCACGCTTTCAATGCTGTCCGACGGACCGCCGCCGCTGAAGGCAATCACATATGATCGGTACGGGTTTTCTGGCCCGCCCCAGCCGTCCACATGGACAATCCGGCCGCCCGCGAATGTTCGGCCTATACAGTATGGAATGCCCGCTTGCGGGTCTATTGTGAATTGATTGGACGTGCCCACCGCCGGGGGTTTTTTTGCAGTCGCCGCAGCTAAGGTGCCAGCAACTGCGGCTACCGCTCCGGCCACAGTTGCAATAGACGCGCCCGCGATCAAGGGTAGCGACGCGCCAGCCGTGACGGCAATTGTCGCTGCCGCCGCGACAACCGTGGCGACCGTAGCAATGGTGCGGAAAACCTTAGACACGCCAAGCTGCCTCCCATTCCCGGACTTCGATCAGAACTTCGCATCCTTCAGCGTCGGGGTGCCAGCCAAGGCAAGCACCGTTGCCTAAATAAATGCAGATCGCGCCCAAGCTGTCTTCAGCGGGCAAGGCGACCAGATCACCTGGCATGGCAAAGGCGGGGCTGGGAAGCCGACTGACGCCCGCGATCTTGTCTATATAGTCGGGAAGCCTATCAGCTCCCAAATCACGCAAGGCACGGGTTGCGCCCAGCATATCGCGATAGTGCCGGATCTTTGGCAAGGATGATCCGTGACCCATCGCCTTTAGGTGCGCCGCCGCCATCCGCCCGCAATCCGCCTTGCCCCAGCGGAAGGGAACGCCGCGCCAGCGTTTCACTGACGCTTCCGCAATCTTCGCGCGTTTTGTCAGGTTCGTCATACTTCGTTTACCCTTCCCCCAATTCCCCGAATTCCACCGCCACCGATCCCAGCTGATCCGCTGCTATAGCTAATGGAGCGCGGCGGGCTTTCGACCCCCCAAGGCACGTTCTTCGTGACGCCTGTCACGTTCGACAGTCCCAGTTCGCCCGGCCAGATTGATTGATGGAAGGCGTCAGCAAGCCGCTGCCCCTCATTATTCGCAAACATGCGTTCAAAGCCGGACACACATTGCATGTTCAGTTCGCGCGTGCCCCGCCCGATCACCAGTTCCGTTGTGTCGATAAGTCCAAAGAAGACCCGTTCTGGATTACCCACGACAAGTCCCGACGCCGAGTCGATCACCGCCAGCCAGACGCGAACGCGCGATCCTTGAAACGTCGGCGAACTAAGGTCCGCCGCCGCCGCGCTGGTCACCGGAAGGAACGTAAAGTCCAGTGCCGGTGCGGCGTTGCCTTCACCGCTTGTGATCGGCGATATGGCGGCGATAGCGCCGAACCTGTCGTCCGATCCAGAATAGAGGTTGCCGCCGAAATTGACGACGCCAGATCCGTCGCAAAGGCGAATGGTGTAACCGGGCAAGGTCATTTCGACCAGCCCGGCTATAGTCACTGTAGGTTGTAACAGTGCGGCTTCAGTGGCGGGATGCAAGGGCATTAGGCACGCTCGAATATTGTAAATTCAAGCCCGACGGTTCGAGCAAGATCAACGGTCCATTGATTGCCTTGCCCCTGAAGAAAACCTTCAATCATGGGCGCGGCAAATTCGCAGACGGCATTATCCGCTGGTGATTTCCGGATCATTGGCGTGATCGCAAGGGCGACCGTGCCACCAGCCGTCGCGGCAATGTCAGCCCGTGACTGATATAGGAACCGGCGACCGCCGATTATGACGCTGAAGAATTGCCCTTTGCGGATAGGATAGTTTGCGCTGAAGCCGTCAAGATTAATCGTCGAACCCGTCTGGCTGCCACCATTGACCAGCGTGGCGCCGGGCGTGCCGACGTCAAAGTCAACCTGCGGGAACGCGAAAACGACACCTTCCGTAACACCTTCGTTCAGTGCTGCGGCCCATTCGCGCCCAGCAGGTTCGATCTTCATGGGCGGGAGCTGAACAGTCAGCGCCCAGCGGTTTCCGAGACGGTTCAGCCGCTGCTGTTCGCCGCCAAGTGGCGGCGTGACAATAGAACCGAAGTCCACAAGTTGGGGCACGATCCGCGCGGTTCCGGGCGTAGAAGGAAGAAGAACAGGCATTATGCAAGCGCCCTTTGCCGTCCGCGTTGCAATTGCTGCATTGCGATCTGGGCACCGCCGGCCGCACCTTTACGCGCGGCGTCTTCATGACCCTTATTGATTTTGCCCCAGAATTCTGCCGCGCCCGGTCCGTAATAATTATTAACGACGCCGCCGCCGCGCCCCGACGAATTCAGATTTGGTTCTATCCGGCCAGACGTTGACGGCACGAACAGTTCTGCCCGGCGCTCGCCGACAATGTAGGGCGTGTTCGCAATAACTGGTCCGCCGCTTGCTCGCCCGGAAATGTTAACCGATGCGTCCGCATTTCCGCCCAGACCATTGATCTGGCCTATGGTTCCAAGAACGGACGACACGACATCCAGAACGCTTAGAACGACGTCGAAGAAGTCGCCATTGCTGATCGTGTCCTTCAGGTTTGCCAGCGACCGGACAACGCCATCCGCCATATCGGCGAAGTTTTTGACAACCTGTTCCGTGGTCTTCTTTACGCGGTCGCCAAATTCATCGGTCGCTTCGCTTGTTTCTTCCGTAGCATTCAGGATGCCGCCTTCTAGCGGGTTGTCGTCAGCGAATGCGGTCACAATCGATGCCGGGTCCATATTGCTCAGCCCGGCGAAGCCAGCTGCGACTTCGTCGATCCCGTCCGTGACGGGCTTGACGAATTCGGGGAAGAAGCGACCGGCGTGCTTTTTAATTCCGTCGAACAGATCGGGGATATAGCTATGACCAACAACAACGTCCCAAAGCCATTTGAACTTGTCGCCCAGCGACTGAATTTGTTCTTTCGCGTACAGCCAGATCGCCGTCAGCTTGTTCCCGGCCCACTCTTGAACCCCGGCGACCAGCGCGCGGACAGCGGCAACGGCTTCAGGGGCAAGGCTGTTCAGGACCGCGATCCAGCCGTTCACGACGTCACTGACAAGGGTCTTCACGCCATTCCATGCGGCGCTGAAGTCGCCGGACAGCAACGCGCCGATAATGCGGAAGACGTCGCCAATGATCTTGAACCCGTTTTCGACCGCCGTCACCAGCGCCGAAATGATGCGAAGAAGCACTTCGCCCAGGATCGACGTATAGGCCGCGCCAAAGTCGCCCAGAACGCCGATCACAACGCGGATCGCTTCGCCGAACGGACCATTCCAAAGTTCCGTCAGTGTCGTCTTCACGGTGTTGAACAGGGACTGAAGTTTCTGCCCCAGAACTTCCTGAAATTTCGTCTTCAGGGCTTCCAGCACGGGACCGATCTTGTCGCCGAACAATGCCCAGCCAGCCGCCAGCGCGGCGGCGGCGGCGATGAACGGGGCAGCGGCGGTCGCGGCCGCGCCCAGCGCGCCAGCCAGCCCGACTTCGCCGATCAGCGCACTAACTGGGCCGAACACGGGCAACAGCCCGCCGATTGCTGAGGTCAGACTTCCGGCCACAACAAGCACTGGACCAATGGCGGCGGCGGCGGCTGCCAGCCCGACAATGAAAGTTTGCGTGCTTGGGTCCAGATTATTGAATGCTTCCAGCACGCCCGTGAGAATGTTTGTCAGGGGCGGAAGGACGTCCGCGACGATAGCGCCGACGGTTTCCTGAAAGTTGCGCCACGCGTCCACCGTGGCCGCTGTGGGCGTGGCATCGCGCGCTGCTTTCGCCGCGCCTCCATATTGTTTGTCGAGTTCGCCAAGGATGATCGCTTGCGCCCCAGCCACGTCGCCCACACCAACCATCGCTTCTATTTGGGCTTTTTGCTGATCCGTGAAGGACACGCCGACGCGCGACAGTGCTTTAATGCCTTTGATCGGATCGTTAAGCGCCTTGCCCACCTGAATCGTCGACGACTGAAGATCTTGCCCCAGCCGGGCGGAAAGGTTCAGCGCCGCTTGCTGTGCACGGTCGAAGACGTCGCCCGTGATATTCCCGAACGTCAACATGTTCGCCGTGACGGACTTCAGAATGTCGTCGTCGTCGAAGGTGGACAAATGCTGAAGGTCTTCTGCGGCTTTCTGAAGCTGTTCGCTGGTCTTCCCGGCGACCGGACCCATGCTGTCCAGCGCGGCTTCGACTTGGGCCAGCGCCGCCGCGCTTTCGTTCGCGGCCGTGACGGCGGTCGTTCCAAAGGCGACGAGCGGCGCGGTTAGACCGATTGACAGGTTCGCGCCGATCCCCGTCAATCGGTCGCCAAACGCTTGCATGGACTTGCCGGCCGCGCCCAACCGTTTCTGGGCAACGCCCAGTCCCTGTTCGAACGCGGCCGTGTCAATGCCCAGCGTGACGCGAAGCGCGCCGATTAGCGATCCACTCATGTCGCCCCCTTTTCTTTCGCGGCGTCTTTGCTGATCGCGGCCCATGCGCGCATTGCCGCCAGCATTTCTTCATTGGACTGGGCGACGGGCGCGCGCGCTTCCGTGCGGCCCAGCACTTTTTCCAGCGAAGGAAGTTTCTTCATTCTGCCGAAGGCTTCGATATGCCAGGCGACCGACAACGCCTGTTCATGTTCGATCTTCCGCCGCTGGACGTAGCCCGAAAGGATAGCGTCCAGCGTGCGGGGGGTTTGTCGCCAAAAGCTGTCCGGGTCGAACCCGGCTTCAGCCCAGACGCTTAGGAGCTGATACCAGTCCCAGCCGGACCCGTCGTCCGGCCGCCCCCGTTTCCCTCCTTTGGCTGGTCTGGGAAGCTAGCCTTGATCGCGTCACCGACAACCTTCAGCAATGCTTCGCTGCCCATCTCGTCGGTCAACGCCGCGACACTTTCTTCCGTGACGTCGGGATGCTTGTGACGCAGCGCCGCCAGCATGATCCGCCGCAGGGTTTTGAAAGAAGCCGCCCTTTGAAGCGTGGCTGCTACTTCCTGGACGGCGCCCAGCCCTGCGTCTTCGAGTTCGATCCATGCGCTGGGCACCATGCGCGCCGTCCACGATTTGCCCGCGGCTTCGAACGTGACGCTATCGCTTTTGATCGTCATGCGCCCGCTGCCTCCGTGATCAGCCCGGACGCCTTGATCGACAGGACGGCGGTCATTTTGTCGTCAATCACAACGTCGTCCTTCTCGTATCCGGTGACGATGCAATTGCCGGTGAAGTCACGGGTTGCCGTGCCCGCCGCTGGGACGTTGATCTTGAACGGCTTGACCAGCCGTGACAGGACCGCCGCCGACAACAGCACGTCGGACGCGTTGCCCGGAACCCAATTGACGCGGATAGACCCTTCGCCCGTGTCGATCAGGCCCGCGATAAATTCGCGGACGCCGCCAGCCGAACCGTGCGTCGTCGTGTCGATTGTCTCGACCGTCGGACTGGGCGGGGTGACGGACATTACGTCCGAAATTTCGACCAGCGCCGTTCCATCATGCAGAAAGAACTTCGCGCCGAAGCCATGTTTTCCGGCCATTTTTCAATCTCCTTTTTGAAGTGCCGCCAAAAAAGCGAACTGATTTTCAGGCGGCGGGTGAAAACCAGACGAAGAAGTCCAGCGAATAGCGGTGGACCTTCAGCCCGCCGCCCGTGTCTTCGATCAGTGGACCGCGTTCGGCGTCCAGCAAGGCGACGCTGAAGGCGATCCCGCCTTGGGTTGCCGAGGTTTCCAGCGTGTCGCGCAATGCGCGGGCGGTCGCTTTCGCTTGCGCCGCCGTCGTGCCGTAGCAATCGAATTGAACGCGGGGATTGCCCGTCGGATCAGCGCCGCCGTGGACGTAGTTCCGCCCCGGCGACACGCCCAGCATTGTGATCGCCGGAAGTGTTTCCTTCTTCACCCGTTCGCCCCAGGTGATCCGGTTGCCGACAAGGGCGGACAGCGTCGGGGTGCCCAGCAAGCGGGCGACCAGTTGTTCTTCCATGCCGCCCCCTATTGCCCTGCCCCGTTACCCGGCGCGGCGCGCTGCCTTTTTGGAAACGCGTGCCGAAGCCTTGGCTATTTCCGGCCCCAGCTCCGTGCTGATCGTGTTCAGCGCCCCATGCGAATTCGCGTCCCATGCGGGGCGAAGCCAAGGTGCGGCACGCTGATGTTCGTTTCCGAATTCGGTCTGGACGCCAGCCGGATCGGAAACGCCGACATGAACTTCCACCGTGGACTTGCCCAGCTTGCGCGCCAATGCCGCTTGACGACGGGTCAACCGTGTCCCGGTCTTCACGTCGCGCCGAAGGCGTCCCGATAGTTGCGGCGCGTTGGCTTCAGCCGCGACGGCGGTCGGCTTCGCTGCCTTCAGCAGAACCCGCTTCAGGACGTTCTTCCCCGTCGCCCGTGATCCGCCGATCATATCGACCAGATCGGAAAGCGCGGCTTCCGTTTCGCGGAGGCCTTCGACCTTAACCGCCCGCGCCATTGTCGCCAGACTTGTCGCCAAGTTCTTTCGGGGCGGCATTCACGTCGGCCGCCAGCTTGGCGGCGATCAGTGGCGCAGCGTGGACGTCGGGGATTTCATATTCGTCGCCCTTCGCCTTTTCGAACTTGTCGCCATAGCCGTTCATGTGCGGCTTCAGTGCTTTGACCTTCATGTGTTTAGTCCTTCTTCAGAATAGGCGATCCCGACAATTTCGATCCTGACACAGCGAACGATTTCCGTGACGCCAATGATCTGAAATTCGCGGCCATCGCAGACAAGGCGGTCGCTGGGCGAAATGGTCGCGGTCCGGGCGTGCCAGCGCACGCGCCAGACACGTTCGACCTGGGCGGCGGTTTGTCCGGCCTTCCAGCTTTCCGTCGGGAGCTGGCTGATCTGTTCCGCCCAGAATTTCCCGAAGTCCGCCCAGGCTTCGACGGGTTCGTTCATGGCGTTGCGTGTCGGCGCCGACGCCCGGCGGATCGTGATCCGCTTGTTCAGTCTTCCAAGCCGCATTGCCTTCGCCCCTTATGCGACAAACGGGACGCGAAACTGGAACAGCAAGTCGTCAAGAGCGACTTGCACTTCCGACGATATGGTCCCGACGACGACGGCTTCGCGGTTCTGGTCCCAGTGACCGACAAGCAACTTCATGGCGTGGATCAGGTCTTCCGCGACGTCGGAAGTGTTGACCGCCCCGGCTTGCCATTCGACGACGACAGCGCCAGGCGTGCATACCGTGGAAGGCCATGTCGCCGTCGGGGCGGGATAGACCTGGGCGACGCGTGAAACGGCGTCCAGGGCATAGGCGGAAGGGTCCAGCGTCTGAATGGCGTTCAGCGGATCGCGATAGCGGATCGACAGGATCGACAGACTGTCCCCCCCGCCCAGCCAGATCGGCCCGCGCGGGAAGTTCGACAGGTGCGTTTCGCGCGTCTGGCGAAGGATCGGATAGCCCAGTTCGCGTTCGATCTTCCTATGGGCGGCGCCGCACAAGTCGGCGACGTGATCGTCCTGATCCGTGTCGTCCGGGTCAATGCGAAGCTGCCGCTTCGCTTCCGACACGGACAGCGGGTGCCCGTCCGGCTTGACCGTGACAATGGTCCCTTGCCGCATGGCTATCAGCCCAGATTAAGGTTGTGCGAAAACGTCGTCAGATTGACCTGTCCGGCCCCGGTGAACGTCTCGACGACGATCCGGCTAACGACGCAAAGGTTCGATCCGGCCGACGTCAGATTGATCGCCACGCCGCCGGAAGTCGCCGCGACCTTGAACGTGTCGGCGGTCGCGTCGCGGACGAAGTAGGTTGTGCCTTCCGTCAGTCCGGCGGGCGGGGTTCCGCCATAGAAGACAATCGTCTGTGTGTCGCTGAAACCATGCGCCGGGGACGTGATCACGTCCGTCGCCGCGTCGGCGGTGAACTCGGCAACGCCCGTGGAACCGTTCGGCGCATAGCCGTAGAACGTGCCCCCGGACAGCGCGCCCCATGCTCCTACCCAAGCGACGGTTGCGGCGGCGGGCACGTCGAAAAGCTGGGCGGCGGACAGCGCCGTTTCGCCAGCGGCGGCGGCGTTATAGCCGGTTGCCTTGCGGGCATAGGAACCGCCCGCAATTTCGTTCAGCCCGGTCGCGCCGGGGAAAGCTGAATGAAGCGAAGCGTGCGTCATAAGCACGCGAAGCGCGTCCAGCATATTGTTCTTCGCGGTTGTCGTGAAAGGCATGTCGATTGCTCAGATCAGGCTAGGTTAGGGGTGACGTTGGCGCGACCGTAAAAGATCGTCGAACGCGCGCCGGACGCGTCCACAATCTGGCAGTCGTGAAAATACTCGCCGTCCAGCGGTTCGCTGTCCGCGCTATCGATCCGGACGTCCATGCGGCCGCAATTTGCGCCGTCCACACCAGCGTCTTCGGTGACAATGGTCACGCCGTCAGTCAGCGTCTTCGACAGGATCGGCACGCTTCGCGCTGTCCTGGCAAGACGCCATGTGATAGACTGGGTTCCAGTAAGCCGATACCGTGCGCCGGTCTCATCGACAACCGTCACCGTTATAACCTTACTGTCCCCCGCCAGCATAGCGAAGTTCTGGGGTTGAAGATCGTTCATGTTCGCTTCCGCGTCCCTCCAATGGCAACCGTGTGACCAGCGCGCCCGTCCAGCGGGACAGCTTCCCCGAACTGTCCGCCCAGTCCGGTCGCTTCAGTCGTCGCTGCGATAGTGACAGTCCCGGCGACGACGCCCCGGATCGCCTGTTCCATGATCCAGAGGCCCGCTATGCTCACGACGTCTGGAAGACTGGCCGGCGCCAGCCGCATGATCTGGAAAGCGCCGCCAGCATTGCTTGTCGCGCCGATTGCTACCTTCAGCCCAGCCGCAGCCGATTGTCCGCCGGAAGACTGACGCGTGATTGCTGGAGAAGTTCGGATCGACAGAGCGCGGACTTCACCCCTAACCGCGATCTGTGCAATCAATGCTCCGATCTTCGCCATCACCCCAGCATGGCGCCCGCCGATGGCAATGCGCGCGCTCCCGATTGCATATCGGTTTGCCGCAGCGCGCTGTCCGCTGCCCCCAAATGATACGGCGCTGAAGGCGACAGCAGGCTGACCTGTCTCGAAATAGTCGGCGCGTAAAATCTCACCCGCCAGCCCGTCGTCCCATTTGTCAGATGCACCGCTAAGACCATTGTCGATCTGACCCCATCGGTCAGCCATGACTGATCTTTCCGGTCGCGCGCAGGGTGCCCGTGGAAGTCGTGCTCGTGATCATCACGCCAAAAAGACAGCTATTGTTCGTGATTTCTGGAATGCCCAGGGCTGCCCAATCGCCCGTCCAGCGTATATTCGCGACCGGCAAAGCTATAGCCGCTCGATACCGTGTTGCAGTCACGCCAAAACTGCCAGCGGCGCCCGTTGTTGCGGAAAGCGTCACGCTATTGACAGCGCTTATATACTTGCCGGACGCGGCCGCTGGAATGAGGCCATTAAGCGGGACCATGTGCGAGGCTGGGCGTGTTGCCGCCAGAGACGCCGCTGTAATGTTGCCCGTCGTCCCGTCGTCATAGGTGACATTGACGGTCGCGGTGACAGCGGTCGCGCCGGTCGCGGCATACCATTCCAACCACCACTGCACGTCCGAATAGTTTGCGTCGCCTTTTCTGGCGTCCATATCGTCCGCCGCCAGATTCGCGAAAATATCAATGCCGACGTTCTGGGCAGTTGTAACGATCCCGCTAAGACCGCCCATGTGCATAAGCCGATCATGCAGTTCGAACGTCATAGCGGCGTTCGAACTGACGCCTTCCAGAATTGACAGGTAGCTGGTCGCCGGGGCGGTTTGCTGGGCAAACTGGACTGACCCCAGCAAGCTACCGTTGCAAACAGCCGCCGCCGCCGGGATCGCCCCTTGGCCGGGCTGTCCGGTTGCCCGCCAAAGCGAACAAAAGGTGCCCGCCGCTTGGCTGGCAATGGAAGCCTTGTCGAATATAACACGACTGGAATTGTTCGCCATTGAATCAATGAGCTGGTCGCGGGACCTGATTGTCATAGCGCGCCTTCCTAAAAGGTGCGGCCGCCGTGCCCGCGAACGAACGCGGCGACCGCCAGTTCAGGGAGAGAGGGAAGGGCGGAGCTACTTCTTGAGCGCCGCCAGAACCGCTTCGATCTTCGCGGCGCGATCAGCGCCTTCGGCGACCTTTACCTTTTCGCCGGCGATCAGTGCGTCCAGCGCCGCGTCGTCCAGCGAGGCGGGATCGACTGGAACGGCGGGCTTCGCCTTGCCGCCGGTCTTCACGGGTTCCGCGATCTTGCGTTCGATCAGATCGTCCGCAATCGCGTCTTCGAAGCCAGCGACTTCGCCTTCATTGTAAAGTGCCCCCACGGTGAAGGGCATCAAGAACTTGACTGCTTTCATGGGTTTTTCCCCGATTGGAATTTAGGCCAGCGGCGGGACCGTGGATCACTCCCCAGCCCCGCCCGCGACGGATCACATGGTCCAGGTGACGGCCGTCAGGACCGCGAACGCGGTGTCATAGCGGACCTGGGTGTCATGCTCGGCGATCAGGCGAACGACGGTTTCGTCATTGCTGAAGGCCGCGCGGATCGTGCCGCCGTCGTCATAGGCGGCGACGTCGGAAGCCGCGATTGCGATCTGTTCCGTGTCGCCGATCATGAACTGGGCGAAGTCGCCGAAGTAGATTTCCGACTGATTGGTCCCGGCGCCCAGGTTGTCGGGAACCGACGTAGTGACGCCAATCGGATACATGCCCAGGCGACCTTCCGCGACTTCCGGGAAAGCCTTGTTGCCGTTCTCGTCGCGAAGGTTTTCCAGGAAAAGAAGCGAACGCGGCGACATGATATAGCCGCATTGAGTCATCGGAATGTTCGCGTTCAGGATCGCCAGCCGCAGCTTGCCCAGGTCGTTCGTGACGTTCACCAGATTGACCGTAGCATTCGCGGCGATCACGTTTCCGGCCGCGATCAGGTTCCGAAGACCCGTCGGCGCGGTCGCCGATCCGGTCCCGCGAAGGAACTGCTGATCTTCCTTCCGCGAAACCCCTTCGACCAGATCGTCCCGGATCATCATCTGGACGTTCATGGAAGCGCGACGGATAAGCTGATTGGTGATCGGTACAAGCGCCGTCAGGCGCTTCGCGGACATGGTGATCTGTCCGACGGTCGCTTCGGTCTTCGGCGCCGGAATTCGTTCGCCGACATAGCTGGCGGTCGTTCCGGCCGTCTTCTTCCGCGTCGTCAGGTTGCCGTCAGGCATCGGGATCGTTCGCGCGCCCATTTGCCGGATCACGACGCGCGGGCGAAGAATGTCGATGAAGTCCGACGAATAAGCGGTGTCCACAAGGAAGCCGCCCTTCGTCGCCGTCGTCTGTTCCATGTTCGCGACGATCTGGCCCATTTCCGAACCATAGAGATGTTCGGCCGCGTTCGCGGTCGCACGCTGATCGCCGCCGCCAATGGCGACAGCCTGGGCGATCCGGGCGACCATGATCCCCGGCTTCACTTCGGCCTTGGGCTGGGCGTGCACGATTGCGCCGGGCTGGGACGGGCTGCCGCCGGGCACGATCACGGGCGAAGCCGCCGACGCCTTCAGCGCCAGCATTTCTTCTTCCCGGCGGATCGAAGCCTGAAGGCCGTTCGCCTTCGCCTTCAGGGCATCATACTGCCCCTGTTCTTCCGCCGTCAGATCGCGCGGTTCTTCCGCCGCTTCGGCCGTCGCGGGCGTCACCGCGCCAGCGACGATAGTTTCCATGCTGGCAAGAACGGCCGCCAGCGATTGCTTCAATGCTGCAATGCGCATTGTCATTTCTCCTTAGAGGTTTGAAGCGGCGCGGATTTGCGCGACTTCGAGGGAAAGCGCCGCAGCGGCCCGCCGTGGCGTTGCTGAACGAACAGGCTTCGAAAGACGCTGAAGGACCGCAGAGAGGCCGCCAGCCTCCACACGGTCGATCATTCCGGCTTCCTTGGCTTGTCGGGCAGACTTCGTTCCGCCGCGACCGAAATCCTGTTTCACCTTGGAAACCGGGACTTTCCGGCCGCGCGCGACGTCCTGAATGAAAACTTCTTCGATCCCGTCGATCATTTCCCGGACCTTCGCCTGTCCTTCGTCCGTGGACAGGTCCAGGCGCTTGTCGGGTGCGTTCGAACTGACGACGTGAACCGCGCGGGCGCCATTGCTGTCCGGCGCTTCCTGAACGCTTCCGGACATCATGACGCCGATTGAACCGATCAGCGCAAAGGGATCGGCGACGACTTCAGCCGCTTGGCTGCAAATGTGATAGGCGGCGGAACAGCAAAGCCCGGACGCGAAGACCGTCACTGGCTTCGACGAAGCGGCGATCAGTGACGCAAAGGCACGGACGTCCGTGATCACGCCGCCGGGGCTGTCCGCCACGATCAGAATGTTCCGGACTTCAGGGCTGGCTTCCAGCTTGCGGAAGTCGGCGGCAAGGCTTGCCAGCGACGACGCGCCGGACATTTCCGTCATCATGTTCGCACGGGGAAAGATCGGACCGAACAGCGGAAGGCTGGCAACGCCGTCGCGGATCGCGGCGGACCTGGCACCGGGGAACGGTGCCCCCATTTCCGCAATCGCTTCAGCCATGCGTTCGGCGTGCCCGTCCAGCTCGACGCCGATCACGGCGGGATTGTCGAAGGCCCGCAACGCAATCGCTTCGATTGCGTCCATGTATTCGGGCAGGATCGCCCAGGGCTGCGAACGGATCGCCGCCAGAATGCGGTTGTGCATGTCAGTCCCCTTGCGGTTGCGGCGGCGCTGAAGTCGGGTTCGGTTCGCCGGACACGGCCATGTTCGCCGGGCGCCAGCGTTGTTCCCCAGCGGGTCCGCCGATAGGTTCAAGGTTTTCGCGCTTGGCGATCTGATCGGCGTTCAGAACGCCGATTTCGCGGGCGACCTTGTAAGCCTCCCAGCGGGTCTTCACGTCGCCCTTCAGCAAGGCGTCCGGCATGAATTCGAAGAAGTGTCCGGGTTCCGCGAAGTAATGCGTCGCGGCGCTGGCGACCCGCTCATAGTGCGGCATCATGCTATACATGATGAATTCCAGCGACTGCTGTTCGATGTTCGAAAAGGTCGCACGCGAAAGTTCATAGAGCAAGTGCGGCGGGACGCCGAAGGCCCGCGCCACTTCGACGACATTGAACGCCCGGACTTCGACAAACTGGCTGTCCCGGTTCGTCGCGCCCAGCGTCGTCGCGTCCATTTCCTGATCCAGAACCGCGACGTCGCCAGCCTTGCGGGCGCCGCTGAACATGCGCTTCCAGTCGAACTTGATCTTCGCCTTGTCTTCCGGATTGACCTTTCCCTTTGCCTTCAAAATCGTCGCGGGCTGGGCGTTGTTCTCCCAGAAATGGCGGGCATATTCCCCGGCGGCGACCGCCGATCCCAGCATGTCGTCCAGCAACTTGACCCGGTTCACCCCCAGCAAACCGTCGCGGCTGAAGCCGGGGACGTGCCAAATATCTGTCCGGGTGAAGCGTCCCGACGATCCATCGGGAAGCCGGGCGTCATAGAACAGTTCCAGCCCGTCTTGCCGGTCCCAGTGCGAAGCGGGATGGACCATCCGTGGATCAAGCCGGGACAGCGACTTGGGACGGAACATGCCGTCGCGGTGGACGAAGTTCGCGAAGCCGCCCGCCATAAGCATGTCGCCCAGCAAGACTTCTTTGAAAAGGAAGACGGACTGGGCTTCGTTCGGGCGATCATGGAACAGCGTGAACAGGTGCGAATTGTCGGCCCGTGTCTTCCCTTGCCCTTCGCGCCGATAGTAGATCATGGGCGTCATGGCGAAGACGCCCGTGAGAATTTCCAGCGCGTGAAGGACCGACGGAAGCGACATGGCGGACCGCTCGGTTATGGACACGCGGCTTCCGCCTTTCGTGCCCGTCATGATCCAGAACGTGTCACTACCCAGATCGGTCAGATCGGTCGAAGCCGAAGGTCCGCTGGACGCGGCATCGCCCGCGCCGGGAAGCCAGCGCGACAGAATTGTCCGAATGTCCATTATAGCCCCGTATATTCTAGGGTTCCCGGACCCGTTTCCGGTTCGACCATGACAATCGGCGCAATCGCGTTGATCATGGCGTCCACCCCGTCGATCTTGTTGGCGCTTTCCGGGCTTTCCTTCTTAGGAATAATCGTCCCGTTGACGTGCCGCGTGACAACCGCGTTCGAAACCATCCATGTCATGACGGGATTGCCGTCGTGTCCAATGTGCTTCGCCGGGTCTTTCGCCCGGACGCGGGCTTCCAGTTCCTTCGCCGGGTTCGTGACGTTCGCCGCCGACTTGTGCAGCACGGCGGCAATCGGTTCGTCCGGCGATCCCAGGTCTTCGTTCAGGCGCGAAGCCATAAGCTGGGCGGCCGCGAACTGGTCGAAGGTGATCTTCCGGACCGATTGCGTCGCGACCAGCCAGCGAATGAACATTTCTACCGTGTTGTGATCGACGAAATCGCCGGGCGTCGTCAGCAAGTCACCTTGCCATTCCGGCGGCAATTGCTGCTGCGGCTTGTCCCAGATCGGCTTCCCGTCGTCGTCCAGATCGAACAGCGGCGGCAAGCCTTCCAGCTCGTCTTCGTCCAGCGGCGGACCGCCGTTGTGTCCCGCCCAGACGCCATAGGTCGATTGACCTGTGTCGCTTTGGGTTTCCCGGATCAGCGCCGCCGACGGAATGAAGAACTTCGGCTTGACGACGATCTTGCCGTCTTCGTGCTGCCCGATCAGGACGACGGCGGTTATGTCATCCTTGTCCGCAAGGTCCGCGCCGACGGTGCATTCCAGCCCGTGGAAGTCGTCCCAGCCCAGCCCTTCAATCGTCGCCTTCTTCCACTGATCGACCGAAAGCCATGCACTGGCGGCGTTCAGCCAGACGTTCAGGCGCTTCGTCAGGAATTCGCCCAGGCTTTCGGGGCTGGCTTTCGCTTCGATTGCGTAGCCCCGGAACTCGGACAGATCGACAGCCGCGCCCAGCAACGGGTTTGCTTTGAGCCAATTCGCTTCGTCGAAGGGATCGTCGCCCTGGTCGATTGTGAAGATGATCCCGAAATAGTGATCGGCTTCGACCGCGCCGTTCAATATCTTCGCCAGCAAGGTCCTCTGTTCATAGCAGACGCCCCGGACATTATAGCCCGCCGTCGTGATCATCCACAAAAGCGGCTGTTTCCGGGCGCCGAATGCGGATCGGATCACGTCGAACAGCCCGCGATCCTTGTGCGCGTGAAGTTCGTCCAGGACGCCGACATAGGGGTTCCAGCCGTCTTGCGTGGACGACTTCGAATTGATCGGCTGAACCGATCCGCCGTTGTCTCCGCAAGTGATCGACCGCGCCCAAGCCTTCAGGGCGAAGTGATCGCGAAGCGCGGACGTCCGGTCCACCATTTGCTTCGCGGGCTTGAAAACCTTGTCCGCCTGGGCGCCCGTCGTCGCGCCGACAACAATGTCCGGCCCCAGCTCGCCTTCGCACGTGAGGCAATAAAGGACGATCCCGGCCGTCAGTGTGGACTTCGCGTTCTTTCGGGCGACTTCGATATAGGCGCGGGTGAAGCGGCGGCGATCATCGGACTTGCGGCGGAAAGCGAAGACATTGACCAGAATAAAGATTTGCGCCGGTTCCAGCGTCAGCGTCGGCGTGTCCCAAGAACCTTGAACGTGCGGCAACTTTTCGATGAAGTCGCAAACGTCGTGCCCGTGCCACTCGCTGAAATAGATTTCGCAGTCGCGCCGCCGCGTGCGCTTCAGATCGTCCAGGAACCGCTTCGCCGCCAGCCGGACGAATTCGCAATGATCCTTCCGCTTCCGGTCCGCGAATGCCGCCGACGCATAGTTGAAGGCGATCTGGACGAACTCGCTTTCAAACCTTTCGGCCGTTGCGCGCGAACGGGTTTTCGGTTTGCGTGACGCCATTCTTCGCCCCTTGGCGCACGCGCGGCCCCGCTATGCCCAGCAATTCGCGCATCCGGCGAAGTTCCGTCAGGTAGGCGGCGGGGGGCGGCTCGCCAGCAATGAAGGCCGCGCGGACCAGTGCTTCGGTTGAACAATAGGTCGCGAACAGCGAACTATCCCGTTCCGTCACCCCGGCAAGCATGACGCGGCTGATTTCTTCCAGCCAGATTTCTTGCGCCGCTGGCGAAAGGTAGCTGGGGACAATCGGCGGATCGCCCGCCGCGATAAGCTGGACCGGACCGTCACCGTCCCGATCCGGTCGAAGGGTTCCACGCTTCGCTTTCGTGACGGGCGTCTGTGGCTTAGGTCCGCGACGCATGATAGAAGCCCAAAGCGATTCCGCCAATGTCAAGAGAAATCGACATCGTGACGGACCCCCCTGTCTGGAAATTTAATAGAACCCGAAAGTTCTATGTGACGGCGCAAAAATTTGACTGGGGCGCCGGTCCGGAAGGCGCGCGCTGCCAGAGATTGGACCGCCCCCCCTGGGCGGTGTCTCCGACGGCGCGCGCCGCGATGATTTCGGTTCGTCCAATAGATCGGGGCGGCGTGCGTGCCAGCTCGCGATCCTTTCGCGCTTCGCCTTCAGCGTCGCGCCTTGTGCCCTTCCCGTGCCGTCTTCGCCTTGTGGCAAGGCTCGCAAAGCGGCTGAAGATTGGCTTCGTCGTCCGTCCCGTCCAGGTGCTTCGGAAGTATGTGATCGACCGTCGTGGCGACGACTGATCGACCGTCCTTCCGGCATGATCGACAAAGCGGTTCGCGCTTCAATATGCGGGCGCGAAGCTGATCCCATGCCCAGCCATAACCGCGTTGCTTCCGCGTCCCGCGCGTAGTGGCGGACCAGCCGCGCCGCGCGCGGGGGGTGCCGGGTTTCAAATTGGGGGGGCGTTTTGCCATGAAGATCAGGGGTTTAAGCAATGCTTCGCCCAACCGCTAAAGCGGCGGGCGGGCGAACTATCTTCCAGGGTGTGAACACGTCTTGTCCGGAAGATAGCGCCATTGGCGAACGAAGCCTTGCTCCCAAGGCTATACGTTGCATATCGCAAAATTGTCAAGCCGCGTCCAATAGCAAGTGACTGGAAATCTTGACCGGAATGCTGAAGCCTGGGAAGGCGACGATAGCGAAGCGACCTTCGCAGTCCTGAACAATCCCGGTCAATCCATCGAACCCGGCGCCGGGATAACGAACAGCGCGCCCCAGCTCTATCGGCGTCGGGCGCGCGGACTTTGCGGCCGCGCGTTCTGCAAGCCGAAGCGGGTCCAGATCGCGGTCGCGGACCGTCGGATAGCTGCCTTGGTATCGGAAGACGGAAAACGGCGGGTGTTCATGGGCGACCATGCACCGGCGTTCGCTGCACCATGCCCGATAGATCGTCCCAGGCTTGCGGACGATAGCGATCAGTTCGGGAAGGTGTTCGCTCTTGGCGAAGACGATCCCTTCAATCACGGGGACTTCCCGCTGAATGCGCTGGCGCGCGCGTCCGGCACGACTGACAATCGTGACCTTCGGCGTCCAGGCTTCGATCCCGGCTTCCTTCAGCGACGTCGCGACCGGGATTGTCCGGCCCGGCGACGTCCGGATGATGCACCATTCAGCCATTGCCAGTTTCCCCCCTGTTCGCGTGTTCGGTTTCAAATCGGACCCAACGGACGCCGGACCCTAGAACTTGCTTCGCGGCCGCCACGATTTGCGCTTGCAATCGGTCTTCCAGCCAAGTTCGGACGAAGTAGCTGCCCACGACGACGGTCAGGCCGGGCGCGTCGGGGATCATCGCCGCGTCCGCGACCCATGTTTCATAAAGGGTTGCGCCCAGACCGCGTTGAAGCGCGTCATGGATCGCCTTTGACCGTTCGTCTTCGTTGGCCTTCGCCGCCACCGGCCGCGTGATCCGCCGAGCGGTCGCCGCGCCAGCCGGGCGTTCTGGGGCAAGGTGCGCAAAACTGACGCCAGCCTTCGCGTCCCGCATGATCTTCGAATGATCGCTGATCAGCCATTTCGCCAGCGCGGCGTCCCAGTCGCGCTTGCAACCGATGGACCGGGTTTCCGAATGCCAGTGACAGCGGAACGTCTCGCAAACCGCCTGATAGGCGCCCGACGGCCATTGCTCGACCAGCTTGCGCGCCATGGGCTGAAGCTGATCGACCGGCGGCGGCGCCCAGTCGTCCGGAAGCCGTGTCCCCCGTGATCCGCGCTTGCCAGCCGGACCAGCCTTTTCCGGTTCATCCCCTTCCGATCCATGATCGAAATCAGGGGCGGGGGTCTTAACAGCGTTAGCTGTTAAGGGGGGAAGAAGGTTAGAAACAGGTTCCGTGTCCCGTTTTTGGGACTGTTTCGATCCAGAACCGGAACTGTTCCGCTTTTGGAACTGTTCCGCTTTAGGGACTGTTTCCGACGCGGGATCGCTGGACGCCCCAGCCGACGCCGCCGCCAGCCGATAGACCTTGACCTGTCCGGTCCGGCCGCGCCGGTCGCCCGTGTCTTCGATCAGGGGGAACATGCCGTCTTCCAGCCGCTGAAGCGCAGCGATCACGGTCTTCCGGTTCAAGTCGCTGAAGTCGCAAAGCCATTGGATCGACGGGAAGGCGCAATGATTGGCGTCGGCGCATGACGCCAGCCCTAGAAGGACCAGCTTCGCCGAAGCCGATCCCGGACGTTGCTTCGCTGCCCAGCTTTGGGTTTCCCAGCTCATGCGCGGCGCCACATGAAGGCGGGCGCGTCCGGCACAAGCCAAAGGTGACGAAGGTTCGCCACGTTCACCATGTCCAAGTCCGGCGGGTAGATTTCCAGACCAACGCGGTCGCCATAGCCAGCCAGCGTCTTCAGGTGTTGCAGATCGTCCCATGTGATCCCATCCACCCAGCGCCCGGCCGCGCGGTCGAAAGCGCAACGCTGGATTGACAGGCGAAGGACGTCATCCGGTTCTGCGAAGACTTGAACAAGAAAGTCGCGGCTCCGAAGTACGCGGATCAGCTTCGCTGGCTGGCGCAACGGCCATAATATGCGCGGAATTTCGACCAGCCGGTCAACCGGAAACCGTTTTTTTTCGGCGTCCATAGCCCGCAATTCGGCGCGGCTAGGGTCCAGCCGTTCGCCACCGCGCGGGCGCGGAACGCAGTCTTTCCACTTCATTTCGATCCTTGCCCGGCCGCATCTTCGGCGGCCCTCTTGTGTGATTGTTCGATTTCGGCGGCGGCCGCTTGGAGGCGCGGCGATTGTTGAAGTTTCCCGGTCGCGGAATACCGTTCAAGATCGCGAGACATTTGCGCTTCTATGATTTTCCGGGCTTCGGCCGCAGAATACTTATGATTATTCCGAAGGTTGAAGTATTCGTCGCGGTAATACATCGGAAGCCAGCCCAGCCGGGTCCGTGACAGGGATCGACCAGCCTTCAGACGGGCTTCCGTGCCAGCCGCCGCCGCACGGGCGTTGCAACAGATCATACCGCGCGCCCGGCGTCGTTCGCGTTCTTCAGGACCGATCCCGGCGCTTATCGCCCGTCCCAGCGCGAAGGCTTCGTTCGGGTTTGCCCAGCGACGGGACATGGCGCGCGACGCGGCTTCCCGATGCGCTGGCGACGTCGCAATGGCGCGGGCGCTGCATGGCTTGCAACGCGTGCCCTTGCGCCGGGGGTTCGGCTTCAGCGGCTTTCTGCAATCGGAACAGATCAAGGCAGGCGTCATAGCAGCTCCCCGAACAGGTCGCGCCGAACCGGCTGATCGAACAGCGGTCCCCATTGACGCGCCACTTCACGGGCGACGCCGGGATAGGTTTCGGATCGCGCCGCCCAGCGATCTTCCGACGGCGCCAGCCGGTTTTGCCCGCTGTCCGTCTGATTTGCCCAGCGTTCGACCGCCTTTCCTGTCCGGGGATCACGGACGATCCGGCCATTGCAGCGCCATTCACGCTTGATCTTCAGCGCGGGAAGGTTCTTCAGCCAGAAATGCGTTTCCTTGCTGGCGTCGTCGCCGAACTGCCATGGCTGGATCATATGATCCGCTGGGCGGATCGCGGTCCCTATGACGCCGCGCGGGTTCTCTATCGCCCAGCGCGGGATCGGCGCGGACATAAGGCGGCGGACTAGGTGAAGCCAATAGTCCGTCATCAGGTTCCGGCCGTGATTGCGGCTGTTCCAATGAAGACCGGACCCGCACATATAGGTGCAAGTCGGGTGCATGATCGCCCCCGCCCAGCCAGCGTCCAGCCAGTCGAAGACGTTGCCGATGATATGCGGTCCCGGCCGCTCGGTTTCGCGAAGATCGACCGACACGGCATTGACGCCGACGTCGATCAGCGCGTCCCGGATCACGCCGCTGGCTTCGAAGAAGACCGCCACCGGGATCAGTCCGAACAGGGTAATCGCGCGCTTCATGCGTCGCCCCCGTCGATCAGGGTGACAACGACGCACGAACGCGGTTCGTCATGAAGGACGTTCGTCGTCTGGAACCGGGCGTCGTCGCACTTCAGCGCGTCGGCGATCCCGTCGCGCCCGGCTTTGAAGCTGGCGGGAACATTGTCGTCGTCCCGGCTGGCGCGTGTCGGGGGGAAGAAGTCCAGCCGCACGGCGATCTTGCCGCCGCCAGCCGCATAGGCGGGAACCTTCAGCTTCGCTTCCAGCGCCAGCGCCCAGCATAGGCGGCGATAGGTCTTCGCGACCGGGGACTTCTTCGACCAGTGCCCGCGCCAGTTCGGCGACAGTTCGACCGGCGGGAACGGGACGATCACGCGCGGACCAGCCGGAAGGCCGGGAATGTCGTCCACTGGCTTCGGATCGGGGCGCGGCTTGGGCGCGCGCTTGGCCTTCTTCGCTGGCTGATCCCCGGCGGTTCCAGCCGCCCAGCTCTTGCCGCCACGACGCGCGGGCATGAATATGCGCTTCGTCATGCCTTCGCCCCCTTCCGGGCGGCAAGGAAGGCGTCACGGGTCGCCGCTGGCAGTCCGCGCAAGGCTTTGTCGGGTTCCGTCATGCACCGGGCGAACCTGTCCGCCGCCGCCGTCACGTCCTTCGCCGGGCGGGCGTTGCATGGACCTTTGATCTGGACCGCGCGCCAGACGCCCGCGCGGACATGGCTGAATTCGACCGTGGCGATCCGCCGGCCGTCCTTCCGGACCGAATAAATCCGCGCCAAGCCGGACAGAATGTCGCGGTGATAGCTGGCAACGCAATGGTGCATCGCCTTGCCTTCGACGACTAGCGCGCGAAGGGATCGTAGCGCGTGGAATTCAAACCCGGACAGGATGACTTCCGTCGGAAAGCCGCGATAGGCGACGTCCGTGTCATAAGTCCCGTCATTGATCCGGTCGATCTGGGCGTTCGCAAGGGCTTCGTGCCAGTCGCCGGTTTCCCGGATCAGGCGTTCCCAGGTCCAGCGGGCGTTCCACTGATCCCGATTGCAGATCAGGAAGTCCGCGATCTGGTCCGCCGGGACGTTGTGATCGGCGACGCGCGGGTGACGGGAAAGCGCCAGCATTGCCCAGCGCAGGATCGCGCCGTTCGCTTGTTCGTCCGGCGCGCGCCGCTGAAGCGCGGTCCAGAGAATGTCTAGATCGCCCAGCCAGTGCAAATGTCGCGTCGCGACGTCCGGGATTGACTGGCTGATCGTCGAAGGATCGACCAGCCGCGTGATCGCCTGAAGCACGCCCCAGACGCCCGGCCGGATCGCCTTGGGCGATATGGCGCGAAGCGGATAGGCGACGCGGAACGCCTTCATGACGTCCTTCAGCCGGGCGCCCCGTTCGATAAGCGGCTTGAAATTCATTGCCACATAGGCGCGTTCGGATCGGCTGGACGCCTTCCCGCCGAAGGTAGCCGCCAAGACCAGAACCGGCGCCTGTTCCAGATAGTCCAGGGCGTGCGGGTGAAGCGCGGACAGCCAGATCGCGCCCGGCTGGACGCCCTGATTGCCGAACAGACGTTCCGCCTTGCGGGTGTTGACGGAAACCCAGTCGTCGAACGGAAGCGTGTCGCCGTCCGGCCGCGCCAGCCGAACACCGTTCATGGACAGTTCCAACGCCAGCGCCTTGTCGATCCCCGTCTTTTCGGGACCGGCCGTCATTCGTCGCCCCCGAACGGGGAAAGCCATGGGCTGGGGGGAAGCCCTATGTTTTCACGCTGACAGCGGGCGACCGCCAAAACCTTCAGGCGCTGGGGGGAATATCGGACAAGCACGAACCGGCCGCGCGCGTCGCGCGGTTGCCCGCGCTTCGGCGTGGCGCTGAACAGTCCCAGTTCGCGCGTGCCCGACATGGTTATTCCGGCGTTCCGAACAGCATGGGAAGATCGGTTTCGATCCTGACCCGCTCGCACGCTTCGCGGAAGCTGTGATCGAACGTTCGATCCGCGCGCCAGAGCTGATAGAAGAAGACCAGCCCGCCCGGCGTCTTGCGGTAGCGAAGCCGCGCCGCCAGCCGATAGATCGGACCCTGATTGAAAACGGGAATTCCGATCAGGAACAGGCCCGGCACGCGAAGCGGTTGCCCAGCGTCGTCCACATGCTCCGCAACGAACTGGACCTGGGCTTCGCCGGACGAAAGATTGATCGCTTCCTTCACGGCGGACCGTTCGTTCACCTTCAGCCCGACGGACAATTCGATCAGCTTGGAAGGGCTGGCGATGGACCCGCCGACGGTGTTGACGAACCGTTGCATGTCTTCGGGAAGGCTGTCTTCGCCGGGGATCAGGTCCAGAACGTCAATGATCCGGTCTTCCAGGAACGCGGCGAATTCGCCCATGCTGAAGGCTTCGCCGTCGCTCTTGATCCATGCCTTCCATTCGTCGGACAGCGGGAACTGGAACAGCGAACGGTGACGTCCGAAGCGAGGATCGGCGGTCGCGCCAGCGCGGTGATAGTCCAGAACGGCGGTGATCGACGGGCTGGACCTATCGTCCACGGCGAACAGGGCACTGCCCGCGTCTTTGAACCTGTTCACATGGTCGATCAGGCTTTCAATCGCCGTGAATTCGGCGGTCCCATAGCGGAACTTGGGTGCCAGCCTGAAGCCGTCAAAGACGTCGGCGGGAACCGCCTTCACGCCGGAAGGGGTAAGCTGGGCAAGGGCTTCAAGCCCAGTGCCCGGTTCGATCAGGGTTTCCAGTTGAGGGACTGCATAGTCTTCAATGATTGCACGGACTTCCGTCGCCGTGCCGCGTTGTTCAGCCAGATCGGCCATGTCGATTTCCTTTCGTCAGTTGGGGGTTCAGGCGTCGCGGACGCCGGTCGCACCGGACACGTCACGAATGCCGAACAGTTGCTGCTGTCCGGGGCGGGTGCGTGTCATGCGGTGATCTTCCGTCGTCCACATGATGGACTTCGGACGCTTGCTTTCGGGCTGGGCGACCTTGAAGTTCGCCTTTATTTCCGTGACGCCGCCTTCCTGACTGAAGTCCAGCGTGATCGTCACCTTGCCCTTCGACTTGCCGCCGTTGGACCATGCGTGTTCGTGCAAGGCGGCGGACAGGTCTTTGATCGCTTCATAGCAATCGGCGTCGAACTGCCCGTCTTCCAGCGACCGGACGAATTCGCCCATTGTGTTGCACGCGCCGGGGACGTGCCCGCCGTCAGCCGCTTTCGCGGGCTGATCCAGCGTGACGTCCGACGCCTTCACTTTTTCGTTCATTTCACTTTCTCCCTATGGACTGCCCCCGCCAATTGGACGGGGTGCGGGTCCATCGCGGGGAAATGACGCTGCCCAGCCGGTCCCCCGGTTGCTGTTCAGTGCGTCGAACCGTTCCCCGCGATGGATTGCAGAACTGGAAGAAGCGCGGCGGCGCGTTCGGAAAGCTGGGCGCGTTCACGCGGGGACAGCTTGCCGTCTTCCAGAAATTCGTTTCCGTCGGCGACCAGCCGGGCGGATTGCGACAGCGCGCGAAGGACCGTGGCGTCCGGACAGACGTCCAGCGGTTCGGCGCCGAAGCCCATGTGTCGGGCGACGCGGGCGAAGGCTTCAGGCGGAAGGACCGCGAAGACCCGCATGAAGACGTCCAGCGGCATTTCGGAACCGTCGGCTTCGACATAGGACCGCAGCTTGCGTTCCTTGTCGCCAGTCGCGGCCGCAAGGTCCGCCCAGGTAAACCGCCGGGCGTGCCCGACGAACATGCGCAGCGTGTCCGCGATCAGCGTCTTGACGTTCGGGACGGAAAAATCGGGCATCATTTCCATGTCGCGCCCCCCGTGATCGGCGCAGGGTGTGCGCATGAAGACCGAAGCAAAGCGTTTGCCCGGCGGGGCGTGGAGGACGGGCGACCGCCCCGCCGGACGTGCGACCCGACGCGCGCGTTCGGCGCGCTGGCGGGAACCGAATGAAGGCGCCCCGTCATGCCGCGATCCTTTGGGCATAGGGGCAATCGACGAAGGTGCAAGCGTTCGGGATCACGCCGTCCACGCGGCGTTCGCAGACGTCGCAGACGATGATCCGTTCAGGTTCTGGCAGATCGTCGTCAATCGCCGACGCCGAGCCATGCGTGCAATGGTCGATATGGTCGATCACGCCCAGAACCCGGCGCGAAGCCGCCACGTCAACATTCAGCAAGCTCGCGTCGATCTGCCCGCTGGACAGTTCTTCCAGCCGCAACGCCTGGGCGACCGTTGGTTGAGCCAGCCCACGTTCGATTTCGGATACCCGGCCCTTACTCGAACAGCCGATCAGTGCGGCAAATTCGGCCAGACTTTCCCCGCGCCGCCGACGCAAGGCTGCAATCAGTCTATGTTGGTTCTTGTTTGGGGCAGCTTCGCGGCAAGCGTTTGTCATAACGCACCGTGTTCTATATGATAGAACTTTTGTCAAGCGACAATGTTCTGATCAGCGGAAACGACCTGCGGGGGCGGAGCTGCTATTCTGCCCGCATGGCTGCGCCGCAACACGACTGGTATTTGAAGCAATGGCTTCACACCCTGGGGCGGAGCCAGCAATGGGTTGCCGATCAGCTCGATCTTCAGAAATCGAAGATCAGCCGCAAGGCCAGCGGGACGACACCCTACGACCGCGAAGACATTAACGCCATTTCGGCGCTACTTCACCTTCAGCCTTACGAACTCTTGATGCACCCCGAAGACGCAATGGAAATTCGCAGCCTTCGCAAGTCGATTAAACTTGCCGCCGAACGCCGCGCTGCCTATCGCGTTGAAACCGATGATTGGGCAGAACGGCTTGCCGAAAGGAACCCGCGTTGAACGAACCGCACGTCGCGCCGAAGTTGAAGCGCGGGTTCCTATGGGCGTTGGGCGCTCTGGGCGGGCTGGCATTCTTGGGCGCGCTGCTTGATCCAAACGCGGGCAACCTTCCGCCGCCCGATCCGAACCAGCCGGACGGTGCCAAAGTGGATGGTCTTCGCCGAGCGATGAAGCCGATTGGCAAGAGCATCTTCAATTCGGGGCTGGCCATTCCAGCCGATACCCGCCCGATTGATCTTGAAGCAGCAGCGAAGGGCCATTGCACCGGCAAGGCGATTTGCAGCGTCTATGGCTGGTCCGATCCGGCACAGTTACCGCAAGCCGAACCTTTGCTGGGGCGGGAAGTCGCTGCGATGGTCTTCCGCTATGACCTGAACCGCAACACAGACTTCGAACGGACACAATGGTTCTGCGGATCAGCGGGGGCAAAGCCCGATTGTGTGAAGGCTGGCGCAGAATAGGTTCCATTTTGTAGAACTTTCCTGCTTGACAATCTGTTCTATTTGGTAGAACCAACACCAGCCGCACGCTGCGGATATGGAGTGAGGTTCTATGCGAAGCCTGTTTGTGTTGCCCTTGCTGGCGCTGTCTGCGCCAACGCCCGCTCAGAATGCACCGGTTGATCTTTTGCCGCCGGTTCAGGCCGCTGCCCCAGCGGAACCGCGCCGCGCTGGCGAACCAGCAACCCGGCGCTGTATCCGCCCTGAAGCGATTGACGGCGACACGATCCGTTGCGGCCGCCGGGGCCACCGTGTCTCACACCGCTTGCTGGGGATCGACGCGCCCGAACTGGCTGGGCATTGCCGCGCGGGCAGAACCTGCGCGCCTGGCGATCCGCTGGCCAGCCGCGCCGCGTTGGCATCATTGCTGGCGCTGGGCGGGGTAACAGTTCAATCTTTCGGGCCAGACCTTTACGGTCGCCGCCTGTCCATCGGCCGGACCCGTTCAGGCACGAACCTGTCTTGCGCCCAGATCACGGGCGGGAACGCTGTGTTCAAGCCGAACTGGGACAAGGCCCTCCGGATCAAGCGGGAGTGCGATCAATGAACCCGCTCACCTTCGCTCAGGCTCTCCGACGGCGACGCGCGGGCTGGGCGAAAGGCCAGCCTGTAAAGGCCGAACAGCTTCAGGCCAGTTTTGACACAGAACCGCCGCGCCGCAATGTGCGGCGTCCGCGTCTCTGGCGCGTGGCGCCGATCCTTGCCGATCCGCAGGCGCTGACGCCCGCTGAACGCCGGGCGCTTGTCGCCCGCCTGGACCGTCTAACCGCCCGCTTCGCCTATGCGGTGATCGCCGCGACCGTGATCCTGTTCGTCGCCCAGGGCGCGCGCTACCTGATCCAGTCGGGGGCGCTGTCATGACCCGGACGATCATCTTTTCCCGCGCGATCCTGTATTCCGATTGCAGCGGCGTCGAAACTGGCGTCGAATTCGATCCGACATATAGGCTGGGGCGCGACGACGACGCGTCTTATGTTCATGTGAAGGGCGTTGGTGAAGCGGTCCCGGTTCGGGTTGCGCACATTCCCCAGCTTATCGAATGGCTTCAGGGCGTGGCGGAACTGGACGAACAGTTCCGCGCCAGCCGCGAAGGGGCGCGGGCATGAAACAGCCCAGCCGCCGCCCGCCGGTCAATCTGGTATCGTTCGACACGTTGCTGGACGGTCCCGTCACGGAAACCGCTGAACAGGCTTATTCCACGGCGGTCGATCTGGCGGTCCATGCCCTGGACGTCGCCGACGCCTGCCCGGAAGACGCGGCCGAACCGATGCACGACGCACTTGCGCGGTTCGACGCCCTGTCCGGCGCCGGTTTGCTGAAGCGCGTGTCGTGAGCTTCCCAGCCGACATTCTGACGCTTCGCGTCGCCGATCTGACGCTGGACCTGATTTCCCGGCGCGTCACGCGGGCGGGCGTCGAATTGCAGCTTCGCCCCCGCGAAATCGACGTTCTGGCCAATATGATCTGGCATCGGAACCGGCCGATCCCAGCCGTCGAATTGCGGGAACGCGTCTGGTCGCTCCGCTTCGATCCGGAAACCAATCGGGTTCAGGTCCATATCAGCCGCCTTCGCGACGCGATGGACCGGCACTTCGACCAGCGGCTGATCCATACGATCAGCCCGGCGCCCGGCCGCCGCGCTTACTTCTTCACCGAAGACCCGAACACGCTTCACGCATGGGGGAACGCATGACTGAACAGGAAAACCGCCTTTACGCGGTCAATTTGATGAACCGGGCGGACGTCGCCTTCGACGTGCGGGACATAGCCGTCGTCGGGAAGCTGATCGAACTGATCGAAGGGGACGTCGCCGACTGGCTGTCCGCCCGCCTTCGCGGAACCGTGTCGCGCGAACAGATCGTCGCCGCCGTCCGTGCCGGGACGCATCGCCCCGAATTGCCGCCGGTCAAACCGGCCGCCGCCTCACTGGAAGGGAACGTGAAATGACAGACACGCGGATCATGCTGGCGTCGGGCGCGCTGTTCGACCTTATGGACCCGGAAGGCTCCGACTTCACCCTTCAGGACATAGCGCACGGGCTGGGGCGGGTTTGCCGCTTTGCTGGGCAGACGAACCGCTTCTATTCGGTCGCGGAACATTGCTTCCATGTCGCCCGGCTTGTGCCCGTCGAACACGCGCGCGCGGCGTTGCTTCACGACGCCAGCGAAGCCTTCATAGGTGACGTCACCCGGCCGCTGAAGGCGCTTCTTCCCGACTATCGGAAGATCGAAAAGGCCATTGAAGACGCGATCAGCGACCGCTTCCTGATCGACGAACTGGGCAACGCCAGCCGCACGGCGATCCGTCACCCGTCAATCAAGGGCGCGGACCTTGCAATGTGCCTGATCGAAGCGCGGGAACTTATGCCGAATGTGCCCGGATACTGGTCCAGCCTTCCGGTCGATCCGGCGCACTGGGAACGCGCGAAGACGACGCGCCTGAATTGCGACCGGCCCGAATATGCGACCGCCGCATGGCTTCGCGCCTGGAACCGCTATGGGCACTGGCTGGAAGACCTTCAGGGCGAAAGGGCGGCGGCATGACGGACCATCGCTGTTTCACCGTGGACGGGACCGCCTATCTTCGCAATCTGGACCGCGACGATCTGAAGGCGCGTTGCGTCGCGATCCACTATCAGCGGCCGCCGACGAAGACGGAAGGGGGGACGTCCATCGGGCTTCGCTTCCCCATGCTGATCGTCGCGGGCTATCTGGAAGACCCGGACGCCGTGGCGGCGAAGGTCGCCGACATTCTGGAACGCCACTGGGACGCGGGGGACCAGCCGTCCGCCGACGACGAACGCGCGGTGATCGTCCGCTATATGCGCCACATGGCGACGTTGCGCCCAGCCGACGCGCATGGGCTTCGCGTGATTGCGTCCGACGTTGAAGCCCTGTTCCACCGCGATCCGGAACTGAACCCGGAAGGACCGGCCGCATGACGCCCGCACTCGACGCACTGGGCGCCATGCTGGACGGCTTGAAGCGGGCGGACGTCAGGATCGCCGACGGGATCGCCGGGGACGCTGGCGCGGTCTTCAGCCCGTGCGAAGGCTTCCGCTATCTGCTTTGGCGTGTCTGGAACCCGGCCCGGCCGTTCTGGTCGTTCGGGATGCTGAACCCGTCCACGGCCGATCATTTGCAGTTGGACCCGACTGTCACCCGTTGCCAGACGCGGGCGACCGCTGGCGGCGCGGGCGGGCTGATCGTCTGGAACCTGTTCGCATGGCGGGCGACCGAACCCGCCGACATGAAGCGCCAGCGCGATCCCGTCGGTCCCTTCAATGACGAAGCGATCCGACTGGCGGTCGCCGCGTCCGCGCTCAATATCGCTGCATGGGGGGCGCATGGCGTCCACCGCGAACGGGAACATAGGGTCCGGGCGATGCTGGGCGCCGCGAAGGTGCCGCTTCATGCACTGGCGTTCACGGCGACCGGACTTCCCCGCCATCCCCTCTATCTGTCCCTAAGCCTTCAGCCCCAGCCGTGGAAGTTCTGGGGGTGAAGCCCGTCCGTCGCCTTGTCCAGCCGCCAGCCGAACGGCCGCCGCTGCCCCAGTGCAGCGTCCAGGTCGCCGATCCGACGCACACGCCGGGCTGGCGGGCGAAGCGGTATGGTCCAGGCGCGACGCGTCGGTCTTCCTTTCATGAAGCGACCGGCCAAATGCTGGAACTCGATCCGAAGCGTTGCGTCCGTCAAGCGACGGTCGAAATCGACGGGAAGCCCTATTGCAATGCGCACGGCGGACAAGTCGCGCTGAAGATATTGCTGGGGGAAGCATGAAGCCGCCCGTGGACCCTTCAGTCGTGGACTTCGTGAAGGCGCTTGCGCGGGCGAACGCGGCGCGCGATATTGCGCGTTTGAAAGAAAAGGATGGAAGACCGCATGAAGTCGCTGGAAGATCGCGCATGGCTGGAACTGGCTGAAGAACTTTCTTTGCCAGCCGCCGCGCGTCCGCGACTGGAACGAACAGGTCTATTCCAGCGGCGTGTCGCCAATATCGCCTTGCGGGATTTCATCGCAGCATTGCGCACCGCGCCGCCCTTTACTTGGATCGACTGGCTGTTGAAACGGCTTGATCCATGAAGACGGTTATCTATGCTCGCTTCAGTTCGACCCTTCAGAACGCCCGGTCGATTGAAGATCAGGTCGCGCTTTGCCGCGACCGCGCGGATCGGGAAGGCTGGGACGTCGTGGACGTCTTCACGGACTTCGCGATCAGCGGCGCCGCCGGGATCGACGAAGGGGCACGCCCTGGGCTGAACGCCATGCTGGCGCGCGTCGAAGCGGGCGGCGTCGATCAGGTTCTGGCGGAAGCGACGGACCGGATCGCCCGTCACCAGGGCGACGCGTTCACGATCCGGGAACGCCTCACCTTCGCGGGCGCCCGGCTGTTCACCCTGTCCGACGGCGAAGTGACCGAAATCACGGCGACCTTCCGGGGATTGATGGACGCCCAGTTCCGGAAAGACCTTGCCGCCAAGGTGAAGCGCGGACAGCGCGGGACCATATCGCAAAAGCGCAGCGCCGCCGGGATCGCCTATGGCTATCGCAAGGCGAACAGGCTGGACGAACGCGGCGAGCTGATCAGGGGCTTGCGCGAAATCGACGACGATCAGGCCGAAGTCGTTCGGCGCATCTTCCGGGAATATGCGGCGGGCGTCAGTCCGCGCATGATCGCGGATCGCCTGAACGCTGAAGGCGTGCCAGCCGTCCAGCCGCGATCCGGCGGGAACAGTTTCTGGCGCGCGTCCACCCTTTACGGGGACCGGAAGCGGAAGAACGGCATATTGCAAAACCAGCTCTATGTCGGGAAGCTGATCTTCAATCGGACGCGGAAAATGGTCGATCCCCGGACCCGCAAGGCGCTGATCCGGGCGAACCCGGAAAGCGAATGGCTGATCGAAGACGTCCCTGAACTTCGGATCGTGGACGATCAGCTATGGCAAGCCGCGCAAGACATGCTGGGAAGGGTCCAGACGCGCCGCCCTGAACAGTCCCGGCGGCCGAAGCACATGCTTTCGGGGATCGTGCGCTGTGGCGTCTGTGACGGCGCCTGGACGATCATCGGGACCGAACGCTGGGGCTGTTCGCGTCACCGCGAAGGCGGACCGGCCGCGTGCGACAACAACCGGACGATTTCGACCGGGCAAATGGAAGCCCGCGTCCTGTCCGGGCTTCAGGAACACATGCTGGACCCGGACCTGATCGAAATCTATGTTCGGGAATATCATCTGGAACATGCCCGCCGGGCGAAGGAGCTGGCGCGCGAAAGCGAACGGCTGAAGAAGCGCCACCGCGAAGCCGTCGCCAAGGTGGAACGCCTTGTCATGGCGGTCGCCGACGGCGCGGACGAATTCGTCGAAATCCGGGAAGTGCTGGGGAAGGCGCGGGCGGAACGCGACACGCTGGCGGCCGATCTGGAACAGCTTGAACAGCTCCCCGTCGTCGCCCTTCACCCGACTATCGTGGCGGACTATCGCGCCCAGGTCGCCAAGCTGAACGCCGCGCTGGCGGAAAACCCTGAAGCCCGCCTGGAAGCGATCCCGAAATTGCGGGCGCTGATCAACAGCGTCCACGTCCGGCCGAAGGCGACCAGCGCGAAGGGCGTGACGATTGAAGTCACGGGAAGGCTGAATTCCATGCTGGCGCTTGCGACCGGCACGGACGCGCCAACGTCAATGTATGGTAACGTTGGAGCGGGCGAAGGGATTCGAACCCTCGACCCCAACCTTGGCAAGGTTGTGCTCTACCCCTGAGCTACGCCCGCTCTGGCGCCGTGGATTCGGCGTTTCACCGCCGAACCAGGTAAGGTTGGCGCTGTTAGCACCGGGTTTCGCAATCGGCAAGCCCATAAGCAAAAACAACGAAAAGGGTTGGCTTGTGCGCAAAACCGCCCACATATGGGGTCAATACTGGCATGGGAGCAGAACTTGGCTACTCTGGGAATGAGCGCGGCAGAACGCGATGCAGTGGAAGCGTTCCGCCGCGAGGTGGTGGAGCCTTCGATGACGAAACTCGTCATCATCGACTTTTGGGCAGAATGGTGTGGCCCGTGCAAGGCGCTGGCGCCATTGCTCGACAAGGTGGCGGCGGCATATGCCGACAAGGGCGTAGTGCTGGCGAAGATCGACACCGATGCCAATCAATTTGTCGCCGCACAGTTCCAGATCCGGTCGATTCCCACCGTCTATGCAATGTTTCAGGGCAAGCTTGTTGCCGATCTGACGAGCGCTCGCACCGAAAGCGCGCTGCGCACCATGCTTGACCAGCTTTTGCGGCAATTGCCCATCGAGGTAGAGGATGACGGAGCCGCACTCGACCCAATGATTGTCATGGGGGAGGAGGCGCTGGAGGCTGGCGAAGCAGAGCGCGCTTTGTCAATTTTCGAGCAACTGGCCGAAATGGCACCTGAAAAACCTCAGATACTGGCTGGCTTGCTCCGGGCACAGGTTGCCGCGGGCCAGACCGAGGCCGCCGCCACTGCGCTTGCCGCACTTGCTGCCGATATTACCGCCAAACCAGAATTTGCGCGCGCCAAAGCGGCGCTGGCACTGGCGCTGGCGGCACAACCGGTGGATGATCTTGCCGGGCTTGCGGCGGCTGCCAGCGCCAATCCGGCCGATATGGAGGCGCGCTACCAGCTTGCAGCCGGGCAAATGGCTGCCGGACAGAATGACGCCGCCGCCGATACGCTGCTTGCGATGATTGCTGATGATCGAGATTGGAACCAGGGAGCAGCGCGGCAAAGGCTGCTCACATTATTTGAGGCGGTGGGGTTGGAGAACCCCTGGGTCGCAAGCCAGCGGCGGCGACTTTCCGCCATATTGTTCGGCTGACGATGCCTGCACCCACCCGCTTGTCCATCTTTCCGCTGCCCGGCGCTTTGTTGTTTCCGGGGATGCACCTGCCGCTGCATATCTTTGAGCCGCGCTACCAGGCACTGATGCGCGATTCGATGGCGCGCGACCGGCGGATAGGCATGATACAGCCCCGTGGCGAGGGCAACCCGCCACCATTGTTCGACATAGGCTGTGTCGGTCGCATTGCCGAATTTGAAGCGCTGGACGATGGCCGTTACAATCTGGTGCTGGAGGGTGTGGCGCTGTTCCGCATCCTGCGCGAGCTTGATGTCGCCACGCCCTTTCGGCAGGTGGAAGCGCTGTTGCTGCCAACAAACGAGGCGCCCGAGATATTGCAAAGTCCCGCCCGCGCCGCGCTGGAGATGGAGTCACGGCGCTTTGCTGAAACTATGGGCTATGCGGTGGATTGGGATGCGGTCTCCCGGCTCGACGACGAGGCGCTGGTCAACGGTGTGGCGCAAATTGCGCCTTTTGATGTGGCAGCAAAACAGGCATTGCTTGAATCAGCATGCCTAAGCGACCGAGCCGAGCTGATCATACAGCTTATGCAGTTTTTTGGCCGTTATGACGGCAATGACACGACGACGCTGCAATGAACGACACGCCACCACCGGCCGACACTGCGCCACTAGACCCGTGGCTGCTCTCCATCCTCGTCTGCCCTATCACGCGCGGGCCACTACGCTATGATGCGCTGGCGCACGAGCTGGTGAGCGAGGCCGCTGGTCTTGCCTATCCCATTCGCGACGGCATCCCGGTGATGCTGGCGGACGAAGCGCGGGCTTTAGATGGTTGATGCCAAGGGTTGCTATTGTGGTTTAAGCTATCCACCCGGCCCCAAAAGCGGCGCGCTAGACTAGCTCGCCCTGCAACAATCTGGGTAAATCGCCGCTTTCGCCCCGCGCTTCTGCCATAAAGCGGCTTTTTAGCGGTGGCAGCGCCTGCACCGCCGACAAACCAAAGCGGCGGACAGCGCTTGCTGTTTTACCCGGCAGGCCGAACAACCTGGTCAACCCGTCCGTCGCCAGCGCAACCGTCAGCGTGTCCCCCCCGCGCCAGCGCTCATAGCGCGCCAGCAACTGCGGGTCGCCCAAATCAAGCCCCATCCGCTTGCCCTCCACCAGCACCTGCGCAAGCGTTGCAACATCGCGAAAGCCAAGGTTCAGCCCTTGCCCGGCAATCGGATGAATGCCGTGCGCGGCATCCCCCACCAGCGCCAGCCGCTCGCCTGTAATCCGCGCGGCATTATGAAAACCCAGCGGATAGGTGGAGCGAGGGCCAAGCCCGCTCAACTCCCCCAAAAAGCCGCCCATGGCCTTTTCCGCCTCGGCCAGAAACGCGCGCGCAGACAATTTTAGCATGGCTTGCGCATGGCGCTCAGCCACGGTCCACACCAGCGCAGAACGGTTGACGCTCGCCACCGGCAATAGCGGTAAAATGGCGAAAGGCCCGGCGGGATAAAAAATTTCAAACGCCGTGTTTTCATGCGGGCGTTCATGCTCGAACGCACAGATGATGGCGTTGTGCCTGTAGGACCAGTGAACGATGTTGATGCCCGCGGCCATGCGCGTTGGCGAATTGCGCCCTTCTGCCACAATCAGCAATTGTGCAAACACCTGCGCGCCCGAACTAAGCGTTGCCACCACGCCGCCTGGCCCGCGCTCCACTGCGGTGGCGCGCGTCTTCAGGTGCATATCCACCCCGCCTGCCCTGCTTGCGGCCAAGTGCAACGCCTGCCGAACATGGCGGTTTTCATACATGAAACCCAGCGCGCCTGCATTAGCCCCCGGCATAAAATCAAGCGCACCAGGCGCCAGCCCATCGCTCACACGAATAGCCTCGATAGGGCAGCCCTGCCCGGCAAGCAGCGTGCCCACGCCAATGGCATCAAGCATGCGCTGGCTCGCGCTGGCGAGCGCCGATGCCCGCCCGTCAAAACCGGCCGACAACGTAACGCCAGGATCCGCCGGATCGACAACAATACTGGTGATACCGTGCGCATCGAGCGCAAGCGCCACGCTTGCGCCAACCAGCCCACCGCCCAAAATGATGACATCGGCTTTGTTCATGCGCCCTGTCCTAGCGCGCCGCGCTGCCGCTGCCAACTGCCACGCCGGGTAGCTGGCCCATCGGGTTGAAGGCTTGACGCCGGAGGAGCCAAGGTAGATGGTGGCAAACGGAACATCCAGCGTACATCTTGAGGGACGAGAACAGATGGCGAGCCAGGCTCAGCCGCCCCTGTGGCGCGAAATCTTGGGGCATGGCGCACGACGCAGCCGGGCGCTGTTTGTCGCCATAGGGCTGACAACGCTTGTCGGCGCGGCGCTGCTTTGCCTTTTGAGCTACCATCCTGGCGACCCTTCGCTCAGCACGGCTGCCGCTGGCCCTGCTCGCAATTTGCTGGGTATGCCAGGCGCTGTGGCGGCCGATGCGCTCTTGGCGCTGTTTGGCTGGCCGGTGGTGCTGATAATGCCGCTTGTGCTGCTGTTCGCCACGCGGCTGTGGCGCGATGTCCCGCTTGGCCGCTGGCGGCGGATGCTGGCCAAAGCGGTGCTTGGCATGGTGCTGATGGGGGCGGCCCTTGCCTTTGTCGCGGGCAACGCAGTCAACTCTCTGCCGGCCGGTTATGGCGGCGCAGCGGGTATGGCGATTGCTCGTGGCGCACAACTCGCCATCAGCCAAATTGGCGATGCCACCGCGACATTATGGACAATGCGCGGCGTTGGCGCCCTGGCTGGGCTGGCGGGCGTGGCGCTTTATGCGCTCAGCTATGAAATGGCTTTGGCCGGGCCGAAGTGGCGGTGGCGGCAAGACACGGTTTTTGATGACGACCCTTTGTCGCCTGCGCCATTTGTCGCAAATGAAAATGCCCGCAAACCCGCGCCGCGCGCCATTGCCATGCCGGATGAACGACCTGGCCCGGTCATTGCCGATCGCACAGCAGCACCTTCAAATGCCAAGCCCAAGGCGCAACAGGCCTCGCTTGATCTGCGCGACAATTACCGGCTGCCTCCACTTGATTTGCTGACCCCTGCGCCTTTTTCTGCCCACCCGGTGATCGACAAGGCCGCGCTGGAACGCAACGCCAGGCTGCTTGAGACAGTACTCGACGATTTCAAGGTTGAAGGCGTCATTACCGAAGTGCGCCCCGGCCCCGTTGTCACCATGTATGAGCTGGAACCTGCAAGCGGCATCAAGGCGAGCCGGGTCATCGCATTGGCAGACGATATTGCCCGCAACATGTCATCCATTTCCGCCCGCGTCGCCACCATTCCCGGCCGCAGCGTCATCGGCATTGAATTGCCCAACGCCAGGCGCGAAACGGTAAACCTGCACGAGCTTGTCTCCAGCCAGACCTTTGAAGATCAATCTGCCCAATTGCCCATCATTCTTGGCAAAAATATCGCTGGTGACCCGGTGATTGCCGATCTGGCGCCCATGCCGCATCTGCTCGTTGCAGGCACGACGGGTTCCGGCAAATCGGTTGGCCTCAACTGCATGATCTTGTCGCTGCTCTACCGGCTGACGCCAGACCAGTGCCGGATGATTATGATCGACCCCAAAATGCTAGAATTGTCGATGTATCAGGATATTCCCCATCTGCTTGCCCCCGTCGTCACAGAACCGGCAAAGGCGGTGCGCGCGCTCAAATGGGCGGTCGAACAGATGGAGGATCGTTACCGGATGCTGGCTTCGGTCAATGTTCGCAGCCTTGCCTCATTCAACGACAAAGTGCGCAGCGCCCGCGCAAAGGGGCAGCCGCTGGGCCGCAAAGTGCAAACCGGCTATGATTCAGACAGCGGCCAGCCTGTTTATGAAGAAGAGCGGCTCGATTATCAGCCTCTGCCGCAAATCGTCGTCATCGTCGATGAACTGGCCGACCTGATGATGACGGCAGGCAAGGAAGTGGAGTTTTTAATCCAACGACTGGCGCAAAAGGCACGCGCGGCCGGCATCCACCTCATCATGGCGACACAGCGCCCCTCGGTCGATGTTATCACCGGTGTCATCAAAGCGAATTTACCGACGCGGATCAGCTTTCACGTAACCTCCAAGATCGATTCGCGCACTATTCTGGGCGAGCAGGGCGCAGAGCAACTACTGGGCCGGGGCGACATGCTCTATATGCCCGGCGGCAAGCAGATTGCCCGTGTGCACGGGCCTTTTGTTTCAGATGACGAGGTTCAGGCTGTGGCCAATCACTGGCGCTCGCAGGGTCAGCCAGATTATATCTCCTCTGTTACCGAGGAGCCTGAACAGAATTTCCCTTTGGATGGACAGCCTTTGGGTGATGATTCGCCCGAAGACCAGCAATATCGTGCCGCCTGCCAGCTTGTGGCAGAAAGCCAAAAGGCGTCGACATCGTGGCTGCAACGCCAGCTCCGTATCGGTTATAACAGCGCCGCGCGACTGATTGAGCGGATGGAAAAAGAGGGTCTCGTCTCGCGGCCAGACCATGTCGGCAGGCGCGACGTACTGATGGACCAAGACGGCCAGCCGCTTTAATCTCAAAATGATTGTGATCGATTAAGCGCTTTCTTGCTCAGCCCGCCGGGTTCATGGCGGGTTCAACGCAAGGTGCCTAACCATTGTCTCGGATAGACATCGCCCAACTGGAGAATGCGCCCGTGAAACACCCCCTAGTTGCCGCCATGATACTGGCGCCCGTGGCGACAATGCTCACCGCAGCGGCCCCGGTTTCGGGAGATCTGGCGCTGGTTCAGCAGCATTTGCGCAGCGTTGACAGCATGACAGCAAATTTCAGCCAGGCCGACCGCAGCGGACGCGTGGTAACCGGCACGCTAACACTGAAAAAGCCAGGCAAAATCCGGTTCCAATATGAAAAAGGGGTGCCTATTCTTATAGTGGGGGATGGCAAAGCGCTGATCTTCGTTGATTATTCCGTCCGTCAGGTTCAGCGCTGGCCCATCGGCAATTCTCCGCTTGGTATATTGCTCAACCCAAACCGGGACATTGGCGGCGTAGCCAGGATTTTGCCCAGCGTCGGCCCCGACATTGTCTCGGTTGAAGCACGCGACCCGCGCCACCCGGAATATGGCCGCATTACGCTGGTTTTCGCCAGGGACAAGAGCGCGCCCGCTGGCCTGATGCTGCAAGGCTGGGTGTCGCTGGATGCACAAAACAACCGAACAACGGTTCGGCTGACCAATCAGGCCTTCAACATTGCGATTGCCGACAACGCGTTCCGCTGGAACGACCCGCGTGGCGCGGCACTGCATAAATAATCATCCGTCAAACAGATTCATTCATATTCGAGACAGGTTGGCCGGCTTAAAACAGGAATGCGGATGGAGAAGCCGGGATTTCCCCTGTTACCCGGCCTGTTTTTCCAACCCGCCTGCGTGACGAACGCTAGGTCGGCCCTCGTTCCATGCCCCCGGAGCGAGGGCCTTTCCTTACCCGCTGCCAAAGCGCCAATACCAGACTGGCGGACCAGCACACACGGCGCTAGATCGGGCTATGACTGACACTCTTCGCATCGCTTCGTGGAACATAAACTCCGTTCGGTTTCGGTTAGAAATCGTCGAGCGTTTTCTCGCCGAACAGGCACCCGACATATTATGCCTGCAGGAAACCAAGGTGATGGACGCGGATTTTCCGCTCGCCGCCTTTCGCGCGCTTGGCTATCGCCACATAGTCCTAAACGGTCAGCGGATGCACCATGGCGTGGCCATCATCAGCAAAATTCCGCTAGCGCAAGACCATCGCAATGACTGGCAGGCCAATGGCGAGGCGCGCCATATCGGCGTGAGGCTGGAAAACGGCATGAGACTGGAAAATGTCTACATCCCGGCCGGTGGAGACCTGCCTGATCGTGATCTGAACCCGAAATTCGGCCAGAAACTTGATTTTATTGAGCGGATGACCGGCTGGTCGGCGCAGGTTCAAGGCCCGGCACTGCTGATGGGCGATTTCAACATTGCGCCGCTCGAAGCAGATGTGTGGAGCCACCGGCAACTGCTCGATGTCGTCAGCCATACCCCGGTCGAGGTGGCCCTTCTCAACCGGCTGCTGGCTTCAAATAATTGGGTTGACCTTGGCCGCCACTTCATCTCGCCGCCTGCCCGGCTTTATACATGGTGGAGCTACCGCGCCAAAGATTGGGCTGCGTCGGACAGGGGTCGCAGGCTGGATCATATGTGGGCAACGGCCGACCTTGCGAAATGCGCAACCGCACATCATGTATTTGAAGATTGCCGAAGCTGGCCAAAGCCTTCAGACCATATTCCCATTCTCACCGAGTTTACATTTTGACCGCACAACACGCAGCCCGTGGCGTCGACTCGCTCCGCCGGGGATGGCCCGTCACCATTGCCGCACACGACGGCGCGGTTACCGTGCTCGCTGTTGAAACAGCGGATTCCGCCCGGCTGGCGGCGTTTGACCCTGATGCGGCAGCCGCGGTGCTCATTTCGGCCGGGCGCGCCGAAACGCTTAAACTTGCCAACCAGATTGCCGCCGCTGAACCCGAAGCCCCGGTCCTTATCGCACGGGCCCCGTGGCTTGATTTTGACACAGCATTTGCGCTGGCAGACCCGGCCTGCGACCTTAAATTTCCGATGAAGGGCCCGTTTCAGGCAATTGCTATGGCGAGCCCCGCTGCCGCCAGAGCAGCGCTCCGCCTGGCAACTTTGGCCGGCATATTGCCCGCATTTTTCATCGCTCCCACAGATAACGCAGCAGACACGGGGCTGAAAATTGCCGCAAGTGATATTGACTTACATGAGGATGCAACCCGGCTAACCATCGCCACTCGCGCGCATTTACCAGTGAAAGGCGCTGAAAATGCCGAGATCGTGGCTTTTCGTACACCAGAAATGCCTAGCGAACATGTTGCGCTTGTCGTCGGCGCGCCTAGTGGCCGCCCGCCGCTGGTGCGGCTACACAGCGAATGTTTGACTGGCGATGTTCTTGGTTCGCTGAAATGCGATTGCGGCCCGCAGCTTGACGCAGCCATTGCCGCCATTGCCGCCAATGGCTGGGGGGTATTGCTCTATCTGCGGCAGGAAGGGCGCGGCATCGGGCTGATCAACAAGCTGCGTGCCTATGCGTTGCAGGACCAGGGTTTTGACACGGTGGACGCCAACACGCGGCTGGGCTTTGCGGTAGATTCGCGTAATTTTTCGGTTGCCGCACGAATGCTTTCGCTTCTGGGCCAGCGATCGGTACGACTGCTAACCAACAACCCTGCCAAAGTCGCAGCGCTTGGTGCAGCCGGTGTCGATGTTGTCGAGCGGGTGCCGCACATTCTGCCCGCCAATCCGCATAATGAGCAATATCTGGCCACCAAGCGAGACCGCACTGGCCACGAATTTTAGCTCTGGCGCACTCATCGAGCCAATCTTAGTTGAGAAAAAGCGCAACCTCGGTGAAATTGCGCGCGATATGCTCCACCCCAAGCGCCCGCAGCCGCTGCTCATGGTCGGGCCCACAATGGCTGCCTGCAACAAGGCCGATAACCCGCGCGCCAGAAGCAAGCGCGCCGGTAACACCAACTGGGGAATCCTCGATTATCACCGTCTGCCCAATCGGTATGCCAAGCGCGTTGGCCGCGTGCAGATAGAGATCGGGCGCAGGCTTGCCACGGGCAACATGCTCGCGCCCGCTAAAAATATTGTCCCCAAAGACCGTGCCAAGGCCAATATGCGCCAAATGCGTGTTGATCCAGTGCGACGAACTCGACGAGGCAATTGCTTTGGGCAATTGCGGATCCAGCGCACGTACAAAATCAACCGCCCCGGCAATATCTGGCACACCCGCTCCCAGCGCACGGACGTCTTCTTGCGCGCGCGCCGCGGCAAAATCTTCCGGCAGCGGCTGCCCCATCCACTGTTCAATCGCGCAAAGAAAATCATTTCCCGCCAGCCCCATAAACCTGGCCATACTTTCCGCCTCCCCAATCGGGTGGCCAATCGATGTCAGATATTGTGCCAGATGGCGGTTGCCGACATATTCGCTGTCGATCAGCACGCCGTCAAAATCGAAAATCAACGCCGCTGGTGTCATGCCGTCACGCTCATCATCGACGGGCGGGCGCCAAAAAGCGCGCTGCCAACCCGCACATGTGTGGCGCCAAGTGTAACCGCGGTTTCAAAATCTCCGGACATGCCCATGCTGAGCCCGGCCACGCCGTGATCACGCGCAAATTTTGCCAGCAGGGCGAAATATGGCGCTGGCTCAACCATCGCGGGCGGCACGCACATCAGCCCGGCAATCGGCAAATTTGCGGCCTGTGCCTGCGCAATAAATGCTGCCAGCCCCGCGGTACCGACCCCGCCTTTTTGGGGTTCATCGCCAATATTTACCTGAACAAAACAGGCTGGCCGCCTGCCCGCCTTGTCCATGGCAAGGGCAAGCGCAGTGATGAGAGAGGGCCGGTCGACCGAGTGGATCGCGTCGAACATGTTGACCGCATCGAGCGCCTTGTTTGATTGCAACTGACCGACCAGATGGAGAGACAATCCGGGTGTTTCTTCACGCAGTGCGGGCCATTTCTGCGCCGCCTCCTGCACCCGGTTTTCACCAAAAACGCGCTGCCCGGCACCGATCAACGGCGCAATCGCGCGCGCATCATGAGTTTTTGCAATTGCAATCAGCGCAATATCCGCCACAGGCCGGGCAGCAAGCCGAGCGGCCGCGCCAATTTTCCCGGTTATCTCGGCCAGCCGCCCGGCTGCTGCACCTGCGCTCGTCACCACATCGCTCATCGTCATGGCACCTGCTATAGGAGCCAAGATGCAACCTTGCCACCCTAAGCATGTGCCCAATTCCTGGCTGATGACAGATGAGCGGCAGGGAGAAGATTTGTGGCGGGCCCTCGCCGTCCTGCCCCGCGGCGCCGGGGTGATTGTCCGGCATTATCGCTGGTCGCTGCCTGCCCGGCGTGCTTTATTTGCGCGGATTGAGCGTGTCGCGCGTCAAAACGGGCTGGTTGTTATTCGCGCTGGCGCAGATCGCTTGTCGTGGCGCGAACAAGGGCTGCACGGTAGAATGCCGGGCGGGCGCGGCAACGTTATTCGCACATGGCCTGCGCACAACCTGCGGGAAATATTGGCCGGAATTCGCGCCGGTGCCGATGCAATACTTGTCTCGCCCATATTTGCCACCCGGACCCACCCCGACAGCCCGGCTTTGGGCATAAGTCGGGCCGGGCTGATGGCCAATATTGCTCGCGCAACCCACCCGCCCGCCAAGCTGATCGCGCTTGGCGGAGTAAATGCGCGCAATTTTCGGCAGTTAAGACAAATTGGCTTTGATGGATGGGCCGGAATCGACGGCTGGCTGCAACCTGCTGGCGCAAATCGCTCAAAATTTCCGCTCAGAACCGCAAAATAGTGCCGATATAAGCAGCCTGGCTATCCCGCCTTGTATCGCCGGGCTCAGTCAATCGATAATTCTCGGCCTTGTATTTGACACCCGCCGTTACCGCAAAGTTGCGCGACAAGGCATAAGCGCCGCCAACATCGATCACATAGCTCGGCCTGTCTCCCACCAGCCTTGGCGCGCCTGGCAACGGCCGATCGGCAAGCGCGCTTACCCGCCCCGTTAACCGGCTGCCGGAATAGCTAACCCCGGCTTCCACCGATTCGCGGCTACCCGGCTGCCCGGCCAGATCCAGCCGTGCAACATCGCCTGAAAGCGCAAAATGTTTCCAGCCCACCGACACACCCAGATTATAGGCAATCGGCACCAACCCGATGGTGGGCGCCACTCCACCAGGCGAGCCAAGGCTCGCCTCACCGCGCGCCGCCGATGCGGGTCCCGTCGTGCGGGCGCGCACGGCCACCGTCACCGCGCGGCTATTCGTCCGGCGCGAGTCGGTGGGCGTGAACCGGAAAGCCGCAACGTCAACTCCCGACCGGGCCAAAAGCGCGGCAAGCTTTGGGTCGGGCGATGCCGGCGTGAATGGCCCCACAGCGGAAAAAGCGGAAATTTGCGGCGTAACGGCGGCGCGACGTTCCCGGTCCGGCGCACCGATTGCGGGCGCAACAAGGCAAACCGCCGTAGCAGCGCCCAGCAATGCACCTGTGATCAACCGACAACGCGCCACAAAACCCTCTTTCCTCAACAATTATCCCCTAGCACAGCCGCCTGTCGCCGCGCTACTGGCTGAAATCGCTTTGCCGCCCGACTGTTGCAATCGTCACACATAACCTGGCCAGGCGACTGGTGGTTTTGCGCATTGCCCTAGCTTGCGGCGGGCGACAGAGGCTATATAGGTGCGGAATGTGTCTGTTTCACATCACCATGCCCATAATTTTTTCAGGGAATAGCCAATGACCCGCCTGTTGCGCACCGCGATTGTCGTTTCGCTGATCGCCCCATTGGCCGCTTGCGGCGGCGGCAAGGACCGGCCTAGGGCAGATCTCGCCGCGTCGCGGGTTACAACCATCGGCGTCAACAGCTATTTGTGGCGGGCGACGCTCGACGCAATCAGCTTTATGCCGCTTGTGCAGACCGATTCGAACGGCGGCGTCATTGTAACAGACTGGTTCGTAAACCCCGCCTCTCCGGCGGAACGAACCAAGGTTACCGTTTCCATTCTCGACCAGGATTTGCGCGCCGATGCCCTTCGTGTCGCGGTGCTGCGCCAGATTAACCGCGATGGCCAATGGGTTGATGCGCCGGTGCGGGCGGCCACGGCCCAAAAGCTGGAAGACATTATTTTGACGCGCGCACGCGACCTGCGCCGCGCTGCCATTTCCGGGTAAATACGGCATGACTATGGCGTCGCGCTTCAACGCGCTGAAGGCAGACGCGGCTTGGCAGGCTGTTTGGGCTGATCAGCAGACTTTTGCCGCATCCGATGCGAGCGACAAGCCTCGCTCCTATGTGCTCGAAATGTTTCCCTACCCGTCCGGGCGGATTCATATCGGCCATGTGCGCAATTATACGATGGGCGATGTTCTTGCCCGCTATCGGCGGATGATTGGCATGGAAGTGCTTCACCCGATGGGGTGGGATGCATTTGGTATGCCGGCAGAAAATGCGGCGATGGAAAAGGGCGTCCACCCTGGCGAGTGGACACGCGCCAACATCTCTACCATGCGCGCGCAGCTAAAGCGCCTGGGCTTCGCGCTCGACTGGTCGCGCGAACTGGCGACATGCGAGCCGGAATATTATGGCCATGAACAGGCCCTGTTCCTCGATCTGTTTGCGCATGGCCTGGTTTATCGCCGTGAATCTGCTGTTAACTGGGATCCGGTCGATATGACTGTGCTCGCCAATGAGCAGGTGATTGACGGGCGCGGATGGAGATCCGGCGCGCCGGTTGAACGGCGCAAGTTGAACCAGTGGTTTTTAAAGATAACCGATTTTGCCGACGAACTGCTGGATGGGTTGAAGGCGCTTGAACACTGGCCAGACAAGGTCAGGCTGATGCAGGAAAACTGGATTGGCAAAAGCCACGGCTTGCAATTCTGCTTTACACTTTCAGACGGCGGCGATGTAGAGGTTTTTACTACCCGCCCCGACACCATCTTTGGCGCCAGTTTTGTTGCGGTTGCAGCCGATCATCCGCTTGCTCGTTCTATCGCTGAAACCAATGCCGACGCGCGCGCCTTTATCGACGAATGCCGGCGGGGCGGAACCACCGCTGCCGAGATGGAAACGCAAGAAAAACTTGGGTTTCTCACTGGCTTGACCGCCACACATCCTTTTGACCCGACCTGGCAATTGCCGGTTTATATAGCCAATTTTGTGCTAATGGATTATGGTACAGGCGCAGTGTTTGGCGTGCCCGCGCACGACCAACGCGACCTGGATTTTGCCCGTAAATATGGCCTGCCCGTGCGCCGCGTTGTGGCAGATGGTGATTTGATTGCACCCGATTTTGCCGGTGATGAGGCTTATTCTGGCACTGGCGTCATGGTCAATTCGCGCTTTCTGGACGGAATGGCGATTGATGCGGCAAAACAATTTGTCATTGCGCGAGCCGAATCAGAAGGTTGGGGCACCGGCACCACCATATTTCGGCTGCGAGACTGGGGTATTTCGCGTCAGCGCTATTGGGGCACGCCCATCCCCATTATCCATTGCGACGCTTGCGGCGCGGTTCCGGTGCCGCGTGAGCAATTGCCCGTGGCACTGCCAGAAGATGTATCTTTCGATGTCCCCGGCAACCCGCTTGACCGGCACCCAGACTGGAAGCATGTCGACTGCCCCAGTTGCGGCCAAACAGCCCGCCGCGAAACCGACACGCTGGATACTTTTGTCAATTCCTCCTGGTATTTCATTCGCTTCGCCAGCCAGCCGGCCGACCGGCCGTTTGACCCGGCTGAAGCTGAGCGCTGGCTACCAGTCGCGCAATATATTGGTGGTGTAGAACACGCCATCCTCCATCTTCTTTATGCACGCTTCTGGACGCGGGCATTGAAGCGCATTGGCCAGCTCGACATTGCAGAGCCTTTTACGGGGCTATTCACCCAGGGAATGGTGACGCACGAAACCTATCGGGCAAGCGATGGTCGCTGGCTGTCACCGGAAGAGGTGATGCGGACTGACGGTACAAGTCTTGCCGAAGTCGCCACCGGTGCGCCGGTCACGGTCGGCCGGGTCGAGAAAATGTCGAAATCCAAAAAGAACACGATCGATCCAGAACCAATTGTCGACCAATATGGCGCGGATGCGGTGCGATGGTTCATGCTGTCGGACAGCCCGCCGGAACGCGACTTGCCATGGAGTGAGTCGGGCATCGAAGGCGCCTGGCGCTTTGTACAGCGCTTGTGGCGGTTGTTTCAAACCGAACGCTCAACCGGGGGGGGAGATGCAGCTCTTACCCGAAAATACCACCAGATCATTGCCGGCGTCGCCGCCGATATTGAGGCGCTTTCCTTCAACAAGGCGGTGGCTCGGCTCTATGAACTTGCCAATGCCATTGATCGCGCCGCGCCATCGCTGGCGCGCGATACGGCAATTGACGGGATGTTGCGGCTGGTGTCGCCCATGGTACCGCATTTGGCAGAGGAAGCCTGGGCCGCGCGCGGTGGCACGGGGTTGATCGCAGATGCGGCATGGCCAGTTGTTGACCCGGCGATGCTTGTTGAAAACGATGTAACGATTGCCATTCAGGTGAACGGTAAATTGCGCGACACGGTGCTTTTAGCAAAAGGCGCAGACCAGGCTACGGTTGAGGCTGCTGCCATGGCGTCGGAAAAGGTACAGCGCTTGCTTGATGGTGCTTCTCCGCGCAAGGTAATTGTCGTGCCAGATCGTTTGGTGAACATTGTCCTGTGAGCTTGTTTCGCGTCTTTCCTTTGCTTTTCACGATGGCGCTTATTGCACCGGCGCTTGGGGGGTGCGGGCTGCATCCGCTTTATAGCGGGGGAATTGGCGGCAATGTCGGGCAAACGCTGGCACAGGTTTCCGTTGCGCCAATTGAGGGGCAGGCAGGCTTTCTGGTTGGCAACGCGCTGCGTGACCGCCTGGCGGCAACGGGTAGCAATACAGCGCGATATCGGCTTGAAATTCGGCTGGATGATAAGATCAACGGCCTTGGCGTGCGCCGGGATGATTCTGTCTCTCGCGAGCGGCGCTCATTGCGCGCGCGATATCAGCTTGTCGATTTGAGCAATGGCGCGGTGTTGATTGACGCAACAGCGGGATCTGACGCAGGCATCGATGTGGTGGGCTCTGAATATGCAACGATTGCCGCCGAAAACTCTGCGCTGGAGCGGCTTTCGTCTATTGTAGCGGATCAGATAGTTGCGCGGATTGCGCTATATGCTGAGCGGACCGGCGCGCGCGCGCCGTGAAGGCCAGCACATCCCAGCTACGCACCGCCATCGACCGGGGCGACCCCCATATCCGGCTATACCTGCTTTATGGACCAGATGATGCTGGCGCGAATGATTGGGCCACAAGGCTGGCGCGCCAAATGGGCACCGCGGCAGAGCGGCTAGACATCGAACCATCGATGCTAAAGGCTGATCCTGCGCTGCTTGCCGCTGAGGCTGCATCGACATCGTTGTTCGCCACTGCACGACACATTAAAATATGTGGGATTGGTGATGAAAGCCTGGAAGCTGTGTCGTTGCTATTGTCGGCAGAGCGCGCGGGTAACCCTGTCCTGGCAATTGCACCGCAGCTAAAGGCCACCAGCAAATTGGTAAAGCTGGCGCTTGCGGCACCTAACGCGTTGTGCTGCGCTTGCTATCCGCCTAACGCCGCCGAGGCAGCCCGGCTCGCTGCAAGCATGGCTCAGGAGCAAGGCATGCGGATCAACCCGGCGCTGGCGGATCGGCTGGTCACAAGCTCTGGAGGAGACCGCGCGGTAATGGCGCGGGAGATTGAAAAACTTGCTCTGTTTGTCGACGCCTCGCCAGAGCATCCAGGAATTGCGGATGAAGCGGCGTTAGATGCAATTGGCGCAGATTTGGGCGATTCCGAATTTTTTCGGGCAATCGATGCCGCGATCGATGGCCGCATTGCCGATTTGGGGAGCGATTTAGCACAAATGGCACAAGCCGGTGTCTCGCCAATACCGCTGCTACGGGGCCTGGTGAAACGCCTGATGACGATCGCTGCTCTGCGCGCCGATGTTGATACCGGCATCAATATTAACGACGCGATGGATCGTCACTACGTCCACATACGTGAGCGGCCCGTAACTGCCCGCGCAATCCGCCAATGGCCGGCTGCGCGCGCTGTCGTTGCCATAACCCGTTTGCGCGAGGTTGAACGAGCGATGATGGCAAGCGGCTCTGCCGGTCAGGTATTGGCAGACGCCATGTGCCTCAACATCGCCCGCGCCGCCCGCGCGCGATAAGCTTAATCAGATCATATCGCCGCTAAGCCGCTGACAAATCATGTCGAGCTGATCAAGCGTAGAGTAGGTCAAGGTCATGCTTCCGCCTTTTTGGCCATGTGCAACCTTTACAGATAGCCCAAGCAAATCAGACAATTGTCGTTCCAGAGCTAAGATATCATGCTCAGGCGCAACAAGGGGTGTTGGCGTGCGGTTCTCCCCATGTACAATTATTGTTGGCGCCTTTGCCGCGCGAACCAGTTTCTCGGTTTCGCGAACCGACAGTTCTTCTTCTTCAATCCGACGAGCTAGCCCTTCAGGATCGCTCGCGCCGATCAACGCTCGTGCATGGCCCATGCTGATTGCACCAACCACAACCCGCGCTTGCACTTCCGCCGGCAAATCCAGCAGCCGCAGCAAATTAGCCACATGGCTGCGCGATTTGTGGACAATGCGCGCCAGTGCATCCTGCGTATGCCCAAACTCACCAATAAGCCGGAAATATGCCTCCGCCTCTTCAATCGCATTCAAATCTTGCCGTTGAATATTTTCAACCAACGCTATTTCAAGCGTTTCGGCATCGTCAAAATCTCGAACAATTACTGGTACTTCGTGCAGATGAGCGCGCTGAGCCGCCCGCCAGCGCCGCTCGCCCGCAACAATCTGAAAACCTTTGCCCATGGGCCGCACTACAATTGGCTGAATAAGGCCGCGCGCCGCAATTGAATTGGCAAGTTCGTCCAGTGCCGCCTCGTCAAAATAACGGCGTGGCTGCCCAGGATGTGGGCTGAGCGCGCCAACGGGCAATGTCCGAACCCCACCGCGCGTGCTGCCGCCCGGCGCAACCGGCTCCTCTCGTGCAACATCTCCCAGCAAAGCGCTTAACCCGCGGCCAAGCCCCGGCCTGTTTTTGTGTGTCGCAGCGATAATGGTCGGGTCAGTCATGCGGCTCTGGTGGTTTGAGGAGTGGGAGCATTGCCGGCACGTGGCAACCTGGCAATCAATTCTCGCGCTAGTGCGATATAAGCTTCAGATCCTGGGCAACGAATATCATAAATCAATGCGGGCACGCCGTGGCTAGGCGCCTCCGACAAACGGACATTGCGCGGAATAACCGTGTCGAATACTACCTTACCAAGCACTGCGCGAACATCATCGGACACCTGATCGGTAAGCCGGTTACGGCGATCATACATGGTGAGCGCGACCCCAAGGATCGATAAACCAGGGTTGAAACGGGTGCGAATTCGCTCAACCGTGTTCAACAATTGACTAAGCCCCTCCAGCGCAAAAAACTCGCATTGCAGCGGTACCAGCAGCGAATCCGCAGCCACCATCGCGTTCATCGTCAGCAAACCAAGCGATGGTGGGCAATCGATCAGCACTGTGTCCCACGCGTCTTCCCCCGCCGCCGCGATTGCCCGGTCTAGCCGGTGGGTGCGCTGTTCAAACTCAACCAACTCAATCTCGGCACCGGACAGATCAACGGTGGCAGGTACAATATCGAAACCAGGCACCTGCGTTGGTACCGCACATTCCGACAGCAGCAGATCGCCAATGAGAAGATCATAAGACGAACGTTCGCGGTTATGCCTGCTAACACCTAGCCCGGTTGAGGCATTCCCTTGTGGATCGAGATCGATCAACAACACGCGCAGCCCCGTCGCCGCGAGCGCGGTTCCCAAATTTATCGCCGTGGTGGTTTTGCCTACTCCGCCCTTCTGGTTGGCAATTGCGATGGTTATCATTTTGCGTGCACGCCTTTTGCAGTAACGATAAGCGATCCCGGCTCGGTGATGCTATGTTCCACGTGAAACACACCATGCCATGATTGCTGCGCTTGCGCCACCTCTTCGAGCGCAGTCGTGCCCTTTGGTAAAATCCACAAGCTATTCCGCCGCGATACGCCCGCCCCCGCAGCGAATAATGCGCCAAGCGGCGCCACCGCGCGAGCCGATATAACATCGGCAGCCCGGTTTAAATATTCAACTTTACGGGTCGCCACCGTGACACGGTTAGCAATATCAAACGCGCCTAAAACGCGTGCCAAAAATTCGGCTCGTCTACGGCGTGGTTCCACCAACGTCATTGACCAATCACTCAACAACGCGATGACCATACCAGGAAAACCAGCGCCAGTGCCGATATCCACCCAATGTCCAATTATCGGTGGTGAAAAGCAAAGCAACTGCGCTGAATCAACGACATGGCGGCGCCAAATCGCATCCATGCTGGTTCTCGAAATTAAATTTTGTTGATGCGATTCCGCAACAACCATTTCGACAAAACGCGCCAGCAATGTTCCACGTGAAACACCATGATGGTCAACTATCCATTGCTGGGCTTCCGCCTCCGTCATGCCGCGCGCCGCTTACTGTGAAGAAAAATCGCCGATAATGCGGCCGGGGTAATGCCCCTTATGCGCCCAGCGGCGGCCAGATTGTGCGGCCTGGCCTTTGTCAAACGCTCCACCATTTCTACCGAAAGGCCAGGGATTTGCGCATAATCTATCTGCGCGGGCAAAGCATTTGCCTCATCGCGCGCCAACGCTGCAATTTCGGCTAATTGCCGCTCAATATACGGTGCGTAGCGAACATCTTCTTCGATTTCCGCAAGCAATGCCTCATCCCCCAATGCGGAATATTCAGGCAAAACGTGACCAAGCAAAACGCCAGGAAAACGTAACCAATCCTTGCCAGAGCGTTTGCTGCCGTCGGCCACAACCGGCGCGCCGCGCGCTGCAAGCGTTGCCCCTTGGGTAATATCCGCCAATTTCTGTTCAATTACGCTTCGTTCCTCCTCACGTCGCGCAAAGCGCTCCGCACGCGCTGGCCCCACACAACCAAGGGCAATTCCCACCGAGGTCAGCCTGGTTTCGGCGTTATCCGCGCGAAGCCGCAGGCGATATTCCGCGCGCGCAGTCAACATCCGATACGGCTCGGTAACACCCTGCAGCACAAGATCGTCAATCATCACACCAAGGTAGCTGTTGGTGCGATCAAGCTCTATGGGCGCAAGCGACAACGCATGGGCAGCGGCATTAAGCCCCGCCACAAGCCCCTGCCCGGCCGCCTCCTCATAACCGGTAGTGCCGTTGATCTGCCCCGCGCAAAACAGCCCTGGCATTGCGCGAAGCGAAAGATGGAAATCAAGCGCGCGAGGATCGATATGATCATATTCAACTGCATAGCCCGGCATCACCATCCGCGCCCGTTCGAGCCCATCGATCGACTGGATCATCGCAAGCTGTACGTCATCGGGAAGCGAGGTTGAAATTCCATTTGGGTAGATCAGCGGATCATCCAATCCCTCCGGCTCAAGAAATATCTGATGGCCGTCCCGATCGCCAAAGCGATAAATTTTATCCTCTATCGACGGACAATAACGTGGTCCAGAACCGCTAATCGCGCCCGAAAACAACGGAGAGCGATCCAGCCCTGCGCGGATAATGTCATGCGTATTATCGTTAGTTCTTGTTATTGCGCAAAAAAGTTGAGGCAAGCTGCGCTTCTGCGTCATAGCAGACATCGTCCAGTGCTCAACATCCGAAGGTTGTTGATCCAGGCGCGCCCAGTCAATCGATCGTCCATCGAGTCTTGGCGGAGTGCCGGTTTTTAGCCGTGCCATTGGCAGGTTTAGCGCACGCAGCTGCTCTGCCAGCCTGATCGCTGCGCCCTCGCCAATCCGACCGCCCTGCTCGCGTTCTTCGCCGCGAAAAAGCCTACCTCCCAAAAACGTCCCCGTCGCAAGTACCACGGATCTTCCCGAAAGATCGGTACCATCTGCCAAGCCAACGCCAGCCAGCTTACCGTTTTGCAAAAGAAGCGATGCCGCCTCGCCAGAAATAATCTCCAACCCCGATTGTTCGGTGAGCGCTGCCTGTATGGCGGCAGCATAACGCTTACGGTCTGCCTGGACCCGCGGGCCGCGCACCGCTGTACCCTTGCTCCGGTTCAACATGCGGTAATGGATGCCCGCTGCATCAGTTGCGCGACCAATCAACCCATCAAGCGCATCAACCTCACGCACCAGATGGCCCTTGCCGAGCCCGCCAATCGCCGGATTACACGACATTGCGCCTATTTTCGAGCGATCGAAACTGACAAGCGCCGTCCGCGCTCCTCGCCGGGCGGATGCTGCGGCAGCTTCTGTTCCAGCATGGCCGCCACCGACTATAATGACATCAAAAACTTTCATATTCTGTCCGCTATGGTGATGTAGCGATGCCTGTCAAATGTTCCACGTGAAACATCACTTCCCAACGCAAAACCGACTAAAAAGCGCATCCAACATTGCTTCGGTGCCGGTGGTCCCGGTTATCCCATCAAGCGCAGCGCGCGCCAATCTTAGATTTTCGGCAACGAGCAGAAGATCGTCCTCGCCCAAAGCAACCTCAACATGACGCGCGCAATCCACACACAAAGCTCGTTGACGCCGGTTCAACATCAATTGGTCTTCCCGTGGAATCAATGCACGGGCGCGTTCATCGATGGCCTCCCACAATGCGCTGATACCAGCACCGCTATGCGCAGAAACTGATAACTGACCCGCAAATGGCTTTTCTACCCGAGCATCCGCGCGCGAAAATAGCGAGATGACGTTGCCAGATGGCACCGCCTCATCTCCCATCCACAAAATAATATCCGCTTGAGCCATCGCCTGCCCAGCGCGCGCAATGCCGATTGCCTCAACTTCGTCGTCTGTCTCCTCAGCCAAGCCAGCGGTGTCAATAATTACATAGGCTATGCCAGCTCGCACAATTGGTGCCTCGATCCGATCGCGCGTTGTCCCTGCAACCGCCGAGACAATGGCGACATCCCGCTCTGCCAGACAATTGAGTAGTGTGGATTTGCCACTATTGGGCGGACCAGCAAGCACGACACGCACACCATCTCGCAATCGCTCAACCGCGGGCGTGGCCAACACAGCAGTCAGCTCCTCGTAAAACGCCCGCAACGCCGCCATAGCACCAGCACCAAGCCCATCGCCAACATCATCCTCGTCGGAGAAATCAAGTGCTGCCTCAACTATCGCGGAAACAGCCAATAACTTTGCCGACCAACCCGAAACCGCTTTTCCAACCGCACCCTCAACCGAAGCCATTGCTGCCCGGCGTTGACTTTCCGTCTGCGCCGCCAGCAAATCCCCCAGCCCTTCTGCCTGCGCCAGATCTATACGGCCCATCATCAGCGCGCGCCTGGTAAACTCCCCCGGTTCTGCACCGCGCAGCCCCGGCAAGTTCGATAGAGCACCGAGAATTGCAGCAACAACTGCCCGTCCGCCATGAACGTGAAACTCAGCGCAATCTTGACCTGTCGCGCTATTTGGCCCCGCAAAACACAGCATCACCGCTCGGTCAAGCAAGTCACCTGTCGCCGGGTCGCGCAACGACCTCAAAGCTGCCTGCCGGACCGGCGGTAGCTCGCCACTAAGTGCCTTTGCCGCCTCGAATGCCGCAGGGCCGCTAACCCTGATAATCGCGATCGCCGCGGGCGGAGCGCCGCTCGCAATCGCAAAAATTGTGTCCATTCAATCAGCTTCCGTTGGACATTTTGCCTTCCAGCAATTGTCGCCAGAAGTTCATCCCCGCCTCGCCCATCGGCGCCCAGCTACGCATCATTCCCTCTAGCAGTTCTGGTTTGACATGCCCGTTCATCGATTCCGTGAGCATGGCAAGATATTTGTCGTGCACCGGGGTAAAATCAGGCAAACCCATCAATCGGCGCGCCTCTTCTGGAGTACATTCAACATCGACTGTAATTTTCATACTGTGACTTCCCGCTTGAGCCATATCCACATCTATCGCACTACATAGCAATGTATGCGCCCGACTATGGAGAAATCGCAACGCCGATCGGCACAATTGTCATCACGGTATCGCAAAATTCGCTGGAATCGATAAAAATAGCTGCCCACGCACCGTTGCGGGCGCCTATGTCTCCACTTGTCCGTGAAGCGGCAATGCAGATATCGGCATGGTTTGCGGGGGAGGCTTATGGTTTTTCATTGCCACTCGCACCCCCCGCCACAGAGCACGCAGCAATATTACGTGCTGGTATGATCAATATTCGTTATGGACACACGATCAGCTATGGCGCACTGGCATGCCATGTCGGCTCCGGGGCGAGAGCTGTAGGTCAGGCTTGCGCGCGCAACCCCTTCCCCATCATAGTGCCGTGCCACAGGGTTTTGGCAGCCGGCGGCGTTTTGGGCGCCTATTCTGCCGGAGAAGGGCCCGCAACCAAAGCATGGTTGTTAGAGTTTGAGCGTAAAAACCAACCCGACATCGATTAAGCCGCCAGCAACATAACGCCGACACGAGGATCGACAACTCCATGATAAATCATTGAACAAGATACATAAAATATCATCACCAACCCCAGATAGGCTACCCAGTGGTAACGCCCAATAATTCGCGCAATGAAATTTGCTGCAACGCCCATCAAAGTAACCGATAATATCAGGCCAAACAGCAAGACCACTGGGTGGTCACGCGCAGCGCCAGCCACCGCTAGCACATTATCAAGACTCATCGACAAATCGGCAAGCATCACCTGAAAAACCGCCGCACCAAAAGAACGCGGCGGCGCTCGACCTGCTTCGTCAGCTTCTGAAGCATTTTCGCCCATAAGCTGCATAGATTTGAGCTCGCGAAATAATTTCCACGCAACCCACAAAAGCAGCAAGCCGCCAGCAAATAGCAACCCGATAATTTTTAGCAAACTCGTTGCAATCAGCGCAAAACCAATGCGAAAGGCCATCGCTACGCCGACGCCAAGCGCAAGCACGCGCCGCCGCTGCGCTGCCGGTAACCCTGTTGCCAAAGCGCCGAGCACTATCGCATTGTCACCCGCCAACATGAGGTCAATTAAAACAACCTGCCCAAATGCCGCCAACCCGCCGGCGGAAAAAACCCCGGTGATGTCGATCATATCGGCTGCCCAAAATAGCGCACAACCGGCATGGACTCGTAAAACGGGTGAAGCAAAGCGCTCCAGGCGGCATAGCGCTCAGATTTACGAAATCCATCACGGTGTGCGGCTATGCTCTCCCACTCCACAAGCAACAAATATTGGCCGCTTGTCTCCGCATCGCGGCATAGCGATAGCGAAACAAAGCCGGGTGAAAGCGCGATCAACCGCCGGGCCTTTACGAACGCCGTCTCAAACGCCGCGCTTTGCTCATCCGCAACGTGCAGCAAAACATGCTCGGTTATCATTTGTTACTGATTCATCGAATCGAAGAAATCCTCGTTGGTCTTCGAATCCTTCATCTTATCGAGCAGGAATTCCATCGCATCGATTGTTCCCATCTGCATAAGGATCCGACGCAAAACCCACATTTTTGACAGCTTGCTCTTGTCGACAAGCAGCTCTTCCTTGCGCGTGCCGGATTTGCCAACATCAAGCGCAGGGAAGATCCTCTTATCCGCCACCTTGCGGTCAAGCACGATTTCGGAATTGCCAGTACCCTTGAACTCCTCAAAAATAACTTCGTCCATCCGACTGCCAGTGTCGATCAGCGCGGTTGCGATAATTGACAGCGACCCCCCCTCTTCAATGTTGCGCGCAGCACCAAAAAACCGCTTGGGACGCTGTAATGCATTGGCGTCGACACCGCCGGTCAGCACCTTGCCAGAGCTTGGCACCACGGTGTTATAAGCCCGGCCAAGCCGCGTGATTGAATCAAGCAAAATAACAACATCTTTCTTGTGTTCGACCAGTCTCTTGGCTTTTTCAATAACCATTTCAGCTACTTGAACATGGCGAGACGCTGGTTCATCAAAGGTAGAGGAAATTACCTCTCCCTTGACTGAGCGCTGCATGTCAGTGACTTCTTCCGGCCGTTCGTCGATCAACAGCACAATCAGGAATACTTCTGGGTGATTATCGGTAATCGCCTTGGCGATATTTTGCAGCAAAACCGTTTTACCAACCCGCGGCGGCGCGACAATCAAGGCACGCTGCCCCTTGCCCTGTGGGCTGATAATATCGATGACACGCGCAGATTTATCTTTAATTGTCGGGTCTTGCGGATCAAGCGTCAACTTTTCTTCTGGATAGAGCGGCGTTAAGTTATCAAAATTAACCCTGTGCCGCACAGCGTCAGGGTCATCAAAGTTAACCGAAGTCAGCCGCGTCAATGCAAAATAACGCTCACCATCCTTTGGCCCGCGAATTTCGCCCTCAACCGTGTCGCCCGTGCGCAAGCCAAATTTGCGAACCTGATTGGGCGAAATATAAATATCGTCTGGCCCCGCAAGATAATTAGCTTCTGGCGAACGCAAAAAGCCAAAACCATCCGGCAGCACCTCGATCGTGCCCAACCCCATAATCTGTTCGCCATTTTCCGCCTGACATTTCAAAATAGCAAACATCAAATCCTGCTTGCGCAGGGTCGAAGCGCTCTCAATGCCCAGTTCTTCGGCCATCTCAACCAGTTCAGCCGGTTTTTTCTTTTTCAAATCAGCAAGATGCATCGTAATGTTCCGGAAAAATTAGATAATTGGGGGAATAACAGGCGTGGTTCAGCAAGAAAACCAGATTGAAAGCTACGCTGAGAGGAGGGGCTGAGAGGCCAGAACGGCCGGCCTTGAACGCCGTCAGGAATTACGAGAGGCCTGCGCGCAAGTCAAGCAACGACACACCAGCAATGGTGGTCCATTGGATACCCGACATCAAAAAGGGCGGGCTACCACCAGCACGACAATGATGGCAGCGGCAACGCCGGGTATCTCATTCAGCAACCGAAGCTGTTTACCTGTCAGCTTTTGCACGCCCAGTGCCAGCCTTTTGGAATATCCAACCGCCCAACCGTGATAAGCCGTAAGTGCAATTACAAACAACAGCTTGGCGTGCAGCCAGCCAAGGCCGGATTGGCCGCTGAATAGCCCCAGATTGGCAGCAAGCAACAGCCCCAGTGCCCAGACAATTATCATCGATGGTGTTAAAATAATCGAGCGCAGCTTCCGCTCACGCTCTACCCATAGCTGCTGCTCTGCCGAACCGCGCGCTGCTTCTTGATGATAGACAAGATAACGCGGCAGCATGAACAGCCCGGCCATCCAAAATATTACAAAAATAACGTGCGCCGCCTTCACCCATAAATATGCCGCAGCCAACATGCCGATCACCCCGCTTCTCCGCGCACCGCCATTATTACCTGTTCCACATGCGCAATGGGCGTATCTGGCAAAATACCATGCCCCAGATTGAATATATGCGGCCGCTCAGGAAACGCTTTGCATATGCGCGCCACTGCGTCGCTCAGCATAGCACCGCCTGCAATCAGCGCCAGCGGATCGAGATTGCCCTGCACCGGTAGTTCAGGTGGTAAAACTCGGTTAGCCCAGTACGGATCAGTCGTTTCATCGAGGCCCAGCGCATCAACACGCGTCATTTGCGCATAGTCGACAAGCTTTGCGCCCGCGCCCTTGGGAAAACCAATAACCGGCACATCTGGATAACGCTCATGCAGCGCAGCAACGATCTGCATCGTCGGTACAATAACCCAGCGTTCAAACTGAGCCGGCGAAAGGCTGCCAGCCCAACTATCAAAAAGCTGTACAGCCTCAACCCCTGCCGCAATTTGCGCGCAGAGATAATCTACGGTCAGCCCGGCAATGGCATCGATTATCGCGCCAAAAGCTACAGGATCACGATAAGCAAGCCGTCGTGTCTCACCCTGATCGCGGCTGCCTTGTCCAGCCACCATATAGGTCGCCACCGTCCATGGGCTGCCTGCAAAGCCTAAAAAACAGGTTGCAGGCGGTAGCAGCGCTGCCACTTTGGCTACGGTTGCATAGACCGGCTCAAGCCGTTCTGGCACCGCGCGCAGCGAGGACAGAGCCGTATCGACCAGCGCTGGTGAGAGTTGTGGGCCTTCACCTGCTCCAAAGCTCAGTTTTTGGCCCATAGCTGAAGGAATCATCAAAATATCGGAAAACAAGATGGCGCCATCAAAACCAAAGCGGCGAATGGGCTGTAGCGTCACTTCGGCTGCTGCGTCGCTATCGTTCACCAGGTCAAGAAAACCGCCTTTTTCTGCCCGAAGCGCCCGGTATTCAGGCAGATATCGGCCAGCCTGGCGCATGAGCCACAATGGCCTTGTCGTTTGTCGCTTGCCTTTCAGCGTGGCGAGCAGGGGTTTGTGAACACCCAAAACCTGTCTCCTGCCTTCTTCAATTAAAAGATATAAAGGATGTTGATGTGATTGCACCTTGGATCATGGGGCTTATGGGGCTGTACCCATTTTGCCAACAGCTTGACGATGAAAAGCGAGCTTTTCTGGCCAGAGTCGGCCACATCTTGCGCGTTTTTCACAGGCTGTGGGTTATTTTTGCTCCTGTCGATGGCTTTGTGGACAGAGAGCAGGTTGTCCACCGCCTCATCCGGCTTGGCGAAAGAGTTCGCATCGGTTAGTTATTTTACCCATGTTATCCACAAATTTGCCCCGTTGATGCGCTTACATGTTCATCTCCTGTCGGATTCGACCGGCGAAACGCTTGAAAACATCGCCAAAGCGGCAATCGCTCAATATGATGATGTGGAAACGATCCGTCATTTCTGGCCGATGGTACGAACCGACGCGCATCTCCAGCGGATTTTGGCGGAAATTGCCCAAAATCCCGGGCTGGTATTGTTCACGCTTGTCAACCAGCAAACTCGCGCAGCACTCGAATCCCAGTGCCGCGCACTTGGGCTTTTGGCGGTTGCGCCGCTTGATCCGGTGACTGATGCGCTGTCGAGCTTGCTTGGCCAGCAGGCTAAGGCCCGGCCCGGCCGCCAGCATGTGCTTGATGCAGCTTATTTCGCCAGGGTTGAGGCCATTCATTATACGATGGCGCATGATGATGGCGTGGGGGCTGAGGAGTGGGAGGAAGCCGATATTGTGCTTGCCGGCGTTTCACGTTCATCAAAAACGCCGACATCCATTTATCTCGCCAATCGTGGCTTCAAAACTGCAAATATTCCGCTGGTGATCGAAGTGCCGCCCCCGCCATCGCTGTTTACGCTGAAACATCCGCTGGTTGTTGGGCTTACCACCAGTGTTGACCGGCTCGTTCAAGTCCGCCGCAACCGGCTATTGTCGCTTAACCAGACACCGGAAACAGATTATGTCGATCAAGAAGCCGTCAACCGGGAAGTGGCATATGCCCGGCGGATGTTTGCCGACAATGGCTGGCCGGTGATTGATGTAACAAGGCGCTCAATCGAGGAAACGGCAGCGGCAATTACAGCGCTCGTCAACGAACGGCGTGAGGGCTGATGCTGGTGCTTGCCTCACAAAGCGCCGCCCGACGCAGCTTGTTGGCCATGGCAGGGGTGCAGCATGAGGCAGTCACTGCCCATGTCGACGAAGAGGCGGCAAAACAATCTTTGCTCGCTGCCAGCACTGCGCCGCGCGATGTTGCCGATGCTATTGCCCAGCTAAAGGCGGTAAAAATATCGCAGGCCCGGCCGACAGACATGGTGCTGGGATGCGATTCCATTGTCGTGCTGGAAAATGGCACGTTGCTAAGTAAGCCTGCGAGCCGCGAAGATGCAGCGCAGCAGTTGCACCAAATGGCCAATAGCCGTCATCAGCTCATCAGCGCCGCCGTTATCGCTGAGAGCGGGCGGCCAACATGGCGTGCGGTAGATGTTGTGCACATGACGGTGCGGCCGCTAAGTGCAGCATTTATTGACGATTATCTCGAAGCTGAATGGCCAGCCATTGCCGGCTGTGTTGGCTGCTACCGGATTGAAGGGCGCGGCGTGCAGTTATTTTCCGCCATCCAGGGGAGCCACTTTACCATTTTAGGCTTGCCGATATTGCCATTGCTGGCGCATTTGCGGGCTCGCGGGGAGATGCTGGTATGATCCAAAGCTATGCCGAGGTAATTGGCGACCCCATAAGCCATTCGAAATCGCCGATAATCCACGGGTTTTGGCTGGAAGCGCTTGGCATAGATGCCAGTTACCGCACCCACCATGTTTTGCCCGGCGCATTGGGGGAGTATTTTGCTAGGCGGCGCGAAGATCCGGCCTGGCGCGGGTGCAACATCACTATTCCCCATAAGGTTGCAGCGCTTGATCATGTCGCTGATCCCGGCGGGGTGCGTCAGTCAATCGGCGCGGCAAACCTTGTTGTAAAACAGCCAGATGGATCGCTCACCGCGATTAACACTGACGCTGGCGGCTTTTATACGCCGATTGCAGGGCTCGATCTGGCGGGAGCAACGGTGGCGGTTATTGGCGCAGGTGGCGCTGCACGGGCGATATTATTCGCGCTGTCCCGGCTGGGCGTTGGCGAAGTTATGATTTATAACCGAAACCCGTTAAAAGCTGCCGCTTTGCTCGCAGCCTTTAAACTCAAAGGCAAAGCGTTGCCGCTTGGATCTGCCCTGCCCCCGGCTGCGCTGCTGGTGAATGCCAGCCCACTTGGTATGGCCGGACAGCCCGCACTCGATGTTGATTTGACTCCTCTGCCAGAGGATGCGGTGGTGTATGACATTGTTTATACGCCACTGGAGACACCGCTGCTCGCGGCCGCGCGTGCGCGCGAGCTTGACACTGTCGATGGGCTGGAAATGCTCGTTGGGCAGGCAGCGATTGCGTTTGAGCTACTATTTGACACAGAACCTGTGCGGGATAACGACGCGGCGCTCAGGGCGCTTCTTATGGCATGATTGTGCTTGGCCTTACCGGCTCGATTGGTATGGGCAAGTCTACCGTTGCCCAAATGTTCCGCGATGAAGGCGTGCCGGTGTTTGATGCTGATGCGATGGTCCATCGCTTGCAAAGCGCAGACGGTGCGCTGGTTGGACCTATCGAGCGCGCCTTTCCGGGAACAACCGGGTCTGGCGGCGTTGATCGGGCGGCGCTGGGTGAGGTGGTTTTTGGTGACGCTACAGCAATCGCCCGGCTGGAAGCGATTGTGCATCCAGCCGTTAGCGCCGCGCGCGCTGCTTTTTTGAGCGAACATGACCATGCGCCGCTGGTTGTGCTCGATGTACCGCTATTGTTTGAAACCGGTGGCGATGCGTTAGTTGACAAGATTGTTGTCGTGTCGGCATCCACGCCCGTTCAGCGCGCCCGCGTGCTGGCGCGCGCGGGGCAGAATGCGGCGCGTTTTGCGCAAATCCTTGCCCGGCAGATGCCCGATGCCGAAAAACGTGCGCGCGCAGATTTCATTATCGCAACCGACGTGCCAATTGGCGAAACGCGACGCGCGGTTCGTGGTTTGATTGCTTGCCTGTTGGCGCCAACGGGTTGATACTGCCCCCAATGCGCGAAATTGTTTTTGATACCGAAACCACTGGCCTCAGCTTTTCCGGCGGAGACCGTGTGGTTGAAATCGGCTGTGTTGAACTGGTGAACCGGGTGGAGACGGGGCGCAGCTTTCACGCCTATTTCAACCCGCAGCGGCCAATGGCGCCCGAAGCGCAGGCGGTACACGGGCTGAGCGACGCATTTTTGGCCGACAAGCCCGTGTTTTCTAGCCTTGCCGCCGATATTTTGGCCTTTGTCGAAGACAGCCCGCTGATCGCCCATAATGCCAGTTTCGATTTCGGCTTTTTAAATGGAGAGCTTTCCCGCGCCGGCTGGCCGAAGCTGGGGATAGACCGCATGGTCGATACATTGGCGATTGCGCGTGTCCGCCACCCTGGGGCCAAGCACACGCTCGACGCTTTGTGTACACGCTTTGGCATCGATCGCAGCCATCGTACGCTGCATGGCGCACTGCTGGACGCGCAGTTGCTGGCGCAGGTTTATGTTGAACTGACAGGGGGGCGCCAGATTGGATTGTCGCTTGCCAATGATGCCGGCGCTGCGGCAGTTATAGCTGTCGCTGACTATGCACCGGCAAAACCGACAGTCGTGCAGCCTGCGCGCCTGTTTACCCCAAATGAGCAGGAGCAGGCTGCGCACCGCCGTTTTGTTGAACGGATTATCAACCCATTGTGGCAAAGTGAGTCGGCTGGGTAACCGGCAAACGGGCGCCTGGTCGCCGGACCATGCGCTGATAACCGAGGAGAAATATTATGGATATCCGGGTTTCAGGCCATCAGGTCGATACTGGCAGCGCGCTTCGTCAACATGTAAGCGAGCGATTGCAGCGGATAGCCGACAAATATTTCTCGCGAGCAATTTCATCGCACGTCACCCTGGGCCGTGGCCCGCATGATAACGGGTTTACCTGTGACATTGTGGCGCACGTCATGCACGGCCTGGTGCTGAAAGGCCGGGGAGACGCAATGGAGGCACATATCGCCTTTGACGGCGCGGCAGACAAGATTGAAAAACAGTTGCGGCGTTACATGCGCCGTTTGAAAGACCGCACCGCCAACCCGCCGCCCGCGGTCGAAGCCGCAATCGATTATGCCAGCGATTATAATGCGGGCTACACATTGTTTCGTGAAGCTGACGTGGAAGCGGAGCCCGAAGATTTCCCGCTTATTGTTGCTGAAACGCGTGTCGATGTACCCGATGCGACAGTTTCAGACGCGGTAATGATGCTGGATTTGCGCAACACATCGGCTTTGTTGTTCAAAAATTCAGGAACCGGCGCCTATAACATGGTCTACCGGCGAGGTGATGGAACCATCGGCTGGGTGGAGCCACACCGGGCCTGACGGGGGTTTTGTCTGGTGGGGGGTTTTGTTTGTCGGCGATCGGCGTTATTGGCGCCGATCGCATGCCGGGCGCACGGCCTATAGTCTCCTGCAGCGCCGCTGACACCAAGGACCGACATGAACGACTTTAGCGATCTGTTGATTTCCGGCTCCGTGGTCGAGCTGAGCGCGGTTGCCAATAAAAAGGCGTTGTTTCAACAGCTCGCAGCCGTTGCCGCACGTACTTATGATGTGGACGCCAAGGCAGCGAGCACCGCACTTGCCGATAGAGAACGGCTGGGCTCGACAGGTTTTGGCGCCGGCATTGCCATTCCGCACGGCAAAATTGCCGGGCTTGATGGCGTAAAAGGCGTGTTTGCACGACTTGTTCAACCGGTGGATTTTCAGTCGGTGGATGATTTACCGGTGGATCTGGTGTTTATGTTGTTGTCACCGGTGGAGGCAAGCGCGTCGCACCTAAAAGCGCTGGCGCGGATTTCCCGCCGGCTCCGGGATGCCGGTTTTGCCGCCAAGCTGCGTGGCAGCCGGTCTGCCGATGCGCTATTTGCGTTGTGGACACAAAATGAAGAACGCGATGCAGCCTGAGCCAGCGGTTGAAGGTGCGCAGGCGCATTTTCGCGCACTGGAGATGCTTTATGCCGCAGCGCCAATCAACCAGTTGTTCGATTCAACATTGCGAATACCCGAAAGCGGCGTGGCCGAAATCCACTTTGCGCTTGATCAGCGCTATTATCACGCCGGCGGCGCAGCACATGGCACCAGCTACTTCAAAATGCTCGATGATGCCGCATTTTATGCAGCCAACAGCCTTGTGACCGACCGGTTCTTATTAACAACAGCCTTCAACCTGCTGCTCACACGGCCCTTGCGCGAAGGCCCGGTTATTGCGCAAGGCAGGTGGATAAGCGGGCAGCGCCGGGTGTTGATTGCCGATGCGCGGTTGATCGATGCTGATGGCGAGGAAGTTGCCCGCGGAACCGGCACTTTCATGCGGTCGCGCATCGCATTGTCATCGCTGGCGGGTTACCGAACCGAGCCGGCATGAGCGTAAGACTGGCAACCGGCTTGCTGGTAAGCGCGGTATTGCGCCGTGTGCACGATGATGGTGGCAATGGAGCGGTGCTGGCACGCGGCGATCGCTACGGCGGTGCCATGCTGTTTCTTCTTTATGAAAAAGGCGGCTATTGCAAAGCTATAGAACGCAGCTTTGGCGCAGATGGCGCGCAGATGATGCGCGTTACCGGCCCCGAAATCGCTGAGCAGGCATCGGCAATAGCCGATTATTGGCAGCGCCGCCGCCGACAGGACCCGGATTTATGGGTTATTGAACTGGATAGCCCGAATGCAGAACGGTTCACCGCTGAAACGATTATCGGCGCTTGACTGTATTGCGCTGCACAATCTAAGGACCGCAACCTTGATATCCGCGTTGTGCTGTGCCGGTGTGCGATACTGGTCAGTGACGCAGTCGGGGGGCAGGCCCGGCTCTGGTTGCTAGGCAACTGGCGCTGCGCTCCAACCGCATATACAGCAGTTTCAATGCCGTTTTCTTTTAAGGCCGCAGCCATTGTTGCGGCATTTGCTTTTGCCAGCCTGACAGCGTCTGGCACGCCGGTTCTGGCCGGACCAGCAGGCTCGTTGGTCGATAGTTCGACAAAGCCTCTCTTGACGCCGCAACAATTGTCGGCCGGGGCGCAGGCACAGCCTGGGGCGATCAGCACCGAGGACGCGGCCGACCAAATAACCATCAGCGCCGATGTGGATGACAATCTAACCTTTGCCAGCCTGGCAGAAGCGGTAGCCGCGCAAGCGGTGCCCGATGAGATTGGCGACGATCTGCGTTGCCTTGCTGGTGCCATTTATTTTGAATCCAAGGGTGAGCCGCTCGACGGCCAGCTCGCCGTCGGCAAAGTAGTGATAAACCGTGCTACGTCTGGCCGTTTTCCTCAATCCATCTGTTCGGTGGTGACACAGCCTGGCCAGTTTGCCTTTGTTCGTGGCGGGCGAATTCCGTCGATCGACCTGTCAAATCCGCAATATCGTACCGCCATGTCCATTGCGCAGGTTGCGCTCGATGGCAGTTGGGACAACCCGGCACCTAAAGCGCTGTTCTTCCATGCGCGCGGTGTCTCTCCCGGCTGGCGGATGGCGCGCGTTGCCAGCATCGGCAACCATGTTTTCTATCGCTGATTGACGCTTGCAACGGCCTGTGCTGCAATTGCTGTGTGGCCGCTTTTATTTATTGTGTAATGTTCTGGTGTGAGGGGGAGGCAAAAACCGTCCCCCTCATAGCCCGGCGCCAAGTGCGATGACCGCAAGCGATGTTGTGCTGCCAACGCCCGCGCCGCTTGTTGCGGCAGATGTGCGCCGGGGCGTGTGCCGCATGCTGCTGCGCCATGATTTCGTTGCCATGCCCGAAGTGCCGCTAGATGGCGGAAGGCGGGCCGATGTGATGGCGATAGATGCGAGCGGCGTACTTATCATCGTTGAGATTAAAGTGTCGCGAGCCGATTTGCTGGGCGACGGGAAATGGACGGACTATCTTCGCCACTGCGACCGATATTTCTGGGCGGTGCCGGCCGGGTTTGACCATTCACCACTTGAAACACCAGCCTTTTTGCCAGAGCGCACCGGCATTATCATCGCTGACCGTTATGATGCGTCGATTATCAGAGAGGCACAAAGCACCCCCCTTGCCGCCGCGACACGCAAGCGCTCCACATTGTTCTTCGCACGCCGCGCTGCGCACCGGCTGATGACGCTGACCGACCCAGATTATGGCGCACCCGGCTGAACCGGCGGATCAGATTATGTCGAGCCTCAGGCCGTGCTAAAATTTGGGTCCGGCAACGGCGCGTCGGTCGCGCTTGGGGACTTCGTCAATCAGCTTGGCAAGCAATGGCGTGCGGGTGTCCTGACGAGCATAATCGCGCGCAGAATAACCGGCTAGCGAATCCGCCTGATCCGGGTCAGCGCCAGCGGCAAGCAGCGCGCGGACAAGCGAGATAGAGCGCAGCTGCACGGCGCGGATCAACGGTGTTTCTCCGCTGTCATTGCCAAGGTTTACGCTGGCCTTACCCTTGATTAACGCCGCAACAACTTCCCCCGCGTCGAGCCCGGTCGCCACGAGCAGCGGCGTGTTGCCCCGCACGTCGCGCAAATTCGGGTTGGCGCCTTGCGCCAGCAAATAGCGCGTATAGACAGCATCACCTCGTTTTGCCACAATGTGGAGCGCGGTTTCGCCGGTTGAATAATCCTTGGTGTCGACAATTCTCGTGCCAGGCTCGCTCAGATATTTTTTAACATCTTCGCTCTTGGCGTCTTTGATCGCTTCAAGAAACAAATATCCTTTTGACTGGCCTATCTGCGCTGTTGCCGTGCTGCCAAGCGCAAAAAACGCGAGCATCATAGCCAGCATAAAGCGCAACGGATGTAAAAACATAAGCAAACAACTTTCCCGTCTTGTCGGTGCAACCACCAAATGCCAGCCCGGTGGCCTGCCCCTGTGCAAACCTCCCAAAGTTTAGCCGCAATTATGCACGGGTGCCAGTATAATGGTCTTGCGCAAAAGCGCATATCCGATCATTGCTGGCTGGGCCATGAACAAGATTTTTCGTCGATTTGCACTCGCGCTAGCGCTGGTGTCGCTGGCAGGCTGCTCTCCCTCTGGGGGAGGCGCCCCCGCGCAACCGCCGCTTGCCGGAGCAGGCGTGGGCGGGCCGTTTACGCTTATCAATCAAAATGGCAAGCCGACGAGCGATGTAGATTTTACTGGCCAGTATCGCATCATGTATTTTGGCTATACCTATTGCCCTGATGTGTGCCCGGTTGATGTGCAGCATATTGGTGCAGCACTTAAACTGCTTGAAAAGAGCCACCCGGCTCTTGCGGGCAAGATTACACCAATTTTCGTCACCGTCGACCCTGAGCGGGATACGCCAGCGGTGCTGAAGGAGTTTGTCGCCGCCTTCCACCCGCGCATGGTCGGCCTTACCGGCACGCCCGAACAAATTGCCGACATTGCCAAAAAATATGCGATTTTTTATGAAAAACAGCCTCCCGCGCCCGGTGGAGGCTATATCGTTGGCCATAGTCGGCAGGCGTATTTGTTTGATCCAGCAGGGCGCCCGCTCGCGTTGCTGCCGCAGGATAAATCGCCGCAAGCCATTGCCGATGAGATCAGGCGCTGGGCTCGATGAACTTGTCCGGGTTTGGGTCCGGGTATGCAGTTAAGCGCCGCTTCTGGGAAGAAAAGCCGCTTTCAAAAATGGACCGCGCCGAGTGGGAGGCGCTGTGCGATGGGTGTGGCAAATGTTGCGTCCACAAGCTGGAGGACGAGGATACGGGCGAGTTGATGCCGACCAATGTCGCATGTCGCCTGCTCGACAGAAGGACGGCGCAGTGTTCCAACTATCGCCACCGCCATGCCTTCATTCCTGAATGTGTGCGGCTGACACCGGCTAAATTGCGCACGATCGACTGGCTGCCGGGCACATGTGCCTATCGCCGCATAGCCGATGGTGAACCCTTGCCAGACTGGCATCATCTTATTTGCGGTGATCGCGAGGAGATTCACCGGGTTGGCATGTCGGTGCGCGGCTGGACGATTTCTGAAGATGATGCTGGAGATTTGGAGCATCATCTGATCGACCGCGAGCTGTGAGCGACACGGCGGCACCAGCCGCCATCGCAGCTGATATTACCATCGTACGGCATCCGCATGCGCGCCGGGCAAAGCTGAGTGTTGATCCTGTGAGCGGGGCGGTGCGGCTAACCTTGCCACCGCGCGGGCCGGTGGCCCCGGCGCTGCGCTGGGCACATGAACAGGCGGCGTGGATCGCCAGGCAGCGCGCGCAATTGCCGCAGGCCAGGCCCTTTGCGGCGGGCGCCGAAATTCCCTTCGGCGACGAGGTGTTGACGATTATTTGGCACGCACAAGCCCCCCGCCGTGTGGAACGCCTTGGCAATGAGCTGCGTTGTGGCGGCCCGGCTGAAGGGATGAGCCGCCGCGTTACCAATTGGCTAAAACACGAAGCGCTTGCCGTGTTGAGTGCGGAGACGGGCGAATTTGCCGCGCGCGCGGGCGTGGAGGTGGCGCGGGTGGCGATTGGTGATCCGGCGGGGCGGTGGGGGAGTTGCGCGGCAAGCGGCGTTATTCGCTATAGCTGGCGGTTGATTTTCGTTCCTGCCTGGGTTCGCCGGGCAACCGTGGCGCACGAGGTTGCGCACCGTGTACATATGAACCACGCGCCAGAATTTTATGCAGCGCTGCGTGATATTTTGGGAGCTGATCCGGCACCCGCGCGCGCCTGGTTACGCGCAAATGGCGCCGCGCTTCACTGGCTTGGCCGGGGTTCCTGAGCGCCAGCCGCTCTGCCCGGCGGCGGCGGGCGGGTGGGCACTGGCTTTGGCCTTGGTGCATTTGGCTGGCCCAAAACCTGGTCGAGCCAATTTTGATCGAGCTTTGGCTTTTGCGGCGCCGGGTCGCCTTGCGCGGGGTTATCCGGGTTGGCAGGGCCTGAGCCATCCGGGGCGACAAGGCTGCCATCGCCTGGCGCGGTACCCTCTTCGCCGGAATCAATCGGATTGCCATCGGCATCGACAAAGGCGCCATTATCTGGCGTGCCGAAATAGGATTGCTCGTCCAAATCCGCCTGCCAATCTGGCAGCGTGACTTGTGTTTCAAATTCCTCCACCGGGCGTGCGGCCACGGCCTGCTTCATAAAAGCGGCAAAGGCGCGGGCAGGCGCTGTTCCCCCCTGAAGCCCTGGCACGGCGCGGGCATTGTCGCGGCCCATCCACACCCCCGTTGTCAGCCCGCTGGAAAAGCCGAGAAACCAGCCATCCTTGTTCGAGGTTGTGGTGCCTGTCTTGCCTGCCACCGGCCGGCCAATTTGCGCGGCGCGCCCCGTGCCGGTGTTGACCGCAGTTTGCAAAAGGTCGGTCATCTGTGCCGCCACATAGGGCGCGACGAGCACATGACTGCGATCCACCACATGTTCGTAAATCGTGTCGCCGCCCGCGGTCACCTTCAAAATGCCAAAAGGGGTTACAGCCACGCCCTTGTTGGAAACCGAGGCGAAAGCGCGGGTCATGTCAATCAGCCGGACATCGGACGTGCCAAGCACCATGGCCGGGTGGGTATCAACCGGCGTGGTGATGCCAAAGCGCCGGGCCATGTCCGCGATAGTTGCAAAACCCACCTCGCTGCCCAACTGTGCCGCCACGGTGTTGATGGAATAGGCAAAGGCATTGCGCAGTGTGATTGGCCCGACATTGCGGCCAGAGCTGTTGCGCGGGGTCCATCCGCCAATGGTGACGGGCTCGTCCACCACCTCATCTTCGGCTTTGTGCCCGGCTTCTAGCGCCGCCAGATAGACAAACAGTTTGAAAGAGGAACCCGGCTGGCGCACCGCCTGTGTGGCGCGGTTGTAGATTGATGAGACATAATCGGTGCCGCCAACCATTGCCCGCACAGCGCCGTCGCGGTCTATCGATACCAAGGCACCCTGCGCGCCCTTTGGAGCATTGGCCTGGATTGCCGCGTCCGCTGCGCGCTGCATCCCCAAGTCGAGCGTCGTCCACACCTCCAGCGGGCGGGTTGGCTCGTCGATCAGCAACTCAAGCTGGGGTAACGCCCAGTCGGTAAAATAGCGCACGCTGTTTTGCTTGGGTTCGGGCGCAAGCGCGACTTTGGCTGCGTTGGCGCGTGCGGCCTGTTCGGGCGTGATGGCGCCGGTTTCTACCATCAGCCTGATGACAACGCCGGCGCGGCCCACCGCCGCCTCGGCATCTGCGGTGGGGGAATAATGCGACGGCGCCTTGACAAGGCCTGCGATGACGGCCGCCTCAGAAAGGCTCAAATGATCAGCGCCATGACCAAAAAACCGGCGCGACGCTGCGTCAATGCCATAAGCGCCGCCGCCAAAATACACCTTGTTCAAATAGAGTTCGAGAATTTGATCCTTGGTGAATTTACGCTCCAGCGCCAGCGCCAAAACGGCCTCGCGTGCCTTGCGGCTGAAGGTGTAGCGGTTTGACAAAAAGATGGTGCGGGCCACCTGCTGTGTGATGGTTGATGCGCCCTGCAGCCGGCGTCCGGTGCCGCGATATTCGACGGCGAGCTTTGCAGAGCGAACCAGGCCAACCGGGTCAACCCCAAAATGCGAGCGAAAACGGCGATCTTCTACCGAAATCATCGCATCGCGCATCACCTTGGGGATGCGGTCATAGGGCAGCCAGTCGCCAAAGCTTGGCCCAAGCGACACAATTACCGTGCCATCAGCCGCATGCACCCGGATTGTTTGCCCGTTGGGGGAGGATTTCAGCTCGTCAAAGCTCGGCAGCTCTCCACGCGCGACATAAACAACCGTGGCCAGCGCAATGGCGCCCATCGCCAGCAGGCCGGCCATAATCTGCGCCGCCAGCGCCAGGCGACGACGCCATGCCGGCGCGCGTTTGGGGGATGAATTTCGGGCCATTAACGAACGGCGGAATACCGGCTAATGTGGCCCGCTACAAGCACAGACAACGCAGATTCAACCCGGCTCGCCGCCAGTGGTGCGCGGGCAGAAATCGAGCGAAAGCGAATTCATGCAATAGCGCAGCCCCGTGGGCGGCGGACCATCGGGAAAAACATGCCCCAAATGGCCGTCGCACCGTGCGCACCGCGCCTCGGTGCGACGCATTCCATAGCTGGTATCGCTATGTTCGCTAACATGACCACTATTTACTGGCTGAGTAAAACTTGGCCAGCCAGAGCCGGAGTCATATTTGTCGGCGCTGTCGAACAAGTCGAGCCCGCAGCCGCCGCAACGATAGGTGCCATCGGCCTTGTTGTTGTTATATCGGCCGGAAAATGCGCGTTCGGTGCCTGCCTCACGCAGGACATGATATTGCTCCGCCGAAAGCTTTTTGCGCCATTCGGCCTCGGAAAGGGTGATGTGTTCCATATCGCTCAGTTGTTGTCGCAGACGGGCAGCGCGTCAATCCGCGAATGGTTTATCCGGGTAAGCCGTGCTGCGATGTTGAACAAAAATGGCGCAGATTGTGCCATTTTCAATAGCCAAGTCGCACCATTGGCGGAAAAAGCGGCCGCGCTGATTAACCCGGCGAGCGCCATGGGGCGAGCCAGGCTGGCCGCAAGCGCGCGCTGATAGCCGATCGCCCCGCCTGGCCCGCTGCGCTGCCAGGCAAGGGCGGCGCGAATGCCGCTGGTAATGGCAATGCCCATGCCTTCTCCGGCCAGCGATGGGATGACACCGGCCTGATCCCCCAGTCGAAACAACCCGGCCGTACCGGTGCGCGCGCGCCAGCCATAGGCGATGTTGGCAACCGCATCGATTGTGGCCAAAGCATCGGTTGCGCCGCCTGGCAAAGGCGGCACCCAGTGTCCCAGCCGCTCGCCAAGCGGCGGGCATTCTCGCGCCAGCGCCGCGAGCAGGGCAGCGGGCGTGCCAGCTTCCTCCAGCCGCGAGCGGCAAATGGCTAGGCACAGATTGGCAGAGCCATCTTCCTGCAGCACCAGCCCGGCATAGCCCCGCTCGACAAGGTGCAGCTCAACCGCTGTGCCCACCAGCGCAGTTAGCCGGGAGGATGGCGCGAGCCGCATCCTCAGCCCCAGCACCGGGTCGGTGCTGCGCGCGGCCGGGCGAGGGGCGCCGCGCAAATCGCGCTTGCCGGTGGCAAGAAACACCGACTCGGCGATGATTTCGGCGCCATCGTCAAGCCGCACATGGCCGTTTCTCAATGCCTTTGCCCAAACGCCGCGCTCAATCCGTGCGCCCAGTTGCTCGGCCTGAGCAAGCATGACCCCATCAAGCCTGCGCCGCGAAACTGCCTTGGCCGGGCGGGGCAGCCGCGCTTGTGCTGTACAATTGTTGTGGAACAGCCGCACATGAGTGGTGTCGGCAGGGTTTAGCCGGGCCGGGTCGACGCCGAGCAGCGCAAGCGATCGCAGCGTCTGCCAGCTCAGAAAACCGCCGCACAGTGCATCACCTGTCTGAGCTGTGCGTTCTATCAACAAATGCGGCGCACCCGCCCGTGCGAGCACAGCCGCCGCCGCCGCGCCCGCCGGGCCGCCGCCGATGATCAGAACAGGTGTTCGACGCACAGCCGAAACGGAAACTGGCGCAGCACGCGCGCGTTGATAACCCCGGCTTCGGCCAGAAACGGCGGCCATTCCTCGGCGCGATAGGCGCGCGCAACCGACAGGGCGCCATCATGGCGGACAATAGGGTGCCAGCGCATCAGCGCAGCAAGCAGGGTAAAGCCGTGATAGGCAACCCGGTGTCGCTGCAGATCGTTGATGAACCAGCCCCGCCTGGCCTGCGCCTGCATGAAGCGCAAGAAGGTGATGAGCTGTGCGTGCGTCATATGATGGGCAACAAGGCTGCTGATGATGCAATCCCACCCCTGGCCCGCCAGATCGACATAATCGCCCGTTATATAGCGGATGGACAGGGCAGCAGGGGTGTGGTGGCGCGCGGCAAGCTCGCTCCGGGGGTTGAGATCAACACCGACCAGCTCCACCGCCAGCCTGTGCTGGCTTGCCCAGCGAGCAATCCGACGGAGCATGTCGCCATCGCCAAAGCCGATGTCGAGAATTTTCAGCCGCTGCGCGCCTTGGCTCGCCCGGTCAAGAAATCGCAGTGTTGGCCGTGCGGCCAACGTCATCACATTAACCCGCGCCAGATCTGCCATTACATCGGCATAGGTCGCTGCATCCAAATCATCGGCATCCATCCGTTCCTCGGCTATTGTGCGGGTGGCGAGCGATATCAAGCCACGCTCCTGAAGCCAAAGCCTTCCGCCGCCAGCCCAGGGCCAAAGGCAAGCGCCACGCCATTGGCTATGGGTGCGCGCGCCATCAACCCGGCAAGCACAAACAGGAGCGTTGCAGAAGACATGTTGCCATAATCAGCGAGCACCGCGCGCGAAACGGCCAGTTGTTCCGGCGCTAGCCCAAACGCTGCTTCGACCGCATCGAGAATCGATCGCCCGCCTGCATGAACTGCCCAGCCATCGATTGTCGCCGGCGCCTGCCCGCCCGTTGTCGCACAGGCAAAACCGGCATCCGCCAGCCCCATGGCTATTCGCTTTGGCACCTCGCCCGACAGGTGCATGGCAAAGCCGTGATCGGTAATGTGCCAGCGGATAAGATCGGCCGAATCGGGCAGGGTGGTCGCAAAAGGTGCCGCAAGCGCCAGCCCGCCGGGCTGCGCGCTTACCAGAGCCGCCGCCGCGCCATCGCCAAATTGTAGCATCGCGAGCAACGGCTCAATTTCGCGCGATTGCTGGAGATGGAGCGTCGACAATTCAACGCACACCACCAGCACGCGGGCATCCGGTGTGGAGCGCACGATATGGCGCGCGGTGCGCAGGGCGCTTATCGCTGCATAACAACCCATAAACCCGATTAGCAGCCGCTCAACCGATGCTGCCAGCCCCAGCCGCCGGGCAAGAATCTGGTCGATGCCGGGCGCAACAAAGCCGGTGCAGCTTGCCACCACCAGATGTGTAATCTTGCCAAGCGGAATCTGGCGGGCCAGGTCGTCCACCGCGCGCATAGCCAGTTCGGGCGCCATGTGTGCATAGCTTGCCATGCGCATTGCCGTGCCCGGCCAGGGCATACAATCATAATAACCGCCAGCGTCGACGGGCGATTCGCCTTTTGCGCCGGGCGGCAACACCGACCAGCGATGATTAACCCCGGCGCGGGCCGCCATTCGGTCAAACAACCGGCGATGGCGCTCGTTTTCCACCTGCTCGCGCGCCCAGCCGATAAATGCGCGGTGAATATCATGGCCAGGAACCGCGGTTCCAATCGCAAGCAGATGAGCATCGGGGTGGGGCAAGCGATTCTTCCGGCAATGGCAAAAGGGGATAATGACGAGCAATATAGCAATGTTATGGTAACGTTGCGCGCCTGTTGCAGTTTCGTCAAACCAGCGCCGGTGGCGGGAGAAAGCGGCGCATATGGCGAAAGAATGAGCTTGCCCGAGCATGTTTGCGCCGCAATAGTTGCCATCTAAATGGCCATTGCTGCGTGAATCGGTTGACGTGGGTAGCTAACTTGGCTATCCGCGCCCTCTTTCCGGGCAACCCGAACTCAGGATTTTTAAGCGATGGCACGCATTTGCGAACTGACCGGTAAGGGTCGGCAAGTGGGTAACAATGTTTCTCACGCCAATAACAAAACCAAGCGGACCTTTCTGCCAAACTTGCAGAATGTAACCCTGCTATCTGATGCGCTGGGCACTAGCGTTCGCCTGCGCGTATCGGCCAATGGCCTGCGCTCGGTTGAGCATGTTGGCGGCCTTGACAATTGGCTGGTCAAAACAGCGGACGACAAGCTTTCGCTGCGGGCCCGCCGCCTTAAGCGCGACGTGCAAAAGAAGCTGACGGCAACCACCGCGGCGGCCTGATTTCCCTATTGCCCGTGCCAGGGGCCGCCGCTGTGTGGCCGCCAGGCAGGGTCAAGCCGAAATTTCAGCAACAGGCTTTGTTGAAGCATTGACTGGTTGTCGTCGGAGACGATCCAGATAGCGGTGCCTTTTTCATCTGGCACCACGGCAATACCTTCAAAATTTTCGTGCAGAAATGGCTGTTCGAATCGCGCTATTTCTTCGCTTTGAACATAGGCGCCGGGGCGAATCGCACGGCGCGGGATGATCGAGACAGTAGCTTCAAAGCCGCGCCGCCACCGGAAATGCCGGTTGAGCAGGATAAAATCGCCGCTAGGCAGCTCGGCGATGTCGGTCGGGCTGAAATCGGGCCGGGTCTTGTAAACAAAGCGAAAGCCGCGCCGGTCGCTGGTTGTGGGGTCGTGGCTGAACAGCAGCCCTTCTCGCGTGCTGTAGCCGCGCACACGTTGTGTTTCTGAAATGACAAGAAACCGGCCGTCGCGCAGGCGCACCATGGCTTCGGGGCCGCCATTTTCGGGCCAGTCGCGCATGGCGGGCGGGTTTGCATGGCGCTCAGCATGGGCAAAATCTGGGCCAAATCGCCAAATGGCGTTGGCGCGTTCAAACCCCAGCCAGATTTGCCCGGTGTGTGGGTTGCGCGTCATCGATTCGCTGTCGCGGTCTGTTTTGCTCCAGCCAGAGCCGGGGCCGGCGGGTAGTTCTGCAAAGGATCGCTCGCTCAACCGGCCAGCCGAATCAAGGCGGAACCGCACAATATTGCCGCCATCGCTCAACAGAGTGAACCGGTCCTTTTCGACGCTGAGCGATGAAAAACCGCCAAAAGCCTGGTCCGGGCTTGTCAACCGGTAGCCGCGTTCAAAAACCAACGCGCCGATTTGGGTGATTGCCGGGTTGCCGGGCACGAGCATTACCGGCGCTGCGGTGAATATTGGGCGCGCGCGCAGCAATGGAAGTTGCGTGTCTCCAGCCCATTGCGGCACGAGTGCCAATATCAGCATCACACAATAAGCCAGGCGCATGGGCATGTTCATAGCCGTAATTGCGCAGGGCGATAGGGCTGGTGTGCCATTTGCGCGGATGAATGGCAGATAACAGGCGCATTCAGCATTGGGTCAAAGCTGCATGTCCACAATTGCTGCATCGAAACAGGGGCGCGCTGCCTTTGGGGTTTGCCAACTGGAGACGGACGATGATCAACAAGCTCTCGACTGTGGGCTTTGCGCTGGCAATCAGTGCTGGTGTTTTGGCGCCGGTGTCACCGGCAAGCGCCCAGGACTATCGCGGTGATTATCACGACAGCCAAAGGTATAGCGATGACTATCGCGGCCGCGATTATGATCGGGACGACTACCGCGATGATTATCACCGCGACCATCAGAGCCGGGCAAGCGGCTATTACAGAGGTGAGCGCCATGACCATTATGACCGCCGCACCAATTACCGAGATGATCGCTACAACCGCAGATGCAGCGATGGCGCAGGCGGCACGATCATCGGCGCGATATTTGGCGGTATTTTGGGTAATGCGGTGGCCGGTCACCATGATCGGGGCACGGGCACTATTCTTGGCGCGGCCGGTGGCGCGCTCGCCGGGCGGGCAATCGACCGGAGCAATTGCCGCCGCTGACATCCATTCCACTTCTCTCGCGTAGCGTATCGAGAGCGAGGGCCGACTCCCAATCGGGGGTCGGCCCTTTGTCTGTCAGGCAAAACGGCCTCAATACATATGCTGGCCGCCGTTGATTGACAGGGTTGAGCCTGTAACAAAGCCGCCGTCCTCCGAGCAGAGAAAGGCCACGCCGCGCGCAATTTCGTCTGCATGGCCAAGCCGACCAACGGGAATTTTCGCGACGATTTTCTCCAGCACATCGGCGGGAACCGCGGCTACCATGTCGGTGTCGATATAACCGGGCGCAATGGCATTTACCGTAATGCCGGCGCGCGCACCCTCTTGCGCTAGCGCCTTGGTAAAGCCGTGAATGCCAGATTTGGCTGCGGCATAATTCACCTGACCATATTGCCCCGCCTGGCCGTTGATCGACCCGATATTGACGATGCGGCCCCATTTGCGCTCGCGCATGCCGGGGAAAACCGCCTTGGCCATGTTGAAACAGCCACCCAAATTGGTGTCGATCACTTCCTTCCAGGCTTGGTAGGTAAGCTTCAAAATCGTGCCATCGCGGGTGATTCCGGCGTTGTTGACCAGCACATCCACCGGCCCAAGCGTGTCGGCAACCAGCGCACAACCTGCCTGGCACGCATCATAATCTGCCACATCCCATTTGAAAGCCTGAATGCCGGTGCGCTCGGTAAAGGCGCGGGCGCGCTCGTCATTGCCGGCATAGTTGGCGGCAATGGTCATCCCCATTTCCTTCAGCGCAAGGCTTATCGCCTCGCCAATGCCCCGTGTGCCGCCTGTGACGATTGCAACGCGTGCCATATGTTCCTCTCCTTGCCCGTTGGGCCACCCCGTTTTGAAGCGCGTTCACGCCTTGAGAATCAAAGGCTAGGGCGAGACGGCCCAACCTTCAAGCTCAAGAGCAATCAATGTTTGCAGCATATTGGTGCCAATGGCGGTTGCGTTGAGGCAGGGAATGTAGGCAAAATCGGCGCCGCCGGCATGGAGGAAGGTTTCCCGCCCGCGAATCGCCAGCTCTTCCAGCGTTTCAAGACAATCGGCAGAAAAGCCGGGGGCGATGACAGCGATTTTGCGCACCCCCCGCCCGGCAAGCGCTGCAAGCGTTGTATCGGTTGCGGGTTCAAGCCATTTGGCCCGGCCAAAGCGAGATTGGAAAGCGGTAATCAGCGGCCTGCCCAGCGCCTCACCCAACAGGCGGGCGGTTTTGCGGCACTGGCAGTGATAGGGGTCGCCCAGGTCCAGCGTTCGTTGCGGCATGCCGTGAAAGCTGGCGATAATGGCGTCCGGCACGAAATTTAGCGCCTCCAGCGCCGCTTCGGCGGAACGTCTCAGCGCGTCGATATAGGCGGGCGCATCATAATATGGCGGCAAAGTGCGGATGGCAGGCTGCCAGCGCATGGTAGCGAGCGCTGCAAAAGCCTTGTCATTGGCCGTGGCAGTGGTGGCGCCGCAATATTGCGGATAAAGCGGCGCTATGAGAATGCGCTCACACCCCGCCGCCTTCATTGCTGCGAGCCGGTCTGGAATGGAAGGGTTGCCGTAGCGCATGGCCCAGTCAACCATCACCCCCGGTCCAAAGGCGCCCCCAAGCGCGGCGCTTTGTGCTTTGGTAATGGCCGCCAGCGGCGAACCATCTGGCCCCCACACTTGCGCATATGCCTCGGCCGATTTTTTGGGGCGGGTGTTGAGGATGATGCCGCGCAAGATTGGCTGCCACAAAATAGCAGGAATTTCCACCACGCGCCGGTCCGACAAAAATTCCGCCAGATAGCGTTTGACCGATTTTGCATCCGGTGCGTCGGGCGTACCAAGATTGGTGAGCAACACGCCGATGCGTGACGCGGAAACGGCGGGGTGGCCCTCGGGGCGGTGGCTGGGTTGGTTCATGCAGCTCCAGTCGTAAACGGCAATGTCCGTAAACGAAAGCCCGTGGACGTGCGCAAAGCGTTGGCGATAGCGGGCGCAACGGGCGGCACTGCCAGCTCGCTCACGCCGCCAGGCGCTGCATCGCTGCGGATCAGCTCAACGGTGATGTCGGGCGTATCGCCAAGCCGCGGCAGATTGAGCTCGCCAAGGCCGCGCGCCGTTGCCTGGTTGGCGGCAAAGCCGGTCGCCCCGCCAAGCGCGCCCGCCATGCCGAACAACAAACCGCCTTCAATTTGCTGGAGGATAAGATCGGGGTTGATCTGCCGCCCACAATCAACCGCCGCCACAATGCGGTCGACCACCGGCTGCTGGCCATCGTCAAAATGTGCCTCCACCAGCACGGCAATGTGGCTGCCACGAAAGCTGTGACAGGCTATGCCCTGACCGCTGCCGGCAATGCCGCCCTCCCACCCGCCAAGCGCGGCGGCGGTGGACAGGCAGCGGACAAGGCGCGGCTCCCCCATGATCGATACACGAAACGACAGCGGCTCGATGCCGGCTGCATGGGCCAGCTCATCGAGAAAACTCTCGGTAAAAAAGGCGGTGTAGCTGTGTGCGCCCGACCGCCAATGGCCGGTTGGCACACCAATATCCGCTGGGTGATGGTCAATCGCATAAGCGGGGAAGCGATAAAAGGGCAGGGCACCGGCTACGGCATAGCTGTCTCCGCTCCCCTGCAGCGCCAGCGCGGCGGCAATGCCGGCGTTGCCGGGCATAAGCCTGTTGGCAAGATCACGCCCGGTGGCAGGTGCGGCAATTTTTGCCAGCCAGCCCAGAATCGCGCCATTCGCCCCCAGTCGCGCCGAGAGGCGGGCGAGTGCGGGCGGGCGAAAACGATCGTGCAGCAAATCCTCTGTGCGCGACCAGGTGAGCTGCACGGGGCGCCTCAGCCGGTCCGCCAGCACTGCCACTTGCACGGCCGCATCATGCTCCAGATTGGCGCCGAAAGAGCCGCCGATAAGCGTTGGGTGCAATGTCACTGCATTTTCGGGCAGGTCAATTGCCTTGGCCGCTGCCCGCCGGGCAAGGCCGGGCGCCTGTGTGGGCAACCACAAGGCCAGATGCCCATTTGCAAGATGGGCAGTGGCCGTGCGCGTTTCGATTGGCGCATGAACGCCAAGCCCAACGCGATACTCGGCGGTGATAATTTTTTGCCCGCGGAACACCCCGGCAAGGTCACCCTGTGCGGCCATCCGCTCGCCGGGTCCGTTCAGCGCGGCGGTGAGCGCCTTGTCGATGCTGGCGGTCGTTATGGGCGGCCCCTGTGTTTCGAAGCGCGGGTTGGCGGCGTGGAGCGCCTGATTGGCCGCCCACCAATTTGTCGCGGCTACCGCGACCCAGCGTTCGGTTTCGATAATGTCGATAACGCCCCGCACACGCCTTGCCGCTGCCCGGTCGACATGAGTGAGCCGGGTATCGCCCACCGGCCCCTGGCGGATGGCGGCAAACACCATGTCCGTCAGCCGAATGTCGCCTGCAAAATTTGCCGACCCATCTACCTTGGCGGGTACATCGATACGCGGGGCAGATTGGCCGCTCAGCCGGTTTGGCTCTGCCGGGCGAAGGGGGGCAGGGTCTGGCGCGGATTCTCTGGCGGCGGCGGCGGCAAGTTCGGCAAAACGCAGGCGCTTTTTGCCCGCGACGACAAAGCCCGCCTCGGCACGGCAGCTTTTCCAGTCCACCCCCCAGCGCCGAGCCGCCGCCTTGCACAGCAGCACGCGCGCCGTGGCGCCCGCCTGGCGCAGAGGTTCCTCAAACTGGCGGATAGAAGCAGAGCCGCCCGTCAACATCAACGCGCCACGGGTCGCCAGTGTTTCGCGCACAGCTGCGGGCACGCGGTCAAACATGCCCTCAAACAGCTCGGTCAGCCCAAGCGGGTTGGCAAAAAGCGGGTGGATGGGGGCCGGCTCCACCGCCACGGTGCGCCAGTCAGCGCCCAGTTCGTCCGCAAGAATTTGTGGCAGGGCGGTGAAAACTCCCTGGCCATGCTCAGCCTGTGGCACGGCGATGGCGACATGGCCATCTTCGCCGATTTTCAGCCAGGCGCCAAGAATTGTTTCGCCCGGATTGGCGGTGAGGTTGGGCAAATAGTGGCGCGGCCACAAGGCCCAGGCAACCACCAGCCCAATGCCCGCGCCGCCCGATATCAGCAGCCTGCGCCGATCGATCCCGCCAATGCCGTTCGCTGCCGCCATGGGACAGCCCTAGCCGGGCAACGGGCGGCGCGCTACCGATATTGCCGTCAGCTTGCCACCGTTTCGGCCGCATATTGCGCACGATAGGTCGCACGTAGCGCCACCTTGTCGATTTTTTCTGTGCCCAACCGCGGCAATGGGCCGGGCGCAATCCAGATGCGCTGGGGTATTTTGAAAGCAGCGATGCGGCTTTTCAAAAACTCGGCCAAAGCCTCGGCATCGACCACGGCATTGCCTCGAATATGGACAGTTGCGCCCGGCACTTCGCCAAAACGCTCATCGGGCAGGCCAAACACGGCTGCCTCGGCGATGGAGGCGTGTTCATAAAGTACGGCCTCCACTTCCTGGCAGGAAATATTTTCGCCGCCGCGAATGATGATGTCTTTTTTGCGGTCGACGATGAAGAGATAGCCGTCTTCATCAAGATAGCCGATGTCGCCCGACAGAAAATAACGGTCTGCCGTAAACGCCGCCTGCGTCGCTTCTGGCCGGTTCCAATATTCCTTGAAATTGCACACTGTGCGGATGCCAATCTCGCCGCGCTCACCCTGCGCGACAGGTCTGCCCGCGCCGTCAAGAATCGCCAGATCAACCAGCGGGGCAGAGGCGCGGCCGGTTGAATTGGGCTTGGCGAGGTAATTGCCGCGAAAATTGCCGCAGCCAATGCCGTTGGTCTCGGTCAACCCATAGCCCAGCAATGGCGCGCCTGTCATTTCCTCGGCTATCCGCCGCACATGCTCGGCCGGACGCGGTGCGCCCCCGGCGGCAAAATCGGACACACTCGACAAGTCATATTGCGCGCGATTTGGGTGGGTAAGCATTTCAAAACTCATCAGCGGCACGCCGACAAAATAGGTAATTTTTTCCCGCTCGATGAGCCGCATCGCCTCTTCTGCATCCCATTTCGGCATCATCACCAGCTTGCGGCCCATGGCAAAACTCTGGAGGAAAACAGGCACTTCTGCCGTCACATGGAAAAGCGGCACGTTGAGCAGCGTTGCGTGCTGGCTGGGCGGGGCCACGCCATCTTCGGTGGAAATGCCCAGCATCATCAGCGCACTGGTCAGATAGTTGAATACGGCCTGTACCACGGCGCGGTGGTCGCTCAGCGCGCCTTTTGACTGGCCGGTCGATCCACTCGTGAACAAGATAGTCGCATTGTCGTCACCGGTGAGCATCGGCATCGGCAGCGGCGCCTGCGCATCGCCACCGCGCGCCACCACCTCGCTCAGCGCCCGTTCAAGCGGGTGTGCATCGTCGATGGCGACAATGGCTGCGCGCAGGCCGGTTGCCTCGTCCAGCCGCTGGGCGCGGGGCGCATCGGCAAAAACCAGCCGGCAGTCGACATCGGCAATGGCCCCGGCAAGCTCGGCCGTTTGCCACCAGCCATTGAGGAGCGTGGCCACGCCGCCTGCCATCAATATGCCCATGTACAAGGCGATCCACGATGGCGAATTGCGCATGGCAATGCCCACCCTGTCACCCCGGCGGACGCCATAGCCCGTGATGAGCGCGCCGGCCACCTGCTGCGCCTGATGGTGCAGCTCGCCAAAGGTTAGTCGTTCGTCGCCCGCCACCAAAAATGTCTTGTCGGCATGTTCGGCGCAGAAATGGGCAAAATAATAGGAAAGAGCAGGCGGCGCTGTGGCAATGGCGGGATAGGACTGGCCCGCGATATCGACCGTTGTCAGCGGCAATGGTCCGCCAGGGGTGGTCAATCTGGCCACTGTTTCATCAATACGGCGGTCCAGTATGCTGGGCATCAATCTCTCCTCTTGGTCTTATGCCAATGCCCCCTTATGAAAGCTCGAACGCCTGGGGAAAAGCCTTGATATTGTCCTTTATTGCCGATTCTGCCCATGTCCGGTTTGAAAACCTGCATCTTGACCCGACGATTTTTTCAATCGGGTGGTTCAGCCTGAAATGGTATTCGATTGCCTATATCGCGGGCATTCTGGTTGGCTGGTGGTATATGTTGCGGTTGCTGGCGGTGCCCGGCGCGCCCATGGCCAGGCGCCACGCTGACGATCTGGTCTTTTACGCAACACTTGGGGTGATTTTGGGGGGGCGCATTGGCTATGTGCTGTTCTATGCGCCCGAAATGCTGGTTGATCCGACCAGGATACTCAGGCTGTGGGATGGCGGCATGTCGTTTCATGGCGGGGTTATTGGTACATCTCTTGGCATCATCTTTTTTTCGCGTAAACACGGGCTCAACTGGCTGCGAGTGCATGATTTTGTGGCGCCGTGCGTGCCTTTTGGGCTGTTTTTCGGGCGGCTGGCCAATTTTGTGAACGGCGAGCTTTGGGGCAAGCCAGCTAATGTGCCCTGGGCGATTATTTTTCCGCGCACCGGTGATGATGTTGCCCGCCACCCAAGCCAGCTTTACGAAGCGGGGCTGGAGGGGGTGGCGTTGTTTGCGCTGCTATGGTTTGTGTTCTGGCGGACCAGGGCGCGCTATGCGCCGGGCAAGCTGGTTGGCACCTTTTTGATCGGTTATGGAGCGGCGCGGTTCGTTGTGGAATTTTTCCGCGAGCCCGATCAGCAGCTTGTCGGCTTTGCGCAGGCAACCGGGCTGCATATGGGCCAGTGGCTGTGCCTGCCGATGATAATTGGCGGCGTGTTTTTAGTGATGACGGCCGATGGGCGGCGCGCGCGCACCGAGCCGATCAGCGGCGATGAAAGCGCCGGCTGATATGACGGTGCCTGAGGCGGCGCCGTCAACCGGGGCGGCGCTGGCAGACAGGCTTGCGCGGGCGATAACGCTGGCGGGCCCTGTGTCGATTGCACAGTTCATGGCCGCGGCCAACGGGCATTATTACGCCACGCGAGACCCGCTGGGCGCGCAGGGAGATTTTGTAACCGCGCCCGAAATCAGCCAGATGTTCGGCGAGCTGATCGGCGCCTGGGCGGCTGATCTCAGCGGGCGGGCAAAGGCTTGCCCGGCCTATGTTGAACTGGGGCCGGGGCGCGGAAGCCTGGCAGAGGATGCGCTGCGCGTCATGGCGCGCGCCGGGCTGGTGCCGGGTGTTCATCTGGTGGAGACCAGCCCGGTGCTGCGCGCAGCGCAGGCGCAAAAGCTCCCCATGGCGCAGTGGCACGACACGGTGGCAACGCTGCCGGAAGATGGCCCGCTTCTTCTTGTCGCCAACGAATTTTTTGATGCACTGCCCATTCGCCAGCTCGTGCGCGGCGGGCAAGGCTGGCACGAGCGGCTCGTCGCCTGTCAGGATGTGCTGTTTGTGCCAATTGCGGGTGAGCCTGTGCCGGGAGCTATCATCCCCGCCGCGCTTGGCGATGCACCTCTTGGCAGCATCATCGAAACTTCACCCGCGAGCGTGGCGATCATGCGTGCGCTGGCGCATCGGCTTGTCGTGCAGGGCGGAGCGATGTTGCTGATCGATTATGGCTATGAGGGACCGGCAATTGGCGACACGTTGCAGGCGGTACGCGCCCATGGTTATGCCAACCCGTTTGACGCGCCAGGCGAGCAGGATCTAAGCGCGCATGTCGATTTTGCGACCTTGGCCCACGCGGCCACAGAGGAGGGCGCGCGCGTCTATGGCCCGGTAAGCCAGGGCGCGTTCTTAACGGCGCTAGGCATAGAAGCACGGGCGCGTGCGCTTGGTTCGGCGGCAAAGCTTGACCGGGATCGGTTGATAGACGCAGCACAAATGGGTTGCCTGTTCAAGGTGCTTGCCATCACCGCGCCAGATTGGCCTGAGCCAGCGGGGTTTGTGCCATGATCAGCTTTCGCACCGGCACTGCGGCTGATCTGCCAGCAATCGCGGCGCTGTTCCGCAAGAGTTTTATCGAGACCTTTGGCCATCTTTACGCAGCAGATGATCTTGCCGCCTTTTTCGCGCGCAGCACGGCTGAGGCATGGGCTGAGGAGTTTGCAGAGCCAGGCATTGCTTTTTGCTTGGCTGAGGACATTGGCGGGTTGGTTGGGTTTGCCAAGGTCGGTGCGCTCAAATTGCCCGCCGATACTTGCGCACGCACACTTGAGTTGCGCCAGCTTTACCTTGAAGCGCGCGCCCAGGGCAGCGGCGCGGCGCAGGCGCTGATGGACAAAGTAATCGACATTGCGCGCGCGCGCGGCGCCGAGGAAATTTGGCTGTCGGTTTATATCGATAATCACCGCGCCAAGCGCTTTTATGCGCGTAACGGCTTTGAAGACTGCGGTCCCTATTGCTTCATGGTCGGCAATCATGCCGATGAGGACCGACTGATGCGGCGGCGGCTGTGAGCAAGGGGGAACGCCAGCTTGGTAGGGCGGGTATGCAGCCCGGCGCTTGAGGCGGTTGGCGCGGGCGTGGCGCATGGTTTTTTGGGGCGAGACAGCGGGGTTTCCGCCGGCGTTCATGCCGGGTTGAACCTTGGGGCGGACTCCACCGACAAGGCTGCAGCAATCGCAGAAAACCGCGCCCGCGCCGTGGCGGCAGTATTGCCGGGTGCCGCGCTGGCAACGGTATGTCAGGTCCATTCCGCCGATGTCGCAGTGGTCACAGCGCCGGCCGCTTTTGCCAACCGGCCACGCGCAGATGCTATGGTGACCGACAGGCCCGGCCTGTTGCTGGGGATAGTGACGGCCGATTGCGCGCCGGTTCTCCTTGCGGATGCCGCAGCCGGTGTGGTGGCGGCGGCCCATGCCGGGTGGAAGGGCGCATTGGCAGGCGTTACCGACCATATAATTACCGCCATGGAGACGTTGGGTGCACAACGTGCGCGGATCATTGCCGCTATCGGCCCGTGTATCGCGCGCGCAAGCTATGAGGTGGACGAGGCCTTTTTGCGCCGCTTTGTCAAGGCTGATGTGGAAAATGAGCGGTTTTTTGCGCCCGGCAAACCTGGTCATCACCAGTTTGACCTTGAAGCCTATGTTGCCAGCCGGCTGGCAAACGCGGGGCTTGGCAGGGTCGATTTGCTGGGGCTGGATACTTATGCCGACCCGGCGCGCTTTTTCAGCTTTCGCCGCGCAACCCACCGGCAAGAGCCGGATTATGGGCGGCAGATTTCATTGATTGGCCTTGGTGACCCCGGCTGCTGAGGCGGGTTTTTGCATATTCGGCGCTATCGCGGGCGAAATAGTAACTGTAGAGACTATCATCCGACGACAGGCAATTTATCGAGGAGGCGAGCCGACCATGAGCGACGATTCCAAGCCCGAATTGACAGGCGCTGCCCCGCGCCGCCGCCCCAAGCCCGAAGTCGATCAAGTGGGCGGGCGGCGGTTGCAGCCATCAACGCTGATGATGGGGCATGGATATGACCCTATGCTGTCTGAAGGATCGCTCAAGCCGCCCATATTTCTCACCTCTACATTTGTTTTCCCCAATGCAGCCGCGGGTAAGCGCCATTTTGAAGGGGTAACGGGCAAGCGCCCCGGCGGCGCGGACGGGCTGGTCTATTCGCGCTTCAACGGGCCAAATCAGGAAATATTGGAAGACCGGCTTGGCGTGTGGGAAAATGCCGAAGATGCGCTCAGCTTTTCCAGTGGCATGTCGGCGATTGCAACGCTGTTTTTATCGGTGGTGAAGCCGGGGGACACTATCGTTCATTCCGGGCCGCTTTATGCCGCGACAGAGACGCTCATTGCGCGTGTGCTCGGCAGGTTTGGCGTGCATTTTCTTGATTTTCCTGCAGGGGCGACCCGTGCAGAAATTGACGCGGTGCTGACCAAGGCCTCGGCTGGGCGCGTGGCGCTCATCTATCTGGAAAGCCCGGCAAACCCGACCAATGCGCTGGTCGATGTGCAAGCGGTGGCCGCCAGCCGCGACGCAATTTTTGGCACAGGTGAAGATGCGCCGCCCATCGCCATCGACAATACTTTCCTTGGCCCCTTGTGGCACAAGCCGCTGGCGCATGGGGCTGACATTGTCGTCTATTCGCTGACCAAATATGTCGGTGGCCATTCCGATTTGGTGGCGGGCGCGCTGCTTGGCACCAAAAAACGCATCGATGCCATCCGGCTGATGCGCAATACCATCGGCACGATTACCGATCCCAACACGGCGTGGATGCTGCTGCGCAGTCTGGAAACGCTTGAACTCAGGATGACGCGCGCGGGCGAGAATGCGGCAAAAGTGTGCGCCTTTTTGCGTAGCCACCCCAAGGTGGAGCGGGTGGGGTATCTGGGTTTTTTGGAATCCACCCCTGGCGACGAACGGCAGGCCGATATTTATCGGCGGCACTGCCTTGGCGCTGGCAGCACGTTTTCGCTGTTTCTCAAAGGCGGGGAGAAGGAGAGTTTCGCGTTTCTCGATGCACTACGTATCGCCAAGCTTGCGGTAAGCCTTGGCGGCACAGAAACGCTGGCCAGCCACCCAGCAGCGATGACGCATTTATCGGTGCCGCAGGAGCGCAAACGGGCGCTTGGCATTACTGATAATCTGGTGCGCATATCCATCGGCGTTGAAGATGCGGACGATTTGATTGCCGATTTTGATCAGGCGCTGGCGCAGGTTTGATTTTGGTAAAGGGCGGGATTTGGCTGGTCTGGATAGATCGGCTTTAAAATAACCCGCTTACCCGGCCTGCCCCGTCCAGCCCAATGTCCTCGGCAGCGGGGGTACGGGGCAGGCCGGGCATGGTCATTATCTCCCCGCAAATCGCAACGATAAAGCCTGCGCCCGCGGCCAGCCGCACCTCGCGCACCGGCAGCACATGGTCTTTGGGTGCGCCAAGCGCTGTCGGGTCGGCGGAAAAACTATATTGGGTTTTGGCGATACACACTGGCAAATGGCCAAAGCCCGCCGCCTCCCACCGCGCCAGCTGAGCGATGACTGCGGACGCAGGTGCAATGCCTGCCGCGTGGTAAATCCGCTGCGCAATGGTGGTAATCTTGTCGATCAGCGGTAGTGCATCGGGGTAGAGTGGTGCGAAACTAGCCTTTTGCGCATCCACAAGCGCTGCCACGGCCTGAGCGAGCGGCACCGCGCCCGCTCCGCCTTGCGCCCAGTGGTGACACAGTATCGCCTCTGCCCCTTGCGCGCGGGCTGCATCCTCAATCGCTGCGATTTCTGCCGGAGTGTCGGTGGCAAAATGGTTGATCGCGACGACAACCGGCACGCCGAATTGGCGGACATTGGCGATATGGCGCACCAGATTGGCCGATCCGCGCGCAACTGCGTCAATATTTTCGGCCGCCAGCTCAGCCTTGCTGACACCGCCGTTCATCTTCAGCGCGCGCACCGTGGCGACGATGACGGCTGCAGCGGGAGACAGGCCCGCCTGCCGGCACTTGATGTCAAAGAATTTTTCCGCTCCCAAATCCGCGCCAAAACCGGCCTCTGTCACCACAAATTCGCCCAGCGCCATGGCGGTTCGCGTGGCGATAACGGAGTTGCAGCCATGGGCGATGTTGGCAAAAGGCCCGCCGTGCAGCAACGCGGCATTGCCGGCGAGCGTTTGTACCAGATTGGGCTTGATCGCCTCTGCCAACAGTGCCGCCATGGCGCCATCTGCCTTGAGGTCGGCGGCGGTTATTGGGGTTTTTGCGCGGGTTTCGCCAATGATGATGCGCCCCAGCCGCGCCTGAAGATCGGCCATGTCATCGGCCAGGCACAACACCGCCATCACCTCTGAGGCAACGGTGATATCAAAGCCTGTTTCACGCGGAAATCCGCCCGCAACCCCGCCTTGTGCCACGGTGATGGCGCGCAGTGCCCGGTCGTTGGTGTCGAGCACCCGCCGCCAGGTGATGCGACGCACATCGATGTCGAGCGCGTTGCCCCAGTAGATATGGTTGTCGATCATCGCGGCAAGCAGGTTGTGGGCGGCGGTAATCGCGTGAAAATCGCCGGTGAAGTGCAGGTTGATATCAACCATGGGCGCAACTTGCGCATAACCGCCGCCTGTCGCCCCGCCTTTGGTGCCAAAACAGGGGCCAAGCGAAGGCTCGCGCAGGGCCAGTACTGTTTTGCGGCCAATCAGGTTCAGCGCATCGGCAAGGCCGATGGAGGTGGTTGTCTTTCCCTCGCCCGCCGGCGTTGGGTTGATGGCGGTGACGAGGATAAGTTTGCCAGGTTCAGCGCGGCTGGCAAGCTGGCGCGGGTCGATTTTCGCCTTGGCGCGGCCATAGGGTTCAAGCAAGGTGGCTGGGATGCCAATGTCGGCGGCCACATCCGCAATGGGGCGCAGGCGGGTTGCCCGCTCAATTTCAAGGTCGGTTGGCATGGCGCGTCCTGCTTGCTTGGTCTGTCGGGAAACGGCTCAGCCGTCGCTCACGCGCTCAATATCGGCGCCGACGGCGGAAAGTTTTTCCTCCAGCCGTTCATAGCCCCGGTCGAGATGATACACACGCTGCACCTGTGTTTCCCCTTGCGCTGCCAGCCCGGCGAGCACCAGGCTCATCGAGGCGCGCAGGTCGGTCGCCATCACCGGCGCGCCGATCAGCCGGCCGACGCCGCGCACCACTGCGGTGCGGCCGCGCACTTGAATATCGGCGCCCATCCGCGCCAGTTCGGGTACGTGCATATAGCGGTTTTCAAAAATCGTTTCGGTCAGCACGCTAGTGCCATCCGCCAGTGCAAGCATCGCCATGAACTGCGCCTGCATGTCGGTGGCAAAGCCGGGATAAGGCGCAGTGGAGAGTGTAAGAGCACCAAGGCGGTTGCTGGCTTCAACCAGAATGGAATCAGTGCGTTCTTCAACCGTAACGCCTGCCTCTTGCAGCGCTGCGATCGTCGCGCGCATATCAGCGGCGGTGACGCCGACAAGCTCAAGCGCGCCGCCGGTGATGGCAGCGGCACAGGCATAGCTGCCCGCCTCGATCCGGTCGGGCATGACACGGTAGGTTGCGCCGTGCAGCCGGTCCCTCCCTTCAATTTCGATGGTCTCGGTGCCGATGCCGCTGATAGAGGCGCCCATGGCGACAAGGCAGTTGCACAAATCGACGATTTCAGGCTCGCGCGCTGCATTTTCGATGATGGAGCCTCCGCGCGCGGTTACCGCGGCCATCAGCGCGTTCTCCGTTGCGCCAACCGATACCAGCGGAAATACCACCCGCCCGCCGGAAAGTCGCCCGCCTGGTGCGCTGGCACGAACATAGCCTGCCGCCAGCTCAATCTCTGCGCCTAAAGATTCCAGCGCCTTTAGGTGCAGGTCGATTGGCCGGTTGCCAATGGCGCAGCCGCCCGGCAGTGACACTGTCGCCTCTCCCGCGCGGCCAACCAGCGGGCCAAGCACCAAAATGGAAGCGCGCATCTTGCGGACAATGTCATAAGGCGCGGTAGTAGAGGTCAGCCGCCCGGCGCGCAGCGTCATCACCCGGCCAAAATCTTCTGGCCGCGCGCCTTCGATCAGCGTTGAGACGCCAAGCTGGTTGAGCAAATGGCCAAAGCCGTCGACATCGGCCAGCCTTGGCAGGTTGCGCAGCGTAAGCGGTTCTTCGCTCAGCAGCGCGCACGGCATGAGCGTGAGCGCCGAATTTTTTGCGCCCGAGATGGGCAAACGGCCAGAGAGGCGGTTACCGCCGCGGATGATAATTCGGTCCATTACCCGGCTTCTATCGACTCGGTTGGCCGGTGCAAGCTCCAAGCACCATATGCCTTGCTGTGTGGCGCATCCGCGCCTGACTCAGGCTTTTTCGAGCGTACACTGCAATGGGTGCTGATGCTGCCGGGCAAAATCCATTACCTGGCTTACCTTGGTTTCCGCCACCTCATAGGTAAAAACGCCGCACACACCCACGCCGCGCTGGTGGACATGCAGCATCACCCGCGTTGCCTCTTCTATGCTCATGCGAAAAAAACGCTGTAAGCACAGCACGACAAATTCCATCGGTGTGTAATCGTCGTTGAGCATGAGCACCCGGTAGGGCGTTGGCCTTTTGGTCCGCGAGCGCGTGCGCGTGGCAACGCCAATGCCCGCGCCGCCATCCTCATCGTCGCGGCGTTCGGCCATGGCCCGTGGGTGGGGCGGGCAGCATGGATGCGCGGCCGGCCCATGGGGCAGAAGATGTGGTGCAATGATCATTGGAAACGAAAATATGGCACCTGCGGGGCGCAGGGCAAGGGGGGGGATGAAAAGAACTGCACGGCTGTGCAAATGTTGCGAAAAAGGGGCGGCCACCCGGTGGTGCGCCGCCCCGCTATTTCATTGGCCGCAGATTTGCAGGCCCAAGTCTGTGGCGGTTATGCCGACACCTTCATCTTTTCAACCGCAACCGAAACGCGGCTCGACAGCGGCTGGGCAACTTCGCCAGCAAGTTTTAGTACAGCCTCGGTCGTTTTTGACGATTCAGCCACAAGCTGGTCGAACGACTGGCGCAGATAATCGCTTTGCAGTTTCATGAATTCAGCCGGAGATTTGACGGCGCCAAGGCTTTTTACAGTAGCGGTCATGGTTTCAAACGATTTGCGGGTATAATCGGCCGCCTCCTGGCCCAAGGTTTCAAGACCCTTGGTAGCGATTTTCGATGATTCGACCAGAGCCTCAACATTGCCTTTGCTGAATTCGTTGATGTCGGCAAACAGCGCAGTGCCCTTTTCAACAGCGGCTTTGGTGCGCTCGTTCATATCGGCAAACATCGTTTGGGCTTTGTCGGTAGCGCTTTTCAAGGTGGTTTCCATAATGGTCTCTTCCTTTTTTAAGATAGCCGCTGGTGCGGCAGGCGGTATGGGCTTGGCGGGGGTAACTGGCGCTGCAGAAGCTGCCGGTGCAGGCGCAGCGGTGCGCGCAGGTGGCGCGGCCGCAACAACGGGCGCGGGTTTTTCAACAACCGCAACCGGCGGCGCGAGCTTTGCCGGTGGTGCAACCTGTGCTGGTGCCGGCTTGGCTATGGCTGGTTTTGCAGTGGTTGCGGCTGCGCCATTTGTCTGAGTTGCCTTGGCGCTGGTCTTTGGCGGTTTAGCGACCATGATATGCTCCTGCAGTCAGTTGCTGCGGTGCAATATAAACCATTTTTGCCGCAGCGCAAGCAGAATTTGTGCGCTGCAACATAAGCGTCATTTTCAAATATAAATGTTTGATAATATGCCTGTTTCACATGGTGACATAAAGGCCCGGCGCGTCCGCAAGCGCGGGTAGCGCGCCATTGCCCGCAACGCGGGCGCCGGTTGCTGGCACCACTGTGCTGTCTTGCTCGCGCAGCCACTCCAGCCAGTCCGGCCACCAGCTTCCGTCAGTTTCTTCCGCGTTTGCCATGAATTCGGCCAGTGTTTTGGCGGGCATATCGCTCGTCCAATATTGGTATTTCTGCGCGGCAGGCGGGTTAACTACGCCTGCGATGTGACCAGAGCCTGCGAGCAGAAATTTCACCGGTCCGGCAAATTGTTGTGTCAGTTGCCACACGCTTTCGGCAGGCGCGATATGGTCTTCGCGGCCGGCCTGAACATAAGCCGGGGTGGTGATATGGCGCAGGTCAATGGCTGTGCCCGCGATCGATAGCGCGCCGGGCTGCACCAGCTTATTGTCGCGGTATAGATCACGCAGATAGCTCATATGCCATTTGGCGGGCAGGTTGGTGGTGTCGCTGTTCCAGTGCAGCAGGTCAAAGGGGGGATAATCCTGCCCCAGCAAATAATTGTTGGTGACATAGTTCCAGATAAGATCGCGCCCGCGCAGCAGGTTGAAGGTGGCTGCCATGAACCGACCGTCGAGAAAACCATCGGGGGAGCATTGTTCGATCAGCGCCAACTGTTCGTCATCGACGAAGTTTTGCAGCTCGCCCGCACGAGAAAAATCCACCTGAGCTGTAAAAAACGTGGCGCTTTTAACCTTGCTGGCCTGCCCGCGCGCAGCGAGCACGGCAAGCGTGGCCGCAAGCGTGGTGCCCGCCACGCAATAGCCAATGGTGTGCACTGATTCGACACCGAGCAGGCTGCGCACTGTGTCGATCGCGTCGATTTGCCCGGCCTCGACATAATCGTCCCACACAACGTCCTTCATCGAGGCGTCGGCCGATTTCCAGGAAAGGACAAACACCGTCAATCCCTGCTCGACAGCCCATTTAATGAAGCTTTTTTCAGGCGTTAAGTCGAGAATGTAGAAGCGGTTGATCCAGGGGGGAAAGATGAGGAGCGGCACGGCAAGCGCGTTGTCGGTTGCCGGGCTATATTGGATCAACTCGTAAAGCGGCGTGCGCTTGATGACCTTGCCCGGTGTCATCGCCAGATTTTGCCCGACGACAAAAGCGCCGGCGCTGGTGTGGGTCAATTGGCCCCGGCCAAGGTCGGCAAGCATGTTTTTCAACCCCTGAAGCAGGTTTTCGCCGCCTGTTTCCATGGTTTTTTCCAGCACCTGGGGGTTGGTGGCGGCAAAGTTGCTGGGGCTCATCGCCTCCACCATGTTGCGGGCAAGAAAGCGGAGCTGCTCTTTGTGCTTGTCGTCAACGCCCTCAAGCGCCTCAACTCCGCGCAGCATATGGTCTGAGACGATGAAATAGCTCTGGCGGATCCAGTCAAACACCGGATTGCTGCGCCACTGCGGCGCCTTAAAGCGCTTGTCGCGCGCCTGTTCGGGCGTCTCGACAAAAGGTTCGGCTTCGTCGGGCGATACGAATCGCTGCCACAATTTCATGCTGTCAGCCCAAAAACCCTGCACGCGGGCGATGGTTGCCTTGTCGGTGAAGCCGGGGACGATCGGCAAAGCGGGGGTGTCTTGCAGGGTTTGCAGCCCGGCCTCCAGCATCATTTGCTGGGCGCGACCCATTACCCATGTCCAGTGCTGCATGTCCTCAAGGCTGGGCAGCGACGCTGTACTGATTTCCGATTCGGGAAACTGGGTGTCGACCATGGCATCCTCGATTCTGTTATGAAAATTCATGCTAGCGGTGAAACTGCGCTGCGTCATTCCCGCTTGCGCGAAAATGCCCTATGCTTGCGATGATCCTGCGCCGTGCCGGATCTTATTTGAAGGCGAATTGCGATGTCTGACGACTTCTACCGTATCAAGCGACTGCCCCCCTATGTCATCGCCGAAGTGAATGCGATGCGGGCGCAGGCGCGTGCGGCGGGAGAAGATATTATCGACCTTGGCATGGGCAACCCCGATCTGCCGCCGCCGCCGCATGTTATTGCCAAGCTGACAGAAGTAGCCGCCAAGCCCGACGCGCATGGCTATTCCGCCTCGCGCGGCATTCCCGGTTTGCGCAAGGCGCAGGCAAATTATTATGCCCGCCGCTTTGGTGTCGAGCTTGATGTTGAGCGCGAGGTGGTGGTGACCATGGGCTCAAAAGAAGGGCTGGCAAGCCTGGCCACCGCCATTACCGCGCCGGGAGATGTGGTGCTGGCGCCCAACCCCAGCTACCCCATCCACACCTTTGGTTTCATCATCGCAGGGGCAACCATCCGTGCGGTGCCGACCACGCCGGACGAGCGCTATTTCGAAGCGCTGGAGCGTGCGATGAACTTCACCGTGCCGCGCCCTTCGGTGCTGGTGGTGAACTACCCTTCCAACCCCACGGCGGAAACGGTAGATCTTGCCTTTTACGAGCGGCTCGTCGCCTGGGCGCGGGAGAACAAGGTGTGGATCATCTCCGACCTTGCCTATTCAGAGCTATATTATGACGGCAAGCCGACCAGCTCGATTTTGCAGGTAGCAGGCGCAAAGGAGGTGGCTGTGGAGTTCACGTCGCTCAGCAAAACCTATTCGATGGCGGGCTGGCGGATTGGCTTTGCGGTTGGTAACCAGCAGCTTATCGCCGCGATGACGCGGGTAAAATCCTATCTCGATTATGGCGCGTTCACGCCTATTCAGGCCGCGGCTTGCGCCGCGCTCAATGGCCCGCAGGACATTGTTGAGAAGAACCGCGCGCTTTATCATCACCGCCGCGACGTGCTGGTGGAAAGTTTTGGCCGCGCCGGGTGGGATATTCCGCCGCCGCGCGCCAGCATGTTCGCCTGGGCGCCGCTGCCGCCGGCGCTGGCGCATTTAGGTAGCCTTGAGTTCTCCAAACAATTGCTGACATGCGCAAAGGTCGCGGTTGCGCCAGGGGTGGGCTATGGTGAAAATGGCGAGGGCTTTGTGCGCATAGCATTGGTGGAAAACGAACAGCGGCTGCGGCAGGCGGCGCGCAACGTGCGGCGTTATTTGGCAAGCATGGGCGTAAACACCCCGGCGCAGACCGTGCTATGACCTTGGTAGCAGAGCTGGCTTTTCGATAAATGCCGCTGATCGACCCACTTTATTCGCTGGCGGGCGTGCTCGTTGGGCTTCTTGTCGGCCTGACGGGCGTTGGCGGCGGATCGCTGATGACGCCGATTTTGGTGCTGGTTTTCGGCTTTCACCCGGCAACCGCCGTTGGCACCGACCTGCTCTATGCCTCGGCAACCAAGACAGCGGGAACGCTGGTGCACGGCAAGCGCGGCAGTGTTGACTGGGCAGTGGTTGGTCGCCTGGCCGCGGGCAGCCTGCCCGCAGCCCTTCTCATGCTGGCGCTGCTGGCCAGCAGCAACCATGATGCACGCAATACCAATGGCCTTATCTCGCTCATCCTTGGCGGCGCGCTGGTGCTGACGGCATTTGCGGTATTTTTCCGTGCGCGGATGATTGCGCGTCTTGCACCGGCTTTTGCGGGCGTGAGCGAGAAAAGAATTGGCTGGTTGACGGTGGCGCTTGGCGCGGTTTTGGGCGCGCTGGTCACGCTTACCTCGGTTGGAGCGGGCGCGCTTGGAATGACGGCGCTGTTGATCCTTTACCCCAAACGCCCGGTGGCAACGCTGGTTGGCTCAGACATTGCCCATGCCGTGCCGCTCACGCTCATCGCCGGGATTGGCCATTTGTCGATGGGCTCGGTGAACATTGGCTTGTTATTGTCGCTGCTTGCCGGCTCGATTCCCGGCATTGTCGTGGGCAGCCTCATTGCGACGCGTGTGTCCGAGCGCGTTTTGACACCCATTCTTGCAACAACGCTTGGTATCGTCGGGGTGAAACTGCTCTGGGGTTAAGGCGGCGGTCTTTGGTCGCGTCCGCTGCGCAACGGGATTGACGCCAGCCCAGCCGGGCGGCATCGCAGGCGGCATGAGCACACGCACAGGCTTTGCCTTTTCCACCCGCATCAAGGTTCGCTATGCCGAAATAGACGGGCAAAAAGTGGTCTTTAATTCGCGCTATCTTGAATATGCCGATGTGGCAGCAGGCGAGTTTTGGGCCTGGAGCGGAATGGATGCGCTAGGCCCTGAGTGGACCGAGGCCGAATTTCACGTCCGCCATACCGAGATTGATTATCTCAAACCCTTTGTCATGGGGGATGAAATTGAGGCGTTTGTCCGTGTGGAGCATGTAGGCACTACCAGCATGACCCAGCGCTATGAATTGTGCCATGCTGCAACGGGAGCGCTGCACTGTGCTATCGCCATGGTGATTGTGCATGTCGACCTGAAAACCGGCCGGCCCAAGGCGGTCGGGCCACAAATGCGCGCCGCGCTGGCCAGGCTCACACCAGCGTAACCCGGCAGGCTTATTCAGCCGCCAGCGCCACGCCATTATCATCTAAAACAGTGGCATAATTGACATCTTCGGGCAGCGCCCAGAGCAGGTCGGGCTTGGTCAGCACCCGGCCATCCCAGGCGCGCACATCGATTGGCGCAATGGGCCGCATGTCGCGCGCGTCCACCAGCACCGGGCTGGCGCGAAAGCCGGTTTCCCACCGCTCACCCCATTGGCGTAGTGCCACCATGGTGGGCAGCAGCGCCATGCCCTTTTCGGTCAGGCGATATTCGATCTTGCGCCGGTCTTCCGGCAGCGCCGCGCGCATCAATATGCCATGCTCCACCAGCCGGCCCAGTCTGTTTGCTAAAATGTTGCGGGCAATGCCCAGCTCGGTTTGAAATTCTTCGAAATGGAAAAGGCCGTTAAAAGCCGCGCGTAAAATTAGAAACGACCAGCGCTCACCCATTGCTTCCAGCGCGGCCGGCAGGCTGCATCTGGCCAGTTCTCGCAAAGGTTCACGCAATTTTTCCTTCATTGTACCGCCCATCCTATCGCAAAATCTTCGTCATGGAAACGACATATAAGTTTCTAGTTGCAACTGGAAACCTAGTTTGATAAGCGCCGGCCTGCAACCAAATAATGCCCACCCCAAAATCGGTCATGGAGATCGTTATGTTTCGCTTTTACAATCGCTTCGCTGCACTGGCGGCTCTGTCGTTGTTTGCTTCGCCGGCGCTGGCGGAATCCGCTAACTATTACAGCGCAACCCCGGTAGCAGCGCCGACCAAGGCGTCGTTCATCACAACCGGCACCTTGTGGAAATGCGCCGACGGTACCTGCACCGCGCGCCAATCAACGCAGCGCGACATCATTATGTGTCAGATTGTGGTGCAGCGGCTTGGCGCGGTGAGCGGTTTTAGCGCAGGCGGCACAGCGTTTGATGCGGCCGCCATAGCCAAATGCAACGAGCGTGCGCGCTAAAATCGCGATAATTATCGTCATTGTGCAACGAACTTGTTGCAAAGCAGCAGCACCCGGCCCCATCTTGGCTGGGTGCTGCGTCAATATGAACTTGTCGATCGGGTTTTAAGCTACGATCCCCAGGCCAATGAGGCCTTGCTGAACCGCGCCTATGTGTTCTCGCTCCATGCGCATGGCAGCCAGAAACGGGCAAGCGGCGACCCCTATTTCAGCCACCCTATTGAGGTGGCGGGGATTTTGACCGATCTGCATCTTGACGATGAAACCATCGCCACGGCCATCCTCCACGACACGATTGAGGATACGGTTGCTACACCCGATGAAATTTTGAAGCTGTTTGGGCCAAATGTCGCCCGAATGGTTGATGGCGTAACCAAGCTGTCGAAGATCGACGCGCAATCGGAAAATGAACGCGCGGCGGAAAATCTGCGCAAGTTCCTGCTCGCCATGTCGGATGATATCCGCGTGCTGCTCGTCAAGCTGGCGGATCGGCTGCACAATATGCGCACGTTGCACCATGTGCCCAACCCCGACAAGCGCCGCCGCATCGCGCGCGAGACGATGGACATCTATGCCCCGCTTGCCGAGCGGATTGGCATGTATGAATTTATGCGCGAAATGCAGAGCCTTGCGTTTCGCGAGCTGGAGCCTGAGGCGGCGGATTCGATTGCCAAACGGCTGGAGCAGCTAAAAAGCGGGGGAGGAGACCGGGTCGCCAAAATCAGCTCTGGCATCAAACTTCTCCTCGCGCGGCAAGGTGTTGAGGCCGATATATGGGGCCGGGAGAAACAGCCTTTTTCGATTTGGAAAAAGATGGAGGAGCGCCATATCAGCTTTGAACAGCTCTCCGACATCATGGCGTTTCGCGCGATAGTGCCAACGGCGGAGGATTGTTACCGCGCGCTTGGTATCATCCACCAACGCTGGCCGATGGTGCCCGGCAGGTTCAAAGATTACATCTCGACGCCTAAGCGCAACGGCTATCGTTCGCTGCACACCTCCATCATCCATGCCGACAATACCCGCGTAGAAATTCAAATTCGCACAGCAGACATGCACGCCGAGGCCGAGCACGGCCTGGCCGCGCACTGGGCCTACAAGCAGGACAAGGTGCGCCCCGACGCGCAGGTGAGCTGGATTGCCGATCTGATCGAGATTCTCGATACGGCCGAAAGCCCGGAAGAGCTGCTCGAACATACCCGTATGGCGATGTATCAGGACCGGATATTTGCCTTTACTCCGCGCGGTGAACTGATTCAGCTCCCCAAAGGCGCCACGCCGATTGATTTTGCCTACGGCGTCCATACCGATTTGGGCGACCAGGCGGTGGGAGCCAAGGTCAACGGGCGCGTGGTGCCGCTGCGCACGCCCATTGAAAATGGCGACCAGGTGCAGATTTTGCGCTCTAAAGCGCAGGTGCCGCAGCCGAACTGGCTGAACTTTGCGATTACCGGCAAGGCGCGCGCCGCCATCCGCCGCCACCTGCGCCATACCGAGCGGGTAGAAACGCAAGCGCTGGGCGCCAAGATTTATGACGACATCTTGCGCCGTTTGCCCGCGGCTTTGGCTGATGATGCGATAGCGGCGGCGCTTGTCCGGCTGAAACTGCCCGACCAGGCCTCGCTGATGGTGGCAATCGCCCGGCGGCAGATTACCGATCGCGATGTTCTGGAAGCGTTGATGCCGGGCTCGTCGGACAGCGTAGCGACAATAGACCTGCCGCCACAGGCAAGCGCCATCTCCATCCGCGGGTTGACGCCGGGTGTCGCTTTTGACCTTGCCGATTGCTGCCACCCGGTGCCGGGAGACCGAATTGTTGGCCTGCGCCGCCCCAATCAGGGGATTGAAGTTCATGCCATCCACTGCGCAGCGCTGGCAAAGGGCGATGATGCTGACTGGGTTGACCTTGCCTGGGGCGACAAGGCCGAGGGGGGCACTGCGCGCATCGCTGTACAACTGAAGAACGAGCCTGGCGCACTTGGCGTGGTGGCCGGCATTATCGGCGCGCATAAAGCTAACATCATCAACCTGCGGCTCGATAACCGCGACACCGGCTTTCACACCAACACCATCGATGTCGAAGTGCATGATGTGCACCATTTGATGCGGCTGGTCGGAGCATTGCGCGCGGCCGATGCGGTGAGCGCGGTCGAGCGGGTCTGACGCCAGACCGGGCAGCTTGCCAGCGGCCCTCAGGCCGTTAATGTTCGTGCCAATTGCCTGATCGTAAAGGACATCGCTATGGACCGCCGCCAGTTTTTGTCATCCACCACCGCTGCCACAGCGCTTGCATTCTCGCCGGGCGCGCTGCGCGCAGAGCCTGTGGGCGGTGACGCTGCACTCAACGCGCTGTTCGACAAAATTTTTTATGAAGGGCTTGAGGACTCGCCTGAAAGCGCAACGCAGCTTGGCCTCGACAAAGGCGCGCGCGCGCCGCTTAAATACCGGCTTGGCGATGGCTCGCTTGCCGGGCGCGCCAAGGGGCTGGCGCGCAACAAAGCGGCGATCGCCGCCATCACTGCGATAAACCCTGATAGCTTGTCGAAGGCAGGCAGGCTGAACCGCGAAGTTGTGCTCTATTCACTCGCCACGCGGACTACCGGGCCAGAAAAATTTGGCATTGGCAGCACGATTCGCCCCTATACGATTTTTCAGCAAGGTGGCGCTTATTTCTCCACGCCAGATTTTTTGAACTCGGCGCATGTCGTGGCAACCAAGGAGGATGCCGATGCCTATCTCGCGCGGCTCAGCGCCTTTGCAACTGCGCTTGACCAGGATAGCGAGGTGCAACGTGAAGAGGCCGCGCGCGGCTATGTCGCGCCCGACTTCGCGCTTGATCTGACGCTGGGGCAGCTTGCGGTGCTGCGGGGTAAGGCGGCGGCCGATAGTTCGATGGTTGCCTCGCTTGCCAGCCGCGCGACAGCGGCGAAAATTGAGGGCGACTGGGCAGCGCGCGCAGAAAAAATCGTTGAGAACCAAATTTATCCCGCGCTCGACCGGCAGATTGCGCTGATCAAATCGCTGCCTCGCCGCCCGCAAGCCGGGCTGTGGGCCTTGCCGCGTGGCGAGGAAATTTATGCCGATGCACTGATGGCGGCAACGACGACGAATTTTACGCCCGATGAGGTGCATAGTCTGGGTCTGGCGCAGGTGGCAGAAATCACAGCGCAGCTCGACACTATCCTCAAGGCGCAAGGGATGACCAAGGGCTCGATTGGCGCACGGCTTGCCGCGTTTAATGAAACCCCGGCCCAGCTTTATCCCGATACAGCGCAGGGGCGCACCACGCTTATCGCGGGGCTGAACACCGGGCTGGCGGCGATGCAGGCAAAGCTGCCCCAGGCATTCATCAACCCACCTTCTGCCCCGCTTGATATTCGCGCGGTGCCGGTGGAGATTCAAGATGGTGCCTCAAACGGTTATTACCGGCTCGCCGCGCTCGACGGGTCGCGCCCGGCGCTGTATTTCATCAACCTGAAAAGCGTTGGCGACTGGCCCAAATTCACCCTGCCCTCGCTTACCTATCACGAAGGCGTGCCGGGGCATCATTTGCAGCTTAGCATCGTGGCCGGGCTTAAAAGCCCGTTGTTGCGGCGCCTGTCGTTCTTCAGCGCTTACTCCGAAGGGTGGGCGCTTTATGCCGAGCAACTGGCCGATGAGCTGGGCGGCTACCCAACGGCCATTGAACGGGCGGGTTATTTGCAGAGTTTCTTGTTCCGCGCTGCGCGCCTTGTTGCCGACACCGGAATCCACGCCAAGCGCTGGACCCGCGAGCAGGCAACCGATTATTTTGTGGAAACGGTGGGCTTTGCCCGCCCGCGCTCGCTGCGCGAGGTTGAGCGCTATTGCACACAGGCGGGGCAGGCGTGCAGCTATAAGCTTGGCCATATCAGCTGGCTGCGCGCGCGCGAAAATGCCCGGCGGATTTTGGGCGGTAAATTTGACATCAAGCAATTTCATGAAGTGCTGCGCGATGGCGCTGTGCCGCTCACCATATTGGAGCGGCTGGTTGAAGAACGCGCCCGCGCGCAAGCCTAGGGCAAAGCAAAGTGAGCGCTCGTTCACCGGGGCAAGCCGGGCCTTGCCCCGGTGCTGCGTTTTTGCGGGGCATTCCCTCGCGCGTGCAGATGTTATAGGGCGCTAGCCATGGTCCGTCCTGCGCTCTCCATCGTTGTGCCCTGTTATAATGAGGCCGCTTGCCTTGATGCGCTGCACGCGCGCGTTTCGGCGGCGGCGCAAGGCGCGGTTGGCGATGATTATGAACTGTTGCTCATCAACGATGGCTCGCGCGATGATAGCTGGGCGGTGATGCAGCGGCTGGCGGCGGGTGACCCGCATCTGGTTGCCATCAATCTGTCGCGCAACCATGGCCATCAACTGGCGCTGACGGCGGGCCTGGATTTGTGCGCGGGGCAGCAAATCCTCATCATCGATGCCGATTTGCAGGATCCGCCAGAGCTGCTGGCGGATATGCGCGCGACCATGGCGGCCGAGCAGGCCGATGTCGTTTATGCCGTGCGCCGCAAGCGCGAGGGCGAAACCTTGTTCAAAAAGCTCACCGCCGCCGCTTTTTACCGTGTACTCGACCGGGTGACAGACACGCCAATTCCGCTCGACACTGGCGATTTTCGCCTGATGAGCAGGCGCGCGCTCGATGCGTTTCTCAGCCTGCCGGAACAGGCGCGCTTTATCCGCGGCATGGTGGCCTGGGTTGGTTTTCGTCAAGTGCCCTTTGCTTATGACCGGGCCGAGCGCCATGCCGGCGAGACAAAATATCCGCTGGGCAAAATGATCGGCTTTGCGCTTGATGCGGTGACGGGCTTTTCCACAGCCCCGTTGCGCTTTGCCAGCCATGTTGGCCTGGCGCTGACGGGCGCATCGCTGCTGTTGTTCATTTATGTCGCTGTGGGCTTTTTCACCGGGAGCGCGGTGCAGGGCTGGACCTCGACCATGCTGGTCGTTGTGCTTTTGGGCGCGGTGCAGATGTTTGTCTTGGGGATGATTGGCGAATATTTGGGCCGGCTTTATGTCGAGTCGAAGCGGCGCCCGCTTTATCTGGTGGCAGATGTTGCAGGCGCGGTAAAAGGCACCGCCACGCTTGGCTACCGGGCAGAAGCCCGCCCGCCCGCCGGGGCCGCCGCCAAGGTTGAGGCTGCCACGCCGCCTGCTGTTTAAGCCTTTGGCACAGCGAGCGTGATAATCGACACGCCAGGCGGCATGGGCAGCCGCCCTACCATGTGCTGCTCCAGCCGGAAAATCCGCTCAAACAGCGCGTTTATGGCTGCGGGCGGCGGTGAATCGTCGCTGTCGTCGCGCCCGGTGAGCCGGCCAGCCAGCCGCGCCGCGGCGGCCAGCGGAAACAAAAGCGAGTTGAAATAACCAAGCTTTGTGGGCGCCAGCCCCGCCTTGTCGAGCACTGTCGCAAGCGTCGCCTTGGAATAGCGGCGATGGTGGTGGTTCACCACATCATGCGCGCTCCACATCCATTGGTGCGCCGGCACGGTGATGAGGATTTTGCCCCCCGGCGCCAGGCACGCGCGCATGGTGGCAAGGGCTGAGACATCGTCTTCAATATGCTCAACCACATCGAGCACCGCGATAAGGTTATAAGCCCCGCGCGCAACCCCCGGCAGCGCGGGCAGGGGGGCAGAACCAACAGGCCTGCCCAGCCGCTCGGCGGCAATGGCGCGTGCAGCGGCGTCTATCTCAATTGCCTCCACCGTGCCAAAATGGCTAAGCATCGCCAGGTTATGCCCCGTGCCGCAGCCGATTTCCAATATGCGCGCACCATCGGGCAAAGCGGCTTCGCGATGCAAAAATTCTGCCAAAATGTCGCGCCGTGCCCTGTACCACCAGTGGCTGCTGTCGTGCGCTGCCATACGGTCATAAACAATCCGGTCCATCAGCCAAATACCCACCAGCGGTTGAGAAGAAAGGTGACGATTGCCGCAAGGAAAATCGCCGGAATAAGCGGCACCAAGGCGGGGTAGCCGAGCAGCGCTGTGCCAACCCAGGTGATGATGGCGTTCAGTGCCAGCCCGCTGGCCTGCACGACCACAAATTTTGCCTGCTGCCAGCCGCCGCTGCTGCGGGCGCCATGGCCACGAAAGCTCCACTTGCTGTGGAGAAAAAAGCCGCACACCACCGCCACGCCAAAGGAAAGCGGCACCGCCCCCACCGCCCGTGCGCCTGAAAACACATAATGGGTAAGCGGAACATATAAGGCAATGTAGATGAGGCTGGTTGCGCCTCCGGCAATGCCAAAACGCACCAGCTGGCCCAGCAGAACACTGCCGCGCCATTGTTCAATTCTGCGGGGAAATATTGCCATGTGCCTTGCCCTTTACGCTGGTCGCACTAGAGCGCGAAAGGATGTGAGGGAAGCCGCTTTGAACAAGGACACCGGCACAGGGCCCGCGCTGGCTCGCCAACTGGACCAGAACTGGCTGCGGATGACGCTTGTCGCCTGGGCGGCGGTGACGCTGTGGTTTGTCATTCAGCGCTGGCCGGCGATCCATTGGCTGGCGCTGGGCGATACCGATGACAATATGCGGCTGATGCAGGTGCGTGCGCTGCTCCATGGGCAAAGCTGGTATGATCTGCGCCAATATCGGATGAACCCGCCTGCCGGGTTTAACATTCACTGGAGCCGGATTGTAGATTTGCCGCTGGCCGGCTTGATTTTGCTTTTTCGCCCGCTGCTGGGCACAGCGATGGCGGAGCGGCTGGCGTGCGGCATCGCCCCGCTCCTGCCGCTGTCGGTGGCGATGGTGGCGCTGTCGTTTACGGTGCGGCGGCTGGTGAGCGGTTTTGCCTGGCCGCTGGCGATTATTTTCCTGCTCGGCTGCACCGCGACAATGCTGATGTTCATGCCTGAACGGATTGACCATCATGGCTGGCAACTGGCAAGCCTTGCGGTGGTGCTTGCCGGGCTGGTTGATCCGGCTGGCCGGCGCGGCGGCGTGGCGGTGGGGCTGGCGAGCGCCTTCTCGCTCTCAATTGGGCTGGAAATGCTGCCCTATGCAGCGGGCGCAGGGGCCATACTTGCACTGCGCTGGGTGTGGGAGCGGGGGGAGGCGGAGCGGCTGGGCCCTTATGGCCTGTCGCTCGCGGGTGGAAGCGCGCTTGGCTATATGCTCTTTGCCTCCAGCGCCAATGCGGCGCTGCGCTGCGATGCGTTGACGCCGGTTTGGCTGAGCGTGATGGTGGCAGCAGGCGGTCTGCTTGCCGGGCTGGCGCGCCTTAACCCGGCGCAGCGGCCTGTTCGGCTGGGGCTGGCAATGGTGGCGGGTGCGGCGATTATTGCCGGGTTTGCGCTTGTTTTTCCGCAGTGCCTTGGCCGCCCGGAGCAGGTTTCGCCAGAACTGGCGCGCGAATGGCTGAACAATGTGCGCGAGGCGCGGCCGATTTATGCCCATTCGTTCCGTGCCGCCTTTCCCGTCGCAGTGTTACCGGTGATTGGCATTGTTGGTGCGGCAATCGCTGCGTGGCGTGCACGGGGATCGGCGCAGTTGACGGGCTGGCTGGCGGTGCTCTTGTTCACGTCGTTTTCGGCCGCCTTGCTGCTGTGGCAGGCGCGTGCGGGGCCAGCCGCGCAACTGCTGGCGGTGCCGGGTGCGGTTGCCCTTGCATGGATTGTTTTGCCCTGGTGTTTGCACCACACCAGCATGGCGGTGCGCGTGCTGGGCACGGTGGGCGGCTTTTTGGTAGTGTCGGGGCTGTTTGCGGGTTTTGTCATTAAATATCTGCCGGTTGACCCGCCGAGCAAGGGCGCAAAGGCGGTTAATCGTGCAGCGGCAAGCTGCCCGACAATTCCCTCGCTCAACCCGCTGAACAAGCTGCGACCACAAACCATTTTCACCTTTGTCGACTTAGGGCCGCGGCTGATTACGGTGACGCATCATAATGCGGTTGCTGGCCCCTATCACCGCAACGGTGCAGCGATTTTGGACGTGCAGCACGCGTTTAAGGGCACGCCGGCGCAATTTCGGGCCATAGCCCGGCGGCATGGGGCAACACTGCTGCTGCTGTGCCCCAACATGGCTGAATCGACGATTTACCGCGCGCGCGCGCCCGGCGGCTTTTATGATCTGATGGCGCAGAACAAAGTGCCTGGCTTTCTTACACCATTGCCGCTGCCACGCGGCTCTGCGCTGCGGCTGTGGCGGATCAACTAAGCCGCAAAACTCGCCCGCAAACCATCGATCACAAATTGAGCGGCCAGCGCGCCAAGCAAAACGCCCAGCAGCCGTGTCACCACCGCTTCAATGCGCGCACCCAAAATGCGCATCAGCGGCCCGGCAAGCAACAGCGCGACAAGGGTGAGCAGGAGGATAACCGCCAGCGCGCCGAGAATGACAAGCGTGCGTTCCACCCCGTGCCCCTTGGCCATCAGCAGCATGATGCTGGCAATCGAGCCTGGCCCGGCGATCATCGGCATCGCCATGGGGAAGATCGACACATCCTCAATCTCTGGCGTCGCGATCAACTTTTGCGCCCGGTCTTCGCGCCGCTGCGTGCGCTTTTCAAACACCATTTCCAGCGCAATGAGGAACAGCATGATGCCGCCTGCGATACGAAAACTGTCAAGGCTAATGCCAAGTGCGCGCAAAATATCTTGTCCAAACAGCGCAAAGACAAGGAGAATAAGCCCGGCCACCACCACAGCGCGGATCGCCATGGCACGGGCATGAATGGCGGGCACCCCGGCGGTTAGCCCGGCATAGATGGGCGCGCAGCCAGGCGGGTCTATTACCACAAAAAAGGTGATGAGCGACGAGACGAACAGCTCGATCATAGCGCGTCGACATCAATTTCATGCCCGGCGCGCGCGGCGGCCGACAGCAAGGTGTTGCGCAGCAAACAGGCAATTGTCATTGGCCCCACTCCGCCTGGCACCGGCGTTATTGCGCCGGCGACCGAGGCTGCACCGGCAAAATCAACATCGCCGACCAGCCCTGCCTCGGTGCGGTTTATGCCAACATCGATAACAGTCGCGCCGGGCTTGATCCATTCGCCACGAACGAGCGCTGCCCGGCCGACTGCGGCCACAACAATGTCAGCGCGCCTGATAACGCTCGACAGGTCGCGCGTGCGCGAATGCGCCACCGTTACCGTGCAGCTTTGCGCAATGAGCAACTGTGCCATCGGTTTGCCGACGATGTTCGAGCGCCCAACCACCACCGCGTCGAGCCCGGCAAGATCACCCAATTGCTCCTTAAGCAGCATGAGACAGCCAAGCGGGGTGCAGGGCGCAAGGCCGGGCAGGCCCGCCGCCAGCCGCCCGGCGTTGAGCGGGTGAAAACCGTCGACATCCTTGGCAGGGTCGATGCGCAGCAGCACCGCAGCTTCATCAATGCCCTTTGGCAGCGGCAGTTGCACCAAAATGCCGTCGACCGCCGGGTCGGCGTTCAGCGTGTCGATAAGCGCAAGCAGGCCCGCTTCGCCCACATCGTCTGGCAGGCGATATTCAAAACTGGCCATGCCCGCCTCGCGTGTTGCCCGGCCCTTGTTGCGAACATAAACGGCCGATGCCGGGTCTTCCCCCACCAGTACCACGGCAAGCCCCGGTGCCCGGCCTGCTGCCCGGTGAAACTGCGCGACCTGCGTCGCTATCCGCCCGCGAAGGGCAAAGGCCGCAGCCTTGCCGTCGATGATGTGTGCGCTCATGCTTCAGTGCCTTAAAGCCTGGCGGCGATTTCCGCCAGCGCTTGTGGATTGCCGGTGAGATGAAGGCGCTTTAGCCGTGCAGTGTCGCCCGCAATAAGGGTTATTGCGCGGCGCGGCAGTGCAAAATGGCGCGCGACCAGCGCCAGCAGCGCAGCGTTGGCGGCACCTTCAACCGGTGGCGCGGTAAGGCGGGCGACAAAATGCTCTGCTGTGCCCGCGGTCAGAATTTCCCGGCTGCTGCGCGGAGTTACCCGCACAGAGATGACGAGCCCGTCTTCCACCGCCCGCCATGCCGGCACCGCCGCGCTGCCCGTTGTACCGCGGCCCGCCCGGTTAAAGCGGCCCGCCCGTCAAAATGCTCACCGCCAGCCGGCTGAGCACGATATTGGCCATCGACATGAGCAGCAGCACCACCGCGGGGGAAAAATCGAGCTGGCCAAAATCGGGCAATATCCGCCGGATGGGCCGGTAAATCGGCTCGGTTATGGTGTTCAGCCCCTGAAAAAGCTGGCGAACCAGATCGTTATGGGTGTTGACGACGTTAAAGGCAATGAGCAGCGACAGCACAATCTGCACCACGATGATCCACCACAGCACATCGAGCAGTACCTGAGCGATCTGAATAAGGGTTATCACCGCAATGTCTCCATCATCATTCTGGCTGATATAATATGGTAAGGCACCTGTTCAAGCCAGAGGTGCCCAATCAGCGCCGCACCAGCGTTCCGGCGCCTTGCCGGGTAAAGATTTCGAGCAGCATGGCATGGGGCACGCGCCCATCAAGGATGACGGCAGCATCAACCCCGGCTGCCACCGCGTTCACACAGGTTTCCAGCTTGGGAATCATGCCGCCGGTGATGGTGCCATTGGCATGCAGCGCCTCGATGGCGGCGGGGTTAAGATCGGTAAGCAGGCCGCCCTGCTTGTCGAGCACGCCTGCCACGTCTGTCAGCAAAAACAGCCGTGATGCGCCAAGCGCTGCTGCAATCGCCCCGGCCATGGTGTCAGCGTTGATGTTATAGGTTTGCCCGTCCTCACCAATGCCGATGGGCGCGACAACAGGGATCATGCCGGAGGCCGAAATCGTGTCGATAATCTGGCGGTCGATGCTGTCTGGCTCTCCTACAAAGCCAAGGTCGATGGCGCGCTCGATGTTGCTGTCGGGGTCGCGCGTGGTGCGCGAGAGTTTTCGCGCACGCACAAAGCCTGCGTCCTTGCCCGAAATGCCAATGGCACGCCCGCCGGCTGCACCAATCCATGCGACGATTTCTTTGTTGATGGCGCCCGAAAGCACCATTTCGGCCACTTGTGCGGTCTGCGCGTCGGTTACGCGCAACCCGTCGACAAAACGCGTCTCGACGCCCAGTTTTTTTAGCATCGCGCCAATTTGCGGGCCCCCGCCATGAACGACAACCGGGTTGATGCCCACCGCCTTCAACAACACGACATCTTCGGCAAAATCGCGCGCAAGTTCGGGGTCGCCCATGGCGTGGCCGCCATATTTCACCACAAAAATCGCGCCTGCATAACGCTGCAAATAAGGCAGCGCCTCGGTCAGGGTTTCTGCCTTGGCGAGCAGGGCTGGGTCGGGTGCGTGGTTGGCCATGGTGCCGCCTTACCGTGCGCTGTCGCCGCGATCCAGCCACCGCCCGGTCGCCACAGCGAGATAAATCAGCGGCGGCACCAGCAGGGCAGATAAAACCACCTTGGCGAGCATTTGTCCGGCGAGAAGCTGGCCAATGGGGAAAACCCCCCAAAAGGCGATGGTTACAAACAGCAATGTATCGACAATTTGCGACAATATACTGGCCAGCCCCGCGCGCAGCCACAACAACCCGCCCATTTCACGCCGCAACCAGGAAAATATCGTGACATTGAGCGTTTGCGATGCGCCATAAGCGATGATGCCGCCCAGCCAGATGCGCGGCGTCCCGCCCATCATCAGCGCAAAAGCATCGCGTCGGGCAGGCTCCATATCGGCAGAGGCCGGCAGCGCCAGCACGATGAGCGACAGCAGGATTGACATAAGAAGCGGCACAAAACCGAATTGCACCAGCCGGTTGGCGGTTGTCTGTCCGTGCAGTTCGGCCACTGCGCTTGAAACAGCCACCAGCAGCAAAAAGGCAAAAATCCCAGCCTCAATCGCCAGCGGCCCCAGGCCAAATAATGGCCCCAGGCCGGCAAGCGGCCCAAGTGCAACCTGCTTGTTGCCCAACACGCCCGCAATACACACCATGCCGCCATAAAATATCGACAGCGCAAAGAGCGAACGCGAGATGGCGGGTGCGGGTTTGGTCATGCCAACATCTGCTAGCGCATCCGCACGCTTCGTCAAATAGCGGTGCTGCGCATTGTGACGTTTGCATGGCGATCCGCCCTAGCCCAAAGGCGCGCCTTGTGTATGGTGGCCGCCAAAGCGGGCCAGCGCTGTGGCCATGCGGGGGACAGAAATATATGGGGCGTTTGTTGATTGGTCTTGCCGGCATTGCGGTGATTTTGGCGATTGCGGTGCTGTTTTCCACCAATCGGCGCGCCATCCGGCTGCGGGTGGTGGGCGCGGCTTTTGCGCTTCAGGCAGGCGTTGCGGTGCTGGTGCTATATGTGCCCGCCGGCAAAAGCGCGATTGAGGTGATGTCGCGCGGTGTATCTGCGCTGCTTGGCTATGCGGGAGAGGGGACCAAGCTCATTTTCGGCAAGCTGGCAACTGATCCTGTGTTCGGCTCGGCCTTTGCGTTTTCGGCGTTACCGGTCATCATTTTTTTTGCCGCTCTTGTCGGGGTGCTGTATCATCTTGGCATCATGCAATTCATCATCCGCTGGGTGGGTGGCGGCATTGAGCGGATTGTTGGCGTGTCGCGGGTGGAGGCGCTGTGCGCGGCGGCGAATATCTTCGTGGGGCAAAGCGAATCGCCGCTGGTCATTGCGCCCTATCTTGCCGGGCTGAAGCCGGCGCAGCTTTTTGCGGTAATGTCTGTCGGCATGGCGGGGGTGGCAGGGACAATCCTTGCCGCTTATGCAGCGCTGCTTGGGCCGGGGTCTTTGCCCTATCTGCTGGCGGCCTCGTTCATGGCGGCGCCCGGCGGGCTGTTAATGGCCAAGATCATCATGCCCGATGACCCGGCGGACGCACCGGGCATGAACGCGGATGCCGCTGTCCGCTCTGTCGAACCGCCGGTTGAGGGGGAGCGCGCCGCCAACGTCATCATGGCAGCGGCCAATGGCGCGCAAACCGGCGTGCGCATTGCGGTTGCGGTAGGTGCAATGGTGCTGGCGTTTGTGTCGCTCATTGCGCTGGCCAATGGCCTGCTCGGCGCGATTGGCGCGCAATTTGGCTATCCGGGGCTGACATTTCAGGCCGTATTGGGGGTGATATTGTCACCCATCATGTTGCTGCTGAACATCCCCGCAAACGAGGTGTCGACGGCGGGCGGCCTGCTCGGCACCAAGATTGTGCTCAACGAATTTGTGGCTTTTATCGATCTTGGCGCGCTCAAAAACCTGTCGCCGCGCACCACGGCGGTTGTTACTTTTGCGCTATGCGGCTTTGCCAATTTTCTGTCGATTGCCATTCAGATTGCCTCAACCGGCAGCCTTGCTCCCAACCAGCGGCCGATGATCGCCAAACTTGGCGTGCGCGCGCTGATCGCGGGCAGCCTTGCCAATCTGATGTCGGCGGCGCTGGCGGGGATGCTGATTGCATGATGGGCAGCGCCAGCGCCTAAGAGCCTGCTCAGCGCGTCGGCACCGGCTCGGCGCCGGAATAATCGTAGAAGCCGCGCTTCACCTTGCGGCCATACCAGCCTGCCTCGACATATTTGACGAGCAGTGGCGCGGGACGGAACTTGGGATCGCCCGTCCCCTCAAACAGCACACGGGTAATTTCAAGGCATGTATCCAGCCCGATAAAGTCGGCAAGCGTCAGCGGGCCCATCGGGTGGTTGAGGCCAAGCTGGCAGGCAGTGTCGATGTCGCGCACCGTGGCCACGCCTTCGCCCAGCGCAAAACACGCCTCGTTTAGCATCGGCATCAATATGCGGTTGACGATGAAGCCGGGCGCATCATTGGCATGGACGATTTGCTTGCCAAGCGAGCGGCCAAAACCCTCTACCGCCGCCACAGTCTCGTTGCTCGTCGCAAGGCCGCGGATCAGCTCGATCAACCCCATCACCGGCACAGGGTTAAAAAAGTGCACGCCGATGAAGCGCGCCGCATCGGGCGCGGCCTGTGCCAGCCGGGTGATGGGGATGGAGGAGGTGTTCGATGCCAAAATGGCCTCAGCGCCCAGCACTTTGCCAACATTGGCAAAAATCGCGCGTTTAATTTCCTCGCGCTCGGTTGCCGCCTCGATGACAAGCGTGCAAGGCGCCATCGCCTCTGCCCCGGCCACCGGCTCGATATGGGCAAGGGCGGCGTCGCGCGCTTCGGGCGTGATTTTTTCCTTGTCCACCAGCCGCGCCAGTGCCCTGGCGATGCTTGCCTTGCCGGCTTGCGCCCGTGGCAGGTCGACATCGGACAAGAATATATGGTGCCCTGCCTGTGCCGACACTTGCGCAATGCCCGCCCCCATTTGCCCCGCGCCGATAACGCCCATAATGGTTTTGCTGGAAATGCTCATTGCGCCTGGCTCCTTTAATCGCTTGGCAGTCTGCTATCGGCCGGAGAGTGGCCAGGGATCAAGCCGTTAATTGGCTCATGGTGCGGTGCGCGGGGGTTGGGCTTCGGCGAGGATGAGGGCGAAGCGGTCATCGGCGTCGGTCCATTCGGCAATGGGGGTCCAGCCGCCTGCGCGCAGCAAAATGCGCGCATCGCGCTTGCCATATTTGTGGCTGTTTTCGGTGTGGATGGTTTCGCCCGCCGCCATGGTGAACGGCCGGCCTTCGATCGTAAAGCTGGTGTCGCGTACCGCCTCCAGATGCATCTCGATCCGCGCGCGCATATCGTTCCAGATGGCGCGGTGGCGAAAGCTGCCCAGCGGGATGGTGCCCGCCAACTCTCGGTTGATCCGTTCGAGCAGGTTTAGGTTGAATTCAGCCGTCACCCCTTGCGCATCGTCATAGGCGCAAACAAGCTCGGCCTCGTCCTTCAGCCGGTCCATCCCGATAAGCAGCATCGCCCCTGTTCCCAGCCAGCGCCGCATCGCGCGCAGCAGATCAACCGCGGTGGATGGCACCATGTTGCCAATGGTGGAACCGGGAAAAAAACCCAGCTTTTCCATTGGCGCAACCGCTGGCGGCAGCGCAATCGGGTGAAGAAAATCTCCCTCGACCGGAAAAACGGGCAGGCCGGGAAAAGCGGCTGAAAGTTGCGCTGCCGCATCGCGCAGAAAATCGCCCGATATGTCGATGGGCACATAAGCGGCAGGCGCAATGGCGCGCAGCAAAAGCGGTGTTTTGGTGGATGAGCCGGAGCCAAATTCCACCACCGCGCGCGCTTTTCCTACCCGCGCGGCAATCGCGCTGCCGGCTTGCGCCAAAATCGCGCGCTCGGTGCGGGTGGGGTAATATTCGGGCAAATCGGTAATTGCCTCGAACAATTCTGAGCCGCGCCGGTCATACAACCAGCGAGCAGGAATGGCGCGCGGGCGGCTGGCAAAGCCGTTCAGCACATCGGCGCGAAAGGCCGGGTCGGCAAGAGATGCCTGGCCGTCTTCAATTTCGGGTTTGAGCATAAGCTACAGATCCTTGGCCAGCCGAACACCCGTGAACTGCCAGCGCTGGTGCGGGTAAAAGAAATTGCGGTAGCTCGCGCGCATATGCCCGCGCGGCGTGGCGCACGAGCCACCGCGCAGCACCGCCTGCCCGCTCATGAACTTGCCATTATATTCCCCCACCGCGCCCGGCGCTGTGCGAAAACCAGGATAGGGGCAAAAGGCGCTGCCGGTCCATTCCCACACATTGCCAAAGAATTCGGGGGCGCCCCGCGCCGGGTGGGGGCAAACCGGCCCGGCGCGATCAAGCTGATTGCCGCTATTTGGGTCATGGCCTGCCGCTGCCGCTTCCCACTCTGCCTCGGTTGGCAGGCGCCCGCCTGCCCAGGCGGCATAGGCATCGGCCTCATAATGGCTGATATGCGTGACGGGCGCCAGCGGATCAACCGGGCGCCGGCCCGACAGGGTAAAGCTCGACCAGCCGCCGCCTGTGTCGCTCTCCCAGTAAAGCGGCGCGGTGATGCGCTCGCGCTGCACCCAGGCCCAGCCGTCCGACAGCCAGTGGCGTGGGTCGCGGTAGCCGCCATCGGCAATGAAATCTGCCCATTCGCCGTTGGTTACTGTGCGGCTGGCCAGCGCATGGGGAGCAAGCAATACCCGATGGCGGGGCCCTTCTGCATCAAAAGCGAAATCGGCGCCCGCATGGCCAATGTCGATTATGCCTTGCGCGCCCTCAATCCAGCGCAGCGGGCCGGGCATGGTCGCAAGCATGGCCAAAGGGGCCGGCCACAGCGCTGGTTCCAGCGGATTTTGCGCAAAGAGATGGAGTATGTCGGTCAGCAGCAGCTCTTGATGCTGCTCCTCATGGTGGCAGCCCAGCGTCAACAATGCACAAGCGGCGTCTGATAATGCGGGCAGCGCTGCTTTTACCGCCTCGTCCACCGCGGCCCGATAGGCAAGTATTTCAGCCAGGCCAGGCCGCGTGATCATGCCCCGGCGCGCGCGCGCATGGCGGGCGCCTTCAGCGTTGTAATAGCTGTTGAAAAGAAAAGGGAACCTTGCGTCGTGCAGCCTATAGCCCGCAACATGATCACGCAGCACAAAGGTTTCGAAAAACCAGCTCGTATGCGCCAGATGCCACTTTGCCGGCGACGCATCTTCCATCGATTGTACGCTTGCATCAGCATCGCTGAGCGGGGCGGCAAGCGCGACTGACAGCGCCCGCACACGGGCAAAACGCCCGGCAAGTGCAGCGCGCGCGGGCGCCGTTTGGGCAAGGCTGCTGGTCATGGCCACCGAAATCCCTTATTCTTCAGGCATGAGCGCCGGCAAGCCGCTACCGCGAGCCGCCGGGCACCCAAAGACTGTCGCCATCCGCTTTCATGTTTTCGCTGCGTGCACACACAAACAAAAAGTCGGACAAGCGATTTAGATAGGCAGTCGCTTGCGGATTCAAAGACATTGTCTGCGCCGCATATACCGCTGATCGCTCCGCCCGCCGCACAATTGCCCGCGCCAGGTGGAGCGCTGCTGCTCCGGCTGAGCCACCGGGCAGGATGAAGCTGCGTAAGGGGCTGAGCGGGGCGTTGAGTGTGTCGATTTCCTCCTCCAGCCGCGCGACTTGCGACGAGGTTATCCTGAGCGCGCGCTCAGACGGGGTAAAATCATCGCCCGGTGTCGCCAGATCGGCGCCGAGGTCGAACAGATCATTCTGGATACGGGTCAGCGCAGTGGCCACCGGTCCACGCCCAAGCGCTGTAATCGCCACGCCAATCGCGCTGTTCGCCTCGTCGACATCGCCCATCGCGGCGAGCCGGGCGTCGGTTTTGGCAACGCGCGACCCATCGACAAGGCCCGTTGTGCCGCCATCGCCGGTGCGGGTGTAAATAGTGGTAATCTTTACCATAATCGGTGCCCTTTCAACAAGGCCGGGCAGCGGCTGCCAGGCTGGTTAGCGCCCGGTTGAGAGCAGGATCAGCACCACGATTACGATGGCGATGGCCTGAAAAAAGATACGCGCCTGCATCATCTTGTTCGATTTGATGCCGGCGGCACTTGGGCCTGTGCCTTTCAGATCGGCCTCGGTCGTCTGCAAAAAGGTGACGATACCACGGATAAGCGCAACCAAAGTCGCGATGAGCGCTGCGATCAACAGCAGGACAAGGAAGATTTGCATGAATGCCTTTCTACCCCTTTGCCAGCGTAAAGCCAATGGGAAGTTGCCCGTTGCGCAGTTGCTCTGCAAGTGCGACCCCGTCTTTTCCTGCGCAGCGCATGGCGAACAGCGTTGGCGCATCATGGCGTTTGGCCAGCCGGCTACCGGCCATGTCTGCCACCAGCGCATGGTGATGATATTGCGGCGAGGGCAGGCCAAGCAGCGCCTGCAACAGGCGGTGGGCATGGGTGGAGGCAAAAATGTCGCGGCCGCGCACCACCTGTGTCACGCCCATGGCGGCATCATCCACCACCACCGCCAGATGATAGCTCACCGGCCGGTCGCGCCCGGCAAGCACGAAATCGCCCAAGGCGCCAATATCAACGCGCACTTTGCCCGCCACCTTGTCATGCCAGGCAAGCGGCCCGGTTTGTGCGGTGGCCGCTGCTGCATCCAGCCGCCAGCAATGCGGCTCGGCCACCAGCCGGCGTGCGCGGGCTGCTTTGGAGAGCCCACGGCAGGTGCCGGGATAGAGCGGCCCGTCCGCCCCGTGCGGCGCCTGACCGCTGGCGGCAATTTCGCGCATAATATCGCTGCGGGTGCAAAAGCACGGATAGGCAAGCCCCATTGCGCTGAGCCGGCCCAGCGCGGTTGCATAATGCTCAAGCCTTGCGGACTGTGTTACCACCGCTTCCCATGTCAGCCCCAGCCAGCCCAAATCCTCAACGATGCCAGCAACATGTGCGGCCCGGCTGCGGGTGGGGTCGATATCTTCGATCCGCAGCAAAAAGCGGCCGCCTGCTGCTCGTGCTGCATCATGCGCGAGAATTGCCGACCAGGCATGGCCCAGGTGCAGCCGCCCGGTGGGGCTGGGCGCAAACCGGCCCACAGCCCTCCCGACTTGTTCTGGAGCACCCTGCTCTTGACCAGGAGTCTTGCCATCTGTCATCACGGCGTCATCCTGGTCGGCGAAAGGCGGCGGGGCCATAAGTGGGAGGGAAAATGTATCATCCCGATCTGATCCGCCATCCGGACAACTGCCCGGCACTGGTGCTGAATGCCGATTACACGCCGCTCAGCTATTATCCGCTCAGCGTGTGGCCATGGCAAACGGCGGTGAAGGCTGTGTTTCTCGACCGGGTGGATATTGTCGCCAACTATGAGCGCGAGGTGCGAAGTCCCACCGCGAGGCTGAAGCTGCCTTCGGTCATCGCGCTCAAGCAATTTGTCAAACCTTCCCAATTTCCCGCCTTTACCCGTTTCAACCTTTTTCTGCGCGACCGTTTTGAGTGCCAATATTGCGGCTCCGGGCGCGACCTTACCTTTGATCATGTCATCCCGCGCGCGCAACAGGGGCGCACCACCTGGGAAAATGTTGTCACGGCGTGCGCGCCCTGCAATCTGAAAAAAGGCGGGCGCACACCCAAACAGGCACATATGCCGCTGCACATCGCCCCCATCCGCCCGACAAGCTGGCATTTGCAAGAGCATGGCCGGCGCTTTCCGCCCAATTATCTGCACGACACCTGGCGCGACTGGCTTTATTGGGACATTGAGCTGGAAGCCTGACACAGGCAGGTGACGGGCGCTGAATGGTAATATTATTTCGCAGTAACGCGCGATAGTCTTATCATCGCGCAAAAATTACCCGTATTTTGCGCAAAACATGTTGACCGGGCCGGTGCTGCGCTGCAGCGTCAAACCATGGCTGAACTTCCTCCCCTTGCAAACAATCCTGATATTCGCTTTCTCGGCAAGCTGCTTGGCGATGTTATTCGCAGCTATGGCGGCGAGGCGCTGTTCGGGCGGATAGAGGCTATCCGCTCCGCCTCGGTTGAGCGGCACCGCGGGCTGGGCGCAGCGGATGCAACGGCGGTGGCGCTGGGGCAGCTCAACCTTGATGACACGCTCGATTTTGTGCGCGGCTTCATGCTGTTTTCCATGCTCGCCAATCTGGCGGAAGACCGGCAGGGCGTGGCGGCCGAGGCCGGGGCCGATGTGGCAAGCGTGGTGGATAAGCTGCGGGCGCAGGGCGTGTCGGGTGCAGCGGTGGCGGCTTTGCTTGGCCGCGCGCTGATCGCCCCTGTCCTTACCGCCCACCCAACCGAGGTGCGGCGCAAGTCGATGATCGACCACCGCAACCGCATTGCTGCGCTGATGAAGCTGCGCGATGCCGGGCTGGCGACAACGCCCGATGGCGACCGTGTGGAGGAGGCCATTTTGCGCCAGATTGCGCTGTTGTGGCAAACGCGCGTGCTGCGGCGCGAGCGGCTTTATGTGGCCGATGAGGTGGAAACCGCGCTCAGTTATTTGCGTGACGTGTTCTTGCCCACTTTGCCTGCCTTGTATCAACGCTGGGACCGGGCGCTGGGCGAGCGGGTGCCGAGCTTCCTCAAGCCGGGAAGCTGGATTGGCGGCGACAGGGATGGCAACCCGTTCGTTGTCGCAGCCTCGCTCAAGACAGCGCTTGGCCGTGCGTGCGAGGCGGTGCTTGGCCATTATCTGGAGAGCGTGCACGCGCTGGGCGCCGAGCTTTCCATCTCAAGCGACCATGCCGCCATCGATGCCGGTGTCGCAGCGCTTGCCAAGGCGAGCGGCGACAAGGCGGATGCCCGCGCCGATGAACCCTATCGCCGGGCGCTTTTGGGTATTTATGCCCGGCTGGCGGCCACGCACCTGGCGCTGACCGGCAAGCCTGCACCACGCCCGGCCGCGCTTTCGGGCGCGCCTTACCCCGATCCGCAAAGCCTGCGCGCCGATTTGGTGGCGATTGCCCATGGTCTGGCGGCAGACCATGGCGGGCCGCTGGCTTCTGGCGGCGCGCTTGGCCGCCTGATCCGCGCGGTGGAGACATTTGGCTTTCACCTGGCCAGCCTCGACATGCGCCAGAACAGTGCGGTGCACGAGCGGGTGGTGGCCGATTTGCTGCGCGCAGCAGGCGTAGAGGCGGATTATCTGTCGCTTGGCGAGGCGGCACGGGTGGCGCTGCTGCGGCGCGAGCTGGCAAGCCCGCGCCCGCTTTCAAGCCCCTATGCAGCTTATGGCGAGGAAACGCAGTCGGAGCTGGCCATTTTGCGCGCGGCAGCAGCGGCGCACGGTGCATATGGGCCGGGCTGCATCACCAATTACATCATTTCGATGACGCAGTCGGTGTCCGACATGCTGGAGGCCAATCTGCTGCTGAAAGAGGCCGGGTTATATCGGCCGGGCACGCCAGACACGCCCCCGCGCGCGGCGGTTATGGCGGTTCCGCTTTTTGAGACGATTGGCGATCTGGAAGCGGCGCCGGGCATAATGACAGACTGGTTCGCTCTGCCTGAGATTGCCGCCATTGCCACCGCGCGCGGCCATCAAGAAGTAATGATTGGCTATTCGGATTCGAACAAGGATGGCGGATATCTCACCTCTACCTGGCAGTTGAGCCGGGCCTCGGCTGCGCTTGCGCCGGTATTTGCGCAGGCCGGTGTGGCCATGCAGCTATTCCACGGGCGCGGGGGTGCCGTGGGGCGGGGCGGTGGCTCGGCCTTTGCCGCCATTTGCGCGCAGCCGCCTGGCACGGTGCAAGGGCGCATCCGCATTACTGAACAAGGCGAGGTGATTGCCGGCAAATATGGCACGCGCGAAAGTGCGGCTACCAATTTGGAAGCCATTGCTGCGGCTACGCTGCTCGCCAGTCTGGAGCCGGAGCGGCTGACGCTGCGTGATTATGACCGGTTTTCGACCGCAATGGACACGCTGTCTGACACCGCTTTCCACGCCTATCGTGCGCTGGTTTATGGGGAACCGGGCTTTCGCCAGTTTTTCCGCCAGATGACGCCGATTGCCGAGATATCCGGCCTTAAAATCGGCTCGCGCCCGGCCAGCCGCACCCAATCGGACCGGATTGAGGATTTGCGCGCCATTCCCTGGGTGTTCAGCTGGGCGCAGGCGCGGGTCATGTTGCCGGGCTGGTACGGGGTGGGCCAGGCAATCGCCGCCTTTGCCGACAAGGCGCTGCTGAGCGACATGGCGCGCGGCTGGCCGCTATTTGCCGCAACGCTTGCCAATATGGAGCAGGTTATCGCCAAATCAGACATGGGCGTGGCCGGGCGCTATGCCGGGCTGGTGGAGGACCGTGCGCTTGCGGATCATTTGTTTGGCACCATCCGCTCCGGCTGGCAGCGCAGCCATGACGGTTTGCTCGCTATCACCCAGCAAACCCGCCTGCTTGCCAACAATCCCGCGCTTGATGCATCCATTCGCCTGCGCCTGCCTTATATCGAGCCGCTCAACCTGCTCCAGATCGAACTCATCAAACGCCGCCGCAGCGGCGAGGACGATGCCCGCATTGGCGAGGGCATATTGCTCTCGATCAACGCCATCGCCACGGCACTGCGCAACAGCGGATAGCGCGGGGAGCCGCTGCGCGCTGCGCCCAACGTCAAAAGATGCCCAATATCCGCTTGCGGCGGACGGCGGCAGTAGCTTTGGCGGCCCAGTTTTTGCACACGCCCAATATGCCCTGCACGCCGGCTTTGTCGGCATTGGCCTTGTCGAGCTGCCCGGCTTCGCGCACGCCAAAAGCGGCGATTTCGCCCACGCTGTCATTGGCGGGCAGGCTGGCCCCTGGTGTTGGCTCCAGCATTTTCGATGCGCTGATTATCTCGTCGCAAGGCACCGCAGGCGGGGTCAGCACGATGGGCGGCTGACAGGCACACAGCAGCGCGCAAGGCGCGAGCGACATCAAGGCTTTGCGCTTGCGCGCCACTGGCGGATTGTACGGCATGTTCGCCCTCTTTCGTGATGGTGTTAATTCGGGTGATTTCGCGGTCATGGTCGATTTTCAGCGAGATGGCCTGGGTCGCGGCCCCGGCTGAGGCGGCTGAGGCGGCAGCGTCGATGCGCGCGCGGGCCGCCTCGGCCTGAAGCGCGCGGGGGCGCACAAAAACAAACCAGAGCAGCAGTGCGGCCAGCAAGAGCATTGCCGTGCCGCCAAGCGCCATTGCCGGCACCCTTGCGGCAAGCGGCAAACGGGCAAGCGCGGCAGCCGCAAGGCGAGCAACAAGGCGCAGCGGCGCTGCATGGCGAAGAGTTGCGCCGACGGAATCGGCTAAGGAGATTGGTGGCTGGATCATTTGCCAGCTTGGAACATAAAAAGAACGAGTAGGAAAATGATTTTTGCGCCCGCCTTGCTGGTGCGGTGCTAAACCTGGGCTATGCTCTGGCTCATGGGGACAAGAAAGGCCCCGCCATCGGGCGCAGTGCCGATATGAACCGAAACGCCATAAACCTGCGCAATCAGCGCTGGCGTCAACACTTTGCCTGGCGTGCCCTGCGCCACCACGCGCCCGCCTGCCATCAGCAGCACCTCGTCCGCCATGCGCAGCGCCTGGTTGAGATCATGAAGAATGACAACCACCCCCGCGCCCGCCCGCGCCACCTGGCACAGGCAATCGAGCCCGGCAAGCTGATGCGCTGGATCAAGGCTGGCAAAGGGTTCGTCGATCAGCAGCCATGCCGGTTCGCCCGCCAGCACGCGCGCCAGCAGTACGCGCGCCTGCTCTCCACCTGAAAGCGTGCTGACGGCGCGCGCCGCCAGATGGGCGCTGTTGGTCATCGCCATGGCGCGCGCGGTGGCGGCGCGGTCTGCCGCATTTTCGCCCCAGCGGCCCTGATGGGGAAAACGGCCAAGCGCCACCAGCGTTGCCACATCGACATCCCAGTGAACATCACGGTTCTGGGGGAGGTAGCCGATCTGTCGGGCAAGCGCGCGCCGGTTGATCGTCTCGCGCGCCATGCCGCCCAGCGTTACCGTGCCGCTATCGGGGCGGCGCAGGCCAGCAAGGCAGGCCATCAGGCTTGATTTACCCGCGCCATTGGGGCCGAGCACTGCGGTGATCCGTCCGGGCTGGAATGTCGCGCTCACCGCATCGAGAATGGGCGCGCCACCCAGCGATAATGACAGCCCATTGGCCCCAAGCGCCTTCATGCCAGCCCCCGGCGCATCCGCACCAGCATCATCAAAAAAAACGGCCCGCCGAGCATCGACATGGCAATGCCCAGCCGCAGTTCGCTCACCATGGGAGCCGCGCGCACCAGTGCATCTGCCCCCACCAGCAACACCGCGCCGCCAAGCGCGGAAGGGAGCAGCACCGCGCCCGGCCGGTGCCCGGCCAGCGGGCGCACCAGATGCGGCACAATCAACCCGACAAAGCCAATAACGCCCGCCACCGCCACACAGGCGCCGACGCAAAGCCCAACGCCCAGCACGATTTGCCATTGCAGCCGCCGGGTATCGACGCCCATGGTCCGTGCGGCGGTTTCGCCCAGCGTGAGCGCGTCGAGCGGGCGCGCCGCCATTGCCAGTACCGCAGCGCCCAGCGCGATGATCGGCCCGGCAAGCGCCACATCGGCCCAGCTCCGGTCGGTGAGCGCGCCCATCAGCCAGGTGATGATCTGTGCCGTGGCAAAAGGCGTGGGCGCCAGGCTGATGGTGAGCGCGGTAAGCGAGCCGGCAAGGCTTGAAATAATCACCCCGGCCAGCGCAAAAACAACCATACTGGCCGAGCGGCCAACAATGAGCGCGAGCACCGCCATTGTCAGCGCAGCGCCCGCCAGCGCGCAGGCGGGCAGCAGCCAGCCGGGCGCTGCCACGCCGGCAAACAGCGACAGCACCGCCCCAAGTGCGGCCCCCGCCGACACACCAAACAGCCCCGGATCGGCCAGCGGATTGCGCAAATAACCCTGCATTGCCGCGCCGGAAAGCCCAAGTCCTGCACCCACCATGGCCGCCAGCAGCGTTCGCGGCATGCGCAACTGCGCGATGATAAGCCAGCGCGGATCGTCACTCGCCCAGACGCCGGGTGGCACCCAGATTTTACCCGCGACCAGCGAGGCGGCCATCGCTGCCACCAATGCGGCGGCCAGCGACAGGTTGAGCCGGGTCATCCAGCGCATGCCCCGCCGGTTCACAGCGACCGCCTGATGGCGGCCAGCCGCGTAACCGCCTCGATAATCACCGGCCCGGCGCAGTGGAGCAAATGTTCAGGATAGTGGCGCACGGCGATGCGCTGCGTCAGTTGTTGCAACACAGGGTGGCCCAGCACCCGGTCGTCATGGCTGGCATTGCCGGCCGAAAGCAGCACCCGTGGCGGGTGGGCGACAAGATATTCCAGCGGTAAAATATCCCATTGCCGCAAGCCATAAGAGCGGCTCAGATTATAAAAACCGCTGGTACGCAGCACATCGTCTGCCAGTGTTCCTGCGCCTGGCACCAGGCCGTCTCGCGCCCAGATCAGCGCCGGAGTTGCCGCCGCCGAACCGCTGGCGCTGCGCAAATCGGCACGGGCAGCGGCGATCGCGTGCCGGGTCTGCCTGGCAAGCGCCTCTCCCCGCCCGGCATGGCCCACCGCTGCTGCAATGGCCCGCATTTGGCCAATGCTTTCGTCGATGGTTGCTGGAACATCATATTGCAGCAGCCTGATCCCCAGCCGCCGGAACGCGGCAAGCGTTGCGGGTTCAACAAAGGAGCCAGCAAGCACCAGATCGGGCGAAAGCGCCATCACTTCCTCGGCTGTGCCAGATGTCGCGCGGAAGCGGCGGGCTATGCCAAGCGGAATGGAGCTGGCCTGCGGATCTTGCGAATAGCGGCTGATGCCTGCGATTTGGGCAGGGTCTGCCACACGCACCAGCACCGCGTCGATACACGGGTTGATCGACACAACGCGCAGCGCATGTCCGGCGCTGCCCGGCTGGCGATGGGCAACCGCGCCGCCACATCCGCCAAGCAGCGCCAGCGCCATGCCAGCCGCCAGCCCGCGTGCCAGCCGGGCTGGCCAACAGCGCGCCCGGTGCGCGTTTATCCGCATGGCCAGTGGTTTGGCTGCATCAATAATGCACGCGCACGCCGACAAAGGCCGAGCGGCCCGGTGCGCCAAAAGTGCGGGTGGTTTCATAGCGCTGATCGAACAGGTTTTCGAGCCGGCTGTAAAGTTCGACCGTGCCGGTAATCGGATAGGCAGCACGCAGATCAGCCAGCACATAACCCTGCAACCGGCTGGCATTGCCCGCATCGTCGAAACTGTCTCCCACATGAGAAAGCGTGGCACCGGTGGACAGGCCAAAAGACCAGTCATAATCAACCGTTGCACTAATGTTCTGGCGCGGCCGCCGGGCGAGGCGGTTGCCAAAATTGGCGCTTCCAGCCGAGCGGTTCTGCGCTTCGATATAGGAATAATTGGCCTGAACATGCAGCGCTTTTACCGGGCGCAGCACGAGGGAAAATTCAGCCCCTTGTGTTACGGCGCGCGCTACATTGTCATAGGTGCCAAAGGGCCGGTCGGTGCAAATGCCAACAAGCGGAGCTGGGCAGAAGACGAAATCGATAAGATCGGTCGATATGCGGTGGAAATAGGTGGCGCTTGCCTCCAGCGTGCCACCAAGCGCGCGCTGTGTGATGCCTGCATCCCACCCGCGTGCGCGCTCCGGGCGCAAGAGCTGGTTGCCAAATTCGCTTTGCAACTGGAACAGCGAGGGCGCCTTGAAACCTTCGCTATAGCTGGCGCGCAATATGGTGTTGCCATGATTGAGGGAATAGGCGCCGCTCGCAGCAAGGCTGGTGGCACCGCCAAACCGGTCATGGCTGTCTTGCCGCACCCCTCCGGTAAGGGTGAGGCCGGTAATGGGCGAGGTGATGATCTGGCCGTAGATGCTGTCGATCTGCGCTGCACCGCGCGCGGGCGCGCCGCCAAAGCTTGCCGTGGTCGAGCGCGACAATTCGCGCTCCAGCCCAAAAGTCGCCTCGGTGCCCGCGACGATGTCGAGCACGCCTTGATACTCAAACCGCTCGTTGCGGCCTTTGCTGGCAAAGGTTTCCGCCGGATCGCTGGCGGGGTCGATATTGCGGCGGTCGGTGTCGGTATAGGCATAGCCAAAGCGGTTGCGCAGCCGCCCGTTGAACAGCGCAACCTTCGCGCCGGCATAGCCAACAAGCTCGCGCGTGCGGGTGGTTTCGCTTGTATCGGCAAAGGAAAAATCGGGTGGCACAAAGCCATCAATCCCCGCCTCGGAGTTGGAATAAAAGCCGCGCGCCTCCAGCGAAATGGCGCCGCTAAGCGCCAGGCTGAGCTTTAGGTTGGCGCCATAGTTGCGATAGCCGTCGCGCTCGCGCCCGCCGCGCGCTTCGCTAAAGGCCGAAACGCCATCGGTGCGGAAATAGCCCCCGCCAGCACTTGCTGACAACGGTCCCGCTTTGCCCGACACATTGCCCAAAATCTGGCCTGTGTTGCGATAGCCATATTCGCCGCGCGCGTTGATGGCGAGCTGCTCGGTCGGCTCGGCGGTGACAAGGTTGACGACGCCGCCAATCGCCTGGCTGCCCCAAATGACCGAGGATGGCCCGCGCAGCACTTCGATCCGGCTGATGTTGCCAACCAGCAAATTGCCAAAATTAAAGCCACCACCCGGCGCTGAGGGGTCGTTGAGCTTTACCCCGTCGATGAGCGCCACCGTCTGGTCGCTTTCAGCGCCGCGGATGAACACCGATGCCGTACCGCCAAGCCCGCCATTGCGCGTTACAGAAACACCCGGTGTCGTGCGCAGCAGATCAAGCACATTGGCCGTTTGCCGCGCTTCCAGCATGGTTGCGTCAATAACGCTCACCGTCTGCCCAATACGCGCCAAAGGCTCAGCCGAGCGGGTGGCGGTTATTACAATAGTATCGGGTGTGTCCGCCGGGGCCGGCTGAGCAAAGGCGGCGGGCGCGGCAAGGACGAGGGCGGCCGGGCCGACCGCAAAAAATCGGCCGAGATAATGGGTAGAGCGCATCTTCAAGTCTCCAAGTTCAACAACAAGGAGGCAGCAGGCGCGCAAGACACGTCCCATCGTCGCTGGTTTGCCACCCGCGCCCGCCACCTCTGGCGATGCCGTCACGCGAGGAAACCCTCGATTGCGCTGAACACCCCGTCCACGCAAAGGACCGACCGCGTCAGGCAGGTCTCCTGGCTTTCCGGGTCATCGCCTTCGCTCCGCCTTCCCGGCTGCAACGCAGCCAGTGGCATGATGGAGCGACCGCTCACCGGTCACAGTTGCGGGGACAGCCGCGGCTTTACGGGCGCAGGCCCGTTTTTTTCCGCGTTCCCTATTATTCCCGTTGTCGGGGAACCTGACGCAGGCGTTGTCATATGGCGGCGGGCGAGCGGGCGCAAGCACATGTTGTTGCGCCTGTATAAACATCTGAAACAATAGATCAAAATTGGCATTCACATGGTAATCACTGTGTAATTTTTTACAAATATCTGTGCCAAAATGAGTTGTCTTCACCAGTCTTGCCGATAAATCTGTGTATAATGAGTAGTAATGTAGGAGTATTAGAAGAAATTATAGCAATTATCACGGTAAAATTGTGATTTTATGGGAAAATCTGGCCGTAATATTTGGCGCATGGTTCAGCATAAGGGGCAGAGGTGGAACGGAAATTATGTGGGATCAGTGTGATTATCACGCTGGTCGCGGCAAAAGGTGATTTGCCTGCCGACCGCTCAGGCGGTGATAGTCGTGGCGCATAGCGTTGTTACACCGCTTGCCGCAGCCGGCATGGCGGCCAGCATGGCGCTTGGTTTTGGCCTGGATTCCAATTGGGCCGGCGGCGCGGCTGCGCTTGTACAAGAAGCTGGCGACCCTGCTCAAAATGATGGGCAGACAATCGTCGTCACCGGTGAAAGGCTTGGTCAAAACGCGGTTGACCGTATTGCAACCGCGCCTGTCGATACACCGCAGACGATATCGACGCTGACAAAGGCCGAGCTGGAGCGGCGGGGCGTTTCCAACCTTAACGAGGCACTGCGTAACGTTGCCGGGCTCAGTCTGGGTGCGGGCGAAACCAGCTTTCAGGGCAATAACGCCATTTTGCGCGGCTTCACCACGCGCAACGACTTGTTTCTCGATAATGCACGAGATTATGGCTATTATTTTCGTGATACCTTTAATGATGAGCAGATTGACGTGCTCAAAGGCCCTTCGTCAATCTTGTTCGGGCGCGGTTCAACAGGGGGTATCATTCATCGCAGCAGCAAGCAGCCACAGGCAAAGGCGTTCCTGCACGGCGAGGCGCAACTGGGGTTGAGCGATCTGCGCCGGCTATCGCTCGATGCCAACCTGCCGGGCGCACTCGGTGCGCATTCCAGGCTGCGGGTCAGCGCGGTGGCGCACCATAATGGCGTAGCCGGGCGCGATGCCGGTTATAGTGAGCGATGGGGCGTTGCGCCGATATTGGCATTTGGTGCGGATGGCCCGACACGCGCATCGCTGAGCTATGTGCACCAGGAGGAGGATAATCGCCCTGATTACGGCGTCCCCTGGATTGCCGGCACGCGCGCGGCACCCGGTTTTCCGGCGCCCGTCAGCCAGAGCAACTATTATGGCTTTGCCAATGATCATCTGACCACGCGCGTAAACATTGCCACAGCTCGGCTCAGCCATGATTTTAGCAGCCAGATCAACTGGCGCGCTCAGCTTCGCTATTCAAACGACACAAGGGCGTTTCGCTATAGCGAGGCGGTGTTGCCAGCCGGGGTGACGGGCGCGACCCGGCTTGCCACGGTTCAGGTGGCGCGCAACCTGTTTGAGGGCGCATCACGCGACACATTTTTGCAGGCGCAAAGCGAGGTGCAGGCAGATGTTACGCTGGCCGGCAGCCGCCATGTTATAATCGCCGGAGCCGAGGGCGGAAGCGAGGCGAGCGATCCGGTTTATTACACCAATATCAACGTGCCCGGCACATCGCTCGTCGCGCCGAGCGGTGGTTTTTATGAAAGCCCGGCCAACCGCCTTGTCAGGCTGCGCGGCCGCAGTCGATCTCGCTTTATCGGGCTTTTTGCCATCGACACGATTGAATTTGGCAATCGCTGGCGTGCGATTTTGGGGGTACGCTGGGATAGTTTTCAAACCCGGTATGCCAGCCAGCGCTTTGCGCCGGGCGGCGCGGTTGACCGCGACACCACCGCCGACCGGACAGACCGCAAGGCAAGTTATCGCGCAGCTATCATATATAAACCAGCACCAGCCGGCAGCTTGTACGCTTCTTACGCAACCTCATTCAACCCGTCTGGCGAGGGGGTTGAATCGCTGGTATCGGCGGGTCGCTCTGTTGCGCAGAGCAACCTCAACCTTGCACCCGAAACCAGTTCCAGCGCTGAGCTGGGAGCGAAATGGGAATTGTTCGGCAGGCGAGCGTTGCTGACGGCGGCGTTGTTTCGCATTGAAAAAAACAATGTCCGTGTGCCCGACCCTTTGCTGCCTGGGTTCAACACGCTGGGCGGCCGGCAGCGGGTCGACGGGTTTGAGGCGGAACTGAGTGGCGAACCACGGCCGGGGTGGAATGTGCGCGCCAATTACAGCCTGCTTGAAAGCCAGACGCTGCAATCCACCCCCGCCGGGCCGATTGTCGGGGCACCGCTGGTGCTGACGCCGCGGCATTCGGCGTCGTTTAGCAGCAGTTATGACATAACGCCGCGCTTTGAGGCCGGGGTCAATCTTGTTGTTGCATCGAGCCGGCTTGGCCAGAACAGTGCTGCGCTGTATCTGGTGGCGCCGGGTTATGCGGTGCTCGACATGGACATGGCCTGGCGGCTGAGCGGTGCAGTGAAAATCCGGTTGATCATCAACAACATTGCCAACCGGCGCTATTATGATCAGCTACACCCGTTTCATGTTGTTCCAGGCGCCGGGCGTTCCGCCCAATTGTCGGTGGCGGCGGACTTTTGATCGGTTGAGCGAAGTAATCGGGAAAAGGGCGTAGCGTGCTTCATATCAGTGCTTTGCTAACGCCGCGGGAAATCGGCACGATTCGCGATTTGACCGGCAAGGGAGTGTGGATTGATGGCCGGGCGACAGCGGGGCATTTATCGGCCAGGGTAAAGCGCAACCGGCAATTGGGTGAGGAGGATGCCGCAGGGCTGGCGGCGGGGGCTATTATTCTTGCTGCTTTGGGGAGAAGCGGCGTTTTTGCCTCAGCGGCTTTGCCGCGCCAAATTTCGGCCCCGCTGTTCAGCCGGTGCGAGGCAGGGGAGGGTTATGGCGACCATATCGACAGCGCCATCAGGCCGCTAAGCCAGGGGCAGATGCGGCTTGATCTGTCGGCAACGGTGTTTCTTAGCGAGCCAAATGCATATGAAGGCGGCGCGCTTGTCATCAATACCGGGTCGGTTGCCCAGAGCTTCAAGCTACCCGCTGGCGACATGCTGCTCTATGCGGCAGACACGATCCACCGGGTTGAGCCTGTTGAAAGCGGCGAGCGGGCGGTGGCGTTCTTCTGGGTGCAAAGCATGATCCGCGCCGCTGCCGACCGTGATTTGCTGTTCGCGCTGGACCAGGCCATCCAAAGCAACACGTCCGACCCGCTGCCTTTGGCGCAAATCTATCATAACCTGCTGCGCCGCTGGGCTGAGCCGTGATCGACAAAGGGCAACGCCGCTGCGAGCGCTGAAAATTGCAGGCGATTGTTTCTGCCCGGCGGGCGTGGCATGTCGGTGGCTGTGGCAGGCTCCAACCCTTTTTCATCGCACCGCTCCTTGCCGATGGCGGCGGACCTTTATGGCGATATTGAGCCTTCTCCCAGCGCCAGTTGGCGCGGCTATGCGCCAGGGCTGGTTGTGGTGGGGGCGGGTACGCTGTCTGCCGGGTTCATATCAGATCATTACGGCGTGCCGCTCACGCTCATGGCGCTGCTAATTGGTCTTGCGCTCAATTTTTTGAATGCGGACCAGCGGCTGCACGCCGGGCTGGCGCTTGCCTCGCGCGCTTTGCTGCGCTGGGGAATTGTGCTGGTTGGCGTGCGGATAACTTTCGGGCAGATTGCCGCGCTTGGCCCTGTTGCGCTTGTCGCGGTGGTGGTGATTGTGGCGCTGGTAATGGGGACAGGCGTGCTGGCGGCGCGGCGGCTGGGCTTTGACAGCGCCTTTGGCGTGCTGGCGGGCGGCGCGGTGGCGATTTGCGGGGCGTCTGCGGCGCTTGCGCTGGCGACGACGCTGGGGGAGCGGCGCGTGAGCCAGGGCAGGCTCACCTTGGTGCTGGTGGGCATTTCCGCCATGAGTGCGCTGGCGCTGGTTTTCTACCCGCTCCTCGCTTATGCTGCGCGACTGGGCGATGTTCAGGCCGGTTTCATGCTTGGCGCCTCGATCCATGATGTCGCCCAGGCGCTGGGCGCGGGCTATGCCTATTCCAACGGCGCGGGAGAAATTGCCACCATCGTCAAGCTGACGCGCGTGGCGCTGCTGGCGCCGGTGCTGGCGATTGTTGCATTGTTTTTCCCGTTGCAGGCAGGCCGGGCAAAGGGGCCGGGTGTGCCGTGGTTTGTTGTCGGTTTTTTTCTCATGGCCGGGGTCAATTCGTTGGGCATGGTGCCGCTGGTTGTCGCAACGGGCGCAGAGCGGGTGGCCGCGGCCATGCTGGCGGGTGCGGTTACGGCAACCGCGATCAGGTCTCCCATGCGGCAATTGATGGACGGAGGCGCGCGGCCGCTCATCATCATTGCAGGCGCAACATTTGCTGCACTGGTGCTGGCGCTGTGCGCAGCGCTGTTCGTCATCGGGTGAACATGCGGCGCCAGTGGTCCGCGCCCGGCCCAACAGGCTGAGGCGCTTGCGATGGCTGTCTTGCTATGATAACACGCTATCGGCAGCGACGCGCTTGCCCTTTTTCAGGAAAAGGCGGCATAATCAGCCATGCGCCACGGCCCGACTGACCGCAACGATGCCAGCCGCCATGCCGCGCCATGGCCAGACGCGCTGCACGAGCCGCTGGAATTGCACGGTGGTTTGCCGCCGCCGACACGGGCTTATGCCTATGATTTGCAAGATTATGCCGGTGATGACACAGCTTTGCCCGGCCTGTGGGGCGAGGAGGGCGCCGCGCCGCCGCGCCGGCGGATCAGGTGGTGGCGCTGGCTGGTGCGCGCGCTGGCGGGGCTGGTTGTCGTGTTTGTGCTGCTGGTTGGCTGGCTGGCGCTGACGGCACCGCTCTCCAAATCGCTGGAGCCACCAACCCCGCCCCAAATCACCCTGCTCGCCGCCAATGGCACCCCTATTGCCCGGCGCGGCGCGATAATTGGCGCGCCGGTTGATGCTGCCGCCCTGCCTGGCCATGTGCGCAATGCATTCATTGCCATTGAGGACCGGCGTTTTTACCGGCATTGGGGCGTGGACCCCTGGGGCATTGCGCGGGCGATGGCGCATAACATTGCCGCCGGGCGGATGCGCGAGGGCGGGAGCACGATTACGCAGCAGCTCGCCAAAAACGCCTTTCTCGATGCAGACCGTACCGCCGGGCGCAAGCTGCGCGAGGCGCTTATCGCCTTTTGGCTGGAGGCGTGGCTATCAAAGGATGATATTCTGTCGCGCTATTTGTCGAACGTCTATTTTGGCGACAATGTTTATGGGCTGAGCGCGGCGGCAAAACATTATTTCAGTACGACGCCGGCCCGGCTGAGCATTGGCCAGGCGGCGATGCTGGCGGGGCTGGTAAAAGCGCCCTCGCGCCTTGCGCCCACGGGCAATTTGCAGGGCGCGCGCGCGCGGCAGGCGCTGGTGGTTGCCGCTATGGTTGAGGCCGGGTTGCTGCTGCCGGGCAGGGCCGCCGCCGCCGGGCCTGCCCGGCTGGCGCCCGACCGGAGTACGCCTGTGCCCGACGGCACCTATTTTGCCGATTGGGTGCTGCCAGCCGCGCGCGACCAATCCGGCGCAATAACCACAACGGCTAAGGTGACGACGACACTAGACACCCGGTTGCAGCGACTGGCGGAGCGGGTGGTGCGGCAGGCTGGGTTGCAAAAGGCGCAGGTGGCAATTGTCGCGATGCGCCCCGATGGCCGCGTTGTGGCGATGGCGGGAGGAAAATCTTATGCCGCAAGCCCGTTTAACCGTGCGACACAGGCGCGCCGTCAGCCCGGCTCGGCCTTCAAATTATTTGTCTATCTGGCCGCGTTGCGCAGCGGGTTGACCCCTGATTCGATGGTGGAGGATACGCCCGTTACCATTGGCACCTGGTCTCCCAAAAACAGCGATGGCCGCTACCGGGGAATGATTACTCTGCGCGAGGCATTTGCCCGGTCGAGCAATGTGGTCGCCGCCCGGCTGACGCAGCAGGTGGGGGTTGCAGCGGTGATCCGCGCCGCGCGCGACCTTGGCATTTCCACCCCGCTTCCTGATGAGGCGACGATTGCGCTTGGTACGGCCAATGTCTCGCTGCTGGAATTGACGGCGGCATATGCAGCGATTGCGGCCGACAGCTACCCCGTGCAGCCCCGCGGGCTGGATGTTGACCCAGACAAGGGCTGGTTTTCCGCTTTTACCGGGCAGGGCGCGGCGCTTGGCTCGCGGGTGAAAGCGGGGATGCGCGATTTGCTTGCCGCCTCGGTTGCCACCGGCACCGGGCGGCAGGCTGCGCTTTCCATCGAGGCTTTTGGCAAGACGGGAACCAGTCAGGATAATCGCGACGCGCTGTTCTTGGGCTTTGCGCGCGACCTTGTAGTTGGCGTTTGGGTGGGTAACGACGATAATTCACCCAATCCGGGCCTTTCAGGCGGGGGCATTCCTGCGCGGATCTGGCGCAATTTCATGCAGGGCGCGCTGCGCGTCGGCCCGGCGGTTCGTGCACCCGTTGCCGCGCCCGATGAGGAGGCCGACCCCGATGCCGCTATCGATCTTCCCCAAGACCTTGCAGTCGACATTCCCCTTGACGGCGATTTGGGAATTAAAGGAGTTGAGGGCAATATAAGCGGCTTTGGGCTGAACCTGAAGATTGGCCGCGACGGCACGATTAACGTTGAGCGCGCGCCAAACACCCCGCCTGCTCCGCGCCCGCCTGCGGCTGGTGCCGACAAAGCGCCGCCTGACCGGGCACAATAAGCAACACAGGTGTTGACGCCGCGCCCATGCGCTGGCTAGGCCCGGCCGTGCGCTTCTTTTCAGACAATGCCGCCCCGGCCTGCCCGCAAGTGTTGCAGGCAATCAGCGATGCCAATGTGCTCGACACCGCTTATGATGGCGATGGCTGGAGCAAGCAACTCGATGCGCGCGCATCGGCGTTGTTTGAGGCTGATGTGTCGGCCTTGTGGGTTCCATCTGGCACCGCGGCTAATTGTCTGGCGCTGGCAGCGCTTTGCCCGCCGCATGGCGCAATCATTTGCCACCGCGACGCGCATATCGAAAATGATGAAGGCGGCGCGCCCGAATTTTATACGCACGGCGCCAAGCTGATGCTGGCCGGGGCCGATGGCGATGGCGCCAAGCTGACGCCGGGGGGCGTGGCCGCGCTGCTCGGCGCTACCCGGCGCGATGTGCATCAGGCGCAGCCCCATGCGCTGTCAATCACCAATGCGACGGAATATGGCCTTGTCTACTCACCCGATGAGGTGGCAGCGCTTGGGGCTGTGGCGCGGGCGCATGGCCTTGGTTTTCATATGGACGGTGCACGCTTTGCCAATGCGGTGGCGCATCTTGGCTGTACGCCAGCCGATCTTACCTGGCGGGCAGGCGTTGATGCGCTAAGCTTTGGTTTTATCAAAAATGGCGGCATGCTGGCTGAACTGCTGGTGTTTTTTTCCAAAGAGCTGGCGGCCGACACGCTGCGCCGCCGCAAACGGGCCGGGCTGCTTCAGTCCAAAGGGCGCTACCTTGCAGCCCAGCTATTGGCGATGATGGATGGCGATGTGTGGCTGGCCAATGCGCGCCGGGCCAATGCAGGGGCGGCAATGCTTGCAGCAAGTGCGCGCGCGCGGCTTGTTCACCCGGTTGAGGCCAATGAGGTGTTCCTCCGGCTCAGCCCGGCCGAGGCGGCTTTGCTGCGAGCGCAGGGGTTTGATTTTTATGATTGGGGGCCAGGCGAGGCGCGGCTGGTTGTCTCCTGGCATCAGGGGGAGGATGACATCCGCCCGCTTGCCAGCGCTATTGCCGCTTTATGATGTGCCCGTTGTGACCGGCGCACCATCGACCCGGCTTGGTGAGTGGAAAATCATCCTCGCTTTTGCCACTGTCACGGCAATTTGGGGCTCGACCTGGATTGTCATCCGCGACCAGCTTGGCCCGGTGCCGCCAAGCTGGTCGGTTACTTATCGCTTTCTGCTGGCGGGCATTGTGATGCTCGGCTTTGCCCGGTTCCGGCGCGAGCGGCTGGCGCTCGATGCGGCGGGGTGGCGCTTTGCGCTTGCGCTGGGGGCGCTGCAATTTTGCCTGAATTTCAACTTTGTCTACCGGGCGGAGGGCTATATCACGTCGGGTCTGGTGGCGGTGGTTTTTGCGCTGCTGCTCATCCCCAATTCGTTGTTTGGCTGGTTGCTGATCGGCCAGCCCATCCGCCGTGAAACGCTGCTGGGCTCCATCATTGCGATGACGGGTGTGGGGATGATGATCGCCTATCAGGCAAATGCGACCGCGCACAGTGCCCATGCGCTGGCGGCTGGGGTGTCGCTTACCTTGCTGGGTGTTTTGTCCGCCTCGCTCGCCAATATTCTTCAGGCAACGCAAACCGCGCGGCGTTACCCCATGGTGCCGACGCTGGGGGTGGCGATGTTGCTTGGCGCGGCGCTTGATGCAATCTTTGCCTGGTCGCTCACCGGCCCGCCGGTGATTGAATGGCGTGTCGGTTATCTGCTGGGAGTGGCATATCTGGGGATTATCGCTTCGGCGGTGGCGTTTACGCTGTACTTTGGCGTTTTGCGCAAAATCGGCGCCACCCGCGCGGCCTATTCCAGCGTTATCATCCCTGTCATCGCCATGGTGATATCGACGCTGGTTGAAGGTTATCGCTGGGGCCCGGTTGCGATAATCGGCGCGGTGCTGGCGCTGGGCGGGTTGATGCTGGCCATCACTGCCCGCAAGCCGGCGCGGAAATCGGCGTAAACCGGCCGCCAGCCGAGCAACCGCTGCGCCTTGCCATTGGCTACCCGCCGGTTTTCGGCGTAAAATCCACGCGCCATGGCGGACAAGCCAGCATCTTCGAGCCGAACCATGGGCGGTGGCGCAACGCCCAGCAGGGCAGCGGCATAATCGATCACTGCATTTTGCCCGCAAGGTGCATCATCGGCAAGGTTATAAGCGCCCGGCGGCCCGCCAAAACCGGCAATAACACCGCGAACAATATCGTCGACATGGATACGACTGAAAACCTGGCCCGGCGCGTCGACACGCACGGCGCGGCCTTCTTGGAGCCGCTCCAGCGCCGAGCGGCCCGGCCCATAAATTCCCGGCAGGCGAAAGACCCGCGCCCCGCGCGCCAGCCAGGCGGCATCTGCCAGCGCGCGCGCGGTGCGCCTGCCCATGCCCGTGGCCGCTGTTTCATCCACCCAGGCGCCGCCTGTGTCGCCATAAACGCCTGTGGATGACAAATACCCCGTCCAGCCGCTAAAGCTATCAAGCACTGCGCCATAGCGCGCGAGCACCGGGTCGGCATCACCATCAGGCGGGGTTGAAACCACGACGTGGGTGGCCGCGTGCACGGCGGCCTGCACGGCGTGTCCATCTTCAAAAGCAATGGCGCCGCCGCCGCCCGCCCTTTTTGTGCTGCACACCCGCCACCCGTCTGCGCGCAGCCTGTGCGCCAGATATCGCCCGGTATAGCCCAGCCCGAAAATCATCACGGTGCCGGTCATGCCTTTCTGTTGCTCCATTCTTGCGCCAAAACCTTGGCCATTTTTAGCGCCAATTGCACTAATATCGATGCAACGCTTTCCCCCGCGCAGCGAAATGCGTAGCGTGGTGGCGAACACCTTTGCGTGTCAGGTCCGGGGTGCCCTTTTGCGTCCCATGCTTGTAAGTGTCGGTTTGCCATGCTCGATATGTCTACTGCCCCAGCCCAGCCCCGCATAACCCGGCGCGACGCCTATAGCCCGCCGGAATGGCTGGTGCCCGACATTGCGCTCGATTTTGAGCTTGATGCCACAGCAACACGGGTGCGCGCCGCGCTGAATGTTGTGCGCAACGGCGACGCTGCCGGGCCGCTGCGACTCGATGGTGATGGGCTTACGCCAAAATCGATAATGGTCGACGGGATGGCGATCAATAACTGGTCGATGGACGGGGCCGTGCTGGTGATTCCGCTGAGCGGGGCTGCGCATCTGGTCGAGACAGAAGTGGTTATTGCGCCCGATCGCAATACTCAGCTCATGGGGCTTTATGCCAGTGGCGGCTTGTTGTGCACACAGTGCGAGGCCGAGGGGTTTCGCCGCATCACTTTTTTCCCCGATCGCCCTGATGTGCTGTCGCGCTACAGCGTGCGCATGGCAGCGGACAAGGCGCGTTATCCGGTGCTGCTGGCAAATGGAGACCCTGTGGCGAGCGGAGAGCTGGCGGGTGGAAAACACTGGGCGCAGTGGCGCGACCCTTTTCCCAAACCGAGCTATTTGTTTGCGCTGGTTGCGGGCGACCTTTGCGCCAATCGCGCGACCTTCACCACAATGTCGGGCCGAAAAGTGGCTCTTGGCATTTGGGTGAGAGCAAACGACCTTGTCAAGACAAGCCATGCGCTTGAGGCGTTGAAAATCGCCATGGCGTGGGACGAGCGGGTCTATGGCCGGGAATATGATCTGGACGTGTTCAACATTGTTGCAGTTGATGATTTTAATTTTGGCGCAATGGAGAATAAAGGCCTCAATATTTTCAACTCGCGATATATTTTGGCCGATGCTGATACGGCGACCGATTATGATTATGACGCAATTTCTGCAGTGGTTGCGCATGAATATTTTCACAACTGGTCCGGCAACCGTGTAACCTGCCGGGACTGGTTTCAATTGTCGTTGAAAGAAGGCTTTACCGTTTTTCGCGACCAGTGTTTTTCCGCCGATCTCGGCTCAGCGGCGGTGAAGCGGATTGAGGATGTGCGCGGGTTGCGCGCGGCGCAATTTCCCGAAGATGCCGGGCCGCTTGCCCATCCTGTCCGCCCGGAAAGCTATATCGAGATATCAAATTTTTATACCGCGACCATCTATAACAAGGGCGCCGAGCTTATCCGTATGATGGCGACCATGCTTGGAGAGGAGCGGTTTCGTGCCGGCACCGATCTTTATTTTGAACGGTTCGACGGAACGGCGGCGACATGCGAAGATTTTGTCGCGTGTATGGAAGAAGGCGGCCAGGCGGATTTTACCCAATTTCGCCACTGGTATAGTCAGGCGGGCACGCCGCGCATCACCGCAACGATTACGCATGAAGCAGGCGCGGGCACTGTATTGTTGCGCCTGTCGCAGCATGTGCCGCCAACACCTGCGCAACCCGACAAGGCGCCCATGGTCCTTCCTCTCAAAGTCCGCCTGTTCGGCGCGCAAACGGGGCAGGCGCAAGGCGAAGAGCGCCTGATTATGCTGACACAGCCCGTGCAGGACATTCAGTTCGACAATGTGGCCGAGGCGCCGCTTTTGTCGATAAACCGCGGTTTTTCAGCGCCTGTCATTATTGAAGCAAATCGCAGCGCGGCGGACCTGGCAATGCTGTCGGCGCATGACGACGACCCTTTCGCCCGATATGAGGCGATGCAACAACTGATGCTCGACACGCTTATTGCTGCCATTTCACTCGGCCATGCCGATCATGCGCCGGTCATCACCGCTATTAGTCAAACACTGGCAAACTGTGCGCTTGACCGGGCTTTTGTGGCCGAAGCGGTTTTGCTGCCATCGGAAAATTTTATCGGCGATCAATTGCCCATTGTCGATCCTGAGGCGATCCACGCCGCGCGCGAGGCGCTGCGCCACGCTATTGGCCGCGCGCTGGAAGATCAGTGGCGTGGCGCATATGCACAAGGTGCAGCAGCGGGTGCTTTTGTGTATTCGCCTTCTGCCAAGGGGTTGCGCCGGCTGAAGGGGGTGGCGCTTGGCTATCTGGCGGCAAGTGGTGCAGGCGATGCCGATGATATGGCGTTCCACCAGTTTGACGTGGCGGATAATATGACCGACCGCCAAGGCGCGCTGACAACGCTGGTCAATGGCAATAGCAACAAGCGGGTCGCCGCGCTCGATATTTTCTATAACCGCTATTCAGACAATGCACTGGTGCTCGATAAATGGTTTTCAACCCAGGCACTTTCGAGCCGGGTCGATACGCCGCAACAGGTGATGGAGCTGGCGCGCCACCGCGATTTTACGCTTGCCAACCCCAACCGCGCCCGCGCGCTTGTGGGCGCGTTCAGCGTCAACCAGCGCGCTTTTCATCTGGGGAATGGCGCTGGCTATCGCTTTCTTGCCGATCAGTTGATCGCGCTTGACAAGCTAAACCCGCAAACAGCGGCTAAAATGTTGCCCCCGCTTGGCCGGTGGCGGCGCTTTGCGCCAGATCGTGCAGCGCTGATGAAGCAAGAGGTTGCGCGGATTTTGGCCACGCCTGGCCTCTCGCGCGACATGTTCGAGCAGGCCTCGAAAAGCCTCGAAGATTAACACTCCAGTTGCAAACTGGCCAAAATGTTGAGCGGGCAGGCCTTGTCGACAAGCGCGCTGAGGCCGCGCATCTGGCTGATGCACGCGCCACAGGCACCGGTGCTGCGTCTCATTGAAGAGGCTGGCCTTTCAAAGTTGCCAAAGCGAGCCGCCATTGCAGGGGCTGCACAAATGTTTTGCAAGGCGCTGCATTTTTGCGGGGAGCAGCCAGTATATCAACGCACAGCGTTGGCTTTACTGATTGGCAAGGATGTGCCGAGTATCTCTGCTGTATATACCGGTCTGGCCAATGCGGTTTGTGCACATGAATAAATGGAAGGCTATTTCTGCTATGGCCCAAAACCGGCGGAGTCGACTGGCGACTAAACCGAGCAATTCATTGATTAATTTGATGATGCTGGGCGCTTCCTTGAGCTTGGCATCGTGCGGGCAGGGCGCTGTTTCGTCGAACGAGCTTCCTATCGTTCAGCCCCCGCCGAGCCCCACTCCCACTCCCACTCCCACTCCCACTCCTACGCCGACACCCACACCGACTTCGTTGGTGGAGCGGCCTGCGGGGTATTTCGCGCTTACCACAAGGCGGCTGTCAGACGACCAAAAGCGAGCGCTAGTTGGTTTGCCCTATATCGCGGGCATGACATCTTATGTGACATGGGCTGATATTGAGCCTGTCAAAGGGCAGTTTGATTTTTCCCGGCTGGACAGCGACATTGCCATTGCAAGGGCGGCCGGCAAGCGAATTACCATAGGAGTTTTTACAGGCAGAGATGCCCTGCCATCATGGTTGGCGGGCGAAGGCGTGGCCTTATGGACAAATAGCGCCAACGATACGCTGATAAACCCCGCTGATCAGAGATTTGTCGAGATTTGGCGTGAAAGAATTGCGTTGCTTGGCCAGAGATATGATACAGATCCGACGGTTATTCAGGTGACTATGTGCGGTGCTGCTGGGACTCTTTGTGGGCCACGCTATCCAGAGCTTCCCGAAGGGGTAAGTTATGATGCTATTCTTAATAACTGGAAAAATGTAGTACAAGCATATCGCAGTGCTTTTCCAAATACTTATCTTAATCTGGAAGTTCATCTGACAGTCGGGTTTGGAACGCAGCTGCCGCAGGATATTTTTGCCGCCATTGCGCTTTCAGAAAATATTGGCCCGTTTGCTGAGTTTTTGTCGGACACTTCGCCCGCGCCATCTGCGCCAACTGGCCAGGCATTTGCCGCAATAGCCACCGGAAGAAGCTATTGCAGCTTCCAGACCGTGGGTGTTCTTGGCGATTTGCTTGATGAGGCGATTGCCCTGGGGCGGGGCTATGGCTGCCGATATTTTGAGGTTTATGCCGACGATGTGCAAAGCCAGGCGGCGTTTCTTGCTTTGCAGCAATAGTGCCAACCAGCATTGGCGTGTATCAAGGCGCATATCGGTGCTGGCCAAAATGCCTGCGTAAAAAGTCAATCGTTACTCTTACCTTGTTGGCTAACAAGTCTCGGCTGGGGTAGATCAGCCATGCAGCGGTTTCGAATTCTGTTGCGGTGACGCGTAAATTCGGGAAACAATCCAGCAGCCTTCCCGCGCGTAAATCTTCCGCGATGAGCCAGTCGGCAAGAAGGGCAGGGCCAAGGTTTGCCACAGCCGCATCGCGCAAGCCTAATGCGGATGAGACCAGCAGGCTCCCATCCACCGCGACCGAAAAGGTCTCACCTTCGGGTTTGCGAAAAAGCCAGCGATCACGATAGCCCGGAAGCGTAAGACGCAGCACATTGTGGGTTCGCAAATCCTCCGGGCTGGCGAGCGAATGAGTGCTAAGCCAGGCAGGCGAGGCCACGACATGGTAGCGTGTATCCAAGAGCTTGCTTACCACAACGTTGGATTCGACGCCCGGTGCCAGCCTGATGGCCAGGTCAACCCCGTCTCGTACAAGGTCGATATTGGCATCGCTCATCAAAAGCTCAAGTTTTAGGCGGGGATAGCTGTCGTGAAAGGCGCCAAGCAAAGGTACAATTCGGGTATGCCCGAACGCGACAGAGGTCGATACGCGAATGGTCCCCACGGGGCTGCGGCCTATTGATTGTACCGTCTCGCGCGCATCGGCCAAAAGGGCGATCAAAGGTTCGATGCGGCCCAGATAGAGCAATCCGGCCTCGGTCAGGGCAAGCTTGCGGGTAGTCCGGTGGAACAGCCGTACGCCAAGGTCGCCTTCCATGATCGCTATCGCCCTTGAGACGGATGACGGTTCGATCTGACGAGCGCGCGCAACCTCGGAGAAGCTGAGGTGGTGCGCAACCTCGGAGAAGATTTCAAGCGAGCTTATGTCCATAAGGCGGCCACTTACTTTTGCGTGTTACACATAAATATATTGCCAATTATAGTATTTTTGAAGGGAATTTGAAAGCGTAACTCTGGCCACAGACGGTGTTCAACAGGAGAATTCACATGCCCAGTCTATTGCGGGTCGATGCCAGCGCCCGTGTCGAAGGGTCGCATTCACGAGCCCTTGGCGACGCATTCTCAAGCGCCTGGGCGGCAAAAAACCCCGGTGGCTCCATCATCTTGCGCGATCTTGTGGCGGAGCCTATTCCACAGATTGAAAGCCGCACAATCGCCGGATTTTACACCCCGGCAAATGCCATGAACGAGGAGCTGTTGCGGGCAACCTCGCTGTCTGATCGACTCATCGAAGAGTTGCAAAATTCAGATGAACTTCTTGTAACTACACCAATGTATAATTTTACAATTCCAGCGTCGTTAAAAGCGTGGATCGACCAAATCGTTCGTATTGGCAGGACGTTCGACTATGATGGAAGCAATTTTACCGGCCTTGTTACTGGCAAGACTGCGACCATAGCAATTGCCTATGGAGCGGCTGGCTATAGCAGGGGAGGTGCTTTGGATGCTCATGGAAATCGCCATGGGTCTTCAGCAAAAGCCCAAAGAAGCCGACGATATTTTTGCAGCCATCGAGCTTTACAGCCAGGGCGTGGCAATGTGTGGAGAAGGCGACGCGCTGCTCGGTGCGCGCATAAGAGCCAGAATGGCGACCGCGCTCATGGCACTGCCGGGAGAGGATCTTGCGCCGCTGGAGCAAGCAAAAAGCGAATTGCAGCAAGCGCTTGCCATTTTGGCCGACCAGGGCAGCGGCGAGGAAATTGCCGAGGCGGAGATGAACCTGGGCCTGGCGCTGCAAACGCTTGCTGGTGCGCACCGGGCGCGCATTCAGGACGCCATCTCTGCCTATCAGCGCTCGCTGCGGGTCTTTGACAAGCGTGCCCATCCGCGTGAATTTGCGATTTTGCACAATAATCTGGCGACGGCGTTTCTCTCCATCTCCATGGCGGGCGACGCGGGCAAGGTGCGCGAGGCTTTGGCGGTGCAGTCTTTTGAAGAGGGGCTGTCGGCGGTGAACATCATCGATCAGCCAATGGAATATGCCATGCTGCAGAACAATCTTGGCAATGCGCTGCAATATGCCTCTTCCAGCCACCGGGTGGAAAACGGCTTTCGTGCGCTTGAAGCGTATGACGAGGCGCTGCGAGTGCGCGACCCCGGCCATGCGCCGCTCGAATATGCCAACACAATTGCCAACAAGGCCAATTGCCTCGCCAACCTGCCTGATGACCCGGAAAATGCCAATAGCGGCAACCCGCGCAACATTGCCAATGCCATAAAACTCTACCGGGAGGCCGCGGCGATATTTGCGCGCATGGGCGCTGTGGACCGGGCCGATGCGGCGACGGAGGCGATGATGGAGCTTGACGCAGCTGTTCGCGCGACACCGGCGCACGCAAATGGCGGATTCTAAACGAAACGACAACAAGGCGATGGAGAAATTTGGCGTGGAACTATTTTGGTTTGGATTGGCTCTTTTGCTTGGCCTTGCCGCGTCGCTTGCGGGGGGCGCTATTATGGGCATTGGCATTGGCGGCGCGGCGCTTGGCAAGCAGCTCGCGGCCTATCTGGGGGCGCTGTACGGCGTCCTTGCAGGCGCGCTCGGCGTGGTTGCTGGTCTTGTTATTCTGCAATTTATTTAAAGGTGGCATGGCGTGTTTGACACTGTATTGAGTTCAGTCGGGCTGTTTTTCAGCGGCAAGCTTTTTCAAGATACCGCTCTTGCGACCCGCCTGCTTCTGGCGGGCGCCTTGCTGGGGGCAGTGGTGACGGTTGGCTTGGGGCTTTTCGTGCCCCTTTGGGCAGCGGCGGTGGCGGGCGGCCTGGCAAGTGGCCTGGTTCAGCCCTGGCTGTACCGCAACATCAAATACGCCTGACAGCATGGCGCAGGCCGATGTCCTTGCCAAAGATTCAAGACTCTCGGTGCTTTTGGGGGAGTTGTCCACGCTTGAGGCATTGGCCCAGAACTGGGGAGAGGCCGAGCGTAACGGTGCCATGGCCCGTGCACTGGCGATTGATGCGCTCAACGCCGAGGCATTTCGCCGCCTGATCCGCTCGCTGCACCGGGTGCCCGGCGGTGCCGCAGCGCTGCGCGAGGCTGCCGAGGACGAAGTGGTTTATTGCGTACTGCGTCGACACGGCATTTTGAAACCCAGCCTGTTTGAGCGTGTCGAGGCAGCGCTCGACACTGTCCGCCCGACGCTTGCCGGGCATGGCGGCGATGCAGAACTGGTCAAGGTGGAAGGAGACCGCGCCGAAGTGCGTTTTTTGGGGGCGTGCGATGGATGCCCGGCTTCTGCGCTCACTTTTTACTCCGGCGTAAAAAAAGCCATTACCGAGCATGTGCCGGAAATACGCGAGGTGAAGCAAGTGCGCGGCTTGGGCGGCGGGGCGGCGGACAGTGTATATTATACCTCGCCCTTTGCCGCGCATCAGCAAGAGGGGTGGGGCAGGGTTGCAAGCCTTGCCGATGTGCCCGATGGCGAGACACGCATCATTGAATTTGACGGCCACTCGCTTCTGCTGTCCCGCTTTGGCGAGCGCGTGACCTGTTTTGAAAATGCCTGTGCCCATTTAGGCATGGCGATGGATCAGGGCATCATCGCCAATGGTTTCATCACCTGCCCCCATCATGGTTTTCGTTATGCGCTTGAAACCGGAGAATGTTTGACAGCGCCCGAGGTTCAGCTGCGCCCCCATGCCGTGCGGGTTAAGGGCGAAATCATTGAGCTGAGGCTGGCGCGATGACGATTGTCTCTTCCTCGTCTTTCCGCCCGGTAAAGGCCGAAGGGACAGTGGTTGGCGGTGCGCCGCTGCTTAACCCCGATGGCCCAAAAACGGTGCTGGGCTGGAGCCATGAAAACCTGGTCGCGCCGCTTTCACCCGATGCGGCCACCATGTTTGGCCCGCGCGGTGTGTGCCTTCACCCCAATGGGGCCTTATGGGTGGCAGACACTGGCCATCACCGGATTCTGGGCTGGCGCACTGTGCCAGAGCAGGACAATCAGCCCGCCGACATTGTGATAGGCCAAGACGGGTTTTGCCGCGAAGGCCGCAACGGCAAGGGGGAAATTTCTGCCGCCACGCTCAATGTGCCAACCGGCATATGCGCTTTTGGCACGGGGCTGGCCGTGGCGGATGCGTGGAACCACCGGGTGCTTATCTGGCAGGATATGCCAACCCATAGCGGCCAGCCCGCCGACATCGTCCTGGGTCAGGCAGATGAGTATTGCGGACTGGCCAATCGCGGGTCGGACAAGCCAACCGCCGCCAGCCTGCACTGGCCCTATGGCATTGCCGAAATAGCAGGCGGGTTGCTGGTGTGCGACAGCGGCAACAGGCGGGTTTTGCTGTGGCGCAATCCGCGCGCAACGGGCCAGCCGGCCGACCTTGTTCTGGGGCAAACCGATTTCACCTGCCGCGATGAAAATTCGGGAGAAGAGGTGTCGGCCATGTCGATGCGCTGGCCACATGGCGCGACATGGTGGAACGGATATCTGGCAATATCCGATAGCGGCAACAACCGGGTGATGCTGTGGCGCGGCCTCCCGATAGACAATGGAGCGCCGTGCGATGTTGTTCTTGGCCAGGAAGATATGGCGCGATGCGACCATAATATATCCTCCTATTACCCCAGCGCCCGCTCGCTGAACATGCCCTATGCCGCGGTTGCGGCCGAGGGACGGCTGGTCGTTGCCGATACGGCCAACTCGCGCCTTTTGGGCTGGGATGTTGCGCAAACAGGCGCTGGTGCCGCCAGCCTGTCATGCCAGCCGGATTTTGCCTCCAAGGGAGATAATCGCTGGGGAATGGCGATGCGAGACAGTGTGTGCTGGCCTTATGGTCTGTCGGCACGCGGCGGGCTGATCGCCATTGCCGATAGCGGCAATAACCGTGTGCTTTTGTGGCCGTTGGCAAGATGATGGGCGAGCGGCTTTTGGTGCGTGGCCAGGTGCAGGGTGTGGGCTTTCGCCCAACGGTCTGGCGGCTGGCTAATGAGCTTGGCCTTGCCGGAGATGTTTGCAACACCAGCGAAGGCGTCGAGATTCGCCTTTGGGGCATGGCGGGGGAGCATTTTGAAACCGCTTTGCGCAAATCCTTGCCAGCGCTTGCGCGGATTGACCGCGTTGAGCGCTCGCCGCTTGAGGGGCCGGCACCCGCCGATTTCAGCATCACCGCCTCGCAAGGGCAAGCGATGGACGGCGCGGTAACGCCAGATGCTGCGGTTTGTGCTGAATGCCTCGATGAAATTCGCGATCCTTTTGAGCGCCGCTACCGCTATCCCTTTGCCAATTGCACCAATTGCGGCCCGCGTTTTTCCATTATTCAGTCTGGCCCATATGACCGGGCGCGCACAACCATGGCGCCGTTTGACATGTGTGGGGCCTGTGCGGCTGAATATGCCAGCCCGGCGGACCGGCGTTTTCACGCCCAGCCAATTGCGTGCCACCTATGCGGGCCGCGCGCCTGGATAGAGCGTTTGGGGCCGGGCGCTGTCAACCATGAGAGTTTCTCCATGCTTGATGATGTCGACGCAGCGGGCGGCATGTTGATGAATGGCCATATCGTTGCAATCAAAGGGCTGGGCGGGTTTCATCTGGCTTGTGATGCGACCAGGCCTGCAGTGGTTGCAGCGCTGCGCCAGCGCAAGCGACGGCGCAGCAAGGCTTTTGCGCTGATGGCGCGTGATGTGGAAACCATTCGCCACTATGCCTGTGTTTCAGACGAGGAGGCCCGGCTTCTGCAAGGGCCGCAGGCGCCTATTGTTTTGCTGCGCGCAAGCGGCAGGCCGCTTGCCAAAGAGATTGCGCCAGGGCTGGACCGGATAGGTTTTATGCTGCCGCATACGCCGCTGCACCACATGCTGCTCCGGCGGATGAAGCGGCCAGTGGTGATGACTTCGGGCAATGTTTCCGGGCGGCCGCAATGCACCGATAATGCTCAGGCTCGCGCTGAACTGGCCGAAATTGCCGAATTTGCGCTGATGCATGACCGCCCCATCGCCAACCGCATCGATGACAGTGTTGTGCGGGTTGACCTTGGGCGGCCGCGGGTTTTGCGCCGTGCGCGTGGCTATGCGCCGCGTGCCATTCCGCTCCCGCCCGGTTTTGCGCAAAATGTCGATGTGCTGGCGATGGGGGCTGAGCTGAAAAACTGCTTTTGCCTTGTCCGTGGGGGGGAGGCCGTTCTCAGCCAGCATATGGGTGACCTGGAAAATGCTGCCACTGCCGATGATGTGCGGCATAATCTGGCGCTCTACACGCAATTTTACGCCCACCAGCCGCAGGCCATCGCGGTGGATCTTCACCCAGAATATCTGTCGACCAAACACGGGGTTGAAATTGCGGGCGCCCGCCCGGTTGTGCCGGTTCAGCACCACCACGCGCATATTGCGGCCTGCATGGTTGAAAATGGCCGCCCGCTGGAGGCGCCTCTTGCGCTTGGTATTGCCATGGACGGGCTGGGCATGGGGGATGACGGCACAATATGGGGTGGCGAGTTTTTGATGTGCAACTATCGCTCCTACCGCCGTGTTGGGATGTTGAAGCCGGTGGCACTGCCCGGCGGAACCGCGGCTGTGCGCGAGCCCTGGCGCAATGCCTATGCCCATTTGATGGCGCAAATGGGCTGGGCGGAATTTGCCATGAATTTCGAGCAGCTTGGCCTGTTCCACAAACTTAGCGCTGCGCCGCGACATATGTTGGATCAAATGATTGCCCGGCAGGTGAACGCGCCGCTTTCATCTTCGTGCGGCCGGCTTTTTGATGCAGCAGCGGCGATTGTCGGGCTTGCCTGGGACCGGCAGGATTATGAAGGTCAGGCCGCCATGTTGCTTGAGGCAGCGATTGACCCTGTGGCGATGGCAGAGCCAGACGAGCTGGCATATCCTTTCACCATTCCGCTGCTGGGGGGCAAGGGGCTGCCCTATGTCGAGCCGCTTGGCGTTTGGCGCGCGATGCTGGGCGATCTTGTGCTCAACACCCCCGTTGGCGTGATGGCGGCCCGCTTTCACCGCGGCCTTGCCCGCGCAATCGTCAGCATGGCTGCGCGTTTTGGCGGGGAAGAGGGCGCTAAAACCGCCATTTTGTCTGGCGGCTGTTTCCAGAATGCAACCTTGTTCGCGCTTGTCCATCAAGGGCTGGAGCAGTGCGGTTTTGAGGTGCTCAGCCACGCCGCGGTGCCGAGCAACGATGGCGCAATCGCGCTTGGGCAGGCGGCAATTGCGCTGGCGTCGCTGCCGGGCGGCGATGGTGGCCATTCCACTATTGCGAACACGAAAAGGTAGCAACCATGTGCTTGGGAATTCCTGGACAAATTGTCGAAATTACCGACACGACCCGCAAGCTTGGGCTCGCCGAGGTGTCTGGCGTGCGGCGACAGGTAAATCTTGCCTGCGTGCTGGGTGGCGCGCCGCCTGAGGCATTGTTGGGGGCGTGGGTGTTAATCCATGTTGGCTTTGCCATGAGCCGGATCGACGAAGATCAGGCAGCGGAAACGCTGCGCATTCTTACTGAACTGGGGGATGCGCAGGAGGAGCTGGCGGCAATGCGCGCAAGCGAAAGCGCGCTCACCACTAGTCGCCACGCCGCTGCCCTGGGGGCCGACCAATGAAATTTGTCGATGAATTTCGTGATCCGGTGCGCGCGCGCGTGCTGCTGGCGCAAATTGACAAACTAACCGGGCAAATCATGCACGGCCGGGGCCGCCCCATCACCATTATGGAGGTGTGCGGCGGGCACACCCACTCCATTTTTCGCTATGGCATTGAAAAAATGCTGCCTGAGGCGATAGAATTTGCCCATGGGCCAGGGTGCCCGGTTTGCGTTTTGCCCATGGGGCGGGTCGATGATTGTGTCGCGCTTGCCGAGCGGCCCGATGTTATTCTTACCACATTTGGGGATGCCATGCGCGTGCCGGGTTCGCGCGCTAGCCTGCTTGGCGCCAAGGCGGAAGGGGCGGATGTGCGGATGCTCTATTCCCCGCTCGACGCGCTCGAGCTTGCCCGTGCCAATCCTGATCGGGAGGTGGTGTTTTTCGGGCTTGGCTTTGAGACTACCATGCCATCCACTGCGCTCACCATCTTGCAGGCAAAGGCAGATGGAATCACGAATTTTTCGTTATTTTGCAACCACATTACCATCATTCCCACGATTAAGGCTATTCTCGATTCTCCCGGCATGGGGATTGATGGTTTTTTGGGCCCTGGTCATGTGTCGATGGTAATTGGCACCAAGCCCTATGATTTTATCGCGCGTGATTACCATCGCCCACTGGTTGTGGCAGGCTTTGAGCCGCTGGACATACTCCATTCGGTGTGGATGGTGCTGCTTCAGATTGCCGAAGGTCGGGCGCAGATTGAAAATCAATATGCCCGCATCGTGCCTGATGGCGGTAACGAACAATCGCTCGCCGCTGTTGCAGAAGTATTTGAGCTACGTGAATTTTTTGAGTGGCGCGGCCTGGGGTCGATTGATCATTCCGGGGTACGTGTTCGCGCGCCCTATGCGCTTTGGGATGCAGAACGAAAATTTGCCATGCCCTCGCTCAGCATCCCCGACCCCAAGGCGTGCCAGTGCGGCGAAGTGCTGAAGGGCGCCATCAAACCCCGCCAGTGCAAGCTGTTTGGCAACGAGTGCAGCCCAGAAACGCCGATGGGCGCGTTGATGGTTTCCTCCGAAGGGGCTTGTGCCGCTTATTATCAATATGGCGGGGTTGATGCTGATCTGGAGCCCGCGCAATGAACCAGCAATTGCCCATTGTGGCGGGTGCAGCGCGGGTTGAGCGGGTCACGCTTGCCCATGGCGGCGGCGGCAAGGCCATGCGCCAGTTGATTGAGCGCGTGTTCACCAGCGTGTTCAAACCCGCAGGTATGGAAGATCAGGCGCGGCTTCAGGCGCAGGCTCTAGCCGAGCCGGGCGCGACGCTTGCCTTTACGACAGACGGTTTTGTGGTGCAGCCGGTAGAGTTTCCCGGAGGGGACATCGGCAAAATTGCCGTTTGCGGAACCGTTAATGACTTGGCGGTGGGCGGTGCCAAGCCGCTTTGGCTGTCGGCGGCGTTCATCATTGAAGAGGGCACTGAAATTGCCCTGCTGCACCGGGTTGTTGCCTCGATGAAGGCAGCGGCAGACGAGGCGGGGGTAAAAATCGTCACCGGTGACACCAAAGTGGTGGAAAAAGGCGCAGCGGACACGCTGTTCATCACCACCGCTGGCATCGGCGTTATTGCGCCGGGGGTTCATCTGGCCGCAGAACGCGTTCAGCCAGGCGATGTGGCAATCGTCAATGGTGTGCTTGGAGATCATGGCGCGGCAATTCTCTCCGCGCGCGGCGAAATGGCGCTGGATTGTGACCTGAAATCTGATTGTCAGCCACTGGGGGATTTGATGCAGGCGGTGCTGGCGGCCGCGCCAGGCTTGCGCTGCGCGCGCGATGCTACTCGCGGGGGGCTGGCCTCTGCGCTCAACGAAATCGCCGAGGCAGCCGGCATTGGCATTGAGCTGGAAGAAGCATGCTTGCCGCTGCGCCCACAGGTGAAGGGCGTGTGCGAAATCCTTGGCCTTGATCCGCTATACTTGGCGAATGAGGGCACGCTGGTGCTGTTCGTGCCCGGTGATCAGGCCGCCGCAGCGCTGGCGGCGATGCGCGCTACGCCTGCTGGGCGCGGCGCGGCAATCATCGGGCAGGCGCATGCCGCCGCCCGGCCGCGCGTGGTAATGAAAAGCGTATTTGGCGGATGCCGGATTGTCGACATGTTGATCGGCGAGCAATTGCCGCGAATTTGTTGAGGAGCATTTTTCATGCAGCCCACCCTCATCGCGCTTGGATTTCTTGCCGGGATGAGCCACGCGCTTGAGCCGGACCATCTGGCCGCGGTCGGCGCGCTTTCCGCTGGCAAAACCACGCGCGCCGCGCTGGTTTCACGCGGGGCGGCATGGGGGCTTGGGCACACGATTACGCTATTTGCAATTTGTTCCGCCGTTATCCTGTTCGGCATGGCGCTGACCAGCCAGATGGCCGCGGTGCTGGAAAGCGGCGTGGGCATCATGCTGATTGCACTTGGTGGGGCGGTTTTATGGCGGATGCAGCGGGCGCGGGTGCATTTTCACCTTCACGAGCATTTTGACGGCGAGCGCCATTTCCATGCGCACAGCCACCAAAGCGAGCGCGTGCCACACCGGGCCAGCGCGCACAGGCACAGCCACCGGCGCCGCTTTCCGCTAAAGGCGCTGGTGGTCGGGTTGGTGCACGGCGCGGCAGGCTCTGCCGGGTTGTTGGCGCTTGCCATGGTTTCGGTGCCAAGCCCCTGGCTGGCTTGTTTTTATGTGCTGCTGTTCGGGCTTGGGTCGATTGCGGGCATGGCGTCGCTCAGTTTGATTGTGTCCTGGCCCATTGGCCTGGCGGAGCGTTTTACCAACGGATTTTCTCGCGTTATCGCCGTGGTAGTTGGCTTTTTGGGCATTGGGCTTGGGGTTCACGCGCTGGCTGCCAACCTGCCTGCCGCCTGGGGCATGGCCTGATGCACGAGCTTGGTCTGGCGCGCAACATCATCAGCATCGTGAGCGAGCATGCGCGCCAGCAGCCGGTATCGCGTGTTCGCCTTGTGCTTGGGCCAGGAGCGTGCGTGGAGCCGCAATCGCTGGCCTTTTGTTTCAAGGTGATTGGCGAAGGCACAGTGGTCGATGGCGCTGCGCTGGAAATCATTCCCGGTCAGGGCGACGAGTTCATCATAAAAGATTTTGATATAGAGGAGGCGGTCTGATGTGCGGCACCTGTGGTTGTTCCGACCCGGACAACGAGATCAGCATGGTTGACCCTGAAAGCGGCCTGAAGGTGTTGCTGAGAACTGGCCATGGCCACCATCATCACGATCACGATCACGATCACGATCACGATCACGATCACGATCACGACCACGATCACGACCATGGGCATGACCATGACCATGGGCACGGCGATGGCCCGGCTCGGCGGGTTACGCTGGAGACCGCGGTGCTCGCCCGCAATGATATGCAGGCGGCGCGCAACCGGGGGTGGTTTGAAGGGCGCGGCGTGCTGGCGCTCAACCTTGTCAGCTCGCCCGGCGCGGGTAAAACAAGCCTGCTTGAAAGCACAATCCGCATGCTTGGCCAAAAGCTGCCAATCTGCGTGATCGAGGGCGATCAGCAGACGGCGAACGACGCTGTGCGCATCAGGAATGCCGGTGCGCGCGCGGTGCAGATTAATACCGGAGCCGGCTGCCATCTGGAGGCGGATATGGTCGCGCGCGCGGTGGAGGTGCTGGCGCCCGCGTCAGGTTCTGTCGTGATGATAGAAAATGTCGGCAATCTGGTGTGCCCCGCCATGTTCGATTTAGGCGAGCGGATGAAGGTGGCGGTCATTTCCACACCCGAAGGCGAGGATAAGCCACTAAAATATCCCCATATGTTTCGAGCGTCTGGCCTGGTGTTGATCAACAAGATAGACTTGGCACCGCATGTGGACTTTGATGAACAGGCTTGCCGGGCCAATATTGCCAGTGTTAACCCGCAAGCGCAGATATTGTCGCTTTCCGCACGTACTGGCGCAGGGATGGACGCATGGCTGGGTATTATTCAAGAACTGCGACAACAATGCTCAGGCGCTGTGGCGGGTTTGGCTATGGAGTGATCGGGGATAGTTGGCGCTACAAGTTGCTTACCATTGGTGCATGGTCATGCCGGGCATGGTGATGACTATCCTGCGCGAGCATCCTGAGCGGCGCCAGATTGTTGAGGAGATGCACCTGCGGCGCTGGCCCGCCATCAGCGCTCCGTGCCTGATTTTCCAAATTCTGCTGATTGTCGATGATGATGACCGGGCGCAGGAGAAAGCGCTGCTGGCCACTCCGCCCGCCGGGGCCGAGTTTTTTGCGCAAGACAACCCAAAGCACCGCGAAGGCCGGCTTGGCGGCGGCATAGGCTTTGTCTGGGAGCAGCATAGCGAGGCTACGGCGGTGACGTTGTTTGTGCCCAACCCCCGGCCTGAAGCTATGGTGCGGCCAGAAGATATTACCGGCCTGCCCGCGGCCATGGCCTGGGCGCAGGCGCTGCCTGGGCAAGTTATCCGGGCTACACAAATTCTGGTCGCAGCGGATGAGGAGGCGGCTTGCCTGCTTCTGCCCGCCATGGCGTTTTCCACCACCGATCTGGTCAGTTGTCATATCGGTGCGGGGCAAGGCGCGCGCATATGGTCTGATTTTCGCATCGCCAAGGGCGGCTTTGGAAGGTTGCTGGTAGCCGCCAACGGTATGGCCGGGGGCGATCTTGCGCGCCTTGTGCAGCGGATGCAGGAGCTGGGAAATTATCGTAACCTGGCCGTGCTCGGCCTGCCGGTTGCTCAGGCATATTGGGATGAGCTGAGGCGGATCGAGGGTAAGCTGAACAGCCTTGCCCAAAGCGTTGCTTCTGCTCAAAGCGATGACGAGGTGCTGCTGGAGCACGTCACGACATTTTCGCTTGAGCTGATGTCGATTTCTACCGCCACCAATTATCGCCTCGGGGCAACGGCGGCCTATGCGCAACTGGTTGAGGAGCGGCTGAGCGAAATTGCGCCCCGTCCGATTGCCGGTTTTCAGTCGCTGAAAGATTTTACTCAAAGGCGGCTGATGCCTGCTGTGCGCACCTGTGCTTCTCATGTCCGGCGCGAGCAGGAACTATCGGTGCGGGCGGATCGTTTTTCTTCGCTGCTGCGCACGCGGGTGGAAACGAAGATAGAGCGGCAAAATGCGCAGTTGCTCGCCTCGATGCAGCAAAGCGCCAGCCTGCAATTGCGGCTGCAACAACTGGCGGAGGGGTTTTCGGTGGTTGCGGTGAGCTATTATCTGATCGCGCTGCTGTCCTATGTACTCAAAGGCTTTGAGAAAAGTTTTCCTGAGTTTGATGAGCCGCGGCTCGTGGCAATGCTGGTGCCAGCGGCGGTGCTGGGGATGTGGCTGGTGATACACCGGCTCAAGCGGCGGGTGTTTTCGCCGCCTGGTGTTGTGAAAATGCCTTAGCCGCCGCATAGCGCGCAGATGTCCGACATCATTCTGGCACCCGGCCACCGCCCGCTTGGCAAAAGCGGTCTGAGCGTCAGCCCAATTGCCTGGGGCATGTGGCGTTTTGGCCATCAGGGTGCGCATAACGCGCAGGCGCTGGTAGAGGCTGTGCTGGCGGCTGGCGTAACGCTGTTCGACACGGCCGATATTTATGGACTGGGCACGCCCGCCGGCTTTGGCGGGGCAGAGGCGCTGCTGGGTCGGGTGCTGGCTCAGGCGCCGCTGCTGCGCGCGCAGATGATATTGGCGACCAAAGGCGGCATCGCCCCGCCGGTGCCTTATGATTCGGGCCGAAATCATCTGATGGCAGCGCTTGAAGCTTCGCTGCGCCGGCTGGGGGTTGAGCGGATAGACCTGTATCAGATCCACCGGCCAGATGTGCTCACCCACCCACAAGAGCTGGCCCGCACGCTGGAAGACATGGTCGGGTCGGGCAAGGTGCGCGCTATTGGTGTGTCAAATTATATGGTTGCCCAAATTCAAGCGCTGTCGGGCTTGCTTGCCGTGCCGCTGGCCTCGTTCCAGCCCGAATTTTCACCGCTAACAATCGATCCGCTAGAGGACGGGCTGCTCGATGTAGCAATGGAGCGCGGCGCAGCGGTGCTGGCCTGGTCTCCGCTTGGTGGCGGGCGCCTTGCTGCGCCTGCGGACGCGCGTACTCGGGCCGTGGCGGCGGCGCTCGATGTTGTGGCAAACGAGGCAGGTATCAGCCGCGCGGCCGCCGCTTATGGGTGGATCATGGCGCACCCGGCACGTGCCATCCCGATTGCCGGCACTCAAAACGCTGGCCGTATCGGGGAGATTCCGAGCGTTTTCAAAGCTCGTTGGACGCGCGCGCGCTGGTATGACGTGCTGGCCGCCGCGCGCGGCGCGCCGCTGCCTTGAAAGTTGGCGCGGCTGGGGCTGTGCAAACATTGTTGCGCGATGGGCATTGAGGCCGCGGCTCCACCCGGCTATCCGGGTTGGGGCGCGGTAAAGGGCGCCGCGTGCCATGTTATTTGCCGGATTACCCCTGGCATGCTGGTTTGAAAAGGAGCGCACATGGCCGATGCAATGGGTGCCGATGCGCCGCTGGTGGTTGGCATTGGCGGCACGATTGGCGGGGTTTCCTCCACCGAGCGTGCGTTGCGCATTGCGCTGGAAAGCGCCGCGCGCGAGGGGTTTCGCACGCGCATGTTTGGCGGAGCCGATATGGCGCGCCTGCCGCTTTATGACCCCAGAGCGACTAGCAGAACGCCTGAGGAGCGCGCCTTTGTTGACACGGTGCGCCAGGCTTCTGCGCTGATCATCGCCAGTCCAGGCTATCATGGCAGTATTTCAGGTGTGGTAAAAAACGCGCTCGATTTGCTGGAGGAGACTTCGGGCGATGCCCGACCCTATCTGGCGGACATGCCCGTTGGCCTTATTGCCACTGCCTATGGCTGGCAGGCAACGGGGAGCACCATTGCCGCGCTGCGTTCGATTGTTCATGCCCTGCGCGGCTGGCCAACGCCCTTTGCCGCGGCGATCAACACGCAAATTACCAAGTTTGATGACCTTGGCGGGGCAAGTGAGCCGGGCGTGATCGAGCAATTGACGCTGATCGGCCAGCAGGTTGCCCGGTTTGCACCGCTGGTTGCAGCCCATGGATAGGCGTTTGTGCCAGACAATAAGGGGGTGGGAATGAACGATATCGCAGAACAGGGGGTTGGCAGGCGCAGAGCGCTTGGCGCGTTGGCCCTGGGCGGTGCCGGGCTGGCTGTGGCTCCGGCGCTTGCCCGCCCGCTTGTCGATCTGGGTCTGGCGGGCGGCGGCGGGCGCTTGCCAATTGTCAGCAATTTTCCGGGCAAGGGCGCTATGTTGCTCCAGCGTCAGCGCGCGCCGTTGCTCGAAACGCCGTTCGAGGTGTTTGATCGGGGCATTTTCACCCCCAATGACCGGTTCTTTGTGCGCTGGCACTATGCCGATATTCCGCTCAGCGTCGATGCGGCGGCTTTTCGCCTGAATGTGGTGGGTGCTGTGGCGCGGCCTTTGTCGCTCAGCCTTGGCGCGCTGCTCAAAATGCCACGGGTCGAGGTAAACGCTGTTAACCAATGTTCGGGCAATTCGCGCGGATTTTTTTCGCCGCGCGTGCCCGGCGCGCAGTGGGGGCATGGCGCAATGGGCAATGCGCGGTGGACGGGGGTGCCGCTTCGCCACGTGCTGGAGCAGGCGGGCGTCCGCACGGGTGCGGTGCAACTGCGCTTTGCCGGGCTCGACCGCCCGCCCGAAGGCGCGCCGTGGTATGCAAAATCGCTCCCGGTCGATGAAGCGATGGCAAGCGATGCGTTGATCGCCTTTGCCATGAACGGTGCAGCGCTGCCGCTGCTCAACGGCTTTCCGCTGCGGCTGGTGGTGCCGGGCTGGTATTCAACCTACTGGATCAAGGCACTCAGCCGAATTGACGTGCTGGAGCAGGAGGATGAGGGCTTCTGGATGACCAAGGCCTACCGCATCCCCGCAGCGCCGGGAGCAAGCGTGCAGCCGGGCACCAAAAATTTCCCCACCATTCCCATCAACCGCATGGTGCCACGCTCGTTTCTTACCAGCCATGCCGGGCCGATTCGCGCTGCACGCGGCGCGCCTGTTGGGTTGCGAGGCATTGCCCTGGGCGGGGATAGCGCGGTTGCAAGCGTTGCCCTGTCGCTCGATGGCGGCGTGCATTGGCGCGCCGCAGCGCTTGGGCCAGACTATGGCCGCTACAGTTTTCGTGGCTGGTCTGCCATGATTTTGCCGCCACCGGGGCGGCACCGTCTGGCGATACGCTGCACCAATGCGCAGGGACTTTCGCAAGGAGCAGTGCCGGTGTGGAACCCAAGCGGCTATATGCTAAACACCATCGAAACGCGCGAAGTGATCGTCGAATGAGGGGCGGGCGCTTATGGCCGTGCAATGCGGGGTTTTTGCTTGGCGGTTTCGCCGCGCTGATGCTGGCGGCTTGCACCAAACCCGCAGACAGCGGTGGCGAGCCCGCGGCCGTGCCGGCGGATTTCGCGCTTTCTTCTGCCCGCATCTCACTGCCGCAAGAGGAAGAATCCAGGCTGCCGCAAACAGCGGCGGGAGATTTGCTCGCGCAAAATTGCACCGGGTGCCATTCAGCGGAAATGCTGCTGAGCCAGCCGCCTTTCGACCCTGCTAAATGGCAGGCAACCATCGACAAGATGCGCCAAGTTTTCCACGCACCAATCGACCCTGCGCGCGACGCAGCGCTGGTGCGCGCGCTGGCCAAGCTACAAAAATCGCCGGGTCGGTGACAGGCATCGGCGTGCCCGCGGTGCTCAGGCTGGCCAGCTCAGGCCCGACACTCTGGCCGGTTCGCTATGATTGCGGCTTGGCTGGCGTGAAAACCAGGTGGATGCCCCGTGAGGATTCGAACCTCAATTGACGGAGTCAGAGTCCGTAGTCTTACCTTTAGACGACGGGGCAACATCTGGCGCGGGATAAGCGGGTGGCTCGGCGCTGTCAACGCATCTTGCCCGCCCCGTTTCGCTGCGGCCCGGCTGCGGCGTCCACGCCTTGTCGATTGGCGGGGGCTGCGCTATGTATTGCAGCAAGTACTGGCGCTGGCAGAAAGAATGCCAACCCAGCAAGGATGAAAGTGAGTAACGGCATGGGCAATATTTCCGCCCACATGCCGTACCAGCATGGCCGCGGCCATGCTCGTTCGGCGGCGGACAGCGCGGGGCGGCAGCGCCAGCCCGATGCGTGCCATTATGCCGCGCTTGATCTTGGCACCAATAATTGCCGGTTGTTGATTGCGCGACCAAGCGCCAGCGGCTTTACGGTGATCGACGCCTTTTCGCGAATTGTGCGCCTTGGTGAAGGGCTGGCGGCAACCGGCCGGCTGAGCGATGCAGCGATTGATCGCACGCTGGCGGCGCTGGCTGTGTGTGGCGAAAAACTTCGCCGCCGCAATGTTACGCTGGCGCGCTCGGTGGCGACCGAGGCCTGCCGCAGGGCCGCAAATGGTGCCGATTTTATCGAGCGAGCCTATCGCGAAACCGGCATTGCGCTCGACATCATCTCCGCTGAGGAAGAGGCGCATCTTGCCGTTTTGGGTTGCCATTTGCTTATTGAGCCCGGCGACGGCCCGGCACTGGTGTTTGACATTGGCGGTGGATCAACCGAGCTGGTGTTGATTGATACGAGCGTGCGGGTGCCTCGGGTTGTCGACTGGCACAGCATCCCCTGGGGGGTGGTGTCGCTTACCGAAAGCGTGCCCATGGCGGGGGATGCGGCTGGGCGCGCGACGATTTATGCAAAAATGCGCGCGCTAATCGCTGAAAGCGTGGCGCCTTTTGTTGAGCGCCTGCCGAAAAACATAGCCCAGCCCCGCCTGCTTGGCACCAGCGGCACGGTAACGACGCTGGCCAGCGTGTATCTTGACCTTACCCGTTATGATCGATCAGCGGTTGACGGGCTGGTGGTGCCGGCAGAAGCGATGCGGCGGATCAGCGCTGATCTGGCGGGAAAATCGGTGGAGGAACGTGCCAGGCTGGCGTGCATTGGCCATGAACGGGCTGATCTGGTGGTGGCGGGCTGTGCGATATTGGAAACCATTCTCGATTTATGGCCGGCTGAACGGCTGGGCGTGGCCGATCGGGGCATTCGGGAAGGAATATTACGGCAATTGATGCGCGGTGGTGAGGCATGAGCCGGGGGGGATCGGGCGGGCGCACACGGGTGCGCACCTCGCGCGGGCGCACGCCACAATCAAACCGCTGGCTCGAACGCCAGCTCAACGACCCCTATGTCCGCCGCGCCAAGGCCGAAGGGTATCGCAGCCGTGCGGCGTATAAGTTGCTTGAGTTGAACGAACGTTTTGCCCTGTTGCGCGGGGTTCGCCGGGTGGTTGATCTGGGCATTGCGCCGGGCGGGTGGAGCCAGGTGGTGCGCAAACTGGCGCCCAGGGCTGCCATTGTCGGTATCGACCTGTTGCCGGTTGACCCGATTGATGGCGTGGAGATTTTTCAGCTTGATTTCACGCATGACAGCGCACCAGGCCTGTTGCTGGCCGCGCTTGACGGGCCGCCGGACCTTGTTTTGTCCGATATGGCGGCAAACACAACCGGCCACACACAGACCGATCATTTGCGGACGATGGGGCTGGTGGAAACCGGCGCTGCCTTTGCCTATGATGTGTTGTCCCCCGGCGGGGCCTTTGTCGCCAAGGTTTTGGCCGGTGGTGCTGACAGCGCGCTGGTCAGCGAGCTGAAACGCAATTTCACTACCGTAAAACATGCCAAGCCGCCCGCGAGCCGCAAGGATTCGTCGGAATGGTATGTGATTGCGCAAGGGTTTAAGGGCCGCGTCACGCTCCCGGCTGAGCAGGAAAGCCCGGCGCGGGCGCCATTGTCGGCTGGGTAGAGCGCTATTCAGCGCCGTTGTTATTCGGCCCGCTATCTGGGCCATTGTCTGCCGCCATCCCGCCACAGGGGCGGGGTGGCGCAGTGGAGCGTGGCGATCAGCCTTCGTAATCGCCGCCCAAATTCTGGTTGCGCGGCGGCGCGGCCGCTGTCAGCCGCAGCGCTTCAGCCGAAGCCGCAAGCGAGCCAAGCTCATCAGGCGCGTCATCATCGTCAACGCGCACGCGTTGCAGATTTTGCACAGCAGACTCTTTGAGATTGGCCGGGCGCACGGTTTCTTCTGCAATCTCGCGCAGAGCAACTACGGGGTTTTTGTCCCGGTCCCGGTCGACAGTCAGCTCGGCGCCGCCAGAAATCTGCCGTGCCCGCTGTGCTGCCAGCAGCACCAGGTCAAAACGGTTGGGAATTTTGTCGACGCAATCTTCGACAGTAACGCGCGCCATAAGAACGCAATCCTTGGCCATGTGATGGAAAGAACGGCGCCTTACGGGGCCTGCGCGCTGGAGTCAAGAAATCCTCCGCCAAATGCGCGCAGGGCCGATGGTGCAAATCGCGCTTGCCTGGTCGTGTCGACGCCTTATGCCATGCCATGTTGATGATAATTTATACAGCCTGCCCCTTTTTCTTGCCTGATTGCGATTGCTTGTTGGCATCCTTGGTGATTGGATGGGGCAAAAGGGCGGTGGGTGCTTGGGTTCATGCTTATGGGTCCAGGGGGTAAGCGGAGCAGAAATGGACGACCGCAAAGGCCAGATTGCTGTTATCTTTGTCTCGGAGCGCAGCCACGCCGACCCGCAGGGCTATGCCGCTGCCGCCACTGCGATGGATGCGCTTGCCGCTTGTCAGCCGGGCTATTGCGGCATCGACAGTGTACGTGAGGAAAGCGGGCTTGGTATCACGATTAGCTATTGGGCGGATGAGGCAAGCGCGCTTGCCTGGCGCGACAATGCCGAGCACAGCGCTGTGCGCGCGGCAGGGCGCACCCGCTGGTATGAGCGGTATCAGGTAATTGTCACCAAGGTTAGCCGTTCCTATGGGTGGCCGATGTCGTGAACAAAGCCGGCGCGCTTAACCGCGATTTTGCGCTGTTGTTCATGGTAATGCTGACGATTGCGGCGGGTAATACGGCGCTGCAATCGGTGTTGCCAGCCCTTGGGCGGTTGCTGCACGTTGTTGACAGCGCGGTGGCAGCGGCCTTTTCGGTTTCTGCGCTTTTGTGGGTAATTGCCGCGCCGATTTGGGCCCGCCGGTCCGACAGGCAGGGCAGGCGTGCTATGATATTGGTCGGGCTTGGGGGTTTTTCCGTTTCGCTGTTGCTGTGTGGGCTGGTGCTGACTGCGGGCATTAATAGCTGGATCAGCGGTACGGCGGCCTTTGCGGCCTTTGTCGGCGGGCGGTTGATTTATGGCATTTTCGGCGCCGCTGCACCGCCTGCGGTACAGGCGCTGGTTGCCGGGCAAACCACACACGAAAACCGGACAAAGGCGCTCACGCTGATCGCCTCTGCTTTTGGGCTGGGCACAATATTGGGCCCAGCGCTTGCGCCCTATTTGGTGCTGGGGGCGCTACATGGAGTGACCATTGGCCTGGCTGGGCCGGCCTTTGTTTTTGCGGTGTTTGGGCTGGGGATGTTTTTGGCCGTGCGCCAGATGTTGCCCAATGATTTGGCAATGGCGGGCAGCCACGGTGCGGCCAATGCCTATCCTTCCATCGGCGGGCAGAGCAGCGGCGCCAGCATTACCGCGGCAACGGCGCAAGGCTCGGAGCAAGTCGGCTATGGTGATTTGCGGATTCGGGTGTGGATGATTACCGGGCTGGTGATGGGCCATGCGCAGGCGATGATCGGGCAGGCCATTGGGTTTCTTGTGATTGACCGGCTGCATCTGGCGCCTGTGGCCGCGTTGCAGCCGACGGGGCTGGTGCTCATCATGGGGGCCGGGGCGGCGCTGCTCGCGCAGTGGGGCATTATTCCCCAGCTTGGCCTTGGGCCGGCCAGGCTGGTGCTTGCCGGGCTGGTGCTGGCGGCGATCGGCACCGCGCTGACCGGTGTGGCGACCTCGCTATATGGCATTGCGCTCGCCTATTCCCTGGCGTCGCTCGGCTTTGGTTTTGCCCGACCTGGTTTTACAGCGGGTGCGTCGCTGGCGGTGGGGGCAGCAGCACAGGGCTCGGTTGCTGGCAAGGTAACTTCGGTAAACGGCGCAGCTTTTGTACTTGGCCCGTCGATTGGCGTTGCGCTTTATGAGGTGTACAAGCCTTTGCCCTTTTTCGCCGCGGCGGTCGCGCTGGTGGCGGTGTTTGGCTATGCGTTTGTCCGGCTGCGCTCTCAGGCCGGGCTTATGGGCAGCGGTGATTCGGCACAACCGGGCTGAGGGGCGCAAAGGCTGGTTAGCATAAAAAATAGCCGGCCCCAATGGGACCGGCCTTGAAAGTTTTAGGAGAGGATGCCTGAAAGGCACCCCCTATGTGCAGTGCGGGATAAAATTGTGCAAGTGCGAAAAGAATAACGCTGGTTGCAATTTTTGCATCCATATGGCACGCAAATGAAGGGTTGGTTGTGGCCGGGGGAGAGCGCCGGCATGGTGCGTTGCACAAGATGGAGGGGTGAATGCGCAGGTTGCCGCCGCTCACGGCGATTGAGGCTTTTGTTCAGGTGGCGCGGCTTGGCTCGGTAAAGGCAGCGGCGGAGGAGCTGGCCCTGTCTGCCCCCGCGCTTAGCCGCCGTGTTCAGGCAATGGAGCGCGCCATTGGGCGCCCCTTGTTCGACCGGCGCCACCAGGCAATGCAGCTTAACCTCGATGGTGAGCGGCTGATCGCGCAGATTGTCCCCGCGCTCGACATGCTGTCGGATGCTATTGAAACCATTACCAGCGGCGCCGATGTGCTGCGCTTGCGGCTGGGGGTTATGCCGTTGTTCGCCTCGCAGCGCCTGTTCCCCAAGCTGGGGCAGTTGCGCGCGCGCCACCCGGAGCTACACCTCGACATCGACACCGCCGGCCATGCCGTTACGCGTGTCGGTGAGGGGCTGGACGCGGCAATCGTGCTTGCCCGTGAGGTTGATCCCATGCTCTATGCCAGGCGGCTTGACCGCAACAGCGTGTATGCAATCGGCCCGCGCGCGATGAAAGATGGCCCTGAACCGGTGGTTGATCCAGCGCAACTCGCCGGGCTGACGGTGCTTGTCCACCGGGAGATGCCCGACACTTTTGTTGCCTGGCGCAACGCAGCGGGCCTGGCAGAGCTTGAGCCGCTTGCCATTGATTATTTCGATTCAGGTGCCTTGATGCTTGAGGCCGTGGCGCAAGGGCTGGGCATTGCCTTTATGCATGCAAGCCATTTTGAAGATGCGCGCGACGAGCGGCTGGCGCGGGTGTTCGATATTGCGGTGGAAAGTCCGTACAGCTATTGGTTCGTTTGCCGCGCGCGCGCGATGCAGCAGCGCCCCGTCAAAATTTTTCACGACTGGCTAATCGGCACACTGGCTGCGCCGTCGGTGTAATCCGCCACTGTCAGGGCCGGGCAGGGCAAAACGGCCCATGCCCGGCCCGAAGCCGTTCAGGCCGCCTTGGCGCTGATGATCTTGCCCGGTGTGCGCGGTGGCTCGCCCTTTGGCAGGGCGTCGATATGGTCCATGCCTTCCGTTACCTCGCCCCACACAGTATATTGGTTGTCGAGAAAGCGCGCATCGTCAAAGCAGATAAAAAACTGGCTGTTGGCGCTGTTCGGGTTGCTGGAGCGCGCCATGGAGCACACGCCGCGAACATGCGGCTCGCGGCTGAATTCGGCCGCAAGATCTGGCTCATCCGAGCCGCCCATGCCCGTACCCGTCGGGTCGCCGCCCTGCGCCATGAAGCCGGGGATGACGCGGTGGAACACCACGCCATCGTAAAAGCCCCGATTCGCCAGCGTGCCAATGCGCGCAACATGGCCCGGTGCCAGGTCTGGCCGCAGCCGGATGACAACATCGCCGGTTTCCAGCGTGAGGGTGAGTGTTTCGAAAGTGTCGGCCATGCTATGAACTCCGTATCGGAAATATCGTTGCACGGCCCCCTAGCCCGCGCGGGGCGGCCATGCAAATCGTCAGGCGTTGGCATTGCAGCGCAGGGCGGCTAGAGGCCATGGCTGCACACAAGCCATGCAGGAGGGCAAGAGATGACCGAAGCGCAATTGCCCCCAACCGAGCCAGAAGCTACGCAGCTTGACGAGGATGATCGGCTAAAACCTGCTTTTGTCACAGCCGTGCTCGATGCAGTGGAGGAAGGCGACGCAGAAGGCGCGCGCGCGCTTGTTGAGCCGCTGCACCCGGCCGACATTGCCGATCTGTTCGAGCTGACGCCGCAAGACCAGCGCGCGGCACTTGCCACAGCGATCACCGATTTGCTCGATGGCGATGTGTTTGCGGAAATGAACGATTATGTTCGCGAAACGCTGATCGACGCGCTGGAGCCGCATCAGGTTGCAGATATTGCCGCCGAGCTTGATACCGACGATGCCGTCGCCATCATCGAGGATATGGAGGAGGACGATCAACGCGCCGTACTGCGCGCGCTTGATCCTGATGATCGGGCCGCGATTGAAGAAGCGCTATCCTATCCTGAGGAGACCGCCGGGCGCCTGATGCAGCGCGAGCTGATCGCGGTGCCGGAGCATTGGACGGTTGGCGATGTGCTCGATTATTTGCGCGGCAACGAAGACCTGACGACCGATTTTTGGGAAATATTTGTCGTTGACCCGGCGCACAAGCCCATTGGCACCTGCCAGCTTTCATGGATCATGCGCACGCCGCGTAACATTGCGGTGGGCGATGTGATGAAGCGCGAACAGACGCTGGTGCCAGCCGATATGGACCAGGAAGAGGTGGCGCTGCGGTTTCAGAAATATGCGCTCATCTCCGCTGCTGTTGTTGATGCCAGCGGCCGGCTGGTGGGGATGATTACCGTTGATGATATTGTCCATATCATCAGCCAGGAGGCGGGCGAGGATATTTTGCGGCTGTCGGGCGCGGGTGATGGCGATATCAACGAGCCCATCGTGCTCACTGTGCGGACGCGCATTACCTGGCTTGTCGTCAATCTGGGCACTGCAATGCTTGCGGCCTCGGTTGTCGGGCTGTTTCGGGGCGAAATCGGTCGGTACGCGCTGCTCGCGGTGCTGATGCCCATTGTGTCGGGCATGGGTGGTAATGCAGGCACACAGACGCTGGCGGTGGTCGTGCGCGCGCTGGCGACCAATCAGCTCACCAGCACCAATACCCGTCGGATGATCTTGCGCGAATTTCGTATTGCCGGGGCCAATGGCGCCATGCTGGGGGCGTTGGTCGGGTTGGGGACGCTGGTGGTTTTTGGCAACGCCAACCTTGCCATTGTCATTGCGCTGGCGATGCTCATCAACAATCTGGTTGCGGGTCTGTCTGGCGTGCTTGTACCGGTTACGCTGGAGCGGGCCGGGGTTGATCCGGCGGTTTCTTCAGCGGTGTTTGTAACGATGATGACGGATGTGATGGGCTTTTTCTCCTTTCTTGGCCTGGCGAGCTTGTGGGGCCTTGGTGGTTGAGGCGCAAGGCGAGCGTGCGGCCGTATTGCATTTGACCAAAGTCGCTTTTGGCGTGGCAAGCCTTGAGGAACTGGACGAGCGGCTCAACGCGCGGGCGGCGGCTGGCACCTTGTTCCTCACCACGCGCTATTTGCCCAAAAGGCATGCAGAAATTGCCGGGCAGGGGTCGCTATTTTGGATATTGAAGCACAATCTTGTCGCACGCTCGCCTGTTTTGGGCTTTGATGAGGCCGAAGGAGGACGGACGGCAATTTTGCTTGGTCATCCGCTGGTGCGGGTGCGGCCCCAGCCAAAACGGGCGCATCAGGGCTGGCGTTACCTTGAAGGGGCAGATGCGCCGGTGGATCTGGTAGAGGGCATGGGCGACGCGGGCGGCCTGCCGGGTGCGCTCCAAAGCGAGCTCGCCGCACTTGGGTTGTTATAGCGCTGCCAGCAGGCTGGCTGGTCAATTGCCTTTGCCTGCGCCTTTGCCACAGCGTATTGGCGTGCCAGGCGGTGCCTTTACCACGCATTTCGCGTTGCCCAGCACGGTTATCGGCCCAAGGCTTGAGGCATAAAGACTGGCAGTATAGCGCGCAGCGACCAGCATTGTACCGGTGCCGTCTGAGTGCGCGACAAGATCATTGGCAATCATATTGCCCGCTGCAAAATTGCCCGCGCCTGAGAGTTGATAGCGTGCCCGCCCCGTGCGCCCGGCCAGGGTCATCGTGCCGTTGCCAATAATCGTGGCCGAAAACAGATCGGCATCGATGCCGGTTGCAGCGAGCGTTCCTGCGCCGTTGATCAACAAGGCAAGTCGCTGGCCGACCATGCGTTTGATCATGAGCTGCCCCCCGCCATTGAGATTGACCGAGCGCAGCGAAGGCGTGGTAAGCGTCACCACAATGGGGATAGCGGTGCTGGCGTGCACCTCCCCCCAATTGCCCGCCCCGGCGCGCACAATCAGCGTGCCGCCCTCGACCGCAACATTAAGGCTGTCGAGCGCGCGGGCATCTCCGCTTGCGCTCGCACCCGGCGCGTTGCCCGTTTCCAGCCGAACCTCATAGGGCCCGTCAATGCGAAGCCTTTCAAAGGAGCCAACTGCATAGGTGCGCCGCGCTGCCCCTGCCAGCGCGGGGCTGCTGGCAAATGTGGTAAGCGCTGCACCCAAAAGTGGCGCAAGCAAAAGCGCGCGGGGCAGGCGGATGGCGTTGGTCATCTGCCAAGCCTTGCACCATGGCGCGCGGCGCGCAAGCCTTGCACCCATCCTGCCCTGGCGCTGCGACGGCGCAGTCCGCGTTATCCGGCGCCTTGTGCCCTGCCACAGCGCACGGTGCCGGAACCGAATTTGCTCGTATGACAGCTTGCATGGTCGCCAAGATCGATATTGCCGGAACCGAACATCGAGATGGAGCCGGTGCCGCGCACATCGGCTCGCACGGTGCCAGAGCCTGCCATCGAGATGTTGGCACGCTGAACCACCAGCCGCTTGGCATCGACATCTCCCGATCCGGCGATCGAGATTGACAATTGTTCCGCCGTGCCGCCAATTGCCATCCGGCCAGAGCCGGCGATGCTGAAAGAAGCGCGGCGGATGTTGGCGGAGGCGACATCAATATCGCCCGATCCGCCAAGTGAGGCTTCAAACAGTTCGCCATCGATCCGGTCCACCTTCATATTGCCTGAGCCCCCCAGCGAGACTTTCGCCAGGCGGGGCATGGTGATAAAAACCGTTACGCGGCCGCTTTTGGTCCAGCTTCCCCACCCATCGCCCTTGCGCGATATGACCAGCGACCTGCCCTGACGCTCAATTTTCAGCTTGTCGAGAATGGCCGGATCGCCCTTGGCGGTAACGGCAAAAGCCGTGCCCTGCCGCACCTCGACATTGTCTGACCCGCTGAGCCTTACCTCGGTAAAGCCGTTTACGGCGTAGCTGCGCCCATCGGCTGAACCATCGGCGGGAATGATCGCGCCATTGGCGCTGAGCGAGCAGGCGGTGAGCGGTAAAAGCGCCAGCAAATAGGCGTTGTCTGTATAGCGTGGCACGAAAGCCTCCCGAAAGTGTATGACTTATACAACACACATTGGGCAACGAGACAAGTGCGAAAAAAGGCGACCGCTGCCGGCCGCCCTTTTTTTCGAAAATACCCTGACCGAAAGTTCAGGCGGGTTCTTTTTCTTTGTTATAAATTGCCGCGGCTTTGCGCAGGATCTCAAGAATTTTTTCCTGTGCCGTTGGCTCGTCCACCTGTTCCATGGCGGCAAGTTCGCGCGCAAGCCGACTGGCTGCTGCTTCAAAAATCTGCCGTTCAGAATAGCTTTGCTCAGGCTGATCATCAGCCCGGAACAGGTCGCGCACCACCTCGGCAATCGACACAAGATCACCAGAATTGATTTTCGCTTCATATTCCTGAGCGCGTCTTGACCACATGGTCCGCTTGACGCGCGGCTTGCCCTTTAGCGTATCAAGCGCCTCGCGCAGCGTTTTGTCGGACGACAATTTACGCATGCCGACGCTTTCTGCCTTGTTAGTGGGCACGCGCAGCGTCATCCGCTCTTTTTCAAAGCGCAAAACATAGAGTTCAAGCTGCATTCCGGCTATTTCTTGCCGCTGCAACTCGATCACACGGCCAACGCCGTGCTTGGGATAAACAACATAGTCACCGACATCGAAGGACAGCGCCTTGGCAGCCATTCTGTTGAGCCTTTCTGTGATGGAATATCCGATGGAACACGGTCAGCCAGAAATGGGGCCGCCCATCGGGCATAGGTAAACAGATCTCCGGGCAGGAAGCATGCCATGTTGCTTCCATCCCGTTCGTTTAACACAGCCGTAACATTATTACCAGAAAAACATCGTACATTCAGCCACGGCCCAGCACCCTTTTTGGGGCGGGCCGCGTGCGACAAGGCGTCTGGCGGGGCGTTCGCCGGGCTTGTGCACGCGCAGCAGGCGTGCGGTGGGTTAGTCGCCCTGGCCGGGCTCTGCCGAGAAATATGCCTCGAACTTGCCTGTCTGCCCTTTAAATTCGTCTGCATCGGCCGGGCATTCGCGCTTGCGGGTAATGTTGGGCCATTGGGCAGAGAAGCTGTTGTTCAGCTCCAGCCATTTTTCCAGACCGTTTTCGGTGTCTGGCAAAATGGCTTCGGCCGGGCATTCCGGCTCGCAAACGCCGCAATCGATGCACTCGCTGGGGTTGATGACGAGCATATTCTCGCCTTCATAGAAACAATCGACCGGGCACACCTCGACACAGTCCATATATTTGCAACGGATGCAGGCGTCGGTGACGACATAGGTCATGCTTGGTTCACTCCCCAAAAAACAGTTTTCACCTGCTATTCGCGCGTTGTCAGCGCGTCAACCAGGGTTTGCAACTTCGCTAAAAAGGGTTGCGGCCTCGCTTGCCGGGCCGCGCCGCTGCGGCAGAGCCTCGATGCGGCAAACGCGCACGCTGCTGCCCTGAACAAACGCAATGATATTGCCCACCCGTACCGGCGCATGGGCGCGCTCTATCCGGCGGCCATCGACCCGCAGCGTGCCCGATTCGGCCAGTGTTTGCGCGCCGCTGCGCGAGCTGGCAAGGCGGGCAAACCACAAGAATTTGTCAATCCGCATGGCGCCGGCGGGCGCTGCATGCTTGTCGTGGCGCCGATCAGCCATGGCGCAGCTTCAGCGCTGCAAGCGCTGCAAAACCGTTGTCGCGCACCGGCCCGGCAGCCTTTGGGCGAGGTGCTCGGCCTTGCCAAACCCAGCCAGCGGCGCCATCAGCCGCCAAGCGCGGGCGAAAGCCTAGCTGACGCATCAATTTTGCAAGTGTTGCGCTCGAAATGCCCATGCTTGTCGCCAAAGCGGCGTCTGGCGTGAACGGCGCCTTGCCCCGCCGGGCATCGTGCAGCGCGCGCGCAAGACGCTCGACCAGATCAACCCGCACCGCCTGTTTGTCGATAATGCGAAAGCCATTGGCAGGCGTTGCGCCGGACGCTGTACTTGCAAGAACAGCAGCACTTGCCGATGGCGCAATAACAACGGCGTGCCCATCGCGCGCGGCGATCAGCGCGCGGCGCCAGGCAGCGGGCTGGGCCTTGAGCAGCCGTGCGTCGAATATATCGAGCGCTCCGATGACAAACCCTGCGCGCCGGAGCATTTTTCTGTCATCCGCGCTCAGTGTTTCCAGCACCTCGGCAAGCGGCAGGCGCGCGGTGATGCCGGCACCCTCCAGCAGCGCTGCTGCAACAGCCCTTGTCGCTGGCGCCACCTTTGCCTCTCGCGACAATGCCTCAGCCCCGAGAAGGGCCGAAAGATGGCGCGCGCTTTGGGTGGCGAGAAACGCCGCCAGCCGGGCGCAAACGGCGGCGCGCGCGGGCGCTGGCAGCGTGTCGAGCGCGCGGTCGGGCATCAGGCGTGGCCGCATCAGCGTGGGCCCGGCGCCGAGCGTGGCAACGATCACCCCCTGCCAGGCAATGCCGGGCACTTCGCCGGGTGACGAGAGAAGCGCAAATGCGGCATCGGCCGCTGCGACAAGCGCTTCTGCGCGCCGGGAACGCTCTGCCACCAGCCGCTTTTCGGCTGCCGATAGCAATAAGCGCCTGTCTGCTGCGGTCGCATCTGCAGCAACAAAAAAGGCAAAGCCGCGCAAATGGCCAATCGGCTCACCGCCCACGCTCACCGCGCCATCTGCGTCAATTTCAACCGGCATGGCAGCGGCACCGGCGCCCAGCTGGCGCATCAACATGGTTGTGCGGCGATCGACAAAGCGCTGGGTCAGCCGCTCGTGCAGCGCGTCGGACAGGCGCTCTTCAAGCTTGGCAGCGCGCCTGGCCCAATGGGCTGGGTCAGCCAGCCAGTCAGCACGCTGGGCGATATAGGCCCAGCTTCGTGCGCCCGCGATCCGCCCAGCAATTGTCTCGACATCGCCAGACACATTGTCGAGCCGGGCAATTTCAGCGGCAAACCAGTCATGCGGAATGTGGCCATTGTTTTCCGACAAATAGCCAAACAGGCGCGCAATGAACCGGCTGTGCGGATCAACCCCTAGCTTGCGAAAATCCGGCAGGCCACAAGCCGCCCAGAGCCGGGCGACGGCGGCGGGGCTGGCTGCCCGGTCGCGCACCCATGGCTCGGCCGCCAGCTTGCGCAGTACGGCCAGATCAACCGCCTCTGGCGCTGCGATCAATGCAGGGTGGCCAGGCTTTAGCTCAAGGTCGGCAATGAGCGCGTCGACGCTGTCGGTTGAGGGCGCGCCCTCGCGCCAGTAAAGCTGGTTAAGCCGGGGGAAGTGGTGCTCTTCAATTGCCGCGATTTCTTCCGCCAAAAAGGCGCCTGGCCCTTCTGCCGAGAGTGCCCCGAACGTGCCGGCGCGCTGATGTCGCCCTGCGCGACCGGCGATTTGCGCCATTTCAGCCACGGTAAGCCGCCGCTGGCGGTGGCCATCGAATTTTGACAGGCTGGCAAAGGCAACATGGCTGACATCCATGTTAAGCCCCATGCCAATGGCGTCGGTTGCGACAAGATAATCCACCTCGCCGGCCTGAAACATCGCCACCTGCGCGTTGCGCGTGCGCGGCGAAAGAGCGCCCATCACCACCGCGGCGCCACCGCGCACCCTGCGCAGCATTTCGGCCACGGCATAAACCTCTTCAGCAGAAAAAGCGACGATGACCGACCGTTTCGGCAGCCGCGATATCTTGTGCGCACCAGCATAGCTCAGCGTCGAAAAGCGTGGGCGGCTGATGATTTCTGCGCCTGACACCAGCGCTTTTATCATCGGCCGCAGCGCTTCTGATCCCAGTATCATGGTCTCTTCGCGCCCGCGCGCATGGAGCAGCCGGTCGGTAAACACGTGCCCCCGCTCTGCATCGGCGCCGAGCTGCGCTTCGTCGAGCGCGACAAAGGAAACTTCGCGGCTGCCCGTGCCAATCGGCATGCTTTCAGCCGTGCACAGCAGCCAGCGCGCGCGGGGGGGAAGAATTTTTTCCTCGCCCGTGATGAGCGCCACCTCGGCTGCGCCTTTTATTTTCACCACCCGGTCATAAACCTCGCGCGCCAGTAGCCGCAGCGGAAAGCCGATCATCCCGCTGGAATGGGCGCACATCCGCTCAATGGCGAGATGCGTTTTGCCCGTGTTGGTGGGGCCAAGAACAGCGGCAATGGAGGAATGATGGGGTGTCCGCATATTGGCAAGATTGCGCTCGGCGCCCGGATTCGCAACCGCCAAAGCGCGAGCGCGCGCAAAATGGCTTGTGCCAGCGACTGTGGCAGTTGTGCCAGGCATGTTGGAGAGATTGCCCTGAAGGGGGCGGGTCTTTAGATATGAGCGTGCAAGGGTTGCATGGGTACAGAGTCGGGGGCGATGGGGGGCATATTTATTCTGGCTTTGGCGCTTGTGGTGCCACCTGCGGGTGGCGCGGGCGCCGCTGCGCAAGAGGAGCCAGCCACCGTTCAGCTGTCCTTGTCTGGGGCATCTGTCCGGCCGACCGTGCCGTTGCCAGCGGATCAGACTGCGCGCGACAATGCGCTGCGCTGTCTGGCAATGGCAATAAGCTATGAGGCGGGCAATGAGCCAGTGGCGGGGCAGGAAGCAGTAGCGCAGGTTATATTGAACCGGACCCGCAGCCCGGCTTTTCCCAAAACCGTGTGCGGTGTGGTGTATCAAGGTGCAGAACGCCGCACCGGCTGCCAGTTCACCTTTACCTGTGACGGGTCGCTGCGGCGGCCGCGCTCGGCGCGCAGCATGGCGCAGGCGGTGCGTGTTGCTGAGCGTGCGCTCGATGGCACAGCATTTTCGTCCATTGGCGAAGCCACTCATTACCATGCAGCTTATGTGTCGCCCTATTGGGCGCCGGGCCTTGTCCGCGTAACGCGGATCGGCGCGCACATTTTCTACCGCGCACCCGGCGAAGTTTTGGCGCCGGGCGCTTTTGCGCTGCCGCCGGTGCAGATAGCCAAAGGTGCGCATGGCGGCGGGGCGGAAATGGCGACGGCCCCGCCGGGGCTTGTCATCCGCTCCGCAACAGGGGTGGTGTTCAGCCCATGGGGCTTGCCGACGCACACCGTGTCGCGCGCCGGGCGGGTTGGCGAGGCGGGCGCACCGGCAAGTTGATGCCACGGCCTGGCGGGCCGGGGCAATGCGACATGGTTCAGGCCGGTTTGCCGCCTGCACGGCGCGCGCGATAGTTGGCCACCTTGTCGCGATTGCCGCAAACCGCCATCGTGCACCAGCGCCGCCGGTTGTTCTTGCCGCGATCGTAAAATACCATCGAGCAGGTCGGGCTATCGCAAGATTTCAGCCGCGCCGGATCATGATCGCTGAGGAAATGGGCTAGGTCGCTGGCGATGAGCGCGGCCGCCTTGGGGCCGCTCACCTGGTCGGGCAGATGCAGCTCCAGCCGGCCGTCAACCTGTTGAAGCCTCTCGTGCAGTGCGCGCGCGACCAGCGTGTCGTTTAGTTGGTCGATCTGCGCGTTCGACAAGGTTTCGCCCTTGTCGAGCTGTGCCAAAATGCCGCGCGCCAGAACCCGCAGGCGCAAAGCCGCCAGGCGCTCAGCGCTAATGGATGCAGGGTCGATCGCAATTTCAGCCAGCTCTGCCCAGCGCGCAAAGCTGGTGTCATCGGCGAGAAAATCACACGCGTCGCCATCCATGGTGAAGCTGCTATTGGCAAGATCAAGCCACAACGCCCCGCCGAGAAAGGGCATCCCGTCGCGAAAGTCCTGCGATTTGTCGATGTTGGCCTTCACCAAATTTCCTTCACCTGTCAATTTTCTGTAACCGATATTTTTCCACTTGACAAGTGTCAGGCAAATCGTCACCTGTGAATTGCAATTTCAACGGTTACGTGTTTTGCGGTCATAAGGATATTTTGATGAAAACCTCCCTGCGCTTGCTCGCCGGCATTTCGGCCACGGCATCTGCTCTGGCTTTGCTGCCGCTTTTTTCCACCAGTGCCGCTGTTGCCGCACCAACCCATGCAAAGGCTCCCATGTCTGTTTCTGCACACCCGGTCAGCTATCATTTCGCCACGATTAATGGCCACAAGATCTTCTACCGCGAGGCGGGAGACCCTGCTGCTCCGACAATCATTCTGCTCCACGGCTTTCCGACAAGCTCGTTCATGTTCCGTAACCTCATCCCGGCTCTGGCGGACAAGTTCCATGTCATTGCGCCTGACTATCTCGGCTTTGGCCAGTCGGATGCGCCAGCGGCAGACAAATTTGCCTATAGCTTTGACAGCCTGACCAGCCATGTCACCGGGCTGATCGACCATCTGGGGTTGAAGTCCTATGTGCTTTACATGCAGGATTATGGCGGCCCGGTTGGCTTTCGCATTTTCGCCGAGCGGCCAGGTGCGGTAAAGGGCCTGGTGGTTCAGAACACCAACGCCTATCTCGATGGCGTGGGCGATCTGCCCAAGCAGGTGTTCTTGCCCTTGTGGGAAAAGCGCACAGCAGCCACCGAGGCGGGCGCGCGCAGCTTCCTTAAGCCTGAGACCACGCAGTTCCAATACACCGTCGGCGCCAAGGCTCCCGAAGCGATCAGCCCGGACAATTGGGTATATGATCAAGCCCTGCTCGATCGGCCGGGCACAGATGCCTATCAGCTCGACCTGCTGGAAAACTACAAAACCAACGTTGCGCTTTACGACAGCTGGCATGCAGCCTTCCGCGCGCATCAGCCCAAGACGCTGATCGTTTGGGGCAAGAAGGATCCGTTCTTCATTCCAGCAGGCGCAGAAGCGTATCAGCGTGACCTGCCCAAGGCCAAGCTGGTTTGGCTCGACGCGGGGCATTTCGTGCTCGACGAAAACACGCCGCAAGTAGCCGCCGAAATCAAGACGATGTTCGCGGGCCAATAAGCCCGGTTTTTCAACCGCAAAGGAACGAGCAGTGGCCAAACTACTCTATATAAAAGCCTCTCCGCGTGGTGCCGATTCAAAATCGGCCGCCATCGCGGATGCCTATCTCGACGCATATCTGCAGAAAAACCCCGGTGCAGAGATAGACCTGCTCGACCTTTCAACAGAAGCTCTGCCAGAATTTGACGGCAACAAGGCCGCGGCCAAAATGGCCGTCATCACGGGGCAAGACCATGATGGCGCACAAAAAACCGCATGGGATGAAATCTGCGCGATTTCGGGCCGCTTTGCCTCGGCGGACATTTATGTGTTTGCCGTGCCGATGTGGAATGGTGGCATCCCCTATAAGCTGAAACAATATATCGACATCGTCCACCAGCCCGGCCTGACCTTTGGGCTAGACCCGGAAAAAGGCTATTTTGGCCTGCTGAACGGCAAAAAGGCGGTGCTGGTGCTGACCAGCGGCGCATATGGCCCGGCCATGCCGTCTCCCGCTTTTGGCACCGATCACCACGCGACCTATCTTAAGGCGTGGCTCAACCAGGCCGGTGTTGCTGATATCGCCGAAATCCGCTTCCAGCCGACCTTGTTGACGGCTGATCCGGCGGGCGATTTTGCCAACGCCCAACAGGCAGCGCGCGCTGCTGCCTGAAACTTCCCGGCGGCTGGTGCTGGCGCTGTGCCGCACCGGCCGCCCAAATCCGTTACGCGCCTGATGCCGGGCGCGGTGTGAAAGGCAAAGCCCATGCAGCCTGTGTCGATTGTCCGTTTGTTTTACGATGCTCTGGCTGCGGGTGATGTTGCGGCGGTGCTTGGATTGCTCCACCCTGAGCTACGCTGGACCGAGGCTGAAGGGTTTCCCTATTTCAGCGGCACATGGACCAAGCCGGTTGATGTGCTTGAGCGGCTGCTCGTGCCATTGTCTCATGATTGGGATGATTTTGCCGCAACGCCGGCTGAATTCGTTACCGATGGCGGCGTGGTTGTTACCTTTGGTGCCTATTCGGGCATTTCAAAAGCGACGGGCAAGGCGATGCACGCGCCCTATGCGCATCGCTGGGAATGCGCCGATGAAAAACTGCAGCGCTTCGACATGTATACCGACACGTTGCTGGTCCAGCGCGCTTTGTCATAACTGTGTCGGGCGGGCTGGGTTGTGGATATGACCTTTGATGTTTAAGCCCTAAATCCACGTCCTAGTGCGAAATATCGGTTGCGCGGCGATAGGCGGCGCTGAACTCGGCTAGCTCTGCTGCATCTATCTCAGACACAGCCCAAAATTCCAGCTCGCCTTTCGCCCAGTGGCTTAGTTGAAAACTTGCATCTTCAAGCGCCTTGTCGTGGAGAAAAACCCCCGGCTGCCGCGGGCGGACGAACAGGTTGATCGAATGCAGCCGCCGCTTGTAAACGATTGCGGCAACCGATCTGCCGCTGATCACATCCATCCGCCCGCCAGCCAGTTTAAAGCCCTGCGCCTGCAAATCGGGAACCGGCGGGGAAAAATCCACCCGGCCGTTAAACCAGGGGCGAACGACATGGCGGTCGGAGGCGGCGATGTCGGTCAAATGTGCGCCCTGTTGCGAGCGGATATGGTTGGCGACCAGCTCGTCCGCCAGCGCCAGCTCGGCCGTTTGCGGCGCCAGCATCAGCATTGCCAGGCTCGCCGCCAGCGCACCCGCCGCGCCGCCGCCCAGCCATGGCATAATGGGCCGCCGGGCCATGACAGGCGCCGCGCGAACAGGTGCAGGCAACATGGTGGCAACCTTGTCGTGCAGGGCTTGGGGCGCGCGGAAATGCAGGTCGTGGCTGGCGATAAGGCTGCGGACTGCTTCAAGCTCGCTCAATGCCGCGCGGCATTGGGCGCAGCCGCGCAGATGCGCCTCCAGCGTAACGCTGGCAAGGCCATCCAGCTCACCATCGATCATGGCGTGCAGCGCCATTTCGCGGTCTGGGCAGGCGGTCATGTTCGGGTGGCTCCTTTTGGGTGGTCAAGCAGCAGCGTCGCCAGCATGTCGCGCCCGCGCGCCAGCCGCGACATGACTGTGCCGATGGGAGTTGCGGTAAGCGTGGCGATTTCACGGTAGGACAGCTCTTCAAGCTCGCGCAGCACCAGCGTTTCGCGAAAAGGCTCCGGCAGGGCGATAATCGTTTCTCTCAACATGGCAATGTCCATCGCGTGCAGCAGCGTGTCTTCGGGGCGGCTATCGTTTGTGAGGTCTGAAACCACATCGAGCGGGTCGCTTTGCGCCACATGCTGATTGTTGGCGCGCACCCAATCGTGAAAACAGTTGCGGACAATTGCCAGCAACCAGGGCCTTGCGCTTCCACGGCAGGTTGCAAAGCTTTTCCAGGCGCGTAAAAATGCCTCCTGCACAATATCTTCTGCTGCCGTGCCACTGCGCGCAAGATAGCGGGCATAGCTGTAGGCGGCATCAAGATGCGGCAGCACCTGCTGGCGGAAAAGCGCGGCTGCCGGGTCTTCGTTCGTTGGTTGCCGGCGCAATTGCGATGAACGGCTGAAAGCCAGTTTTGGCCAGATTGTGGATCGGGTGTTGGTCAATCTGGCCTCATCGCGGCTGCATCTCTAGCGCTGTTGCGCCAGATAGGCGATGATGTCGGCCCGGTCTTTTGGTTTGGCAACAGAGAAATACATCTTCGCGCCGGGAACGAGCTTTTGCGGGTTGGCCAACCAGCGATCAAGGTTTTGCGCTGTCCAAACAATGCCCGAACGGCGAAGCGCGGGCGAATAGGCATAGTTCGGCACCAGCCCGGCCCCATGGCCAACAACGCCGCGGTGCTTGGGGCCAATATCGTTCTCGTCGAGCGAATGGCACCCCGTGCAGCTTTGATAGAGATGCATACCCGTCACAGGGTCTCCCGCAGGCAGGGCAGCAGCAGGCAGGGCAGCAGCAGCCACAGGGCGGGCCGTTGCTGCTTTGTGTTTTGCCGGTTGCTTTACAGCAAGCGCCGGGCGTGCGGGCGCAAGCATGGCCGCCACCGCCACAAGCGTGGCGACAGCAAATGCAGAGCGAGCCATATGCCTGTGCCTTATGCCAGAGTTGAATCGAGAATGGCGATCGGTTCAGCCCGCTGGCTCACCGTTACCGATGAAACACCAATGGCGGTGCGCAGCTGGTCAGCCGGCAGGAGCAGCGGGCCGGGGCCGGGGCCGACACCGGGTGCAGGCTGCGGAAACGCGGTTGAGCGTGCGGAGTGGAAATGGATATGCCCTTCCACCTTTTGCTGGATCTGGTGGATATGGCCGTTGAGCGCGGTGACCGAGCCAAAGCGGCGCAGCATGGCCATGGCCTGTGCCGAATCCACCGTGCCCCAGCCCCAGTCGGGAAAGAGCGCCCAAAGCGGAAAGTGGGACAGAACGACAATCGGCGTCGAGGCTGAAAGCGGTGCCAGATCCTTGCGGAGCCATTCAAGCTGTGCTGCGCCAAGCGTGCCCATGCCCCGGTCTCCAAGATGGACAACATTGACCAGCGCGACAAAATGCGTGCCATTGGCATCGAAGCTGTACCAGCCATCGCCCTTGGTCCCCTGGCCAAAACGCTCAAGAAACGGGCGTGTATCGGTGCCGTCGAGAATGTCATGCTCACCGGGAATGAAGTGGATGGGCAGGTTCAGCTCCGACAATAAGCCTTTGGCTGTGTCGAACTGGTCCGCCTTGGCAAGATGGGTAATGTCGCCGGTGTGCACGACAAAGTCGGGCTGCTGCGGCAGCGCCTTCACCCTGGCAATTGTCTCCCGCAGTGTGGCCAGCGGATCGGGGTTGGCCGGCTTTGAAAAGCCGACATGGGTATCGCTGATCTGCAAAAAGCTAAACGGCTTGACCTTGGTTGCCGCCGCGGGCTTTGCCGCAGGGTGGTGGAGCGCGCGCGAATGCGCAATGCCCCCGCTCATCGTGAACAAGGCGCCGGTTCCCGCCCAGCTCATACATTGCAACATGCCGCGCCGGTCAAAAATATCATGCGCTGGGTTTTTGGTGTCGCTCATGGTCTGGCCTTTTCGATCGTGAAGGTTCTGCAAGGATAGACCGGCGATGGCGCGATTTTATTCCCGGTGCATGAAATTTTGTCGTTGGGGGCAAGGTTGCGGCTAAGCCCGCTTGCGTACCGGCTGTGCGGGGCAATCGACAAGGCGGTCGAGCTCATCAAGCTCTTGCGCATGGTGACGGCCCCAGTCGCATAGCGCGAGAAGTACCGGCTCAAGGCTCAGCCCCAGCGCGCTGGCGCTATAGTCGACGCGGGGCGGCACCTGCCGAAACACCTCGCGGTTGACAATGCCGTGCCCCTCCATTTCCCGAAGTTGCTGGATGAGCACCTTCTGGCTGATTTGCGGCACCAGCCGCCGCAGCTGCGAAAGGCGCTGCGGGCCATCAAACAGATGATACAGAATAACCGGCTTCCAGCGGCCGGCAATCACCTTCAGCGCGCGCTCTGCCGGCAGGATTGGCAGCCTTTTTGTCGGCTCTCCCATAGTCACCTCCAGGTTAGTATGGAACAAAAAAGTCGGTAGTTCCAAATTAGAGCATAGTGCCCAATATGACCGACGAAACACTTTGTTGAAAGAGCCATGATGAAAGCTATTCAGTTGAGCCGGTTTGGCGGTACGGACGCCCTGGAGCTTGTTGATCTTCCCACGCCGGTGCCCGGCCCTGGCGAGGTGCTTGTCCGCGTTCGCGCTGCCGGGGTTAATTTTGCCGAAACGCTGATGCGGCAGGACCGTTACGCCATGACGCCGCCTTTACCATCGGTGCTCGGCTCCGAAATTGCGGGGACGGTTGAGAGCGTGGGCGCCGATGTGTCTGGCCTTGAAATCGGCGCGCGGGTTGCCGGTGCGATGTTTGCCGCCAATATTCACTTTGGCGGCTATGCCGAGTTTGCGATTGTCCCGGCCGATTATGTTGTGGTGCTGCCTGATGAGTTGTCGTTCGAGGCGGCAACCGCGCTGATGGTGCAAGGGCTTACGGCTGCCTATCTTGTCAAACAGGCAGATCCCGCTGGCAAGACCGTGCTGGTAAATGGCGCTGCGGGCGGCGTTGGCTCGCTTCTTGTGCAGCTTGCTCGCCGGGCGGGTGCAAAAACCGTGGTTGCCGCGGCAAGCAGCGACAAGAAGCTGGCGTTTGCTCAGGCACTTGGCGCAGATTTTGGTGTTGACTACACTCAGGCTGAATGGACAGAAAAGCTGACCGGGCTGCTCGGCGGGGCAGGCCCCGACATTGTCTATGAGTCAGTGGGCGGCTCCATCATGATGGCCAGCCTTGGCGTGCTGGCCCCGCTTGGCCAGATTGTTGTTTATGGCGCGCTCAACATCCAGCAGTTTGACCTTGGTGTGCCAGATCTGCTTGGTTTAATCTTCAAAAACCAGTCGCTTACCGGCTTTGCGGTTGCGCCGCTGCTGACACCGGCAAGCCTGAAAGCAGAGCTTGGCCAATTGTTCGACCTGGCGGTGAGTGGCGAGCTTAAGGTTACGATTAATGGTACTTTCCCACTCGCCGAGGCCGCTTTGGCCCATCAGGCAATCGAAGAGCGCGGCACCATTGGCAAGCTGGTACTGACGGCATAACGCCGCGCGCACCGGGTTTGATTGTGTAACTTGTCGATCCTGGCACCCGAATGGCACCTTGCAGATCGCGGCATATTTGGCCAAGCGGTTGTGCGGTGCCGTTTGGGTGTTGATGAGGCAGGATAATGAACACGCATCAAGAAGCCGGCGGCAATGCTGCGCGAACGGTTATCGTAACGGGGGCAAGCCGTGGTATTGGCCGGGCATCTGCCATTCGCCTTGCCCGTGATTTTGGCACAGTGGTCATTGCCGCGCGCAGCGCAGGCGGGCTGGAAGAAGCTGCACAGGCGATAAACGCGGCTGGCGCTGTTGCGCACCCGGTGGCGATCGACCTTCGGCTACCAGATGCGGGCCAGACACTGGTCGATGCCGCGTTTGCAAAAACCGGGCGGATTGATGCGATTGCCAACATCGCAGGCCAGGTTCCCCAAAGCGATTTGATGGATATGACCGACGCCGAATGGGATGACGGGCTGTCGATGAAGCTGCACGGCGCGCGCCGGATAGCGCTGGCTGGCTGGCCGCATTTAAAAGCATCGGGTGGGTCTTTGCTCTTCATGTCGGGCGCGACGGCGGTTGCACCCAAGGCGGCTTTGGCCGGTGTATCGGCGATTAATGCGGCAATTCTTGCCATGGCCAAGGCATTTGCCGAGCGTGGGCTGGTGGATGGGATTCAGGTGAATTCGGTGCAGCCCGGCGCGGTAATGACCAGCCGTCGCCTGGGGGTGATCGAGCGTTATGCCGAGCGCGAAGGGCTGACAACGCAGGATGCAATCCTTGCCTATGCGCGCGAGCTGGGCATTGCCCGCTATGGCGAGCCTGAAGACATTGCCGAGCTTGTGGCCTTTTTGCTGTCGCCGCGGGCACGCTGGATTACGGGCAGCACTATGCGCATCGATGGCGGCGAGGCGCGCTCGATTTAGCGATTATTATGCCGGTTGTTCCGCTGTGCTGGAGATATTATGCCTGATTTTGCCCAACTTTCATCTACGCGGCGCAGCTTTTTGGGCGCGGCGGCGGCAGGAGCGGGGGCTGCAATTTTGCCAGGCATAAGCCGCGCGCAGGAGCCCGCAGGGCGGCGGGTGGATGCTATTGCTTTTGATGGTTTTGTGATATTTGACCCAAGGCCAGTGAACGCGATGGTCAAGGCGGCATTTCCTGAGCATGGCGATGCGCTGGCACAGGCGTGGAGCGCCAAGCTGTTTGGCTATAGCTGGCTTTACACCGCGGCCGGCCAATATACCCCTTTTGCAGAAATTGCCGATGGCGCGCTGCGATTTGCCGCAGAAACGCTTGGCCTGAGCCTGACGGGTGCGGTGCGCGCGAGGCTGGTGGAAAGCTATGCCCAGCTCAATGCCTGGCCGGATGTAAAACCAGCGCTTGCCCGGCTTAGGGCAGCCGGGGTGCGTCTGGCGTTTTTGTCCAACCTGAGCGAGCCGACGCTGCGCGCGAATATGGACCGGGCAGGCATCAGCGCTGAATTCGACCATATATTAAGCACCGATCGCGTGCGTCAGTTCAAGCCATCTCCGGCCGCCTATGGCATGGCGCCTGCCGCCTTTGCCTTGCCCAAAAGCCGGATCGGCTTTGCCGCTTTTGGTGGGTGGGATGCGGCCGGGGCGGCGTGGTATGGCTATCGTACCGCCTGGATAAACCGTTTTGGCGTGGTGAGCGAGAAAATTGAGCCGGGCCCCGCCATTGCCGGGCCGGGAATGGATGCGGTGCTCATGCTGGCAGGGCTGGCGTAACTGGCCTAATGCGGCGCTGTTTTGAAGGGTTTGCCAATGCGTGTTTTGATTGTTTATGCCCATGCGGAGCCAACGAGTTTTAATGGTGCCCTGCTGCGCGCCGGGGTCGCGGCGTTGAAGGGTGCCGGGCATGAGGTTGTCGTGTCCGATCTTTACGCCATGGGTTTTGACCCGGTGTCCGACCGCCGCAATTTCTCCACCGTGGCGGATCCGGCTCGGCTCAATCAGCAGGCAGAAGAGGCGCTGGCGAGCGCGCAAAACGGCTATACCCCCGAATTGCAGGCGGAGATGGACAAACTCGCCTGGTGCGACGCGCTTGTCTTTCAGTTTCCAATATGGTGGCTTGGGCTTCCTGCAATTCTAAAAGGCTGGGTTGACCGTGTTTTTGCGGTTGGGCGTGCCTATGGCGGCGGGCGGTGGTTTGCTGGCGGGGTTTTTGCCGGCAAACGGGCCATGTGCGCAGTCTCGCTTGGCGGGCTGGAAGATGTTTATTCAGATGCCGGTGCCTATGCCCCGATTGAGGATATTCTTTTCCCCGTTCATCGCGGTATTTTTGCCTTTACCGGTTTTACAGTGGTTGCACCCTTTGTGTCTTATGGCCCCGGCCGGGTGGATGATGTGCGGCGAGAGGAATATCTGCATGGCTATGTGCAACGGCTGCTAAACCTTGCCACAGCGCCAACCCTTGTCTCGCCGCGTTCGCTGACGGATTGACCGCAGGGCTATCCGGCCAGAAGTTATTTTTATTAACGCGCCTTTTGCGCTAATCGCGCGCGCGCACCACATAGGGCAGGCGGCGCGCGCCGGTTAGTTCAACCACCAACTGCCGCCGCGCGCCGCCGCCATGGCCGTCGCTTGCATCGACACGGATTGTCAGCGGGCGGTTGATGAGGCTGTCTTGGTTGCCGAGTTGAGTGGCTTCAATCGGTTGAATTTCGCTGCTGTCGCCAGCGCCGATTGCGCCTGCATCTGGCCTGTCGGCCATCACCGCGCGCGAAATGGGCGAGGCAAAGCGCGGGTCAAATTCGCCTCTGGTGCCAAAGGTCAGCGTGGCGTCGGGCGCGATTTTTGCGGCAAGCGCTGGGCCAACGCCGCGGATGAGCGCCAGCTCGCCCACAGATAGCAACGGGCCGTTGCGGGGGCTTTGCCCCAGTTTTTCATAATCATCCACTTCAGCGCCCATCAGCCGGGGGCTGTCATCCTCGTCGCGCCAGTCAAGAAAGCCGTCGACTGCCTGTTCAAGCGCTGTGCCCGTCACCCCAAAAGCTGCAAACATCGCCTCTGTTTGCTCCTCGTTGATGAGGTTGAGCGCAATCTTGCCGCGTTCGTCTTCAATCTGGATGGAGAGGCGATATCCGGCATAGGTTTTTCGCTGTACCGTGCCGTTGATCGGCACACGGGCAATGGCGTTGGGCTGGAGCAGCTCTTGCAGTGTCAGCGCCACGCCTGCATCGGCTGCGGCGAGCAGGCGGGCACGGTCAAGCTCGGCTGAGGCCATGGCGATGGCCCCGCGCGCGGCCGCGACCATCATCAGCGATACGCTGGCCAGCAGCGCAATGCTGGCAACGGCGGCAACCATGGCATAGCCATTTTCCCTGCCCTGCCGCTGCCTCATGGTATCGTGCCAGAGGTTTTGAACGGCTCCAGCGAGCGAATTTTGCGGCGAAGTTCGTCAGTAATCGCCCGGCCATCGTCAATCGTGCGTACAACGCGCGGGCGCAGCAGAACGATCAGCTCGATCTTGCTTTCAAGATTGGCATGGCGGCCAAACAGCCCGCCAATTACCGGCAATTGCGATAGCACTGGCAGGCCGATTTTGTCACGGCTCTGTGTGTTGCGGATCAACCCGCCAAGCGCCAGCACCTCACCATCATTCACCGCAACCGATGTGGTGATGCGCCGGGTTGAAATTGTTGGCGAGTTAACGCCGCCCGTTGAGCGCGTGGTGTTAACATCGCTCACCTCTTGCGTAATATCGAGCAGAACCAGCCCGGTGGCGTTTACCCGCGGCGTCACCTTCAAAATGACCCCGGTATCGCGATATTCAACTGCGTTGATGACCGGCGCGTTGGCGCTAATCGTCGAGGTGGAAGAGGTTGTCAAAACCGGCACCTGATCACCCACTTGCAGAGCGGCGGTTTGGTTGTTGAGGACAAGCAGCTTGGGCGCGGAGACAACATTGACCTTGGTTTTGCTCTCCAGCGTGCTGAGCACGGCGGACAGGCTGGTGTTGGCAAACAGAAAGGAAAAGCCCGGCACCGCGCGCACCAGATCGGTGGAGGTGGTGGAATCGGTCAGCACTGTGCTGGTGTTGCCTGAGGTGAAGTTCCACTGCACGCCGTAGCGCAGGTCGTCGTTCAGGCTCACTTCGGTAATGGCCGCCTCGATCATCACCTGCACCGGCAGCACGTCAAGCTTGCGCAGCGCCTCTTCCACAAGCGCATATTCACGCGGTGTGCCAAAAACGATGACTGCGTTGTTGCTATCGTCACTGGTAATGATCGCGCCTGAATGCCCGGCACGCTCGCCGCTGCCCTGGCTGGAGGCGGCGCTGTCCGAGGTGGCGGGGGTGACCGAAATATTGTCCTGGCCTTGTCGTGAGACACCGTCATCTTGCGCGGGGCCCCCTGTTTGGCGGCCAAGGCGAATGCCATCGGCGCTGCCGCCAAAATTGCTCGTGCCCGGCTCGGCGGCGGCGTTGCTAAAAGCTGCGTTGCCAAAAGCTGCGTTGATTGTTCTTGCCAGATCGCGCGAGCGGCTGTTCTGGACGTTATAAACAAACAGCCTGGCCTCGTTGCTGCGGCCTTCACGGTCGAGAATTTCAATCCAGCGTGCAACATCGTCGAGATATTGCGGCTGGCGGCTAACCGCCAGAATTGCGTTGAGCTTTTCCATTGTCAGCAGCCGCACCAGCCCTTTTGTGGGCGAATCAGGCGCGTTGATCAGCTTTTCCAGCTCTGGAACAATGAGCCGGCTGTCGGTGGTTTTGGGAACATACAGGCCAAAGCTCATGGCGCGTAGCCAGTTAACATCAAACTGGCCCAGCAGGTCGCGTGCGCTGGCGCGCTGCCCGGCGGTGCCCGATAGCGTTACCGTGTTGGTATCGGCATCGATGCTCGACACAAGGCCGGGCAGAACCGGGTCGAGCAGCGCCTTGATTTGCGCAGCGCCGACAAATTTCAGCGTGATGACTTCATTGGCAAAGCCGACAGGGCTTGCGTTGATTGGTGCAGTGGCGCGGGCTGTGTTGATCGATTGTATCTCAAAGCCGCCGTTCAGCGCGATAATGGCAAAGCCGCGCCGGCCAATCGCCTCTTCCAGAAAGGCAATGACCGATTGCCGCGCTATTGGGCGGGCGGTGACAACGGTAACCGGGCCCCTGGCTTCTGGCGAAACAGTATAGGGGACGTGCAAAATGTCGCCCAACACCGCCTTGGCAACAATATTTATGTCCGCTGATGGAAAGTTCAGGCTGATATCGCCAGGAAGAATGGGTGAGCGTGGTAGCGCCTGTGGCGTCTGTGGCGGTGTTCCGGGCACGATTGTAGCGCTGGTCTGCGGCAGATTAGCCTCAGGCGGCTCCACCTGTGCCTGCCCGCCGGCAATACCTGGCCTGGCAACCAGAAAGACTATGCCCGACATGATTGTCGCAGCGCGCAGGGAAGGTCGCGTGATCATCGTTCATTCGCCAATTGTGATCGAGAAGGGGGGCCGCCCCATTCGGTGCCGCCCGCAAGCGGGAGCAGAAGAGATTTTCCGTCGCGCGCAAAGCGGGCCGTGTCGCCGCTCAGCGCGGTAAAACGCCAGCCATTATAGCTTCGGCCAAGCGCCAGCGATGCCGTTTCGCCAGTGCTTGTTTGCAGGATAAGCCGGGTAACCCCCCGGCTGCGTGTAACGCCTACGGGAACTGCCCCGCCCAACGGCCCGCTGGCGGCGCCCTGGCCGGGCGCGCCTGTACTGGCGGCGCCGGCACGCACGGGCGAAAATAGTGACGAGGCTTGCAGTGCCGCATCTGGCAAGACGGGAGCAACCAGCCGCTCTGGCGGGCGCGATGTAACAACCCGGCCACCGCCTGTCGGCAGCGCATCATTTGCGGGCAGCGTGATCTGAAACACAAGCAGCGCCAGCAGCAGCAAAGCGAGCAGCGCCGGCAGCAGCGCTGGTCGCAACGCGCGGCCTGCCCGGTCAGGCGGGGTGATGGCGAACGGCAGCTTCAAGGCGAATATCCAGCAAATCGGTTTTTCCAGAAAGTGCGCCGCGATCCGCCGACACGGAAAGCGACATAATCGCAAGATAAGGTCTTTGGTTTTGCACATCGGAGAGCAGTGAGACGAGTTGTGGCATTGTTAGCCGCGCCTCGGCCCAGGCCTGTGCCCAGCCTGTTCCTGTTTCGACATCTTGCGTAGTGCGTACCTGCCCGCCTGCCCGTGCCACCGCATCGGCAATCCGTTCCCGCAGCGCCTCGTTTGCGGTGAGTTGATCGGCTGCGATTATCGCAAAGCGCGGATCGTCGCGCCGCTGTGCCTCGGCTATCTGGCGCAGGCGCGGCACGCTGGCAATCAGCCGCGCATTCGCCACAAATTGCCGCGTCAGCCGCGCCCGCTCGGCCGCTCGGCCGGCCGCGCCGTCGGCCATGGGGGCAACCACGCCAAACAACCCAAGCACAACGACGATTGACAGGATCAGCAGCGCAACAAGCCGCCGCTCGCGCGCGGACAGGGCAGACAGCTCAACTCTCATGGCGCACCCTCAATTCGGGCGGAAACGTCAAACGGCTCATGCTCGGCTGCCTCGGTGGCGGCATCGGCCGTGGTGGAGCGGATGGATTTCAGCCGCCCGCTCTGCCGCAGCGCCTTTAACAAATCGAGATCGGCCTGTTTATAGCCGTTCAGGCGCAGCTCGCCCTCGCTCCAGCTCATCCTTTCAAGCCAGGCGCCGGCCGGCAGCGCATGGGCTGTCAGCGCCAGAACGCCCAGCGCATTGCCCCGCTGGCGCCTGGCGATAAGAAGGTCGCGTGACCGCTCATCCTGCGTGATGGCCGTGGTTACGCGCCGCGCGCCGCCAACGGTGCTCGCCTGCGCATCGACCAGCGCCTGAAGCCGGGCAACACTGGCTATGTCGCGGTGAATGTACAAAGCAAGATTGGCGATAAACATCATCGCCACCACACTCCACCAGACAGGCTTGCTGCCGGCGATTTTGGGCAGAACGCCGTCGTCGCGCAACAGCGGGGCAAAATCGAACAAGAGTTGCGTGCCATTGTCCGACACAAGGCCGATTGCGCCAGGGGCAACACCTGCCTCGCGCGCGGCGGCGGCAATGTCGCGGCCAAGCGTTTTGGGGATGACTGCGATCTGCACGTTTCTGGTGCCCGATCGCGCCTTGGTGTCTTGGGGCTCCACCGCGCAATATGCGGTGTCGGCCGAAAAGGGCGTCAGCCGGTCAAGATCGAGCAGCACCAGTTGCCGCAGGTCGGCCATGGGCGCAAATGGCAGCTCCACCGTGCGTATCAGCACCAGCTCTGGCGGCACGATGATGGTTGAGGGGACCGCCGCGCCCAAAGACAGCCCGTGCCCGGCTTGCCAATAGCGCATGGGCAGGGTGATTTTGCGCCGCGCTGTTGACAGGCCAGGGGGCAACATGCCCGCCAGTTCGCCGGTCCACCAGCGCCAGCCGGCAGCGATCCGCTGCACAAGCGTCGTCATGTCGAGATCGAGCAGGGTGCCGGTGCGGATCATGTGCCAGCGCACCTTCCCGAATTGGGCTCTATCCGGCAGGCCGCGTTGATCGTGGCGGCCGGGCGGATGATCAGGTCCGGCCATTGGCGGGGGTCATTTCTGGCAAAGCCCAGACGGACACGTATGAGCTCTGGCGGCTGAAACTGTTCAACCCATTGCCGCCGCCAGCGCCGCTGATTGTCGGGTGGGGCGGCGCCAAAATAATCGATATCGAGCGCGCTAACACCGCTGAGCAGCACCGTTGGCGCCCAGCCGGCCTCGCCGGGCGCATAGGGGTTGACCCGTGGCGAAAGGTCGGGGCTGGAAAACAGCGTCAACTGCCCGGCGGCCGTGCGCAGTAGCCGGTAACGCTGGATGATCGTTGGCCGCGCGGCGGGCGGCGGCGGGGCAAAAAAACTCAAAATCGCCTGAGTGCCGCGCATATCCACAATGGGTCGCTCAAAATCTGCCCGCAAGCTGGGGACGATGGACTCAATCCGGTCGCGCAACACCGACTGTGTGGTAACGATCGCCTCATTGCCCCTGGTCTGCGCCTCCGCCCGGTGTGCAAGCTGCCGGACAAGCACCACGCCTGACAGGAGCATCGCCGCCGCCACGCCAAGAATGGCAAGGCTGACAAGCAGTTCGACCAGCGCAAAGCCTTGTTTGCTCCCCTGTGCAGTCATGGCGCCAGCCTGACGCTGCGCAGCTCGACCAGCGGTTTACCTGAGGGGCTTTGCCCGGTGGTCACGATAATCTGCTCCAGCCTTGGCTGGGCAAAGCGGGTGGAAAATGGCTCGATCCGCACCCGCCAGTCGATATTACTGGTTTTGCCGCGCGCGTCGAGCAGGCCCGCGCCAGTGCTGGCGGCAGCGGCCGCCAGTTGCGACCGGGCAACAAGCGTTGCCAAACGGCGATCTTCCACCATGTGTTTGGCCCGTGCACTGGCCAAAACGGCCTGAAGCGCCACGCCCAGCATGGCCGCGATAATGGCGCTTGCGATCAGCGTTTCGACAAGCGTAAAGCCGGTGGCGGCGCGAGCGGGCCTCATTGGTCTGCCGCTATGATGACTTGCCCGGTGGAGGGCTGGATGGAAAGCGTCACCGCCATCGCCGTGTCCAAAAGGCGTAGCGAGCCGCCGCTTGACGTGCCATCGGGGTAAAAGCTGATAAATGCCCGCTGCGCCGGGCGCAGCAGCGCGGCTTCGGGCAGCATTACGCCTGGCTGGCCGGCTGAGGCATAGCCATGGCCGTTTGCGACGACGCGGAAAATTACGGGTGCGCCAGACCGGATGGCACCAGCGCGCGCTTGTTGCAACGCCAGTGCGACACAGGCGGTTGTTGTACGAAATTGTTGCGCTGCCAGGGCGGTTTCCACCCGCGCAAAGGCCAGGCCGCTGATAAGCGCTGCAATGCCAACCACCACCAGCGCCTCGATCAGCGTGAAGCCGCGGGGCAAAGGGCTACCAGTTGCCGACATCTTTGGCCTCGCCCGTGCCGCCGGCCGCGTTGTCGGCGCCCAGCGTATAAACATCAACTTCGCCGTGGTCGCCTGGTGCTTTGAACAAATAGGGCTTGCCCCACGGGTCGATCAGCGCACCTTCTTCTGCCAGATAGGGCCCGTTCCACAGCGCTATGCCCGCAGGCGGCTTCACCAGCGCGACAAGCCCCTCCTCCTGAGTGGGAAAGCGCCGGGCATCAAGCCGGAACAATTCGAGCGACGAGGCAATGTTGCGTGCCTGCACCACGGCCGACTGGGTTTTTGAGCTGCCAAGATATTTAATTACTCTTGGGCCGACAATCGCGGCGAGCAGACCAAGAATGGCCAGCACCACCAGCAGCTCAAGCAAAGTAAAGCCGGCAGCGCTTGCAGAACATGTCTTTTTCATCGATTAACCCACCGCCACATCGTTAAAACCCAAAATTGCCGTCATTATTGCTGCAATTATTGCCGCCACGCCGGTGCCAAGCACCACCGTTATTGCTGGCGTGAGCAGGCTGATCAGGCGTTGCAGCCTGATTTTCACATCGCGGTCGAGCACATCGGCCAGCCGGCCAAGCATCAGCCCAAGTTGCGAAATTTCTTCGCCGGTGCGCAAAAAACCGATGGCGAGCTTGGGCAACATGCCGGTTTGGGCCAAAGGCCGTGTCAGCCCGCCACCCTCCTTAACGGCGCCTGCAACCTCGCCAATCGCCCTTGCCATCACCCGGTTGGTGATTGTGCGCTGCGCAACAGAAAGCGCGACCGGCAGCGCAACGCCGCCATCGATGAGTGCGCCAAGGGTGCGGCTGAACCGCGCTGTCTCAATATGGCGGATAAGCGCGCCGATTTGGAAAAGACGCAGCGCCAGACCGTCAATCGCGGCGCGCGCGGCGGGTCGGCGCCACCAGAAGCGCACCAGCACCCCAAGCAAAACCCCCCCGCCAAGATAATATAGGCCATAGTGCCGCAGGCCGTGGCTTGCGGCGATGACAAATCGCGATTCGATGGGCAGCTTGTTGCCAGCCTGCGCAAACAGTGTGTCAAATTGTGGTACGACAAACAGCAGCATCATCAAAATAACCGACACAGCAATGACAGCCAGAATGATCGGGTAGATCATCGCCATGCGGATCAGGCTGCGCAGATCATCGGCTTGTTGGAGCGCGCCTGCCAGCCGCTCAAGCGCCTGGCCGAGTTGTCCGTTTGCTTCGCCTGCCTCCGCCATAGCACGCGCCATGGCCGGAAAAACCTGGGCATTGCGTGCCATGGCGCGCGAAAGCGGCTGGCCCTGCTTCACTTCGTCAAGCAGCTTTGCGAATTCACCTTTTATTCCGGCATGATCGATATTTTCAAGCGTAAGCGCAAGCGCGCGGTCCAGCGGCAGGCTGGCCATCAGCAGCACGGCCAGCTCGCCAATCGCCTTGGTGACTGCGCGCTGTGCCTTGCTGTCGATTGGGGGTTGTGCGCGGTGATCATCATTGGTTGCCGGGGCCATTTCGGTAATTTCAACCGGAGCGACGCCCAGCCGCCGGATGTGCGCCACCGCGTCGCGCGCATTATCGGCCTCGATGCGGCCATTGGTGCGCGCGCCGTCTGGTGCAATGGCGCGATAGGCAAAGCGCGGCACGGCTCAGCTCTCCGCCACAACGCGCAGCACCTCTTGCAAGGTGGTTTGCCCGGCCAGAAGTTTGGCAATGGCATCTTCACGCAACGATGCAAGCGCACCGTCTTCCACCGCGGCCTGGGTGAGCGAGCGCGTGTCGGCGCGGCGCAGAATAAGACTGCCAATTTCGTCGGTTATGCTGAGGATTTCGATTAGTGCAATGCGCCCGGCATAACCGCTTTGGTGGCATTGGTCACACCCTTTGGCCGCATAAAACGGGCCGCCTGATCCACCGGAAATACCTGCCGCCGCCATCTGGCTGGGGCTGGGCGCATAGGGCGTGCGGCAATGTTCGCACAACCGGCGGACCAGCCGCTGCGCGAGCACGGCATTGAGTGTTGAACTGAGCAGAAACGGCTCGACATTCATATCCATCAATCGGGTAATGGCGCCTGCTGCCGTATTGGTGTGCAGGGTGGACAAGATGGTGTGGCCGGTGAGCGCTGCCTGCACTGCAATTTGCGCGGTCTCCAGGTCGCGAATTTCGCCCACCATCATTACATCCGGGTCTTGCCGCAAAAACGAACGCAGCGCGCTGGCGAAGGTGAGGCCGATGCCCGCATTGGCCTGCATCTGCACCACGCCGGCGAGCCGATATTCAATCGGGTCTTCAATCGTTAAAATTTTGCGCGCGCCAGAATTCATCGCGGCAATTGCTGCATAGAGCGTGGTGGTTTTGCCGCTGCCCGTGGGCCCGGTGACGAGGATGATGCCATAAGGCCGCACCAGCGCCGCTTCCAGCCGCGCAACCAGTGAGGAGCCAAAGCCCAGTGTTTTGAAATCGAGTGCAAGATTGGCGCGGTCAAGAATGCGCAGCACCACCGTTTCGCCGTGGATGGAAGGGGCGGTTGCCACTCGCAGATCAATGTCATTGCCCCGCACCGCGACCCGCATCCGCCCGTCTTGCGGCAGGCGGCGCTCGGCAATGTTGAGCCCGGCCATCACTTTGATGCGCGACACCAATGCCGAGCGCATGGAGGGCGGGAGCGCGGGCCGCTCGCGCAGCACGCCGTCGATGCGCAGGCGAACAACCACCCTGTCATCCGCCGGCTCGACATGTATGTCCGACGCGCGAAGCTCCACCGCATCGCTGATGAGCCGGTTCACCGCGCGAATGACAGGGGCATCGCTCACCAGATCGCGCAGCCGCTCGACATCGTCATCGTCGACCGCGGCATCATCGTCGGCGGCTCTGGCGGTTTCGGCGCCATAAAGCCGCTCAATGGCCGATTCAATGTCGCTTGGCAGCGCCACGGCGCGCTCCACAGGCCGCGCAAACAGATAGGCCAGCGCATCTGCGGCAAAATTGTCGAATGGATCGGCAAAGGCGATGGTAACCTGCGTTTCACCCACTGCCACCGGCAGCGCGCGCACGTCGCGCAAAAACGCAAGGGACGGCGCCGGGCCGGGCGCCGGGGCTGCGGGCAGCGCAGATGCCGGCAGCAGCGCCAATCCTGCCGACTGCGCAATAAGTTCCGCCAGCGCTTGCTCCGACAACAGGCCAAGCCGGGTAACGACGGAATCAAAGCGCTCCCCCGTTTCTTCGCATACTTTGGACGCGCGCGAAAAAGCCTCCGCCGTCAACGCCGATTCGCGGCGAAGGAGATCGGCAATCCTGTCCCCGCGTGGCAGCAGGTCTATCTCGCCCGCGGCGCCAGCTTTAAGATGTTCAGATTGTGGCAACTTCACTATGGGGGCCATTCATTTCCAGAACAAAATTGCGTGTCGCAGTGACAATTTCAAAAACATCAATCCACCTGGCTGATTTTTGTCAGATGGGACAGCCAATGCAAGCGTCTCGTTCCTATATTGGCAAATATGATACCGTTTAGAGACAGTGACTAATCTGTTACACTGACAACAATTTGAAGATTATACTGTTAAACTAAGGGTTTGTATCCAACATAATTGTACATATTTTGTAGGATTATTTAAAATTTGAAGCGTTTTCTGGCACTTGAAGGCCAAACGGCATGGCCTGTGTAAAAGTGTTTGCGGGTAGCGCGCGGGGTGTTTTGCCCTGGCATGGCGGTAAATTCTTGTGGGGCATTGTGCAGCGCATGCCGCATCCAGGGCTATGGTTTACGCCAGCAATCATTGCTATGCTGCCTGGCTGGTCGATCAGGCGGTCTGTTTGGCACATGCTGGGGCGACCACCGATATGCGCGTTATTTCACCAAAGCGGCATGGCGGCTTTCGCTGCGTCGCGGTGCCGGGCGGATTGGCGCGGCCGCAAACGGATGGTTCGGATATATCGGCCATAGCTGAATGAGCGTTGCGGCATTTGTCGCTGCCGCAATGATATGCGGACCATTGGCTGGTCTGCACGGTCTTGATCCGGCGGGCATTGTCGCTGCAATGTCGGCCAAAGGTGCTGGGCCTGCCCCACAGCTATTGCCCCTGCTTGCCGCGCCTGCCGCCCCCGATACGGCAGGCGGTGTGAACCAGTGGGCGCAAACTGGCGAGCAGGCCACTAAATCTGATCCGCAAGCCGCAGGCCATGGTGAGCCGCCGCAGGGCGACATTGTCGTTACCGCCCGACAGCCTTTGCCCGGTGATCCTTTGGCGCGTATCAACGCCAAGACCTATGCCATTACTCAGGCGGTTGATGCAGCCATTGTCCGCCCGACAGCGCTTGCCTTTGCCCGTGTGGTGCCTGCGCCTGTTCGCGACGGGCTGGGAAATTTCCTCAGAAATCTGCGCGAGCCAGATATTTTCATCAACTTTGTGTTGCAGCACAAAGTTGGCAAGGCGCTAAAGACGGTGGCGCGCTTTGTGGTCAATTCCACCATCGGCATTGGCGGGCTGTTTGATATAGCCAAAAAACGGCCGTTCAAACTGCCCTTTCGCACCAACGGTTTTGCCGACACGATGGGGTTTTATGGGGTGAAGCCGGGGCCGTATTTATATTTGCCCATCATCGGGCCAACCACGGTGCGGGATATTTTCGGCGCCGGGCTTGACCGGCTTGTCGTACCACTGGCTTTTGGCAAACCCTTTGACCAGCCTTATTATTCGCTTCCGACAAGCGCGGCAAGCACGCTGGACCACCGCGCCGCTTTTGATGACGAGTTGCAGCAACGGCGCGAGGAAAGCGCCGATCCTTATGTCGCCCGCCGCAACCTGTATCTGGCCACCCGCCAGAGCGAAATCGATGCGCTGCACACAAGGCGATCCTCTGCGCGACCCCCTGCGCACACCCCTGCATCACCGGTGGCGCCCATTGTTGCACCGCCAGCCAAACCGGACCCCTTGCCAAAGCTGCCGTTCTGATGCCGCAACAAGCCGTTTGCGCCGCCGCACGGACGGCGGCTGATCTGGATTGTCTCTCGATTTTATTACCGTAACGTTTCGTTTTACCGACACGTTGCCACGCCCCGTCGCAATCAAATCGCTCTCCGGGCCAGGTTAATTTGACTTTAGGACTAGTGGCCCACAACGCTGGACGAAGTGTCGTGCCAGCGGTTGCGCGCGCGTGAGTTTGGGGGTGGCTGTGTTTTTGCGCAGCGATCATGGGCAGGATCTGGGGGGTGGCGCTGCGGTGCTGTCTTTTGGGCGTGCCGCGGTGCCGGTTGCCGATAGCGGCTGGCTGGAGCGCGTGCGGGCGCAAGCAAACGCTATTGACTGGACACCTGATCTTGGTGCCGACCTGGGCACGGCTATCTGGTATCGCGGCGTGGCGACTTGCCTGGCCCTGATTGCCGCTACTTGCTATTTTTCTCCCGGTTTTCAACGTCCTGTTATTGGCGTGACTGCCCCAGCACTTGGCGGAGCTGATTGGGACGAGGCGCGCAGCCAATCCTTTGCGCCGCTTGCCTGGGGGGGCACTTCTGGCCGGCGCATGGCGGCGAATGATCTGGTCCGCCCGCTTGCTGAAACACCCGAGCGCCCTGTTGTTGAGCTTACCGCCGCGCTTGGCGGCGGGGATAGTCTGAGCGGTATGCTGGAGCGCGCAGGCGTCGCCCGTGGGGAAGCTGCGCGGGTTGCAAGCCTGATTGGCGCGAAGGTGGCGCTATCGTCCATCAGGCCGGGTACGCAATTTGCGCTTACGCTTGGTCGACGTGCGACCCGTGCTGACCCGCGGCCGCTGGAACAGCTTCGTTTTCGCGCGCGGTTCGACCTTAATCTGGCGGTTAACCGCACGGGGGCCGGGCTGGTGGCAGATCCACAGCCAATTGCCATAGACCATGCGCCGCTGCGCATTCGTGGTCTTGTTGGCCCCAGCCTTTATCGCTCCGCACGCGCGGCGGGCGCGCCCGCCAAGGCGGTGGAGGCCTATATTCGCGCGCTGGCCGGGCAGCTTTCGGTTGGGCGCGATATTGGCGCCAGCAATATTTTCGACATCATTATCGAGCGCGCGCGCGCGGCAACGGGCGAGGTGCAGCTTGGCCAGCTATTGTTTGCCGGGCTCGACCGTGGCGCCAAGAAGCTGCAACTTGTCCGCTGGGAACAAGATGGCCGCGCGCAATGGTTCGAAGCTTCGGGCGTGGGCGAGCGGCGCGGTTCGCTGACCATGCCGGTTCAGGGGCGTATCACATCGGGCTATGGCCCGCGCCGCCACCCGATTCTGGGCTTTGTACGCATGCACAAGGGGCTCGACATTGGCGCGCCCTATGGCACCCCTATTCGTGCAGCGCTTGACGGAGTGGTTACTTTTGCAGGGCGCAATGCCGGCTATGGCAATTTTGTAAAACTGGGGCATAGCGGTGGCTTGGCGACGGGTTATGGCCATATGAGCCGCATTTATGTGCGCCCTGGCACCCGCGTGGCGCAGGGGCAGCTTATCGGCGCGGTCGGCTCCACCGGGCTGTCCACGGGTGCGCATCTTCATTATGAGCTGTGGCGCAATGGCGCGGCTATCAACCCCGGCTCGGTCAGCTTTACCACCACTGCGCAATTGACAGGCGCGGCGCTGCGCCGGTTCAGGGCGCAGCTGGGCGTTCTGCTATCGGTAAAACCACAGGCGCGATAGCGCAGGCCTGCCGACATGGTTTGGCATGTTGTGGAGGCGCGGGCGGCTGTTTGTCGCTGGTCAATGCCCCTGGGCGCGCCAGCGGCGCACGGTGCGGGCGATGATTTCGTCCTCGCGGCCAGCTTCTTTCCACAACTGCGAAAATAGCGGATCTTCAGATGCGGGGCGTTTGGCCTCATCAAGCGTGTCGAACGATACACGCACCGGCACGGCCACCCCCTCGCCGCAGATGATGCACTCCCGGTTGCGCAGCGCCGGGATCGCATCCAGAAAACCACGCGCGCCTTCAGGCATTGCTGCGCGGACAAAGGCCTGGTCGCGATCATTGTTCAGCCGCATCGAAATGATGGTGCCGCACTGCGACAAAACGCCCTCGGCAAGATCGGACGGGCGCTGGGTGATGAGGCCAAGCGAGACGCCATATTTGCGCCCCTCTTTGGCGATGCGGCTCAGGATGCGGCCGACCGAGGAATGTTCCACATTGTTTTCGCTGGGAATATAACGGTGCGCCTCTTCGCATACGAGCAAAATGGGCCGCTGCGGTTCGTTGCGCGACCAGATGGCAAAATCGAACACCATGCGGCTAAGCATGGCAACCACGACTGAAGTTATTTCAGATGGTACGCCCGATACATCGATGATTGAAATCGGCTTGCTGTCGGCGGGCAGGCGGAACACGCGCTCGATGAAATTGGCCATGGTGTCGGCGACGAGCATCCCGGAAAACATGAAGCCATAACGCGGATCGGCCCGAATTTCGTCAATCTTGGTCTTCAGCCGCAAATAGGGCGCCGTGTCGCCCGCCCGGTCCATCTTGCCCATTTCAAGGGTGATGAGGTTGGTCAGGTCGCTCAACAAATAAGGCACAGGCGCATCTACCGTCAGCTTGCCTATTTCCTGGCCCACCCGCCCCTTGGCACGCGCCATCAACAGGCATTTGGCAAGGATATCTGCGTCGATTTGACGATCTGAATCGGACGATGTGAGAAAGACTTCACAATGTTCTTCAAAATTCATCAGCCAATAGGGCATGTTGAGGTTTGATACGTCGAATATTGCCCCGTTGCTGGTGAAAGCGGCGCCATATTCTCCGTGCGGGTCAATCATCACAATATGCGCTTGGGGTGCCATGTCGCAGATCTTGTGCAAAATGAGCGCAGCAGAAGTTGATTTGCCGGTGCCTGTTGAGCCGAGAAGCGCAAAATGCTTGCCGAGCAATGCATCGATATAGAGCGCGGCACGAATGTCGCGCGTGGGATAGACGCTGCCGATGCTGATATGCGCGCGGTCGTCGGCGGCGTAAATCTGCTTCAGGTCGGCGGTTGATACCGGGAACACGGGCGCGCCGGGCGTTGGGTAGCGCGTAACACCGCGGCGAAACTGATAGAGCTTGCCGGTTAGTTTTTCTTCCTGCCCCTCGCCGAGAAAGTCGATAGTGGCGATAATGCCGTCGCGGTGGGTTTCAGACAATTTCAGCGCGCGAACATTGGCAATAAGCCATGACGCGCCAACGCGCATTTTTACCTGGCTGCCAACATTGCCGGCACTGGCGATTGAAGGGTCAGCACTGTTGCTTTGATCAGAAAGCGCCTGCGCATCGAGCAGAATCTGGCTGCTTGAGCCGGCAATTTCGAGGACGATGCCAATGCCAAGGCCCGCTGCATCAAGATGGGTGGCTGTGCCGCCATGCGAGGCCGTTTCAAAACCGCCAGAATTTACTGCGTCCACAACCCATAGCCTCCCCGTTGGCAATTGCGCCGACCCTGGCAAGAAATGGTAAATATTGCGTTTACCCAAAATGGGTTACAACCGCCTTGCGACCCACCCCGCAGTCCATCCGAACAATATGGCAAGCGCTACCGCGGCCAGCCCATAGGCAAAAGAGCGCCGCTCGGCCGCGCGGGCGACAAAGCGCTCAAAGCCCGATTTGCGGATGTTGATATCGCGCACCGCCGCTGCAAGCACCCGACCGTCGCGCACAAGAAAAGTCTCGGCCGTAAACCGCCCCACCGGCACGCGCGCGGGGATGGTGATGCGTGCGCGGTACAACACACCGTCGGTAATCTCCACCGAGCCGGGTGATTCGTAATAAAGCCCGGTTTGCTGTTTCAAATCGACCAGTCCATGTGCAAAGCTGCTCTGCTCGGCGACCGGGGCGGTGCTCGCTGGAGAAAGCTGCAAGCTGTCGAGCCCCAGCTCATAAATTGCGCGCGTGCGCTCATCAACCAGCTTGTTGATCGGCCGGGAGGATGCAATTGCGTAAAAAGAAGGGGCTGAAAGATAGCGGATGCGCGCTGCATTGACCCAGATCCCCGCTATTTGCCGCTTTTCGCGCACCAAAATAGACTGTGCCGGCCCTTTTACGACGACCACGATATCGGCATCGCGTTCCTGCGGCACGCGCCCGCCAGGGTAGAGAATGGCGCCAAAAAGCAGCAGTTCGGCCCCGGTAAAGCTATAGGCGATCTGAATATCGCGCTGCGACACATCGGGCACCAGCACCGGCTTGCTCTGGCCAAGCAACAGCGGCGCTGCGGCGACAAGCAAGAGGCGCCGGCTCATGCCAGTTCAACCGAATAAATCTCGTCCGGTCGCCACCCCAGGCCAAGCGCGACGCGCGCTGCCACCAGCAGCACGATAATGGCAAGGCCAAGCCGAAGATATTCAGGCTTTACCCGGTTGGCCAGCCGCGCGCCAAGCTGCGCGCCCGCAACCGAGCCGAGCAGCAGCAACGCTGCAAGCACAATATCCACCGCCTTGGTCGTCATCGCATGCACCATGGTGGCGGCTGCGGTGACGAACAAGGTCTGAAACAGCGAGGTGCCCACCACCACCTGCGTTGTCATCCCCAGCAGGTAAAGCATTGCCGGCACCAGAATGAAGCCGCCGCCGACGCCCAGTAATATCGTCAAATTGCCGACAAAAAACCCCAGCAACAGCGGCGCCAGTGGCGAAATATACAGGCCAGAACGGTAAAAACGGGTGCGCAGCGGCAACGCAGCAACCAGCGGATGGTGCCGCCGCGTGCGCGGCTTGAGCGGCACGCCCGACCTGAGCGCGCCAATACTTTGCAGCGATTCCCGCCCCATCATCACGCCAATCGAGCCAAGCATCAGTACATAAATGATGGCGATGACGGTATCTATCTGGCCACTGGCCTGTAGCAGCTTGAACAACCAGGCGCCGCTAAACGAACCCGCCACGCCACCTGCCACCATGACGCCGCCCATCTTCATGTCCACGCCCTTGCGCCGCACATGCGCAAACACGCCCGAAACGCTTGCCCCGGTTACCTGGCTGGCCGCCGATGCTGCGGCAACCGTTGGGGGAATGCCGTAAACGATGAGCAGCGGTGTGGTTAAAAACCCGCCACCGACGCCAAACATGCCCGATAACAACCCAACGCCCCCACCCAGCAGGATGATGACGAACGCGTTCACGCTCAAATTGGCGATGGGCAGATAAATATCCATGCGACTCTAGCGAATATCCTGTTCGCACGTTTTGGCAAAGCGCCATGGTGGGGCAGTGCCGCTTGCGGTGCCGAGTTTAAAAATCCGCACCCAGGGTAAGCGCAACGCCAGAGCCGGGCCGCGCCTCTCCCGCTATCCGCTGTCGCCAGTCGAGCGACAAGCGCAGCGAGCGGTTGGCAATGGGCAGTACAGCGCCTGCTGTCGGGCCAATATCAAGCCGTGCCGCGCCCGGTTGTGCCGCGCCCCAAATGCCCGCGCCCGCGTCAAACGGAATGGCGCCTGCCTGCGTGATTTTTCGGCTGATCCGCGCCGCGCCATCGGCAAAGCCGATGACCTCGTGCCGCTTGATGACGCCACCTTGCGCATATGCCTCCAGCCGGAAGTTACGGCCAATGTCCTGTGGGCCTAAGCCGCCGACCAGCGCAACCGCTGGGCCGCCGCCGCTCCCCGGCTCCAGCGCGATGCGTTGTTCCGCAACAAGCCGCACGGGCAAACCGGTCGGCTGCCATTCCAGGCCAATCGCCGCCTCGCGCCCGGCGCCAGCGAGCGGGGTTGCAACGCGGCCGACAATGGCCAACCGGCGGCTTTGGCCAAGCGCATAGGCCAGCCGCAGCCCTGCCTGATCGCCGCCGATCTGCCCGCCGTTCAGCCCGGAACCTGCCCCATTGCCGCTGCGGGCGATGAACCACAAGCTGCCCGACAAGCGCGGCGCTCCCTGCCGCACTGGCACCGCAAGCGGTACAAAGGCGCGCAGCGGCGTGTGATCAACCACCAGCGCAGCGCGCGCGCCTTGTGCATCAACTGGCTGTGGATTGCCGAATTGCACAAAGGCCAGCACCGCAAGCGCCACCCTGTTGGGGTCGCTTACCGCAACAGGCGCAGCACCCCTGCCATGGATGGATCGGGCAGGTTTTGTCACCTGGGCAAGCGCTTGCTTTGCCCTACCCGCCGGCAATAAGTGCAACCCAAAGGGCGTTATGACGCCAAGTGGTGGCGTGAAAGGATCGGTCAAATGGCTATTGGCCCAGTCATGACCAGCATTTATCGGCCTGGTGGCCGGCACAAGCGCGCCCGGCTGTGGCCATAGCAGGACAAGGCGCATCATAATCCAGCCGCCCATCACCAGCGCCAGAAAGCGCAACGGCTGGCCGGTGCGTCCCATCAGCGCGTGCTTGCCGGGCTGGTGGGGAAGCGGTGCGCTGTCTTGTCCCACACCGCCGTTTTGCCGCTTAACATTGCGACATAGCGCATCATCGCCCGCCTTGCGGCGAGGAGCGAAACGAGATTGGAGATGAAAAGGCGGGGGACAGACCATAAGGATTCCCACGCGCCATAGGCGACGCCGGTAAACAAAATGCGCATCGCCAATCGCCAGAAAAGAAGTGCCGCGTTGATGCCCAGCAGCCAGGCAGGCACGAGCGGCGTGGTGCCGGGCTCACCCGTGATCCAGCGCAACAGGCAGGCAAGGCCCCAGCTTACCAGCGCGACATAGGCAGCAGCCAGCACCAGCACGGCCAGTGGCGCGCGGCGGTCGCGCATCCGCATCCAATGCTCCCGCCATTCGCCACTTCGCGCCCAGCCGACCCGGTCCCACCCGGCAAGCGCAATGCCGATCATCCACCGCGACTTCTGCCGAACTGCTGCCTCAAGCGTTGCGGGAAAAAAGGCGCGCACCGCGACCAACGGCCCGCCTGGGCGCTCCCTTACCCGTGCCATCATGCCGCGTCCGCCCATGGCGGCGATGGTGAGGCCGAGCTCATAGTCCTCGGTCAGGCTTGCCGCGTCGAACGGCGCGCCGCCCCGGCTTTTGGCAATCGCCTCCAGCGCGGTGCGCGCAATTGCGCAACCAACGCCGGCAAGCGGCAAACCGGCACCCAGAAACTGGCGCACAACCAGTTGTTTTGCATGAGCCTCGGCAAATTCATCGCAATAATGGCCACCAACCAGCCGCGAATGGCGGTCAACCAGCGGCAGCACCGGTAGCTGTACCGTGTCATACCGGCCGATGAAATGCGCAAACAGCCGCAGTTCTGCGGGGTGAACCAGGTCCTCGGCGTCGTGCAGCACAATGGCGTTGGCATAGCCGCCATGCGCTGCTTCATCGCGCGCAAGTGCGGCCCACAGGCTGTTGAGGCACCCGGCCTTGGTGGTGGGGCCGTTGGCGGTGCCGATAACCAGCCGGATGCGGCCATCGCGCTCAGCCATGGCGGCAACTGCAGCGATTGTTGCCGGATCATTGGGATATGTACCGACATAAACGCAGTAATCAGGATAATCGATCCGCTCGACAAGGGAGGCAAGCATTGCACCGATGACGGGCGCCTCATCCCAGGCGGGCACAAATATCGCGATTCGCGCCTTTGTCGCGCTCGTCGGCAGCGCGCTTAGGAAGCGCAGCTGAGCATCGCCTTGCGGCATGGCCCAACGCTGTACCCGGTGTACCGCAAAGGCAAGGTCGATGATGAGATCGTCAATTCCGCCGATCAAAAAGCCGATAGCAGCGAACAACATGGTTTCGCGCAATATGGCATCTATTGCCGCTATCATGCCAGCCGCCTATTCCTTTTGGCTAAATGTGCTGAGTATCTGCTCGGATTCAATGTTGCGCAAGCGCGGGCATGGTACAAGCCAAAGAGATAACTTGTTGCTGGACGCCGGTATTTTTGCTGTCATAGCAAAGTTTAGGCTCGGATAAGGAAATGTGCGATGCGGTTGATAACCCGTTTGGCTTTTCTGGCGCTGGGTCTGGCACCGCTTGGTGCATCTGCGGATAATAGCCCGCAGGTTGTGGTGGCAACGCCGGGCATTGGCGCTGGCGGCATTGAACGTTTTACCCTGCGCTTCAACCAGCCGATTGTCGGGCTTGGTGATCCGCGCGCGGCCGCGCCGGCGGCGGTTTCTTGTGCAGTGGGCGGCAAGGGCCGCTGGGCCGACCAGCAAACCTATGTCTATGAATTTGACAAGCCCCTGCCCGGCGGGACGACGTGCAAGTTTGATTTGGTCGATACGCTCAAAACCTCAACCGGCTTTGCGGTAGAAGGGCAGCGGCATTTCCTTGTCGATGCAGGTGGGCCAACGGCGCGCGCGGTGCTGGTGGGTGGCTATGGCCCTATTGAGGAGGATCAGGTGTTTTTGGTTGCCGCCAACATGGCGCCGATCAAAGCGTCGATCGGTGCTGCGGTTTATTGCGCGGTTGAAGGGGTTGGCGAAAAAATATCGGTCGATGTGCTGGGTGAAGAGGTTGCTGGCAATGTTTTGAGCCAGCTTGGCGCGCGCAACTACCGGGCCACCCGCTTTCTTGAAGAGGCCGGGCTGCCGACCACCATCCCCGCTGCTGGGGCTGATCGCAAAGCCGCGCTTGCCACAGTCGTTGCGCTGCGGTGCCACCGCCCGCTGCCGCCGGGGCGCGACATGGCGCTCATATGGGGCGCCGGGGTGGCCGGAGCTGGCGGCAAGCGTGCCGGAGCAGACCAGCGCTTTGATTTTACCGTGCGCAAACCTTTTTCCGCCCGTTTTGAGTGTTCGCGCGCCAATCCGCAGGCGGGGTGCAACCCGGTGGAGGAAGCATGGGTGCGGTTTTCAGCGCCCATCCCCATGGCGCAGGCGCGCGCTGTCCGGCTGGTTTTTCCCGATGGCCATGCCACAGCGCCGGTAATCAGCAAAGACGACGAACACCGCGCAACCATTGGCGACATTCGCTTTGCGCCGCCTTTGCCCTTTGCCACTGGCGCCAGGCTGGTGCTGCCTGACGATGTGCGCGACGAAAGCGGGCGTACATTATCCAACGCTGCGCGTTTTCCGCTTGATGTGCAGTTTGACGAGGCGCCGCCGCTGGTGAAGTTCAACGGCGCATTTGGCATATTGGAGCTGAAACAGGGCGGAATTTTGCCCGTGACTGTGCGCAATGTCGAGCCGGTGCTGCGCGGGGCGACCAAGGCTGTATCGGGCAAAAGTCTGCGGGTGAACGGGTCGGACGCTGAGGTTGCAACCTGGCTGCGGCGGGTTGACCATGCCGATGACTATGCCTCGCATGAACTAAAGCATGGCGGTGAAACCGCCATCATCAACGACACCGGTTCGGTGCCGATATTGACAGGTGGCGCAGGTGCTGCGCTCAGCGTGCCTTTGCCGGGCAAGGGGCGCGACTTTGAAGTTGTGGGCGTGCCGCTCACCAAACCGGGATTTTACGTGGTTGAGCTGGCCAGCCCCGCGCTGGGGGCAGCGCTGCTTGGCCGCCGCGCGCCGCGCTATGTGGCAACCGCTGCGCTCGTCACCAACATGGCCGTGCACTTCAAATGGGGCAAAAGCGCAAGCCTTGCCTGGGTGACAACGCTCGACAAGGCCAGGCCGGTTGCAGGGGCCGATGTGGTGGTGACGGATGCCTGTACCGGCAAAATTGTGGCGGATGGGCGCAGCGATGCACAAGGGCGCCTCCTTATCAAAGGCGAACTGCCCACGCCTCAGGCCTATGGGCGCTGCGCGGATGGCGACTCATATGAGACGGATGACCACCCCTTGATGGTCTCGGCCAGAAAGTCAGGCGATTTCAGCTTTACGCTGACAAGCTGGAGCGACGGCATCCGGCCCGATGATTTTGATCTGCCTTATGGCTATGAAGATCGGGGTGAAATAATCCACACCGTGTTCGATCGCGCGCTTGTCCGCGAGGGCGAGGTGATCAACATGAAGCACATCGTCCGCCTCCCAACGCCCACAGGCTTTGGCCGGACCCCTGGTTTTACCGGTATGCTGCTGTTGACGCACAGCGGCTCCGACACCCAGTTTGAGCTGCCACTGAAGATCGACGCCAATGGTGTGGGCGAAACCCGCTGGGCCGTGCCCAAAGGCGCGCCGCAAGGCGACTATGTCGTCTCCGTCGTCCGAGGTGGTGAGGAGACGGCCACGGGCCAGAGTTTTCGGGTCGATGAATATCGACTGCCGACGATGCGCGCAACGATCACCGGCCCGAAAGAGGCGCAGGTCCGCCCGAAATCGGTGCCGCTCGATTTGTTTGCCGGGTTCCTGTCGGGCGGGGGCGCATCCAACCTGCCCGTCGATTTACGCATCGGCTGGTTTGGCGAAACCGCGACGCCACAAGGGTATGAGGCCTATAATTTTGGCGGAAACGCAATCGTCGAGGGGCTAAAGGCGATGAACGGCGACGGTGAGGACGAGCAGACGCCGCTGCCGCCGACGCAAAATTTGCCGCTCGTGCTTGGCGCAGATGGCACCGCGCACACCAATGTCGATGTGCCCGCCACGCTCGATAGCGCCGCTGCGATGCGGATCGAGATGGATTATCAAGACGCCAATGGCCAGGTGCTGACGGCGCGGCGCAATATTGCGCTTTATCCATCGGCAATATTGCTGGGGGTCAAGACCGATGGCTGGCTGATGAAGCAGGATGACCTGCGCCTGCGCTTTGTTACGCTTGATGTCAGCGGCAAGCCGGTCGGCGGGCAGAAGATAACGGTCGCGCTCTATGCTCGCGATATTTTGACGGCAAGGCGGCGGCTGATCGGCGGCTTTTATGCCTATGACAACCAGATGAAGACCACAAAGCTCGGCGCAAGCTGCACCGCAACGAGCGATGCGCAAGGGCTGGCCCAGTGCAAAATGGCGCCGGGCGTGTCGGGTGAGGTTTTTGCAGTTGCCACCACGATGGACGCCAGCGGCAAGGTCGCGCGCGCTACCCGGTCGGTGTGGCTGGCGGGTGATGATGACTGGTGGTTTGGTGGCGACAATGGCGACCGGATGGACCTTGTGCCTGAACGCACCGATTATAAAGCGGGCGAAACCGCCAAATTCCAGGTGCGCATGCCGTTCCGCACGGCAACCGCACTGGTAACGGTGGAGCGCGAAGGCGTGTTGACGAGCTTTGTTGCTGAATTGTCGGGCACAAACCCGGTGGTTGAGGTGCCGATGCCGGGCAGTTATTCGCCTGATGTGTTTGTCTCGGTTTTGGTGGTGCGCGGGCGGGTGGAGCCGGGCTGGACGGGCTGGCTAAGCCGCGTTGCCTATGCGTTAGGGCTGGTGGCTGCGCCTGAGCCAACCCCGCCGCCCACCGCGCTGGTTGATCTTAACAAGCCGGCATATCGGCTGGGCATCGCAAAGGTGAATGTGGGTTGGGAGGCTAACCGGCTCGGTGTTACCGTCAAGGCGGACCGGGAACGCTATGCCGTGCGCGACGTGGCGCAGGTTGATGTTGCAGTGGCCATGCCGGGCGGCAAGCCCGCGGCGAGCGCCGATGTCGCCTTTGTCGCGGTGGACGAGGCATTGTTGCAGCTTGCGCCCAATGATAGTTGGGATGTGCTCTCCGCGATGATGGGCGAGCGCTCGCTTTCGGTGCTGACTTCAACCGCTCAAACTCAGGTGGTCGGCAAGCGGCATTACGGCAAAAAGGCCGTTGCAGCGGGCGGCGGCGGCGGTGAAGGGGGCGATGCCTCTGGCCTCAACCGCGAAAATTTCCAGCCTGTGTTGCTGTGGAAGGGTCGGTTGCCGCTCGATGCCAATGGCCATGCCCGGCTGGCGGTGCCGCTATCCGACGCGCTCAGCGCTTTTCGGCTAGTGGCGATTGCGACCGACGGCGACCAGTTGTTCGGCACTGGCGAGGCGCATATTCGCGCTGCACAGGATTTGAGTGTGTTTTCCGGTATTCCGCCGCTGGTGCGTACAGGCGACAGGTTCGGCGCAATCTTCACGCTGCGCAATGGCTCTGCCGCGCCGATGACGGTGACGGCGCGTGTCGATCTTACCCCTGCCATCGCCGCAGGCAAGCCGCTTACCGTGACGATTCCGGCCGGGGGTGCGGTGCCGGTTGTGTGGAACCTGACAGCGCCGCAAGGCGTGGAGTCGGTCCGCTGGCATGTGCGTGCAAACAGCGCGGATGGCAAGGCGGTGGATGAGATCAGCGTTGATCAGCAGGTCGTGCCTGCCGTGCCGAACGAGATATGGGCGGCCACGCTGGCGCGGGTGGGCGCCGACACCGTCATCCCCATTTCGCCGCCGCTTGGCGCGCTTGTGGGCCGGGGCAGTGTCGATATCCGGCTGGACGATACGTTGTCGCCCCCGCTTGGCGGGGTGCGGGCCTATATGGCGGCCTATCCTTATGACTGTTTTGAGCAGCGCCTGTCGCGTCTGGTCGTGCTGGGCGATACGGCCGCCTGGGCTGCGCTCAGCGGCGACATCCCCACCTATCAGGCGCCTGACGGGTTGTTGCGCTATTGGCCATCGGAAACACTGAGCGGATCCGAGGCGCTGACGGCTTATGTCTTGTCGCTCACGAGCGAGGCCGGGCTTGCCCTGCCTGTGTCGGCGCGCGTGCAAATGATAGACGCGCTGACAGCGGTGGTTGACGGGCGGATTGAGCACGAAAATTATGGCGATCCGCGTTTGCGGCGGCTGGTAGCCTTTACCGCGCTGGCCAGAGCCGGGGCAGCGACGCCGGCCATGCTGGGGCAAATCGGCCTGGCGCCCGCCGATATGCCAACCGCGCAGCTTGCCGATTATCTGGTGGCGATTGACCGGGTGAGCGGCCTTGCCAATGCCGGCGCGCTGAAGGCAGCAGCAGAGGCAGTGCTGCGCAAGCGCCTGGTTTATGAAGGAACGCGGCTTGATCTGAGTGACGAGGACAAGGCAGCATGGTGGCTGATGTCGTCTGGCGATGAAGCGGCGATCAAGGCGCTGTCCGCCGTGCTCGGCCGCCCCGGCTGGCAGGATGATGCCGCGCGGATGATGGTGGGCGTGGCGTTTCGCCAAACGCGCGGCCACTGGGATACGACCACAGCCAATGCCTGGGGTGTGGTGGCGGCAAGGCAGTTTGCCAGGCTGTATCCGGCAGCCGCGATTGCGGGCACGACAAGCGTGACACTTGGCACAAGGCGGATCGACCGGGCCTGGCCGCTGGCTGCGCCCGCTCGGGTGCTCAGTCTGCCGCTTCCCGCTGCGCCTGCGCCGCTGCGGCTGGCGCAAGCTGGCGGTGCGGGGCCATGGGCGACAATATCTGTCTGGGCAGCGGTGCCGTTGAAGGCGCCGCTCTATGCCGGATACCGGCTGACCCGGCAGGTTGCGGTGGTACAGGCGCGCCAAAAGGGCGTGCTGACGCGCGGCGATGTGCTGAAGGTTACGCTGACGGTGCAGGCTTCAGCAGAGCGAAACTGGGTTGTGCTGTCCGATCCGGTGCCGGCTGGTGCAACGATCATCACCGGTCGGGCCGGTCAATCAAGCCTGTTGGCCACCAATGGCAGCGATGAGGATGGCGCAACCCCAAGCTATGTCGAGACGAGCAACGGCGCCTGGCGGGGCTATTTCGACTGGTTGCCGCAAGGCTCGACAACGGTGAGCTATACCGTGCGGCTAAATGGCACGGGCCGTTTCCTTTTGCCGCCAAGCAGGGTGGAGGCAATGTACTCGCCCGCCATTCACGCCGCCGTGCCCAATGCACCGGTGACGGTGCTGCCAAAGTGAGACGGGGCTGCGCATGAATTTGCGGCGCGCCCTGGCGGGGGCATGGGCGCTGGCTTGCGCGCTTCCCGACATTTTCTGGGGCTGGGTGGCGCGCGGGTGGCACCGGTTGCAGGCGGTGCATGTGGCGGTGGTCGGCGCTGTGCTGCTGGCGCTCGCGGCGGGCACGGTTGATTATGCCACGCTGCCGCCAACGCTGCCGGGCTATGGCGATGCTCGCCGTGCCTGGCAGCCATCCGAGGCATGGCTATATGACCGCCACGGCGCGTTGATTGACAGCGCACGGGTCAACTTTGCCAAAAGGCGGCTTGGCTGGGTGGCGCTCGATGACGTGTCGCCTGCTGTGCGCACCGCGGTTATTGAGGCAGAAGACAGGCGCTTTTTTTCCCATGGCGGGGTGGATTTTTTCGCGCTGGGCGCTGCCGCGCGTGACCGGCTGGCCGGACACCAGCAACGTGGCGCAAGCACGCTTACGATGCAGCTCGCCGGGTTTTTGAGCCGCGATCTGGCAGCACCGGGTGCGCGCGGCTGGCAGGACAAGCTGCGCCAGATGCGCGCCGCCTGGGCGCTGGAGCGCGGCTGGAGCAAGGCGCAGATATTGGAGGCCTATCTCAACCTTGCCGGTTTTCGGGGTGAGGCGCAGGGCATTGGAGCGGCAGCGCTTGGCCTGTTTGGTAAGACGCCCGCTGCGCTTGCTTTTGATGAAGCGCTGCTGCTTGCTGCGCTCCTGCCCAATCCGCAGGCGCCGCCGCCTGCCATTGCCCGGCGGGCGTGCCGGCTCGCCCAAAAATTGCAGCAGGTCGGGGCGGCAGGAGCTGATCATTGCCAATTTTTTGAAGCGGCCGCCTGGTCAATGCTCGGCCCCACGCGCAGCCTTGCGCTCGACCCTGGCCTTGCGCCGCATCTGGCGGCAAGACTGCTTACCAAAGCGGGGCTGAAAGTGGCGACCACGCTCGATGCAGCGGTGCAGCGTATTGCCATATCGGCGCTTGCCCGGCAGTTGCGCGGGCTGGGTCCGGCGCGTGTGCGCGATGGGGCGGTGGTTGTAGTCGACAATGCCAGCGGCGATGTTCTGGCCTATGTTGGCGGGGTTGGCGGCGGGTCGACCGCGCCGCAAGTTGATGGTGCGGCGAGCTACCGTCAGGCCGGATCGACGCTCAAGCCGTTTCTTTATGCCGCGGCGATGGAAAAAGCATATTTGACGCCTGCCTCCATTCTTGACGATTCGCCAGTGCAACTCGACACGGCCTCTGGCCTGTATGTGCCGCAAAATTATGATCGGGATTTTAAAGGCCCGGTGTCGGCGCGCACTGCGCTTGCCGCCTCGCTCAATGTGCCGGCGGTGCGCACCTTGCTGCTGGTTGGTGTGGATGATTTTCGCGACCGGCTGTGGGATAGCGGCTATCGCGGCCTGACAGAAGATGGCGGCTATTATGGTTTTTCGCTGGCGCTTGGCTCGGCTGAAGTAACGCTGATGGAACAGGTGGCGGCCTATCGCGCGCTTGGTAAGGGCGGGCAATGGGCGCCCTTGCGGCTGACGATGGATGCGCCGCGCGAGCCGCCACGCGCGATTACCAGCCCGCAAGCCGCCTGGCTGATTGCCGATGTGCTGGCCGACCCCAATGCCCGCGCGGGGACTTTTGGCCTCGACAGTGCGCTACGTCTGCCCTTTTGGGCGGCGGTGAAGACTGGCACCTCAAAAGCGCTGCGGGATAATTGGTGCATCGGCTTTTCGCGCGAGTTTACCGTTGGGGTATGGGTTGGCAATTTGGAGGGGGATGCGATGCGCGCTGTCTCTGGGGTAAGCGGGGCTGCACCTGTCTGGCGCGACGTGATGCGGGCGCTTTATGCACAGCACAACGCCGGCCCGCCGCCCGTCATGCCAGCGGGAATTGAGCCACGCGCCATCCGCTTCGCCGGGGGAATTGAGCAGCCCCGGCGCGAATATTTTTTGCGTGGCACCGCCCAAAGCGAGTTTGCGCCCGCTCCGCAACTGGCGCTTCGCCCACGGATAACCAACCCGGTGTCGGGTGCTATTTATGCGTTGGACCCCGATATTCCGCTGGCGCACCAGCGGCTGGCGATTGGAGTGTCGGGGGCAATGGCTGCGCATCATTTGGTGCTTGATGCGCGCGATTTGGGCGCGGCAACAGGCCAAACGCTGGTGCTGGCGCCGCCCGGCCGCCACCGGTTGCGATTGCTGGATGCCGCCGGGCATGTGGTTGACCAGATTATTTTCAGCGTTCGCTAGCGTGTCGCCCGCCACCGGGCCCGGCGCACATGAATATATGCGCCGGGCCAATTGGCTATGATTTTAGCGATAAAAGCCGCGTACAACATTAATTACAACGCCGTGCCGGGTGTCGACAAGCACGACATCGCCATAGTGGCGTACCCAGCGCTGGTGCGCGCGCGCTGGCGGCAGATTATAGCGCCGTGCATCAACAAACGCATAACGGCTGTGATAATAGGCCGGAGCAATCTTTAAACCAGGGCGAAAGGCGGTGTAGCGAAATGGCGCCTGCCAGGCGGGCGCTCGGCCTTCATAGCGTTTTACCCGGCGGTGGTCGCGCAGATCCTCACGATATTCCTCGCGCGCCTGCGCCACATCGCGCGCTTCACGCCGAACTTCACGATTGTCGCCTTTGCGGTAAGCCTGGTGCAGCTCGCGCTGCTGTTGATGAATTTCCTGGCGGTCGCGGCGTAGCTCGCCTGCGGATTGCGCCTGCGCCATAGCCGGAACCAGGGCGGCGGCTGCCAGGGCGAGGATGATAGGTTTACGCATAACTGCTCTCCATTCTTGCTCGACCGGGGAGGCGCCAAAAACTTTGGCCCAGGCCAGCGGTCAACCCGCGTTATGGCCATGCCAGGCTGAACGGGTCGGGAATGGGTTAGTCAGCCAGGCGAAAGCTTGTGTAACAAAATGTCGCTACAGGCCGCCTGCGCAAAATCAGGGGCTGTTTGGGCCACCTGCGCCACCGCCGCCGGGCCCGCCTGCACCTGCGCCAACCGCGCCAATATTGCCAAACAAATCCTGAAAAAAGGTACGGCGGCGGCCAAGTGTTGGTGTTTTGTCGCCATTTGGCGTGATGGAGGCGACTTGCTCAAGCCCGGTTTTATCCACCCTGGAGACAACGCCCTTGTCGTTAAACTGGATGCGCAGCGTAATCTGGGTATTGGGCTTGGGGTTATTATAGGCCAGATGGCGGGTGTCGCGCGAGACATAATACCAGGAATCATCGTCGAACTGGCTGGTAAAGCTGGGCTTGCCGAGCACCTTGGCCACGCTGTCGCGATTATCAACGCCAGGCTGCACCGAATTTACCAGATCAAGGTCGACGATATATCCTTCGTGCGCCCGCAGCCGGACACAGCCTCCAAGCAGGACGCTCGCCGCCGCTATGGCAAGGACGAAGGCGGCGCGCGGGGAACACAGGCTCATGCAACTCTCCAACAGGGGGCGCGGCAAGCAGGTGCATTGCCAGCGCCACGATTTACCTCAATATGCCGGCCGGGCGAGACAAACAAGGCCGATGCACCGGCTCTGCGCGATGATACGCCACAAGGAAGGTAAGATGGGATTGCTCGACAGGTTGCTGGGCCGGCAGAATCGCCCGAAAATGGGGGTGTTATATCAGGCGATTGTCGACCGCGCCCGTGCGCTGCACTGGTATGAGGCAGGCGGCGTGCCCGACACGATTGACGGGCGGTTTGACATGGTGGTGGCGATGATGTGTGCGGTGCTGCTGCGGCTTGAAGCGCTAGGCGCCTCTGCCGAAAGTGCTGCGCTAACGGAAATGTTCATTGCCGATATGGACGGGCAATTGCGCGAAAGTGGCTTTGGCGATGTGGGTATTGGCAAACGGGTTGGCGAAATGATCAGCATGTTGGGGGGCAGGCTTGGTGCCTATCGGGGCGGGCTGGCCGCGGGGGATGTTCGCCCGGCGCTCGCGCGTAACCTGTTTCGCGCACAACCTGTAACGCCAGCCGCGCTTGACCATGTCGCCGGCGCTTTTTCTGCCTTTGCCGGGGCACTTGGGGCGTGTGCGCTGCCTGCGCTGCTGGTGGGCGAGCTGCCATGAGCGAACCGGTTGGCGCGCCGCGGCCTGACACTGTCGGGCCAGAATTTTCCCGGCCTGAGCGATTGGATATGATTGGGGAGCAGGCGCGCACCATTGTTGTTGAAGCAACGCCAGATGAAGCCGCAGCCCTTGCCGCGCGTTTCGGGCTGCTCTCGGTTGCCATGTTGCGGGCGCGGTGCGCGGTGCACCGTGAGGCGCGCGGCGTGGTGGTGACGGGGCTGGTTGAGGCTGAGCTGGTGCAGGCCTGCGCGGCCACGGGAGATCCACTCGCAGTCGCGGTGAGGGAGCCGCTGGCGCTGCTCTATGTGGTTGAAACGGATAATCCGCCCGCCGATGAGCTGGAACTCACGCCCGATGCGCTCGACATTGTCCCGCTTGAAGGCGGGTTGATCGACCTGGGCGAGGCGGCGGCTGAAACCATGGCGCTGGCGCTGGACCCTTTCGCACGAGCACCCCATGCCGATGAAGCGTTGCGCGCAGCCGGTGTGCTGCGCGAGGATGAGGCCGGGCCGTTTGGTGTTTTGGCTGGGTTGCGTGATATGCTGTCGGGCAAAATTAAGGGTTAGTGCCGGGCTTTGCCGTGTCAGTCGCTGTCAGGGCCAAGGGTTGCGTCAAGGTCTCGCGGGCGGATGAAGCGGGCAAGTGTGGCGGCGCCCGGCTTGATATCGGCCCAGTCCTCCACGTCAAAAAGCAGCTCGGCAAGCGCGGCAGTGGGGAATTTTTCCTCCGCGCTAGCACGCAGCACGTCGTCTGCGCTGTCTGGCACCAGCAGCAGCAGCAAATCCTCCAGCCCCGGATTGTGCCCGGCCAGCAGCGCGCTTTCGGCCGTTTGTGGAAAGGTGGTGACAATATCCAGCAGCGTAACCGCCGAGGCGAGATAAATCCGTTTTTCCCACTGTGCAGCCGGGCTTTTGCCATAGCCGCGCGCCACCTCGCCCAGCGTTTCCACCACCCGCACCGCAGGCGAGGCGACAATATGGTCAAACCGCAAGCCTGCATCTTGCATATATTTGCCCATCAGCAGCGCAGCCTTGTGGCCCTTGGCGTTCAACGGGCGGTCAAAATCGCGCTGCACGGTGTCGTCCCAGCCCGATTTGGCATGTCTGAGCAGGGTTAGTTTTTTCATCGTCTCTCCCGATCAGGCGATTTCGTTGGCGCTTTGGTCAACCGCGTCATGCCCCAGCCGGATGACGGGGGAAAGACGCTGTTCTATACGGCGAATTGCTTCATCAAGCGTTACGCGCGCAATTTTTACGCCGGGGGGAAAGGCGCTAAGCAGGCGCGAGGGCATTGCAGCCGACAACAGCACAAACGCCCCGCGATCATCGGCGCGGCGGATGAGCCGCCCAAAAGCCTGTGCCAGCCGCGCCCGCACCAGCCGGTCATCATAGGCAGCGCCCCCGCCCGCCAACCGTCGTGCGGCGTGGAGCACGCTGGGCTTGGGCCAGGGCACGCCTTCCATCACCACCAGCCGGAGCGACTGGCCGGGCACATCGACCCCGTCGCGCAGCGCATCGGTGCCCAAAAGCGATGCGCGAGCGTCGTCGCGGAAAATGTCGACCAGCGTACCGGTGTCGATAGGGTCGACATGCTGGGCAAGCAGCGGCAACCCCTCGCGCGCCAGCCGGTCGGCAATGGCGGCGTGGACGACGCGCAACCGGCGGATGGCGGTGAACAACCCCAGTGTGCTGCCTCCTGCTGCCATAATCAGCCGTGCATAGGCGTTGGCAAGGGTGGCGGTGTCGCCGCGCTTTATGTCGGTTACGATGAGCACATCGGCGGCGTTGGCATAATCAAATGGGCTTGGGGCCTCAAAATGCGTGGCAGGGCCTGGCAGATGCACAGCACCAGTGCGCGCTTGTGCCACCGCCCACTCGCCGCCGCCGGTGAGTGTGGCTGAGGTGATGAGCGCGCCGTGCGCCGGTTTCAGCACCGTTGCGGCAAAAGGGCGTGTCGGATCGAGCCAGTGGCGGTGCAGCCCGATGTCGTAATCGCGCCCCTCAACCCGGTCGACGGCCAGCCAGTCGACAAAATCGGCGTCTGCCGGGCCGCCAATCCGGGCGAGCAAGGCCTGCCACGCCGCCACCATATCAGCGCGCCAGCCAAGCGAAGCGATCGCCCCGTCGATGCGCGCGCGCGCCGGCCCGTCCATCCAGTCTGGCGCTTCAGCAAGCACAGCTTCCAGCCGCCGGCCCAGCGCCACCAGCGGCCGGTGCAGCGCGGCAAGCGTCTGAGCGGCGGGGCCGGCCGCATCGATGAGCGCAGCGTCAGGCTCGGCAAGCTCGGTTTCCAGCCCATAGCCGGCCTCGCCCCCTTGTTGATCACGCGCATAAACCAGCGCTCGCACGCCGCCGAGCAGGGATTCCAACGGGCCAAAGGGTTGCCCATCTGCCAGGCGCTGTAGCCAGCCATCGGCCGGCAGCGCGCGGGCAGCGTCTGTTGCCTCGGCAATTGCGCGCGCGCCAGCCTCGTCATAACTTGCCACATCGGACAAGCGCGCAGCCAGCCCGCGCCTGCGCCCGCGCCCGCCCGCTTCCGGGCCCAGCACCCAGCGCCGCAGCTCGATCGTTTCCTGCCCGGTTAGTGCAACCGAAAACATCGCGTCGGCGGCGTCAAACAGGTGATGGCCTTCGTCGAACACATAGCGGGCAGGCGGGTTGGCGGTTTCGCGCCCGCGTGCTGCATTCACCATCACCAGCGCGTGGTTGGCAATGACGATATCGGCGTCTGCGCTGGCGCGGGTTGCGCGCTCGATAAAGCATTTGCGGTAATGCGGGCAGCCGGCATAGACGCATTCTCCGCGCCTGTCGGTCAGCGCGGCTGGCCCGTTGCGGCGGAACAATGTGGGCAGCCAGCCTGGCAAATCGCCGCCCACCATGTCTCCATCTACCGTATAGGCGGCCCAGCGCGCAACAAGCTGCGCCAGTACCGCTGCACGCCCCGTAAAGCCGCCTTGGAGCGCGTCTTCAAGGTTGAGCAGACAGGCATAATTTTCTCGCCCCTTGCGGGTGACGACACGGTGCCTGCGCGTGGCGGCGTCTGGGTAAACACGCGCGCTTTCCTGCCCCAATTGCCGCTGCAACGCTTTGGTGAAGGTTGAAACCCACACAGCACCACCCGCCTGCTCCGCCCAAAGTGAGGCGGGGGCCAGATAACCAAGCGTCTTGCCAATTCCCGTGCCTGCTTCTGCCAGGACGATGTTGGGGGCATCGCGCGCGCTGCGTGGGGCAAAGGCGGCGGTGGCAGCGGCGGCATAGGCACGCTGGCCGGGTCGCTGTTCTGCGCCTTGCCCGGTCAACTCGGCAAGCCGCGCCTGCACATCGTCAGCGTTGATGGAGATGGTGCGCGGCGCCGGCCGGGGTGCGCTTTCCTGCCATTCCGGCAACCTGGAAAACAGCCAGCGCTCTGCGGTTTTCGGCTGGGGAATATGGGGCGCAAGAGCCGCAGCCCAGGGCCAGCGCAGCCGGGCGAGCGCCTGAAGCGCGGTCCAGGCGCCTTCGCGCTCGGGCCAATGTGTCGCGGTGCGGGCGATGAGCGCAGCGGCGGCATTGCGCAGGAAGGGCGCGGTGGCGCTGTCGTCCGCTGGCTCGGCAATCTCTGCCGCGCGCGCCAGGGCGCGCACCGTTGGCACCATGAACCGCGCGGGGTGGAGAAAGGCGAACAGCTCCAGCAAATCGAGCCCGCAAAGTTCGGCATAGCCCAGCCTTTGCGCTACAAGCGGGGCGTTTATCATCAGCAAAGGTGTGTCGGCTGCCAGCCCAATGGCCTCGCCGCGGCCCACCTGCCGCGTGTTGCCCCCTTGCGAAATCCACACGCCGCTATGGCTTGCGTGAATCGCAGGATAGGGAAGCGCTGGAAAATCAGGGGCAATAGCCATGCGCCTATGCTAGCGGGCGGGCGCGTGCTTCGCTAGGAAGCATTGATCCATCCACGCCCAAATCCGGGAACCACATGACCATCGACCCCGCCATTCTGCGCGCCGCTGCCCTTGATTCCAAAGCCTGGCCCTATGAGGAAGCGCGCAAATTGCTGAAACGCTATCCAAGCGGCAAGGCCGGCGGCGCAGCGGTGGTGTTTGAAACCGGCTATGGCCCCTCTGGCCTGCCGCATATCGGCACCTTCAACGAAGTGCTGCGCACAACCATGGTACGCCGCGCTTTTCACGCATTGTCGGACATGCCGACCCGGCTGATTGCCTTTAGCGACGATATGGACGGCTTGCGCAAGGTGCCAGACAATGTGCCCAACCGCGCCATGCTGGCCAAGCATTTGGGCAAGCCGCTGTGCCGCATTCCCGATCCATTTGAAAAATTCGAGAGTTTTGCCGCGCATAACAACGCGATGTTGCGCGATTTTTTGGATCGGTTTGGCTTTGATTATGAATTTCAGGCGGCTTCTGGCCTGTATGATAGCGGCGGTTTTGACGCAGCGCTGAAGGGCGTGCTCAGCCAATATCAGGCGATTCTTGATGTCATGCTGCCAACGCTGCGGGCAGAGCGCGCGGCCACCTATTCTCCCGTTCTGCCGATCAGCCCGACATCGGGCGTGGTGCTCCAGGTGCCGGTAGAGGTTGTAGATGCCGAGGCCGGGCTCATTGCTTTTGAAGATAATGGCGAGCGGATTGTGCAATCGGCGCTGGGCGGCAAGGCCAAGCTGCAATGGAAGGTCGACTGGGCGATGCGCTGGGTGGCGCTGGGTGTCGACTATGAGATGTATGGCAAGGATTTAATCGATAGCGGCATTCAGTCCGGCAAAATTGCGCGCATCTTGGGCGGCCGCCCGCCAGAGCATCTGGTCTATGAGATGTTTCTCGATGAAAAGGGCGAGAAGATTTCCAAATCCAAAGGCAATGGATTGAGCCTTGAGGAATGGCTAACCTATGGCCCCGAAGAAAGCCTGGCATTTTACATCTACCGAGAGCCACGCAAGGCAAAATCGCTGCATCTGGGGCTTATTCCGCGCGCGGTGGACGAATATTGGCAGTTCCGCGGCAATTATGAAGAACAAGAGCCGAAGGAAAAGCTCGGCAACCCGGTGCATCATATCCATGATGGCGCGGTGCCGGCCGCAACGCTACCCGTCACTTTTGGCCTGTTGCTTAATCTGGTGAGCGTGATGGGGGAAGCAACGCGCGAGCAGGTCTGGGCGTATCTGGCCAATTATGTGGCAGATGCCACGCCGGAGCGTTACCCCGATCTGGAAAAGCTGATCGAGCGGGCGCTGGCCTATGGCCGCGATTTCGTGGCGCCGGCACTGGTTCGCCGCGCGCCCGAAGGAGCAGAGGTGGCCGCACTTGCGCGGCTGGATGCTGAACTTGCCATGCTGGGGGCCAATGCCTCGGCTGAGGAAATTCAAAACATCGTCTATGAAATTGGCAAATCCGGCGGGTTTGAGAATTTGCGAGACTGGTTCAAGGCGCTTTACGAAACGTTGCTGGGCTCTGCTCAGGGCCCGCGCATGGGCAGCTTCATCGCGCTGTACGGCGTGGACAACAGCCGCAAACTCATCACCGAGGCATTGGCGCGCGCGCCGGGGTGATCCGGGGTGGGTGGCATGTGCTGCCACATATTCTTCCTGCAAGGCAACCGCGCGGCCATGACATACAGCGCGCGCAATGCCACTGAAATGATGATCGGCCCGAAATGGCGATCAGCCTGCGCGCGCTTTGGGTTTGAGCGATTGCGTTTGGCGCAATGCCTTCGCTTTTAGTTGCGCTTGGCGTGGGTGGCTATATGCCAGTGGCCTGACCGGAGGAGGGAGCGATAATGGCACGAGGCAGGCGCTTGGCGGCGCGTTCAGCCCTGAGACAATTTTTGCGGAGCGAGGCGGCCGGCGGCATGGTGTTGATGGCCGCCGCCGCGCTGGCGCTGGTGGTGGCTAACTGGCCCGGCGCGGTCTCTGCTGGCTATTTTGGCCTGCTGCATGCCGTAACCGGCCCCGTGTTCAGCGCGGCGCACGGGCCGATGACGGTGCATCTGTGGATCAACGATGGCTTGATGGCGGTGTTCTTCTTGCTGGTTGGGCTGGAGATCAAACGAGAATTTCTCGATGGGCGCTTGTCCACCTGGGAGCGGCGACGGTTGCCGATTTTGGCTGCACTGGCGGGGATGGTTGTGCCAGCGGTGGTTTATCTTGCGATTATTGGCAGCGCGGGCAGCAGCGGCGCGGGGCTGGCGCGGGGCTGGGCGATTCCGGCGGCAACCGACATTGCTTTTGCCATCGGCGTAATGGCGCTGCTGGGCAGCCGTGCGCCGCCCGCGCTCAAGCTGTTTCTCACCACGGTTGCGATTGTTGATGATATGGGTGCGGTGGGCATCATCGCGCTGGCCTATACAGATCATATCGATGTCGCAGCGCTTGGCCTGGCGGCGTTGGTGTGCGCCGGGCTCTTCTGGCTGGGCAGGCGCAAAGAGGCACGGCTCAGGGTATATTTGCTGGGCTTTATGCTATTGTGGGTATTGCTGTTCCGGTCGGGTGTTCATGCAACGATTGCCGGGGTGGTCACTGCTATGCTGGTGCCACTGACCAAGTCGCCCGGCGCACCCGATGATGCGACCTCGCCGCTCCACCGGCTGGAAAATGCGCTGCACCCATGGGTTGCCTATGCGGTTGTGCCGCTGTTCGGCTTTGCCAATGCTGGTGTTTCGCTGGGTGGCATGTCTGGGGGAGCCCTGGCGCAACCGGTGGTGCTGGCAATCGCGCTTGGGCTGTTTATTGGTAAGCAAATCGGCATTTTTGCCAGTATTTGGGGGGCGGTGCGGCTGGGGCTGGCGAACAGGCCGGGCGATGCAAGCTGGCAGCAGATTTATGGCGTGTCGCTGCTTGCGGGCATCGGCTTTACCATGAGCTTGTTCATCGGTGGCCTGGCGTTTCCAGGTGATGCGGCCCGGCTCGATGCTGTAAAGCTCGGCGTGCTGGCGGGTTCGTTTTTGTCAGGCGTTGCGGGTTTTGTTGTGTTGCGAACGGCGGCCACCCGCGCTGTTTTGGCCAAGGAGTAGTGCGTGCGCTGGTTTTTTGATCCCCGCCAATTGGCTCATGCACCCTTGCGCGAGCTGCACAATGGCGGCTTTACCGACTATGCTGAAAGCCCGGCAAGGGCGCAAGCGATGGCAGCAGCGCTGGAGGCAGGGCTTGGCGCGGCAGTCGCGCCGCAAGACCATGGCGAAGCGCCTATCCGAGCGGTGCACAGCGCGGCTTATCTGGCGTTCTTGCAATCGGCGTACGGTTTATGGGTTGAGGCGGGGCGGCCGGGCGATGTGGTAGGCTATGTTTGGCCCCTTGTCGGGCGGCGGCCGCTTTCGCTCTCGCGGATCGACGCGCTGGTCGGGCAGTACAGCTTTGATGCGAGCAGTCCGCTCACCGCGCAAACCTATGATGCGGCTTATTGGAGCGTGCAGAGCGCCCTGGCCGCGCTAGACGATGTGCTTGGCGGCGCGCGGGCGAGCTTTGCGCTGTGCCGCCCGCCGGGCCACCATGCCGGGGCCGACTATCTGGGTGGTTATTGTTATCTGAACAGTGCAGCGATTGTGGCTGAGGCCGCGCGCCAAGCCGGGTGCGCCCGCGTGGCCATTCTCGACATTGATTATCATCATGGCAACGGCACACAGGATATTTTTTGGGCGCGCGGCGATGTGTTTTACGCCTCGCTTCACGCAGACCCGGCGAGCGACTACCCGTTTTATTGGGGCCATGCAGATGAAACAGGCGCACATGGTGGCGCGGGCGCAACCCTTAACCTGCCATTGCCGCAAGGCACAAGGCTTGAGGCGTTTCGCCGCGCGCAGGGCAAGGCTCTGGAAGCAATAGCGCGCTTTGCGCCCGATTTGCTGGTGGTGAGCTATGGTGCGGATACCTGGGAGGGAGACCCGATTTCGCATCTGAAGCTGACAACGCCCGATTATGCGGTGCTGGCGGCCGACATTGCTTTGGCCGGCTGGCCAAATGTTATCTGCATGGAGGGCGGCTATGCGGTCGATGCGCTGGGTGCCAATGTAATGAGCTTTTTACGCGGGTTTCAAGGCGGCCCTTGCGCCTGAGGGCGGTGGGGCGGGCTGGGGTGGAGCAGGCAAAATGGGCGTGCGCGAAATTAATTTTGACGGGCTGATTGGCCCCAGCCATAATTATGCCGGGCTGAGCCTTGGTAACCTGGCATCAGCGCGCAATGCAGGCGGTGTGGCCCGACCAATGGCGGCAGCGTTGCAGGGCATTGAGAAAATGCGTGCCAATCTGGCGCTTGGGCTGGAGCAGGGGCTGTTTTTTCCGCTGGAGCGGCCCAATGCTGCTTGGTTTGCGCTGCTTGGCACAACGGTTGAGGCGGCTGAGCCTGCCCTGCAGGCCTGCGCCTTGTCGGCTTCTTCAATGTGGGCGGCCAACGCGGCGACCATCTCTCCGGCAAGCGACACAGGCGATGGCAAATGCCATCTGACAATCGCCAATTTGCTTACCATGCCGCACCGCAGCCATGAATGGACAGGTACGCTGGCGCAGCTTCGTCTGGCTTTTGCCGCACCGGGTTTTGTGGTGCACGCGCCCATCCCCGCGCCCTTTGGCGATGAGGGCGCGGCCAACCATATGCGGCTGTGCGAGCGCCATGATGCGCCGGGGGTGGAAGTGTTTGTTTATGGCGCCGCAGGTGGCCCGTTTCCGGCGCGCCAGCATGTCGAGGCATCGCGCGCCATTGCCCGCACCCACCGGCTGGACCCGGCACGCACGCTGTTTGTTCAGCAGTCGGCCCAGGCAATTGCGGCGGGCGCTTTCCATAATGATGTGGTCGCGGTGGCGAATGAGCGAGTGCTCTTCGCGCATGAACAGGCATTTGCAAACCGTGAAGGTTTTTATACTGCGCTTCAGCAAGTCTTTCCCGCGGCGGAGATTGTCGAGGTGCCGGCAAATGCGGTGACGCTGGCAGATGCTGTTCAAAGCTATTTGTTCAACGCGCAGCTTGTTTCTTTGCCGGACGGCGAAGGTATGGCGCTGATTTTGCCGGTTGAGGCACAGGAAAACGCGCGTGTCTGGGGCTGGTTGACCGCAATGGCCGCGAGTAACGGCCCCATCCGCCAACTAGTGCCCGTCAATGTGCGGCAGTCCATGGCCAATGGCGGCGGCCCGGCCTGTTTGCGGCTGCGCGTGGTGTGCGATCCGGCACAGGTTGACCCGCGTTTCATCGCCACACCGCAAAAACTCGACCGACTGAGCGATATTGTCGCGCGCTACTGGCCGGGACAAATCGACGCCAACAGCCTGGGGCACCCGGCCTTGCTGCGCGACATTCGCGCTGCGCGGATGGCAGCGCTGGCGGCGATGGGGCTTGAGGAGCTGGCCTGAAGGAGACAGCCAGGTGTTTAGTCCCGGCATTTTATGGGTAGGATTTAGGGCCAGGATTTGTAATTGCCGAGCTAGGCGGCGTTAAACCCATAGCGCGTAACCACGCCATTGCCCCGCGCCAGGCCCGTGCGACGGTTTGCGGTCATCACGCATACTATGCGGCACGGCGGCACTTTGTTTTTGGCGCAAGATAACCCGGCGGGCCAGATAGCGTCATCTACGCGCGACAACGATGCTTATTCCTGGCGCGGCGGCGTGAATGTCGATCGGGGCTATGCGACCAACGGGCTGAACCAGTTGACCCAGTCTGGTGGTGTTGTCCCGACCTATGACGCGCGCGGCAATCTGACCTCGGCGGGCGGTCAGATATATAATTACAACACGCGCAATCAGCTATATTCGAGCAGCAACGTCAACTTGGTTTACCGTGGGCCAGGCGGGCTGCTGGGGCAGATCCTTACCGCTGGCGCGGCGACCAACATCGACAATGTCGGCCCTGATCTGGTGACCGAGTTCAATAATTTTACCGGCGCGGTTGGCCGGCGCTATGTGTACGGGCCTGGAGACGATGAGCCTTTGGTCTGGTATGAAGGGGCAGGGCTTGGTGACCGTCGCTGGCTGGTGGCGGATGAGCGCGGGAGTGTGGTTGCGGTGAGCGATGGCGCGGGCAATGCGCAGGCAATCAACACTTATGACGAATATGGCATACCGGGTGCAGGCAATATCGGGCGGTTCCAGTTTACCGGGCAGAAATGGCTGCCCGAGCTTGGGCTTTATGATTACAAGGCGCGCATGTACTCGCCCACGCTCGGCCGTTTTCTCCAGACAGACCCCATCGGCTATGGCGACGGGCTCAACTGGTA
>JBAZXU010000007.1:0-243892 GCA_041659705.1 Sphingomonas sp.
CATGCTACTAATCCCATAGCTGTGGCCCGCGTCAGCGGGTTAGCTCAATCCGGCTTCAATGAGGTCGCGCACGGTGCCATGACGCCCGCGTTCCGCCGCGCGACCTCACAGAAACCTCCGGATTCCCTTCGGCTGTAATTTCTGATTCAGAATTCATGCTGGCGAAGGAGGCCAGCATGGATGGGCCAAGCTCTTTCGATGGATTTGCGCGAGCGAGTGATTGCTGCGATCGACGGCGGTTTATCGTGCCGCGCCGCAGCGGCGCATTTTGGGGTGAGCGCAGCGAGCGCGATCCGCTGGCGTCAGTTGACGGTGCGCAGCGGCAAGGCTGTGCCCCGGCGTCCGGGTGGGGACTCGCGCTCCAAGCGGATCGAGGCGCATCACGACTTCATCCGCGCGCTGATCGCGGCGAACGTAGATCTGACGCTGGAAGAGGTCCGCGCCGCGCTGGCAGCGCAGGGCACGTCGGTCAGCGTAGCGGCGGTCTGGCGCTTCTTCGACCGACACAAGATCACGCGTAAAAAAAGACCGCGCACGCCACCGAGCAGGACCGGCCCGACATTCTGAGCAGGCGGTGGGACTGGTTCGAGGGCCAGCTCGACCTCGATCCCGGCCGGCTGGTGTTCATCGACGAGACCTGGGCCTCGACGAACATGGCGCGGCGTCATGGTCGGTGCCGACGCGGCGAACGGCTCCGTGCGGGCGTGCCGCACGGCCACTGGAAAACCACGACGTTCGTCGCGGGGTTACGCAACACCGGCATGGTCGCGCCGATGGTGCTTGACGGGCCGATCAACCGCGACGCCTTCACCGCCTATGTTCGCCAGGTGCTCGTGCCTGAGATCGGTCCCGGCGACGTCGTCGTCATGGACAATTTGTCGAGCCACAAGGGCAACGAGGTGCGCGAGGCCATCGAAGCGGTCGGCGCGATGCTCCTGTTCCTCCCACCCTATAGCCCCGACTTCAACCCGATCGAAAAGGCGTTCTCCAAGCTCAAAGCGCACCTGCGCAAAGCCGCCGAGCGAACCATCCACCGCATGTGGGAGGCCATCGGTCGCATCCTTGGACTGTACACCCCACAGGAATGCGCCAATTACTTCAAAGCCTGCGGCTACGATGCAGCATGATCGAAAAACGCTCTAGCCCATGGCTTAATCTGACCAAATACCAGCCGGCGACCAACAACGGGTCACCACTTTGTGCCGTTTGCTCAATTGGGCCGAACGACGCTTTGCAAAGTCACCAGCGGAAAGAAGAATTGACTGAGGATCTGCACCAGCTTCGTCGGCTGGTTCGCCTCTGCATTGCCAATGTAAAGAACGTCCTTGTCCATCATGGCGAAACGCTGTGCAAGAATGTAGGAGCTGGCCTGCATCATGTTGAGATGATAGACAGTCGCAGTTTCCTTCCCATCAGCACCGGGAACAATCCGGAACAAAAAGATCGCCCTTGGGTCTCCCGCATTCGGGTTTGAACCACCGACCGCGGCAACCGCCTCCACCAGCGAAAGGTTCGGCGCAGAAAAAGCAACCTGGTCGCTGCGACCAGCGGCGCCCAGGACAGAAAAACTCTGTGGCGCACGCACTAACAAGATCCGGTCAGCGGGAAATACGCGGATGTCTTGTTTGGGGTTGCTCAAAATGTTGCTAAGGCGAAACTCGCCATAAATTCCGGCACGCTGGAGGCGGACGAGAATATCTTTGATCTCACCATTGTTGCCCCCGGCAAGAGCAATCACATCTGACAAAGATTCCCGGTTTGTTGGCAAAACGAGCCGGCCGGGCCTGCGAATATCCCCCCCGATGATGACAGAATTTGTAAGCCCCTCGGCAATGGACACCAGCACTTGCGGGTTCTGAGATTTCCGGCGAAGCAAGCGGCGAAGCAGAACTTCAATTTCGTTGGTTGTGCGGCCGGCCACTGCCACTTCGCCAACATATGGAATGTTGATCATGCCATTGTCGCTGACCCGCATCGGTGGAAATCTCTCCGCGCGTGATGACGGGTCAAAGCCCGCATTCCCGCGGACCGCCTGAGCAGCACTTGCGCCGCCAAACAGCGCAACGCCGGTTTCGTAAACCGAAATGTTAAGAACATCTCCAGGACCAACCAGCTCGGTGGGCGCAGGCGGGGTATAATCGTCAGCAAACACCGTGGCTACCCGCGCAGGGCGCGGTAGATCGTCGGCGGTTTTCACCTCCACCAATGTGATCGGCGAAGTGTCGGTGTTGGTGTTGATTTGCTTGAGAACCTGCGCGCCTGTCGGCCCGCTGGACGGAATCGCCGCGCATCCCGAAACCATGGTCGCAAGAGCTGCCAATAAAACCAATGCCAAAGAGCGAGCGGGACGGAAAATTAGCGGATCGACACGGATCACAACGCAATTCCTCAACTTAGTAACATTTTAGGCATGGAGCGCGCCCGCTATAGTCAATTGACCAGACGGCGCAACCGACGAGCCTGCGGTTCCTCAAACGCGCGCCAATATACGCCGCAGCCAGCGCCGGGCCGACGCCGCATCCTTGCGGGGGGCCGACCACGCAGGCCGTGTCAATGGATCGGTTCGCTTGACGAGTTCACCCTGATATGTGTTCGATCGAGGTCGACCATCGCTAATCGAGGTAATTTGGCGTAAATCCAGCACTCCAAGCGCTTCATCGGAAAAAGCGGGTGTGTAATAAATGCAGTCGTCAAAATAATAGTGAGTAACCTGCGACCAGCGGGTCAATCTGGGGTCATTCTGCACGCTGCCGCCGTGCAGAAGATTGGCACACCAGATCAACGCCTGCCCTTTGCGTGCAAGGAAAACTTCCTGCTCGGCATTATGCGCCTTGCACAAAGCGCTCCACGCCGGCGCAAAAGGATCTTGAGCCGAAGAAAGATTGCTGCCAGAACCGCGCCGGCCGATCATAGCGTTGGTCATCATCGGCCAGCGATGTGATCCGGGATAGTAGAACAATGGGCCCGCATCGGCGCTGATATCCTCCATCGCCAGCCACACGCCGCACATAAAGCGTTCCGGCAGGCTGGAGAAATGAACGGAATCTGTGTGAGCATCCTGCTGAGTGCCAACGGGAAAGTTCAGCGTCTGAAATGGGAATGCAGGGCGGCCATATAGCTTGCTGAGCAGTTCAAGCACCTTGGAGTTGGCAGCTAAAGCGCGCACATCCTCGTCGTGCTGCCACGCATCTTGAATACGGCCAGGGCCAGCCGCCTTGTTGCTGAGTGGATCAGCAAAGTCGATGCCAAAGCGCGGCCCGAGCCGACGCTGGATACGTTCAATCCGAAAATCAAGATCTGGATCAGGAAAATCAAATACAGCAAAGCCCTTGTAATACAGGTCGTCCGCAATGCGCCCTTCTTCCTCACCAAACTCAAGTGATGGCTTGAGCGACGGAAATAAAGGCGATTCGACTAATGGCATGCCAGATAATGGGTTATCCAAGGCGATATTTCCTATCCATTTATCGTATCAAGAACATGATCAGTCAGCAGCTTAACTGCTCGCCTCACGCCGCCCGGCCCTTTCACAACTTGTTGCAGCAAGGCGCCAAAGTCATGCCGAATTGTGCTGCGCTCGTCCAGTGTCCGGTAAACGCCCCAAAAACGTTCAACCCCAAGCACGCGCGGCATATGCCAGACGCCATGATAACCAAAACTGGCTATAGGATCGCCAGCCCGCTCGGCCGAAAAGCGATCAGCCAGTTCTTGGGGGGCAAAACGCAGGCCCTGAGCCTCCAGCCAGGGGCGATGCGTGCGGCAGATCTGAATATCCTCAGGAGCAGTGCCCATAAACCGCGAGGCCTGGCACGCCCGCAACAACTGCCGACTGCGCAGAGAAAAACCGCCATTGCCGACATTGTGGCCATCGCGATACTGGGGCCAGCTGGCACCGATATAGTCTTGATCCAGAAAGGCTGGATCCCAGCGCTTGGCATCAACAACATGGCCGTCCCATTGTACAACAAGGCAATGTGAGGTCTCAATATAGTCTGCTAAATGCCCCAGCAGAAATTGCGAATAGGCCCGCGCCGATTTCAATTGTCCGATGGGAACAATGCGGATGGCAGGATTTGCGCTTCTCTCCAACGCATCGGTAAATAGCAGGCACTGTGCAAAATCAATCTGCGCAAGACTGGCCTCCAATGCGCGGATCGTCGACGCGACATTCACCGATGTTGCCGCGCAAAGCGTTACCTGGGGCAAGGCCACTCGTTTCATATTGCCTGCTCAGCGATCATCAAAGCGCAAAAACAAACTGTTCAGAAGCGCGACTGAGGTGAGGATGATGAAAGGGGTCGACAATCTTGTCAGTATTCCAAATCCGCTTAAGTGCTGACAATTCCCCCGCAAAACGGGCCGCCCCGACCGGATCGTCATCCAGGCCGCGCGATACCGATTCATGGTGGATTAAAACCGCCCGCGGCTCATACAGGGCTTGCCAGCCCCGCTTGCCCAGTCGCAAGCAAAGATCAACATCGTTGAACGCGACAGCGAAATGCTGCTCATCAAGACCGCCAACCGATAAAAACTTGTCTCGTGCCACCACCAGACACGCGCCCGTGACGGCGGATGTAAACTGAGGCAAGGTGTGGCGGCGGAAATAGTTTTCAGCTTCAGGATGAACAAAGCGGTGAGCATGCCCTGCTGCATTTCCAACCCCAATCACCACACCGGCATGCTGGATCCGGCCATCGGGGTAGAGCAATTGCGCCCCCACCGCCCCAACTTCGCGGCGCAGCGCCTGAGTGGACATAATCGCAAGCCAGTCCGGCCCAATCACCTCGATATCGTTGTTGAGCAAACACAAAAGCTGACCGCGCGCCACCGCTGCTGCACGATTGTTGATAGCAGAATAGTTGAACAGCCCCGGATGGCGAAGTACGCGCGCCCGTCCGTTGTCGATCGATGCCAGATAAGCCAATGTGGCCGGGTCATCGCTGTCATTATCAACCACGATAATTTCTATATCGCTATAGCGCGTCGCTGCTACCCCTTCCAGGCATTTTTGCAACAGATCAAGCCGATTACGGGTAGGAACGATGATGCTGACCGGCGGCAATTCGGCCACCACAGCTAAGGATCGCGGCGCCGCGGGCGCGTTGATCCGTGCCGCACGGAAATGCAGCATTTTGCGAACATGTTGCACCGGCCCTCTTGCGACCGCGAGTTTCACCAACAGTTCCGCCCAATTGGCCCTGCCAGCAACGGCGGCAAGATCGTCTTGCTCAACGCGAATGACACAAGCGCCGGTCAAATAATCAAAATGGCAAAAAAGCTCGCTGTTCCAATCGGGCTTGAAATGCGGAGCAGAGCGCCGCCCCCATTTGTCCTGCACATCGTCATCGGCGTAGATAGCCACGGCCTTTGTCGCCGCCATCGCCTGACGATAGCTTTCAGCAGCGCCGGGCGCCAGACGGTCGCCAGAATTCAAGGCAAGCAGCCAAGGCTCCTGCATCCAATCGATCTCAGCAGCGGCGGTCTTCATATCAGCGGGCTGGCCGGCGCCAATCACAAACACTTGCAAACCCTCATCCGCAAGGCTCTGCAAAGTTAGGCTTAGCGCCTGCTGATCCCCTCCGGCTGCCACCAATGCAACGATGGGCGGCAACTGCCCATGTGTACTGTTGGCAGACCGGGCGCTCGCATCGCGCCGGGCCCAAAGCGTGTACGCCTTGGTAGATCGGCCAAGCAGCGGGGCCAATTGCCCGCGCGCCCTCACTTTTTTACCGAGCACCCACCATTTGGCAGCCGTCAAATATGCCAAGGGTCCAGCCCAAAAACCATCGAAATGAATAGAAATAACCAATGCTACATTGGCGATCCACGAGACGCTTTTATATTGCCGGCTTGGCTGCATTCGGCTGGGCTATAACCAGCTGAGCATTAACCGACAAGCTCCAAACCCCGCTCCTTTAGTGGAACAGCGGGTTGTGGACATTCTTACCGCCGATGCGATATGGCCTTGTTTATGAGCACTTCCGTCCGCACACGCGCGCCCCGCAAGCCCTCCGTTGAAAAGGCGGCATCCGCCCACTCCCCGGTAGCAGCTCGGCCACAAGGGGTGCTGGTCTTGGGCATGCACCGCAGCGGCACAAGCGCAATGACCCGGGTACTGAATTTGCTTGGCTGCGCTCTTCCCGACAATTTGCTGGGCGCTGGCGATGGCAATGAGCTTGGCCATTGGGAATCAGCGGCTGCGGTAGCGCTGAATGACGAAATTCTTGAATCTGCGGGATCAAATTGGCAAGATTGGGGGCCCATCAATGATGATTGGCGCGGATCTGGCCTGCGCGCCGAAATGCTTGGCCGCGTTATCAAGGTTGTGGAAAACCATAAGGCGCTAGGGCCATTATTCGCCCTCAAAGACCCGCGCCTTTGCCGGCTGGCCGATCTTTGGCTTGAAAGCATGGACGCAGCCAGCGTTGAGCCGTTGGTGATTTTGATGCTTCGCAATCCGCTGGAAGTGGTTGCTTCACTGGAAAACCGAGATTTGATGGCTCCAGGCTATGGTCAGCAGCTTTGGTTGCGTCATGTCCTCGACGCTGAATATTTTTCCCGAGGCCGCCGCCGCATCGTGTGCCGATATGATCAGCTTGTTCATAGCTGGCACGGTGTAATAGCGCGTGTCAAAAGCGGCCTGGGTGTTGCGCTGCCTCGCAATTCTTTGGCCGTGCATGCTCAGGTCGACGCATTTCTCAGCAGCCAGCACCGCCATCACGAAGCGCGCGCCGACGAAGTTATGGACAATTCCGGCCTGTCCACGTGGCTGCGACGCAGCTTTGCCATCATGCAACAATGGAGCGAGCATGGCGAGAATAAGGATGATTACAAAGAGCTAGATCAAATTCGGCAGGAGTTTGATCGCGCTTATGGGGCGTTCGCACGCTTACTCCTCCCAACGGGAAATTCCGTACAAGTGGGCGAAGGCAGCCGCCTAAAACGCGAATTACAGGCACAACTCACCGAGGCTCTGTCCGCCACGGCAGAAGCAAGCGCCCGCATACAACATGCAGAAAACCAGCAAGCCGCCGCCGCCACGCGCGAGGCAGAGCTTACCTTTGAGCTGGAAAATGTCCGCGCCCTTCTGGCCGACACGCAGTCGGCGCTCGAAACAGCGCAGCAAGACCGAGCAGCAACCGAGCAGCAACTGGCCCACGGCCTGGAAGCGCAGCATCATCAGTCGCTGCAAGTTGCCGAGCTGGCAGGGCGCGTGGCCGCAACCGAAAGCGCTTTGCTGCAACGCCAGGAAGAACTTACACAATATTGGAATCAACTGCTAGCAGCGCAGAAGTCTGCAAGCATGGCGGAAGCCGCTGCGTCGCATGAACGCGGGCTTCGGCTGGACAGCGAGCAACGCCTTGCTCTTGCCCAAAGCGATATGGCTGACCTACATTTGCAGCTAGCAGCGGCAAGCGCGGCGCCCTCCCCCCGGACGGACCATCTTTTTGGCGAACTGGCCCAGTTAACCCGTATGCTGCAGGAGCAAGAAGCGGCAACGCGAGCCGCCGCAGAAGCGAAGGTTGAGGCAGAACAGCTGCTGGCACAACGGACAGATGAAAACGGCCAGTTGCTAGCCAGTCTTCAAAAACAGGAGTCAGCCACTCAGGCAGCGGAAGCAGCACGCATGGCGACCGAGCAAAAACTAGCCGCGCGATTTGACGAAATCGCCCGCCTTACCGCAATGCTAGCCGCCGAAGCTGGCGGCAAAACAGCAGCGGATACCAACGCTCAGTGGCTGCGCAACATGATGCAACTTACCGAGCGCTTTCCTAAATGGTGGCTGCTGATGCCGCAAAATTGGCGCCGCCAACGCCAGCATATGCGATACCGCCGCGCCGGGCTGTTCAATGCCGATGACTATTGCGCTGCCTATCCCGATGTTGCTGACAATGGAATGGACCCGGTCAGGCACTATATATTACACGGCATGAGCGAAGGACGGCGCCGACTGTAGTAAAAACGCAAAGTAATTGTAAAATTGCGGTTTGATTTATTATTGCCTGCCGGAATTTTTTGTTGCGCAGATCAGTAGGTGAAAAGCTGGACTGACAGAATAGACGAACAAATGGTTGACAAAATTGTAACTTTCCCGAAGTTTGTGCAGACTGATTGTTAGATTTGGTTGTCAATTACCGCGCGCGGTCGACCGAAATTATGGTAATCTGTATGCAACGACACAGAGGGCATCAACGCGCGGAAATAGCACATTTTGATATTGGAAAAGCCGTTGTAAAGCTTTTTCCAGAAGAGTGGGCGGCTTTATCCAAATACTGCAACAAAAAATGGTCTTAAGGAGTTGAGTTTCCGATGAAGGGTGGAAGCTATATTTTATCATTAGAAGTCACTAAAAATGATAAAGATAATAAGACAATATTATTAGAAATCGGAATTTGATTTTCCCATGACGCAGGTTGATCAAACATTAGTGCAGAAGATTAAAGCTTCCGGGCTTTTTGATGAGGCATGGTATCTCGAAACCTATCCAGATGTGCGCAAATCCGGCTATGATCCGGTGGTACACTATGTATGGCTGGGAGCTCAACTCGGACGCGACCCGTCGCCAACAAGCACTTCGAAAGCTCGATTGGCAGCACTTATCAATGGACAAAGCAGCCTATCGGCGGCACCTGCAGAGGGAACTAGACCCGATCGCTACAGCAATTTGCCCACACACAAACACGAAGCGAAATCGGATAACCGCTTTGAGTGGGCCTGGAAAGACAGTTTTGCAATGGCGCAAGGCGCACGATCTCCCAATTTCGCTCCAAAAGCAATAACTTCTGTAGAGCGCGGGGTAGGTACGCCCAAATTAGTAGCATTTTACCTGCCGCAATTTCATCCAATTAAAGAAAATGATGAATGGTGGGGCAATGGCTTTACTGAATGGACCAATGTTAGCAAGGCCATACCTCAGTTTCTGGGACATCATCAACCACGTCTACCACTTGACCTTGGCTTCTACGATCTTCGTAACATTGATGTAATGCGCGCGCAGGTTGATTTAGCGAAGACAAACGGCATTGATGCATTCTGTTTTCACTACTACTGGTTTAATGGCCAGAGATTACTAGACAAACCTATCGAAGCGTATCTAAACGATGGAGGAAAAACACTAGATTTGCCGTTTTTTCTTTGCTGGGCAAATGAAAACTGGACGCGCCGTTGGGACGGTTCCGAATCAGATATTTTGATGGAACAAAGTCATTCTCTGGATGATCATGCGAACGTGTTCAAAGATCTCAACCGATTTTTTGCTGATCAGCGTTACGTTAAGATTGATGGCAAACCTATTATCGTGATTTATCGGCCAGCGATCATTAAAAATCTGGACGAGTTGGTTCGAATTTGGCGCCAGGCTGCGCTTGACGCCGGATTATCTGGTATTCACCTTGTTGCAACCAACTCATTCGGATTCTCCGATCCAAACTTGATTGGCTTTGATGCTCTGTGTGAATTCCCGCCGCATAATGTGGTTGCCGCTGAACGTAATCACGAGAAGACATGGTTGAACGCCGCTCACGAGGGGCGCGTTTATGATTATGTCGAAGCGGTTGATTATTGCGTGAAACGCCTCAGCGACTTGGACGGCACGCCGACTGCGTGTTCATATTATCCTACCGTGATGATGGGTTGGGACAATGAGGCACGTAAGCCGGGCCGGAGCAACATTTTCCACGGCTGCACACCTTTTCAATTTCATCGCTGGCTCGATGCCGCCGTGTCATTTTCGCAACACAACCACGCTTCTGACGCAGGGATGGTGTTTATCAATGCTTGGAATGAATGGGCGGAAGGCACCTATCTGGAGCCTGATCGGCAAATCGGCCACGCCTATCTCTGGGCCGTGCGCGCCGTCATCGAAGACAGACACCTCCCTGTTACACAAATTGAATCGATGGTGGAACGGGCAAACGCCATGGCGGGCTCACGCGGCACCGAAGGAGCTATCTGCCTGCATCTTTTTTATCCCGATCTTATCGATGAATTAGCCGACTGGATCGAAGCGCTACGCAACGCGGACGAGCCGCTAGATGTTCTTCTTTCCATTCCCTCAACTTGGAGCAGGGAAACTGTCGAAAAAGCGATTAATAAGATCAGTCCAAAACGAATTTTTGTTGTTCAGAACAGAGGCCGCGATGTATTGCCTTTTATCCAGGTTGCACGCGAAGCTCGCCAGATGGGCTACCAATATGGGTTGAAGATACATTCCAAGAAGTCTCCCCATGTCAGCGGGGGCGACAAGTGGCGAAAAAGCGCGTACTCAGCGCTACTTTCTGCTCAACGGGCCAGCTTGGCAAAAGAAATATTTAACACCAACTCCCGATGCGGAATTTACGCGCCTGCCGCCATGATAAAGAGCTGCAGGGATCCTAACACAATGCGAGATAATTTGGACAATGTAGCCCGCGTTCTTGCCCAAGTTGGTGGATCGGCGAGTCAGGTAGACCGTTTTGTCGCAGGCACTATGTTCTGGTTTAGGCTCAATGCCATGTCTGTTATGTTGGATGAGCGCTTTGACGCCGATTGGTTTGGCTGCGAACTTGGCGCCATTGATGGCACGATGGCGCACGCATTTGAAAGAACGGCGATCTATATGTGCGAATTAACTCATCACGATTTGGTAACATATTCCACTTCGGTTTACGATCCATATTAAACTACATCAAATATCAAATCACAAAACTGCCGGACACTGAAAGGACATTACCGTGCTTGATAATTCACCAGTAGTTTCTCTTGCAGAGTGGCATGCACGTATACTGAATCATGCAGATGGAAACCATGACTCAAAACTACCTCCTCTACCATCACGAGCAATTCAAGAACAGTTTGTTGGAAGTTCTTTGAAGCCAGCGTTTGAGGAAGCCTTTATTTTCTATTCGACATTTATGGAATATTCTGCCGCACTAGGCATGCCATTTAGCACACCTTATAGTAGATTTTTGGATTTCGGATGCGGATGGGGACGCTTCCTTCGTTACGCCATGAATGATTTTGAGAGAATGCAGCTTTTCGCGACAGATATTGACCCAGCGATCATTGACGCATGCGTTCAAGCCGGCATTCCCGCGCAGTATGAAGTTCTCCAACCTCTTGGAAAATTGCCATATCCGGACGAGTTTTTTAGCCATGCAATAGGGTATAGTGTGTTTACCCACCTTCCTGAAAACGTCCACCTCAACTGGAGCGCAGAAATCATTCGGGTACTTAAACCTGGTGGTCTTTTTTGCGGAACTATCGAAACGAGAAAATTCCTAGAGTTCATTCAAACTATGCCAGATGTCGATCGATGCACGAACGACTGGCACCGAGCGCTTTCGCGTTATAAACCTCAGACTACTAGCCTTTTGAAGGACTATGACGCTGGGAAATTTGTCTATCTCCCGACCGGCGGAGGCGGTGTTCGCACTACCGATATATATGGAGAGGCAGTCATTTCACCAAAATACATTGAAACGACCTGGCATGGGATGTCGCTGAGAGCTGTTCTGGATGAACGGTTCTGGCAAACTGTTTTCATTGTGCAAAAAAACTAATAAAATCAAAATTATATTGACACCCCCGGGGCAGGTTAATTGTTAAAAATGTTTATAGGCTGTTTTGACGTAACGTACTGCCCCGAAATGTAACCGCTTTTTTGCAGGGTCTGACGCCGAGGAGTCGGACGATCTGAAGCGAAGCAAATACAACGGAAAGTAGATCATTGCGATCTTGTAGGAACAGGAAGGCTGCATGCCGGCGGCGGAGGTTCGCCCCCGCCACGGGATCAGCTCGGCAGCCTTTCACAAGCGGAATCGAAGTTCAACGGGCTGGGAGGTGCCCAGCTGGACACTTCGAAAAACCCTGGCATTTGAGGCATTGAGCTGATTCACTATTGCGGTGAGCTGAAGGAGGCGGCGATGGCAGGGCAACCGTGTTTCTTTGATCTATCAGATCGGTACGCGGCACTGAGCGCGGCGGGCGATTTGCTGGAGCGGCTGTCGGGGGTGGTGGACTTCGAGGTTTTCCGTGGTGCGCTGGTAGCTGCGCTGCGGCGCGGGCCTCGCCACAAGGGCGGCAGGCCGCCGTTCGATCCGGTTGTCATGTTCAAGATCCTGGTGTTGCAGGCGCTGTACTCGCTGTCGGATGAAGCGACGGAATTCCAGATCAAGGATCGGTTGTCGTTCCAGCGGTTTCTGGGCTTTGGGCTGGAGGGCACCGTGCCCGATGCGACCACGGTCTGGCTGTTCCGGGAGCGGCTGGTAAAGGCCAAAGTGATCGATCGGCTGTTCGCACGCTTCGATACAGCGCTCAAGGACCGGGGCTATCTCGCTATGGGCGGCAGATCATCGACGCGACTGTCGTACCCGCGCCGAAACAGCGCAACACCCAGGAGGAGAAGACCGCGATTGGACTTGCCCCGTAAAAGTGGAGAGGCATTTGCTCAGTTTGATGCGGTTCGTTCGAACTGTGCGGGGCTGATATAGTCAAGCGCGGAGTGGCGCCGGACGGGGTTGTAGAAGCCGTCGATATAGCGGGCAATGGCCTGCGCGGCTTGGTCACGGCTATAGAAGACGGTGCGCCAGACGAGCTCGGATTTGATCGTCTTGAGGAAGGTCTCGACCATCGCATTATCGTAGCAATTTTCCTTTCCTAACATGGAGATACGGATGCCGTGGCGGTGCAGCTCGGCCTGGTAATCCACAGAGCAGTCCGCGGTCCGAATGATGAATGAGCCCTTCGGGCGGACGCCGCATGACGAGGGCCTTGCGCAACGCGGCCAGTGCCAGATCGCGGTGCAGGCGGTCGCCGACGGCCCAGCCGATCACCCGGCAGAGGCGGTGTACGGGGAAATCCTTCTTCGCCTGATCGATGAGCTGAAATTTCATCGACTTCCCTCCCGGGCGAAAAAAGCGGTCGCCCGCTTCAGTATGTCGCGCTCTTGCCGAAGGATCTCATTCTCCCGGCGGAGCCGCTTCAACTCGGCTGCCAAATCCGACTGCGGCGCTCCGCCGGGCATCTCCGCCAGTCGATCACGACTACGGCCGATCCACCGAACCAGCGTCGACAGGCCGATGCCCAGATCCTCCGCCACCGCGCGCTGCGTCCGCCCGCTGGTCGCCGCCAGCCGAACCGCCTCCTCCTCGAACGCCTTCGTAAATCGTCGCTGCTTCGTCATCGAGTTCACCTTTCATCTCAGGGAAACTCTCCACTTTTCCGAAGCAAGTCCATTTCTCGCCAGAGGCATGTTCATCAGCAACATCCATCAGAAGCGATTGCCCAGGCGCGCATTGCCCGAACGGGTGGCCAGGGCCAATGCACGGCGCTCAAAGGTCCGCGCTGCCGTAAAGCATGTCTTCGCCGGGCAGAAGCACCGGATGGGCCTTGTCGTCCGAACCATCGGCATCGCCAGAGCCCGCATCAAGATCGGTATGGCGAACCTGGTCTATAACTTCCAGCGCCTAGCATGGCTCGAAGGCCGAACTGCGCCTGCTTAACCCGAAAACGGCCCCAAGACGGGCATTGGAACGACAACAGACCATCAAAACCGCCGGAGAACGCGCCTTTGTCAGGCCTTCCTTCCTCTCAATGCGACATCGCGCCAAAATTAACCGGTTCTTCGAGGTGTCCAGCTTGCCGGATCTAAGCAAGGCGGAAAACTCCAGATCCAAACGGTCCAAGGTAGAGTGGCAGTGCAGAAAAAGCGACACTCTGCTTCCGGCTGACGACGATCAAGCGAGCACGTCACGTCTTTATAATAAACACAACAAAGCGCACAATAATTGTAAAGCGATAAAAATTACATGAAAATCTCTAAAAATTCGTAAATCATATATAATTTATTTATACATCCAATATACTAGATCTAACTGCGGATATTACGTCGTCAACAGAAACGTTGTATGAAAAAATAAGATTATTGTATTCAATGCCATCAACAACACTCAATGTTCTAAATTCTTCTGGAACTTTGCAATACACGGAAGTCCATTTTAGGTTTAATAATGAGCATAAGTTTTTTATCCAAACGCTAGGTTTTAACTCAGGAATTATCTCAATAACATGGCAATACCTATCTGTGAATGCAATGTTTGACAGAGCGGCGCCGATCTCTCCTACAATTATTTCGGATCCAGAAAAAATTTCTATTTGTTGATCTATACTATAATCTTCGGGGCAGATATTGATAAACCCCAAATTATTTAACGCCGAAATAAGTTCGGATTCATTAAGCATTTGTCTGCTATCATATTTCTTTCTGCTTACATATATCCGACGAGGCGCATTTATTTTACTCTGCCCTTCCCCGGATAATTTCATATAATCTAGCATGGCACGGGTGATCGGTGATGGAAAATTGAGGTTGTCGCACAATGACCCGGGGAAAATGACACGCTCACACCGACAGGTTTCCGCATTGACTTCCTGAATCGCAGAGTCTGAGATTCCCATTCTATTGAGAAACACTTTCTGCCATTCTCGCAGTGGAGGGGTAAGAATTTTCAATTCGCCACGCATAATTTCTGAAAGAAAAATAAACACGCCTAAAAGAGAATCAAAAATGAAGTGCCCAAATTTTTGCTGCCCCAATGATTCAAAACAAGGAAAGTTCCGGTAAAATAATTTCCGTCGCCACGGCTAATTGAAAAACAGGGTGATTTTTCTCCGTCATAAAAGCCGTATACCTGAGATAAATCAGGGCTTTTATATCGCGCAGCGTTCGCAGAATCGTCTAAGAATACTGCTGATTTAGGAAAAACAATTCCCCATTCCGGCGAAAAGAAAGCGTCGTCGTAACGAACAGCATAGAGTGCGCGCGCAACGTACTCCATAGGCCGCCACATCCAATCGGGCGGATCGTTGCCAAAAACCTGTGAGTGCTGGGAAAGTTGAGCGCTACCGGAAACAATCTGCGAAGAATGAATTTCCCAAGCCGTTGGCCCGGCCTGATCGCGCGCCATTAAGCTGGACTTGTCACGGCGCGGAACGCCTACTAGGTTACAACTTGTAAAGCTCACGACTGCCTCTATTTTAAATAAATAAATTAATCAGTGCCCTGGAATTACATCGACAACACTCCGCCAATATGCTATGCATAACTTCCCCATTCAGTCAGATTTTCTTTGGAATGCAAATTCATAGCGCGTTGTATTTTTCGATCGCTTGATCAACATTCTCGAAAACTTCTGATTTCCCATGGTTTATTATAACCACTTTGTTGCAAATTTGCTTAATTATGTTCATATCGTGGCTAGCAATTATCATGGCTCGATCGACACGTTTTTCAAACAACTCGCTTTGGCATTTTCTTTGAAAATTTTGGTCACCTACAAGAATGACCTCATCTATTAGGTAACAGTCGAACTCTATAGCTAGCGATAGCGCAAACGCCAATCGAGCGCGCATGCCTGAAGAGTAGGTTTTCAAAGGCATTTTTAGTGAGTCACCTAGCTCGGTGAAATCCTCCACGAAATCACGAATCTCACGATAAGAAGTGCCGTAAATACGGGCGATAAAGCGCGCGTTGTCATAACCTGTCAGGCTGCCCTGAAATCCACCATTGAAACCAATCGGCCAGCTGTTCGTCATTTGGCGGATGATACGGCCGCTATCTGGCAACTCCACGCCGCCAATTTGCTTGATCAGCGTTGATTTACCCGCACCGTTACGGCCGAGCAAAGCCACACGCTCCCCTTTGTTGATCGCAAGACTTATCCCGTTCAGCACCTCTTTACGACCGTGGCCGGTATCATAGCTCTTTCGCACTTCCTCACAGGCAATCATTCTACCACCAACCGTTTGCGCGCCACTCTACAAAGCAACAAGCCCAACAACATGCAAGGCAGGCAAAATTTCAGTGGGTAGAGATAGTCAAATTGCGGATCGACAGAGGGACCAAACAGGCCATAGCGCATCATTTCCATGCCATGCACAGGCGGAGAATAAAGCACTAAATTCGCCGCATCAGCGTGAAGCGCGCCAACAAGAAAGAAGGCGCCAGAGAACGGTACCATCAGGTAAGTTGTTACCGGAATCAATTTTTCCATGATTTCACTCATCTCGCTCAATGGCGCAACGACGAGAGATATCGAAAGCGTGAAAAGAGAATAATAAAGCCATCCTAACATCAAAAATCCCATGTCATATGGCCAAGGAAATAAGCTTAACGCCCCTAGAGCTAAAGCAATAAAAAGATACGCCATCATATGGCCAATAAATTCTATTATAAAACGTACCAATATAAAATCAAGAATCTTTATCTGGCGATGGTACATCAAGCTACCATTAGCTGTCAGGCTATGAATTGCGCGACCAACAGAGCTGCGAAACAGCACAAGTGGTACATATCCACTTACCACAAATGCAAAAATATTGATGCCATACTCAGTCGGCCCTTTAGTGACCCGCCACAACAAGCCAACCAGCACAGCAAACAGTAGCGGTTCACCCATCACCCACAGGAAACCGATATTTTCGCGGCCAAAGCGGGTGGTTAGTTCTCGAACCATCAGCGCGCCGATCACGCGGACCTGAATATTCCAGCCCTTGCTTAACCGGCTCATTTGCTCAGTCCTCAGGCGCATGTTCAAGAATGCCGACGACAAACATCCAGATGATGAAATAGAGGCACAGTGCAAAACCAAGTATCGTCAACACCGTGCGCAAAGCCTTGGGATACTCGGCTTTATCGGGAGTGTTCGGGTTTACGACCCGTTCGAGATAAAATTGCTGTTTGAGAGCATCTGTTCGGGCGCCGGCGAGCGTTGTTTGGGCGAGGACCAGCAACTCTGATGACAACTCCTGCTCCAGCTTGAGCGCGTCGTACGACGGAAGCTTGCTGCTAATCGTGTCTCCAGCACCAACCACGCGGGCAGTTTGCCGCTCAATTTCACGAGTGAGCGACGCAATCTGTTCACGCAGTGTCGGAATCGAGGGGTGGTCGGGGGTCACTTGCTGCAATGTGGACAATTGCGCCTCAAGCGCTGCACGTTCGGAGATGATGCGATTGACTATTTCCCCAACGCCGGTCGCCTCTTTCAACGGGTCAACGATTGAGGTGCGGTTACGATATGCTGAAATCGCCTTTCGAGCAGCGGCTACGCGTGCCTCAGCCTCGACAACCCGACTTTCGGCTTCTTCAATCGCGTTTGTTCTTGCATTTTTGTTGAGCTCATTGACCAGATGCTCGCTCTGCTGAAGAAGTTTTTGGTTAATCTCAGCAGCTTCAGCCGGGTTGAACGCTATGGTGCGCAACACCACAAGGCCGGTATCAGTGTCATGGCTGATCTGAATTTTATCGCGGTAATAATCAAACAGATCCTCAAACGCGCCATTCTGCCAGGGGCGCGGAAAACGAGAAAGATGGTCAATGCCTGCACCAGCATATATTTTCCGAAGCGGCAGTTCTTTTTCCAGCGCTTGCAAGGCCGAGCGCGACCTGACAAAATCAATCACCTGATTGGACTGCTCCTGCCCAGCAGAAAGCCCTGTTGTCTGGATCAGATTGGCAAAGGAGGAAATTTGCGACGTGCGCTGGTTGGGCGCCTTGATTACAAAGCGCGATTCAGAAACATACTGGCTGGAGGCAATCGCGAAAAAATAGATGGCGCAAACCAGCACAGGCAGGACAACGCCCGCCATAAACCAAAGATGGCGCCTTGCAAATGCGAACATATGGCTGGGAAAATTCATTGGCGCGCTATGCAACTGGAAACTGGCCATTGCCAGCGAAAAAAGCTGCTGCGGTTCCAAGCAAAGGCACGCCACCTGCGCTGACGCGACCGCCGGCTTTCATCCAGTGGCAACCAGAGGTCGTCCGTTGTTGTCGCGCAGGAGCGCGGGAGAAGCAACAAGCGGGTTTAAACCTGCCTGTCGCTCTTCTAGTCCGGCGGCGAACGCCGCTGGTGTGGCGTAACCGAGCCAGCAACCTGCCCTGCTAGACCAACAGGATCGGCCGGCGCCGACCACCCATCGCCTTGGTCGCCGCGCTGCCGGTGGCGCGCTGCCGGCGCAACCACTTCACCGCGCTCGCAACGCTCACCCCAAACAACCGCGCCGTCTCACGGCATGGCCGGCCACCCAATACCGAACCAGCTACATGTCCGCGAAGATCATCTGAATAAGGCTTGCCATAGCTGCCGGCCTCCAACCCTGCCAGCAGCCTTGAACGCATCTTGAGCCATTTGCGATTCCCGCGCCAATTCAAACAAGGCATGACCGATCGATTAGCGCTAAATGAAATTCTAAACAGGACCGCGCAAGCGCGGTGGCGCGCGTTGCCCTGCTCTGTTCTACCGGAAAACCGCGCCCTTGCGGCTGCAAATCTTATTGACGCCCTCAGGCCACCGTGCCACATCCCGCCGCGCTCGCGGGTGTAGCTCAATGGTAGAGCAGCAGCTTCCCAAGCTGAATACGGGGGTTCGATTCCCCTCACCCGCTCCAAATCTTTGGATTTCAATAACACGTTGGAAAACATAGATAAAAATATACGATTTTTGCCTGTGTAGGTTTCGTGTAGAAAAATTTGCGGAATTGATTTCCGGCCTACCCCACAAATTCCCCACCAATCTGTCCTAAAATAGCTCCCCCTGCCTGCTGGCGTCGTCATAGCGCTGCCAGTCGGGCTTGCAGGCCTCTTCATCCAGCCACGCGATGACCTGCGCGACGACATCGCCGCCAAGGGCTTCGACCGTTCCGGGCGCGTGGAAATGCGAGCGGTAGCCGGTTTCGGTAATGGGAAGGCGCGCCCGCTCGGGGCGGATACTGCGCACTTCCAGATGGGCGATCACGCCCCATTTGAGCGGGGTGTAAATCGCCTCGATCTCGATGCCGCGCCAGTGGAAGCGGTAGGTTTGGGGTTGCGGCTCCATCTCAGTACCCCGCAAACACATGCACCTCGTCCCACGCCAACTCGATGGTGAATAGGTCGCCATTGATCTCCGCGTCGCGCGCCATGGCGCGGTAGTCGATATAATAAAGCAGGTTGTGCGGGATGGTGGTGGTTTCCTCGGTCAGTTCCTGCACATAGTCGGCAAGGCTGGCATGGCGGCCCAGATAGCGCTCCTCCATCGCCTCGCGGGCTTCCCCCACATCACCGCTGAAATGTCCGATCAGCGCTGCGCCCAGCTCGCCGTGGTCATCAAGAAAACCAGCGATTTCGGCCACGCGCTCGACACCGGCATATTCCGCGATGCGAACACCGCCAAAGCCTTCGTAATCATGGATGGCCCATTCCTCCGCCCCGGCGATGGGCGAGGCGGCGAGCATGGCGTTGATGCCGTCCCAGATCGTCCATGCGTCGGCGGTGGCGTCGATCCACGCGCCGTGCAGAATGCCGCTATTGTAGGCGGCGAGGCAGGCGACATAGATTTTCGGTTTGGTGTTATCGGTGATTACTTCTCCCATTTCTTCCTCCGTTGGTTCAGGGTTGCGCACAGCAACCGCTGCCCATGCGGCGAGCATCGGGGGGCAAATGGAGTAAGCGGCTTCGCGGGGAACCGGCTGCACGGAGCGGAGCGGAGGAAGCTGGGCGGAAGGCGCTTCGCAGTGCGCCGGGGGCGGAGCCCCAGCCTTCTTTGCGTTAGCGATTGCAACCGAAGGCGGAGACTTCAGGCTCCGGGCGCATCAGCGCCTAAAGCGCGGGCTGACAAGCAACGCCGCCTATCTCCGGCTTGTAGAAGCAAATTTCTCGGCTATATCAACGAGCATTGGCTCTTCGTCGGCCTCCCTGAGCCATGGCGGCGTGTAAGCCGGTTCGTTGGGAAAAATCAGCAGTGACACCGCCATGCCGTGGTATTCAGAATAGATAACGGACTCGAATACCTCTTCGCCTTCCCACCATACGCCCGGCGGGTGGAGTACGCCCTGCACGGCGACGGGCGATGTATCCGGCCGCGATGCCAGTGACGCATCGGGCAAGGGTGTCGTCGTTTGTTTCGCACGAAAAAAGATGCTGTCCCTGAATAGCGGTTTGCTTGTCCAGGACCAGTCGATGAACCCGTCACGGCTCACGACGATCATCGCGCGGACGGGCGTTATTTCCAGCCACTTCAGGATCGCGGCAGTGAGTGACACGGCGTAGCAATTACGCAGTGCGTTGAAGTCGAGCACGGTTGGTCTTTTGAACGCGACCGTTTGGGCACGAAAGTCGTCGAGTGGCATCAACAGGAACGACGCGAACAGATTGGCCTCGGCTTCCATCTGGCCGTAGGCGGAATCCCATGTCTACATATCGCGGTTACCCCGCCACCATGCCTCGCGCCAATACGCTGTCGAGGATGTGAAGCGCGTAGGAGGTGAACCCTTCGACGCCAGCGGGATGGTTGAGCAGCAGGTCGATGATTGCTGCTTGCGTGAACGGAAAATCCCGTATTTCGGCAAATTCGCGGCGGTCGTCGCGTGCGAACAATTCCTTTTGCCGATAGAGCGCATGACGGTCGATATCGACATGGGTCACGCAGGAGATGAACGGCTCCAGGTTGCGCTGGTCGATGGCAAATTCGAGATACTGAGTTTCCAAGCGCGTCTCGCTCGTGCGGATGCCGAGTTCTTCGGACAGGGCACGGGCGACGGCGGTGTCAATCTCGACCCGTCCGCCTGGTGTATCTTCCAGATTCAGCCCTTCATTGGCCGAGATATGCCAGCGCCCCTGCTGGTTGGCGTTGCCTTGGGCGCTGGACAGGCGCGTCATGTAGAAGCGCCGCCCGTCGGTGTCATTCGTCGTCACCAGAATATTGATACCGAATGAGGTGGTGAAATAGCGCAGATAGGGCAGCGCGCCATAAGGGTCGGCTTCCTCCCGAAATAGCGCCGGTTGATTGTCGCGCAGGTCGTGCAGCACACGGCGCATGACGCGGTGGGTAAAATAGTCGGTCGTGTAAAAATCAAGGTCGAGATAAACGCCCTCGTCCTGCCGCGCGTGCTGGGGTTGGCGGTAGCCCATAAGGCCGAGCTTTTTCTTGTTGTACGGCGGATAGGCTGGCCCCCGGTGCAAGGTAGCGAGCACCTCGCGGGCATAGGCGTCGGCATGGTAGGCGACGATTTCGGGAAAGCCGGGAACGGGTACGGCGGTAAGGAAATCCCGGCAATCCGTGTCGCCGGTGAGATCGGTAGGCGGGTGGATGTCATAGCGTTCGCGCCACTGGTCGTCGGCGGCGATGGCGGCGCAAAACCATGCGGGCATGGGCAGGATGAAGCTACGCTCGCGCAGGCGAGCGTCGATGCATTCGGCGCGCAGGTGATCGGCGGTGCGTTCGCTCGCGCCGGAGCGCACGATGGAAAATGTACGGCCGATCAGCGAACGCATCACGATATCCCATGTATCGCGCTGGCTGTGGCGAGCGGCCTCGATGTCGGCAGGCAGGCCGCGACGGCGCACCGCGTCGCGCACGCGTTGCCATTCGAGATAGGCTGGGTTCGTGGGCCGCCGCGATTGGCGGTCGGGAAAGAACGCCTGCTCGATCAGGCCGAGCGATGCGGTCGGCAGGCCGGATTTGCCCTTTCGCCATTCGCTGACGCGGCCATCCGACACGCCCGCGCGTTCGGCGAACTGGGTGGCTTTCCAGGCAACCCCATTGTTGCCGGTGCCTTCGGACAGGTGATGTTCGAGAAAGGCGCGGAACAGGCGCATGGCGGCCATGGTTGCAGCGTCGTTTTTCGCCATCGAACTTTCCGAACTTTGCCGAATTACGTCTGAATGACAGGCTGTTAGTCCGCCCGCAATCTCCTTTCGTGCCCGCAATGGTGCGGTGACGCAAAGGAGTACTGAAAATGACACACGAAGAAAAAGCCAAACTCGCGGCGGCGGGCAAGATGGCCTTTGGCGCATTCCGCATGGGCGGGGCGATTGCGACCGCCACCGGGCACGGGCTGCTCGGCGGGGCGCTCAAGCAACGGCACATGATGCACCTCGCCATGCGGTTCGGCAAAGCCGGGTTCGACGGCGGGCGCAAAATGTTCAGCGAAGGCCTCGCGGAGTGGAAGGGCGCCTCGCCCTTCGAGGCCCCGGTAGTGCCGCCAAAGGCCAGCGACCCCACCCCCGGACAATAACCCCGACACCAGCGGAGTGACCATCATGATTCAGTGTCCTGTCTGCCGCTCGGCAGATCTCGCCTCGAACAAGTTCGAGAATGTGGCGTTTGACGAAATGGCGGGAGGCGCGCTTGCCGCCCGCCGCACAGGCCACCCTGCCCATGCGTTCAGCCTGTTGCTGGTTTGGGGCGGGGTGGAATTGGTGAACCGGATGCGCGCCGACTGGAAGTGCCTTCATTGCGGGCACGTCTTCTGATGCGCGACTGGTTCGCCCAGGCGTTCGGTAGCGCCGTCGCCGATATCCGGGCCAAGTTGATCGACGAGGCCTGGTTCGGACGGCGCACCCCCGAACAACCGGCGCGGGGCGATCTGGGATGGTCGATGACCGACCATCCCAGAGAGTTGGCTCCCGACCACCAACCCGATCAGGGTCATGACTTCGACCGATAGGAGGTTATCATGGCGATGCGCAAAGACGCGCTTGATGCGCCGTTGCTGCAAATCACGGCGGACGATGTTTTTACGGTCAGGGACGCGCTGCAAGGCGTCGCGGTGTTTGGCGGTATTGGCTCGGGCAAAAGTTCGGGCAGTGGAAAGGCGTTGGCACTCGCCTATCTCAGGGCAGGCATGGGCGGGTTGGTGCTCGTCGCCAAGCCAGAGGAAGTCGAACAATGGCGAGAATATTGTGCGCTGACGGGGCGCACCAACTCGCTGATGGTGTTTGACGGCAAGCACCAACGCTTCAACTTCCTCGCCTATGAGCTGACGCGCCTCGGCGATGGCGGTATCAATGCCGTGATCGAATGCCTGATGCGCATCATCGAGATTGCCGCTGCTGCCGGCGCGTCGCCGGGTAAAGCGGGCGAAGCCTTCTGGGAAGACACCAAGCGGCAGGTGTTTCGCAACTGCATCCCTGTCATCCATGCCGCGTTCAATACGGTCACGATCGACATGATCCTGCGCTTTCTGCGCAGCGCGCCGCGCACGCCGGATGAGATGACCGATCCCGAATGGCAGCGCAGCGCATTCTTCTGCGAGTGCTTTCTCAAGGCGGCGGGGCGGATCGACGATGCGACCGGTGAACAGGTGGTGTCCTACTGGAAACATGACTTTGCGCAGCTCGATGCCAAAACGCGCGGCAATATCGTCATCTCGCTGACGACGACGCTTGACCGCTTCAACCATGGCTGGCTGAAAACCGCGTTCTGCACCGATACCAATGTGGTGCCTGATCTGTGTTTCGAGGGGGTGGTGATCGTGCTGGCGATGCCTGCGCTGACGCACAATGAAGACGGCATCATCGCCCAGCAATTGTTCAAATATCTCTGGCAACGTGCGATGCTGGCGCGCAACGCGCTGCCCGCACGCTACCGGCAGCGCCCGGTATTTCTATACGCTGACGAAGCGCAGTATTTCGTCAACAGCTACGACGCGGAGTTCCTATCCACCTGCCGTGGCAGCCGTGTGGCGGTGGTGTTCCTGTCGCAATCGCTACCCACCTATTACGCGAAGATCGGCAGCGATAACGCGCATGATCGGGCGCATCATCTGCTGGGCAATTTCGCGACGCGCATCTGGCACAATAATGCATGTGCGGAGACGAACGAATGGGCCGCAAAAACCATCGGACGCGGGGTACAGACCCGCGCCAATTTCTCGGCCGGGGAAGGCACCAGCAGCAACCGTGGCATGAACATGGGCGAAGGCACCAACTGGGGCAGCAATAGCGGCTCGGGCAGTTCGTCGAGTTACGGCAAGGGCGGCCATAGCGGCGGCAGTTCGTGGAACAGCGGTAGTTCGCGGGGTGGCAGCGATAATTGGGGTCGCAATCGCGGGCATGGCACCAGCAGCAATGTCAGCCAGGGCTGGTCGGAGCAGGTCGATTACCTGATCGAACCCGGCGAGTTCAGCCGCCTGCTGCGCACTGGCGGGCCTGCCAACGGCAACCGGGTGAGCGCGATCTGGTATCAGGCGGGGCGAAGTTTTCGCCGCTCAGGCAACAACATGCTGCTGGCGGAGTTCCAACAATGAAACCCCCATCCCCCACCACCTATGTCCTCGCCAGCCCGCCGGTGTTTTTCGGCTCCTGGGCGCTGTCCTGCTGGCTGCTGTACCAATGGTCACGCGATGGCGGCATCTGGCCGCTGATCGTGGCGATGGGCCTCTTCCTGCTCGCGGTCATGAAGGCCGACGAGCGCGTGAAGGCTTACAAGGCCTGGCAGCGTGAATGGGAGGGGCTGGACGGCGCATCCTACCGCTCCTCGCGCAAGGGAGCGGTCGCCGCCACGGTTGTGGTGGTGGCGGTGCCGACTATTTATGCCCTCGCGCAACTGCCGCCGCAGACGCAGAACGTCGCGACCTTACTGCTGGTGCTCGCCGTCGCCGGGTTCTTCCTGCTTCGCGCATTGCGGCGTGGGGTCGGCCCACGTCCACGGACGCGTAAGGCCGAGATCGTAACGGTCGTTGTCACGGCACCGTTATTCCCCGTGCCGTCGATGGCCGATGCCTATCGCGCGCTGCCCGACCATTGCCGGCGGATGGGATGAGCGATGCGCAGCCATCTCTCTCGCTCAGCCATTCAGCACCACGACATTCTCGGCGCGTGCGGCGGCAAGCAACGCGGCGTCGAGGCTGGCCAGCGGCAGATTGAGACGCTGGGCGAGTTCGAGATAGGCGGCGTCATGGGCGCTCAGCCGGTGGCGGCGGGCGAGCGCCATCACATTTGGCCCATCGGGCGCGTGGTCGAGCGTGATCGGCAACGCCGCCAGCAGGCTGAGCGCCCGGTCGGTCATCGCCGCGTCGATGCGTCCGCGCCGCTCGTTGGTGAGGAACAGGTTGCGCATTTCCAGCCACCACAAGGAAGGTGCCACCGCGTCGTCGCTGGTCAGCCGGTTATAAGCCGCGCTGGCGACGGGGTGTTGTTCGTCAGGCAGCAGCCAGCTCGCGGCAATCGATGCGTCAATGACGAAGGGCATCAGTAGTGGTGCCCGGCATGGCGATCCGCCAACAGCTCGGCCAGCGGCAGCGCGGGCATCGCCTCGCGCAGCCGGGCGATCTGCGCCATGGTGCGCGCCAGTTCGTCACGCCGCCCATCGGGTTCGGGCACCAGCCGCGCGATTGCGCGGCCGTGGCGGGTGATGACGATGGTTCCACCGCGCTCCACCTCACTCAGCAACGCGGGCAGGTGCGTTTTGGCGTCGGAGGATTGGACTTCGCGCATGAGCATTCTCGATTGGTTGATTCAACTGGTCGAACAATAGCATGCTGCGAACAAAAGAGCAACCATTCCAACGCAGACTCCCCGCATTACGCGCGACCTTTGCATACGGATGGTGTGGCCATCGCCGCGTGGCCGACAACCATTGGTGGTGGTTCATGCCACCGCGCCGCTTCGGACAGAAACGGCATGGCGCGGCAACCGGCCCACCCTGTCCGCATACCGCAAGCCACTCCAACGCCACATGAAATTCCTGTAATGTCAGCGGGCGTTAGCAAGGCATTAACCATGGCTTGCGCATTCTGGAGTTCAAAAAAGCCTCCGGCAGGGGTGCACGTCATGACCACTTCAGGTTGTGACGTAGCTGTGCACCCTTCCTCTGCTGGCCTGGCTTTTTCTGAAAACGACGGAATGGGGAGGGCTCGGGCGATCTCGGATCGCAGGGCGGTTTGACATGGCGCTCTTCTCGATGCGCATCCAGCAAATCAAGCGCAGCGCCGGGCGGTCGGCGGTGGCGGCTGCCGCCTATCGGGCAGGCGAACGTCTGCACGATGTGCGGCAAGATATGGTGCATGATTACAGCCGCCGCGCAGGCGTGGAGCGGACGGAAATCATCCTGCCGTCTGATGCCCCGGCATGGGTGCAGGGCATCACCCGCGAAGCGCTATGGAACGCGGTCGAGGCGGGTGAGAAACGCAAGGACGCGCAGACGGCGCGCGAGCTGCGGATCATGATTCCGCGCGAGCTGTCGCCGGAGGCGCGCATCAGCGTGGTGCGCGATTATGTGGCGCGGGCGTTTGTCGCCCGTGGCATGATCGCCGACATTGCCTGGCACAATAAGGTGGCCTCCGACGGGTTGGACCAGCCGCACGCGCATGTGATGCTGACCATGCGCCCGCTCACCGACACCGGGTTTGGCCCAAAATCACGCCATGATTGGGTGCCCGATCCCACCGGGCAGAAGCACCCGGACGGCAGGCCGGTGATGGTCGAGAGCAACGCCGATAGCTGGAACAGCATCGCCTATTACGAGCAATGCCGCGCCGATTGGGAGAATATCGCCAATGACGCGCTGGCGCGCGCCGGGAGCGATCAGCGCATCGACCGGCGCAGCCTGCTGGAGCGCGGCCTCTCGCGTATGCCGGAACCGGCGTTGCGGCTCGCCTGGTACATGAAGGACCTCTACGGCGTGATGCGCGAGCGGTTCGGGCAATTTCAGGTCGCGCGCCATTACCGCGAAGTCGAAAAACGCGCGAAGGTAGGCTTCGCCAAAATCGGCCAATCGCCGGGTAGCGCTACCGATGCGGCGCGCACCACCGCGCGATTCTTCGGCTGGTTCGATCGCCAGATGGAACGGCTGGGGCCGTCCCCCGCCGATCCCGGCCATGCCCGTGACGGACCACAATCCCAACCCCCACCCACATTTGATTTGGAGCGATGACCATGAGCGATCACACCAACAGCCACTGGCGCAACATGTTCGACCAAGGGCGCGGCAACAGCGCGCCCCCACCACGCACTCGGCCAGCCCCACCTCCCGGCTATGACGATGGCTATCAGCCGCCGCCACACAGCGCCGCTGGGAATGCACCGCTCGCACCGTCTGACGTCACCGATGAAGCCGCGATGGCGCTGGCGCACGATCCTACGAACTACAAACCATGGATTTTGCAGCGCGGGCGCTCGCGTCCGGCGATGATGCTGCACCTACGCCGGTTTGAGCCCAAATCCGGCTTATGGATGGGCTGGCAGATGAGCTACCCCCACCTCATCGCCGTCGAATATACCGGCGACACAATGCTCAGCCTCGACTTTGGCACGCGCCAGTTCGTGATTGAGGGCACCGGCCTCACTGAGCTTGCCCGGCACCTGCAAATTGGTAGCGTGTTGATGGTGCAGGAATATGCCCAGAATGTTTGGCTTGAGGCTCCGGACCTGCAATTTATTCGTAGCGTTCGCATCATGGAAGGAGAACGGTAGTGACTGTATCAACAGAGTAATTAGCTGATTTTAATTTTTTAAGAACGGTTACGAATGCTTTAGAATTTCCAAATCGGACGCGCTTGACGGGCCGGGTACTCCTATACGATACGAGTCTCAAACTACGAATGGAGAGGGGTGAACTGTGAACACGTGGAAAAGTAGTTTAAGTAAATTCACTCTTCCCGCGATAAATTACGTTTTTATCGTGATACAGTTTATAATTTCTTCGAATGCAATATTTCCTATTTTAGCTCCTTATTTTAAAAATGGAGGACAGGGTCTTTCGGATTCGTATAAGAACCTACTGTGCTCAGTAGCAATATTCCCCATATATATCGGTGCAGTCGTCGTATTTTTCAAAATTATGGAATTTTCTAATTATTTTAAAAAAACAATTCCTAGTTGGAAAATAGATCAATTCGGGAGACATATTATAAAGGTCTCAAATTACCACGACAGAGACTATGTGTATAAATTGTTCGAATCTATGTCTAGCTCGTGGGCGATAAAAAAATCGGAAAAGATTAATCGATATTGCAGAATAATGATCGATTTCATACTTACAGATATAAGGGATGCATTTTGCCAGTTGACGGACGAAAATGAAATCCGGGTAGCCGTGCATGTCGAAGCCGCGTTGAAGCAACGTGATGGAGGCGAACGCTATGCACTTCAAAGGCTCGCTACAACCGAGTTTGAGCATGAGCGAAGGCAAAGCAAGCCATTCTACAGAAGCGGAACTTCCCTAGAATACGAAGGTTTTTGTGGTGAAGCATGGAAAACCTTAAAGCCGCAAGCCGGAACACCGAGGAGTTTTCTCGGCAAGCGTGATCGTCGATTCCGCGCGGGAGATATTTTGGACTTCAATCGCTCATTCCTGTGTGTTCCGATCTGTGCTGTTGTGAATGGACTCGATACGCCAATAGCAGTTCTAACAATAGACTCGGCTAATAAGTATACATTCCTTTTGACTGAAGATGACATGGATAGAATTAGTGCAATGTTGTCTCCAATATATCAAAATTTCATTGACTATTACTTCTCAATAAGTTAGAAGTTGTTTGTTAACCATTTATTAATTGGCGTTATGCGAAATGTATCTGGAGGCTTGATTCGAGAGGCGTTTAGGGCTATGGAAGGAAACTTGAGAAAATTGCTCAAGGGCCACCCGATGAACGTAGGTGTTGTGGAGCGCGACCTTGTTAAGGAGCGTATCCCGTTAGAGTTGGCCGAGTCTTATACGGTCGATCTCCTTCGTCCGAAGAGTTCAACACGGGTTATCGCTGTCCAGCCAAGCGGTCGGTTGGCTTCAAATTGTGAACGCGACGTATCAGAATTGATGAGCAATTCGCGAAGCAAATAATGCGGGTAAGGTCGTTTGCGTCGGCCAGGTATTTCACCACATCCGCTTCGCCCATCGCCGTTCATCCGTCCCGTCAAACACCGTATAGATGCGCGTGGTGCGAGCGCGGGCGTGGCCCATCCAGCGTTGCAGCATCGGCTCCGGGATGCGGACTTCAATGGCGTGGATACCGAAGGCATGGCGCAGGCCTTTCGGTGAGGCCTGCGGCCCGGCGATCCGCGCCCGCTCCATCACCTCCTTGACGATCCGCCAGCCGGTTACACGGCACCACGGAAACAGGGGCGTGGCCGCTTCCAGCGTGTGGCCGAGCGCTGTGAGGTCACGGATCAACCGTGCGGGCGCGGGAACTGCCCGGTAGACGAGCTTGCGGCGTTTGAGGGTGCGGAAGATGATGCGCTTGTCGTCGGTGTCGAGCCTTCGCGGGGTCAGCTCCAGCGCCTCGCTGATCCGGCAACCGGTGTAAAACAGCACCAAGCAAAAGAGCCGTTCGGCGTTGCCCAACGCGGGTAGGACGGCGAGAAAGCGCCGGGCTTCGGCGCTGTTAAGGTATTTGCGCTGACCGTGGATATCGAAGAGGTCGAATAGCTCGGTGCGCTCACCGCTCATGGCGAGGCCACTTCAGCCGCGCCTGCAACAAAATGGGCGATAATGTTGCAATGCCCGACACCCAGAAATTGAGCGCCCGCGCCAGTTTCCAATGGCTTTTCACGACGTGGTGATGGGAGCGTGCGCGAGGGACAGATCATGCCCAACATGCTGATTCAACACCGGATAATCCGCAACCTTATCGCCCATATTGTAAGCCTGAACTCGTCGTTTTGCGGTCGAGTGAGGGGTTTTTGCCATGGGTTATGTGGCACGCAGATCTATTTGGCCTTTGGCACTAATTGTATTCTGCCCTGTGAGCGTTTCGGCAGAACCGGCGAAGCCGGACTATGCGAAAGCCTATGCCTTGGCGATGCGGTGCTTCGTCGCCAGCGGCGGCAAGCAGGACCAAGCGCACGCTCGTCCTGCCTTCGATGCGGCGGTGAAGCTTGGACAGGCGATGGGGTTCGAGAACGCGCGCATCAACGTCGATTTCGATTGGGCGATCTCACGAGAGAGCGCGAAGCTCGCAAAGGACTCCACTTATCGGGAGGCGACGCTTGCCACCTGCCGGAAATTCGGTTGGGCGGGCAATTAGCCCCCAATAACGGTCGTCGCAGCCGCCGCAACGCGGCTGCGCTCCGGCACACCATGGACCGGTTCGTGTGATACTTGCGTGATGACAATACCGGTCGCTTTCAGGGCTGCGGTGATTGCATCCACATCCTTGTCGTCAACCGATGCGCGCGACGCGATCGACGGCGGGGGATTGCGATCGGTGCTTGGTGTAGCGGCGGCTTGGCGCGGCTGATGGAGAGCCGTGGCGGCAGCTTCTGTCCGGCTAAGCAGACTGGCAAAATCGGGGCTGGCATTTGCCCCATGGGCTTTTGCGTCCACCAATTGGGTTTTGATGATTTCGGCGGCGCTGCGGTCGCCCTCTTCGGTATTTTTGGCCAGCTCGCGTTCGTAAGCGATGCGGCGTTCTTCCTCCCGCTTGCGGTAGGCCTTCTCGTCTTCCTCCGACCTGAATTGCAGATAGGGGTCGAGCACGTGCCGGTCGAACAGGTCGTGCCCAATGGCCTGGATGGCATGGCGGGCCTCCTGCGCCGTCATTAGCTTTTCACTTGCGGCCATGCTCGCCGCGTTTGCGGCGGCGCGGGCCTGCTGAACGATGCTTGACGCGCTCCCGGCAGCGGCGGTCACGTCGTTGCGCAATGCGGTGAGTGCGGCACCAGCGGCGCTGCCGATCTGCTGCCGCAATTCGGATAGCAGCGCGAGCTGCGAGCGCATCTCCCCGGCGACGGCGGCGTCAGCGCCTGCGGTAATCAATCCTGCCAGCGCGGCTTCGATCGCGAATTGGCTGGCGACAAGCTGGCCGATCAGTTCGGTGCGCTGGCTAGCCAGCGGGTCAGGCGAAAGAGTCGCCTGACCCGTCTCAACTGTTGTTCTGGCCGTTATAGATACCTCGTGCGGGTGGGTGAATTCACCCAGATGATAGCACAGCAATCCCTAAAAAATGGTTAACAAACCTATAACGAAGGAATGTGCAGAGTAACTGGCCTCTTGTTACTTGACCGAAACTTCCCATCTCGGCGGCGGCAAAAAGGAGTCAGCCATGGCGAAGAATACCGGGAATGGATCGCGGGTCGGGTCGGTCAAGGATCGGACGCAAACCCAAGCGCCAAACGGCAATTTTGTGAAGCGCGATGCGGGCACGGGCCGCTTCATGGACCAGAAAACCAGTGGCGGTGCGTTCAAGGGCGTTGCCCACGAAAAGGACGGGCGGCGCAAGTAGGCGCTGCTGATTTCTGAGGGCGCCGATCCTCTTTATCTCCCGCGCGCTGCACGGTGGTTTGTCGGTTTGACAGACGGTGCCGGACAGCAAGGCGATGGGCTTCCTTGCGTGCAGCCCTATCCCGCCATAGCGGCGCATGCGGCCTGTGCTCATCCGGCGGGTTCCGTCCGTCTTGGTTCCTCCACCATCGCGCAACGCTGCGCGGGAGAAAGAGAGGAATCATGCATCCCTATTCACTCAACCGGCTCGTCCACTTGCTGCGGCGCGTTTTGAAACACTTGAACCTCATGGCGCGGTTGCGGTCCTTTTGGATGGCACGGACATGGCGGCAACGCACGCTGCGCGCGCTGCGTGACCGGCGCAATTGCTAGCGGTCGCCGTGGTGGGCGACCGCCAGCAACGGGCGGTACTTATGCCGCCTCGGGCGCTGGCCGCTCGGTGATGCGGCGCATGACGGTGCGGCCTTGCAGCGGCACCATGTCGAGCGTGATCGAAAAGCCTTCGCCGTCGCGGTTGGGCCATGCGGCCCCGATCGGTGTCCAGAAAGCGGATTTGCCTTCGCCGGTGACGAGATAAATGCGGTGGGTCGGTTTGCTGCCGGGGGTTTTGCGTTGCGTTGCCATGATCTGCTCCTTCGCGTTTCGCCACCGGACCATCCGGCGGCGTGATGGGGAGCAAAGGGCACAGGCCATCGAGCCGGGGGTCACACCCCGCATTGCGCCCGAAGGGAGCGGAGCTGCACAAGCGCGTCGCGCGCGGAAGCGAGCTGGGTTGATCTTCGGCGGGCCTGTGCCAGACGCGAATCCACCCACATGCCGCTGATGGTGCGATGGTGGATCGGATGGGGATTGGCGAGGCCTGCCGCTAGGAGTTCCCGGCCCTGGGATGGAGCAGCCGGTCGAGCAGTGTGGCGATTTCCTGGAACCTCCCGACTCCTGCCTCGTCGCCCGCAAGGGCGAGTGCTTCGATTCGCCCGGCGATCCACAGCGGGGACTGTTCGCCATGAATGCGCTCGATCGCTAGCGCTTCCGCCCAGCGTTCGCGCTCGGTCGGACTTGCCGCCTCGGCTGAAATCATATCGGCCCATCCCGGAGGCACGGTGCCGCCGCGCCCGAGCTTCATCACGGCATCGTTCAACTTCATGCCGACATCGGTAAGCCCGAGCGCGTCGGCGGCGCGCAACGCCGCTTCGATCGCGTCGGCCAGTTCATCGGGGGTCATTTTATTCGCCAACCCTAAGCCCTTTGCTGGTCCACCGATGGCTTTCTACTCACCGTCGAATCGGTAAGGTGACGTCATGGACGAACGAGTCGAATCCCTGACCAGCAGACAGCGCGAATGCCTGCGCGGCAAGTGGGATCGCAAGCTCGATAAGTCGATTGCCGCCGAACTGAATATATCGACCCGCGCGGTGGAGGAGCATTTGCGCGCCGCGCGCGAGAAGCTCGGCGTCGGCAGTACCCGCGAGGCCGTGGAGCGGGTCGCCGCTGCCCTTGGCTGGGCAGATACGGTTTCGCCGAACCGTGGGTCAACCGAACTCCCCGCGCCCGCCATACCGACCTACGAAACCCCGGAACCAGCGGGGTCATCTGCGACGATCAGTGCCGTGCGGGATATCGGGTGGAATCTCGATACTCCGACACAAACGCACTTCGGCCTGCCCCTGCGCAAACGGGGGGAACGCAGCAATGACCTGAGCATCAACGCCCGCCATCTGTGGATTTTCATTCTCACGGTTGGGATTCCTGCGGCGATCATGTTCGTGCTGGCTGCGTCCGACACCATCGCTCGGATCGTCGGCGACCTCGCGCGCATCGTTTCCTGACAGTCGAACCCCGCCGCGAAACGCCGGACTCAAAGGATAATGCTATGCTGAATCACCGCCACGCTGCGGCGCAGAAGGTTGCGGCCCATCTCATGCCGACCGAAACCGACGTGCAATCCGCCATTGTCGCCAATGCCCGTCTGCAAATCGCGATCGTCGAAGCGCGACAGGAAGCACGCGCCCCAAAGAACCTCGGCGTTCTCGCACTGGTGCACCTCGCCGACTCGGCCAAGCATCTGGCCGGTGCATGGCAGGCGATGGTCGAGGCGCATTCGGCGCTGCATGAAGATCAGCGTCTCGCGGGCCTGCGGACCTTCAATTACGGCGATTTTCAAGAAACGCCGTCGAAGCTCCCATCCGGTGCGATTGAAGATCAAGACCTACGTGCCGCCTGATCACACTTGACGGGTGCGCACGCTCATGTCTCGTTCCGCTTATGTGGCATATTGGCGCTTTCGTTCTTTGGTTTGCGATCTGCTGCGCGATCGCTTTGGTGTTTGGCGGGGCCGCAGAGCGATCTGCGGTCCTCCTGCAGATTGGCGCGGCGGCGGCGACCATCCTCGGCGATGGTTTTCTGTCGGGGCCTTTGTACACCACTGCGCGCCCCGCCCTGTGGCTGATCGATGCGTTACTGTTGCTACTGCTGTATCGGCTGGCGCTGAGCAGCACGCGATACTGGCCGATGTGGGTCGCGGCGCTACAGATGCTGAGCGTGATTGCGCACGTGGTGCGGGCGCTCGACCAGCAGATGCTACCCGACGGCTACTACGGCCTAGTGAATCTGGCAGCCTGGCCGATGATCGGGCTGACAGCGATCGGCGCTCTGCGTCACTTCTCGCGGAGGCGCAGATTCGGGAGCGATCCGTCCTTCAAACACTCCTCGGCGTTGTAGACGCAAGACGAGCGAGCGTATGGGCCGACGCGCTTGTCCGCGAATATGGCTCGCTTCCATCAATCATCAACGGTGCCCACCGCCGCACCTTGCCCGCCGTCGATCGAAACCCGCAGGCTGCCGCCATGCTGGATGCCGTGCGGCAGTGCCATCTCGCTCTGCTCAGCGCCCCGTCGCATCGTGGCGAGCCGCAAACCGGCATCAGTGTGGTTGCGTATTTTCAGGCGGCGATTGGTCGCGACGGGGCGGAGTCGTTCCACGCGATGTTTCTTGATGGGTCCAACCGGCTCATTGCGCGAGAGCTGGTCAACCGGGGCAGCGTTGATCAATGTCTGGTCGATCCCTCTCAAATTGTGCTGCGCGCGCTCGATCTCGGCGCAAGACGACTGATCGTCGCGCATAATCATCCGAGCGGAGATCCAACGCCCAGCCCCAGCGACATCGCGCTCACCCGAAAGCTGGCAAATGCGTGCCATTTATTTGACATTACCCTTGTCGATCATTTGGTGATCGCCAGCGATGGCTTTGCCAGCTTCCATGCGAAAGGATTGTTGTAAGGCCAGCAGGCCAAGGCCGCGCTGAAGGCGTGCCGCACATTGGGGTCGCGAAGGCGACTGGAGATTAGCAGCTAAAATCCACCCATCCCACGCCCTGAATCGCCAGCGGCTGGGCGAGGGAGTAGCGGAAAGACGCGGGGCAGCGGGCCGCATCGAACTCGACGCGCCTTGTTCCGCCACCCCGCTTGACCGATGTTGCCCGCAATCGGGAAATTGCATCGCGTCCGTCCAACCTCAATAGAGCCTGGCCCTACCGCCGAAAGTGCGATTGGTCGCTTGCGGCAGGAGAATGATCCATTATGGATTAACATCGTTCGCGGAGAGTTCGATGACTGACCAATCGACACTATCGAAAATGACGGCCCTGATTACGGCAAATTACGCAGCAAACAATCAATTGAACGTCGATCAGATTGGCTCACTCATCTCCTCCGTTCATGAGGCGTTGGCATCGCTCAACCGGCCAGTTGCGACGATCGATCCTGAGTTTATTCCGGCCATCTCGGTTCGTAAAAGTCTGGCCGATCCGACAAAGATTATCTCGATGATCGACGGCAAACCCTACAGCATGTTGAAGCGGCACTTGACCGGTCAGGGGCTGACGGCAAACGAGTATCGGACGCGATACAAACTGCCTGCCGATTACCCGATGATCGCGCCCGCATATTCGGCAAAGCGAAAAGCGTTGGCGTTAAGAATCGGGCTAGGGCGCAAGCAGAGCGAAACGATCACGTCGGCGTTTAAGGCCGCGCCGAAGGGGCGGCGAAAACCATAGATCGCGAAAGCGGCTGCCGACTAGTAGTTGGATTTCTCTGCATCCTTCGCCGTGGGTCGCTAGGGGCGGGGCGAATTAAAGGTCGAAAAGGCGCGAGGGTACGGATCGTTCAGGCTTGGAACGGCGTTATCCGCCAACCCGTTTGGGGAGTTTTTGCCGATTCAGGGCACCAGCGGTGCATCGGTCAGGAAGGCGCAGGTATGGGGGGATGCTTGAGGCTCTGCGCATCCTCGGGTCCCATACCCGCTTGGCGAAATTCCCAATCTAGGAGCACCAGCGGTGCATTGGTAACTCCGCAAAAAGGTCAGCGGATAGCACGAGCTCGGTTTCGGCGCTTCTGGGCCACTCGCTTCAATTCCGAAACCAGTCTCGTGCTAACGTTTGGAGCGGGGTGGCTTCGATGGCTGTTTCGCCTTGATGGCTTGCACCGATTTTGCCTTCGCTTCCTGCGCGTCGATTTCGGCGTTCATTTCGACATGCATCGCATCCCAGCCGCCAATGCCCATCAGCACGCGGTCGGCATGCTTGATGGTGTTTACATGGCCATAATGCTGCTCGATCATCTTGACCGAGGTGCCCATCTGCTGGGCGAGGATGTAGACATCAACCCCGGCGGAAAGCCGGAGCGTCGCATAGGTATGGCGGAAGCAATAGGTGGTGCGCGGGATACCGCTCGGGCCGTCGCGCAGATTGCTGAATTTCAGCAACTCCTCAACCGTGTCGCGGTAGAGCCATGCGGCGGGTTTGCCGTTGATGATGGTAAATACCGCGTCATCGGGCTTTGTCGCCTTCGACAGGTCGCGGACGCGATCCAGATATTTGCCGACGCTTGTGGGGGCGATAAGCTTACGCGTCTTGCCCTTGCCCTGCACATAGATGACCAGAATCTCCTGCCCATCCTTGTCGCGGGCGGTCGAGATGTCCCGCCAGCGCAGATTCTTTGCCTCAGGCGGACGCATGCCGGTGTTGCACATGATGAGAATGAAATTGTAGCACATCTGGCGATACCAGGTGCCCTGCGGCGTGGTCGCCTCCCGCACCCACTTGCGGCCCACGGTATGCAGCTTGCGATATTCCTCCAGCGTGAACTCATCGCGCCGGCTGGATTTCAGTTTCGGCATGCCCTCGAAGCGGTTGCTCGCGGGCACATATTTCTTGCCGATAGCGAAGCGCATGATCGCCGCGAAAATGCTCATCTCGATGCGTATGGTGGCATCGCTGATGACGCTGTTGCGGCGACCCTTGCCGTTCTCTCGCCGCCACAGGGGATAATCCGTCCAGCGATCCTGACCGATCAGATGAATTTGCGCGCTGCCGACATAGGCGTTGAGGGGGCCATTGACCTTGTTCTTGACGTTCATCGCGCGCGCTTGGCTGACCTCGCCCGCGTTCGCGCGCCGCTGCTGCGCCTGCGCATATTCCTCGGCCACGTGCGAGAAGGGCCGATTGAATACGGGAACGTCATGCTTCACCCGGAAGCGGATGTCGGCATCCTGATCCATTGCGCGGTCGCGCGCGGTCTGCCGATCTGACGTTTTGAGCGAAATCGTTTTGTAGCGATCCTCGTTCTGTATCCTCACGCGGCAGTAAAACTGGTCGTGCCCAACATCGCCACGACGGAAGATGATAAGGCCAGCCTTTACCTGCTCTTTGTCGGTGATGAATGCCATTTCCCTTGCCCCACTGTGCAGAATCTGTGCAAATTATGGCGCTAAGCCATTGAAGTGCCGTGCCTGTGTAGGTTCTGTGTGGGTAACTTTAGCAAAAAATGTTGTTTCTTTCCAGTTGTTTGTTATATTCCCTTCACCCGCTCCAATCTTTGGGAGCGCACAAAATCCTGAACTATAGGACAAAAACACAGTGGTTTTTGCCCGCACAGATTCTGTGCAAAAATTTGGGGAACTGCCGACAGCTCGCTGTGCGACCGGGTATCGTCTAAGAACCAGGTTTTCCAGGCCAATCAGAAAAGTTCACCCCGCCTGCTGGCCTTGTGCGATGCCTGCCGCTGCGGCTTGAGGGCTTGCTTAGCCAAGCGCGACATGACCTGCGCTACAACATCTTTAAGCGCGAAAACGCCTCAAACCGCACCATGCTGCTTGTATCGGTGGCCAGTTCTGGGGGTGTGTCAAAGCTTGAAATTCAAAATATGATGAAGCCCCCCATTCAGCCTCACAATATTAGATGCCGCCTGGTATTACGCTGTGCCCTTCAGCCTTCAGGCAGGCGGAAATATCGGCGATGCAGGCGTCGACCAGTGCCTGCGCGGTTGCGCGTACAACGAAATTGGCGCCCACCTGGCCCTCGCGGAAAAATGGATAGGAGCCGATCGCCACCCCCTCATGCGCACGCTCGGCATTGCGGAGCAAATCGGCCACCTCGCTTTCCGCCACCCAGCAACCAATGGTGCACGAAAGCACCGGCAGCCCGCCTTCGAGCGTCCCCGTCAGCGCATCGAGCATTCCGGCTGTGATGTGGGGCACACCGGCCATTACAAAGATGTTGCCAAAACGAATACCGGGCGCGCCCGACAAGCGGTTTTCAATAAGTTCTGCACCTTCTGGCACGCGAGCCATGCGCTTTCGCGCCTCGGTCAGCCCGCCACGCGTGTCGTAATATCTCTCCAGCACCGCCACCGCGCGCGGATGATACACAACACCCACGCCCAAAGCCTGAGCAATCGCATCAACGGTGATGTCATCATGCGTTGGGCCGATGCCGCCGGTGGTGAACAAATAATCATTGCGTGCGCGCAGGGCGTTCACCGCCTCGATAATCGCCGTTGCCCTGTCTGCCACCACACGCACCTCGGCCAGCCTGATGCCCTGCACATTCAGCCACGCGGCAATTTGCGCGACATTCTTGTCCTGCGTGCGGCCGGACAGGATTTCATCGCCGATGACAACAAGCGCGGCAGTCCAGATGCGATCAGTCATAGGCGCTACATAGCCGAGCCGACGCCTGTCGCCCAGCCCTGTTGCGCCCTCTCGCTATTTCTCAAACAAATTGCTATCGTGGCGAAATGACTGACTATCTCACCGTAACCAATGCCGACACACCCATGGCGCGCACAGGCGCCATCAAGCTCCATGGGCCTGAGGGTTTTGCAGGGATGCGCGCTGCGGGCAAGCTCGCTGCGGCGACGCTTGATATGCTGGTGCCGCATGTGGTGCCCGGCATTACCACTGGTGCGCTTGACGATATGGTGCGAGACTTTATCGTGAGCGGCGGCGGCGTGCCTGCCACCATTGGCTATCGCGGCTATACGCATAGCTGCTGCATTTCGATAAACCATGTGGTGTGCCACGGCATTCCGGGCGACAAGGCACTGAAAAACGGCGATATTGTTAATATTGACGTAACGCCGCTGCTCGATGGCTGGCACGGTGACACCAGCCGCATGTTTTTGGTGGGCGATGTGCCCATCAAAGCGCGGCGTCTGGTCGATGTGACGTATGAAGCGATGATGCTGGGCATTGAACAGGCGCGGCCGGGCAATATGCTGGGTGATGTCGCCCATGCAATACAAAGCTTTGCCGAACGGCACCGCTACGGCGTGGTGCGCGATTTTTGCGGCCATGGCGTTGGGCAACTGTTCCACGATGCGCCCGAAGTCGTACACGCCGGGCGGCCCGGCACCGGGCCGGAGCTGCGCCCTGGCATGTTTTTCACCATCGAGCCGATGATCAACATTGGCCGCCCCGACGTGAAAATGCTTGATGACGGGTGGACGGCGGTGACGCGCGACCGGTCGCTTTCGGCGCAGTTTGAGCATTCCATCGGTATTACCGAGAATGGCTGCGAAATTTTCACGCTGAGCGAAAAAGGCCTGCACCACCCACCCTATTGACGGGCCACCTTCGTTGCTTGGGGCTGCAATAATCAGGCTACAACATCTGGCACTATCATTGTCAGACATCAGTTGACCTGCACCTGCTGCGCCAAGGCCCATTGGCACAGGCCCACGCACCCTACACCCTGGCCTGTCATACAATAACCGATGACATTGTCTGATCATAACTGGCGCAGGCAACGTTAAGTTTAACAAAATAAACATTACGGACAACAACTTGACACCAGACAATATCGTGTCGTTCTTAATCACTTAATTACCAAGTTTAACTAATATCCCTCTCAAAGTCGTGCATGGCATGGCGACGCGTATTGAGGGATGGCGTTGAAAATATTATATGAAATTGGGCAAAACCCATTATCTATCCTGTCCCGGATTCGACTGACGGCGCTGCTGCTCGCGATCATTATGTTCACGTCGGTTGCTTTTTGTATCCGCGAGATGAATGCCCTTGCCGAAGCGCAGCGGAACTCGGTTACGCTAGCGGCCGCGCTTAAAAATCATGGCACGCTGGTTGCCGCGCAAGACGCGGTTCATGGCAGCGTCTATATCGCGCTTCATGCCAGCATGGCCAAGGACCACATCGAAAGCAATCTGGCACGGGCAAGCGTCGACGATGCAATACAAGGGGTAATGCGCCTGACAAGCGCCAACGCCGCGTTGCATCTTCCTGAAGATTTAAGAACAAGGCTAGACCTTGCAGCAGCGCAAATGAAACGTTTTGCCGCTTTTGGTGACAAAATAGTGTCCGATACGCTGGCAGGAAAATCAACACGCGCTGAAGCGCTTACACGCTTTTCAGAACAATTTAGCAATCTGAAAATACATTTGGGCAAGACCACAGATTTTCTGTTTACCACTGCTTCTCGTGATACGGAAAAAGTAAACGATCTGCTCTGGCGGGTGCGCTTGTTGTTATTATTTACCGAATCAATTGTCATCGCGGCCTGTATTGGTGCCGTATATTATCTAAAACACAGCATCGCCTTGCCAATTCTCAAGATTACCGAGGCGATCAACTCCGATGTAAATCTCGACGATTCGTCACTCACAGCAGAAATGGGGCGCAACGATGAAATCGGCAAGCTTGCGCTTGGCGTGTTGCACTACCGGGCCTCGGTCCACACCTCAGCTCAGGCAAATGCCCGCGCAACTGCGCTCGAACAGGCAACCCACCAGGAACGCGAACTTGCCGCGGCGCGCGCGCGCAGCGAAGCCGAGGCCCTGCGACGGCAATCGTTGCTCACTATGGCCGACGCGCTCGATGCCCGGATAAGCGGCATTGCCGGGCAGGTTTCGGCCACCTCCAACAAGCTGAAGGCCATTGCAGACAATCTGTCGGTGTCGGCTGCGCGTTCCAACGATGGCGCCGCCCGCGCCGCCCGCGCGGCACAGCAAACGCTAAGCGGCGTGGTGAGCGTGGCCGAAGCAGCCGATGAGCTTGCGCTGTCTGTCAACCAGATATCGCTGCGCACCGTGTCGGTTGCGACATCGGGCAGCGATGCCCGCACGCTCGCCGCCAGCGCCGACGGGCGCATGGCCATGCTGATCAACGCCACCAAGACCATTGGCCAGATCATCACCATCATCAGCGACATTGCCTCGCAAACCAACCTGCTCGCGCTCAACGCCACGATCGAGGCCGCGCGCGCAGGCGAAAGCGGGCGCGGCTTTGCAGTTGTCGCCAACGAAGTGAAAGCACTCGCCCAGCAGACAAGCCGCGCCGTAACCGATATCGATGCGCAAATCTCCGCCATCATGGGCGCAACCACCGACGCCGTTAACGCCATCAACAGCGTAACCAACGCGATAGACGGGCTTAGCGGCGCCACGACATCCATCGCCACCTCTGCCGAACAACAACGGGCAGCGACCGAGGAAATCAGCCAGACAATCCAGCGCGCCGCCGCTGGCACCGAGACGATGCGGCAGAATTTAGAGTCGCTTGGCGAACAATCGGGCATGACAGCAACAAGCGCACGCACCCTGCTCGACGTGGCGGGCGAGCTGGAGTCGCAAGTCACAGGGCTCAGCCAGGAGCTTGCCAGTTTCATCGCCCAGGCCAAAGCGGCCTAACGCCAGCCTTTTTGCCTGATTCCGCAGGGAAATGCGCCACTTTTTTGCCCAGTTTATAGGCAGCTTCAAACGGCCTGCTCAAGAAATAGGCACGCCTCCAGCCATATTTGCTCATTTTCCGGGTAAAGATTGCGTTAGCGCAACTGGCACGGTTATTGATGGGCATTAATGGATTGGACATGGCATGAAGAAGATCGAAGCGATCATCAAACCGTTCAAGCTCGATGAAGTGAAAGAAGCGCTGCACGAGGTGGGCGTGAGCGGCATCACCGTCACCGAGGCGCGCGGCTTTGGGCGGCAAAAAGGCCATACCGAGCTATATCGCGGCGCCGAATATGTGGTCGATTTCCTCCCCAAGGTGAAGCTCGAAGTCGTTGTGGAAGACGCGCTTGCCATGCGCGTGGTGGAAGCAATTGCCGCCGCGGCGCAAACCGGGCGGATTGGCGACGGCAAAATCTTTGTCATCCCGGTAGAAAGCGTCCTGCGCATCCGCACGGGCGAAAGGGATGAAAACGCCATTTGACGCACCGCAACATAATGTGAAAATAGCTTTGTACCACGCAACATGATTCGCCGGCTCGCCGGAACGAAGTTCGAACCAGAAAGGGCAACATGATAATGGCCAACGACGCCGGCAAAATCTTGAGCATGATCAAGGACGAAGAGATTGAGTGGGTCGATCTGCGATTTACCGACCCAAAGGGTAAGTGGCAGCATTTAACCATGGTATCATCAGTTGTCGGCGAAGATGAACTGACCGACGGCTTCATGTTCGACGGATCATCGATTGAAGGCTGGAAGGCCATCAACGAGAGCGATATGATCCTGAAGCCAGATCTGGATGCGGTTTATATCGATCCATTTTCAGCCACGCCGATGCTCATTTTGTTTTGCGACATTGTAGAGCCATCAACCGGCGAGCTTTATGCGCGCGATCCGCGCTCAACCGCCAAGCGCGCCGAAGCGTATCTGCAAAATACCGGCATTGGCGACACTATCTATGTCGGCCCGGAAGCCGAGTTTTTCATGTTCGACGATGTGCAGTTCGAAACCAGCTATGCAACGAGCTATTACAAGATCGACGATATCGAGCTGCCCACCAACACCGGCCGCCCTTATGAAGGCGGCAACCTTGGCCACCGCCCGCGCGCCAAGGGCGGCTATTTCCCCGTGGCGCCGGTGGATTCGGCTGTCGACATCCGCGGCGAAATGGTCTCGACGATGCTCGAAATGGGCCTGCCCTGCGACAAACATCACCACGAAGTGGCCGCCGCCCAGCATGAGCTTGGCCTCACCTTTGGCACGCTGACACAAACAGCGGACCGGATGCAGATTTACAAATATGTCGTGCATCAGGTGGCCCATGCCTATGGCAAAACCGCCACCTTCATGCCCAAACCCATCAAGGAAGATAATGGATCGGGCATGCACACCCATATGTCCATCTGGGACAAGGGCGCGCCGCTATTTGCAGGTAATGGCTATGCGGGCCTGTCGGACATGTGCCTCTATTTCATTGGCGGTGTTATCAAACACGCCAAGGCGCTGAACGCCTTTACCAACCCCACGACCAACAGCTATAAGCGGCTGGTGCCGGGTTATGAGGCGCCGGTTTTGCTTGCCTATTCAAGCCGCAACCGTTCCGCTTCGTGCCGCATTCCCTATGGCACGGGCACCAAGGCAAAGCGCGTTGAGTTCCGCTTCCCCGATGCGCTTGCCAACCCCTATCTTGCCTATTCAGCGCTGCTGATGGCTGGGCTGGACGGTATTCAAAACCGCATCCATCCAGGTGACCCAATGGACAAAAACCTGTATGACCTGCCCCCTGCCGAGCTGGAAGCTGTGCCCACGGTGTGCGGCTCGCTACGCGAAGCGCTTGACAGTCTGGAAGCCGATATGGACTTTTTGCTGAAGGGCGATGTGTTCAGCAAAGATCAGATCGAGGCTTATATCGAGATCAAACGCGCCGATGTCGCCCGGTTTGAGATGACACCGAGCCCGGTTGAATTTGACATGTATTATAGCGGTTAATCACAGCCTGTTGGCGATAAACGCGGCGCCGGGGGCAATTCCGGCGCCGTTTTTATTACCACTTTGCCGCATCAGCCCGCACGGCAAAATTCTTTGGTCCCGTTTGCTCCTTGCAACCGCCCATGCTCCGCGCCATGTTCTTGCCATACCATAAACTTGAAAACACAGAGGCGAGGATGAAGAGCTACCTCAACCATTATATCGGCGGAAAATGGGTCGAAAGCACAGGCGGCACGCCTCACCATGTCATCAACCCGGCAACTGAGGCGCCTTGCACCGAAATCATGCTCGGTTCAGCCGCCGATGTCGACAAGGCCGTTGCCGCTGCGCGTGCAGCGTTTGAGGGCTGGTCGCAATCCAGCGTGGCGGAGCGCGCGGCACTGCTCACCCGGATTATCGAGGAATATAAGGCGCGCATGCCCGATCTTGCTCAGGCGGTGAGCGAGGAAATGGGCGCGCCCATCGGCTTTGCCAGCGCAGCACAGGTTCCTTCCGGGCTGGGCCATTTCATTTCAACGCTAAAAGCGCTGAACGACTTTCCCTTTGAAGAGGCGCTGGGCAAGGCGCGTGTTGTGCACGAACCGCTGGGCGTCGTTGCAATGATTACTCCGTGGAACTGGCCGCTCAACCAGATAACGGCCAAGGTAGCGCCAGCGCTGGCAGCGGGCGACACGATGGTGCTAAAGCCGTCGGAAGAGGCGCCCACCTGCGCGCTCATCCTGGCGGAAATTCTTGACAAGGCGGGCGTTCCGGCGGGCGTGTTCAACCTGGTGAACGGCGATGGCCCCGGCGTTGGCGCCGCGCTTTCGGCGCATGCAGATGTCGATATGGTGAGCTTTACCGGCTCCACCCGCGCGGGCATTGCCGTGGCACAGGCCGCCGCCGCCACGGTAAAGCGCGTCCACCAAGAGCTGGGCGGCAAGGCCCCAAATCTGGTGCTGGAAGGAGCAGATCTTGCCGCTGTCCTGCCGCCAACGGTGATGGGGGTACTCGCCAATAGCGGGCAAAGCTGCATCGCGCCAACGCGCCTTTTGGTCCACAACAGCCAGGTGGCACAGGCGAGCGCCGTTATCAAAACGATGATGGAAGCAACCATGCCCGGCAACCCTGCAGAAATGGGCGCGCATATCGGCCCTGTCGTCAACAAAGCGCAGTTCGACAAGATTCAAGGGTTGATCCAGTCCGCAATCGATGATGGCGCAGTGCTGATTACCGGCGGCACCGGTCGGCCGGAAGGGCGCGATACAGGCTATTTCATCAGGCCGACACTGTTTGCCGGTGTGGCGCCCGACATGCGGATTTGGCGGGAGGAGATTTTTGGCCCCGTCGCGACGATTACCGGCTATGCCACGCGCGAGGAAGCCATTCGGCTGGCCAATGACACTCCCTATGGCCTCTCTGCCACCATCTCAGGCGACCCGGCGGAAGCGGCCAAAGTGGCGCCGCGACTGCGCGCTGGCCTGGTGACGATTAATGGCTGGAGCCCGGATGGCAACGCCCCGTTTGGCGGCTATAAACAATCGGGCAATGGTCGTGAAAATGGCCGCTATGGCCTTGCCGATTTCATGGAAGTGAAAACCGTAATCGGCACACCGGCCTGACGGCCTTTCGGGGCGGGCGCAAATGCTCGCCCCGCTCTGAGCCCTTGGACTGCGCTTAATAATCCTTCGAGACGCGCACATTCACGCTTTGCCGCCCAATGGTGGAAATGGTGGAGAGGATGGAGAGCCAGCGCGTCACCTGAAACTCCACCTGCGTGGCAGAATAGCCTGCACCATCGGTGATAATTTCCGCATAAAGCCTGCGTGTAATAAACTTGCCCGCTGCAACCGAGGTGGTGCGCCCGGCGGCAATATCGGCCGGCAAGATGCGCAGCCGGTCAAGCCGCGCTGCCCGACGTAGTGCGTTAATGGGGTTCAACCCACCATCCGGGCTTTGCAACGCTGCAACAGCGGCGGCGAGTTGCAGCGCTTCTGGCGCTGACAATTTGGTAATCGACGTGCCAAATAACAGCCGCGACAACAGCTCATCCTGCGGCAAAGCGGGCGTGCTGGCAAAGCTGATCTGCGGCTTGATTGCCGGGCCGGTAACACGGATGCTGGCTGAAAGCCCGGTGCTATCAGCATTGGCAGCAATATCGAGCGTTGGGTTGGCCGGCACCTCGCCACCAAAGCGGATGACGCCGCGATCAAGCGTAAATTCGCGGCCCGAAAATTCATAGGTGCCGCGCACCAGATCTGCCCGGCCGGTAATGGACGGGCTGTCGGGCGCGCCGCCAATTTGCAGGTCAGTTGACCATTCGCTCGACAAACCAAGTCCGGTCACCGTGAGCCCCCGGTCGGCCCGCGCACGCAAGTCGAGCCGCCACGGGGCAAGCGGCGTGGCCGGGGCGGCCTCGTCACCGTCGGGCAGGTTGATTTCGCGCACATTGAGTGTTGGCACCTGCGCCGCAGCGGTGGCCTGACCCAGCCGGTAGCGCGCACTATTCAAGCGGACATTGCCCGAAATAACCCCACCTGCCCCGTCTGAATGGATGACGAGCGGGCCGGTCACCGTCGCGCCGATATCGTCCCGGCTGATCATGGTCGCGTTCGTCGCAATGAGCGACAGATTAATGCCAAAGCCATTGACGGCCGCAAAATCAAAGCTGCCCGTGCCTGTAACCCTGCCGCCCTTGCCAGCATCTGCGGCAAAGCTCGTAATCGACAGGCGCGACCCGGCAAAGCTGCCCGCTGCCTGCACGCCCGTCAACACTGTGCCGGTGGCTGCGCTTTCAATCCGCGCGCCTTTTGCGCGCAACACCCCGCGAATGCGCGGATCATTCACCCGCCCGCCCAGATCAGCCCCAATCGCCACCGGGCCGGAAAGATCGAACAATTCAACACCAGTAAACCGCCACAATGTGTCGGCCGGGCCATCATAGCGGACCTGCGCAAACAGCGCGGCATTGGCAAGCCGCTCGACAAGCGTGCCCGCCCCCAGCGGCGCCAGCCTTGCCTGCCCCCGGCCAATCACCCTTCCACCACTCATCATAATCGCGCGCAGTGCAGCGGCATCTGCACTCAGCACGCCTGCCACGCCCAGGTCCACTGGCTGAGACGAAAGCACCAGCCCCGCCCGGCCAAGGCCGCGCACCGTCATCTCCACCCGGCCCGCGGGCGCCGCGCCGCCGGCCTGACTAAACGCCAGGCTGCCAGATGCATTGCCCGACAGGCCAAGGCCGGGATAACCAATGTCGAGCACGGCAAGGGGCAATTGCGCCAGCTTTGCCTCAAGCGAGGCGCCCTGTGCCGCCAGCCGGCCACTGATGGTTGCCGATCCGCCGGCAAAGGCAATTTGCACCGGCGCAAGGCGCCAGCCGCCATCGACCAGCGCCACTACCGCTGGCATAGCGAGCTTTATCTGCCGCCGGTCAACCGTGCCGGCCAGGTTGATGCGGTAGCTGTCCGGCGTCACGTCCGCTGCTGCGCGAATGTCAAACGCCCGCCCGCGCGCACCGGCAATCGCCAACTCAACCCTGCCCGCGCCGCCGCGTAACGACGCGCTGCCGCTCAGCCGCGCAATGCCCAGCGCGCCTTGTTGCAGCCCGGTTGCCCGGCCGTTCGCCTCCACCGACACCCCGGCCGGATCAAGCAGAACTACCGCATCGACACGCCCCCGCCGCAACCGGGCCGTGCCCAGCACCGCTGCGTTGGCCGCGTCAAGATGTGCCTCGATCCGCTGTACACCGTTCAGAGGCGCAAAGCCGAGCACGCCCGTCACCCCGCTGCCCGCCAGCCGCACCGTGCCGCTCAGCCCGCCTGTCTGCGGGGTAAGGGCGCCGCTGCCCTTGATGCCGCCAATGTCGAGCGCGGCGATAGTTATGGTCGCAGTGCCACCCACAGGCAGTGCAATCTGCCCGTTGCCAGAAAAATCCCCCAGCCGCGACCCGCCGCTTGCTACAAAACGATAGCCGCCCGCCACCGGCTCCAGATGTGCGCGCACCCCGGCCAGCCCCATCGCCGCATTGGGGTGCGCCAGTGCCAGCGCGATTCGCGGACGGTCTATCTGGCCGTCGAGCTTAAGCGTGAAGGGGCCATAGTCGCGGTGGCTTCCACGCCCATCGAGATAAAAATCACCATCGCGCCGCCGCAGGCCAGCCCCCACCAGCCGGATAGCGGGCGCCCTCAACGCCAGATTGGAAAAATGAAACACACCATCTGCCGTTCGTTCCAGCCCGGTGGTGACCCGCGGCAACCCGCCAGCCAGCGACGCAAGAAAACCATTGTCGAGCCGCAGCACCTGCGCTGCGCCCGTACCAAGCACCCTTGCCCCGCGCCCGGTTGCTGCGGGAATAATCTGTAGCCGTGTCGTGACATCCACCAGTCCAAGCCCGGCGATGAAATAGTGACCCAGCGCGCCGTTCAACCCGATGTTATAATGGCCAGTGCGCATATCGAGCCGGAGCATCGCCACGCCGTTCAGCCTGTCGGAGCGGAAGGCAAGCGCCTGGCTCGAAATTTGTGCAGGCGTAACCGCAAACACGCCGCGCACCGCCAGATTACGCAAGATACCGCCAGCCACATCGCCAACCCCGGTCACGCGCTGCGCCGACACGGCCATTGGCACGCGAATGGGAAAGGTGGAAAGCCGGCCCTGCCCGCTTGCAGCCACCGCCTCAAACCCCGCCTGACCAAAGGCAATGTGCGCTGCTGTCAACCGATAGTCAAAGCTCGCGGTGGCAAAAGGCCCCTCCACAATTGCACGCAGCGCAATGTTTTTCCCCGACATATCCGCAAACAACGCTTTTGGGTCCACCAGCCGGGCGGTGATGTGTGCGCTGCGCACCGTGCTTTTCGCCAGATCCAGCCCTCCGGTCGCCACCAGATCAACCGCTGTCGAGCGGATCGACGCCTCGCCCGTCAGCACCCGTCTGGCGAGCGTGCCACGGGCGCGCAGCAGCACGCGCGCGCCGGCCAGTTGTCGCAGTTTTCCCTTGGTTATGCCCGCCAGATTTGCCGTACCCGCAAGCGCAAATGTGCCCGCATGATTTTCCAGCGCAACATCTGCGAGTTGTTCGCCCCCGGCCACCGCGCGCAGCCTGCCGCGCCATATCTGCCACTGTCCATTGCCCGCCACGCGCAGAGCGACCGGCCTGCCCGTGCCCGACAATGTGGCCAGCACCCCGCCTGCTGCCCCCCTTGCCAGCAGCGCCAGCTCGAACCGGTTCTGATCGGGCGCGGCGTCAAGGTGGAGGCTGAGCGCGTCGCTCCCCGCCACCAGCGCGTTGAGATCAACCAGCGCATGCCCGCCGCGCACATCGGCCCGCCCGCGCAGTTGCGCCACCCGCGCCTGCCCGGCGACCTTTGCCGACAGGAATAGCCGAGGCATCGACAAAGCACCGAGGTGAACATCAAAGCCGGGCAATATCGCTCCTTGGGCGCCGGTTTGGCGCGGCGCGGGCAAGCGCCACAACCGAGCCATGGGGATGTCGATCCGCGTAATATCCAGCCGGTTGAGCGCCCAGGCAAACGGGTTCCAGGCAAGCGTTGCACGCGGGGCAGTAAACACTAGCCCTTTAGGGTCGCTCACCTGCACGTCGATGAACGTTGCGCGAGAATAGATCGACCCGTTAATCCCCCCCACGGCATAGCGCATCCCATTGGCCGGGCGCAGCGCTGCAATTTTGTTCGCCAGCCAGCGGTGGCCAATCGCTGTATCGAGCAACGCACCGGCCGCCACCGCGGCGAGCAGCAACGCCGCCACCCCGCCCGCCAGCCAGCGCCACCACCGCCCCGGTAGCCGGGCGCGAGGCGCTTTGGCCGGGCCGCCAGCGCCAGTCAAAACGCCTGCCCCAGCGACACATACACCGCCAGCCGGGAATCCCCCGGCTTGGGGTTGATCGGTGTGCCAACATCGATACGGATCGGCCCGAAGCTCGAATAATAGCGCACGCCAACGCCGCCGCCATATTGCAACCCGGTGAAACGCGGCAATGGCGAGGTATAGATATTGCCCGCATCGACAAAGGGCACGATGCCGAACGAACCGAACAGCCTTATGCGCGCCTCCAGCGACAATTCCGTAAGGCTGCGCCCGCCAATCGGGTCGTTATTTACATCGCGCGGGCCAATCGCCTGAAAACCATAGCCGCGGATAGACGCCCCGCCGCCCGCATAAAAGCGGCGCGATGGCGCAACGGAATCGCGCGGCGCACCGGCAATAAACCCCAGCCGTACCCGGCCTGCCAGCACAAGCCGGTTGCCTAAGCCGCGATAAACGCTCGCGTCCACCTGGCTGCGCGCATAGGCAAAGGCTGCACCCTCAAGCGACAATTCCGGCGAAAAATGCAGGCCCAGCCGAAAACCTTTGGCCGGGTTAAGCAAGTCGTCGGACCCGTCATAGGTAAGGCCGGTTGGCAGGGCAGTGATGAAATAGGTGCGCCGCCGCGCCGCGCCCGTTGCCAAAACCACATCGCGCTCATCAGACGCGGCAAGCTCTGCCCCGGCTGACCATGCCCAGGCTTTTTGAAAAAAAATGGTCGTTTGCCGCTCCAGGCTGCCGCTCAGCGAAAAGGTCGTTGCCTGAAAAGAGGGGCGCTGAACATTCGATGCCGAAAGTTGCGCGGTCAGCACACGGTCGCGATCGTGAAAATTGTTGCGCCGGTAAATCACGCCGCCCGATTGCTCTTGCGTGCCCGCCACTGCGCGCACTGTCAGCGCGCCTTCGGGCGGAAACAAGTTGCGGTGGGTCCAGCTTGCCTCGGCCCGCACCCCCTCGCCCGTGCCATAGCCAAAAGCGCCGGCAATTGTGCGCAAAGGTGCCGGCTGAAGCGCCACGGCTACATCCACCGTGCCCGGTGCTGCACCCTCCACCGCTGTCACTTCTGCCGATGATACAATACCGGTTTGCACCAGCGCGCGGCGCAAATCATCAAGCTGGGCAGAATTATAAATCTGCCCCGGCCGGAAGCGGGCAATGTCTTGAATATGGCGCGCATTGAACAGGCGGCTGGGGGCGGCAACCACCTTGCCAAAGCGCCGCTCGCCGCCGGGGTCAACCGACAGAACCAGCGTTGCGGTTTGGTTTGCATGGTCGATCACTATTTCCGGCTCGCTTACCTTGGCAAAGGGAAAGCCCTGCTCGCCAAGCCTGGCGACAAGTGCGGCACGCCCGTCGATAACCGCGTCTGCCGTTAGCGCATCTTGCGGCTTCAGCCCGAAAGCGGCGCGCAAATCCGGCGCCTTATCTCCAGCCTGTGCCAGCTTGCCGAGCGACACGTCGCTGATGCGATATTGCTCCCCGGCCTCCACCGACAGCACCACCACCTGTGTGCCGCGAAAAAGCTCCACCGCGGCCGTGACATGCGCATCATAATAGCCTGCCGAGCGCAACAGCGACTGGAGCAATACCGTGTCCTCGCGCGCGCGCCGGTCTAGCTGGGCTGCATTGGTCGCCTGCCCCTGGTGCTCGCGCAAGGTGGAAAGCGCCTCGAAACGCTCGTTCAAAATAATGTCGCCCAGTGCAGCCAGGCCATCTACGCGGTAGGAATAGGGCGCAGTGCTTGCTCCGTCGGCTGTGCCCTGCGGGGCATTCGCCAGGCTTGCCGGCCCACTTTTTGGCGCGGCATCAAGATTTGGCCAGGCAACGCCAAAGTCAGGCAGTTCGGCCAGCGGAGAATTTGGGTCCAGCCCATCGGCCGCCAAAACCGGCGGCGCAGTGGGTGGCGGCGACGGTTGCTGGCTGGGCACCGCATTTTGCGCCTGCGCGTCCACCGGGCAGAAAATCGTTATGCCAATCGCCAGGCAATGGCTGGTTGCCGCCAGGCGAAGAGCGCCTCTCATCATTGGCCCCTAGTAGCGCAGCGCGCGCGCAAGGGACAGTCTTTGCCGACCAGCGGTGGAAAAAACCGGCGCAAGCGGCCGCTCCTCGTCGTGCCATGGGCAAAATTTGCCCCCGGCGCGCTCAGTGGCAGGTGCCCACCACCCGCTCGCTCGCCAGCAGAACAATCAGCCGTTCAATCTGGCGCCAATGGCAAAAAGTACGCGCATTGCCCATGGCGCGTGCCTTGTCCGCGCGGTGCGCGGCAATCAGCTCAGCGCCAAAGCCGTGCCGCTCCATCAGGCAAAACGCTTCCGCCACCATGCCCATATTGGGCAAATAGGGCAGTGCCGCTGCCTCATCGGCAAAAATATCTGGGCCATCCATATGCACCATGCAGCGCTACGCCACCACTCGCCACCAGCGGGTTACGCCAATTGGTAAACCGGCCGGGCACCTTCTTTTTTTCCGTGCGCCATTTGCAGGGGTGGCGCTGGCACTGCGGCCATGGCAGGAAGCGCCCATGGAACTGCCGCCGCCGCCTTCGCCACCTGCCGACATGCCAGCCACCGCAGCGGCGCGTGCCACCGGCCAATTGCGGCGCGGGTCTGGCAGCGGTGGCGGGATTCTGATCGCGCTTGGCGCGATAATCGGTCCAGCGGTTGGCCTGTATCACGGCTCGCCCTCAATCGGGTTGCTGGTCGGCATGGGGATTGGCTGTGCGCTGGCCATTTTGCTGTGGTGGCTTGGCGCGCGGCGCTGAACCGCGCAGCTTTGGCGGCGTGTTGGCGGGTGTGGCTATTTCAACGAGCGGGAAAGGCGCACCACCTGCCCTACCACATCGACACCGCCCGCCTCAACCATGGGGTAGGCCGGATTATCGCTGATGATCTGCACAAAGCCTTTGCCCAGCGCAAGGCGCTTCACCATTACGACCCCATCGCGCCTCAGGGCAAAAATGCCGCCCCTTGCAGTAAGCTTAACGCTGGCATGGTTGATCAACAGTTCGTCACCATCGGCGATGGTTGGCTCCATTGAATCGCCGCGCGCCGCGATGATTGACAGGTCAGCCGCGCGCACACCCAGCCTGCGCAGCACAGCAGGATCCAGCCATTCGCCCCGCAGCGCGTGGTCATCCTCCACCAGCGTGCCCGGCCCGGCTGATGCGCTGACAGCCATGCGCGGCACCATTGCCAAAGCAGGCGCTGCCACGCCGCTGCGCCCGCCAAGCGCGGCCTCCTCCACCCCAAGATACGCCGCCAGCCGCCGCCGGTCGTGCTCCGCCAGCACGCGCGGCGAATTGCGCTGCATAAACTGCTGAAGATACGCCGCATTGCGCCCAAGCAGGCGGGAAAGCGCGGCAAAACTTTCCCCCCGCTGCGCAACAAGGGCGCCAAGCGCGGCGCGTTGTTCGGTCCCATCCATTTTTGATCAATAGCCATAGGATTTTTCCTAGACAAGTTGGAAATGAATGAACAAAACAAGAACATTGCTCGTGAGTCGCAAGGAGAAAGCAATGTCGGTGCTACGCGAAGTCGAACGCTATCTAACCCGGACCAAAATGGCCCCCACACGCTTTGGCCGCAATGTGGTGAACGACCCACGGCTTGTGCTTGATATGCGCAACGGCCGCGAGCCACGCGCGCGCACCACCGCGCGCATCCGCGCCTTTATTGCGCAGAACATCGCATGAGCCGCAACGGCCGGATTGGCGGCGCGTTTGTCCACGCACTGCGCCAGAACGCGCTGGCCGCAGGCTGCTGCGTACAGGTGCAATCTTGCGATTGGGCGCCATGGGCAAGCGCTACCTTTGCCGGGGCGCGCCACCGCATCACCTTGGAGGCAGCCTCGACCGAGGCATTCGACAATTGGCTTGCGCATCTTGACGAGGCAGATTTGCCCGTACCGGGGCATTTGGTGGCGGATATCGCCATTGCCGCGGTGCGCTGCACAGGCAAGGTGGCCAAGGCCGATATCGAGGCATTAACGGTGGAGGCGGTGTGATCTTAGTTGCCAGATGCCGCCCGGCGCAGGGCCGCAAAAGCCTGTTGAACGCCGTCTTCTGTGCGCCGGCCCGCAAGCGCGCGCTCTGCCTTGTGGGTTACGCCGCGCTCCAGCCGTTCCAGCAGCGCGCCGATCGAGCCAGCCACCGCGCCTGGTTGCGGCTGTTGTGCAGCCGGGGGCAGGCAGGCCGCGCGCACCATTGGCGTGAGCTCAAAGGTTTCCATCCGCTCTCCCGGCGCAAGGCTAGCCGCGCGGCGCGGCGCCTGGCGATCTTCAGGAGGTGAAGCGGCCGGCTGCTGGTGCAGCAACTGCGGGCCATAATGCGCCATCGGCGTGTCAAGATTGGCAGGAAGCGACCATTCCTCATCGGTTGGCGCCAGCGCGTGGAGTGCGGCAAGAGCCGCAATTTCAGTGTCGACTCCAGCCGCAGGCGCTGCCTCGGCCGCGGCGGCGGCGGCTTGCGGCAACAGGGCGGCAATGTCATCGTCATCGGCTGCCAGCATCAGCGAGGGGCCGGCAGCGGCGGATATATCAAGAAACGGCGTGCCCAAATCACGGTTGGCCAGCAGCGGCGCGCGCGCCGGTGCGTCGGGGTGAGCATCTGCGCGGCGCAGCGCGGGCGGTGCGCCGCTACCCTCTTTCATGGCGCCTTGTGCAAATGCAATGGCGCGCGTGCCGATGAGGAGGAACAGGCCAAACCAGCTCAGCAGTGCAGCACCGCCGCCCAGCACCATCACCAGCACCAGCCGAGCAGTCACGCCAAGCGGTGGCTCGGCCGCGCCAAGAATGGCAGGCAGGCCGCTCTCAACTACCGCAGATTCAAAAACATCATTTGGTATCAACGCAGTGGCAATAATCGCAAACGCGCCGACCATGCCCGCAACAGCTGGCGCTACGGGAATCATCAAGCGTTGACGGCGGATTTTGGTGCCCATGGCGCCATCCTATGCCGGGAGTCGATTAGTTTTTGGTAAACCGGCGCGTAACCGGCAATATTTTGCGCCCAGTTGCGTTCTTGTTCGACAAATAAGCGCGCACGCGCGCGCCGTTCATCCCAGGTGGCGCGGTTGGCAAACATTGCCGCCACCGCATGTGCCAGCGCTGCTGGATCATCGGGCGCAAACAGCGTGCCCGTCTCGCCGTTGCAGATCAACTCGCGGTGGCCGCCCACATCGGATGCTGCAACAAGGCGGCGCTGCGCCATTGCCTCCAGCGGCTTAAGCGGTGTTACCAGCTCTGTCAGCCGCATCTTTTTACGCGGATAAACCAGCACGTCGATTACGCTGTAATAGCGCTCTACCTCGCCATGCGGCACCCGGCCGACAAAATGAATGTGCGCCGCCGCTGCACTGGCCGCCGCCTGCGCCCGCAGCGCCGCCTCGCACGGGCCGCCGCCCACCAGCACCAGCTTCAGCCGCGGGCGCAGCGCCACCAGCATCGGCATGGCCGCAATCAGCGTGTCGAGCCCTTCATAATCATAAAAGCTGCCGATAAAGCCGATTACATCGTCGCCACCAAGGCCAAGCGACTGCGCGAGTGGCGCATCAGGCGCAAGCGGCGTGCCAAACAGCGCCATGTCCACCCCATTTGGCGACACCATGATCCGCGCCGGATCAACCCCACGCGCCACCAGATCCTGGCGCAACCCTTCACAAATCACCGCAACAGCACCAACACGCTGCACCGCCCAACTTTCCAGCGCGCGCGTCAGCCGATATTTGGCCGAACCCTCGGCCCCTGTGCCATTGCCAACGGCGGCATCCTCCCAAAAAGCACGGATCTCATACAAAATAGGCAGGTGCAGCCGCCGCGCCACACGCAACCCTGCCAGCGCTCCCAGCACAGGGGAATGGGCGTGGAGAATATCGGGCCGAAACGCCCGTGCCACCTCGGTTATGCGGCGCGAAAAGGCGCGAATTTCCACCAGCTCACCCAAAAGCGGCGGCAGTTTGCGCGGTGGGGGCGTACGGAAAAAATCAATATCGTCAACCCGCTGCTCGGCAGCCACAGCCGCGCCGTGGCGTGGCCCGGTAAGGGCTGCCACCTGCCACCCGCGCGCCTGCTGCGCCTTGATGAGCGCGCGCGTGCGAAAAGTATATCCGCTTTGCAGCGGCAAGCCATGGTCGAGCAGGTGGAGAATGCGCATGAAAGACCTGTGCCACAACAGTGTTTAACGCCGCGTCAACCCCAGGGGCGTATCGCGGGCAGGCAAGCGCAGTGTTCAGCAAAAAAGGGGCGCATGGATGATCGACAATTTCGCCCTTGGGCTCAGCCATTTGCTGATGATTGTTGCCGCGCTGCTGCTGTTGCGCCGTGTCGATCTTGACCGCGAAACCGGCAAAGCGGCCCCTGCCCCTGCCCCGGCCGAGCAGCCACGCCCGGCCGTGCGCTTTGCAAAGCGCCCGCCCCCGGCAAAGGACGCGCCGCTTGCGTGACCTTGCGTTCATCGGCTTTTTGCTTGCGTTGTTTGGCATGGGCGCGCGGCGGCCATTTTTGTTTGTGCTGGCCTATGTCTATATCGACATACTCTCGCCCCAACGGCTGACCTATTTGCTGCTCAACTCGGTGCCGATCTCGCTTGTCGCGGTGGTGCTGGCCGTGGGGGCGTGGCTTGCTTTTGACGACAAGCGCGATACGCGGGTGGCACCCCGGCAGATCCTCATGCTGCTGCTACTATTTTATTGCGGGGTGACGACGCTTGGCGCCGATTTCCCCATCGAAGCGCGCGAGAAATGGGATTGGGTGTGGAAGGCGCTGGCCTTTGCGATTTTCCTCCCGCTCACGCTGCGCACGCGGCTGCGGATTGAGGCGCTTTTGCTGTTCATGCTGCTTTCGGCCGCATCGATCATCATTGTCGGCGGCATAAAAACACTGGCATCGGGTGGCGGATATGGTGCGCTGAACCTGCTGGTGAACAACAATAGCGGCCTGTATGAAGGCAGTACGATTTCAACTGTCGCCATCGCCATTATTCCGCTCATCTTGTGGTTCACGCGCTTTGGCACGGTGTTTGCGCCCGACTGGCGGGTAAAGCTGTTTTGCTATGCGCTGGCATTTTCGTGCCTGCTCATCCCCATTGGCACGTCGACGCGCACGGGGTTGTTGTGCATTGCCCTGCTCGCACTGCTGATGATCCGCGAGGCAAAGCGACCGCTGCTTTACATCGCGCTGATCGTGATGACGCCGGTTGTGGCCTATCCGTTTTTGCCGGAAAGTTTCGTCGCGCGGATGCAGACGATCCAGAGCTACAAAGGCGATGCGTCAGCCTCCACCCGCGTTGCGGTGTGGCAATGGACGATTGAATTTGCCAAAACCCACCCATTTGGCGGCGGGTTCGATGCCTATCGGCAGAACCATATCCGGTATGACAAAATCACCCAAAAAGGCGCCGGATCGAACGTGGCCATTGTCCGCTCGCTGGAGGTGGACAAGGCGCGTGCCTATCATAGCGCCTATTTTGAAATGCTGGGCGAGCAGGGCTACCCCGGCCTGGCGCTGTGGCTGATGATCAACCTTGCCGGCATTTTCCGCATGGAAATCATCCGCCGCCGCTACCGGGCAACAGCGGGAGAATTTGCCTGGGCTGCCCCGCTTGCGGTGTCGCTGCAAACGGCGCACATCATTTATCTGCTGGGCGCAGCCTTTGTCGCCATTGCCTTTCAGCCGTTTATTTTCATGTTGATCGGCGCGCAAATCGGGCTGGATACCTATCTTGCGCGGCGGCGCGCACAAGCAGGGTGGCGGCCGTTTCGCCAGCAGCCAAATAGCGCGCCAGCCCCCGCGCGCCCAACGCTCCTGCCCTCGACGCACCACCCTGTTGCCCCAACGCCTGTGGCCAAACCCGCCCGATGACCAGCGCGCCCAATCTGCGCGCGTTGACAAGCCTGCGCGGCATCGCGGCCTGGCTGGTGGTGCTCTATCATATCCGCTGCTCGATTGCGGGCCTGCCGCCGGCGTGGGAACAGGCGCTGGGCAAGGGCTATCTTGCGGTTGATTTCTTTTTTCTGCTGTCCGGCTTTGTCATCTGGATGACCTATGCAGAGCGGTTGCGCGCAAAGGGGCTGGCGGCACGGGTGGAATTTTTGCAGCGGCGCATCGCCCGTGTGTGGCCGCTCCATGTGGTGATGCTGGCCTATGGCGTGGCGCTGGCGCTGCTGCTTTGGGCAACCGGGCGGCATGATCCGCTGGCCTTTCCTTATGCGGAGCTGCCGCTGCACCTGTTTTTGATGCAGAACTGGGGCTTTACCAGCGATTTGTCGTGGAACGACCCGGCATGGTCAATCAGTTGCGAGGCGGCGGCCTATTTGTGCTTTGCGCTGTTTGCAACCGCGCTGGACTGGCGGCGCTGGCCGACGCTGGCAATTTTGGCGGCACTGGCAGCGCTGTTTGCGCTGCTCCATCTGCTGTTTGCACTGGGCGGAGCGCAAACGCTGGGTGCAGATATTGCGCGCTATGGCCTTGCTCGCTGCCTGATAGAATTTGCCGCGGGCACGGCCTGTTACAGCCTGTGGCAGCGCTGGCGGCGGCGCGCTGTGGCCGTGGCGGGTTGGGCGGCGTTTGTGGCAGCCATGCTCATCGGCGCAGCGTTTGCCGGTGCCCTGCCAGAAACGCTCGCCATGCCCGCAGCGCTGGCAGCGCTGCTGGTGCTGGCCGCGCTCACCTCGCCCATGCGGGGCAACCCGCTTGGGCACCGCGCGCTGCACTATTTGGGGGACATCAGCTACGCCACCTATTTGTCGCACTTCTTGCTGTTCTTCACCTTCAAGCTGGCGTTTGTGCGCGATGCCGCCGCCGTGCCCTGGTGGCAGATTATTGCCTATTTGCTGCTGGTGCTGGGCTGCTCGGCGGTGCTTTATCCGCTGGTGGAACGCCCGGCACAACGCGCGATCAACCGCTGGCACCGGGCGCCGCGCCGCGCTGCTCGTGGCTGAGGCCGGGGCGCCGGGGCCATTTGCGCTTGGGCTATGGGGGTGCCATTAAGCGCCCATGACTAACGGCAATCTTGTGTCCCGCGCGCTTGGTGGCGCCAATGGCGATGTCGATCTGGCCGCGCTTTTTGCGGAAAATTCATACTGGCTGCACCATCACTGGTTGCGCATTGCCATTGCTGCGGCGCTGGCGCTGCTGATTGGCGCTGCGCTCTTTGCCATGCGGCGCATCATCACAAGGCTGCTCACGCGCGAGCAAGCGGGCGCGGCTGGCTGGGGCAGTGTGCTGGGCCGGGCCGCCGGGCAGACGGGCGCTGGCTTCATCGCCATTACCGCGCTCTATCTTGTGGCCGATATTGCCGACCCGCCTGGCGTTGCGCGCCGGCTCGTCACTGGGCTGTTTACCATAGTTGCTGTGCTGCAAGCCGCGTTTTGGGTGCGCGCGCTTGTCCTGGGCGGGGTGGAGCTGCACACCCGCGCCGACCCGCGCAACAACGAAGTGCTGGCAAGCGCGATGGGCGTCATCCGTCTGTTTGTGAGCTTTGCTGTGTTTGCCGTTGCGCTCATTGTGGTGCTCGACAATCTTGGCGTAAACGTAACCGGGCTGGTTGCCGGGCTTGGTGTGGGCGGCATCGCCATTGGCCTGGCCGCGCAGAGCATTTTTGCAGATTTATTTGCCACGCTTGCCATTATTTTTGGCCAGCCATTTCGGGTGGGCGACGTTATCAGCTATGATGAAACAACGGGTACAGTTGAAGAAATCGGCCTGAAATCGACGCGCATTCGCCCGGCAACGGGGGAGGAGCGCATCGTCGCCAACCGGCTGCTGCTCGACAAGGAGATCCGCAACCTTTCGCAGCGCCGCTATCGCCGCATCAAATTCACGCTTGCCATTGTCTATCAGACCAAGCCGGAAACAGCAGCGGAACTGCCCGCCCGGCTGAGGCGTGTTGTGGAGCATCAAGGTTATCAATTCGCCTATGCAGGCTTTGCGAATTTTGCTGATTCCAGCCTCAGTTTCGAGCTGGAATTTGATTGCGCAAGCGCGGACTATGCCGATTTCCATCTGGCGCGCCACCGCGTTGGCCTGGCCATACTGGCCGATTTTGCCGAAGCGGGCATCGAGTTTGCCTACCCCACCCAAACCACCTTCACCGCCGCGCCCGATGGCGCGATGATTTTGCCCTATGCAGCAACGCCGCCACAGCCGAGCTAGGGCGCGCTGCGCTTGCGACTCGCCTCACCCGGCTGCGGCGGCGAATTAATTTTAGAACATCGGGTTCGGGCGCACAGGCGGGCATTGACAGCGAATTTGGCTCGGTCGACGCTACGTCAAGTGGCTTTTTCGCGTTTGCGGTTTTGCAAGGCTTGGCAAAATCCCCCTGTCGCGCCTATTTGGCTATCTGAACCGGGCGATGCGCATAATCGAAAAGGGAAATGCCATGACGACAATGATCACCATTCAGGAAATGGCCGCCACCCGCATCGGCTCCGAAACTGTGTCCGATTGGGTGGAGGTGAGCCAGGAAATGATCGACAAATTTGCCGATGCAACCGGTGATCATCAGTTTATCCATGTAAACCCCCAATTGGCGGCGATGACGCCGTTTGGCGGCACCATTGCCCATGGTTTTCTCACCCTGTCGCTCATGCCGCTGCTTGCCGCCAAAGTGGTGGATGCGCCGCAGATTGAGGGCGTAAAAATGGGCGTCAACTATGGCGGCAACAAGGTGCGCTTCCTCCAGCCCGTGCGCTCTGGCAAGCGGGTGCGTGGCCGTTTCAAGCTGCTGGAACTGACTGAAAAGCGCCCCGGACAGTGGCAGCAGACCAATGAATTTTCGGTCGAAATCGAAGGCGAGGAGAAACCGGCGATGATCGCCGAGTGGATCGCCCAGATTTTCGTTTAATCCACCCAAGCAAAAACGCGTCCAACCACCGGCCCCAAAAAAAGACCGGCCAAAAAGCCAGTCGCCAGCAACAAGGAACCAGCATCATGCGCTCAGCCGTCATCGTTTCCACCGCCCGCACCCCCATTGGCCGCGCCTATCGCGGCGCATTCAACGCGCTTCCCTCACCCACGCTTAGCGCCCATGCCATCCGCGCTGCGGTTGAGCGCGCGGGCATTGCGGGGGAGGAGGTTCAAGACGTGGTGTGGGGTGCCGCGCTTCAACAAGGCGTTCAGGGCGGCAACATTGCCCGCAACGCGCTGCTGCGCGCAGGCCTGCCGGTCAGCGTTGGTGGCATGTCGCTCGACCGGCAATGCGCCAGCGGGCTGATGGCAATCGCCACCGCCGCCAAACAGATTGTGGTTGATAATATGGATATCGCCATTGGCGGCGGATGCGAATCCATCTCCATGGTGCAAACGCCCGAAATGCGGATTGGCGCCGACAAGGAGCTGATCGCCATGCACCCGGCGATTTATATGTCGATGCTGCAAACAGCCGAGGTAGTGGCCAAGCGCTATGGCATCAGCCGCGACGTGATGGACGAATATAGCCTGCAATCGCAGCAGCGCACCGCCGCTGCCCAGGCGGCCGGCAAGTTTGACGCTGAAATCGTCCCCGTCACCGCAATGATGAATGTCACCAACAAAGAGACCAAGGAAGTTTCGCAAAAGGAAGTCACGCTCACCAAGGATGAGGGCAACCGCGCCGACACCACGCTCGATGGGCTAAAGGCGCTCAACCCCGTGCTCGGCCCGGACATGACGATTACCGCGGGCAATGCCAGCCAGCTTTCCGACGGCGCCTCTGCTGCGGTGGTGATGGAGGAATCGGTCGCTGCCAAGCGTGGCCTCACCCCGCTTGGCCGCTATGTCGGCATGGCAGTGGCCGGCACTGAGCCGGATGAAATGGGCATTGGCCCGGTTTATGCCATCCCCAAGCTGCTGGAGCGCAACGGGCTGAAGATGGACGATATCGGCCTGTGGGAGCTGAACGAAGCCTTTGCCGTGCAGGTGCTTTATTGCCGCGACAAGCTGGGCATTCCGGGTGAATTGCTGAACGTGAACGGCGGCGCCATTTCCATCGGCCACCCATATGGAATGTCGGGCGCGCGGATGACGGGCCATGCGCTTATCGAGGGCAAGCGGCGCGGCGCGAAATATGTTGTCGTCACCATGTGCGTGGGCGGCGGCATGGGTGCTGCCGGGCTGTTTGAAGTCCTTTAATCCCCCATGGGCGGGCCGGAGCGTTTCCGGTCCGCCACTTGACCGCGCCGCGCCCACGCCCGATGGAGCAACCATGGCGCCATCGCTCGTTCATCAAATCCGGGTTGAGGCCCATGCCGTGTGGCTGGCAGTGCGCGATCCGCGCACGCCGCTATTGGCCAAGATCGTCGGCATGATGATTGCAGGCTACGCGCTCTCACCGATTGATCTTATTCCAGATTTTGTGCCTGTGTTTGGGCTGGTTGACGATGCGATCTTCATTCCGATGGGCGTGTGGCTGTTCACCAGAATGATCTCGCCCGCGCAATTTGCCGAACACCGCGCCGCCGCCGAAACAGCCAGCCGGCGCCCCGTTTTCCGGCTTGGTATCTTCATCATCCTGGCGATTTGGTCGTTTGTCGCGTGGCTGGTGTGGAGCAGCATCGCCATTTTGTTCGACTAGGGCAACAACTCAGCGGCGCGGCGCTGGCCTGTTTCACGCGTTGTCTGTCATCCATTGCTCAACCACCGGCGCGATGATGGTGCGCCACTTGCTGCCGTTGAAAATGCCATAATGGCCAGCGCCCTTGGCCATCAAATAGTGTTTTTTGCCCGCGGGCAGGTTTTTGGCCAGGCTCAGCGCCGCCTTGGTCTGGCCAAGGCCTGAGATATCGTCGCGCTCCCCCTCAATCGCCAGCAGGCCGATATCGGTTATGGCGCCTGGATCAACCAGCCGGCCACGGTGATAATAGGTGCCATCGGCAATCGCATGGGTTTGAAAAACCACCTCGATTGTCTGCAGATAAAATTCCGCCGTCATATCGCACACCGAGCGGTATTCCTCGTAGAAATCCTTGGTGGCATCCGCGCTTTCATCATCGCCCTGGACAAGATGTTTGAACATTTCCCAGTGCGAAATCATGTGGTTACCAAGGTTCATCGACATGAACCCGGCAAGTTGCAAAAAGCCAGGATACACTTTGCGGCCAGCGCCTGCATAAGTCATTGGCACGGTTGCGATGACATTTTGCGCAAACCAGCTCAGCGGCCGCTCTGTCGCTAGAGTGTTGACAGCGGTTGGCGCCTCGCGCGTGTCGATTGGCCCGCCCATCATCGTCAGCGTTTTGGGGCGGCACGGATGCTTGTCAGCGCTCATCAAACACGCCGCTGCATAACAGGGAACAGAAGGCTGGCACACCGCAAGCATATGGGCGCCAGGGCCAATATGCTCCATAAATTCAATTAGATAATCGACATAATCGTCAAGATCAAAATGCCCGTCTGAGACAGGAACCTGCTTTGCGTCGCGCCAATCGGTAATATAAACATCGGCAAAAGGCAGCATCCGCTCCACCGTGCCGCGCAAAAGCGTGGCATAATGGCCCGACATCGGCGCCACGATGAGCAGGCGCGGCCCGCCTTCCACACCCTGGCGGACAAAGCGTTTCAACTGCCCAAAGGGTTTGCGCAGAATAATCTCTTCTGCAACCGCAACCTGCTTGCCGCCAATCTCGGTCGACTCGAAGCCAAAAGGCGGCTTGCCGCGCGGCGCTGCTGCATGAGCGAACACCTCAAGCGCGGAGCCAAGAATAGGCCCCCCACCGAAATAAGCGAAAGGATTGGCCGGGTTCTGCAAAAAACCGGCGCCAAAATTGGCCATGGCGCTGGCGCCCGCCAACATTGATCGCTGCATCTCATAAGCATTGTAGAGCATGATATCGGTATATCCTCTGGCGGTTAACACTCGCCGAACGACAAGGGGCATATCATGCCGCAGTGCAATATCAATGGCACACCCGCCCAAATCCGGCGGGGCCGGCTTTTCTGCGCCGCCGCGCTTGCGATAAGCGTTGAGAGCTGGCGTGCGGCCTGCTAGGCGTTTTTGCCTATGGATGATGCTCAATCCGCGCCGGTTTCACCCCCTGCCGCTGCCCCGCCCGCCTCTGCTGTCGATGCGGCGCCGACACGCAAACTCTCCAACTTGATGATGGTATGGCGCTTTGCCGCGCGTTATCCGGGGCAACTGGCCATTGCGCTTGGTGCGCTGCTGGTAACATCAGGCGCTACGCTGTACATTCCCTGGACGTTCAAATCGGTGATCGACAAGGGCTTTGGCAAGGGCGCGGACCCGGCGCATATTGCCCAGACATTTTATTTTCTGTTTGCACTGGTGGCCGTGCTCGCGGTGGCAACGGCGGTGCGCTTCTATTTCGTTTCGTGGCTGGGAGAGCGCACCGTGGCCGATGTGCGCATGGCGGTACAACGCAACCTGTTGCTGCTCGCGCCGCGCTGGTTTGAGGAAAACCGCCCCTCCGAAGTCGCCTCGCGGCTAACGGCGGACACAGCGCAAATCGAAATAGCGGTTGGCACCACGGTATCGGTGGCGCTGCGCAATCTGCTTACCGGTGCTGGAGGGATTATTTCGCTCTTCACCCTTGCGCCAAAGCTGGCCGGATCGCTCATCATCGGTATTCCGGTGATTGTGCTGCCCATCATGCTGCTGGGCCGCCGGGTGCGCAGCCATTCGCGCTCCAGCCAGGACCGGATTGCCGATATCGGCGCCATGGCGGTGGAAACGCTGTCGGCCATGAAGGTGGTGCAAGCCTTTGGGCAAGAGCAGCGCGAAGCAGGCCGTTTTGCCGATGCGGTGGGCAAAAGCTTTGCCGCGGCCAAGCGGCGCATTCTCATTCGCGCGGTGATGACAGCGCTCGTCATCGCCATGTTGTTTGGCGCGGTAACGCTGTTGCTGTGGAGCACGGTTACCGATGTGGCCGAGGGGCGGTTGTCTGGCGGGTCGCTGGCCGCGTTCATCTTCACCGCCGGGCTGGTTACCGGCGCTTTTGGTGCGTTGACCGAGGTTTATGGCGATTTGCTGCGCGCGTCTGGCGCGGCTGAGCGGTTGAACGAGCTGCTGTCTGAGCAGCCCGAAATCCGCGCTCCGGCAAATCCGGTTGCGCTGCCAGAGCCGCCGCTTGGCCTTATCTCGTTTGAAAATGTAACGTTTCGCTACCCCACCCGGCCAGATGTTGCAGCACTCAACGATTTTTCGCTGGATATTACGCGTGGCGAAACGGTGGCGGTGGTTGGCCCGTCGGGCGCGGGCAAATCAACGCTGTTCCAGCTCATCCAGCGTTTTTACGATCCGGCACAAGGCGTGGTGCGGGTGGATGGCGTGGCGCTGCCCGCGGCAGACCCTGCCGCCGTGCGCCGCCGCATCGCCATGGTGCCACAAGAAACGGTGATTTTTGGCGCCTCGGCCCGCGACAATCTGCGCTATGGCCGGTGGGGGGCGAGCGATGCCGAGCTTTGGGCAGCAGCCGAGGCTGCCAATGCGGCGGAGTTCCTCAACAAGCTGCCCGACAAGCTCGACACTTTTATGGGCGAAGGCGGCGCGCGCCTTTCTGGCGGGCAACGGCAACGGCTGGCGATTGCGCGTGCGTTGCTGCGCGATGCGCCCATTTTGCTGCTCGACGAGGCCACCTCCGCGCTCGACGCAGAAAGTGAGCGGCTGGTGCAAGAAGCGCTTGAACGGCTGATGACCAGCCGCACCACCCTTGTCATTGCCCACCGGCTTGCCACAGTGCGCGCGGCCGGGCGCATTGTGGTGATGGACGATGGGCAGATTGTGGAAACCGGCACGCACGGCGCGCTTATTGGCCAAAACGGGCTATATGCGCGGCTGGCATCACTACAATTTAGCGAGGCGGCCTGAACCGCCCGACAATGCGAGCAGGGGAGAAAAGTCATGCGCGATTTTGACATCATTGTGTACGGTGCAACCGGTTTTACCGGGCGGCTCGTGGCGGAATATCTCGTTACCGCCTATCCCGACACGGGTGGAAAAAGGCCGCGTTGGGCCATGGCCGGCCGCTCGCTCAGCAAGCTGGAGGAAGTGCGTGATCTGATCGGCGCACCCGCCGACACGCCCCTTGTCGCCGCCAATGCCGATGACCCCGCCAGCCTGCGCAACCTGTGCGCGCGCGCAGCCGTCGTCATCACCACGGTTGGGCCGTATCAGCTTTATGGCTCCGACCTTGTCGCCGCCTGTGCCGAAACCGGCACCGCCTATGTCGATTTGTGCGGCGAGCCTGCATGGATGCGCCAGATGATCGACGCCCATGAGGCAAAAGCGAAGGAAACCGGCGCGCGGATCGTGTTTTCCTGCGGGTTTGATTCCATCCCGTTTGATCTTGGCGTACTCACGCTTCAAGAAGCCGCGAAAGCCAAGTTCGGCCGCCCCTGTCCGCGGGTAAAAGGGCGGGTGCGCCATATGAAGGGTGGCTTTTCCGGCGGCACCGCGGCCAGCCTCAAGGCAACGCTTGCAGCGGCTGCGCGCAACCCGATGCTGCTTGGCCTGCTTACCAACCCGTTTGCGCTGACGCCCGGCTTCACCGGCCCCGGCCAGCCGATGGGAATGCTGCCTGAATATGACAAGACAATCGAGGCGTGGGTCGCCCCGTTCATCATGGCGCCCATCAACACCAAAAACGTGCACCGCACCAATTTTTTGCTCGGCCAGGCCTTTGGCGCAGACTTTGTGTATGATGAAATGATGGTGGCCGGGCTGGGCGAAATGGGCAAGGCAGCCGCGGAAATGATCGCCAAGATCAACCCGCTGGCAGGCGACAAGGGGCCAAAACCCGGCGAAGGCCCGTCGCTGGAAGAACGCGAGAGCGGCTCATACGACCTGTTGTTCATCGGCGAAATGCCCGATGGCGAGCGGATTGACGTGGTCGTCACCGGAGACCGTGACCCCGGCTATGGCTCGACCAGCAAGATGATCGCCCAGGCAGCGCTATGCCTTGTGCACGATGTGCCCGGTGCAGCGGGCGGCATCTGGACGCCCGGCGCAATCATGGGCGATGCGCTGCGCGCCCGGCTGATCGAACATGCAGGCCTCACTTTCACTGCGGGCTGAAAAAGGCGCGCCTGCGGCAGGCGCCCTAGCGTTTGCGGCCCTGATGGCGGATATTGGCGGGGCGGCCGCGGTGTTTGATGATGCGTTTGGGCTTGCTTTGCCCCGGCGGCTTGTGCCCGCTTGCGCCCTCCACCATCTCAAATCGCAGCGCGCCCGACACCGGGTTCGCCTCTGCCAGCCTCAGTTGCAGCCGCATGCCAGATGAATAGGCCGTGCCGCTATGCTCGCCAACCAGCGCCTTTGCGGCTTCATCATAGCGGAAATATTCACCCCCAAGGTCTCGCACCGGCATCAGCCCATCCCCGCCAATCCCTTCAACGGTTGCGAAAAAGCCGAAATTCTGCACCCCCGTAATCCGCACATCGACAACATCTCCCAGCTTTTCAGCAAGATAAGCCGCAACATACCGGTCAACCGTGTCGCGTTCCGCCTCCATCGCCCGGCGTTCGAGCATCGAGATGCTTTCACCAATCCGCTCCATGGTGGCGGCTTCCTCCGGGCTCAGCGCGCCCGCGCCCAGCCCATAGGCGCCAACAAGCGAGCGGTGCACCACAAGATCGGCATAGCGGCGAATGGGCGAGGTGAAATGCGCATAAGACCCAAGCGCCAGCCCAAAATGCCCGTGATTTGCGGGCGCATAATAGGCCTGAGTTTGGCTGCGCAAAATCTGCTCCATCACCTGAGGGCGAAAATCGCTCTCGCCCACCCGCTCGATAATGTGGTTGAAGGTGCGCGGCGCCACCACCTGACCAAGCGCAAATTCAACCCCAAAAGTCTTTAGATACTCCTTTAGCGCCACCAGCTTTTCGCGCGCGGGCGGCTCGTGCACGCGGTACATGACGGGCGCCTTCTTCTTTTCCAGCGCCTTGGCGGCCGCGACATTGGCGGCGATCATAAACTCCTCAATCAGCCGGTGCGCATCGAGCCGGGCGCGCGGCGCCACCGACATGATCCGGCCCTTTTCATCAAGCATCACGCGGCGCTCTGGCAGATCAAGATCGAGCGGCTGGCGCTTGGCACGCGCATCGTCCATCGCCCGCCAGCAAGCCCATAGCGGCCGCAGCGCGCTGTCCACCAAGGCCGCAGGCACCTGACCACCCGGCGCCCCGGCGGGACAATCAATCGCGGCCTGAGCGGCTTCATAGGCAATGTTGGCGGCAATACGCACCACCGCGCGCGCAAAACGGAAGGATTTGATGGCGCCACCCTTGCTAATCGTCATGTGGCAGGCAAGCGCTGCCCGGTCCTGCCCCGCCTTCAACGAGCAGACATCGGCCGACAACAGCTCTGGCAGCATGGGCACCACCTGATCGGGAAAATAGACGCTGTTGCCACGCCGCCGCGCTTCTTTGTCGATGGCTGAGCCAGGGCGCACATAGAAGCTGACATCGGCAATCGCGACAATGGCGCGCCAGCCGCCGGCATTGGCGGGGTCATTGTCGGGCGCGGCCCACACCGCGTCATCATGGTCGCGCGCGTCTTCAGGGTCAATCGCGACGATTGGCAGGTCGCGCAAATCCTCGCGCTCTGCGCCCAGCGGCTGGCGCGCAACGCGCGGCGCTTCCTCCAGCGCGTCGGGTGAAAATTCGGTGGGAATGCCGAGCTTGTGGATCGCGATCATCGAAAAGCTGCGCGGGGCAAACGGGTCTCCCAGCACGCGGGTTACGCGCGCAGTAATACGCGGCGGGCGGCCGGTTTTTTCTGCCAGCACCAGGTCGCCGGGCTGCCCCTCGCCTGCATCGGAAACCTGAAGATCGTGGCGCTCGCGCTTGTCCACGCCAATAAGCCACAGCTTGCCGCCCTCCTGGCGCAACACGCCGAGAATCAGCTCCTCCCCTTTGGCGAGTTGCTTTAGCGGGTGCGCAATCCAGCCTTTGCCTGCTTCTTCGGTGTGCGCCAAAATCCGGTCGCCCACGCCAAGCGCGCCGCGCCGCCCCTTTTCCTTCACGCGCAGGCGCGGCGCCGGGGTATCAGCCTGCCAGCTTTCGGGCACCGCCCATGGCTGGCCGTCATCGCCAATATCGACCACGCGCAGCACCGTTACCTTGGGCAGGCCGCCCATGAGGTGAAAGGCGCGGCCCGGCGCGCTATCGATCAACCCTTCATCGGCCATGTCCTTGAGCAGCGCCTTGAGGGCGATTTTTTCTGCACCGTGGAGGCCAAAGGCGCGGGCGATTTCGCGCTTGCCCGCCGGCCCGTTTGACGACGAGATGAAATCGAGCACCTGCTTGGCAGAAGGCAGGCCTTTGGGCGGTTTGGGCGTGAATTTTGGCATCGTTCATCCGATAGGCGCATCGCGCCGCAGAACCAACAGGCAACCGCCAAGAAGCACGGCCCACCTGCTAATGATCATGGCGAACGCCAAAGCCAGCGGCTATGAACAGCGCATGGTCTATGATCTGCTCATCATCGGAGGCGGGATTAACGGCGCGGCGATTGCGCGCGAGGCCGCGCTGAACGGCCTGTCGGTGCTGCTGGTGGAAAAGGGCGACCTGGCGGGCGCCACCTCCTCTGCCTCGACCAAGCTCATCCACGGGGGCTTGCGTTATCTGGAGCATTTTGAGTTCAAGCTCGTGGCCGAGGCGCTGCGCGAGCGCGAGCGGTTGCTCCACGCAGCACCGCACATCATCCGCCCGCTACACTTTGTACTGCCGCATGAAAATTCGGTGCGGCCATGGTGGATGGTGCGGCTGGGGCTGTTGCTCTATGATGTTCTTGGCGGCAAAATGTCGCTGGCGCGCTCACGCGGGCTCAGCCGCCATGACACGGGCTATACCGCGCCGCTAAAGGCGCCCGGCGCGGGCACCATCAAGGGTTTTGTCTATTCCGACGCCTGGGTCGATGATGCCCGGCTCACCCTGCTCAACGCGGTGGATGCAGCGGAAAACGGCGCAACCATTGCTGTGCGCACCGCGCTCATCTCCGCCCGGCGCAAAGAGGGGGTTTGGCGGGCAGCGCTTTCTGACGGGCAGCACGTGGCGGCGCGAGCGATGGTCAATGCAGCCGGGCCATGGGTGCACCAGATGCTGGATACGCTGGGGGCAAAGGCGGCGGCGGGCGTGCGGCTCATCAAGGGCAGCCACATTGTCGTGCCCCGCCTGTTTGCGGGCGACCACGCCTATATTCTGCAACAGCCCGACCGGCGGATCGTTTTTGCCATTCCCTATGAAGACGGCTTTACCGAAATCGGCACCACCGATGTGCCGGTTGGCAGCCCGGAAGAGGCCGTGATCGATCGGGCGGAAATCGCCTATCTGTGCGATGCGGTGAACGCGCATTTCACCCGCCAGATTTCACCGGCAGATGTGCACGCCACATGGTCGGGAGTACGCCCGCTTTATGACGACGGCGCGAGCGAGGCCAAGGAGGTGACGCGTGATTATGTGCTGGAGCTTGATGTCGGCGGCGCGCCCCTGCTCTCGGTATTTGGCGGCAAAATAACCACCGCGCGCCATTTGGCGCAGGAGGCGGTGGCAAAGATCGCCCGGCCAATGGGCTGGGCTGTGCGCCCTGTAACGCTTTTGCGTACTTTTCCCGGTGGCGACATTGGTAATTTTCAGGCGTTTTTGGCGCATGTGCGGGCGCGCTGGCCGTTTTTGGGCGAGGCGCGCTCTGCCCGCATGGCACGCGCCTATGGCAGCCGGCTGGCCGATATGCTGGGCACAGCGAGCAGCGCAGCAGAGCTTGGCCGCGATTTTGGTTACGGGCTAACCGAGGTTGAGGCGCGCTGGATGCACGAGCGCGAATGGGCCCGCACGGCAGAAGATGCGCTGCACCGACGCTCAAAAATCGGCCTGCATTTGACCCTTGCCGAACGCTGCGCGTTTGAGGAATGGTGGGCGCTCGCCTTTCCCCTATAATGGCGTGCCGCCTGGCCGCCTTTGGATGTTGATGCTCAAATGACCATTCGTGTCGCCGCTTTATATCGTTTTGCCCGCTTTCCCCAGCCAGAAGCGCTGCGCGCACCCTTGCTTGCGCTGTGCAGCAGCCTTGGCGTGCGGGGCACGCTGCTGCTCGCGCGTGAGGGGATAAACGGCACGATTGCCGGTGCGCCCGATGCGATTGACGCGGTGCTCGCGCACATCCGCACCCTGCCCGATTGCGCGGCGCTGGAGGCAAAATTTGCCGACGCAGCGACAATGCCGTTCCACCGCATGAAGGTGCGCATCAAGCGGGAGATTGTGACAATGGGTGTCGCCGATATCGATCCGCTCGCCAGCGTTGGCACCTATGTCGCCCCGGCGGATTGGAACGCGCTGATCGAGGCACCCGACACAGTTATTGTCGACACACGCAATGATTATGAGGTGAAACTGGGCAGTTTTGCCGGGGCGATTGACCCAAAAACGCGCGGTTTCAGCGATTTTCCCGCCTGGGTTGAGGCGCATAAGGATGATCTGGCGGGCAAGCGGGTGGCGATGTTTTGCACCGGCGGCATCCGCTGTGAAAAGGCAACCGCCTATCTGCTCGCACAAGGGCTGGGCGAGGTGTATCATCTGCAAGGTGGCATATTGAAATATCTGGAAGAAATTCCAGCCGAAAACAGCCGCTGGAACGGTGAGTGTTTCGTTTTCGATGAGCGCGTGTCGGTGGGCCACGGCCTTGTGCCCGGCACGCACGGCCTGTGCCGCGCCTGCCGCATGCCGGTGAGCCAGGCCGAGCGCGCCTCGCCGCTGTTTGAAGAAGGCATTAGCTGCCCCGCCTGCCACGGCACCCGAACAGACGAGCAGCGCGCCGCCTATGCCGAGCGACACCGGCAGGTTCTGCTCGCCGAGGCGCGCGGGCAGGCGCATGTGGGCGCGGTGCCACCCTTGCCGCACAAACACCGCCAAGCCAGCACTGCATGAACCATTTTGTGGTGCTTTCGGGCTGTTCAGGCGGGGGGAAATCCACCTTGCTGGCCGAGCTTGGCGCGCGCGGCTTTGCAACGGTGCCGGAGCCGGGCCGCCGGATTGTGAGAGCAGAAATGGCAAGCGGGGGCGCCGCGCTTCCCTGGCTCGACATGGCTGCATTTGCGCGGCGCGCCATCGACATGGCGCTTGCCGACCGCGCGGCAGCGGCCGGGCTTGCTGGCTGGGTGTTTTTCGACCGTAGCCTTATCGATGCGGCTGTCGCGCTCGAACAGGGTGGCGGGGAGCGGCGGCTGCACACTCTTGCCATGTTGCACCCCTATCACCCGATGATGTTCCTCGCGCCGCCCTGGGCCGAAATTTATGTGCAGGATGCCGAACGGCCAAAAGACTTTGCAAACGCATGCGCCGAGCATGAGCGGCTCGCCCGCGCCTATGCTGCGCTTGGCTATCATGCGGTTGATCTTCCTCGCGCAAGCCCGGCTGCACGCGCCGATTTTGTGCTGGCAGCGCTTGCTCAATAAGCCCGGCCAACCAGCACCCGTTCCACCGCCGCTTCGCCGGTGAACACGCATTTGCCGGTGGCGGGGGCTGCACCCATGGGCACGTTGCGCAGCGTCAGCTTCAGCGTCTTTAGCCGCTCGACCACCTTGTCGAGCGCATCGCCCGTGGGCCGCGCCCACTCCACCTCAACCCAGCCAGGGTTCGCCACGCCTTCGCCAAAGGCCGCTTCCAGCCCGGCAAAATCTGTAACGGTGCGCGATATATTCGCCTCCAGCCGCGCACGCGCCTCTGCGTGGAGCGTTTGCTGCACCTGAGCGAGCATATCCGCCGCCGCGCCGATGAAATCATTACGAGCAAAAATCTGGCTGTCGAGTTTGCCATCTTCGCGGTAGAGGCGCGTACGCTCAACCACCGACACATTGCCGCCGGCAACATCTCGTCCGCCTACCTCGACGATGATCGGCGCGCCCTTTTTCACCCAGCCCCAGCGCTTGGTTGCCGCTTTGGCCGGCTTCAAATCGAGCAGCGCACGCACCGGCTCTCCAAAGGCTGCAAGCCCGGCAAGTTCGGCCTGCAGGCCGCGGCAATAATCGATGATCGCTGCATCCTCAGGCGCATCGCGCAGCATGGGCACGATCACAATCTGCCACGGCGCAATGCACGGCGGCACGCGCAGGCCATCATCATCACCGTGGACCATGATAACGCCGCCAATCATCCGGGTGGACACACCCCAGCTTGTCGTATTGGCCAGCTCCAGCGCGCCATCGGCATTTTGAAAGCGGATGTTTTGCGCGTGCGCAAAATTTGTGCCGAGAAAATGAGAGGTGCCGGCCTGAAGCGCCTTGCCGTCCTGCATCATCGCCTCGATGGAATAGGTAGCAACAGCACCGGGAAAACGCTCATTTTCAGGCTTTTCTCCCGCAACCACGGGCAGCGCCAGGCAATTTTCGGCAAAATCGCGGTAAACCTCCAGCATTTTCAGCGTTTCTGCCCGCGCTTCCTCAGCGCTGGCATGAGCGGTGTGCCCCTCTTGCCAAAGAAACTCGGTGGTGCGCAAAAACATGCGCGTGCGCATTTCCCAGCGCACAACATTGGCCCATTGGTTGATGAGGACGGGCAGGTCGCGCCAGCTCTGCACCCAGCGGGCAAAGGCGGTGCCGATCACCGTTTCAGATGTGGGCCGCACGACCAGCGGCTCTTCCAGCTTTGCGGTCGGATCGGGCATCAGCCCGCCCTTGCCATCCGCCACCAGCCGGTGATGGGTGACAACCGCCATCTCCTTGGCAAAGCCATCGACATGCTCAGCCTCTTTTTCAAAATAACTCAAAGGGATGAACAACGGAAAATAGCAATTTTCATGGCCCGTCGCCTTGATGCGATCATCGAGCAGGCGCTGGATACGCTCCCAAATGCCATAGCCCCATGGCCGGATGACCATGCAGCCGCGAACGCCAGATTCCTCGGCCAGATCGGCCTCGGCGATGACGGATTGATACCAGGCGGCAAAATCTGCCGCGCGCGTGACGGGAAGTGCGTGCTTTATCATGGGGCCTGCGCATAGCGTGAACCCATCGCCCAACGCCAGCAAGAAGCGCAGGGCCCGGCCCGGCCTTGCGCAATATTTGTCGCCTTGCCCGCCACAAATAACGGGCTGGCGCCGTGGCGATGGGCTGTTATGGCAGCAGGATGACTGCTCCGGCGCCCGACCGCGTGATGACCGCCATTATTTTGCGCCTGGGGGCAGCGCTGATATTTTCGGTGATGAACGCGCTCATCAAACTGGCGGAATATGGCGGCGCAAACCTTGGCGAGGTGCTGTTTTTCCGCCAGCTTTTTGCGTTGGTGCCGGTGCTATTGTGGCTCGCCACGGGGCCGGGGTTTGGCGCTATCAAAACCCGCCGGTTCAGCGCGCATCTGTTTCGCACCGCGCTTGGCCTGCTGAGCATGAGCCTGATGTTTGCAACCGTTTTGCTATTGCCGCTGGCAGAGGCAACGACGATGCAATTCACCTTGCCGATTTTTGCAACCATACTCGGTGCGCTGGTGCTGCGTGAACCAACCGGGGTGCACCGCTGGGGGGCGGTTGTTGTGGGCTTTGCGGGCGTGCTCATCATCACCCGGCCCGGCGGCGTGGCGCATATTCCGCTGCTTGGCGCTGCAACCGGGCTGACGGCGGCGTTGCTGGCGGCGGGGGTATCGATATTGCTGCGCCAAATCGGCAAAACCGAAAATGCTGCGACCACCGTCTTCTGGTTTTCCACGCTCAGCGTTCCGCCGCTGGCGCTAGTGTTTTTCTGGACGGGCAGCGCTCATCCGGCAATGACATGGATCTGGCTTGCCCTTGTCGGCCTGTCTGGCGGCTGCGCACAATTACTGATGACAAGCTCGCTAAGGCTTGGGCCGGTGTCGCTTGTGGTGCCCATGGATTATACCGGGCTGGTTTGGGCAACGGTGCTGGGGCAGTTGTTGTTCCAAACCCTGCCGAACACCGCCACGCTCATCGGCGCGCCGGTTGTGGTGGGCAGCGGGCTGTATATTTTGTTGCGAGAGCACCGGCAACAGCGGCGGCAAATTCAACAAACCCGACAAACCATAGCCTGAGCCGCCAAGCTGCCCTATCATCGCGAGCGACAGGAGAGCCGCCGATGACAACCCCCGACCCAGCCGAATGCCCAAATGGCGGCGCGCCCGCCATCCGCTTTGCACCACCGCTCCTGTTTTTGGGGCTGCTGCTGCTTGGTCCGCTTGTCGACCGGCTGCTGCACCTGGCACCGCTGCGCGCGTTCTGGCCGCTGGGCATGGTGGCCGCGCTTGTTGGCGCTGCATTCCTTGTCGCGGCAAACTTGCGCTTCCGCAAGGTGGGAGAAAATCCCGTACCGTGGACGGGGTCGAACACAATTGTCGATAGCGGTGTTTATCGCTTCAGCCGCAACCCCATGTATCTGGCTATGGCACTAATGCAGGCGGGCCTTGCGCTAGTGATAGGCAGCATATCTGCACTAGTGCTCGTCGTGCCGGCGATATGGATCGTCCAAACCCAGGTTATCGCCCGCGAGGAGGCATTTTTGCGCGAGCGTTTCGGCGCAAACTATGTGGCATATTGCCGCCGTGTGCGCCGCTGGATTTAAACCCGCCGATAGATGAGGCTCAGATTATTGGCGGGCATCTCGACAAGCTCGCCAAGCGCAAACCCTTGTGCCACCGCCACTGCACTCACCGCGCCCACATCGCGCAGCCCCCAGGCGGCGTTGCGCGCGCGCAAAGACTGATCAAACGCGACATTGCCCGGTGCTGTTTCAACGCCGGCGCGCACATAAGGCCCATAAAGAATGAGCGGCGCGCCGGGCGCGAGCAGGCGGCCCGCCGCCGCCATCAGCCCAAGTGTCGCCTCCCATGGGCTGATATGCACCATGTTGATGCACACAACCGCGTCCGCCCGCGCAATCGGCCAGTCGGGCGCCGCCGCGTCGATGCTCAGCGGCAAAAAGACGTTACCCAGCCCTTCGCACCAGGCAGCGATGGAAGCGCGCGCAGCGTTGTCCGGGTCGCTTGGCTGCCAATGGAGCGCGGGAAAATGTTCTGCAAAATGGGCGCAGTGCTCCCCGCTGCCGCTCGCCACTTCCAGCACCAGCCCCGTTTTGGGCAGCGCTGCGTGCAACACATTGGCCAGCGCTTCGCGGTTGCGCAGCGTAGCGGGCGCATGTTTGCGCACATCGCCGCGGTCATCCGCTGCAAACCAGGGGGTTGCATCCGCCATCAAACCGCCACCCCACCCGCGACAGATTGTCGCGCCTTGGCCAGCATGCATCTGGCTCGCAAATACATTTCTGCCCGCTGCGCACACAACAGCCCGACCACCATGGCAACCAGCACATCGGCCAGCAAGAGCGCGTTCAGGTGCAACATCGCGCCAACCTCCACCATTTGCCGCGCGCCAAAGCGCAGCCCGATAATGCCCGCAAGCAGCAACACACCGCCAAGCGAGGCGCGCTGCTTGAGCGATTGGCTATTGGGCTCAAGCTCGATCACCATCAACCGCCCGCGCTGCCAGCCAAGCGCTGCGCCTGCCGCCAGCCCCGCCGCACACAGCGCCAGGCCAAAAGCACCAGGCGGGCGCACCGCGAACAAGCCAGTTGCAACCAGCATGCAGAGCGCGGGCAACACCCACAGCCGCTCAACCCTGAGCGGGCGGCTTTGCCCCATCCGCTGCACCCGGAGCGCCAGTACAAAGGCGATGATCGCCGCCAAAATGACATAGCTGATCCATTGCTGAGACCCGATATGCACGGGCATGGCCAATCCTCCAAACAGATGCGCCGCGCAAAACCGCCACAGCCCCAAAGGGCAAATGGTACGGCGCCATGCGCGGCAAAACCAGCCCTAACCCGCCGCCATTGCAGCGTTATACCAAGTCGTGCGGGTCGCAGCTCACCCTATCCACCCTGCGTCCCTGCGTCCCTGCGTCCCTGCATCCCTGCATCCCTGCATCCCTGCATCCCTGCATCCCTGCGCTACCGCCAATAATATCAGCGGGCAATGGTGGCGGGGTGCAAAAAAGCGAGGCGAACAGGTTTATTTCCACAAACCTCGCTACTATTCAGCCGCCGTCGCGAGTGCAGCTTCTTTCCACACCAGCACGGGCTTGCGCGCCGCCAGCGTTTCATCAAGCCGGGCGCGCGGCGCAAAATGCGGCGCGGATTTGAGCAAAAGGTCACCTGCCTTAGCCCGCATCGCCACCGAACGCAGCGCCCCAATAAACTCGTCCAGCGCGGCCTTGCTCTCCGTTTCGGTTGGTTCGATCAACATCGCGCCGTGCACCACCAGCGGGAAATACATCGTCATCGGGTGGAAGCCTTCGTCGATCAGCCCCTTGGCGATGTCGAGCGTAGTAAAGCCTTCCGCCAGGCCATCATCGGAAAACAGCGCCTCGTGCATGCACGGGCCAGACTGACCAAAGGGCGCGTCGAGCACATCTTCAAGGCTGCGCAGCACATAATTGGCATTCAGCACCGCGTCTTCGGCCACCTGGCGCAAGCCATCTGCCCCGTGCGAAAGAATGTAGCTCAGCGCGCGGGTGAACATGCCCATCTGCCCGTGAAAGGCGCTCATCCGCCCAAAGCTGTGCGGATGCCGGTCTCCGGCCGTTTCTTCCTCGACCAGCGAAAAGCGGCCATCGGCGTGGCGCTCGGTAAAAGGCAGCGGGCCATAGGGGCAAAGCGCAGCTGACAAGACCACCGGGCCAGAGCCGGGGCCACCGCCGCCATGCGGGGTGGAAAAGGTTTTATGCAGGTTGATGTGCATCGCGTCGATACCAAGATCGCCCGGCCGAACACGCCCGACAATCGCGTTGAAATTCGCACCGTCGCAATAAACATAGCCGCCACAGCCATGTACCGCGTCGGAAATGGCCTTCATCTCGCGCTCAAACAGGCCGCAGGTGTTGGGGTTGGTGATCATCACGCCCGCCACATCTGGCCCCAGCCGCGCGGTGAGCGCTGCCAGATCAACCCGCCCTTGCGGGGTTGCGGGAATGTTTTCAACGGCAAAACCGGCAAAAGCCGCCGTCGCCGGGTTGGTGCCGTGCGCGCTTTCGGGCACCAGAATAACCTTGCGATGCCCTTCGCCGCGTGCCTCAAGCGCGGCCTTGATGCACAATATGCCGCACAACTCCCCATGCGCGCCTGCTTTGGGGGTCATGGCGACGCCCTGCATCCCGGTCAGCGTGATGAGCCACATCGCCAGTTCGTTGATAAGGGCAAGCGCGCCCTGCACCGTTTCTTGCGGCTGTAGCGGGTGAACATCGGCAAAGCCGGGTAGCCGCGCCATTTTTTCATTAAGGCGCGGATTGTGCTTCATCGTGCACGAACCGAGCGGGAAAAAGCCAAGGTCGATCCCATAATTCTGGCGGCTGAGCCGGGTATAATGGCGCACCGCCTCTGGCTCTGAAAGGCCGGGCAAACCGAGCGGCGCGGTGCGCGCAAGGGCGCCCAACCGAGATTGTGCCGCCGGCGCAGGGGCAAAATCGACGCCCGTTGTGCAGGTATCGCCAATTTCAAAGATCAGCGCTTCTTCCAGCATCAGCGCTTTGTTGCCGGTAAAAGTGGCGGGCACAGCGCCAGTGCCAGCGCCGAGCTCGGGCGCTTGCGGGCGCCATCCGCTTGGGTTCATCGTCATGCCAGCACCTCCTCAAGCGCGGTTGCCAATGCCTCGACATCGTCCGCCGTCACCGTTTCCGTCACCGCAACGACCAGGCCGTTGGCAAGATCTTCCGCCCCAGGATAGAGCCGCCCCAGCGACACCCCAGCCAGAATGCCGCGCGCCGCTAGCGCATGGACCGTCTTGCGCGCATCTTTGGGCAGGCGCAGCGTAAACTCGTTGAAAAACATATCCGTCACCAGCTCAACACCGGGCACCCGCGCCAGCCGGTCTGCCGCAGCACTCGCCGCCAAATGGTTGTTCTGTGCCAGATGCCGCAGGCCCGCCTCGCCCAGCAAAGTCATATGGATAGAAAAGGCAAGCGCACAAAGCCCTGAATTGGTGCAGATATTCGATGTCGCTTTTTCACGGCGAATATGCTGCTCGCGTGTGGAGAGCGTGAGGACAAAGCCGCGCTTGCCATCTGCGTCCACCGTTTCGCCACACAGCCGCCCCGGCATCTGGCGAACATATTTTTCCTTACAGCCGAACAGCCCGACATAGGGGCCGCCAAATTGCAGACCAACGCCAAGCGACTGCCCCTCACCCACCACAATATCGGCGTCCATCTCACCTGGAGATTTGATCGCGCCAAGCGCCACAGGTTCCGTAACCACCGCGATAAGCAGCGCCTTTTTCGCATGGGCAGCAGCGGCAATGGCCGACAAATCGGCAATGCGCCCCAGAATATCCGGGTATTGCACAACGACACACGATGTTTCGTCATCAATCGCTGCAAGCAGCCGTGCGGTGTCCGTTTGCGCCGTGAGTGTGGGCAGCGCTGTGTCGAGCACATCTCCGGTGAACTTTGCCATTGTGCGGCAAACGGAAACATAATGCGGGTGCAGACCGGCAGAAAGTACCGCCTTGCCGCGCTTGGTGATGCGCCGCGCCATCACAATCGCTTCCCAGCACGCGGTGGAGCCATCATACATCGATGCATTAGCAACATCGGTGCCCAGCAGCCGCGCGACCTGGCTTTGGAACTCAAACAACATTTGCAGCGTGCCCTGCGCGATTTCGGGCTGATAGGGGGTATAGGCCGTCAAGAATTCGCCGCGCTGGATGAGATGGTCAACCGATGCCGGGACGTGGTGGCGATATGCCCCGCAGCCCAGAAAAAACGGCCCGTCTCCCGCCACCATGTTGCGCCGGGCAAGGCCCGTCAGGTGGCGCTCGACTGCAAGCTCGCTCGCGTGCAGGGGCAAATCGCTGATGGGCCCGTCGAGCCGGGCAATTTCAGGTACATCGGCAAACAGATCATCAACCGAACTGGCGCCAATGGCGCCAAGCATGGCCGTTCTGTCGGCTGGGGTAAGCGGCAGATAACGCATTATTTTCTCCACCCGCGCGGCGCGGCGCCACACGCGGACAGGCCAGCCTCGCCATCAGCAAGGCCGGCCACAAGGTTCACAGCTTGGCGACAAACGCTTCGTAAGCGGCTTCATCCATCAGGTCAGACAGTTCGTCTGTGTCCGACAAGGTGAGCTTGAAAAACCAGCCATCGCCCTCGGCATCTTCGTTCACCAGCCCCGGTGCATCGCCAAGCGCTGCGTTGCCCTCGATCACCGTACCCGAAACGGGTGAATAAACATCCGACGCGGCTTTTACCGATTCAACCACGGCAGCATCATCGCCCTTGGTCAGCTCCTTGCCCTCTTCCGGCACGTCGACAAACACAATGTCGCCCAACTGGCCTTGCGCATATTCGGTAATGCCAACGGTGCCGATATCACCATCGACATCAACCCATTCATGATCTTCGGTGAAATAGCGGCTCATCTCACTTGGCTCCTGTACGAACATATTTGTGGGGAACAAAAGGCATGGCGGCAACCACGGCGCTATGCGCCTTACCGCGCTGCAAAAGGGTGATGGCAGTGCCAGGCGTCGCAAGCGCGGCAGGCACATAGGCCATGGCAATCGGCCGGTTCAGGCTGGGAGAAAAGCCGCCGGACGTGACATGGCCAAGCTCGGCGCCGCTGGCATCAACCACGGCTGCGCCCTCGCGCACAGGCTGGCGCCCTTCTACCATCAGGCCAACACGCCGGGTAGTGGCGCCACCTTCACGTTCAGCCAGAATGCGCGGTGCAGCCGGGAAATTACCCTCCTCGCGCCGCCGCTTGGACAGGGCAAAGCCAAGGTCAGCGGCGATGGGCGTGGTTTCCACACTCAGGTCGTGCCCATAAAGCGGCAAGCCCGCCTCCAGCCGCAGCGAATCTCGCGCGCCAAGGCCAATAGGCTTCACCTCAGGCTCGCGGCAAAGCGCCTCGGCCAGCGCCTCGGCATGGGTCGCTGGCACCGAAATCTCAAAACCATCCTCACCCGTATAGCCAGAACGGCTGATCCACAGCGGCACGCCCGCCCAGTCAAACCGCGCAGAACTCATAAACACCAGCGCCGCAACGCCGGGCACCAGCCGCGCCAGCGCATCCACCGCCTTTGGCCCTTGCAGAGCAAGCAGCGCCTGCTCATCAAGATGGTTGATGGTCACCGCATCGGGCAGGTTTTCGACCAGATGGGCGATATCATCGTTTTTCACCGCACCGTTCACCACAAGATAAAATGCGGCATCGGCGTCAAACGGATTGTCCGCCCCAAGCCTTGTTGCCATCAAATCATCGAGAATGCCGCCATTGTCCGCCAGGAGCAGCGAATAGCGCATCCGCCCTGCTGCCAGCCCGGCCAAATCACCAGGGAGCAGCAGCTCCAGCGCAGACGCGACACTGGCCGCGCTCGTGCCAGAAAACACAAGCTGCCCCATGTGCGACACGTCGAACAGCCCAGCGCTTGTTCGCGTCCACAAATGCTCAGCGACAATGCCTTCATATTGGATGGGCATGAAATAATCGGCAAATTCAACCATGCGCGCGCCCCGCGCCCGGTGCCAGGCATCGAGCGGCAGCGGCTCGATTACATCGATCAGATCAATTTCGCTCATCAGCAACACTCCGCGGCACAGGACATGGCATGACCATTTTTGAGCAGGCACCGCCGGCGCCACCCAAATCAGCCACCCCCTCTGTCACGGAACCTGAGAGCTTTCACAAGCGGGCAAAACCATGCCCGCTTGCTTACCCCTTCGGTGGGCCGCAGCGATATTACGCCAAAGCCGCTTTCCAGAGCGTTGAGACAAGCCAGCGCGGTCCCGATTGCCTGAGAGATTCCGGGGCGGTTGCTCCTTCGGCGGTGGGGTTGCCCCCGCGCTCTCCCGCGCTTGCCCATGGTGGTTGCCCACCATCAACCCCGCTGTCTTGGCGCGGGCGCGGGACTGAGTCAACGGCGGCGAGCCAACTTGGTGCATATTCGCGCGGTCAAACGCGCAAATTCAGCGCGTGGCGTTATATTTCAACTGAGCATCGGTAAGCTGAAATCCGACAAGCGCCTCAAAACTTGCGCGTTGCACCGCATCGCGAATGTCGCGGCGCGACAAGGGGTCAACTGCTGCGTCCTCCTCCCCCGCCTTGCGCGGGCGCAGCAGCGTTTTTCGAACGCTGTCGGGCAGCGTTGCCGCTGAGCGCGCCACCGAGGCCTGCCCCTGCCCGCTAACCGAGGCACGTAGCTGGCCTGCGTCAAAATGTACGTTAACGCGGCTCACGCTCTTGGCGATAACCGCGCTGCCACCCTGCACCACGGTGATGAAATAGGGCAGCACCACATCGCGCGCCTCAGCCGCCACGGTGCGCCGCGCGCGCACATCAAAGGTGATGCTGGTCACAACATCCTCACCCATATCGGCGCAGGTCGAGCGGACATTGGTGATGAGCGCAGCCACGTCGATTGCGCTTTCGTCGTTGCTTGTCTCAGGGGAAAACAGCGTCACATCCCCCGTTGCCGCCGGAACCCCTACAACCGGGCAGGCCGAACGAACAGCGGTAATGCCGCCCACAGTAATTTCACCAGCGCGCGTGCAGCCTCCCATCAGCAGCGCAAGCGCACCGGGCAGGGCAATCATCAGGGCGGATTTGCAACTTGTCACGAGGGTGTACACCTTAAATATTGAGCAACGCAAACATTGGCACCATGCAGAATCGGCACGCCGCGTTGCGCGCCTGCCTTCAAAGAACCATATCCACCATAGGAAGCGCCTTTCGCAGGCGCAAGCAATCGCGTAGAGGTGCGCCGTATGACGACATCATCCAAGCCCAAGCTCGACCTGGTAATCGCTGCTCCGCGCGGCTTCTGCGCCGGTGTCGACCGGGCAATCCACATCGTCGAACTGGCGATAGAGCGCTACGGTGCGCCCGTTTATGTGCGGCATGAAATTGTGCACAACAAATTTGTCGTCGACACGCTGCGGACCAAGGGCGCGGTCTTTGTCGAAGAGCTGGAAGAGGTGCCAGACGGCGTACCGGTCGTATTTTCCGCGCACGGGGTGCCAAAATCGGTGCCGGTGGCAGCGCGCGACCGGGGGCTGGATTTTCTCGACGCAACCTGCCCGCTCGTCTCCAAAGTACACCGCCAGGCGGAGCGGCTGGTCGAAGCCGGGCGCCATATCATCTTTATCGGCCATGCCGGCCACCCGGAGGTTATCGGCACTTTCGGCCAGGTGCCAGACGGCGCGATGACGCTTATCGAAACGGTGGAGGATGTGGAAAAACTGGCACCGGCAGAACCAGACAACATCGCCTTCCTTACCCAGACCACGCTGTCGGTAGACGATACGGCCGATATTGTTGCAGCACTCACCGCGCGCTTCCCCGGCATAAAAGCGCCGCGCGGGGAGGATATTTGCTACGCCACCTCCAACCGGCAGGCGGCTGTAAAAGCCATCGCGCATGAGTGCGACGCCATGCTGGTTATCGGCGCGACCAATTCATCCAACTCGCTGCGGCTGGTGGAGGTGGCAGAACGGCAGGGCACGCCTGCCCGGCTCATTCCGCGCGCAACCGATCTTGATCTGGCCTGGCTTGCCAATGTCAAAACACTAGGCATCACCGCTGGCGCCTCGGCACCGGAATCGCTGGTGCGCGAACTGGTTGCGCTGCTCGCTGAGCATTATGAAATTAGCGAGCGCGAAGTGGAAACCACACGCGAGACGATTTCGTTCAAGCTCCCGCACGGCCTCGAACCCGTCGCCTGATCTCGTGGCGGTTTACACACAAGTATCGGCTGAGGCGCTGACGGCGTTTCTCGCCGGGTTTGATGCTGGCGCGCTGCTCTCGGCCAAGGGCATTGCGGAAGGTGTTGAAAACAGCAACTATCTGGTCGACACCACCCAAAGCCGCTTCATCCTCACCTTGTATGAAAAGCGCGTGGCAGAGGCAGACCTGCCCTTTTTCATGGCGCTGCTCGATCATCTGGCCGCACGGCACTTGCCCGTGCCCCGCGCTATCAAAAATCGTGCAGGAACAGCCATTCATCAGCTTGCCGGGCGGCCTGCCTGCCTGATCGAATTTTTGCCCGGCGTGTCCGTTTCCCGGCCGGTGCTGGCGCAGGCCCGCTCGGTTGGGGTGGCAATGGCGCAAATGCACGCAGCCCTGGCCGATTTTGCCAGCACGCGGCCCAACTCCATGGGCATCACCCATTGGCGCACCTTGCTCAACCGCTGCGGCACCGCGCTCGACACTATTGCGCCGGGTTTGTTCGACCAGGTGAGCGCTGCACTTGCCGATGTTGAGAGCAGCTGGCCATGGGCGTTGCCGCAGGCCGCCATCCATGCAGACCTTTTTCCCGACAATGTGCTGATGCTGGGAAACGAGGTGAGCGGCCTCATCGATTTCTACTTCGCCTGTACAGACATTCGCGCTTATGACCTGGCAGTGACGATTGGCGCATGGGCTTTTGATGCAACGGGAAGGCAGGCTGAGCCCGCCATTGGCCGCGCACTGATCGAGGGCTATGCCGCGCATTTTCCGCTAAGCGACGAGGAACGCTGTGCCCTGCCCGTGCTTGCGCGCGGTGCCTGTGTGCGGTTTTTGCTCACCCGCGCTTATGACTGGCTTAATACGCCGCCCGGCGCACTTGTTACACGCAAAGACCCGCTTGCTTATGCCCGGCGGCTCGATTTTCTGGCAAGCGACGCCAATTGCCGCGCGCTGTTTGGATGAGCAGCCTGCCGCATGTCGAAATCGCCACAGACGGCGCGTGCAAGGGCAACCCCGGCCCAGGCGGCTGGGGCGCTGTGCTGCGCATGGGGGCCGTGGAGCGGGAGCTGTCTGGCGCAGAGCAGCAAACCACCAACAACCGCATGGAAATGATGGCCGTGGTCGAGGCGCTCAGCGCGCTGAAGCGGCCGTGCCGCGTCACCCTTTCCACCGACAGCCGCTATGTGATGGACGGGCTGACCAAGTGGATCCATGGCTGGCAGCGCAATGGCTGGAAAACAGCCGACAAAAAGCCGGTGAAAAACGCCGATCTCTGGCAAGCGCTGCTCGCCGCCGCCAAGCCACATCAAATTGAGTGGCAATGGGTGAAGGGCCATGCCGGCCACCCGGAGAATGAACGCGCAGACACGCTCGCCAGCAACGCCGCCACCGCGGTGATGAACGCCCCGCGCGCCTGATGCCGAAGCGCTGAGCCGCGCGAGCCGCGCTCCCGCGGAACCTTGCCCGCCCGGCGCCCGCACCCGGTACACAGAGGCTAATCGCCCCACGCCACCTGCCCCGCCAGGCAACCGAACGGCCAATGCCACCAACGGATAGCTAACCGGGCAGCGCAGAAAAAGCGCGTGGGTGCGTATCAACGAGCCTCGATGCTAGTCGAAATTTTCCTCCGTAGGTGCAGCCGGTCCGTTTTTCTTAATCGATTCGATTGCGTTGACGGCTCCAGCCTTGCTCGAATAGCCCTCGGTCCAGAACATCAGTTCGCTATTATATTGGAACTTGGCGACAAACTCGCCCTTTTTGTTCTTCTCGATCACAAATTTGTGCGCCATCATTGTGCTCCCCCAGTCATCGGTAGCCCAAGTTTAGCGGTGAATTTCACCCAAGGCCAGCGGCCAAAAAGCGCTGCGGCGCATAGCGGCGGGCATCAAGCCCGCAAACCGCCTGCGGCAATGGGCGCGCAAGCACCAGCGCCGCGCCCAGCAGGGCCGCGGCAGGCGCCGTTTGAATCCCCACCCCGCCCTGCCCTGCAAACCAAAAAAAACCAGGCACCGCCGGGTCAAACCCATAAACCGGCAGCCTGTCGGGCGCAAAGCTGCGCAAACCAGCCCATTTCCGCTCAACCGCAGCCACCTTCCAGTCTGTCACTGCTTCGAACCGGTCGATAGCGGTGGCCACGTCAATCTCTTCGGGTGCGACATCTCCGGGCGCCACCGGCGTTTCATCATGCGGGCACAGCCACAGCCGGTTGCGGCCTTCAGGGCGAAAATAAAAGCTGCCGGCAATGTCGATCACCAATGGCAGATTGGCAGGCACATCCTCTGTCGTCACCCGCACCTGAACAATGGTGCGCCGCTTGGGCTGAATACCAATGGGCGCAGCACCCGCCATACTGGCAACACCATCTGCCCATGCGCCCGCGGCATTTATGAGCAGCCCGGCCGAAATCGAACGCCCCCCACCGTGCAGCAACCAGCCATTTGCTGCCCGCTCGATAGCCTCCACCCGCATTCCTGTGGCCAACACCGCGCCTGCGCGCTTGCAGGTCGCCAGCATCTGCGCGTGGAGCCCGGCCACATCGATATCGGCGCCCACCCGCTCAAGCAACCCAGCCACCAGCACCGGCCGCGCGCGCGGCACCCACTGGCAAATGTCCGCATGGCTCAGCCGGATCAACTCAGCCCCGCTCCCGGCGAAATCGGCCGCCAGCCGGTCGAGCAGCGGCACGCCCGCTGCGTCGGCAACTTCAAGCGAGGCACGCGGCGTTAAAAAACCGCCAGCTTCCAGCATGGGATAGGAAGCACGCGTCAATGGCTGGATAAACGGCCCGCCCAGCGTTTCGTGCCAAAAGGCGGCCGAGCGCCCCGTTGCGTGATAGCCCGGCACGTCCTCAGCCTCGACCATGACGACGCTGGCATGGGGGGCAAGCTCGGCGGCAATGCTTGCCCCCGCAATCCCTGCGCCAATCACCGCAATGTCAAAGTCGTTCATATCAGCCCCTGGGCGCTCGCTCAGCCAGATACAGGTCGATTGCGGCAATAGCGCGGTCGCGCACCGCATCCACCTCACGCAGCACTTCATGCGCGGCTTCATCGCCAAAGCGCAGCACACGCGCATCGGGCAAACGCTCAGCAATCGCTAGCGCGGCCTTGGGCAGCACGAGCTTGTCGGCCATCGGCACCAGCATGAGCACGGGCACCGCGAGCGCGGGCAGGCGCGGGTCTTGCGCCACACGTCGTGTCGATTGAAATGCCTCGCTCACCCAGCGCCAGCTTGGCGGGCCAAGCAGCAACTCCGGCTTGGCCGCCTGCCACCACAACTCATCGGCATAGCGGCCAGCATCGCTGGTGAGCAGCGACTGGCGTGAGGCCAGCGTGCCGGGGCGCTCATTTTGCTTCCACGCCGCGCGCGCCGGGCTGCCCAGCGCCGCCATCCATCCGGCAATCTTTTCACCCAACACCGCGCCAAACGGGCTATGCAACCCCAGCATAGGCGCGATGAGCACAGCAGCATCGGGCCGCACTGCCCCTTCCACCAGGCCACGCAGCATCAAATGCCCGCCCATGGAATGCCCCATCACCACCCGCGGGCCCGCAGCATTTGGCGCCCATGCGCCATAAAATGCCCCAAGGTCGCCAATATAGTCGTCAAAACTGCCGACATGGCCGACATGTGCATCTGCCGACACGCGCCCTGAGCCGCCCTGACCGCGCCAGTCGAATGACGTAATCGACCAGCCCTGTGCGTGCCAGTGTGCCAGCAGCTCCAGATATTTCTCGACCATGTCGCCGCGCCCGCCCTGAAACAAAATGCTGCCGCGCGGATTGGCAGTCTGGGCAGGCCAATCGAACCGGCGCAGCATCCAGCCATCAGGCGCCTGCCATTGGCTGAAGGCGGCGGTCGGGGGAATCGCGCGGCGATACAAAGATTCTGTCTCCATGCGCCATGGTTACGTTTTAGAAAGCCGTTCCGTCTAGAAAATAGCGCGATGCCCTGGCTGCACCCGCTCACCATTTTGCCAATCACATTGGCAGCACTTCTGGTTTCAGCCGGAATAGAAGACGCGCGCCGCCGCCAGATTGCTAATTGGAAGAACGGGTTGATTGCCCTGCTCGCGCCCATTTGGTGGTGGGCAACGGGCATGTCCGTCTGGCCAGATATGGCAGCGCAACTTGGCCTAGCACTGGCTGTGTTTGCGCTTTTTATCGGCGCCTATGCGCTTGGGCAGATGGGCGGCGGCGATGTAAAGATGATCGGTTCGGTAGCGTTATGGTTTCCTGTTCAGCCTTTAGTTGAGCTGCTGATTACTATGGCGATTATTGGAGGCGGGCTGACAATTCTCATTGTTATTGAGCGATGGTGGCGAAAAAAGACCGATCCACCGGAGATTCCCTATGGCGTTGCCATTGCATTGGCTGCGCTGATTGTCTCGCGTGAACCACTTTTTAACCACTTTGCTTGATGACTTGCCGCAGGATCAATCGGTCCGCGTCCAAAAAGGCCAGATAAACCATGGATGTTAGAAAGATCATATTGTTGGTTGGCGCACTGCTTATTGCAGGCGTGACGGCATTCATGGCGCGCAGCCTTGTGTTTGGCTCTAGTGCGCCCGTTGCGAGCGCTGCGGCCCCGGCCGCCGTGCCGATTGACGGGCCAAAAGTGCTGGTCGCCACCCGCGCGCTGCCCGTTGGCACCATCCTCGATGCAACGGCGCTAAGGTTTCAACCCTGGCCAAAGGAACTGGTTGATAACGCCTATTATCTGGAAAAAGACACCGATCTGAAAAGCCTGCAGGGCACTGTGGTGCGTAACGCCATTACAGCGGGCCAGCCGGTGACGCAGGGCGCGCTGGTAAAGCCGGGCGACCGCGGTTTTCTTGCCGCAGCACTTGGCCCTGGCATGCGCGCGGTCACCGTGCCGGTTCAGGCAAGCGCTGCGGTTGCCGGCTTTGTGTTCCCCGGAGACCGGATCGACCTCATGCTGACACAGGCCGTGCCCGGTGGGGGCGATGGCCCGCCGCTGCGCGTCACCGAGACGGTGCTGCGCAACCTGCGCGTGCTCGCAACCGACCAACGCACCGATAATACCGCCGATGAGAACGGCAAAACCGTGGTCCACACTTTTTCCAGCGTAACGGTGGAAACAACGCCAAAGCTGGCGGAAAAAATTGCTGTTGCACAAACGCTTGGCACATTGTCGCTGGCGTTGCGGTCCATTGCGGACAACAGCGCAGAACTTGAAGAGGCGATTGCCTCTGGCGCAATATCGGTGCCCGACGGCGCCGACCCCAAGGCCGAAAAGGCAATGCTGCTAAAAATTGCATCACAGCCAACCGGCGGCGGCTCCACCTTTGTAACTGGCGCCGATGTATCGCGGTTCCAGCGCAGCAGCGTTCCGGGCAAACCGGCTGAGCCGTCGCAAGCGCTAGTCGGCGCACCCGGCACAGCGCCAGGCGCTTTTCCAGGCGGCGAGGTGGCCAAAGGGCCTGTCGTGCGCGTTGCCCGCGGCAATAACGTTACCGAAGTACCTGTTGGGGGGAAGAATTAGGATGCGTATGTCCGCAACGTCGCTCGGCTGGCCGATAATGGCCGCCGTCGCCACAGCAGGGGTTGGCGCCACCGCGCCGGCGCCTGCGCCTGCGCAAACCGTGGCGCCAGCGCCATCGCAAACCGTGCAGGTAAGCACCGGCCGCGGCCGCCTAGTTACCCTGTCTCGCCCGATGAGCGATTTGTTCGTCGCCGATGACAAGATCGCCGATGTGCAGGTCCGCTCGCCAACGCAGCTCTACATCTTTGGCAAAACAGCAGGCGAAACCACGGTTTATGCCACCGCAAAAGGCGGCGGCGTGGTTTATGCAGCCACTGTACGTGTGGGCAACAACATCGATTCGGTTGGTCAGATGCTGCAACTTGCCCTGCCCGACGCCACCATCACCACCACATCGCTAAACGGCATTGTGCTGCTTACCGGCACCGTGGCCGCGCCCGATGATGCCGCCGAAGCCGAACGGCTGGTAGAAGCGTTTGTCGGCGACAGCGTCAAAGTGCTTAGCCGGCTGAAAACAGCAACGCCGCTGCAGGTGAACCTGCAGGTAAAATTTGCCGAGGTCAGCCGCAGCTTTGTCAAAAACATCGGTGCCAATCTGGCAACGCGCGACACCACAGGCGGCTTTCAGTTCGGTGTCGCGTCGGGCCGCAGCCCCGGCACCATCGGCTCGGTGAACACATCGTCATTGCCGCTGCTCGACGCATCGGCGCGCTATGGGCTGCCCGCTGGCTCCATTTCACTGCCATTTGACCCCAAAACCGGCGATTTTGTCATCCCCAACTCCGGCACAGCGTTCAACTTTTCCAATGTCGGCAGCGCTGCCCGCACCTCAATTGGCCTGGCGGGCAGTTTGTTTGGCCTCGACATTTTGAGCGCGATTGATCTGGGAGAACGCATTGGCCAGGTCTCAACACTTGCCAACCCCAACCTGACCGCGCTTTCAGGCGAAACGGGCACTTTTCTTGCGGGCGGCGAAATTCCCATTCCCGTGAGCCAGGGTTTGGGTGCGGTTTCGGTTGAATATAAGCAATATGGCATCAGCCTTGCCTATACGCCCACCGTGCTGGCCGATGGCCGGATTTCGCTGCGGGTTCGCCCGGAAGTGTCGCAGCTTTCAGCTCAGGGCGCGGTAACGATTTCGGGCACGACCATCCCCGCGCTCACCACGCGCCGGGCAGAAACGACAGTGGAGCTTGGCTCTGGCCAGAGCTTTATGATCGCGGGCCTGCTGCAAAACAACCACAACAACACCATCGACAAGGCGCCCGGCCTTGGCGATGTGCCTGTGCTTGGCGCGCTGTTCCGCTCCAATGCCTTCCAGCGGGACGAAACCGAGCTGGTCATTGTCATTACGCCCTATCTGGTAAAGCCGGTAAACGCGAATGACATTGTGCTGCCGACCGACGGCTATAAGGCGCCAACCGACATCGACCGTGTGTTGTTTGGCCAGCTTGGCGGCGGAACCAATGGCGGCGACCGGCCAAAGCCGAGCGTTGCGCTGCCGCCGGCTGCTGGCCCATCAATCGGCGCGACCGCCCCTGTCGGGCCAACGCCCAGCCAGCCAGCCAGCCCCGATGAAAAGGCACTGCTTGCCCCATCTGCACCCAAAAAGGCCAAGGGCAGCACCAGCGCCGCCCCCGGTTTCAGCCTTAAATGACCGCCCTTGCCCCAGGAAATCGAGCCATGACCAAGCGCTTATCGATTCTTACCTTTTCAGCACCGGCGCTGTTGCTGTCGGCATGCGGCGGCACCGTTAACCGCGGGCTGGAATCAGTACACCAGCCTGTTGTCAGCCGCACCGATTATGTGTTCGACGTAAACGCCGGATCTGGCGGTCTTGCGCCGGGGGAAGCGGTGCGCCTGGCCGGGTGGCTTGGCTCTCTCAGGCTGGCTTATGGCGACCATGTCGCCGTTGATGACCCTTCGCCCGACGCAAATGGCGCCGCACGACACGAAATTGCAGGCATGATTGCGCAATATGGCATGTTTCTGGCCGACCAGGCGCCAATCACCACCGCGGCGGTAACGCCGGGCACAGTGCGCGTCATCGTGAGCCGGAGCACGGCAAAAGTGCCGGGTTGCCCAGACTTTTCCCGCACGCGCCAGCCTGAATTTAACAGCAACACCTCCTCCAACCAGGGCTGCGCCGTCAACGCAAATCTGGCAGCAATGGTGGCTGATCCAAACGATCTCGTTCGTGGTCAGCCGGGCGCTGTTTCGGCTGATCCGGCCGTGTCGACCAAGGCTATCAAGACCCTGCGCACCGCCCCGCCAACCGGCGCTGGCGGCTTGAAATCGCCTGGCACTGCCACGGGAGGCCAACAGTGAACGCCCCGTTTAACATCGGCCGCAGCAGCACCCGTGAGCCTTTTGTTGCCTATGTTTGCGACGAAACGACCGCGCAAACGCTGCGCCCGGTTGCCGGCGAACTTGGCTGGGAACCAGAAAAAGTCAACAAAGGCGGGCTGCGCAACGCGGTGCAGACGCTGTCGGTTTCGGCCAGCCCGCAGGTGCTGTTTGTCGATCTGTCTGAATCAGGCGATCCGCTAAACGACATCAACGCACTTGCCGAGGTGTGCGAACCGGGCACGGTGGTAATCGCTTGTGGCCAGGTAAACGATGTTCGCCTCTACCGGGATTTGGTAGCCAGCGGCATTCAGGATTATCTGCTAAAGCCGCTCAACCCCGACATGCTGCGCGAGGCTTTTGCCAATGCGCAGGCAATTTTGAACGCACCGAAAATTGTCGATATGTCGACCGAGCGGCCACATTGCTCAGGCGCGATTATCGGCACGCGCGGCGGCGTTGGCGCATCGACCATCGCCACCTCGCTTGCGTGGCTGACAAGCGAAAAAGCAGGGCGGACAACCGCGCTGCTCGACCTTGATGTGCATTTCGGCACCGGAGCGCTTGCGCTTGACCTTGAACCCGGACGCGGCCTGACCGACGCAATAGAAAACCCCAGCCGCATCGACGGGCTGTTTATCGAACGCGCCATGGTTAAATCGAGCGAGCGCCTCTCGCTCCTTTCGGCTGAAGCGCCGATCAACTCGCCCATCATCAGCGATGGCAGCGCGTTTTTCCAGCTCCAGGAAGAAATGCGCGCCGCGTTTGAGTGCACCATCACCGACTTGCCCCGCAACATGCTGGTGCAATATCCCAATCTGATAAGCGATGTGCAGATTGCCATTATAGTGACCGAGCTGACACTGGCCGCCGCGCGCGATTCAATTCGCATCCTGTCTTGGCTGAAGACAAATGCGCCAGCCACGCAGACCATCATCGTGGCCAACAAGGTGCATGGCGGCGGCGCACTGGAAATTAGCCGCAAGGATTTTGAAGGCTCCATCGAGCGGCGTATCGATTATGTTATTGGCTTTGACCAAAAACTTGCCGCTCAGGCCGCAAAGCTGGGCAAGCCGCTTGCCGAGGTGGGCAAGGGCGTAAAAGCGATGGCCGGGCTAAACGCGCTGGCAAACGCCATGCTCGCAGTGGCCGATAATGACGGCGCACAAGCAAGCGGAAGCGGTGGCAAATCGGCCAAATCTGGCGGGGCGGCAACCAGCCTGATGGGCAAATTCGGTGATCTGCGCGCCTTGTTGCCCAAACGGGGCAGCAAGGGGAAATAACGGTTCGGCCCGGCGGCATTTGCTGTCTGGATTTTCGGGAGGTTGGCAATGGCGATAGTGTTGATGTTGTGCCTTGGCGTGTTTGGCACGCTGGCGCTCATCATGCTGGCGCTGGCCGGCCCATCGCCTGCTCGTGCCGGCACAAGGCGGCTGACAGCGGTGCGCAACCGGCACAGCGGCCTGGCATCTGGCGTAGTCGAGGCACAGCTGCGCCGCATCACTGCTCACAACGCAACCCGCCTCGATTCTGCGGTAATGCGGTTTTTGCCCCGCCCGGCACTGCTGAAAAAACGCCTGCTGATGACCGGAAAAAACTGGACAGTTGGCCAATATGGCGGCGCGGCGGGCATTCTCACACTGGTGGTTGCCGGCTTGCTTGCGCTCAAAGGCATGCCAATTCTTATTGCGCTGTTTGTTGGCGTGATTGTGGGGGCAGGCATTCCACACATGGTTGTGGGATTTTTCGTCAAGCGGCGCATTGCCAAATTCACCGCCAAATTCCCCGATGGTATTGAGCTGCTGGTGCGCGGCCTGCGCTCTGGCCTGCCGATTACCGAGACGATGTCGGTCGTCGGCCAGGAGGTTGACGGGCCGGTGGGGGTGGAATTTCGCCTGATTACCGACCGGATGAAAATCGGCCGGACGATGGACGTAGCGCTTCAGGAAACGGCCGAGCGGCTTGGTACGCCAGAGTTCCAGTTTTTTGTCATCACCATCGCCATTCAGCGCGAAACCGGCGGCAATCTGGCGGAAACGCTGGCAAATCTGGCAACCGTTTTGCGCCAGCGCAGCCAAATGAAGCTCAAAATCAAGGCAATGTCGTCTGAATCCAAGGCATCGGCCTATATTGTCGGGTCACTGCCGTTCATCGTGTTTGGCATGATCTGGATGATCAACGGCAGCTATATGCAGAATTTTTTCGTCGATCCCCGGCTGATGGTGGCCGGTGGCGGCGGGCTGCTGTGGATGGGAATTGGCGCATTTATCATGTCCAAAATGGTCAATTTTGAAATTTAAGGGGCAAGGGAAACGTCGTGCAACTTTCTGGCCCACCTCATGGCCCCACCTTGCTGGGTGTTGACGTTGTCAGCGTTGCAACGCTGCTTTCGGGCGTTGCCGCTTTCATGGTGCTTGTCGCGCTCTATGCGGTGATGACCGTGCGCGACCCGATGGCAAAGCGGGTAAAAGCGCTGAACGAACGGCGCGAACAGCTAAAAGCGGGCATTACCGCCTCCACCTCAAAACGCCGGGCAAAGCTTGTCCGCCAAAACCAGACGACCGACCGAATCCGCAATTTTCTGTCCTCGCTCAAAGTGTTGCAGGACAGCCAGGTAAAAGCCGCGCAACGCAAGCTGATGCAGGCTGGCATTCGCTCCAAGGAATATGCCGTTGCCGTTATTTTTGGCCGGCTGGTGCTGCCCATCATCTTTGGCGGAGCGATGATCTATCTTGTTTATGGCACTGAAATGTTTGCCGACTGGACACCCATTAAAGCCTATGGCCTGGTCGCTGGCAGTTTCATCCTGGCGTATAAAGCGCCCGATATTTACCTGAAAAACAAGATCAGCAAGCGCAGCGACGCTATTCGCAAGGGCCTGCCCGATGCGCTCGACCTGCTGGTAATTTGCGCTGAGGCAGGGCTGACGGTGGACGCTGCCTTCAACCGCGTTGCCCGTGAGCTGGGTCGCGCCTATCCTGAACTGGGCGATGAATTTACGCTAACCGCGATCGAGCTTGGCTTTTTGAACGAGCGCCGCCAGGCGTTTGAAAATCTGGCCATGCGGGTAGATCTTGACGCGGTAAAAGGCGTGGTGACGACGATGATTCAAACCGAAAAATACGGCACGCCGCTTGCTTCGGCACTGCGCGTGCTTTCGGCCGAATTCCGCAATGAGCGCATGATGCGCGCCGAGGAAAAAGCCGCGCGCCTGCCCGCTATTATGACCATCCCGCTCATCTTGTTCATTCTGCCAACGCTGTTTGTGGTTATTCTGGGCCCGGCGGCCTGTTCAATCTCCGATGCGTTCAAAAGCGGGATTTAGGCACCGCAGCAGCGCTTGATCCCGCCATTGCAGCACGGCACTATGCTCATCGCTCAGGCACCATCCAAGGCGACGCCATGCTGATATCGTTTCCGGTGATTTTCATGCTGCTGGCGGCAGCGATGCTGGTTGGCGCGGTGCTTGGCTATCTGCTCAACATCGGCACCGATGGCTGGCGCCGGCGTTATTATGCCGAAAGCGGCTATTATGCGCAGTTTCGTGAGCGGACCCATGCGGTAAACAGCCGTTTGGCGCGCAAAATTGCCGAGCTGGAAGCAACGCTTGCCGCGCACTCCGTCGGTGCTGCGCCAAAAATCTATACCGATGAAAGCTTTAACGAGCCGCCATCCGCCGCCGGTGGCTTGCTTGGTGCGCCGCCTGCCTCTGTGCACGCGAACAATGAGCAAGCTTGCGACCAAGCCCTTGCAGCCATGGCGCCCGCCGTGCCGCCCCCACCCAACGACCTGACCCGCATTCGCGGTATTGATGCAGCCCTGCACGAAAGCCTGCGCGCGCTTGGCGTGTTCCGGTTTGACGATATAGAGAGCATGAGCGCCATTGACGAACTAGCCCTTGAGCAGCGGCTGCGCTTGCCCGCGGGCTATATTACCGCAGAGCAGTGGCGTCTTCAGGCAAGGCTGCTCGCCGCTGACGATGCGCGCGGTGCACCCGCAAAACACAGCACCGCCCCCGACTGATTCTCCCTGCCGGCCAATCCGCTGGCCGTTACCGCGCCCGCAATGCCGCCTGCGCTGCTGCCAGCCGGGCAATTGGCACCCGGTAGGGCGAGGCGGAGACATAATCCAGCCCCGCTTGCTCGCAAAAGCCAATGCTCGCCGGATCGCCGCCATGCTCGCCGCAAATGCCGAGCTTGATGTCGGGGCGGGTTTCGCGCCCGCGCGCCACGGCCATTTCGATCAGCTCGCCCACACCCTCAATATCCAGGCTGACAAACGGATCGGTCGTATAGATGCCCTTGTCGACATAGGTCGTCAGGAAGCGTCCAGCATCATCCCGGCTGACGCCGAGCGTCGTCTGCGTCAAATCATTGGTGCCAAAGCTGAAAAACTGCGCCTCATGCGCAATGTCGCCTGCTTTGAGCGCGGCGCGCGGCAGCTCGATCATCGTGCCGACAAGATAGGTGAGCGTGCGCCCCCGTTCAGCAAACACCGCTCTTGCCTGTGCATCGACAACCGCCTTCATCAGCTCCAGCTCGCGCCGGGTCGCGACCAGCGGGATCATCACCTCAGGAATAGGCGCCGTGCCCGATTTTTCGGCGACATCGCAGGCGGCCTCAAAAATTGCGCGCGCCTGCATTTCATAAATCTCAGGATAAGTAACGCCAAGCCGGCACCCGCGATGGCCGAGCATGGGGTTAAATTCGTGCAGCTCCGCCGCGCGCCGCTTCAACGCTTCCACGCCAATGCCGGTTGCCTCGGCCACATCGGCAAACTCGGCCTCTTCATGTGGCAAAAATTCGTGCAAAGGCGGGTCGAGCAGCCGAATAGTCACTGGCAGGCCCGCCATCACCTCAAAAATCTGGGTGAAATCGCTGCGCTGTTCGGGCAGCAGCTTGGCCAGCGCCGCGCGCCGTCCCTCCTCGCTATCGGCCAAAATCATCTGGCGCACAGCCGTAATGCGCTGTGCATCAAAAAACATGTGCTCGGTGCGGCACAGCCCTATTCCTTCTGCGCCAAAATCGCGCGCGGTGCGGCAATCAAGCGGGGTTTCGGCATTGGTGCGCACCTTCAGCCGGCGCACGCCATCGGCCCAGCCCATCAGCACGCCAAAATCGCCGGCAAGTTCAGGCTGCACGGTGGGGACTTCGCCCATCATCACCTCGCCGCTTGCGCCGTCGATGGTGATCATATCGCCCTCGCGCACTTCGCGCGTGCCCACGCGCATCACCCGCGCCTTGGCATCAATGGCCAGCGTGCCCGCGCCCGAAACGCATGGCCGCCCCATGCCACGCGCAACCACGGCGGCGTGGCTTGTCATGCCGCCGCGCGCCGTCAAAATGCCGCGTGCTGCGTGCATACCGTGAATATCTTCCGGGCTTGTCTCGGTGCGTACCAAAATCACCGCATCGCCAAGGCCTGCGCGGCGCTCAGCCGTTTCGCTGTCGAACACCGCCACGCCAGAGGCAGCCCCTGGAGAGGCAGGCAGGCCGCGCGTCAGCACGTCGCGCTTGGCGGCAGGATCAAGCGTTGGGTGCAACAACTGATCAAGCGCGGCCGGGTCGACCCGCGCCACCGCCTCATCGCGCGTGATCAACCCCTCATTCGCCATGTCGACCGCGATTTTCAACGCAGCAGAAGCGGTGCGCTTGCCAGAGCGGGTTTGCAGCATCCACAATTTGCCGCGCTCGACCGTGAATTCAATGTCCTGCATGTCGCGGTAATGCGTTTCGAGCAGGTCAAACACACGTGCCAGCTCGGCATAGGTTTCGGGCATTGCCTCTTCCATGCTCAGCGGCTTGGCGCCCGCCGCCTCGCGCGCAATTTTCGTAAGATATTGCGGCGTGCGGATGCCCGCCACCACGTCTTCACCCTGCGCGTTGATCAAAAACTCGCCGTAGTAAGCCCGGTCGCCCTTGGCGGGATCGCGCGTGAAGGCAACGCCTGTGGCGGATGTATCGCCCATATTGCCAAACACCATTGCCTGCACATTGACAGCGGTGCCCCAATCGCCGGGAATAGCGTTTAGCCGGCGATAGACCTTGGCGCGTTCCGACTGCCACGAGCCGAATACCGCGCCCACCGCGCCCCAAAGCTGCTCGTGCACATCTTGCGGAAACGGCTTGCCCCAAAGCTTTTCCACCAGCCGCTTATATTCTCCCACCAGCGCCTGCCAGTCAGCCGCTGTCAGCTCGGTATCGAGGAAATAGCCCTTATCCTCCTTTGCAACTTCCAGCGCCTCTTCAAACGCGCCATGATCAAGCTCCAGCACAACGTCTGAATACATCTGGATGAACCGGCGGTAGCTGTCCCACGCAAAGCGCGCATCGAGCGATATTGCCGCAAGCCCTTCAACCGTTGCATCGTTGAGGCCAAGGTTCAGCACTGTGTCCATCATGCCGGGCATCGACACGCGCGCGCCAGAGCGCACCGAGACAAGCAGCGGGTTGGCCGCATCGCCAAAGCCTTTGCCCGTCACCCCTGCAATATGCGCAAGGCCCGCCGCCACTTCGGCGCGCAAGCTATCGGGAAAGGCCTGCCCCTCGTCATAATAGCGGGTGCACATGGCGGTGCTGATGGTGAAGCCCGGCGGCACCGGCAGGCCGATAGAGGCCATGCCATCGAGGTTGGCACCCTTGCCGCCCAGCAATTCCTTGCCCAGCGTCTGCCCGTCTGCCCCGCGCCCATCGGAAACGCCACCGCCAAAACGATATACATATTGGGTCATATCAGCCCTCTATCTTTGAGAAATCAGCAACAGTGTGAACAGCATCGCGCACCCGCGCGAGCAGTGCGAGCCGGGTGCCGCGCCGGGCGGGGTCGGCATCGTTAACGGTGACGCCCGTATCCTTGTCAAAAAATGCGTCGATCGGCGCACGCAAGCTCGCCAGCGCCGCCATCGCAGCCCCGAACGCCTCAGCCCCTATGGCGCGACGGGCAGCCAGCTCGGCCGCATCGAGCGCGGCGATGAGCGCCGCCTCGGCCGGTTCAGGCGCATAGCCCGGCGCCTGCCAGTCGATCTGCTCAACCCCCTCTTTTTTAAGAATATTCGCCGCGCGCTTATACCCTGCGAGCAGGTTTGCGCCGTCGGTGGTCGTGATAAAGGCTTGCAATGCACGCACGCGCGCAAGCAGGCGGACGACATCATCCTCCCCGCCAAGCGCAAACACCGCGTCGATAAGGTCATGCCGGACGCCCGCCTCGCGCTGCTGAACCTTGAGGCGGTCGATGAGGAAGCTCTCCAGTTCGGCATAACTTGTCGAAGTGCCAGCCTCGCTCAGCAACCGCCCTAATGATCCGCGCAAATCATTGTCGATAATCAACGACAGGAAGCCAAGGCCAGCGCGCCGCAGCGCAAACGGATCTTTGGAGCCAGTCGGTGGCATAGCGGCTGCAAAAAACCCTGCCAAACTATCCAGCTTGTCCGCCAGCGCCACCGCCACTGTTACCGGCGCGGTTGGCACGTCGTCGCCTGCGCCTACCGGCTTATAATGATCGCGGATCGCGGCCGCCACTTCTGCCGGCTCGGCTTGCGCGGCGGCATAATATCCGCCCATAACGCCTTGAAGTTCTGGAAATTCTCCGACCATACCGGTAACAAGGTCGGCCTTGCACAATTCTGCTGCGCGGCGCGCGAGAACGGGGTCGCACACCGGCACAATGCGCTCGCTTGCCAGCCATTCAGCCAGCTTTGCCACCCGCGCTACCTTGTCGGCCACGGTGCCCAGCTTTTCGTGGAACACGATCCGGTCGAGCTTTGCCGCCTGTTCGCCCAGTGGCACTTTCAGGTCGGTTTCATAAAAGAAGCGCGCATCGGCAAGCCGGGCGGCCAGCACCTTGCGGTTGCCCTCCACAATCTTTGCGCCCCCGTCTGCCGCGGCAATATTTGCCACGCAAATAAAGGCGTTAGCAAGCTTTCCTTGCGCGTCGTTGCAGACAAAATATTTCTGGTTCACCCGCGCGGTAAGCTGAATAACTTCTGGCGGCACGCTCAAAAACGCATCGTCAAACCGCCCCAACAGCGGCACGGGCCATTCCGTCAGCCCGGCATTTTCGGCAACCAGCCCTGCATCCTCAATGAGCGTGAGGCCGGCTGCGTTGGCAAGCGCGTCGGCTCCTTCGCGGATGATGCCGGCCCGCTCGTCCTGATCGATAATCACGTGCGCCGTGCGCATCTGCTCGACATAGCTTGCCGCACTGTTGATGCTAACCTTGCCCGCAGACAAAAAGCGATGCCCCCGCGTCTTGCGCCCGCTCGCCAGCCCGGCAAGCGTAAAAGGCACCACATCTGCCCCCAAAAGCGCCACCACGCCCTGAAGCGGCCGCACCCAGCGCATTGCCTCGCTCGACAGCGAATCTGCACCCCAGCGCATCGATTTTGGCCAGGCAAACGCGCGGACAACCGCAGGAACCGCCTCTGCCAGCACATCGGCCATGGCCCGCCCGGCGCGTTCCACCACGGCAAACAACACCCCGTCGCGCTCGACAAGCTGTTCGCGCGTCAGCCCGGTTTTGCGTAAAAAACCCTCAAGCGCCTGTGGCGGCGCACCAGCCTTTGGCCCCTTGGTTTCCTCGCGCACCGCCGGCGTTTGCAGCGGCAAATCGCGCGCAACAAGCACCAGGCGGCGCGGTGTGGCATAGGTGGTGATGGCACCTGCCGTAACGCCCGCCTTGGCCAGCTCACCCGCAAACAGCCGTGCCAGATCATCGCGTGCCTTGGCCTGCATCCGCGCGGGGATTTCTTCCGACAAAAGTTCGAGCAGAAAATCCGTCACAACACCCACCCCGGAAAATCCCGCTGCCAGTCGGGCGTTTTCTTCTCAATCCAGGCAGCACACGCCCCCTTGGCAAGATCACGCACCCGGCCGATATATGCCTGCCGCTCGGCGACTGAAATTACCCCGCGCGCCTGTAGCAGGTTGAACACATGGCTCGCCTTGATCGCTTGCTCATAAGCGGGAATAGCCAGCCCCGCGCTCAGCGAATTTTCACACTCGGCGGCGTGGCGGCGAAATTGGTCGAACAGGCTATCGGTGTCGGCAACCTCAAAATTCCAGGCCGACATTTGCCGTTCATTTTCCAAGAACACGTCACCATAAGAGACGCCAGCGTCATTATAGGCCAGATCGTAAATCGAATCCTTGTTCTGGATATACATGGCCAGCCGCTCCAGCCCATAGGTCAGCTCACCCGCCACAGGCTTGCAGTCAAAACCGCCCATTTGCTGGAAATAGGTGAACTGCGTCACCTCCATCCCGTCGCACCACACTTCCCAGCCAAGGCCCCAGGCGCCCAGAGTCGGGCTTTCCCAATCATCCTCCACAAAGCGGATGTCGTGCACTGCAAAATCAATGCCGATAGCCGCCAGCGAGCCCAGATACAGCGCCTGAAGATCAGGCGGCGATGGCTTTAATATCACCTGATACTGGTAATAATGCTGAAGCCGGTTGGGGTTTTCACCATAGCGGCCATCGGTTGGCCGGCGGCATGGCTGAACAAAGGCGGCGTTCCAAGGCTCTGGCCCCAGCGCCCGCAATGTCGTGGCGGTGTGGAAAGTGCCCGCCCCCATTTCCATATCATATGCCTGGAGGATGACGCACCCTTGCGCGCTCCAATAATCATGGAGTTTCAGGATCATAGCCTGGAAACTGAGCGGTTGCGCGGTCAAATAAGGCCCTTCGCACAAGCAAAATGGAATGTGGGCGCACCTTTGGCGTGGGGTTTTGCGCGGGTCAATGGGGTGTGAGCGCCACCATATGCCCGAATATGTGCCGCATCGCCGCCGCCGCCGCCAGATTTGCGTCAATGACACCTGACATTATGTCATGCGATGTTGATAGTGTCGTCTATAGCTGACATTTAGTCAGCGTTGCATGCATTGCGCCTGAGTCGCGCTGCGGCGGACCGGTGGCTGGACCAACCAACGAGAGCGATGAAAAACCGAATTGAAAATATTGCGCGCGGAACGCGGCTAGAGCCAGGCCGAGCTAGGTGGGCGGCTAGGCGTGTCACGGCAGGCGGTGAATGCGATTGAAACCGGAAAATATGCCCCCCTCGCTGCCGCTGGCCTTCAAAATCGGCCGATTGTTTGCCCTTTCCATCGAGCAGATTTTTGATGACACAGGCGCCGGCAATGAATGACCAACCCCTGGCTCCGGCGAACAGGCAACACGGGCGCGCGGTTTCAGCGGCGGGCAATATTTGGGTTGGTGGTGCTTGGCGTGTTCGCACTGTGTTATTTGATAAATTTTTACCGCCTTCTTCACATTAAAATGGCGCGACGGCGCCTTGCTATTTCAATAAACATCTTTGCAGAAAATAAATAACCAATAAGCATTCGCTTTCTACAACGGAGACCTGCCATGAAATTGCGCTTTGCGACGATGACCAAACCTGTGGTGGCGCTTGCCTTGTTCTTTTGCGGCCCGGCCCTGGCGCAAAACGCCGCGCCAGCCCCCGCCACCCCCGCCACCACGGTTGATGCCGACCCCGCCATCTGGGTGGTGAAGGATGAGGACACGACCATCTACCTGTTTGGCACTATCCATGTGCTCAAGCCAGGGCTTGGCTGGTTTGACGAGGCGGTGAAAGCGGCGTTCGACAAAAGCGCGAACATCGTGCTGGAAATTCCGCTGCCAGACCCTGCCAAGGCGCAGAAAACACAGCAGACCGTGCTTGGCTTTGCCCTTGCCAAGGATGGCAAGGCACTGACGGAAAAGCTGCCAGAGGCCAAGCGCGCGGCCTATGCAGCGGTGCTCGCGCAATTCAACCTGCCGCCCGCAGCGCTCGACCGGTTTGAGCCATGGTTTGCCGCGATCACCCTGTCGCAACTGGCGCTGCAACGCGCAGGCTATCAGGCAGATGCCGGTGCCGAGGCATCGATCAGCGCTGCGGCAAAGGCAGCCAGCAAGCCGGTGTCGGGGCTGGAAACGGTGGAGCAGCAGCTTGGCTATCTCCACAATCTGCCGATCGCCGATCAGGTGGCGTTTTTGCTTTCGGGCATCGATGATATTGCGAGCTTCAACGAAGATGTCGACAAGCTGGTCGACCGCTGGGCGCATGGTGACCCCAAGGGCCTTGCCGATATTTTGAACAAAGGCATCGCCGATCAGCCCATGCTCTACAAAGTGCTGCTGAAGGACCGCAACACGCGCTGGGCTGCGTGGATTGATACGCGGCTAAAACAGCCCGGCACGGTGTTTGTAGCTGTGGGTGCGGGGCATCTGGCCGGCCCGGACAGCGTGCAGGTACAGCTTGCGCCCTATCATCTAAAGGCGACGCGGATTGAATATTGAGCGCGCATGAAAAAACCATGGGCGGCACTGGCGCTTATCGCGCTGATTGTGGCGGGTCAGGGGGCCATAGGAGGCGCTGGAGGCGGCTGTAGTCGTCCCGCGCCGCCTGCGGCCCATCCGGCGCTGTTTGTCGTGCGGGATAGCGACACGACCGTCTGGCTGCTCGGTACGATCCATCTGCTGCCCGCCGGCACCCGGTGGCAAACGCCGATGATCAGACAAGCGGTGTCGAGCGCGGACACGCTGGTGACAGAAATCCCCCCGCTCGCCCCGGCTGCCGCGACCGCAATTTTTGTGGCAATGGGCCGGGCACATGGTTTGGCGCCGCTGGCAATGCGGGTTGGCCCGGCGCGTGCAAAGATGCTGGCAAGCGCGGCGGCGGCGGGCATTTCCATCGACGAACTGGCCGGCATGAAGAACTGGGCCGCCGCCCTCACCCTCTCGGCCGCCCTTGCGCGCAGTACCGGCGCCACAGCGCAAGACGCGCCAGAAGCTGTACTCGCCACGCGCTTTCGCGGGCGGCGGCACCTGGCTTTTGAAACACTGGCTGGGCAGCTTGCGCTGTTCGATGCGCTTGCGCTGCACGACCAACTGGCGCTGCTAGATGCAGCAGCAGCCGGTGCAGCGCAGTACCGCCAGGCACTAATCGCATGGCGCACAGGAGATATGGCAGCAATTGCCCGATCAACCGCGCCACTCGCCCGCTCAGCGCCGGCGGCTGAACGCTCCTTGCTGGTTGAGCGCAATGGCCGGTGGAGCGGGTGGATCGCCGCGCACATGGCGCGACCGGGCAAAATATTGGTAGCTGTGGGCGCCGGGCATCTGGCCGGGCCGCGCTCGATCATCGCCATGCTGCGCGCGCGCGGGCTGTCTGTCGCGCGGGTGGAATAGGCCGCTGTGCGCAGGTGATCGCGATTAACCCACCGCGCTCAGGGCACCGCGCTCAGGCGGCAAGGCATAGTGGCCCGCGCGCGTCATCGTCATTTGCCGGTTTGCGCAGTGCCCTCGCCCGGCTGCGCACCGCGCGCGTGGCCCGGCGCCCGCATGGTCGCACAACCCGGCCCCGCAATACCCGCAACGCAGCACCGCCGCGCGCCGTGGCTGCCAGGCTCCACGTCGCTATCAGCACGTCAACATAGAGCGATGCATCCCAGGCGGCGATCATCGCGACATCTGCCGACATCGCACCCAAAATCGTCCCCGCCCCCAGCACAACCACAATCATGATGATCGCCATGAAGATGATCTGGCGGCGGCTGATGGCGTTCAACCAGTGCGCGGGCGCGCGCACCAAAAGCCGGTGCAGCAAGCGGCCAGCCGGCACCTGCGGAAAGAACAGCGCCGTTGCCCAAAGGCCAAGAAACCCCGCCAATAGCATCGCTCAACCTCCCGCCGCGTCGCTGCGCCTGATCGTCTGGGCAATCTGGGCACCGATGCGCGTTTGCGCAAGCCTGCCCGCTGGACAAAGCCGCGCTGCTCGCCTATAGGCTCGCCGCTTCCGGCCAGGGTCATCCCTGGAGGCCTGGCCGGGAAAGACACCTAAGCATATCGGAGATTATGATGAGCGAACAACTAACGCTCGCTGCCGAGATGCGTGAACAGGTTGGCAAGGGAGCCTCCCGTTCGCTGCGTCGTGAAGGCCGCGTACCCGCCGTAATTTACGGCAACAAGCAAGACCCGCAAGCTATTCACGTCGAGGAAAAGGCGCTGATGCGTCTCTTGATGACCGGGCATTTCATGAATTCTGTCGTCATGGTCGATATTGGCGGCGCAACCGTGCGCACCTTGCCAAAGGACGTGGCTTTTGACCCTGTGACGGATCGCCCCGTCCATGCCGATTTTTTGCGCATTTCCGAGCACACCACCGTCACCGTGCAGGTGCCGGTGCGCTTCACCAACGAAGATGCGTCGCCCGGCATTAAGCGTGGCGGCGTGCTCAACATCGTCCGCCATGAGATGGAGCTGGTGTGCGATGCAGCCCTCATCCCCGATGATGTTGAAGTGTCGCTCAAAGGCTTTGAGGTGGGTGATTCCATCCACATCTCCAGCGTTACCCTGCCCGCAGGTGCCAAGAGCGCTATTGACGACCGCGACTTCACCATCGCCACGATTGTCGCACCGTCTGCGCTCAAATCGAGCGAAGGCGATGCCGAGACAGCCGAGGGCGGCGCCTGATCTTGCCCGGCCCCCTTGTGCACGCCGCATAAGGGGGCCAGGAGAAACGCCATGCAACTTTGGGCAGGCTTGGGAAATCCGGGGCCGCAATATGCGCTCCACCGGCACAATGCCGGGTTTATGGCGATTGATGCCATTGCCGCATTCCACAATTTTGATGCACCAAAAAAGCGCTTTCTCGGCTGGGCGACAGAGGCTCGGCTGGGCGCTGAGCGGCTGGTGCTGCTGAAACCGGCAACTTTTATGAACGACAGCGGCCAGTCGATTGGTGAGGCGATGCGCTTTTTCAAACTCACCCCCGAAGACGTGACCGTGTTTTATGACGAGCTTGACCTTGCCCCCTTCAAGGTGAAGGTGCGGCGCGGCGGTGGTGCGGCCGGGCATAACGGCATCCGTTCAGCCACCGCGCATATCGGTGCCGAGTTCCGCCGGGTGCGGCTGGGCATTGGCCATCCCGGCCACAAGGACCGCGTTACAGCACATGTACTGGGCAATTTCGCCAAGGCTGAGATGGAACCACTATCCGACATGCTGGGCGCCATCGCCGCCGAGGCGCACTGGCTGGCAGCGGGAAACGACGCCCGCTTCATGAGCGACATTGCGCTCAGGCAACAGGAATAAGGCTGCATCCATGACCCACCACGCCCGCGCACTGTTTGCTACCCGCCTTTATGAGGCAGCGCTCAACAGCCCCAAGCTTTTGGTCGAGCTTGCCCATTGCGCGCGGACACTGGCGCGCGAAGATCGCGCGGGGCAAGACTGGTCGACCGCCAATGGCTATCTGGGCTACACCTCCTACGCCTCGCTCAACGACCTGCCCCGGCGCGACCCGGTGATCGGCGATCTGGTGAAGCTGCTCGACAGGCATGTGGCCGCCTTTGCCGAAGAATGCGCCTTTGAGCTAGGCAGCGCACGGCTGAAGCTCGACAGCCTGTGGGTCAATGTGATGCAGCCCGGTGCCATCCACACGGGCCATATTCACCCGCACAGCGTGGTTTCTGGCACGCTCTATGTTGCGGTGCCGCCGGGCGCGGGCGCGCTGAAGTTTGAAGACCCGCGCCTTGCGATGATGATGGCTGCGCCACCACGCCGCGCGGACGCCGCTGAAGAACTGCGCCAGTTCATCTATGTTAACCCACAGCCAGGCACAGTGCTGCTATGGGAAAGCTGGCTGCGGCACGAGGTGATGCCGCACTGCGGCACCGGCGAGCGGATTAGCATCAGCTTCAATTATCGCTGACAGGCGTTAGCACAGCAGCCGGCCCCACGCTTGCTCCCATATCCACCCTAGCCTTTCGGCCCGGCGCCCTCTATGTCGCGCGCTCAACTTTTCTCAAAGGTCTGTCATGGGTTTTCGCTGTGGTATTGTCGGGTTGCCCAATGTTGGCAAATCCACCCTGTTCAACGCGCTGACACAAACAGCAGCGGCGCAGGCGGCGAACTACCCCTTTTGCACTATCGAGCCCAATGTCGGCAATGTGGCGGTGCCTGATGCGCGGCTGCAGCAACTGGCAGCGATTTCGGGCTCGGCCAAAATCATCGAAACCCAGCTTGGCTTTGTCGATATAGCCGGGCTGGTGCGCGGCGCATCAAAAGGCGAAGGGCTGGGCAACCAGTTTCTCGGCAACATCCGCGAGGTGGACGCCATTGTCCATGTGCTGCGCTGCTTTGAAGATGGCGATGTGACGCATGTCGAAGGCAAGGTAGACCCAATTGCCGATGCAGAAACAGTGGAAACCGAGCTAATGCTCGCCGACCTCGATTCGCTGGAAAAGCGCGTGCCCAATTTTGCCAAAAAGGCAGCGCAAGGCGACAAGGAGGCCAAGATTGCCGCCTCAGTGCTCGGCCAGGCGCTGGAGTTGCTGCGCGAGGGCAAACCCGCCCGCCTCACCGCGCCAAAGGATGAAGAGGAAGCGCGCGTGTTTGCACAAGCCCAGCTTCTCACCGCCAAGCCCGTACTCTATGTCTGCAATGTGGAGGAAGCGAGCGCGGCGGGGGGCAACGCACACAGCGCCCGCGTATTTGCCAAAGCCGCAGGCGAAGGGGCGCAGGCGGTTGTCGTGTCGGCAGCAATCGAAGCAGAAATCGCGACCATGGCGCCTGAAGAGCGCGGCGAATTTCTTGGTGAGCTTGGGCTGGAGGAAACCGGTCTCGCCCGCGTTATTACGGCTGGGTACAAGCTGCTTAACCTGCTGACCTTCTTCACCGTCGGCCCCAAGGAAGCGCGCGCGTGGACCGTGCATGGCGGCGCCAAGGCGCCACAGGCGGCTGGTGAAATCCACACGGATTTTGAACGCGGCTTCATCCGCGCTGAAACCATCGCCTTTACCGATTACATTGCCTGCAAGGGCGAGGCTGGCGCGCGCGACGCGGGCAAACTGCGGCAAGAGGGCAAGGAATATGTCGTCCATGACGGCGACGTGATGCTGTTCCGCTTCAACGTATAGCCCTCAATCCTTGTCCATCGCATGGGCAACGCGGCTGTCGGGCACCAGCCACATTGCCGCAACGCCCGCATAGATGATATCAGCGATGATCGGGTGGACAAACGCCACGGCAATGCCGGTCGCATAAAGCGCGGGCGAGGCGCGCCCTTTCCAGTCGCGGCCAATCGCCCGTTTCAATGGCGAATCGGGCCCTTGATGGGCAATGATCACGCGCTGCATTATTGCCCAGGCGACCGCACACGCCATCAACACCGCGCCATAAAGCGCGGCTGGCCCCGGCTGGAGCAAATGCTCACCGTGCCACGCAGTCGCAAACGGGATGAGCGACATCCAGAAAAGCAAATGCATATTTGCCCACATCACCGCACCATTGACCCGGTGCGTCAGCGTAAAAAAATGATGATGATTGTTCCAATATATCGCCACATAGACAAAGCTGAGCAGGTAGCTCAAAAACACAGGACCGAGCGAGCGTAGCGCGGCGATATCTGCCCCATGCGGCGGGCGCAGTTCCAGCACCATGATGGTAATGATGATCGCAATCACCCCGTCGGTGAATGCCTTTAGCCGTTCCGATTTCATTTGCCCCTCCCCTCTCGCCGCAAATACCGTCATGCAGTTGACATTCTTCTGCCGCAAAAGGCCAGTCATGCGCTTCACCCCCCATATTTTTCTCATCGCCCTGGCAACCCTGTTGCTGGGGTGCACCACAGTGCCGGCCGCGCCATTGCCCCTTGCCAGGACGCTTCATACGCCAGCGTCAGCCCAAACGCCGATGCGCGAGCCGGTCACCATCCTCGTTTCAATCGACGGCTTTCGCCCGGATTATCTGACACGCGGCGTGACGCCCAATTTAAATGCGCTGGCGGCAAGCGGCATCAGCGGGGCGATGCGCCCGTCCTTTCCCAGCGTCACCTTCCCCAACCACTGGACACTGGTAACCGGCCTGCGCCCGGACAGGCACGGCATTGTCGGCAACCGGATGGAAGACACGCGCCGCGGGGGCGAGGTGTTCACCATGCAAAGCGAGGACAGTTTTTGGTGGGATGCGGCCGAACCACTGTGGATTACTGCGGAAAATGCGGGCGTCCGCTCGGCTACCATGTTCTGGCCCGGCTCTTCGGTAGCGCTTGGTGGCAAGCGCCCCAGCGACTGGCAACAATTTGGCCATGAGGTGAACAACCGGCAGCGGGTCGACGCGATTGTCGACTGGCTGCGCCGCCCCGCGGCCACCCGGCCACGCTTTCTCACGCTTTATTTTGACACGGTAGATTCAGCCGGACACAAATACGGCCCCGACGATGCGCGCACCACAGCAGCCGTCGCCGATATCGATACGGCTATCGCGCAGTTGCGCGCCGGCCTTGCCGAGCTTGGCCAGCCCGCCAACCTTGTCATCGTTGCCGACCATGGCATGGCCGCAACCGGGCCGGACCGGGTAATTTTGCTCAACACCATTGCCAGCCCTGCAAGCTACCGTGTGGTGACCGCTGGCTCCTATGCGGGGATCGAACCGCAAGCCGGGCATGAGGCCGAACTCGCCAGCGCCCTTGCCCGCCCTAATGATCATATGCGTTGCTGGCCCAAAGCGCAGATTCCGCCCGCCCTGCATTATGGCCATAACGCGCGGGTGCCCAGCTTCATTTGCCTTGCCCAGCCCGGTTGGTTGATCCTCGAAAAAGCCCCCCCCGCCGACAGGCCGATAACCGCAGGTGGCGCGCATGGATATGACGGTGCATCGCCTGAAATGGCTGCGTTGTTCATTGCCAACGGCCCGGCAATAGCAGCGCACGGCCCGCTGCCCGCGTTTGACAATGTGGATGTTGCGCCTCTTGTCCGCCATTTGCTTGGCCTGCCGCCGGGCACCGGCCTTGACGGAAACGACGCGCCTTTTCGGCCAGCACTACGGCAATAGACCGCCAGCGCAATTTTGGCGGCGCCCCTTGCCAAGCCGGCGCGGTTTGCACAAACTTGCCCGCATGATCTATTTTGAAGATATTAAGGTGGGCACGGTGCAGCGCTTTGGCGCCTATGCCGTAACGCGCGAGGAGGTGATCGACTTTGCCTCCAAATATGACCCACAGCCTTTTCATCTGTCGGATGAGGCAGCGGCGAGCACGCATTTTGGCCGGCTTTCGGCCAGCGGATGGCACACCTGCGCGATGATGATGGCGATGCTGGTGGAAAATATGAAGAGCCACGAACAGGCCGGGCTAGGCTCTCCAGGGCAAGAGGAATTGCGCTGGGTCAAGCCAGTTTTCCCAGGCGACACGCTGAGCGTCGAAACCGAGGTGGTCGACAAGCGCGCTTCTGCCAGCCGGCCCGAAATGGGGCTCTACCGAACCCGTATCACTGTGCGTAACCAGCATAACGAGCCGGTAATGACCACGCTGGCAACCGGGCTCATCCGCACCCGCCCGGCCCCATAACACCCGCCGAGCAACGCCTGCGGCCGCGTTTAGTGGCCGTCAAAAGCTACCAGCGAGGCTACATCAATACCATCCGCCATCAGCGCTGCTGCACCGCCAAGCTCTGGCAAATCTACCACAAACTGCGCCTGAACAACCTCTGCTCCGGCTTTGCGCAGCAGCCGAACCGCGGCGCGCGCCGTTCCGCCAGTTGCGATCAGGTCGTCGACCAGCAGCACACGGGCACCTGGTGCGCAAGCATCCTCGTGCATCGCGATCCGGTCGGTGCCATATTCGAGTGCATAATCCTCAGCAATCGTGGCGCCGGGCAGCTTGCCATCCTTGCGAATGAGCAACACACCCGCGCCCAGCGGCACCGCAAGTGCGGCTGCAAACAAAAACCCGCGCGCCTCAATCCCTGCCACAAGATCAACCGGCCCGTTGGTCGCCGCGACCATGCGGTCCACTGTCAGCGCAAGCCCTTCGGCGTCGAGCAGCAGCGTGGTGATATCGCGAAACATGATCCCCGGTTTGGGGAAATCAGGAATTGTGCGGATACGCGCCTTAAGGTCGTCATTTGCGGGCACTGTGATGGAAACGCTCAATGTTTCACATTCTTCCATATGGTGCGATAGGCGCCATAAGCAAACAATGTGCCCAGGATGAGGAAACCAAGCACCGCAAAACCCAAGCCATGGCGCACAGGCAGTTCTGGCTCTGCTGCCCAGACAAGAAATGCCGTAACGTCCTTGGCATTATTGTCGATGGTGGAGGCTGTACCATCAACATAGGTCACCTGCCCGTCGCTCGTGAGCGGCGGCGGCATGGCGATGTTGAGGTTGGGGAAATAGGGGTTGTAGTGCAGGCCGTCGGGCGTTTTGGCGTCGGGAAATTTCTTGACCAATTCTGCCGGTTGCGGGGCATAACCCGTCATCAGCGAATATACATAAGCCGGGCCGTCATGGCGCGCCTTGGTGATGAGCGACAGGTCGGGCGGCGTACCCTGACCGGGATAATATACCGCTGGAAAATGATCTGCCGGCACATTGTCCCGCTCGGTCCGATCACCGGTCTTGGGGTCTTGCACCGGCTGCTTGGTCGACCAGTCAGCCGCAATCTTCTTCACCTCCGCTTCGGAATAACCAATTTTGGTTAAATCCCGAAAAGCGACATGGCTGAGCGAGTGGCAGGCCGCGCACACTTCTTTATACACTTGAAAACCGCGCTGAACCTGCCGGTAATCAAAGTTGCCAGCCAAGCCGTTGCTGGCAAGATGCAGCTCCTTTGGGTGGTGATAAAATTCTTCTGCCGCCGTTTTCACGGGCGGCTCGTAAACCAGCCCTTTCACGGAGCCAAACAGCGCCAAGCCCAGCACAAAAACAAAGGCTGCACCGACAAAACCAGAGAGAAAGCGAAGCATTGTCGTTGATATCCCTTATTCAGCCGGAACCGCAGCACCGCTGGTGCCGGTTACCCCATGTGATGCACCGTCATGCTTGGCTAGCACCGCCTCGGTGATGGAATTGGGCAATGGCCGCGGGCGCTCGCTCGCCGAAATGGCCGGCAAGATTATGAGGAAGTGCGCGAAATAATAGGCCGCCGCAATCTGACTGGCGATGACATATTTCGGCTCTGCCGGAGAGCCACCGCACCAGGCCAGCACCAACACGTCCGCCACCAAAATCCAAAAGAATATTTTGAAAGTCGGCCGATAATTGCCGGAGCGCACGGGTGACGAATCGAGCCAGGGCAGGAAGAACAGCAGCAAAATCGAGCCAAACATCGCCAACACGCCCCACAGCTTTGCGGGCAGGAAGAAATCAACGGTGAAGGCTCGCAAAATTGCGTAAAACGGCCAGAAATACCATTCAGGCACAATGTGCGCCGGCGTCGACAGCGGGTTGGCCGGAATATAATTGTCCGGGTGGCCAAGCGCGTTTGGATAGAAAAACAGCACAAAAGCAAAGATGCACAAGAACACACCCAGCCCAAACCCATCTTTTGCGGTGTAATATGGGTGGAAGGGAACCGTGTCCTGCTCACCCTTCACCTCAACGCCCGTCGGGTTGCTGGAACCGGGAATATGCAGCGCCCAAATATGAAGAATAATCACCCCAAGAATGACAAACGGCATAAGATAATGCAGTGAAAAGAAACGGTTGAGCGCAGCGTCATCTGGCGCAAACCCGCCGAGCAGCCAGATACGGATAGTGTCGCCCACCACCGGAATGGCCGAGAAAAAGCCCGTGATAACCTGCGCGCCCCAAAAGCTCATCTGCCCCCAGGGGAGCACATAGCCCATAAAGGCTGTTGCCATCATCAGCAGGAAGATGACCACACCGAGCAGCCAGATCATCTCGCGCGGCGCCTTGTAAGAACCGAAATACAGCCCCCGGAAAATATGGGTATATACCACCACAAAAAACATCGAGGCGCCCGTCGCATGGGCATAACGCAGCATCCAGCCCGAATTCACGTCGCGCATGATGCGCTCAACCGAATCAAAGGCGATGCTGCCATTGGCCGCATAGTGCATGGCAAGCACGATACCGGTGATGATCTGAATCATCAGCGCCGCGCCCGAAAGCACACCGAAATTCCAGAAATAGTTAAGGTTGCGCGGCACCGGATAGCCAGCGCCCACCGCGTTATAAACGAAGCGCGGCAGCGGCAGCCGGTTGTCCAGCCACTTCATCAGCGGCGCCTTTGGCTCGTAATGTTTTGCCCAGGGGAAGCTCATGATGTTGACCTCAACCGACCGTTACTTTGGTGTCCGACGTAAACTTATATTCCGGCACAAACAAATTTGTTGGCGCCGGGCCTTTGCGGATGCGCGCGGCCGTGTCGTAAACCGAGCCGTGACATGGGCAAAAATATCCGCCAAATTCGCCGCGCACTTCGCCCTCGCCCGCGCCAAGCGGCACACAGCCCAAATGGGTGCACACGCCAAGCGTGATCAGCCAGTTCTTCTTGCCCTCACGCGTGCGCTGCGCCAGCGTTTCCTTGTCGCGCAGCGTGGCGATATCCACCGCGTCTGCCTCGGCAATTTCCTTAGGCGTCAGATTGCGCACAAACAGCGGCTGCTTGCGGAATGAAGTTTTAATCGCCTGGCCTGGCTCAATCGTCGACAAATCAATATCGGTGGTCGATTGCGCGAGCACATCGGCCGACGGGCTCATCTGGTTAACCAGCGGAATCACCACCGCGCCCGCACCCGCACCGCCAAAAGCGAGCGCTGCTATGCTGAGAAAATCGCGGCGGCGCGGCTCTGCATCTGCGCCCTGCGCATCATTCGGAGTCTCGCCAGAGGGAATCGCGTTTTGAACGGTTGCCATCCACTTGCCTTTGCACATCGAAATCGGCGAGCCGCTAAGCGATATCTCGACGATATCAACCCACGACCACGCTAAGCCGCCCGCTTTTAACGGTGGCTGGCGGTCTGATAGACGCGGGCAAGGGGTTTTGCCAACAGCAATTTACCCCGGTTGAGCATCTCGTGGCGCACAGTGTATGGCAAAGGGGTGACAAGCACCCTGCGCATCGCTCTTTATCAGCCCGATATTGCGGGAAATGTCGGCACGATTTTACGACTGGGCGCGTGCCTCAATGTCGCGGTGGATTTGATCGAGCCAATGGGATTTGCCTTTTCAGACCGGGCACTTACGCGCGCGGGGATGGATTATGCTGCTCATGCCAACATCCGCCGCCACGCCGACTGGGCAGATTTTTCAGCCATTGTTCCGGGGCGAATCGTGCTGCTGACCACCAGCGGCGCAACGCGACTGGACGAGGCACGGTTTCTGCCGGGCGATACGCTGCTGCTGGGTGCCGAATCGCGCGGCGTGCCCGAAGAGGTGCACACCCGCGCCGAATTGCGTGTGGCTATCCCCCTTGTCGCGGGGCGGCGCTCGTTGAATGTTGCGGTGGCGGCTGCCATGGTGCTGGGCGAGGCGCTGCGCCAAACCGGCGAATGGCCCTAAGGGGCAAGGATGAAGGCTGTGCCCGCACATCGCGCCACGAGCGCCGCTGCAAGCCTGCACCAAATCGACTAAACACCACGACTCGACAAGGCCCCGCTGCGGCGGATAGGGAGCGGCATGGCTCCGCTCGACGAACAGCAATCCACCGCCCGAACCTGGTTTGAGCAGTTGCGCGACATGATCTGCGCTGAATTTGAAGCAATTGAGCGCGAGGCCGGGTCGGACGCCCGCTTTACCTATTCCCCATGGGACCGCGCCGACCCAAGCGGCGCACCCGGCGGCGGCGGCGTTCGCGGCGTGATGAAGGGAGGCGTGTTCGAAAAAGTGGGCGTCAACGTCTCAACCGTTGGCGGCAGTTTCGAGGGCGATTTCGCCAAATCCATTCACGGCGCAGGTGAAGACCCCAGCTTTTTCGCCACCGGCATCAGCCTTGTTGCACACATGGCCAACCCACATGTGCCAGCGGTGCACATGAACACGCGGTTTTTGGTAACCACCAAGCGCTGGTTCGGTGGCGGGGCAGATCTCAACCCGCCGCACCCCGTGGCTGAGGACACGCAAGATTTTCACACAGCCCTAAAAGCCGCCTGCGACGCGCACGACACAACCTATTATGATCGCTTCAAAAAATGGGCGGACGACTATTTCTACATCCCCCACCGCAAGGTGCACCGGGGTGTGGGCGGCATATTTTACGATCATCTGGAGGGCGATTTTGCGGCCAATCTGGCCTATACCAAGGCGGTTGGCTTGGCGTTTCTGGAGGCATTCCCCCGCATTGTGCGCCGGCGGATGAACACCCCGTTTACCGATGCCGACCTGGCGCAGATGCACCGCTGGCGCGGGCGCTATGCCGAGTTTAACCTGGTTTATGATCGCGGCACATTGTTTGGCCTGAAAACCGGCGGCAATATCGATGCGATTTTGATGAGCTTGCCGCCGCTTGCCACTTGGGAGTAAAAGCAGGAAGTTGCTGAAAAAAAAGGAAATGAGCGGCCAGGGCCGCCCGCTTACCCGCTAGTGCCCAGGCCCTAACGGGCGTTCAATTGCTCATAAAGGCCGATGCGGATCATCACCGTCGCCAAGGCTACCACCGCAGAAAGCGCCGCCGCCAGCCCAGAGAGCAACGCCACCACCACCGGGCTGGCTGTGCGCATCTGCTCGACCGCGTCGAGCATCGCAAGAAACGGCCAGGGCAACAATTGCCCTCCGGCCAGCAGCAGCAGCACCACGCCCGACAACAGCAGCCCATGCCCCCTGCTCAGCCGCAGCGCCCGCAAAACCGCCTCGATGGCCGAAACCGGCCGCATACCCACCAGCACCGGCCCCACAATCGACAAACGCCCCAGCACATAAAGCCCTGGCAACAGAAAAAACGACGCACCGATCATCGCTGGAATCAGCACAAGCACAGATGCCAGAACAAAGCGCGGCAACAGCCGCAATGCTGCGGCCAACGCCCCTCCCACATCGCGCACAGACCGATCAAGATAGAGGCAGTAAATCGTCGCGCTGCCCATCAGCGACACCAATGCCCCCAGCACAAACAGCGGCGCATTGGCCACAATCCATGCTGAAAACAGGGTCAAAAACTCCCTGACCTGCGCCTGGCTTGCGTCACTACCCGGCCCGACCGGCGGCTGCGGCACAAGCAGCAGCATGGCCAGCGCTGGAAGAAACAAAAATACCCCCGCAACGGGCCACAATATGGCCATATCGCGCCGCGCCACATGCCATGCACGTGCACAAATACCCGCAATATCAACGGTCATAACGGTTGATCGCCAACCTCAATGTCGCCAGCCTTGGCGCCAACCAGCATCACATAAAGCTTGGCCATGAAAGCCGCGCCGAGCGCCACAAAAAATGCCGTGATCAAACCAACAAAAACCGCAACCATCACGCCTGTTGCACTGAACGGGCCAGTACCAGCACCAACGAGAATCAACAGCGAGCCAAGCACCGATTTAGCCGCGATTTGCGCAACATTGCTCACCACGCCAAGCAGCAGCAATACTCCAAATATCTTCAACGCCAGCCCGCGCGTGAGAACAAACGACCTTGGAACCGCGGCCAGCATATCACCTTCGCGCACCAGCACCGGCAGCATCAGCGACAGCCGCGCGCTCATCCAAAACAAAAGCACGATGAGCACCAGCGAATAAAGCAAAATTGCCCAGGCCACCCAGCGAGGTATCGTCCGCATGGCGCCTTGAAAAAGCTGCGGATCACCAGAGAAAAGCGCGCTCACATCAACCTGCGTCGCAAACAGCACCGTCAATACAGGCAGCAGCGCTGCCACTATTGCCAAACCAAACCCAATCGTAATCGCAAGCATCTTTGGCAACCGGACAAGCGCCACGCGAATCACCTCGCCTGCAGACAGGGCCGGATTAATCGCCAACGCCGTAATCGCCAGTTGGGCGATGATGACTGCCAGCCCAAGCGCCACAACCACCAGTTGCAATGGCATGGCCTGCGAGGGCACCATACCGCTAACAATATCAGCAAGGAGCGCGGCAATTCCTGCAGGCACAGCCGCCAGCGCCAGCGCAATTGGCAAAACAATCGCCCGGTTTTCTCCCAGAAAAACCGTGGCCCTGTCCCACACCGCGCTCATCGTTACCCTGATCATCGCCGCTCCTGTTGCTCCCCGGCGAAACTCGCCAGGCGCGCAGCATTAAACCAAAGCCCGGCGCGATACCACCGCTTGCACTAGCGGCGCAGAACGCGCATCCACCCGGCTGAGATGACAGGTTTTCCCAATCCGCTCCATGCCATCGACTGGGAGGTGGCTGAAGGGCTTGTGCCCTATGCGCAAGCTGTTGAACGCATGGCCCACCGCGCCGAGCAGGTGGCACAAGGGCAGGCGCCTGAGCTTGTCTGGCTGCTGGAACATCCGCCAATATACACAGCCGGCACGAGCGCCGATGCCGCAGAGCTGCTCGATGCGCGTTTTCCTGTGCATGTCACGGGGCGCGGCGGGCGCTATACCTATCATGGGCCGGGGCAGCGAATCGGCTACCTCATTCTTAATCTTAACCGCCATGGCCGTGACGTGCGCCGCTATGTTCACGCGCTCGAAGGCTGGCTTGTCGCAGCGCTTGCCCGCCTTGGCGTATCGGCCTTTACCGCGCCGGGCCGGGTGGGTATCTGGACGCTGGATGGCGGCGAAGAGGCGAAAATCGGCGCAATTGGCGTCCGGGTGAAGCGCTGGGTCACGCTCCATGGCTTTGCGCTCAACGTGGCCCCCGATTTGGGGCACTTTGGAGGCATTGTGCCGTGCGGATTGCCCGATTTTGCGGTTACCAGTCTGCAAAAAATGCACAAATCGACCGATTTTGGGGCAGTGGATGCCGCCTTGTTGGCCGAATTTGACCAATTTCTCACCCTGTTGAGGGGGGTTGAGGAGTTTTGAGTGAAATCGAGGCTTGAGGATGTTGCGATATCCTACTAATGTCCACCTCGATTTGGGTATTAAAGGCCGTCAAGCCAGCCAAATCCATTATCTTAGGGAGCTTCAAATGCGTGCACTCATTTCCAAAGTCGTTGCCGGTTCGATGATCGCCGGTGCGGCACTTCTGATCTCGGCTTGCACTCCAGCCGCAACGACCGAAAATGCTACCGTCACCGACGAAAATGCCGCAATGGGCACCGACGCGATGGCGACCGACAACATGACCGCAACCGACGGCGCAATGGCATCGAACGACGCCATGATGTCCTCGAACGACGCAATGGCTTCGAACGACGCCATGATGTCCTCGAACGACGCAATGGCGTCGAACGACGCGATGGGCCACAAGTAAGAACTTGTGACTTTGGCCGCTTGCGCGGTCCAGTCGATGAAGAAGCCGTCCGGGAAACCGGGCGGCTTTTTTTGCATTTATGCGCAGCTACATATTCAGCGCATGAACCAGGCACCGCTGCGCCAACAATATGCCGCGCGCCGGCAGTTCTCGCCTGCACAGCGCCCGCCACCGCGCTTTTCGCGGCGGCCATGCTCTTGCTGGCGCGCGTTTTTGCCCATCCGCCGCCGGCTTGCGCGAACAGGGCTTGGGCATGGCGCAAAAAACCTTTAGATCCCGCCTATCCGAAGTGATTTGGAGATGATGCAGGGGAATGCCGGTGCGGTTGAATTTGTTTTTTTGGCTGTCGGTTCTCGGTTCGAGCCTTATTGCCAGCCCGGCCTCGGCCCAGTTCTTTCTCAAAAACCCAGTCATCAGCGGCGGCCCAGTTACCGGCGCTGAACCCGGCATCGCCATTCCCCTGCCCGGCGCAACACCGGCTGAAATTCGCGCAGGGCTGGTGTGGACGCTGCGCTCGGCGCTCAACGTGTCGGCGCTGCAATGCCAGTTTGAGCCAACGCTGCTCACCGTGCCGGGCTACAACGCGCTGTTGCTTGACCATAAGGCAGAGTTGCAAGGCGCGCTCGACACGCTCGCCAAATATTACAAGCGCACCAATAAATCGCCCAGAGCCGCGCAATCCAAGCTCGATCAATATGGCACCAAAGTTTATTCAAGCTTTTCCACAACGGCTGCCCAATATATTTTCTGCCAGATGGCAGCAGCGGTCGGCCGGGATGCACTGTTTGCCAAACGGGGCGAGTTGTGGAGGGTTGCGCAAGAGCGGATGCGCGAGTTGCGCGGCGCGCTTGTTCCGCGCGGGGAGCAGGCTTTCCCCGGCCGCATCACCATCGATACGCGCGTGGCGCTTCCCCGGCTTGATCCGAAATGCTGGTCCCGCCGCGACGAATATGACGCGCGCTGCGGCTTGAGCTATTAACCCATGGCACGGCGCAGCGGCGCGTTTACTGCAATCCCAAAAACTTGTGAGCCTGAAGCGTGAGGCGCCACTTTGGCCGTTCCATTGCCAGTGCAATGGCGGCCAGCCGGTTGGCGGCGGCGGCTTGATTATCCATCGGCTGGACAAGAAAATGGTCAAACCCCCAGCCCTCCAGCACTGCCAGATCCGTGCCCGGCTGTGGCCAGACAAGTTTCAGCTCATCCCCCGTTTGCTGCACCACAGCACTGCCCGCTTTGGGGCTGATGCACACCCAGTCGATGTCGGGGTGAACCGCCAGCGTGCCATTGCTCTCGATCGCGATGAAAAAGCCCGCGGCGTGCAAGGCGCGCACCAGCGCATCATCAACCTGCAACATCGGCTCGCCGCCGGTGAGCACGATAAACCGCCCATCCTGCCCCGCGCCCCACATTGCCGCTGCCGCCGCTGCCAGCGTCGCTGCATCGGCAAAGCGCCCGCCGCCTGTGCCGCTTGTGCCAACAAAATCGGTATCGCAAAACCGGCAGACCGCGCTTGCCCGGTCCTCCTCGCGACCCGACCATAAATTACACCCCGCAAACCGCAGGAACACCGCGCGCCGCCCGGCCTGCACGCCCTCTCCTTGCAGCGTCAGGAACATTTCCTTGACGGCATAGCTCATGGCCGGCTGGCATATCGAGTTGGGTCGGGGGTGCCCGCCTCGGCAAAGCCGCGCTGGCGCAGGCGGCAACTGTCGCACAGGCCGCAATGCTCGCCCTCAGGCGTGGGGTCATAGCAAGACCAGCTCAGCCCGGCATCAAGCCCTAGCCGGGCCGCCTCGCGCACAATGTCGGCCTTGGTCATGTGTTGCAGCGGCGCATGAATGCGCAATCCCTGCCCCTCCACCCCCGCCTTGGTGGCCAGCGCCGCCATTTCTTCAAACGCGGTGATGAACTCTGGCCGACAATCGGGATAGCCGGAATAATCAAGCGCGTTTACGCCGATGAACAGATCCCGCGCACCCGCCGCCTCCGCCCAGCCAAGCGCCAGGCTGAGAAAAATTGTGTTGCGCGCGGGTACATATGTCACCGGAATATCTGTGCCCACACCAGATTTGGGCACCGCAATATCAGCCGTCAGCGCCGATCCGCCAAAGGCCGACAAGTCAATCGGCAGCACTATATGGCGCACGGCGCCCATCGCTTGGGCCACCCTGTGCGCCGCTGCCAGCTCCACGCGGTGGCGCTGATTATAATCGATCGACAAGGCGAGCACCGCAAATCCGGCCTCGCGCGCGCGCGCTGCCGCTACCATCGAGTCGAGCCCCCCCGACACAAGTACGACGGCGAGTTGCTCTGCGGATGCGGCGATTGAAGATGTCATGGCCGCCAGCGCATAATTTGCTTTCGCCCGCCCGGCAATGCTTGTGCCTGTCGACAAAAAAATGGGCCGCCCGCAAAGGCAGCCCAGTGAGGCAAAAATAGCCTAGGGAGGAAAGCGTGCCCGAAAAGACACTCCTTTTTTAATATCGCCAACGAGTAAACCCCGGCTTAACGCGCGCGAATAAATTCAAGTAATTTCCGCTCAGCCCCCCACGGGCAGCGGAAACACAGTCGCGCAAAAAGCGCAATCGACTGTAATCATCCCATCCTCGCCTGCCATGGCGCGCTGTTCTTCCAGAGGGAATTTGGCGATTACCTGCGCAATATATTCACGCGTGCACCGACACCCTTTTGATAGCGGCAACCCGGACAGCAGGCGGACCTCCTCCTCCTCGTTGAACAAGCGCCAGACAAGCTCCTCAAGCGGCAGCGCCGGGTCGGCCAGTTCTTCTGCGCCAATTGTTGCGCCCAGCGTTGCGATATGCTCCCATTCAGGGTGGTCGAGCCGGGTGTGAATACGGTCGCGCCCCTCCTCGCCTTCGGGCAGATGTTGCAGGAACAACCCGCCGGACAGGTGCTGGCCATCGGCGGTGCGGTGCATGCCTACGCGTACCATAGTGGGGATTTGCTCAGACTGGACAAAATAGCTCTCGGCCGCCTCTGCCAGCGTTGCGCCATCTAGTGGCACAATACCCTGATAGCGCTCGCCCGTTGCAACCTGATCGAAAGTTATGGTGAGATAGCCCGCGCCAAACAACGCAAATAATGTTGGCGCCTGCGCCGCCTGGGCCAGCTTGTCGGCATCGAACTTGATATAGCCGCGCAGCTCGCCACCGCGATAATCGCACACCAACAGATCGACAATGCCGTTTTGCGTTTGCGTTTGCATGGTTAGCTGGCCGCCGGCATCCTTCAGCGTCGAGCCGATAAGCGCTGTCAGCGTCAGCGCTTGTGCCAGCAATGCCTCAATCGCCGGAGGATAGGCATGGGCGGACAATATCGTATCGAGCAACGGCCCCAGCCGAACAACACGCCCGCGCGCCTGCCGGGCGGGAATGGTGAAACCCAGCGCCCGGTCAATATCGGTCACGTTGTTGGAGGGGGGGCGGGGGGGGCTATTAGTGGGAATCAAATTTTTCATCGCCCCCAAATAGGGCGCCCGCGCGCCAACACAACTCAGCCCAGTTGGCCAAAGCACCAGCGCAGGATAGATTTTTGCGCGTGTAACCGGTTTTCCGCTTCCGCCCAGATCAGCGATTGTGGCCCGTCAATTACCTCGGCTGCCACTTCCTCCCCCCGGTGCGCGGGCAGGCAGTGGAGGAATTTCGCCTCTGGTCGCGCCGTCGCCATCAGCGCGGGCGTTACCTGATAGGGCATCAGCGCGGCAAGCTTGGCGTCGGCATGGGCCTGCCCCATCGAAATCCATGTATCGGTGATGACGATATCTGCCCCGGCCACCGCCTCTGCCGGGCTGCTGACGATGCGCGCGCGGCCCTGGCCACCGGCCACCACGGCATCATCGGGCTGAAAACCTTGCGGGCAGGCGGCCGTCACGTCAAACTGCATGAGCCCGGCCGCCTCGATGATCGAGGCAAGCACATTGTTACCATCTCCCAGCCAGGCAACCTTCAATCCCGGCAGTGACTTGCCGCTATCGATAATGGTCAGCAAATCCGCCACGATCTGGCAGGGGTGGGAGGCATCTGTCAGCCCGTTGATAACCGGCACCGCGGCACAATGCGCCATCTCCTCCACCTTCGCATGGTCATCGGTGCGGATCATGATCGCATCGACATAGCCCGACAGCACCCGCGCGGTGTCGGCAATGGTTTCGCCCCGGCCAAGCTGCATTGAGCCGGCCTCCATCACAATGCTGGTGCCACCAAGCTGGCGGATGGCCATGTCGAACGAAACTCTTGTACGGGTGGAGTTCTTCTCGAAAATCATGGCCAGCACATGGCCGGCGAGCGGCGCATCGGCATCCACCTTGCCCTTGGGCCAGCCAGCGCGCGCTGCCTTGCGGTCAAACGCATCGGCCAAAATGGCGGCAAGGCCAGCGGTGCCTGCATCCGACAGGTTGAGAAAATGCCGCATCAGCCCACCTCGGCAGGAACAAACGCCCGCGCCGCCTCGCTCAGTTTCTCAACGCATTCAGCAATATGGCTTTCATCGACCACCAAAGGCGGCAGGATGCGCACGACATTGTCGCCCGCGGCCACAGTGAGCAGGCCAAAATGATCGCGGCAATGCGCAACGAAAGCGCGGCTGTCAGTCTTGAGCTTGATGCCGAGCATCAACCCGCGACCGCGCACGCTATCGAACAAATGGTCGTGGTTGGGCAGCATCTGCTCAAGGCTTGCGCGCAGCCGCTCGCCCATTTGGGTTACATGGTCGAGAAAGCCGGGTGCCAATATCACATCGAGCACCGCCTCGCCCGCCGCCATGGCCAGCGGGTTGCCGCCATAGGTGGAGCCGTGCGTGCCGATGACCATGCCCTTGGCCGCCGCCTCGGTTGCCAGGCACGCACCGAGCGGAAAGCCCGCGCCAATGCCCTTGGCCACCGCCATAATATCTGGCGTAATACCATATAGCTCATGCGCAAAGAATTTGCCTGAACGACCATAGCCGCACTGAACCTCGTCCAGCACCAGCAACAGGCCGTGCTCGTCGCACGCCGCGCGCAGGCCCTTCATAAATGCGTCAGACGCCGGGCGAATACCGCCCTCGCCCTGTATGGGCTCGACAAGGAAGCCGGCGGTATTTTCATCCACCAGCGCCAGCGCCGCCTCCAGGTCGTCAAAAGGCGCATAGGCAAAGCCGGGCAATAGCGGCTCAAACCCGTCGCGCATTTTGGGTTGGTTCGTCGCGCTGATCGTGCCCATGGTGCGGCCGTGGAACGCGTTGTGAAAGGTGATGAGCCTGTGCCGCTCAGGATTGCCGTTCACATGGTGGTAACGCCGCGCGGTTTTGATGGCGCACTCAACAGCCTCCGCGCCCGAATTGGTGAAGAACACCGTGTCGGCAAAGCTCGCCTCGACCAGCCGCTGCGCCAGATGCTCGCCTTGCGGGCTGCCATAAAGGTTGGAGACGTGCATCAGCGTGGCCGCCTGCTCGGCAATGGCTTTCACCAGATGCGGGTGGCCGTGCCCAAGCGCGTTGACGGCAATGCCGCTGGCAAAATCGAGGTAACGCTCCCCCGCCTCGCCGATGAGATAGCAGCCCTCGCCGCGCACCGGGCGCACACCACACCGTGGGTAGACGGGCATGAGCGGGGGGATCGACATCGGACAAGCTCCCAAATGTAAAAGGCGCCCGCAAACCGGCCGCCCGGAGCCTGCATTTACGGCCCTGCCCCAGCGAGTGCAACTGGCCAATACACCCTTGTCTTCACAGCACGGCGCCCAGTGTTTGATCAATGATGGAAAAGAAGATATTCAGTCAGTGCTATGAAAATGACCTTTTTTACGCGTCGTTTGCTGTTGATTGCATCGCTGTTCGCTCCCGCCGCGGCGCCCGCCCGCCATGCGGTGACATCTGTCGAAATTCCCACGTGGAGCCGCAGCTATGTTGGGCATATCGGCACAAAGCCCGTCAAGGTTGCGCTAAGCCGCGTTGGCAACACCATTTCCGGGACATATTGCTATGGTGCCAACTGCTATGTCGAGGCATCACATCTGTCGCTTACGGGGGCGCTTGTGACGCGCACCGCAGCCGACATTAAGGAAATCGACTATGGCAGCCGCCAGCCGGGCGCCTTTCCCACAACGGGCAACTGGTCGCTCAGCTTCAGCGGCGCTGCGGCGACGGGGGTTTGGTCGGCACCGCGTGGCGGGCGAAAACTGCGCGTTTCCCTGGTAGAAACCAACGCTTTTCCCTTCGAGATTCGCCTGGTTGCGCCAGACGAAAAAACCTCAGGCGCTGGCCGCGACATTTGCACGATCAGGTTGTATAAAAACAAAAAACTTGTTCAGTCCCTGGAAGCCGGCTCCGAACGCACCTGCGGCTCCAAGGCGCCATGGATAGTCGATGCCAATTTTGATGGCGCGCTCGACCTTGCCATTTCCGCCTATAGCGGCAACGGCGCAAACCAGACCTACAGCGTCTGGCTGTTCAACAAGGCAAAAGGGCGCTTCAACAATCCCGACGAATTGCTCGAATCTGTCGCCAACCCTTTTTTTGACCCAATCCACCGGCTTGTGGCGAGCGATTGGCGCAACGGCTGTTGCGAACACGGCGTTACGCTCTATCGCTGGCACGGCACCGAATTGCGTGAAAGCGAAACCGCCTCCTCCTATTTTGAAGCCATCGCGGTCGGCCCGACCACCCGTTATTGCTATGTGATCCCAGGATATTTTGAAGGGCATATTTTAGCCCCCGGTGCCGTTCAGCAAGATGCACGTGGCAGGCTAAGCGTCAACATCGCCGATCCGGCCCATACTTGCGACGAATACCCAGCCAGCGCGGGGCGCGTCGAGCTAAATATCTGGAAAACGGATGCGAACGGGGCCCCAGTCCTGGTCCACAACGAAACCGGCGCCTGGAAGCTGACGCAAACGCCAGACGGCCCGCTTTATTGCAGGGAGGAACCGGTTTTCGTTACCGACCACATCGAAAGGCGCCTCGCGCCGAGCGACATCACCCCTTGCGAAAAACACAACCCGAACGAGCAGTAATCAGCTCTTCAGCCGCCAGCCGCGCCGCAGCAGCAGATAGCAGCCAAGCCCAAGCACCACATTAATCACCAAAATGACAACCGCGCCCAGCCAGACGGGCGAGTCCGATTCCCCCAAAAATCCCCAGCGAAAGCCGGAAATGATGTAGAAAAACGGGTTGGCGTGGCTGAAGGCCCGAAAGGCCGGGGCCAGTTTATCGACCGAATAAAATGTGCCCGAAAGCAGCGTAAGCGGCGCAATCGCAAAATTCTGTACGGCGGCTGCGTGATCAAATTTTTCCGCCCACATCGATGTCAAAACACCAACCATTGCCAAAAATGCCGAGCCCATCAGCCCAAACCAGATAATTGCCAGCGGGTGCCGCGGCACCACATGCACTCCAGGCCAAAACTGCATCGCCAAAAACACCGCCAGCCCAACGCACACAGCGCGCGTTACTGCGCCACCGATCATCGCCGCCAGCAGCTCAGCTGTGGAAAGCGGCGGCATGAGATAATCGACAATCGTCCCCTGAATTTTGCCAACGAGCAGCGAAAAGCTCGCATTCGCAAATGAATTTTGCAGCATTCCCATCACAATCAGCCCAGGCGCGATAAAATCGGCAAAGGCAACCTCCACCCCGCCAAGCACAACCGGCCGCTTGCCCCCCGTTGCTACCGTAAAAATAACAAGGAATAACAGCGTGGTAATCGCCGGAGCCCAGATGGTTTGCAACTGCACCTTGAAGAACCGCCGCACCTCCTTGATATAGAGCGTGCGCAAGCCATACCAATTGACGTTGCGGATAGTCGGCACGCCAGGCGCGTTGATGATGCCGCTTGGCGTTAGTCCATGGGAGTCTTGCGCGGAATCGGGCTGGATGGTCATGCAGAAAGCGCGTACCGGGTGCAACGCCCGCCCGCAAGACGGCACAAGGCCAGGCGGCGCGGGAACTGAATTATTCCGGCTGCAGCGCAGGCGGGCGAACGAAGGAAGATTGATGAGCTGGACCGATGAGCGGATCGACACGCTGAAAGCCATGTGGGAAAAAGGTTTGACCGCAAGCCAGATTGCCGAATCGCTTGGCGGGGTCAGCCGCAACGCGGTCATCGGCAAAGCACATCGGCTGGGGCTGCAATCGCGCCCGTCCCCGGTAAAATCTAATGATGCAGACGCCAAGGCCAAGGCCAAGGCCGCCGCGCCCGCCACACCAGTTGCCTCTACAGTGCCAGACGCCGCGCCACCTGTTGCTGCCCGAACAACGCCAAAGGCCGTCGCCGCGCCAGCACGCAAAGCTGCGCCTGCGGCACCTGCCACTCCTCAACCCACGCAAGCCCCGCTTGCGCAAACGGCAGCGCCTGAACCTTTTCACCGGGAGCCGACGCCCCACAACGACGCACCCGTAGCCGCCGCAGCCCCTGCCCCATCGACCGAGCCATTGGCGGTGGAGGAAAAGGCGGCGCCCGCCATCATCTTGCGCTCGGTTGGCCCAGGCGGCTTCTTGCGCCAGTCCCCTGGCGAGCAGCAGCCACCTAGCACACCCGCGCCACCGCGCCGTCTTGTACCTGCCAAGCCATCGCCCGAAATGGTGGGCAAGACGACGCTGCTCGATTTGAACGACCGCATCTGCAAATGGCCGCTTGGCCACCCCGGTGAGCCCGATTTCCACTTTTGCGGCGAAAAGGTAAACCCAGGCTTCCCTTATTGCGTGGCGCATTGTGGCCATGCCTATCAGGCGCAACTGCCCCGGCGCGACCGCCGCCCGCCGCCGCCCCTGCCTTTTGGTGGCACGCGCGTTCGCTAAGGCTGCTGCGCGGTGCGGCGGTGAATTACGCCCTCGCACCGCTTGCACGCAGGACTGAGCGCACCCTATAGCGGTGGCCATGTCCGATGATTCTGACGATCTGTTTGCGGCCGGCATACCCGTGCCGGGTTCTGAGTATAACGCTGCTTCGATTGAGGTGCTGGAAGGGCTTGAGCCTGTTCGCCGCCGCCCCGGCATGTATGTCGGCGGCACCGATGAGCGCGCGCTCCACCACCTGGCGGCCGAAGTGCTCGACAATGCAATGGACGAAGCCGTTGCTGGCCATGCGACGCGTATTGAGGTGACGCTGGAGGCGGGCAACCGGCTGACCATTACCGACAATGGCCGGGGCATTCCGGTTGATCCGCACCCCAAATTCCCTGATAAATCTGCGCTTGAAGTCATTCTTTCAACGCTACATTCCGGCGGAAAATTTACCGGCAAAGCCTATGCTACAAGTGGTGGCCTGCACGGCGTGGGGATCAGCGTTGTCAACGCGCTTTCTTCAGACACGGTGGTAGAAGTTGCCCGCAACCGGGAGCTGTACCGCCAGCGCTTTGCCCGCGGGGTGACGCTGGGGCCGATCGAACATTTGGGGCAAACGCCAAACCGGCGCGGCACCATGGTCAGCTTTACGCCCGACACCGAAATTTTTGGCCCCGAACTGCATTTCAAGCCCGCCCGGCTTTATAAGCTGGCGCGCTCCAAGGCTTATTTGTTTGCTGGCGTGGAAATTCGCTGGAAATGTGCGCCTGAGCTGCTGAGCGACGACACACCACCTGTAGCGGTGTTCCAATTTCCCGGCGGGCTGGCGGATCATTTGCGTGAACAGGTGAACGGGCGCGAATGCGCAACGGCCGATTTCTTCGCTGGCCATCAGGATTTTGCCGACACGCCAAATGGCGAAAAGGCGGGCCGGGTTGAATGGGCAGTCTGCTGGCCCTTATGGTCCGACGGCTCCTATAGCTGGTATTGCAACACCATTCCCACACCAGATGGCGGCACGCACGAGGCTGGTTTGCGGGCCGCGCTCGTCAAGGGCATTCGCGGTTTTGGCGATCTGGTGGGGCAAAAAAAAGCCAAGGATATTACGGCAGAAGATATTGTAACGGGCAGCGAGCTGATGCTCAGCGTGTTCATCCGCGATCCGCAGTTCCAAAGCCAGACCAAAGACCGGCTGACCAGCCCGGATGCTGCCCTTCTGGTTGAAAAGGCGGTGCGAGACCATTTCGACCTGTTCCTCAGCCATAATATGGAGCGCGGCAAGGCGCTGCTCGGTTTTGTGCTGGAGCGGATGGATGAGCGCCTGCGCCGCAAGGCCGAGCGTGAGGTGAAGCGCAAAACCGCAACTTCTGCGCGCAAGCTGCGTCTGCCCGGCAAACTCACCGATTGTTCAGCCGATGATCCGCTTGGCACCGAAATCTTCATTGTCGAGGGGGATTCGGCCGGCGGCTCGGCCAAGCAGGCGCGAGACCGCAAGACACAGGCCATTTTGCCCATTCGCGGCAAAATTTTGAACGTGGCATCGGCCACCACCGCCAAGATTTCAGCCAATCAGGAAATCGCTGACCTGATTCAGGCGCTTGGCTGCGGCACGCGCAAGGATTGCCTGCCCGACAATCTGCGCTACGAGCGCATTGTCATCATGACCGACGCCGATGTTGATGGCGCCCATATCGCCACCTTGCTGATGACCTTTTTTTTCCAAGAAATGCCAGAGCTGGTGCGGCGCGGGCATTTATACCTTGCGCAACCGCCGCTTTACCGGCTGACTGTGGGGAGCAGGAGCCTGTACGCCATGGACGATGCGCACCGCGCGCGGATCGAAGCCAAGGAGTTCAAAGGCAAAAAGGTCGATGTCGCGCGGTTCAAAGGGCTGGGCGAAATGAACCCGATGCAGCTTCGTGAAACCACCATGGACCCAAAAACCCGCCAGTTACTGCGCATCACCCTGCCGCAGGAATACGAAGAACGCGCGGGCGTGAAAGATCTGGTCGACCGGCTGATGGGCAATAATCCGGCGCACCGCTTTGCCTTCATCCAGGAAAATGCTGCACGGGTGGAAGAAGACGCGATCGATGCTTGATGGCGACGCTTGAGCGCTCGTGCCGCTATTTCCGCGCCGCCCATTCGCGCGAGAGCAGACCCCAAATATTGCTGTCGCGCACGCCGATATGCGTTTCCCATTCTTCGCGCAGTACCGCCTCAAGCGTGAAGCCCAACTTTCTGAGCACGGCATTGGAGCGGATATTATCCGGGTCAGTATCGGCATATACGCGACGCGCGCGGTCTATTTCGAACAGATAGTCGAGCAGCGCCGTCAGCGCTTCGGTCGCAAGTCCGGCACCCCAGCGCGCGCGAGCGAGCGAATAGCCGATTTCGACAACCGCGCCCTGCCGCTTTTCGTGCGCGCCCAGCGTACCGATGGCGCGATCATCGCCGATCAGTGTAATCGCCCAGCCGCGCCACCCATCTGCCACCAGACTTTCGGCGACTTTGGCCTGTGTTTGCGCAAAAGTTTCATGAGGTCCATGCGACCACCAGGCCATCGCCTCGGCGTCGCTGTAAATATCGTGCAGGGCATCGGCATCTGCGCTCACCAGCGGGCGCAGCCGGAGCCGCTCCGTCGCGATGACCGGCACCGTGCTCATGCCGTCAGCGCATCCACCAGCGCGCGCACCTTTTTTTGTCGCCATTGGGGGAGCGGCGCAACCAGCCAATAGCCAAGCCGATAGGGCCGCGGATTACCCAACATCACCACCCGTCCGACAGCCAGGTCGCGCGCTGCAATCAGTTCGGGCACGGTCGCGCGGCCTAGCCCTTGGGCGGCCGCATCAAGCGCCAGCCCGGCATCGCCCACGTGCACCGAGGAAACTTCAGCATCGCTCAGACATCCAGGCCAGGAGATGCGCGTGTCCGCGCCGCCGCCGGGCCGCTCAACCGTTACCATGCCGTCAGACTCGATGGCCTCGCCCTGATGCTCGCCCGGCCCCTCTCCCCAATGGACAGCAAGGTCAAGATTGGCCTCGGTAAAATCGATTGGCTCGTCGGCGGTAATAAGCACAAAGCGCAAATCGCCATCGGCGCGGGCTATGCTGGCCAACCTTGGCATCAGCCACTTCTCCGCAACATCGCGCGGCGCTGCAATCGTCAGCGATTTGGAGGATTGGCCGGCCTGCATCGCACGCACCGCCTCTTCAAATTGCAAAAAACCATCGCGCAGCGCCCCCAGCCCGGCCTCGCCCTCCGGCGTCAGCTCCAGCCCCTTGGTCGTGCGGCGGAACAGCACCACGCCCAGCGTGTCTTCCAGCGCACGGACTTGCTGGCCAACGGCGGCCGGGGTTACTGCCAGTTCGTCGGCCGCGCGGGTAAACGACAAATGCCGGGCCGCCGCATCGAGCACGCGCAGACCGTTCAAAGGCAAATGGGTGCGCTTCATCCCGACACCGTTGGCGCGATGAGCGTAAATTTGGGGATGGCGACATCAAAGGCCGAGCCATCTTCAGCGATCATCCGATAGCTCCCCTGCATTGATCCTGTGGGCGTCGACAGCGGGCAGCCCGACACATAATCAAAGCTGCCGCCCGGCGGAATCAAAGGCTGTTCGCCCACCACGCCTTCCCCTTCCACATTGTGGCGCGCACCGCGTCCATCGGTGATGACCCAGTGCCGCGTCAACAATTGCACGCCAAGCGCGCTCTCATTTTCCAGCCGGACATGATACGCCCAGAACCACCGCCCCCGGCGCGGCTCGGATTGCTCGGCCAAATAGCTGGTCGACACGCGCACCACCACGCCGCGCGTTTGCGCCGCATGGGGGAACAGCGCCTTCACAAGCCCACCGCGCGCAGTGCCTGATCAACATCGTCGATCACGTCATCAGCATCTTCAAGCCCCACATTAAAGCGGAGCATCCCCTCGCTTATACCCATTTCCACGCGCTTTTCTTCCGCGACGCTTGCATGAGTGGTGGAGGCCGGATGCGTCATCAGCGAGCGAGAATCACCAATATTGTTCGATATATCCACCAGCGCCAGCGCATCGAGCAAGCCATGCGCCTGTGCCCGGCCACCATCTAGCTCAAACGCGAAAATCGGCCCACACGCAGCCATTTGCGCCATCGCCAGCGCATGTTGCGGGTGGCTGGGTAAACCGGGGTGAAGAATGCGCGGCACGCGGGTTTCAAGAAACCGGCCGACCTTGAGCGCATTCTCGCTCTGCCGGCGGATGCGCAGATCCAGCGTCTCCAGCCCTTTCAGCACCACCCAGGCGTTGAACGGGCTGAGCGTTGGCCCGGTGTTGCGCGTAAACGGGAGCAGCGTGTTGTTGATAAAATCCTCCGTGCCGCACACAGCGCCAGCCAGCACGCGGCCTTGCCCGTCCATCATCTTGGTTGCAGAATAGGCCACGACATCGGCCCCAAACTCCATTGGCCGTTGGAGCGCAGGGGTAGCAAAGGCATTGTCGACGACCGAGGTAATGCCATGCGCGCGGGCAATGGCGCACACCGCGGCCAGATCAACAATGTCCATTGTCGGATTGGCGGGTGTTTCAAAGAAAAACACCCTGGTATTGGGGCGGCGCGCATCGTCAAATGCTTGTGGGTCGCGCGCATCGACCACGCTGGTCTCGATACCGAATTTGGGCAGCAGCGTATCAACCAGCCAGCGGCACGAGCCAAAAGCCGCGCGCCCGGCCACCACATGATCCCCCATTTGCAACTGGCACAGCAGCGCCGCCGTCATCGCCGCCATGCCGGTTGCCATGGTGCGACAGGCTTGCGCCCCTTCCAGCAGCGCAATGCGCCCCTCCAGCATTTCAACCGTTGGGTTTTGCAGGCGCGAATAGGTCATCCCCGCCTGATCCCCGGAAAAACGCGCAGCAGCATCTCCCGCGCAATCATAAGCATAGCCAGATGTCAAAAACAGCGCCTCAGACGTTTCCCCCCATTCCGAGCGCGCAGTGCCGCCACGCACTGCCTGGGTTGCGGGGCGCCATTGGCGGGTGATGCTGCTATCTTGTCCGGTGCGGCGTTTCATATTGCCTGCTTTGCCGGTTTGGGCAGGCACGCGTCAATGGGCGACACGCGCGAAGCGCATTGTTGCAGCACAACTATCACCGTCAGCCGCCGCCATTAAAATGTAACATCGACGTGGAACAGCGCCGTTATGCCCGCTGTGCTTTTTTCTTTGCCGCGTGAAAAAGCCGGTGGCCGGCTATGGGTGAGCGCGCTTATTCTCGCGCTCGTGGCGCAAATGCTGTTTCTCTATCATCTTGGTGTGCCGCATCAGCCGGTGTTTGATGAAATTCATTACGTAAAGGCCGCGCGCATTTTGGCTGAATTGAGCGGGCCCACCAATGTTGAACACCCTTTGCTGGGCAAAATGTTTATCGCGGCCGGCATAAAATTATTTGGCGATACCAGCTTTGGCTGGCGGTTTTTTTCCACCCTGGCGGGCACAGCAACGGTGCTGGCGGTATTTGCCATTACCTGGCTTTTGCTCGGCCGGCTGCGCGCGGCTATTGTGGCGGCGGTGCTGGCAATGCTGAACTTCACGCTGTTCGTTCAGGCACGCATCGCCATGCTTGACGGCTTCATGGTTGCCCTTTTGCTTGGGGCAATTGCGGTGTTTTTATGGGCTGCAAATGGCCGGGCCGCACGCGAAACCGTGCCCCGGCTGGCGCTGGCGGGCGTGTTGTTTGGGCTGGCCATTGGCACCAAATGGGCAGCCGTGCCGTTTTTGGGTTATGCCGGGCTTGTTATGATGGTGCTGCGCCATGCCGAGCGGGGGGCGGCTGACCAGCATTTTGGCGGGGTAAGCGCGTTTACTGCGCTTGCCGTGCTCGGCGGGGCGGGCACAAGCGCCTATGTTGCCACCTTCATGCCCGCTTTTTTTTACCGCAGCGACCCGCTTAGCTGGGGCGGTTTCATCGCGTTTCACCAACTGATGTACGCGCAGCAAACCCAGATAGTGCCGCCCCACCCCTATCAATCGGTGTGGTGGAGCTGGTCGCTTGATCTGCGCCCGATCTGGTATCTTTATGAGCGGGCCGATGGCGCGCAACGCGGCATTTTGATGGTAGGCAATCCGCTTGTTCTTTGGGGCGGGCTGGCGGCGGTGGCGGCGTGCCTTTATGGCTGGTGGAGGGACAAAGCAGCCCCGTTGGGGGTGGCCGCCGGCTTGTGGATCGCAAGCTATGCGATTTGGCCAGCTATCCCCAAAAAAATCGGCTTTTTTTATTATTATTACCTGCCCAGCATCTTGCTGTGCATCGCGCTTGCGGCGGCGTTCAGCCATTTCGGGCGGGGGCGCTGGCGCCATGCCGACTTGTTGTTTGGTGGCGCAACGCTGGTATTTTTTGGCTATTTTTTCCCCATTCTCTCCGCTGCGCCCTTGGCCGATGATCAGGCATTTTTGCACTGGCTGTTGCTGCCTGGCTGGTCCTGATCGGCTCAATATCTTCCCCAGGTAAACCGCGACGACAAGGCATAATTCCACACCGCCCCGACAAGAACGCCGACAAGCGCAGATGCCGCCCAGGTGCCAGCGCGGACATCGTGCAAAAACGCAGCAATGCCGATATTCGCCACCAGCCCAACCGAGCACACCGCACAAAATGACACCCAGCCATCCACCAGTTGCCGCACACCGCGCAGCCGACGGTCGCGATAGGTGAGCGCATTGTTAAGGAAGAAGTTCATCGTCATCGCAGCAAAAGCGGCGGCAATCTGAGCTGGCAAAAAGCGCGCGCCAAGCGCAAGGCCCGCCCCAAGCACGGCGAAATGCACCCCCACGCCCAGCGTACCGATTACCGAGAACATGGCAAAACGCACCGGCACAATGCGCCCGAACATCCTGTCGTACAGGGCGATGAGATATTCCACCGCCACCACATGGTCGAGCTTGCTCTCACCCTCAGCGCGCAGGCGGAAAATATAGGGTAGCTCGACAAAACGCAGCGGGCGCGGGCTGGTGGTTAAAATATCGAGCAAAATTTTAAAGCCTATCGCCGAAAGACCGGGGGCAAGCGCCCGGACAAGCTCGGTACGGACCATGAAAAACCCGCTCATCGGGTCGCTCAGCTCTGCTTTGAGCACAAAGCGCGCCAGCCGCGTTGCCAGCGCCGATTTCGCCACCCGGTCCCGGTCCCACTCTCCCGTACCGCCGCCTGCTACAAAGCGCGAACCGATGACGACGTCGCATTTTCTATCTGCCTCAAGCACGGTCAGCATCTGCGGGAGCAGTGCCTCGTCATGCTGCAAATCGCCGTCAATCACCGCGACCAGCGGTGCCGCAGTGGCGCACACCCCCTCGACACAGGCGGATGACAGCCCGCGCCTCCCAAAGCGCTGGATCACCCGCACGCGGCAGTCCTGCCGGGCGATGGCGCGGGCCGCGTTCGCTGTGCCATCGGGGCTGTCGTCATCGACAAAAATCGCCTCCCAGGCATAGCCCGCCAGCGCCGCGTCGAGCCGCGCCACCAGCACCGCGACATTGGCGCTTTCATTAAAAGTTGGAATAACCACGGCCAGATCAAGCGGCCGCGCCTCTTCTTGCGCGCGCGCCATTATGCGAGTGCCGCCAGCACCTTGTCTCCCATCTCCACCGTCGACAGCGTACCCCCCAAATCGGCCGTGCGGGCGCCACCGGCCAGCGCTGCGGCCACGGCCTGCTCAATAGCCTCGGCCGCCGCCGGCATAGCAAGCGAGTGACGCAGCATCATTGCAGCAGACAAAATGGCCGCGCATGGATTGGCCTTGCCCTGCCCGGCAATATCGGGCGCGCTGCCGTGAATTGGCTCATACAGGCCCTTGCCCGCGGCATCGAGCGAGGCGGAAGGCAGCATACCAATAGAGCCAACGCACATGCTCGCCTGATCAGAAAGAATGTCGCCAAACATGTTGCCCGTCACCATTACGTCAAACTGGCCAGGCGCGCGCACAAGCTGCATTGCGGCATTATCAGCATACATATGGGTGAGCGTTACACCGGGATAACCCGCCGCAACCTCGTTCACCACGTCGCGCCACAACTGCGATGTTTCCAGCACATTGGCCTTGTCGACCGACACCAGCCGCTGCTTGCGCCCTTGTGCCAGGGCAAAGGCAACATGAGCGATACGGGCGACTTCCGCCTCGTCATAGCGCATCATGTCATGGCCTTCGCGCAGGCCATCAGCCGTTTTCCGGCGGCCCTTTTCGCCAAAATAAACATCGCCGGTCAGCTCGCGCACGATAACCAGATCAATCTGCCGGGCAACTTCGGGGCGCAAGGCAGAGGCACCCTCCAGCCCGGCAAACAGCCTGGCCGGGCGCAAATTGGCAAACAGGCCAAGCGCTTTTCGCAGCCCCAATATACCCGCCTCCGGCCGCAGCGCCCGCTCCAGCCCGTCAAATGCCGGATCACCCACCGCACCGAATAAAATTGCATCGGCGCGCTTTGCCAGTGCAAGCGTTGCAGGCGGCAAGGGGTGGCCCGCCGCACGGTAGCCTGCCCCACCCACATCGCCCGCCTCAAAGGCCAGTTCTGGAGCTACTGTACCAAGCACGCGGCGCGCCTGCTGCGTCACTTCCGGGCCGATGCCGTCTCCGGCCAAAATCGCGATCAAGGGCATTAACTGTCTCTCGAACTAGTTTTGCGTCAACCCGCCTTGCCGGGTGGCGGCGACTTAGGCAACCGCTCTGTGCAGCCGGTCGATCAAACGGGTGCGCGCGCCCGCCGCGTCGGCGCGGGCATCCGCCAGCAAATCGCGCGCAACAAAATGCCCCGTCAGCCGGAGTGCGGCGAGTATTTCCGGCCAGCTCGCCTCGCCGCCAGAAGCGAGAAAGGGCGGCAGGGCAAATAATTTTGCCTCATGTCCGCTCGCTGCTGCCCGGCTCACCGCTGCGCCGCTTTTTGGGCTGAGCCAGGCAAGATCATCGCTTGCCCCCGTTACCACGCACCGGGCAAGGTCAAGCCCAAAACCAAGCTCAGCCAACATCACCAACTCATAGCGCGCGAGCGCCGCTGCCCACCCCCGCGCGGCGGGTGCGGCCTCAATAGCGCTGACAACACCGTCAAGCGCATCGAACAACATGGGGAAGGGTTGCGCCTCGGGAAGGGCTGCGGTGGTAAGCGCACTCACCCAGTCTATCCCGGCTGCGGGCAGGCTTTGCGCAAACAAGGGCGCGCGGCTTTCAAGCAATTCGGCGGAAAATTGGGGCAGATGATCATCGGTGCGCGCGCGCCATTCGCCCGACACCCGGTTCCCCGGCTGGAGCACAGGCTTTATCCGGCGGGAACGCCCGCCGCGAACATAGCCCGGCAGCACGCCCGCTTCGCGCGTCATGGCGCGTACAATAGCGCCGTGCTCGCCATGCGCCCGAACGGCAAGGATAATGGCTTGGGCTCGCAGATGCATCAATGCAGCATAGGCCCGCGCGGCCCGGTGTAAAACCGCGCTATCGCCGCAGCCGCCGTGCAACGCGGTTCATGCCTAAATAGTCGGTCACCCGCTTGGCCAATTTCACCGCCCTGTCAAAACCCGCCAGCGCAAGCGTTGTGGCCCGGTTTGCCGCGGTCCGCCGCAACAGCAACATGTCGACACACGCGACCCCGCCTGTGGCGAATTGGCGTTTATGCTGTCCGTCGCCCTCCGTAAAATCGAACCGGCAGTAGCAGCCATCGTCAAACAACTGGCGCAGCGCCGCTATTTGCAGCACCGCGCCGGCAGAAAACGCCGCAAAATCCGGGTCATGCCCGACAAAATCATAACGCACCGTGCCACTCGCCACCGAACAGTAGAGATAGGCCGCTGGCCGCCCGCCAATCGACAAAATCCAGCCAAAACATTGCCCCTGCCGGGCAGCGGCATACATATTGCCCAAAAATTGGGCGTCATCGGGCAAGCCTGCGCCCATCAGCCGCTCCTGATAGGTGCGCGCCGCCAGGCGGCGGGCGATAGGGTGAAACTGCGCCAGTTCATCTACTGTGCAAAACCGGCGCACATCCAGCGTGCCACCCGATACCTGCGCCACCCGCCGCGCCTTGCGCCTGATCGCCGAGCGGGCATTGGCTGAAAGGCTTTCCAGATAGCGCTCATACCCACCCTGCAAATCGACATAGCGGCGGACATAGTGCTGGCGGACATAGGCAAACATCGCCGGGCAGGAGGCGGCAAGCATGGCGGCCTGCCCCTCCGGCAGCGAAGTAATGGCATAGCCATGCGCTGCCCTGTGGAGCAACGGCAGCGGCGGCGCACGCCCCTCAAGCGCGTCGTCAAGCGACAGTGCTACACGCTGCAACCGGCGTTCAACCGACACAAGCGTGCGCGCGCCCACCTGAAATTTTAGTGGATAAGGCACAGCCGCCGCGCCGGTTGCTGCCCCATCGCCGCCACGCGGCGCGCGGGCCCGATGGCCAAAAGGGGAAACAGAAAACGGCATTGGCAATAAGTATCGGGCGGGTGTGAAGATTTTCCAAACCGCACCCGCATAGCGAGCTTCAGGGCTGAGCAAACAGGCTATTTCGCGTGGAAAAAATCATAAATTCCCTGCGCCATGGCAGTCGACACACCGGGCACGCGCTGCAAATCTTCCAGGCTGGCGTTGCGCACGGCGCGCGCGGTGCCAAAATGCATGAGCAGCGCTTTTTTGCGTGTCGGGCCAATACCGGGGACATCATCCAGCGGGCTGGCACCAATCGCCTTGGTGCGCTTTGCACGGTGTGCACCAATGGCAAAACGGTGCACCTCGTCGCGCAGTCGCTGGAGGTAGAAAAGCACTGGCGCGTTTACCGGCAACTGAAACTCGCGCCCATCGGCCAGGTGGAACACTTCTCGGCCGTCGCGCCCATGGTGCGGCCCCTTGGCAATGCCGACCAGGCAAACATCCTCAATCTCCATCTCTTCCAGCACGGCTTTTACTGCGTTAAGCTGGCCGCGTCCGCCATCAATCAGCACCAGATCGGGCCAGTCGCCGCGGTCACGGTCTGGGTCTTGCTCTTGCGCGCGGGCAAAGCGGCGGGCAAATACTTCGCGCATCATGGCAAAATCATCGCCCGGCGCGGTTTCCGCCCGCTTGATGTTGAACTTGCGATACTGGCTTTTGCGAAAGCCCTCCGGCCCGGCAACCACCATCGCGCCCAGTGCGTTGGTGCCTTGAATATGGCTGTTGTCATAAATCTCGATGCGGTCTGGCGGCTCACCCAGGTCGAACAAATCGGCCACTTCGCGCAGCAGTTTTGCCTGTGTCGTTCCTTCCGCCAGCCGGCGTTCCAGGGCTTCTTCGGCGTTGCGCCGCGCCTGGTCGAGCAAGCGCCGCCGCACGCCGCGCACCGGCACTGACAGCGTAACGCGGTGTCCGGCCTGTGCGCCCAGCGCCTCGCCCAGCAGCACGCCTTCGGCCAACTCGCGGTCGACAAAAATTGTGCGGGGCGGCGGTACTTCCTCGTAAAACTGGCTTAGGAAACTGGCCAGCACCTCGTCTTCAGGCACATCACTGGTATGGGCTGGGAAAAAGCTGCGATGCCCCCAATTCTGCCCGCCGCGAATGAAAAACGCCTGGATCCCCATTGTGCCCGATTGTGACGCGAGCGCAAAGATATCCGCATCGCCCACCCCTTCGGCGTTAATCGCCTGGCTGCCCTGAATAAAGGTGAGCGCGCGCAAACGATCTCGCAAAATGGCTGCAAGTTCAAAGTCCTGCCGTTCTGCCGCCGCCTCCATCTGCCGACCAAGTTTGGTTTGCACCTCGGTCGATTTGCCAGCGAGAAAATTTTTCGCGTCCGCCACGAGCTCGGCATAATCTTCTTCGCCAATCCGCCCGACACACGGCGCAGAGCACCGCTTGATTTGATATAACAGACACGGCCGTTCGCGCCGTTTGAAAAATCCGTCGGTGCAGCTTCTGAGCAAAAACAGCTTTTGCAGTGCGTTTAACGTGGTGTTGACCGAGCCTGCGCTGGCAAATGGGCCATAATAATTACCCTTGGCGCGCCGCGCGCCGCGATGTTTTTGAATCCGCGGAAAAGCGTGGTCGGCGCGCAACAAAATGAAGGGAAAACTTTTGTCATCCCGCAGCAGCACATTATAAGCCGGGCGGTAGCGCTTGATGAGCTGCGCCTCCAGCAACAGCGCCTCGGCCTCGCTATTGGTGGTTACAATTGTCATGCTGCGCGTTTGCGCCACCATGCGCTGCAGGCGCCTGGGCAGGCGCTCAACCTGCACATAGTTGGTCACCCGGCTCTTCAGCGCGCGCGCCTTGCCCACATAGAGCACATCTCCGCGCACATCCTGCATCCGGTACACCCCCGGCTTGGCAGGGAGCGTGGCCAGCACGTTGCGGATTACCGCCACGCCCTGTTCAAGGTCGGGCGCGTCGGTGCCGCGCACGGTGAAGGTGGCGCTGGCTTCGTTAAATCGGGTTGGGGCGTTGGGTTCGCTCATAGCGCTACAGATGTAGACGCAGCGCCCGCGCCGCGCCACCACGACATATTTTGCCATGGCCCTGGCACAGCCAAAACACCACAGCACAACCCGCCAGGCGCCGCTGGCGGGCTATGCCAAAAATAGTGCCGTGACCTATTTTAGCGCAGCCAGTTCAGCCTCAATCTTCTTGAGCTGATCATCCGTAATGGCGCCTTGTGCCAGCGGCTGCAGCGCCTTCAGGCTAAGCGCCTTGAACTGATCAAAAGCCGGATGCTCGGTGATGCCGGGAATATTGGCGTTCAGCACTGCCTTTGCCATTTCATTGGCGGCAATGGCTTCAATCGGCGTTTCAAGATTGAACTTGGCAACCGCACCAGCAGGTTGAGCCGCCGGGGTGGCGGGCGCTGCCGACGGCGCGGTTTGCGCCAACGCGGGCGAGACAAGCAGCGCAGACAGGGCAGCGCAGGCAATAAACTTCATAGAACGGCTTTCCTAAAGAGGCTGGGCACGAATCACCCTGCGCCATCTTCGCCGTAAAATTGTGGCAAATGCTAGTCCAATCGCTTGGCAAAGCCCAATTTTGCGCCTCAACACCCTAATTAAGGCGCACAAGCTCCGCAATAGTGCTATCAACCAATGGCTTATCGTCACCGGCTCCGTGACTTTCTCCGATAATGGCCGCCGCCGCGCGGGTGGCTGCATCGGCGGCACGCGCGCGCACCTCGGCAATGGCACCGCGTTCAGCCGCAGCGATTTTGTCCTCCGCCATCGCCGCCCGGCGCGCCATCAACTCCGCCGCATCAGCCTCTGCCTTGGCGAGCATTGCCTTTGCCTCGGTTTCAGCTTGCGCTATGATCGCCGCTGCATCGCCAGCGCTTGCCGCACTGCGCGCTTTGGCTGCACTCAACAGCGCCTCGGCCTCGGCGCGAATGGCTTTTGCCTCTTCTAGCTGCCGGCGAATATTGGCGATGCGCCCGTCAAGCGCGGCGGCAATTTTTTGTGGCGCCTTGCCGGCAAAAACCGCCAGCAACAAAAATATAGTAAGGCCAACATAAACCCAGCCCTCAGCGCCAAGGCCAAGCAGCATCGGGCCTTCCTCATGCTCCGCATCGGATGGAACCAGCGTGCCGGTGCTGTGCGTCGTCATCAGTTGCGCCCCCTTAGCCCAGCGCCGCGCGAGCAGCGGCCGTAACCGCTGCCGATGCCGGCCGGGCGCCAGTTAATTTCTCAACAATATCAGCCGCTGCGTCCGCTGCCACCGCCTCAATCTCGCCCATTGCCCTGGCGCGCGCGGCGTTAAGAGCCGCTTGCGCCTGCGTTGCGCGATCATCCAGCAGCGCGTTGGAAGCAGCAAGCCTTGCCTCAACCGAAGCGGCCGCCGCCGAGCGTGCCGAAGCAAGCTGAGCGCGGGCCGCATCCTGTGCGCCGGCTACGCCTGCGTCATATTCCACCGCCAGCGCATCGGCGCCCGCCTTGGCCTGTTCGGCATTGGCAAGATCTTCACGCACCTGATCGTCACGCGCATCCATCACCCCGCCGACCTTGGGCAGCGTTGCGCGCACTATCCCGAAATACAGGATAATGAAAAACACCGCCAACCAGGCAAGCTGAGGCCAGAAAACATGAGCGAAATCAAACTGAGGCATGGGCCCTACCGTTCAAAGCGGCGCCGAATTGCGGCGCGTTAGTTCGAGAATGCAAGCGCCAGTGCGACAACAGCCGCAATCAGGCCAAGCGCTTCGGTAACCGCAAAACCGAAAATCAGGCGGCCACCCATCTTGGCATCCGCTTCAGGATTGCGCAGCGCACCGTTCAGATATTGGCCGAAGATCGAACCAACACCAATCGCCGCAAGACCTGCACCAATCGCCGCCAGACCTGCGCCGATAACTTTTGCCGAACCGAGATCCATATCAAAACCTTTCGTGTTAATTCAGTTGCTTGGTAGTAAAATCAGTGAAGATTGATCGCGTCGTTCAAATAAATCGACGCAAGCAGCGCAAATACATAGGCCTGCACCACCGCGATCAGCACCTCAAGCGCCGAAAGCGCCACGTTGACAGCCAGCGGCAACACCCCAAACACATAGGGCAAAGCACCAAATGAACCGAGCGCGACGACAAATGTGCCAAACACCTTCAGCAGCACATGGCCCGCCGTCATATTCGCGAACAAGCGAATGGCAAGTGTAAACGGGCGGCTGAGAAAGCTCAAAAACTCAATCACCGCCACAAAAGCCGCCAGCGGGAAGAAGGTGTTTTTCGGCCAGAACAGACTGAAAAAATGCAAACCGTGCCGGGCAAAGCCAACACCGCATACAATCACAAACACCAGCATCGCCAGCCCAAGGGTGACAGAGATATGGCTTGTCGGGGTAAATGCCCCGACCCAGGGGATCAGCCCCAGCAGGTTGCACACGAGCACGAAAATGAAGATGGAAAACAGCAGTGGCGCAAATTTGCGCCCCTCTGGCCCAACATTTTCATCAAGCATGTTGCGCACAAAATCATAAAGATATTCAACCGCCGCCTGCCACCGGCCCGGCACAAGCTGCGGGCGGGCCGTACCGACAAACAGGAAAATGCCAATTGCCGCGGTCGCAATCGCCATCCAGAGCGACGAATTGGTGAACGACACATCATAAGCACCCATTTTCAACGGGTGAATGGTATGAATTGCGAATTGTTCCATTGGGCTGGCCATATCGCTCGCCTTACTCCGAAGCGCCGGTGGTCGGGTCGGCGTCAAACTCCGCCGATGTCTGCATGGCCCGATAAACGCCGGATGCAAACCCCAAAACCAGCATGATGATCATCGCCCAGGGCCGCGTGCCCAGGCCTGCATAGCTATCAATCGCCCAGCCGATTGCCGCAGACACAAGCACAACACCGACAAATTCGATGCCAATTGCCCAGCCCCGCCCTTCGGCCCGCGCCTGCGCTGTCGACATTCCGCGCGACTGCTCAGCCCTGGCGCGCGCGATGCGGGCGTCAAGTGTGCCGGGTTCGTCATGGCGGTCATCAGCCAAAGTGCGTGCAATCCTGATAAGAAAACGCCGCCACGCGGCAAAGCGGGCGACGAAAAACATCGTTGAGTGATTACCCCCCGGTGCGGTGCTCGTTTAGGAAGCAGCGCGCGCCGAGTCAACCGGGCGTATCATTGCCGATAAACCGATGGCACACCGAAAGCGGCCTGTGCGGCCCCGCCCGCACGGCCGCCGTCAAACGCAGCGCTCGTCGCGCTCCGGCGCGGCCTGGGTGCGGGTTTTCCATTTACCGTCGGGCGCCTGATATTTTTCACCCGGCGCCGTTTTGGCAATCAGGTTGCAGCCCGATGTGAAGGCAAACTGCTCCACCGTGGCGCCCGCGGCCGCGCTTTTGGTATAGGCGGCTTTGCGCTGAATGTTGATGTTGTTGACCAGCGCGCGCAGCTCTGGCGTTGGCGTGCCAACAATGCCGATATACCCATCGACCTGCTCGCCCACCTGCCCCGATGAGCGCGCGGCCTGATAAGCTGGATCGCGCTGCGCCATGGCGGCACCCGACACGCCCAGACCGGCGATCAGCGCCGCGCCGAGCAGCATCTTTTTGCTCATGGTTATGTTCTGCCGTTTCATCAGAAAATCCCCGGGTTACTTTTGATCAACTCTTTCGCCTCTTGGTCGAGGCGGACGACAACCTCCTGGGTGATCTTGATGTTGAGATTGATGACGATAGGCTTGTCGGGCGCCGCCACACTAATGCAGCCGCTCATACCTGCGCCGACAAGCGCCATTGCCATCGTCCTCTTCATCTGGCCGTTGGTCGTTCTCCGCAAGCCGTTCGTCAATCCCAAATCGTTCATGGCAGATGCTCGCTTGCTGGAGGCTGAATGGGCGGTGCGGGCGCGGGCAAAGCTCGCGCGGCGCTATTTTCCGGGCGGGACAGTTCGCGCCGCACCAGGGTGCGCGGATCATAGAAGGACTGTACCGAATCGATCAGGCTGCGAAACGGCGCGGCGATACGCACATTGAACACCAGCGGCAGCTTTTGCAGGCGGCGGATGACAAAATTGCTCTTCGTGCCTTCGCCCTGGCTAACGCCGGCAAAATTCACCTCGGTTACCATTTCTCCAGCGAGCGGCCCGTTCATCACCACGCCAAGCCGCTGGTAGCGCAGAGATTTTAATGCCTGAAACGCCAGATTTCCCCATGTGCCCAGGTCTTTTTGCGAAAGGTCGCCAACATAGGCAATGGTGCCCCCACCCTGGCGGATTTCAAGCCTGCCCTGCTCAATCTGCCCGCCTTTTGCGTCAAAAACCATCGGCAACAGCCCGTCGAACGTGCCGGTCGCCGTCAGATTCTTAAAGTCGAACTGCTGCAAAAACTGGCCCGCATCCATGCCGGTTATCCGAAAGGTGAGCGCGCGCGGGTGTTCCTGCGCAAAATCGAGCAGCGCGGGCTCCAAATCCAGATCGCCTCCCGCCAGCGGCCAGTGTGCGCTCAGCACCCGCAGCCGCTGCCCGGCGAGCGTTTGATAATGAACCACGCCATTTTCCACCGCAATGCCGGGGTTGAGCACCGCCACCGTCGCCACCTGATCAGGCGCGCTCTCCAGGTTGAGCAGGTCGGTAAAGCGAATATGCGTCGACACCCCCGTAACCGGGCCAAAGGCCGCGGCGAGATCCATGCCAGTGGTACGAAATTCACCCGTACTCGTCACGCCGTCCGCCGCCCAATCGATGCGCCCATCGCCCGTCACCAGCCCTTTCACCGCCGCGATGACGCCATAAGTTAGTGGTGTGAGCTGATCGGGCTGAAGCCTGTCATCAAAAGCCAGCCCCGGCACGACAAGGTCGGCATGGCCGCGCGCGGTGCGCAAATCATGGCGAAGCGCCGCGCGCCCCACCATGACGCCGGTTGCCGGATTTTCGAACGCGCCTTTCATTTCGATGATGTTGTCCGCCAGCGTCAGCGCCACAGCGGGCGCTCTTAGCGGGTTGAAACGAGCCGCAGGGTCAGCATCTGCCAGCGTCATTGCACCGCCCACCGCCAGCTTGCCGCCGGAAAAGCGCCAATCACCCCCGGCCGCAGACATCAACAAAGGCACCCCGCCAATTTGCCCGCCGCCACCGCCAAAGCGGCCAGAAAGCACCGACCCTTCGGCTCGCCCGGCCAGAGTTGCGGCCTCGATCCGCGTCACCCGGCTTCCACTGCCCAGCCGCGTTGCGACATTGGCCAGCCTGAAAGCGCCGTCGCTCAACGACATCTGCGCCTTGTCCGCGGCAAACATCATTGCGGTGCCACCAATCGTGCCGCCAAGGCGCAGCGCTGTTACAGCTGCGCCGCCTGAAAGCCGCCCGCCGGAAAAGTGCACCAGCGCACCGCCCACCGGGCATAGCCGCATCTGCGTACGCTCAAGCACCAGCCCGGCCACCGCCAGCCGCGCAAACGCCAGCGGGGCACACGCGCTGTTCAGCGCCAGTTGCAAGCTATGAGGGCTGGTCTGGCCGTTCCATTCCACCTCCATTGGCATCTGCGCGCCAAAAACCGATCCACCTGCGAGCGGCCCGCTCACCACCGGGTGCGCCTGCATTCGCACAGCACCATGCGCCGTGCGCGAAAAGGCGATGGCACCAATCGCCAGCCGCGCGCCAGATGCGGCATAGGGCGCGACATAGCCACGCCCCGATATCACCCCACCGGGCAGCGCCTGCGCAAGGGCAAGCCTTGCCACAGGCAAACCACCCCCGCCCATCGACAATGCCGCATCAAGCCCCAGCGCGCCATCTGCAAGCCGATAACGCAGGCCGCGCCCGCCAAACATGGCAAGCCGTGCGCCGCTCGCGCTTGTTATCGCAGCAGAACGCAGCGTCAGCGCGCGCCCGCTCGCAAAGCCGACAAGTGCATTGCCATCAAACCGCCGGGCCGCTGTTTGAACATCCGCCGCCAGCCGCGCCAGCAGCGGCGCGACCGGTGTATTGGGCGCGGCCTCACCCAGCGAGGCAGCGCGCGCGCGCCAGGCCGGCGCAAGTGCCGCCCCCACAACGCCAGTTGCACCGTCAAACCGCACGCTTGCCCCTTGAACCACATAATCTCCGTCAAGTCTGGCGCGCCCGGCCGACAACGCCGCCATAGCCAGCCCCGCCGCATGCAACTCCACCCGCCCGGCAGTGCTGGCGCGCGCGCCGCCAAATTTGCCCGCAAAGCTTATCCGCCCGCCCGCCCGCGCCGCCAATGCCTGTGGATGGCGCACTTGCCTGGCGGTGACATCGACCATGCCGTGCCAACGGTTGAGCGCGGCACCCAGCGTGATTGTACCGGCAACGCTCACCGGGCCGCTGCTCACCGGGCCACAGGCCAGCGATGCGGTGCGCACCGGTCCACGCAGCGTTGGCGCGCCCCGGTCGATAGCAAGCGCCAACACGGCTGCTGAACGACCAGTCTGGCACCCGGCTTGATGCAATCCTTCAGAAATCGCGGCAAGATTTCCGCGAAAGCCATTGTTCAGCCTGCCCGATCCACTCAGCCTCAGTCCAACAACGCCCTGCTCGGCCTCCAGCCGCATCCGACCATCTGCCACCGCGACAAATAAATCGGGCAAAGAAAATGGTTTACCGGCCATCTTTGGCAGCAGCTTGTCGATTGAGCCGAGCGACAGCGCGCCATTTTCCACCCGCCCGCGCAGCCGCACACGCCCTGCGCGCACCCCGCTTAGTTCAGCACTGCCCCAGCCAAACCGCGTGTCAAGCTCCACCCAATCGGCAACAAGATCCGGGTGGGCGGGGTCACCCACCACAATATTGGTGAGCCGCTGACGGTTAAATCCGATGTCCTTTAGCGTGAAGCGAGCGGGAATGGCGCGCGCGGCAAGCTCATGGTCGACAATGAGTTGCGCAATCGGCGCCCGGCTAAGCCACAACACCGCCGCCAGCGCAAACGCCGATGCACCGACAATGATAAGCCGCGGACTTCGCCCCGCGCTACCGGACGGCCTGCTGTCGGGTACAACCTCCAGCGGATCATGCGGTTCGGCCGACACGTCGATTGCAACTCCTGAAAACTCGACCAAACCGGGCCGCATTGATCATAACGTGCGCAGATGATGATGCAATTGCGCACAGGCCGAAGCGGAGCTAATCCTTCATGCTCGATGACCACGCCGCCGCCCGATCATACTGGCCACCGCGCCCGCCTGCGCCAGCGGCTTGTCGAACAGGGCGGAGACGCGTTGCTCGACCATGAACTGATCGAATATTTGCTGGCGCTGGCCATTCCGCGGCGCGACACCAAGCCGCTGGCCAAGGCGCTGCTCGCTGAATTTGGCGGGTTTGGCGGCCTGATGAGCGCGCCACCTGAAGCGCTGCTGCGAGTTAAAGGCATGGGTGACACAACGGTTGCCGCCATAAAAATCGCCCAGAGCACCGCGCTGCGCCTGTTGCGAGCGGAAGTGGCCGCCCGGCCAATACTTGCCAACTGGCAGGCATTGCTTGACTATTTGCGCGCTGACATGGCCCATCACGGGGTGGAGCGCGTCCGCGTGTTGCATCTCAACACGCGCAACATGCTTATCCGCGACGAACTGATGAGCGAGGGGTCGATCGATGAAGCAGCCGTGCATGTACGCGAAGTGGTGCGCCGCGCGATCGATATCGGCTCGGCCGCGATCATTTTGGTGCACAACCACCCCAGCGGAGACCCTTCTCCCAGCCGCGCCGATATTGAGCTGACGAGGCAAATCGCCGATGCGGGCAGGCGGCTTGGCATTGCGCTGCACGATCACATCATCATCGGCGCAGGCGGGCACACCAGCCTGCGCGCACAAGGGTTGATCTGAACACGAGTTATGGGCGGTGACACGCCACCCTTGCGCCTTTGACTTTGCCTGCGCCACACGGCCTGCTAGGGGCGGCGCTTCCCTCCACCGAGTGTAAGGTGCGTTTTCGCCATGATCTCCCGCTATTCCCGCCCTGAAATGTCCGCCATCTGGTCTGCCGAGGCGCGCTACGGCATCTGGTTTGAGATTGAGGCACACGCAACCGACGCGCTGGCAGAGCTTGGCGTGGTGCCCAGGGAAGCGGCCGCCGCGCTGTGGCGTTGGTGGGCGACCAAACCCGCTATCGATGTTGCCGCTATCGATGCCATCGAGGCGGTAACCAAGCATGACGTAATCGCCTTTCTCACCTGGGTTGCCGAGCATGTGGGTGATGAGGCCCGCTTCATGCACCAGGGGATGACAAGTTCCGACGTGCTCGACACCTGTCTTGCCGTGCAACTGACGCGCGCGGCCGATCTGCTCATCGCCGATATGGACGCGCTGCTCATGGTGCTGGAACGCCGCGCGCGTGAGCACAAGCTCACACCCACCATCGGCCGCAGCCATGGCATCCACGCAGAGCCGGTTACCTTTGGCCTGAAACTGGCACAGGCACATGCCGAATTTGCGCGCGGCCGTGCCCGGCTTGTCGCTGCCCGCGCCGACATTGCCACCTGCGCCATTTCCGGCGCGGTGGGCACTTTTGCCAATATCGAGCCTGCCGTGGAGGCGCATGTTGCGGCCAGGCTTGGCCTGTCGGTCGAGCCGGTGTCGACACAGGTCATCCCGCGAGATCGCCACGCCATGTTTTTTGCCACACTGGGCGTCATCGCCTCGTCGGTTGAGCGGCTTGCAACCGAAATCCGTCATTTGCAGCGCACCGAAGTGCTGGAGGCCGAGGAATATTTTTCCCCCGGCCAAAAAGGCTCGTCCGCCATGCCGCACAAGCGCAACCCGGTGTTGACGGAAAACCTGACAGGCCTTGCCCGCATGGTGCGTGGCTATGTCACGCCCGCGCTTGAAAATGTCGCGCTGTGGCACGAGCGCGACATCTCGCACTCCTCGGTTGAGCGCTATATCGGCCCCGATGCCACCATTACGCTAGATTTCGCGCTGGCCCGGTTGACAGGGGTGGTCGACAAGCTGCTCGTCTACCCTGTGCGGATGCAAAAAAACATGGACCGGATGGGTGGGCTCATCCACTCGCAGCGCGTGCTGCTGGCGCTTACTCAGGCGGGCGTGAGCCGGGAGACCGCCTATGCGCTGGTGCAGCGCAACGCGATGAAAGTGTGGGAATCCGACGGCGCCTTGTCGCTGATGGATTTGCTAAAGGCCGACGCTGAGGTGAGCGCTGCCCTTTCCCCGGCTGAAATCGAGGCAAAGTTCGATCTTGGTTACCATCTGCGCCATGTCGACACGATTTTTGCACGGGTTTTTGGCAAGGCATGAAATGGGCTGTGCCCCGACTTTTTTGGAGGGGTGGCGCGCTTCGCAGTTGCAGCAATTGCAATTGCGAATGTCTGTAATAAAATTGCGAGCTTGCGCAACAATACCCACATGCCGCCAGCCGGAATGGTCTGGCGTAAGGAAAATAGCATGCGGTATATTGAAGCTGTTGCCAATGGCGCGCTCGCGCTTGGCGCAATATTGTTGATGGTTGAGGCGGTCGGTCTTTAATCGGCTGGTACGACCTGGCCAGTCCGGCGGCCTATGCCGGGCAAACCCGCCATTCTGGCCGCCCCTTTCACCAAGGGCGCGGACCGAATGGCCAGGCATAGCGTGAGGTTATCCGCCCAGCGCAGATTTCATTTTGGTAAAAAATCCCGCTGCCTGCTGGCTTTCATGGCCAGTTTCGGTGCTGCGAAGCTCTTCGAGCAATTCACGCTGGCGAGCCGACAGCCTGGTTGGCGTTTCCACATCGATGCGGATGACAAGATCGCCGCGCCCACGCCCTTGCAAAACCGGCATACCAGCGCCGCGCTGACGCACTTCGCGCCCGCTTTGCGTGCCTGGCGCAACACGGATGACGTGGCGCTCACCATCCACCCCGGCAATCGCAATGTCGCCACCAAGCGCAGCTGTGGTAAAGCTGATAGGTGCAGCCGCGAACAGCGTTGTTCCCTCGCGTGTAAAAATTGCATGGCGCGCCACATGCAGGAAAATATACAAATCTCCCGCAGGCGCGCCGCGTGCGCCAGCCTCCCCCTCGCCCGACAAGCGCACGCGCGTGCCCTCGTCCACACCGGGGGGGATGTTGACGGTAAGCGTCTTGGTTTTGTCCACCCGGCCTTCGCCGCGGCAATTGGGACACGGATCGGCGATGATTTTGCCCGCGCCGTGGCAAGTAGGGCAGGTTCGTTCTACAACGAAAAAACCCTGCTGCGCGCGCACCTTGCCATGGCCTGCACAGGTGGTGCAGTGTTTGGCACCGGTGCCCGCGCGCGCGCCAGATCCGCCACACGGGTCGCACACGCCCGACACATCGACGGTAATGTCTGTCGATTTGCCATGAAACGCATCTTCGAGCGAGATTTCCATGTCATAGCGCAAATCCGCGCCGCGCTGCGCCTGCGACCGGCCACCGCTGCCCCGGCCGCCGCCCATGAACTCGCCAAAGATATTTTCAAAAATATCGCTGAAACCCGCAAAATCGCCGCCGCCGCCTGCACCGCCCTGGCCGGCGCCATTGCGGAATGCCGCATGGCCAAAGCGATCATAGGCCGCGCGCTTTTGCGGGTCTTTCAGCACTTCATAGGCCTCGGAAATCGCCTTGAACTGGCTCTCTGAGTCCTTGCACCCGGCGTTTCGATCCGGGTGATGTTTCATCGCCAGCTTGCGGTAGGACGATTTGATCGTCGCATCATCCGCATCGCGCGAACATTCCAGCAATTCGTAAAAATCAACTTCAATAGTCATGCCCGGCCCCCGCCCCACGCCCCACGCCGGGCAAGCCGGGCGCGGGGGCGTTGCGTTTCATTGCTTATGCCTTGGTGTCGCTTGCATCGGCATCGACTTCGGAAAACTCCGCGTCGACCACGTCTTCCGCTGCGGCATCGGGCGCGGCATCTGCACCGGGGGAGGCCTCTGCCGCGGCGGTTTTTTCATAAATTGCCTGGCCAAGCTTCATCGCAACCTGCGCCAAAGTCTGCGCCTTGTCCTTCATCGCGTCGGCATCGCCACCTTCAACCGCAGCCTTTGCCTCGGCAATGGCGGCCTCGATTTCGGCCTTCAGCGCACCATCCACCTTGTCGCCATTGTCGGCAAGCTGGCGCTCGGTGGTGTGGATCAGACTTTCGGCATTGTTCTTTGCCTCGGCTGCCTCGCGGCGCTTTTTGTCTTCCTCGGCAAATTGCTCGGCCTCGCGAATTTTTTCCTCAATATCCTTGTCGGACAGACCGCCCGATGCCTGAATACGGATCTGCTGCTCTTTGCCTGTGCCTTTGTCCTTGGCAGAAACATTGACGATACCGTTCGCATCGATATCGAACGTCACCTCGATTTGCGGCACACCGCGCGGCGCGGGGGGAATGCCCATCAGGTCGAACTGGCCAAGCATTTTGTTGTCGGCCGCCATTTCGCGCTCGCCCTGGAACACGCGAATGGTCACCGCGGCCTGATTATCATCGGCGGTCGAATAGGTTTGCGACTTTTTGGTCGGAATGGTCGTGTTGCGGTCAATCATGCGGGTAAACACACCGCCCAGCGTTTCAATGCCAAGCGACAGCGGCGTCACGTCGAGCAGCAGCACGTCCTTCACATCACCCTGGAGAACACCGGCCTGAATGGCCGCGCCCATGGCGACAACCTCATCGGGGTTTACGCCCGAATGCGGCTCCTTGCCGAAAAACTCCTTCACGGCCGCGCGCACCTTGGGCATACGCGTCATACCGCCAACCAGCACCACCTCATCAATAGCCGACGCCTTGACACCGGCATCGGCAAGGGCCTTGCGGCACGGCTCCATCGTGCGCGCAATGAGCGCATCGACCAGCTTTTCAAGATCGGCGCGGGTCAGCGTTTCTACCAGATGCAACGGCGTGGTGGCGCCGCCTTCCATCCGCGCGGTGATGAAGGGCAGGTTCACTTCTGTGGTCGCTGCCGATGACAACTCGATCTTGGCTTTTTCGGCCGCTTCCTTCAGCCGCTGCAGCGCGAGCTTGTCGGTCTTGAGGTCGAGCCCTTCCTTCTTTTTGAACTGCTCGGCCAGGTGTTCAACAACCTTGTTGTCAAAATCTTCACCGCCCAGGAAAGTGTCGCCGTTGGTTGCCTTCACCTCGAACACGCCGTCGCCAATTTCAAGCACCGAAATGTCGAACGTGCCGCCGCCAAGATCGTAAACCGCAATGGTTTTGCCGTCCTGCTTGTCAAGACCATAAGCCAGCGCGGCCGCTGTTGGTTCGTTGATGATGCGCAACACTTCCAGCCCGGCAATCTGCCCGGCGTCCTTGGTTGCCTGGCGCTGCGCGTCGTTGAAATAGGCGGGCACGGTGATGACTGCCTGCGTCACCGTTTCACCAAGATAGGCCTCGGCGGTTTCCTTCATCTTCTGAAGCGTGAAGGCGCTGATTTCAGACGGGGAATAATCCTTGCCGCCAGCCTGCACCCAGGCGTCTCCATTGGCACCCTTCACAATGTGATAGGGGACCAGCTCGGTGTCTTTCTTGGTGATCGGGTCGTCAAAGCGGCGGCCGATAAGGCGCTTTACCGCAAACACGGTATTGTCCGGGTTTGTCACTGCCTGGCGCTTGGCCGGCTGGCCGATCAGCCGCTCGCCATCCTTGGCGAAGGCCACGATCGACGGCGTGGTGCGCGCGCCTTCCGCATTTTCAATAACCTTGGGTTTTCCGCCCTCCATCACCGCCACGCACGAATTGGTAGTGCCCAGATCAATCCCGATAACTTTAGCCATGGTCCGTATTGGTCCCCGTCGTAAATTAATGCCTCACACGACCCGGCACGTGCCGCGTCGCCTTACCCATGGCGATATAGGTCGGCTTTTGCTTGCCGCAAGATTGCACCAACTCTAGAATGGCGCGCAGATTTTACAAAAATGGAACATATCATGCGTCCAGCCGCCATCACTCCGCTTTTTCTGGCGCTTAGCGCTGCCATGCTGGCCGGTTGCGGGCAACCGCGCGAGGTTTTTGTCGACAAAGGCTATGTGCGCTTGTCGGCCGTACCCGGTGGCACAGCCGTTGCTTATTTCACGCTCCATGGCGGGGCCGAGCAGGCAACGCTCATCAGTGTCACCTCGCCCACTGTTATCAAAACCGAGCTGCACGAGAGCATGACGAGCGGTACAACATCGACCATGGCGCCGATAAGCGACGTGCCGCTTCCGGCCAAGGCCAATGTTACGTTCGCACCCGGCGGCAAGCATGTCATGCTGTTTGATGTAAACAAAAGCGTGAAGCCGGGAAGCACCATGCCGCTGGTGTTTACTTTTTCCAATAATTTGCGGATTGAATATGATGCGCCTGTCATCGCAGCGGGCGACGACGCGCCCAAGGGCTGATTTGGCTTGGCAGATCGCGCTCACACCCGTTCATTGACACAGGCCGAAATCGCGCTCGCGCAGTCGATATTCGGCGGCGCAATACATTATGAAGCGGTGCGCATCATCCGCCGGAAATGGGCGTTTTTCCAGCCAAAAAACACCGTGATGGCACCGCGCGGCAACATCCACTTCCACCCGCGCGCGACCTGTTATTGTGGTGATTTCAGCACGGGCAGCCTCGGCGACCAGGGGTTGTTCATCCACGAGATGACACATGTGTGGCAGCACCAGCGGGGCATTTTCCTTCCCCTCGCCCGCCACCCGTTTTGCCGCTATGATTATGCAATCAAGCCGGGGCAGCCGTTCAGCCGCTATGGAATTGAGCAACAGGCAGAACTTGTCCGCCATGCCTTTTTGCTATCGCGCGGGGCGCCCGTTTCCGGGGCGCCGCCGCTCGACGTGTATCTGGGCATCCTGCCTTTTGGCACCGACGCGCTACAGCTGTGAAAAATCTATCTCTCCATGCCGGTCGAGCGTCCGCGATGCATCTGGCATGGGATATTTCAGCCCGGTTGCGCAGTTGAACAAAACGCAAGTGTCGCCCGCCCCCACCAGCCCACGCGCCAAAGCCTGGCCATAAGCGGCAAGCGTGGCCCCGCCTTCCGGGCAAAGCAGCAGCCCGTCCTCACGCGCGCAGCGCGCCACAGCATCGACAATCGCTCCATCATCCACCGCCATGGCAATGCCGCCAGATGCACGCACTGCCCGCAAGATGAGAAAATCCCCCACAGCACGCGGCACGCGAATGCCGCTGGCAATGGTGTGCGCGCCTTCCCAGCGTTCGGCATGTTCAACGCCCTCTTCAAACGCCTTCACCATCGGCGCACAGCCGCTAGCCTGTACCGCAAACATTTTGGGCCGCCGGCTACCGATCCAGCCGAGCGCCTCAAGCTCCTCAAACGCCTTCCACATGCCAATAAGGCCGGTGCCGCCGCCGGTTGGATAAAATATCGCATCCGGCAATTTCCAGCCGAACTGGGCGGCCAGTTCCAGCCCCATCGTCTTTTTGCCCTCGATCCGATAGGGCTCTTTCAGGGTAGAAAAATCGAACCAGCGCCCTTCGGCTGCACCTTTGGCAACAATCGCGCCGCAATCGTCGATCAGTCCGTTTACCCGATATACCCGCGCGCCCTGCATGGCAATTTCGCGCACGTTGATTTCGGGCGTGTCGTCGGGGCAGAAGATAATGGTTTCAATGCCGCAGCGCGTGGCATAGGCGGCAAGCGCGGCCCCGGCATTGCCATTGGTCGGCATGGCGATTTTCGTCACCCCCAGCGCCTTGGCCATGGCCACCGCCATCACCAGCCCGCGTGCCTTGAACGAGCCGGTGGGCAGCCGCCCCTCGTCTTTCACCAGCACATTTGCACCGCCCGAACGGGAAATAGGCACCAGCGGCGTTTCAATCTCGCCAAGGCTCACCACATCTTGCGTGCGCCGCACCGGCAAAAGCTCGCGCCAGCGCCACAAATCGGTCGGCCGTGCCTCGATCAGCGCGCGCGGCGTGGTTGCGCGGACCATGCCAAGGTCATAGCGCATCAGCAGCGGGCGGCCAGCGCGCGACAGGCCGTGAAGCTGATCTGCCTCATAACGCTCCCCCGTCATCGAACATTCAAGATGAGTGACAAAGGTCGCGCGGTCGGTGGTGAGGTTGGGGTTAATCGTCATCACAGTCTCAGCGCCATCACTCAGGCTTTTTTGCCACCGCGACCATGGCCGGGCGAAGCAGCCGATCCTTCAGCATATAACCGGCCTGCATTTCCTGAATAATTGTGCCAGGAGCCTCGTCGCTTGGCATTTCGAGCATGGCCTGATGCCGGTTGGGGTCAAGTGTCTCGCCCATCGCGGCGATACGGGTGATACCGTTGCGCTGAAAAATCGTGTCCAGCTCGCGGCCCGTTGCTTCCAGCCCGGCGACCAGACCTTTCAGCTTGTCATCCCCGCGCAGCTCATCGGGAATGACAGCCAGCCCGCGTGACAAATTATCCGCCACCGACAAAATGTCGCGCGCAAAACTAGTCACCGCATAAGCGCGTGCATCGCTCGCTTCCTTTTCGGCACGGCGGCGCACATTCTGCGCCTCGGCATGGGCATAAAGCACGGCCGCCTTGGCCTCTGCCAATTCAGCCTCAAGCATAGCCACACGTTCAGCAAGCGCGCCGCTATCCGTTGCCTGAGCTTCATCCATCGCCTCGCCCTGCTGAGCAGAAATATCGTCTTCGTTCATCACCTTGGTGTTCACCCTTAATACATTATATGCTATGTCAGACCATCAACCGCGCAAGCGTTGCGGCAGTAAAATCTACCATGGGCACTACCCGTGCATAGTTCAACCGCGTTGGCCCAATCACACCCACAACCCCTACCACACGCCCGTCGGTGTTGTGAAATGGCCGCGCGATAACCGAAGAACCCGACAGCGCGAACAATTTATTTTCCGCGCCGATAAAGATGCGGGTTGCATCGCCCTCACGTGCGCTGTCGAGCAGTTGGGCAATTTCCTGCTTGCCTTCAAGGTCATCGAGCAAATCGCGCACCCGCTCCAAATCGGCAGCGGCGGCGGCATCAATCAGCCGACCCTGCCCGCGCACAATGAGCACCGGGCGCCGCTCGCCATCCTCGCTCCACACCGCCAGGCCGCGCTCGATCAACGCGCGGGCGGCTCCATCGAGCGCGGCGCGCTCGGCGGTCATTTCCCGCTCGATCCGCAGCCGCGCCTCGGCCAGCGTCAGCCCGCAGACGGTTGCCGTCATATAATTCCCCGCCTCGGTAAGCGCGGCCGGCGACACACCCAGCGGCAGGTCGAGCACGCGATTTTCAACCGAGCCATCCTCCGCCACCAGCACCGCCAGCGCCTGATGCGCAGAAAGCGGCACAAAGCCAATTTGGCGCAGCACCAGCTCGCGCTTGGGCACAAAAACCAAACCCGCACAGGCAGACAAGCCTGAAAGCGCCGCTGTGGTCGCGGCGATCGCCTCTTCCACCGGGCCGCTATGCGTTATCCGCGCCTCTATCGCTGCGCGCTCATCGGCCGATGGCTCCAGCGCCTGCATCATGCCATCGACAAACAGCCGCAGGCCAGAATCGGTGGGCATTCGCCCGGCACTGGTATGAGGCGCCGCCAGCAAACCCAGCTCCTCCAGATCCTGCATCACATTGCGGATCGAAGCAGGCGACAGGTTAAGCCCGGAAAGCCGAGATATTGTGCGTGAGCCAATTGGCGTGCCGCTATCAAGATAGCTCTCCACCACCGTCCGAAAAACGTCGCGGGCGCGCTCGTTAAGCTCAAGGATCGGCGACTTCATTTCCCAAGACTAGGGACGAACACCGCCCGGCTCAATGGGCAGCGGGATATAATCCTGCCAACGCCGCCGCGCCTGCCCCCGCCAAGGGGGTGACAGCGGCGGCGCGCAAGGCTAGGTCGCAACCCATATTTTGTGGAGAACCAACCATGCGCCCATCCGGCCGCGCCCCCGACCAAATGCGTACCATCACCATCGAGCCCCGCTTCACCCGCCACGCCGAAGGCTCGGTGCTGATCGGTTTTGGCGACACCAGGGTTTTGGTCACCGCATCGGTTGAAGAACGCGTGCCGCCGTTTTTGCGCGGCAAGGGCGAGGGCTGGGTAACGGCAGAATATGGCATGTTGCCCAGAGCCACCCATACCCGTGGACAACGCGAGGCCGCCAAGGGCAAACAATCTGGCAGGACGCAGGAAATTCAGCGCCTTATCGGCAGGTCTTTGCGCGCTGTTACCGATATGAAATTGCTGGGTGAGCGGCAGATAACACTCGATTGCGACGTGCTTCAGGCAGATGGCGGCACGCGCACGGCGGCTATTTCGGGTGCATGGGTTGCACTGCGCCTGGCGATTGACGGTTTGCTTGCCAGCGGCAAACTTACCGCCGACCCGCTTGGGCAAAAGGTGGCGGCGGTATCTTGCGGAATATATCAGGGCACGCCGGTGCTTGACCTGGATTATGATGAAGATTCAAACGCAGATGCCGACGCCAATTTCGTGCTGCTCGAAAACGGCAACATCGCCGAGGCACAAGCCACCGCCGAGGGCGCGACCTATGACGAAGAAGCGCTGCTGCGCCTGCTGCGCCTTGCCCGCATCGGCTGCGCGGATATTTTCGCCGCACAGGCGCAAGCCGCAGGCAAATGACCGACACCGCGCCGCCGCAAGCCATTCGCAAGCTCGCCCCCGGCAAGCTGGTAATCGCCAGCCACAATGCGGGCAAGGTGCGCGAAATCCGGGCGCTGCTCGCGCCTTATGGCATGGAGGTGGTGTCGGCCGCAGAGCTTGATTTGCCCGAACCTGTGGAGAGCGGCACCAGCTTTGTCGCCAATGCTGAACTGAAAGCCATGGCCGCGGCCGACCTTTGCGGCCTGCCCTCACTTGCCGATGACAGCGGCTTGTGCGTCGAGGCGCTGGGCGGCGCGCCCGGTGTTTATACCGCCAATTGGGCCGAAACACCCCAGGGCCGCGACTGGATGCTGGCAATGCGCCGGGTGGAGGAAAAGCTCGCAGCGCTTGGGCCGGGGGCAAGCCGCTCGGCTTCGTTCGTCAGCACGCTCGCGCTTGCCTGGCCCGATGGGCATGTCGAGTGGTTTGAAGGGCGGGTCGATGGCCACCTCATCTGGCCACCGCGCGGGGTGGCCGGCTTTGGTTATGATCCAATGTTTGTGCCACAAGGCGAATCTCGCAGCTTTGCCGAAATGAGTTTTGATGAAAAACAGGCAAACAACCACCGCGCCCGCGCTTTTACCAAGTTTGTCGCGGCGGTGTTTTGAACAAGACAACCCGCGCAACCAGGCACCATGGGCGCGCAATAAAAACGCTATTTCCCTCCTTCCCTCTCTGGCGCGCGCGCTCCATAGCGGCAGATGATGACAGATGCTGCCCCCCTTGCGCTTTACGTTCATTGGCCATTTTGCGTCTCGAAATGCCCTTATTGCGATTTTAACAGCCATGTCCGGGCAAGTGTTGACCAGGCCGCATGGCGCGCGGCTTTGCTGGTTGATCTGGCGCATGAGGCACAGGCCTTGCCGGGGCGGCGGCTGGGGTCGATTTTTTTTGGCGGCGGCACTCCCTCGCTCATGCCGCCAGAAACAGTAGAGGCCGTAATTGCGGCCGCGGTGGCGGCCTGGCCGCCGGTGGACAATATCGAGATTACGCTTGAGGCAAATCCTTCTTCGGTGGAGGCGGCGCGCTTTGCCGATCTGGCGGCGGCAGGTGTCAACCGCGTGTCGCTTGGCCTGCAGGCGCTTGACGATGCTGCGCTGCGCTTTCTTGGCCGCGCGCATGACGTTTGCGAGGGGCTGGCGGCGCTTTTGGTGGCGCAAAAGCATTTCGGCCGGGTGAGCTTTGACCTCATCTATGCCCGCCCTCAGCAATCGCTGAAAGCCTGGCTGGCCGAGCTGGACCGCGCACTTGGCTTTGGCACCGAGCATCTCTCACTCTATCAGCTCACCATCGAGGCGGGTACGCGTTTTGCCACTGAAGCGGCAGCGGGGCGGCTAACGATTCCCGATGCCGATGCCGCAGCCGACCTGTTCGAGGCAACGCGCGCGCGCACCGCGGCCGCTGGCCTGCCTGCATATGAAATTTCCAACCACGCCCGCACGGGCGCGCAAAGCCGCCACAATCTGACCTATTGGCGCTATGGTGACTATGCTGGCATTGGCCCCGGCGCACATGGGCGGCGCGGCGGTCTTGCCATAGCGCGGCACAAAAAGCCGGAGAACTGGATGGCCAGCATCGCCCGCGCAGCGCACGGCATTGCCGAGCAGACCAGCCTTGCCCCGGCCGACCGGCAGACCGAGGCAATGCTGATGGGCCTGCGCCTTGGGGAGGGCGTCGATCTGGCGCGGATCGCCGCTTTTAACGCAAAAGCCACTGCCGATATTGGCGCGCTAGTCAATCTGGCAGCGCTGGCGCGGCTAAGCGATCAGGGGCTGGTCGAGCACAGGGGCGACCGGCTGCGCGCAACCGAAAGCGGTATGCTGGTGCTCAATGCCATTCTTGCAGCACTGCTCGCACCCAGCGCCTGACCCCTCGCCCCCGGCGCCAGCCTGCTATTTGGCAAAAACCGTCGGCGCGGGTGAAACGACCGAAGTGGCGCTGCCACTGATCTGCTGCACCTCAAGCGCGCGCTCCGCCACTCCGTCTCGCCCAAAGCGGAAGGCGCCATCAAGCCCGGCAAAGCCGCCCCGGTCCGCAAGCCGGTCAACCGGGAATGACGCGCCAATCGGCCAATCCCGCATGATACGAACCGTTAGCAGCACAGAATCGTAACCAAGGCTTGCTAGGCGATAGGGCGCCACACCAAAGCGATCGCGGTATTTTGTCGCAAATTGCAGATAAAGCGCATCTGCCACACTGGCGAACAAGGCACCGTTCAGCGCGGGCGCGGCGGCGATTGAGCGTTCGCTATTCCACAATTCTGTGCCCAATATTTGCGTATTGCCCCCGCCGCTGCGCCGGATAATGGGAATTGCGGATGCCGCCAGCATGCCATTGTCGGCAATCAGCACGGCCTGATAGGGAGCATTGTTCGCCAGCCGGGCGATGGCGGCGGCAAGTGAACCGGGCGCGCGCTGATATACCTGCAACGACAGCACCTTGCCGCCAGCCGCTTCCACCGCGCGCAAAAAGGCAGTTGAGGCCCGGTCTCCATAAAGGCCGTTGGGCACCAGCCCGGCAAAGCTGGTGATGCCGCGTCCATGAGCATATTGCACCACCCGCTCAATCGCCTGTGCGGGTGAATAGCCGAGCAGATAGGTGCCAGGCGCGGCCACGCCAACATCGTTGGAAAAGCTGATGATGGGAACACCGGCTGCACGCGCCACGGGCTGCACTGCGCGAACATCTTCGGCAAGCAGCGGACCCAAAATCAGCTTATTGCCTTCCGCCAAGGCACGCTGCGCCGCCCTGGCCGCACCAAGATTGGTATCATAGGTGGTGATGCGCACCTTTTCGGCACGGGTGTCGAGCACCGCCATTTGCGTGGCATTGGCAAGGCTTTGCCCAACGCCCGCGTTTACCCCGGTCAGCGGCACCAAAAGGGCGACGCGCTGTCGTGCGGTGTCCTGGGGGATGCCGGTGTCGATTGGCGCCGGCCCTCGCGGGGGGCCAGCAACCACAGGCTTATCCACCGGAGCCACCGGCCCGCGCGGGACAATCGTCTGACAACCAGCGAGCAGCATGGCGCCTGCCACTGCCAATATGCGCAATAACGCACCGCACCGTTGCCCTGTGCCCATCAGCTCTGCCATGATCCATCCCCTATGAACGCTGAACTCGCACCCGGTCTCTACATCGTTGCAACGCCAATCGGCAATCTTGGAGATTTGTCTCCGCGCGCAGCGGACATATTGTCCCGCGCGGCCGTAATCGCGGTTGAGGACAGCCGTGTGACAGCGCGCCTCCTCCACCATATCGGCACAAAGCGCCCGATGACGCCGTATCACGACCACAATGCCGAGGCGGTGCGCCCTGGATTGATCGCGCGGATGGGGAGCGAGGCGGTGGCGCTGGTGTCGGATGCGGGCACGCCTCTCATTTCAGATCCCGGCTTCAAGCTGGTGCGCGATGCCCGCGCGGCGGGGCATCTGGTGGTGACTATTCCGGGGCCTTGCGCCGCCATTGCTGCGCTAACGCTGGCCGGACTGCCGACCGACCGGTTCTTCTTCCTTGGGTTTTTGCCGCCCAAACAAGGGGCAAAGGCCAGCGCCATCGCCGAGGTGGCCGCCATCCGCGCCACGCTTATCCTCTACGAATCGGGCCCACGCCTTGCCGCCACGCTGCACGCGCTGGCCAGCGGGCTTGGTGAGCGCGACGCCGCCGTTGCACGCGAGATCACCAAGCATTTTGAAGAAGCGGTAACGGGAACGCTGAGCGCCCTTGCCGCGCGATATGCCAGCCAGCCCCCAAAGGGCGAGATTGTCATTGTCATTGCGCCGCCGGGGGAGGCCGCAGCCCCCAGCGAGACCGACGCCGATGCAGCCCTTGCCGAAGCGCTTACCCGTCTGCCCGCGGGCAAGGCCGCAAGCGAGGTGGCGCAGATGCTGGGGCTCGACCGGCGCACCCTTTATGCCCGCGCGCTGGCGCTCAAGGCATGACGCTTGCCCGCCAGGCAGCCGAGGCACGCGGGCGGCACGGAGAATGGCTTGCCGCCAGTTATTTACGGGCAAAGGGCTGGCATATTCTCGATCAGCGGGTGCGCACCAAAGCGGGTGAGGTTGATCTGGTGGCCAGGCGCGGCACGCTCATCGTCTTTGTCGAGGTAAAGACCCGCCAAAGCGGCGCCGAGCTTGATTTTGCCATTGACGAACGCCGCCTCGCGCGCGTTGCTGCGGCGGCGGAAATTCTGCTGCCCCGCTATGCCAAGCAGGGTGAGGATGCGCGTATTGACGTGATCCTCATCGCTCCAGACACGCACCTGCGCCACATTGAAAATGCCTGGATTGGCTAAACCCGCCCCGGCCCATTGCTCCTTGCCCTAGCCGTTGCCGCTACTCGCCCCTAGATAGCCCTCCATACCCGCCAACATCCACAAAGGGCCTGCCCATGTCGCTCACCGTCGCTGTCCAGATGGACCCGCTCCACTCGATCAACTTCTCCGGCGATTCGACCTTTGCGCTCATGCTTTCGGCACAGGCGCGCGGCCACAAGCTGTTCCACTATGCAGCTGAAGATCTGAGCTACGCCGATGGGCGGCTTTGGGCGCGCGCCCACCCCGTGACCGTGCAGCGCGTAGCGGGTAACCATTACACCATGGGCGAGCCGATGAACCTTGACCTTGGCAATGATGCCGATGTCGTACTGATGCGGCAGGACCCACCGTTCGACCTTGGCTATATCACCGCAACCCACCTTTTGGAGCGGATCGCGCATCAGACATTGATTTTGAACGACGCAGCCAGCGTGCGCAACGCGCCCGAAAAGATGTTCGTGCTCGATTATGCGCGCTTCATGCCGCCAACGCTCATCACCCGCAGCCTTGACGAGGCACGCGCCTTTCTTGCCAGGCACGGTGAAATCGTCATCAAGCCGCTGCACGGCAATGGCGGCAAGGCCATCTTCAAAGTGGGAGCAGACGGCGCTAATCTGTCGGCGTTGATCGAGGTGTTCAACATGAGCTGGCGCGAGCCGCACATGGTGCAGGCCTTCCTCCCCGATGTGGCCAAGGGCGACAAGCGCATCGTTCTTGTCGATGGAGAAGTGGCGGGCGCCATAAACCGCCTGCCCGGAGAGGGAGAAATCCGCTCAAATCTGGCGGTTGGCGGGTCGGCGGTGAAAACCGAACTAACACCGCAAGAGCGCGAGATTTGCGCCGCCATGGGCCCGGAGCTGAAACGGCGCGGGCTGATTTTTGTCGGCATAGACGTAATCGGTGGCAAATGGCTGACGGAAATCAACGTAACCTCTCCCACTGGCATCGTCGCAATCGAACGGTTCGACGGAACAGATGTTGCGGCAATGATCTGGAACGCGATCGAGGCGCGGGTGGCCAAGCAGTGATGGTGGCGGATGCGCCGGGCGAATAGTCACTTCCTCTCTCGATGAGGCAATTATGAAACTTTTCCCGCTATCCATGCTCCTGATAATGCCCAGTACAACGCTGGCACAGGCAGGCCCTGTCGGCGCGCCGGGGCGATTTATCATTGTTCACAGTCCGCATGTTCAGCGCGACACTGTGTTACTGGACACCGCGACGGGAAAGACCTGGCAGTTGACGCAAGATACCTCGCTGGAAGGCGAGCCGGTTTACTGGGAACCGATGGCCCGGACCGACAACGCAGCAGAGCTGCAAGATTTACTGCGCTACCATCCCAAAAAGGCCAAATAGCCCGGCCTTAAGCTAATGGTGTGCCCCCTCACGCCCGCGGGTGGGCGTTTCGGTACACATCCAGCAGATGCGCGGCGTCTACTTGTGTGTAAATCTGTGTCGAGCTGAGGCTTGCATGCCCCAGCAACTCTTGCAAGCTGCGCAGGTCTGCGCCGCGCCCCAGCAAATGCGTGGCAAAGGAGTGGCGCAGCGCGTGGGGGGTAGTCCGCTCGCTCAAGCCCAGCCGCACCCGCGCCGCCTGCACCGCGCGACGGATGATGGTCGGAGCAAGCGGCCCGCCCTTGGCGCCGCGAAACAACGGCTCGCCGCGCACAATTGGCCAGGGGCATAGCCGTGCATAATCCTCAATCGCTGCACGCACCTGCGGGAGGAGTGGCACCATCCGCGTCTTGGCGCGCTTGCCCGTCACGCTCATCACCTCGCTCAGCGGCAGCACAGCGCCCGTCAGCCCCACCGCCTCGCCAATGCGCAAGCCTGCGCCGTAGAGCAGCATCAGCACCGCCCAGTCTCGTGCGGCAATCCAGGGCTCTGCGGCGCTTTCAGCCACCTCGTCGGCCAGCGACACGGCCTCATCCGGCGAAATGGGGCGCGGCACGCCCTTTTTCACGCGCGGGCCGCCAATCGGCGGCAGCAGCGCGCCCGCGCCGCCGACAAAGCGCAAAAACCCGCGTACCGCCGACAACTCCCGCGCGGCAGACGCATTGCCCAGCCCTTCTCCCCTGCGATAAGCCAAAAACGCGCGCAAATCCGCCGTGGTCACGCCGGCGAGCGCTGCTGCATCAGCCGCCTTGCCCCAATGCTCCCCCAAAAATGCCGTCAGCCGCTGCGCCACGGCCTGATACGCGCGCACTGTGTGCAACGAGCGCCTGCGGTCCCGGCGGAGATAGTCGGCAAAGGCGATTGACAAGGGAGTATCAGCCATGTCCACAGCCTAGGCCAATGGTTGCCCGCTGGCGAGGCCGAGATTGCAGCCGGTTGATTTTAGTGCGCAAATTTGCCCAGATTTAGCGTATTGACATGGCAATGCCGGGCACGCCCGGCGGGACAACAAGGACGAAGCGCATGGCCAAAACCCTTCTCCGCCCCTTTTCCCGTGCCGCACTTCGGCTGGCGGTGCTTGGCTGGCTGTTGAGCGCGGCATCTGCGCAAGCGCCGCGCACGCACGGCGTTGTGCTGGGCGATTTGAGCTGGAAGCAGGCAGAAAAGCTGCTGGGGGCGGACACGATCGTCGTTATCCCGCTCGGCGCCGAAGCCAAGGAGCACGGCCCGCATTTGCGGCTGGACAATGATGCACAACTGGCGCGCTATTTTGCCAGCCGGGTGCTCGCGGCGGCAGATGTCGTTGTTGCGCCAACGCTCAACTATTCCTTCTACCCGGCTTTTCTTGAATATCCCGGCTCGACAAGCCTGCGTTTTGACACCGCGCGCGACACCGTGGCCGACGTGGCACGCAACTTTGCGGGTTATGGGGTGCGTCGCATTTATGTTTTGAACACCGGCGTCTCGACCATGCGGCCGCTGGCCGCGGCAGCACAGATGCTGGCAAAGGAGGGTATTCTCCTGCGCTATACCGACATCATCCGCGCTGGGGGTGATGTGGAACAGCGCGTGGCCAAACAAATACGCGGCACCCATGCCGACGAAATAGAAACCTCGATGATGCTCTATATCGCGCCAGACCGGGTCAATATGCGGCTGGCCTTGCGGGATGATAACCCCGATGCGCCGGGCCCGCTCACCCGTGTACCGGGGGGCAAAGGGGTGTATTCGCCATCGGGTATTTGGGGCGATGCAACGCTTGCCACCCGCGCCAAGGGCAGGCTGGTGGTGGAGGCGCGGGTGCGGGCCATATTGGCAGACCTCCAGGCGCTGAAGATGGCCGCATTGCCTGCCGCCACCCCCGCACCATAGCCCGCAGGCGCAACCGTTTGAAGTCAGCCAGCCAGTTCAGCCAATAGTCTGGCCGGTCTTTGCCCAATCCGCCATGAAACCCTCAATGCCCTTGTCGGTCAGCGGGTGCTTTACCAACTGGCGGATAACGGCGGGCGGCGCTGTCATTACATCCGCGCCAATCCGCGCCGATTCCAAAATATGTACCGGGTGGCGCACGCTGGCGACCAAAATCTCGGTGTCAAAGGCGTAGTTATCATAGATCAGCCGGATGTCGCGGATAAGATCCATCCCGTCGAAACCGCAATCGTCATGCCGCCCGACAAAAGGGGAGATGAAGGTTGCACCCGCTTTGGCCGCGAGCAGCGCCTGGTTGGCCGAAAAACACAAGGTGACGTTGACCATCGTGCCCTCGTCGCTCAGCGCCTTGCAGGTTTTCAGCCCGTCCATCGTCAGCGGCACCTTTACCGCGACATTGCTGGCAATTTTACGCAAAATATCGGCCTCGCGCATCATCCCGGCATGGTCCAGCGCCACGACTTCGGCCGACACCGGCCCGTCGACAATGCCGCAAATTTCGGCGACAACTTCCAAAAACTGCCGCCCCGATTTGGCAATGAGCGACGGGTTGGTGGTTACCCCGTCCAGCAGGCCTGTTGCTGCCAGATCACGGATATCGGCGGTGTCGGCGGTGTCGGCAAAAAATTTCATGGCTGGTCCCTTTGGCGCAAATTGCAGATGGCAGGCCATTGGCCCGCCAGAGTGAATTGCCCGCTTCCATGGCAAATTTGCTCGCTGGTTGACAGCCCCTGCTTTCGGTTTGCTGATAAATCTCCATAAGGAGTGTTATGTCCACCCGCGCCCGTGTCCTGCTGCTCAATGCCGCGCTTGGCCCGCTTGATTACCGCGTGCCGCACGGCATGGCGGTGGTGCCAGGCTCTATCGTCATAGCGCCGCTTGGGCCGCGGCAAATGCTCGGCGTGGTGTGGGAGGCTGAGCGCATGCCCGCAAACGGCGAGGTGGGGGATAATCGCCTGCGCAACCTGTTGTCGGTGGTGGATGTGCCGCCGCTCCCCGCATCGCTGCGCCGGCTGGTGGAGTGGGCGGCGGATTATTATGTCGCAGCACCCGCCAGCGTGCTGCGCATGGCGCTTGCCTCCTCCTCGGCGCTGGAGGGCGGGCCAATGACGACGGAATATCGCTCAACCGGGCTTGTGCCACCGCGCGCAACGCCGCAGCGCACTCAGGCAATCGAGCTTATTGGCGAGCGGCAGGGCAGCGTGCGCGAGCTGGCAGCGGTGGCCGGTGTATCGGAAGCGGTGCTGCGCGGCCTGATCAAGCTTGGCGCGCTGGAGGCGATTGAGGTGGCAACCGACGCGCCTTTTGCGCTGCCCCTGCCCGATTTTGCCCAGCCCGTCCTTTCCGCTGAACAAATTCATGCCGCAAACCAGCTTGTGGACGCTGTAAAAGCGCGCGCCTTTGCGCCCATTTTGCTCGACGGGGTAACGGGATCTGGCAAGACGGAGGTTTATTTCGAGGCCGTGGCCCAAGCAATCCGCGAGGGGCGCCAGACATTGGTGCTGTTGCCTGAAATTGCGCTGACCGAGCCGTTTTTGAAACGCTTTGCCGCCCGCTTTGGCGCAGCGCCCGTCGCCTGGCATTCCGACCTGCGCCAGTCGCAGCGGCGGCGCGCATGGCGGGCAATTGCCAGCGGCGAAGCGCTGGTAACGGTCGGCGCGCGATCAGCATTGTTCCTGCCCTATCCCAATCTTGGCCTTATCATCGTCGATGAAGCGCATGAGGCAAGCTTCAAGCAGGAAGAAGGCGTGCGCTACCATGCCCGCGACACCGCGGTGATGCGCGGCCTGTTCGCCCCGTGCCCGGTGGTGCTGGCAACAGCCACCCCTGCCATCGAAACCCGGCATCAGGTGGCGCTTGGCCGCTATGCGCTGGTGAAGCTGCCCGGTCGCTATGGCCCGGCACAAATGCCCGCTATCCACCCCATCAACATGACACAAGACCGCCCACAGCGCGGCCGCTGGATTGCGCCAAGGCTGGCAAGGGCAATTGACGAGACGCTGGCGCGCGGAGAACAGGCGCTCTTGTTTCTCAACCGGCGCGGCTATGCCCCGCTCACGCTGTGCCGCACCTGCGGCCACCGCTTTCAATGCCCCAATTGCACGGCGTGGATGGTGGAGCACCGGCTGATAAAGCGGCTCGCCTGCCACCATTGCGGCCATGTCGAGCCCGTGCCGCAAACCTGCCCGGAATGCGGCCATGCCGACACGCTTGTTGCCTGCGGCCCCGGCGTCGAGCGGATTGCCGACGAAGTCGCAGCGCTTTGGCCAGATGCAGAACGCGCGGTTGTCACCTCCGACACTTTGTGGTCGCCCGCGCGCGCTGGCGAATTTGTCGCCAGAATGGAAAATGGCGAGATCGACATTGTCATCGGCACACAATTGGTGACCAAGGGCTATCACTTTCCCAATCTGACGCTGGTTGGCGTGATCGATGCCGATCTGGGCCTGGGCGGCGGCGATTTGCGGGCGGCGGAGCGTACATTTCAACAAATCAACCAGGTAGCCGGGCGCGCGGGCCGCGCGGCCAAGCCAGGTCAGGTGTTCATCCAGACCCACACGCCGCAAGCCGCGGTGATGCGCGCGCTGGTATCGGGCGATATCGAGGCGTTTTATGCCGCCGAAACCGCCGCCCGCCAGGAGGCGGATGCCCCGCCCTTTGGGCGCTATGCCGCCATTGTGGTGTCGTGCGAGGACAAGACGCTGGCCGAAACTATAGCACGCGCCATAAAACGCGCCGCCCCCGATGTGGCGGGCATGGACGTTTATGGCCCGGCACCTGCACCACTTGCCATGCTGCGCGGGCGCCACCGCTTCCGCCTGCTTGTCCATGCGCGCCGCTCGCTGGGTGTGCAACAGGTGCTGCGCGACTGGCTGGGCGCGCTTGAGTGGCCCGCGAAGGTGCGCGTGGCGGTGGATGTCGACCCGCATAGTTTTGTATAAATTCGCGCCCGCAACGCTCTTGTCCGCCGCGCCCAATTGCCCGATTAAGCGGCCATGATGACTATAGCCCGCCTCATCGCCGCGATTCTGCTGATCGTGGGAATTGCCAGCCCGGCGCTGGCGGATGATATTTCCGCCGCTGGCCGCGGGGTGGTGCGCGTTGTCACCATTGCCAGCGCGCAAGGCGAGGTGGTGGGTTTTGGCCATGGCAGTGGCTTTGCCATTACCCCTAACCGCATTGTTACTAACGCCCATGTAGTTGAGCTTGCCGCCCGCTTTCCCGATAATGTGCTCATCGGCGTGGTGCCATCTGAAGGAACAAAATCCTATCGCGGGCGGTTGATTGCCTATGATCCGCGGCGCGACCTGGCGCTCATCGAATTTTCGGGCGCACCGCTGCCTGCACTCACGCTGTTTCCAGGGCCGGTGGCCGATGGTGAGGCGGTGGTGGCGCTTGGCTATCCCGGCAATGTCGATCTGGCCACCGCGCAATCATCGGCCGATTACATCAAGCCGCTAAGCCCGGTGCGCTCGCAAGGTGGCTTTGCCGGGCTGCGCAACCTGACCGGCATCGAGGTGCTGCTGCACACTGCGGGCATCGCGCGCGGCAATTCTGGTGGGCCATTGCTCGATGAGTGCGGCCGGGTGATCGGCGTAAACTCCGCCGTCACCCGCGCGGAGGAGGGCGATTCGTCCTTCGGCTTTGCCATTGCCGATACTGAGCTTGCGGCTTTTCTGCGCGAGGCAAAGCAGCCCTTTGCCACTATCGGCGTACCATGCACGAGCATTGCCGAGCGGCTGCAACAGGACAAGGCCGCCGAGGAGCAGGAGCAAAGCGCCGCCGCCGCCGCCGCACAAACGGCCAAAGAAGCAGCCCTTGCCCGGCAACAACTCGACCTGGAAAATGCCCGTGCAGAAAGGCAGCGCAGCCGGGAGGATGTTATCGGCCTGGCAGGGTTTGCGCTGGTGCTTGGCGCCATGGGTGTAGGCGGCGGCGCATTGCTGGCAATAACGGGCAGGCGCCGCGGCGCGGCCTTTGCCACAATCGGCGGGGTGCTGATGATGGCGGGCGCAGTGGCGCTGTTCGTTTTCCGCCCCAGCGGACCGGTTGTCGCGCCGGCGCTATCTGCCCCGGCCAACCTTGCCGATTCCGCCGCTGCCAGCACATCTCCGGCAAAGCTGGCCTGTCGTATCATCCCCGAACGCAGCCGCATCAACCTGTCGCTGCCAAACGATGTAACACTCGACTGGGGGCGCGATGGCTGCGCCAACGGTGGCACTCAATATGCCGAAAATGGCCAAAAATGGGAACGCATCCTTGTTCCCGACCGTGAGCAAACCGTTTCTGTGCTTGAATATAACGCAGCGACCAGCACCTATGCCAACCGGCGTTATTTGCTGTCGGCCGCGCAAATGGCGGCAGCGCGCAGGCTTCGTGGCACTGTTTCCACAAAAGCTTGCCTCGCGAGCGAGCCAGACAGGCAAAAACTGGCCGCGCAACAGGCCGCCATTAAAGATGCGCTCCCACCGCAGCCCGATGAATGGCTGATCTACAAATGCGGCTCTGAAAGCGCCTTGCCCCCGGCGGAGAACGGCGCCGCTACAGGCCAAGCCAAAAAAACGGCACCCTAAGGGCGGCTCGCCCAAAACGGCGCAACAACCCGGCCACGGCGGGTCGCAACGCCGATGAGCACAGCGCCGGCCATGCCGCACACCAGCACGGCGGGCAAAGACGCCTCGGCGCCAAAGGGGCCGCCCGTCAGCCAATTTGGCCCGGAGATGCGCGGGCGCAGCAGCCCTTCTACCGCATTGCCCGACACCGCGATGCCAAACACCCCGCCTTGCGTAAAATTCCACGCAGCATGCAGACCGATTACCGCCCAGAGCCGCCTGGTCACCATATAGAGCGCGGCCAGCATCACGCCTGCTTCGAGCGCAATCGCCGCGCCGGCAAGCGGCGTGGCATTGTCATTGCCCAGGTGCAGCGCCCCGAACAAGGCAGCGGACAAGGCCAGCGCAATCCAGCTTCCCAGCCAGCCTTCCACCAGCCGAAAAAACAGGCCGCGCAGCATTATCTCTTCCACAACCCCCGACAGAATTGAAATGCCGATTATGGGATAAAGCACTGCTGCGGGATGATAGCCGACAATATGATACCCCCCGCCAAGCCAGATCACCCCAACCACAGCACAGAACAACCCACCCCCCAGCAACAGCCCGCCGCCAAGCTCCACCGCCCAGCCCTTGTATGAAAATTCGCGCGGAATGCGGTGCTCGATCCAGCGGTTAAAGCCAATAAACATGCCAATAAACATTGCGGCCACCAGCGCGCCGCGCGCAATTGCTACCGGGCCGCCAGATTCGCCAGGCACATGCCTTACAGCCCATGTCGCCACCATGCCGGTGCACCCCGAAGCGATGATCGCCAGCAGTAAAAGCACCGGGGGGAAATGGATGATCCGCCACGTAAACGGCGTTGTGGCCAAAGCCGGTGCAGTGCTGCGTTTATTTGGATGATCCGTCATTTACCCTCCCCGTCAGGCAGCAACACTAGCGGACCGGCACCACAAATGGCAATTTTCGCGCTACTCAACCACCCCTTCGCGCCGCCGCAGCTTTTTCTTGCGTTCCAGGCCATAGGCATAGCCACCCATGCTGCCATCTGCACGCTGTGCCCTGTGGCAGGGGATGACGACCGCGAGATGGTTTGCCCCGCATGCTGAGCCCGCAGCCCTAACCGCCCGCGCATTGCCCGCCGCCGCCGCCAGTTCGGTGTAGCTGCGCGTTTCTCCCGCCGGAATGGCGCAAAGCGCCTGCCACACCGCTTCTTGAAATGCGCTGCCACGCACATCGAGCGGCAGGTCATGGTCGCGCTCGGGCGATTCAACCGCAGCAACCACGCGCGCGGCCAGTGCGGCGAGCGCCTCTCCTCCCGGTGCGATTTCAGCCTTGGGAAAACGGGCGCGCAGTGCGGCTGCATCCTCATCAAACGACACGCGGCACAGGCCCTTGCCGGTCGCAGCAATCAGCAAGGGGCCAAGGCTTGTCGTGGCGATGACCCAGCGAATGCAAACACCCGCCCCCCCTTTGCGCCAGGCGCTTGGCGCCATGCCCATTCGCGCGGGCGCGCTTTCGTAAAAGCGGCTCGGCGCGCCATATCCTGCCGCATAAATCGCCTCGGTCACACTCATCTCCGCTGTCAGCGCGTCAGCGGCCAGGCGCGCCTTGCGGGCGCGGGCATAGGCAGCCGGTGTAACGCCGGTTGCCCTTTTGAACAGCCGGTGAAAATGATGCGGTGCATATCCCACTGCGGCAGCAAGCGCGGGCAGGGCAATATCTTCGTCTGCGTGCTCGATCATCGCCGCCGCACGGGCAACCGCCACCCGGTCGCGCGCCACCTCGTCGGGCCTGCACCGCAAACAGGGACGAAAGCCGGCCGCCTGCGCCGCCGCGCCATTGGGGTAGAAGCGCACATTTTCCCGCTTTGGGTGGCGCGCGGGGCAACTTGGCTTGCAGTAAATACCCGTTGTCAGCACCGCGCCGACAAAATGACCGTCGAGCGCGCGGTCACGCGCTTCAAACGCTGTCCAGGCGGCATCTTCATCCATCACGGTCATTCCCGGTCGATCCGCGCAGAAAAACATCCATGGGCGGCGTTGTGCGCATGGATATAGGCAATATCAGCCTGCTCGAACAGCGAGCGGATTTTTGCGTCCGCCTGCCCCGGCAGCGCAAGAGCCGCCGCCTTCAGCATCGCATCTGCACCAAAACCGCGCAGGGCGATTGGCCGACCATCAAACACCGGCGGTGTGCAATTATGAAACGTTGCCGGCAAGCCCGCCGCCGCGCGCACATAAATCGCATAGGCTGAGCGATAAGGCGTCGCCACGTTATGGCTGACATGATGTACAAGGAACAAGGTTTCACCCGGCGTGGCATCTTCAAGGCTGATTCTGCACGGATATGCCAGCCCATCAAGCGCGGTGATGCGCATGGCGCCTTTTGCGGCAAGTGCGGCATCATCAAGCCGGGCAAGCCCGGCAAATGGCTCTGGCGCAAGCCCGGTGATTCTATAGGCCATGGTTAATCTCCGCTGCTGATGCAGCAGCAATAGCGCGCGCCTTGCCCTGCGCCTCCCGGTGGTTGCGCTCAAACCGGAGCGATGGCCTGTGCAGGATTTTTGGCACCGGCCCGCCATCATCGCGCCATTCGCCATGACATATGTTACGGCCCATTGCAGCAGGCGGGTTGCATCCGCGTTTCACCGATGCTAGCAGCCCCGGCAACCCAAGCACGGGGCCCGGTTTAGTGGCCCTGTTCGCGCATGGGGCCAAATTTCCTTCGCTTAAAGGATTTCAATCGCGTGGAGACATCCGGCGGGACTAGTGGCGGTAACGCAAGCGGCAGCATCCAGGCGAGCCTTGCCGGGCGTTATGCGACGGCGTTGTTCGATCTGGCGCGCGATGCGAAGTTGATCGATTCGGTAGAGGCGAGCCTTGCTGCGATTCGCGCTGCGCTTAACGAATCAGTGGAATTTGCCCGGCTCGCCGCCAGCCCTCTTGTCTCGCGGCGCGACGCGGCCAGGGCGGTAGCAGCAATCGCCCCTGTGCTGAAACTCGACCCGACGACGACAAAGTTTCTCGGTGTGCTGGCTGAAAACCGCCGGCTTGGCCAGTTGCCGCAAATTATCCGCGCTTTTCGCGCGCTTGCCGCCGATTTTCGTGGCGAGACAACGGCGGAAGTGACCTCGGCGCACCCGCTTGACGCTGATCAGGTCGCCGCGCTGAAGCAGTCGCTGCGCCAGCGTATTGGCCGCGATGTTTCGGTTGATCTGTCGGTTGACCCTTCTTTGCTGGGCGGGCTTGTTGTCCGCATCGGCAGCCAAATGATCGATAGCTCGATCAAAACCCGTTTGAACTCCCTCGCGCACGCAATGAAAGGCTGACAGCGAGAACGCTGTTTGGAAAGGCTGACAATGGATATCCGCGCCGCTGAAATCTCGAAGGTCATCAAAGATCAGATCGCCAGCTTTGGCACTGAGGCTGAGGTGTCCGAAACCGGCCAAGTGCTGAGTGTGGGTGACGGCATCGCCCGCATCCACGGGCTCGACAATGTGCAAGCCGGCGAAATGGTGGAATTTGCCAATGGCGTGCAGGGCATGGCCCTCAACCTTGAGGCTGACAATGTCGGTGTCGTGATCTTCGGCTCGGATGCGGAGATTAAGGAAGGCGATGTCGTCAAGCGCACGGGCACCATCGTCGACGTGCCAATCGGCAAGGGCCTGCTCGGCCGCGTGGTCGATGGCCTTGGCAACCCGATTGACGGCAAGGGCCCGATCATCACCGATCAGCGCAGCCGCGTTGAGGTAAAAGCGCCGGGCATCATCCCGCGTACCTCGGTGCATGAGCCCGTGCAGACCGGCCTCAAGGCGATCGACGCGCTTGTGCCGGTTGGGCGTGGCCAGCGCGAGCTTATCATCGGTGACCGGCAAACGGGCAAATCTGCCGTCGCCATCGACACTTTCATCAACCAGAAAGCTGCCAATGCGGGCGATGATGAAAGCAAGAAGCTTTATTGCATCTATGTAGCCGTTGGCCAAAAACGCTCGACGGTTGCCCAGCTTGTCCGCACGCTGACGGAAAATGGCGCGATGGACTATTCCATCGTCGTCGCCGCGACCGCCTCAGACCCGGCGCCGCTCCAGTTTCTTGCGCCCTATACCGGCTGCGCAATGGGTGAATATTTCCGCGACAACGGCATGCACGCCGTCATCGTGTATGACGATCTGTCGAAGCAGGCGGTTGCGTACCGCCAGATGTCGCTGCTGCTGCGCCGCCCGCCGGGCCGCGAGGCTTATCCTGGCGACGTGTTCTATCTTCACAGCCGCCTGCTGGAGCGTGCGGCCAAGATGAACAAGGACAATGGTTCCGGCTCGCTCACAGCGCTGCCCATCATCGAGACTCAGGCAGGCGACGTGTCGGCCTATATTCCCACAAACGTGATTTCGATCACCGATGGCCAGATCTTCCTTGAAACGGACCTGTTTTTTGCCGGCATCCGCCCGGCCATCAACGTGGGCCTGTCGGTTAGCCGCGTTGGCTCGGCTGCGCAGACCAAGGCGATGAAAAAGGTTTCGGGCAGCATCAAGCTGGAGCTGGCCCAGTACCGCGAAATGGCGGCCTTTGCGCAATTCGGGTCTGATCTTGACGCCTCGACGCAAAAGTTGCTCAACCGCGGTGCGCGGCTCACCGAGCTGCTGAAGCAGGCGCAGTTCAGCCCCATGCCGTTTGAGGAGCAGACGGTGTCGATCTTTGCTGGCACCAACGGCTATATCGACGCCGTGCCGGTGAATGCGGTGACACGCTACGAAGCGGCTATGCTGGCGGACATGCGCAGCAATCACGCCGATTTGCTTGCCGATATCCGCGACAAAAAAGATTTGTCGAAGGAGACGACCGAGGCGCTGAAGGCTGCGCTCGCCGCCTTTGCCAAGACGTTTGCGTAACGCCCAACCCACCGTAGAATCGGACGCTAGATGGCAAGTCTGAAGGCCCTCAAGATCCGCATCGGCTCGGTCAAGTCGACGCAGAAGATCACCAAGGCGATGAAAACAGTCGCCGCCGCCAAGCTACGCCGCGCGCAGGAAGCGGCGGTGGCTGCGCGCCCCTATGCTCAGCGGCTTGAAGCCGTGATGGCGAACCTGGCGTCGAAGGTCACCGTCAGCGCTTCTTCCCCGCGGCTGCTGGTCGGTACGGGCAAAGATCAAGTGCACCTGCTCGTCGTTGCAACTTCTGAACGCGGGCTGGCTGGTGGTTTCAACACCAACATCGTTCGCCTTGCCCGCCGCACGGCCGACGATCTCATCGCACAGGGAAAAACCGTGCGTTTTTACCTTGCAGGCCGCAAGGCACGGGTGCTGAACCGTTTTTACCCCAACCTCATTCATTATGACCGCGACATGAGCGATGCGCGCAACCCCGGTTTCGTTCACGCACACGCGCTTGCCGGTGATCTTATCTCCCGGTATGAGGCGGGCGAATTTGATGTAGCGCATCTGTTCTACTCAAATTTCCGCTCCGCGCTGGTACAAGAGCCGGTGGCACAGCAGATCATTCCCGTTCCACTACCAGCACCGGGCGCGCTATCGGCGGGCCTTGCCGCGGTTGAATATGAACCCGATGAGGAAGCTATTCTGGCCGAGCTGCTGCCGCGCAACATCGCAATTCAGCTTTACGGCGCTATGCTGGAAAACAATGCCGGCTTTTATGGCGCGCAAATGACCGCGATGGACAATGCAACGCGCAACGCAGGCGACATGATCAACCGCCTGACCATTCAATATAACCGCACCCGCCAAGCCGCGATTACAACGGAACTGGTGGAAATTATTTCGGGCGCGGAAGCGCTTTAAGACAGGCACGAAGGCAAGGAACGAACGATGGCAACCGCCCCCGACACGATCGCCCCATCGGCGACCACGAATAACCTAGGCCGCATTACGCAGGTGATTGGCGCCGTAGTCGACGTGACGTTTGAGCAGGGCCACCTGCCCGCGATTCTCTCGGCGCTCGAAACCGATAACAACGGCAACCGCCTTGTGCTTGAAGTGGCGCAACATTTGGGCGAAAACACTGTGCGCACCATCGCCATGGACGCGACAGAGGGGTTGACTCGCGGCCAGAGCGTAACCGATACAGGCAGCCAGATCCGCGTACCCGTTGGCCCCAAAACGCTGGGGCGCATCCTCAATGTCATCGGCGAGCCGATCGACGAGCGCGGGCCTGTTGGCCACACCGACACCGCGCCCATTCACGCATCTGCCCCATTGTTTGTTGATCAATCGACCGAGAGCGCCATTCTCGTCACCGGCATCAAGGTGATCGACCTGCTCGCACCCTATGCCAAGGGCGGCAAAATCGGCCTGTTCGGCGGTGCAGGCGTGGGTAAGACCGTGCTCATTCAGGAGCTCATCAATAACATCGCCAAGGGGCACGGTGGTACTTCGGTGTTTGCCGGTGTGGGTGAGCGCACCCGCGAGGGTAATGATCTTTATCACGAATTTCTCGACGCCGGCGTCATCGCCAAGAACGAGGCGGGCGAAGCGATTTCTGAAGGATCGAAAGTGGCGCTCGTCTATGGCCAGATGAACGAACCGCCCGGCGCGCGCGCGCGCGTTGCGCTTTCAGGCCTCACCATCGCTGAATATTTCCGCGATGTGGAAGGGCAAGACGTGCTGTTCTTTGTCGACAACATCTTCCGCTTCACGCAGGCAGGCTCGGAAGTGTCGGCGCTGCTCGGCCGCATTCCGTCGGCTGTGGGCTATCAGCCGACACTGTCAACCGACATGGGCGCGCTGCAAGAGCGCATTACCTCAACCAACAAGGGCTCGATCACGAGCGTGCAGGCGATTTACGTACCTGCCGACGATTTGACCGACCCGGCGCCCGCCACGTCCTTTGCCCATTTGGATGCAACGACCGTGCTCAATCGCGCCATTTCGGAACTGGGCATTTACCCCGCTGTTGACCCGCTCGATTCAACCAGCCGCGTGCTTGAGCCGCGCGTCGTGGGCCAGGAACATTATGACACGGCCCGCGCGGTGCAGTCTGTACTGCAAAAATACAAGTCGCTGCAGGACATCATCGCCATTCTTGGCATGGACGAGCTTTCGGAAGAAGATAAACTCACCGTCAGCCGCGCGCGCAAGATTCAGCGCTTTCTCAGCCAGCCCTTCCATGTGGCCGAAGTGTTCACCGGCATTCCCGGCAAGTTCGTGCAGCTCGAAGATACGGTGAAGAGCTTTAAGGCCGTGGTCGACGGCGAATATGACCACCTGCCTGAAAGCGCCTTTTACATGGTCGGCGGCATTGACGAGGCTATCGCCAAGGCCGAGAAAATGGCGCAGGAAGCTTAAGTCTATTCCCTTCGCGCGGGGCCCCATGGCACGCGCGAAGGACAAGGAACGCACATGCTCCACTTTGAACTTGTAACACCAGAAAAGCTCGTCCGCTCCGAGGACGTGTACATGGTTGTCGTTCCCGGCAACGAGGGCGATTTTGGCGTGCTGGGCGGTCATGCCCCCGTCATGTCCACCATTCGTGATGGCGCGCTGCACATTTACAAAACCGACAAGGGTGAGCCGGAAATGCTCACCATCAAAGGCGGTCTGGCGCAAGTAAGTGAACGCGGGCTAACCATCCTTGCTGAGCAGGCTGGCTGAGGTTTTTGCCGGTAGTATGCTGACCGGGCGTGTAGTTTGCGCGGGCGGCGAGCGGTTTATTGCTGAACGCCGTTTTTCAATCCTAAGTTAATCAAACGTCAAACCTTGGGGGTTACGTCTTTGGGCGTGAGCATCAAGGTAATGATAGCATGAGTGCGTTTGGACGTCGTAACGGGCCCGGAGGCGGTGCACCTGCCCGCCCGGCATTTGGCGTTGCCCGGCCAATGCAGGGCGGCGGCGCCCGCCCCGTCGAGACCGACAATGCCGAGCAGTTTCCACCGATTACACCCTCTGCGCTCACCTCGCTTGGAGCCACTGGCGATGTTGATGGCGCTATGCCCGCCATTGCACTTGATGCCATGCAACGGCTGGCCGAGCGCCAGGCCGCCTCCGGCGATGCGGGCCAATCGAAGATGGAGGGCTTTGAAAGCTCCATCCACAAGATCAAGGAACAGGTGCTTCCACGCCTGCTTGAGCGGGTTGACCCTGAAGCCGCCGCGACACTCAACAAAGATGAACTGGCTGAGGAATTCCGCCCCATCATCGGCGAAGTACTGGCCGAGCTTAAGCTGACACTCAACCGGCGCGAGCAATTTGCGCTGGAAAAAGTGCTGGTCGACGAATTGCTGGGACTTGGCCCGCTCGAAGAGCTGCTGAGCGACCCCAATATTTCGGACATCATGGTCAATGGCCCGGAGCAGACCTTTATCGAGCGCAAGGGCAAGCTGGAGCTGGCCAATATCCAGTTTCGCGATGAGGAACATCTTTTCCAAATCGCCCAACGCATCTGCAACTCGGTGGGCCGCCGGGTCGACCAGACCACACCGCTCGCCGACGCCCGCCTGAAAGACGGCAGCCGCGTCAACGTGATTGTGCCGCCGCTTTCGCTGCGCGGCACGGCCATTTCCATTCGTAAATTTTCCGACAAGCCCATTACGCTCGACATGATGGCGGGCTTTGGTTCGATGAGCGCGAAAATGGCCACCGCGCTGAAGATTGCGGGCGCGTGCCGGTTCAACATCGTCATTTCGGGCGGCACGGGTTCGGGCAAGACGACAATGCTCAACGCCATCTCCAAGATGATCGATCCTGGCGAGCGCGTGCTGACGATTGAAGACGCGGCCGAACTGCGCCTGCAACAGCCCCACTGGCTGCCGCTGGAAACCCGCCCGCCTAATCTTGAAGGTCAGGGCGAAATTTCCATCCGCGATCTTGTGAAAAACGCGCTGCGTATGCGGCCGGACCGGATCATCCTGGGCGAAATTCGCGGTAGCGAGTGTTTTGATCTGCTGGCGGCCATGAACACCGGCCATGATGGATCAATGGCCACGCTCCACTCCAACTCGCCGCGAGAATGCCTGGCGCGTATGGAAAACATGGTGATGATGTCCGACATCAAAGTACCCAAAGAAGCCATCAGTCGCCAGATCGCCGATTCGGTAGATTTGATCGTGCAGGTAAAGCGCCTGCGCGATGGCTCGCGCCGGGTAACGAACATTACCGAGGTAATCGGCATGGAAGGCCCGGTCATCGTGACGCAGGAACTGTTCAAATTCGAATATCTTGACGAAAGCGCCGATGGCAAGATTATCGGTGAATATCGCTCCATGGGCCTGCGCCCATATACACTTGAAAAAGCACGGCAATATGGCTTTGATCAGGCCTATTTGGAGGCAACCCTCTAATATTTGGCGCCATGGGGATGGCCCCATAGCGGCGGCGCCGCGCAAGGCGGGCTCAATATACCAGTAGTTGCATATCGCCCTTTGATGCTTACCACCAAAACCGCCATGCGCGCGTTGATAATCCTTGCCCTGTTGCCGCCAGTCGCCGCTTTGCCAGCGGATGTGCTTTCGGGTCAGGCAGAGGCCGTGCGGCACCAGCCTGCTCTTTCCGCGCCTGACAAAGCCGGGCAACACTGGCACCCTTTTACGCTGACGCCGGGCAACCAGATTCGTTTTGCCATGTCGATAAACGGGCAGCCGGCATCGGCACTGCTCGACACCGGCGCCAGCCGATCGGTGTTGGCGCGCCATTATGCCCAAAGCATTGGCCTGAAGGTGCACGCCGATGGCCGGGCAACCGCGGTGGGTGGCACGGTGGCCATTGGCCGGGCCACGCTTGGCAGCATGGCATTGGCCGGAGTGTCGCGGCGCGGGGGCGGCATCACCATCGCCGATCTTCCCGCCATCGCCACCGGCAACGGCGCACCGGTGGATGCACTGATCGGGCAGGACATTATTGGCGAATATGCGCTTGATATCGATTTTGAGCGCAAGGCGCTGCGCCTGTTGCCTTCGGGCCACCTGCCATTTGCAGGCGAGGTTGCGCCGCTGGCCGTTCCGCCAGCGCTTGGTGTTTATGCCAGCACCGCGACTATCGGTGAATATCTACTCCAGCCAATGGTCGTCGACACGGGCGACGGCGCCAGCATCACCCTCTCACGCGCAAGCTGGACGGCGACCAAAGCTGCACCGCAGATGCACATCACCACCGCGATCGGCTTTGGCCTTGGCGGCAAGCTGGTAAGCGAGTTGGCCATTTTGCCTGTTATAACAATCGGCGCGTTGGCAGCGCGCAATGTTGAGGTGCGAATCGAGTCCGAGGCCGGGTTTTCGCAGTCTATTGGTGCCGCCGGGCGAATTGGCACCGGCTTCTTGCAACGATATCGCGTGCTGCTTGATCCACGCGCGGGGCGCATGGTGCTGGCGGCAACTGCGCGCACGGCCGACCCGGTACTGCGCTCGACAAGCGGTGTCCTGCTTGGGGTGGAACCGGGGCGGCTGCGCATTCTGCACGTAATGCGCGGTGGCCCTGCCGAGCGGGCCGGATGGCGTGAGGGCGAGTTGATCTGTACCGTCGATGGCGCACCCATTCGGGCTGATTATGCCAGCAGCGCGCTGGCGGACTGGTCTGTCGGCGCGCCGGGCCGCGCGGTGTCGCTCGGCTTTTGCGACGGCGCCATCCGCCGGTTGACGCTCAGCCAGTTTTACTAAGCGCCGCGGCAAGCGGGCACGGGTGCTGGACAAAAAACTCAGTGATTGAGCGCAAGGCTTGCCAATATCATCACCGCCAGCAGCGAAAAAAGCTGCACGGAGCGCCAGTCTATCAGCCCGACCCGGTCAAGATCACGCCGCCGGACGCGCGCCCAATCTCGCCAACCGCTGAACAACGCCAGCGCCAGCGCCGCGCCGCATCCTGCCCAAAGCCCCGCTTGCATCACCTCTCCATGCGCGGCAAAAGGGCCACGCTCAACCAACCTGCCCTACTTCCCCCAAGGAGCCACCATGCGCTACCCCTTAGTGATCGCCGCCGCTGCGTCTTGCGTTGCTATATCCGTTGCGGCAATATCGGCTGCACCAAAAGACACCGCCCTTGGCGCTGCCATTCATGCTTCCAGCCGGACACCGGCCAACATTGCGCGCGACAAATATCGCCATCCAGAGGCAACGCTTGCCTTTTTTGGTGTAAAGCCGACCGACAAGGTAGTTGAAATCTGGCCAGGCGGTGGCTGGTACACCGAGATTTTGGCGCCCTATCTTGGCGAACACGGCACCTATATCGCCGCGGCACCCAACGAACGCGCCCGAGGCGGGGTGCAAAAGCTGATGGCTGCCAACCCGGCTGCCTATGGCAAGATCAGCTTCGCCAGCTTTCCGAGCACCGATGCGGCCGACCGGGTAGCGCCGGGCAGCGTCGATGTTGTTCTCACCTTTCGCAACGTACACAATTGGAGCTTTGGCGCAGTCGATCTGACACAGGCCGCGTTCGACCAGATGTTTGCAATGTTGAAGCCGGGCGGCACGCTTGGCCTGGTTGAACACCATCTGCCAGAAGATGCCAACGGCATTACCGAGGCCAAGAGCGGCTATATGAAACGCTCATCCGTCATCCACTTTGCCACTAAGGCTGGCTTCCAGCTTGCGGGCGAAAGCGCGGTTAACGCCAACGCGAACGACACCCATGATTATCCCAAAGGGGTATGGACGCTTCCCCCCGCCTTTGCCGAAGGTGATGCGGACCGGGCAAAATATGCGGCAATCGGCGAAAGCGACCGGATGACGCTTAAATTTGTGAAGCCAAAATAATTACCGCCAGGGGGCGGCGATATTGCGCGCCGCCCCGGCAAACGCCTTGGCTGATCAACCGCTGAGCTTGTCGATCTTTTCGCGCAAACGGCTAAGCTCAGATTTTAGCGCGCTGATTTCGGCATCTTTACTGGCAGGAGTGTCCCCCCCTCCGGCTGCCTGCTCGGCCTTGAATGCAGATGTCGCGGCCTCAAACATCGCCATATTACGCTTGGCGATTTCGGCAAAGGGCGAGTGGGCAAATGCCCCTTCCACCGCGGATTTGAACTGTGCCTGGTTGCGACGAAAACCTTCCATCGAGGCTTCAAGATAACCCGGCACCATTGCCTGCATCGAATCGCCATACATGGAGATGAGCTGGCGCAAAAAATTCACCGGCAACATGGTTTGCCCGCGCGATTCTTCCTCCATGATGATTTGGGTCAGAACATTATGGGTAATGTCCTCATCCGTTTTCGCGTCGACAACCTTGAAATCGCGTCCCTCGCGCGTCATCGCCGCAAGATATTCAAGCGTTATGTAGGACGATGTCTCGGTGTTATAGAGCCGTCTGTTGGCATATTTCTTGATGATGACGGGGCCATCGGTCGCGGTTTTTTTCATGAGGCATCCCAGTTTTGAGCGACACCACCCTACCACCCAATCCCACCGCGCTGCAACACGGCCCGCGTCCATTGCCGCTGTTTCTCGATATGCTGCGCGCCGAAACTGCCGGCGCCCCAGAGCGGCGCAAAGCCGCGTTGGCCGGCCTTGCGGCCTATCAGGCGGCCATGCGCGAGGCGCCACCCTCCCCTCCCCCGGCTGTTGCGCGCCATGGCCGGGCGGTAGTGTATGATTATGGGGCAAATTTGCCCGCCGGCGCGGCCGGAGGGAATGGTGCAGCGCCGGTGCTGTTTGTTCCCTCGCTCATCAACCCGCCGCACATTCTTGATTTATCGCCCAAACAATCGCTGCTTCGCTGGCTGGCCGCGCAAGGCTTTCGCCCAATGCTGCTCGATTGGGGCACGCCCGCTTCCACTGCGCGCGCAATGGATATTACCGCCCATGTGGAGCAAATTCTGGTGCCCGCGGTTCAATCGCTGGCGCGCGCGCCGGTTTTGGCGGGCTATTGCCTTGGCGGCACCATGGCAGCGGCGGCGGCTTGTCTTACGCCGGTTGCAGGCCTGGCGATGATTGCAGCGCCGTGGCATTTTTCGGCCTTTGGCCCGCGCGCTCAGGCGGAAATGACTGAGCTTTGGGCAACGGCACGGCCAGTGTGCGAGGCAATGGGGCTGGTGCCGATGGAGGTGTTGCAATCAGGCTTTTGGCGGCTCGACCCGGCACGCACCATTGCCAAATATGAGGCCTTTGCCACAATGGATGCCACAGGCGACACCGCGCGCAGCTTTGTCGCGCTGGAAGATTGGGCCAATGCCGGTGCGCCGCTCACCTATGCCGCCGGCGCGCAAATGTTTGACGATTTTTTTGGCCGCAACACCCCTGGCACCGGCCAATGGCTGTTGAGCAATGGCCCAGCCAACCTTGCGGCGCTTTCATGCCCGACGGTCGATTTTGTGTCGCTAAACGACCGTATTGTGCCAGCCGCTGCCGCAGCCGGCTTTGCTGATCGGCACGAACTTTCGGCAGGCCATGTGGGCATGGTGGTTGGCAGCCGGGCACAATCCGCCTTATGGGAGCCACTGGCGGGCTGGTTAAACCGGCTGGGCGTCGCTAAATAGCCCGCATAATCTGCGCCATCGTTCACAGGAGCCATGCTATGACCGACATCGTCATCACCGCCGCAAAACGCACGCCTGTGGGCAGTTTTCTGGGGGCGTTTGGCTCTGTGCCCGCGCATGAGCTGGGGCGGCAGGCGATTGAGGCCGCGCTTGCTCAGGCGGGCATAGCCGGGCAGGATGTGTCGGAAGTTATTCTGGGGCAAGTGCTCACGGCCGCCCATGGGCAAAACCCCGCGCGCCAGGCATCTATGGCAGCAGGTGTGCCAAAGGAAATTCCCGCCTGGGGCGTAAACCAGGTCTGCGGGTCTGGCCTACGGGCGGTGGCGCTTGCAGCGCAAGCTGTGGCCACGGGCGATGCGACGATTGTTGTGGCCGGTGGGCAGGAATCCATGTCGCTTGCGAACCACGCCCAGGCATTGCGGGCAGGCCAGAAGATGGGCGACGTGTCGCTCATCGACACGATGATAAAGGACGGCCTGACCGACGCGTTCAATGGCTATCACATGGGCATAACGGCGGAAAATCTGGCAGAGCAGTTTCAGGTTACCCGCCAGGCGCAGGACGAATTTTCTGTGCGTTCGCAAAATCTAGCATCAGCGGCGCGCGCGGCGGGCCGCTTCCAGGACGAAATCGCGCCCGTCACCATAAAGGGCCGCAAGGGCGACACCATTGTTGCACACGACGAATATATCCGTGACGGTGTGACGATTGACAGCATCTCAGGCCTGCGCCCCGCCTTCAAAAAAGACGGCACCGTTACCGCAGCCAACGCAAGTGGGCTGAACGACGGCGCGGCCGCGCTTGTAGTCATGTCGCGCGCAGAAGCCGAGCGGCGCGGCAGCCCCGTACTTGCGCGCATCGCAAGCTGGGCATCGGCCGGTGTCGACCCGTCGATCATGGGCATTGGCCCCGTGCCTGCCACGCGGCGCGCGCTGGAAAAAGCCGGCTGGTCGTTGGCGGAGCTTGACCTTATCGAAGCAAATGAGGCTTTCGCCGCACAGGCCCTGTCGGTCGGCAAGGAGCTTGGCTGGGACCCGGCAAAAGTTAACGTAAACGGCGGCGCTATCGCCATTGGCCACCCCATCGGCGCATCAGGCGCCCGCGTGCTGACCACATTGCTTTATGAAATGGCCCGCCGCGACGCCAAAAAAGGTCTCGCCACCCTATGCATAGGCGGCGGCATGGGCATTGCCATGTGCGTGGAGCGGTAGGGATCGCAAGCAATATTATTGCAACATTTGGCGAATTTATCTTATATAAATACTTGATAGGCCTGGAAAAAATACAAAATTTTCCGAGCTAAGTCGCTGGGCGCCATGGCAAGCGTTAATTGCCCTTTGTTGCAACCGTGATATTTTTGCAACGGCAACCGCAAATAACCTCTGCGAATGTTCATTGACCGTTAACAAGGCCTTGCGTCGCCGCCGATTTAGCTTTTCACTGTAAGGCAAGCTGAGATTCATATCGGCTGATCGTCAAGAACCAAAAAGGGGCACATTAATGAAATTGGGGCATTTGCTCAGCGCGACCGCTCTTGTCGGCGCACTTGCAGCTTTTCCGGCTACTGCCTTTGCGCAGGTGGCTTCCGCGACTCAAGCCGCTCAGGACGAGCAGGCTCCAGGCGAAGGCAATGAAGGCGATGGCGATATTGTTGTTACCGGTTCGCGCATCGCCCGACCCAACGACAGTTCGACGGTTCCCGTAACGACCCTGACGGCTGCCGAACTTACCAGCAATTCGACGGTGTCTATTGGTGACGTTTTGAACGACTTGCCGGCCTTGGCGAGCACGTTTAGCCAGGCAAACTCAACGCGCTTCCTTGGGACGGCCGGGCTGAATTTGCTGGACTTGCGTGGCCTTGGGACGCAGCGGACTCTGGTTTTGGTAAACGGTCGCCGCCACGTCGGTTCGGACGTGCTCTCAAACGCAGTTTCACCGGATACAAACACATTCCCAACGGATCTGATCGAGCGGGTTGACGCCGTTACGGGCGGCAATTCTGCAATCTATGGCTCCGACGCCCTTGCAGGCGTGGTAAACTTTGTTCTTAAAGATAAATATCAGGGCGTGCAGATTCGCGGCCAAGGCGCTGTTACAGAATATGGCGATGCGGGCACTTATTCGGCAAGCCTGCTCGCGGGCAAAAATTTTGCTGGTGGCCGCGGCAACGTCGCAGTTAATCTGGAATACGCGCATCAAAGCCAATTTTTTGCATCCGGGCGGGATTATAGCTCGCGCGTCGATGGATTCGTTACAGTGGATAGCGATTCTTCCGGGCTCAACGGAGGGAACTCGTCAATCAACTCAGACGGAAATCCGGATTCTGTTTTTGTCCGCGATATTCGGGTAGGCACGTTTTCGGATGGCGGCCTCGTTGCCACTGCGGGCGCAGCGCGCGGTGCAAATGGCGCCCTCTTGTGCCCGACCACATTCAGGGATCCAAGGGGTGTTCCGTTTACCTGCAACTTCCTGTTTCAGCCAGACGGAACGCTTGTACCTCAGACCGGCGCGCGTATCGGTTTGCCCGGCGGCACCGCAACGACGCCAACTGTCAACCCAGGTGGGGGGTCGTTTCTCGGCGGCAACGGAAACACGCGCCGAGAAGGTGAGTTGCTGCAATTTGCTCCCCAGTTGGATCGTTACGCAGCCAATTTGGTCGGCCACTATGACTTTTCCAACGCTTTGGTAGCATTTGTTGAGGCCAAATATGTCCGAACGGAAACGTTTGGTACCGGCGGTTCTGGTCCGGCCTTTTTCACCGGTAGTACGATCGACGCATTTTATGAACGCCCCCGCCTCGACAACCCTTATCTGTCGACGCAAGCACGAGATTTGCTGACCACCACGTTCCTCAATAGTGGAACAAACCCTAACACAGGCGCCGCTCTCACTCCGCAGAACATCACCGACATTAATTCCGGTGCTTTCCGCTTTATCTTGCGGAAGAATTTGACGGACCTAGGAGTTCGCTCTGAGCAGGCAACTCGCGAAACTTATCGGATTGTTGGTGGCCTAAAAGGTGAGTTCAACGATAACTGGCAATACGAAGTTTCGGTAAACTACGGTGAATTCAACGAACGCACCAATGTGCTTGGAAACATCAACACACAGCGGTTGTCGCTGGGCCTTGATGCGATCCGAAATTCTGCCGGCCAAATTGTTTGCGGATCGCAGGTAGATCCAACCCGTGCGTTCGATGATATTGCAGGTAATCCAAGTGTTCTTGCGGCAGATATCGCCGCTTGTCAGCCGATTAATCCTTTCGGCGTTGGTAGCATTTCACAAGCTGCAAGAAACTACGTTCTGCAAGATACTACATCCGTGGGTAAAATAACGCAGCTTGATATCACTGCGTTTGCTTCTGGAGATACGAGTAAGTTTTTCAACTTGCCTGGCGGTCCGATCGGTTTTGCTGTGGGCGGAGAATTCCGGAGAGAAACAAACTTTTTCCGGGAAGACCCGTTGGTAGAAGCTGGGTACACCTTCTATAATGCAATTGCTGAATTCAATCCTACCTCGTTCGAGGTGGCTGAAGGCTTTGCTGAAATTCGGCTACCCATCCTAAAAGATCTGCCGTTTGCTCACGAGCTTACGCTCAGCGGCGCTACTCGCGTATCTGGGTACAAAGGATCAGCAGGAACGGTTGTGACTTACAACGGTGGGGCTGATTATTCACCTATTCGTGACGTTCGTTTCAGGGTGAATTATTCACGCGCTATTCGTGCGCCAAATCTGTCTGATCTTTTTTCGCCACAATCTCAAAATTTTGCCCCGGGCTTTTCTGATCCTTGCTCCGCCGTTAACATTGCTGGTGGGACTCAATTCAGAGCGGCCAATTGCGCAGCCGCAGGAATCAACACGACAGGCCCTGAGCCATTTGATTTCCGCTATGCTCAATCTCTTCAAATCGTCAGCGGCGGCAATCCGAATTTGAACGTCGAAACGTCAGATTCTTACACTTATGGCGTGGTGCTGCAGCCCCGGTTTATTCGCGGACTTACCGTATCGGTTGATTATTATAACATTGCGGTAAACGATGTTATTACTGCACCTTCGGCTCAGGCTATTGTTAATAGTTGCTTTGACTCACCGACAACTAACAATCAGTTTTGTTCATTGTTCCAACGTGACGATGCTGCAGGATCTGTTACCGGCACTCCTTTCCGAATCATCGAAGGCAGCCTACAACAGACCTTGCTGAACTTTGCGAGGTTGCAGGTTCGCGGGATTGATGTTGACATAAGCTACAATCGTAAGTTTGGAAATGTAGGCGTAAATTCTCACCTGGTTTACACACGCTCACTTCAGAACGATTCGTTTCTTGATCCTACGCAGCCGGGGTTTGCTAATCGAATCAACGGGGAATTGGGCGCTCCAATTGATGCGTTCAACTGGAACGTAAGCGCTGATTTTGGGCCGTTGTTTGCTTTCTATCAGTTGCGTTACCTTGGGAAGCAATCTGTGGGTGCGATTGAGAATCGCGTTACAACTCAAGGCAGGCCGCCGCAGAATTTGGATGATTTCAGCATTCCTTTCTATCCGGAAATTATCTATATGGACTTGCGGCTTGGCGTGAATTTCCAGAATAATTCTAACTTTTACGTTGGGGTTGACAATCTGACAAATCGGCAACCTCCTCTTGGCTTGACAGGTATCGGTGGCGGTTCAGGAATTTATAATTCCATCGGACGCCGCGTGTATGCGGGCATAGTCGCAAAGTTTTGATAGCCGATATTGGTATGAAATGGGGCCGGCGGAGACGTCGGCCCTTTTTATTTGCCGAAGATCAAAAATGACGCACAAAAAAAGCTCGACAGATATAGCGCAAGATTTCCTCGATACTGGTCGAGTGAATGAGGCGATAAATGTTATTGAGTCAGCTGTTAGACTGCGAGATGCCGACGCAATATTTTTACTTGCCATTTGGCATTTAATCGGATTTCCGGTGCAAAGAGACCTAGTTTACGCTCGACGACTATTAAAACAAGCGGCGGAAAGTGGGCAGTCGTCCGCTGCATTGATGGAAGTTGCACTAACGGCAAATGGAAGTGGTGGAAAAGAAAATTGGCCATTAGCCATGGATTTGTTAAAAAAGGCCGCAGAAGACAATTTAGCAGCGAGATATCAGCTTAATCTCATTTGCACGCGAGAAAAGATATCATCGGACTCTATCTATGAATTTTTGGATAAAGAGCGCCGGATTATTAGATATTCAAAGTTTATTGATCATGAAGAGTGTAATTATTTAATTAAATCTTCCGATGGGCTGTTGATGCCAGCAGTTGTCAATGACCCTAATACTGGGTCGCTTATACTTCATCCTGTTCGCACCGGAGAAGGAGCTGTGATCGGCCCGACGCGAGAAGATTTGGTAATTCAATTGATAAATAAAAGGTTGGCAGAGGTCACAGCTACGTCAAAAAATTTTGGAGAGCCACTGTCTATTTTGAAATATAGCCCTTTACAGGAGTACAAACTTCACTCGGATGCAATAAAATCAAAAAATGGCAATAGAATTAAAACAGCAATTATCTATTTAAATGATAATTTTATCGGGGGAGCCACTAACTTTCCTAAATTAGGTATTTCGGTAAAACCATCACGCGGAGACATGATAACTTTCGACAACTTTATGCCAAACGGGATGCCCGATCCTATGATGGTACATGCGGGGCTTCCTGTTATTAAGGGTGTCAAATGGCTAGCAACACGGTGGATCAGAGATAGGCCATATGACCCTTGGAATTCTTCTTAAGCTTTTCTATTTCCGCTCAAACCGCCGCCCAAGCCCCGTAAGCAACTCATATTGCGAAAGGCCGGTTAGCCGGGCCGCATCTGGCAGGGCATAGTCCATTGCCACCCAGTCCCCTTCGCGCAAGCCGGGCGCAGCGCTTACGTCGAGCGCGGTCAAATCCATCGACACCCGCCCAAGCACCGGCAGACGCGCAGAACCGGAACACGCAGCGCCCTTGGCCGAAAAGGCACGCCAATAGCCATCGGCATAGCCCAGATTGATAATCGCCACCTCGCGATCCTTCGGCGCGGTGAAGGTTGCGTTGTAACCGATGGTTTCGCCCGCGCGCAGCACACGGCGTTGTATAATCTGCGCCTCTGGCGTCACAACCTGGCGCATATGGCCAAGCTCGGCGCGCGGCACGCCGCCGTAAAGCGCAAGACCAGGTCGGGTAAGGCCAAAAACATAGCGTGGCCCCAGTGCGATGCCCGCAGAATTTGCAAGGCTCAACCGCCGGGCGCCCCACATCGGCGTACCTCCCAACGACAGCGCAACCCCGGCAAAGGCGTCACGCTGCACCTCGTTCATGGGCACATCTTCATCCGCGCAGGCCAGATGGCTCATTACGGTGTCGACCATCAAACCATCGAGCGCACCGCCGCGCGCCTCGTCTACGGAGAGGCCAAGCCGGTTCATACCGGTGTCGATCATCACATCGCACAGCCCGCCACCCGCGGCGCGCCACCGGTTGATTTGCACCAGAGAATTAAGCACCGGGCGCGCTATACCCGTGCGCGCTACGGCCATATCCTCCGCCCTGACCCCGTGCAGCACCGACACCGGCAGTTTGAGCGGCGCCAAAGCCAGCGCCTCGGCCCAGGTGGCGACAAAGAAATCGCGGCAACCGGCTTGCACAAGGGCTTGCGCCACGTTGGACGCACCAAGGCCGTACCCATCGGCCTTAACCGCGGCCCCACAAGCGGCAGGGCCGCTCATTTCGGCAAGCGCATGCCAGTTGGCAGCAAGGGCAGCGGAATCGATGCGCAGACGTAAAGGAGCGTTGTTCATCGCTCGCTACCAGACGATTGCTGCCGCCATGGCAAGCCCTTGCGCGCGCGTTGGTCAACCAGGCACTGCCAAAAACGGTCAGCCAGCCTCATAGCCAGGCTCATCAAGGGTGGCATCCTCCTCCTGAAGGCCAAAAATCGTCACCAGCAAGGCCATTGCCACCACAGCCATCGTGTACCAGAGCCCGGCATAGGGATTGCCCGTGCGAGCAACAATATATTGGCTGATAAAGGGCAGAAAACCGCCAAAATACCCTGTGCCAATGTGGTAGGGAATAGACATGGAGCTATAGCGGATGCGCGCAGGAAACATTTCCGCCAGCAGCGCCGCCACCGGCCCATAGGTCATGCCGGAGAGCAGCGAAAGCAACAAAATGGCACCAAGGATGATGCCAATATTGCCAAAACTCGGCACCACCTTACCCAGGTCATAACCATTTGCGGCCAGCGCTGCGTCCAGCGCTGCGGGGCTCTCGTCGTCCTGCGTTACGCCGCCAATCGTCACTACCGTGACGGGTGCATGCACGGTTTTATAGCTTACGCCTTTTTTGGAAAAATAATCGAGCAGCCTGCCACACCGGTCCGCCTGTTCTTTGGCAAAAGGGCTATAATTGCAGGCCGGGCCAGAAACGACAACCGGCGCACGCTTTGCCGCTGCGGCGAGCGCCGGGTTGGCGGCGCTACCGATTACCCAAAAAATGGGAAACAGCGCAAGCAAGGTCAGCGCATAGCCAATAATGATCGGCGCCTTTCGCCCCACCTTGTCCGACAGCCAGCCAAACAACACAAACCAGAACAACCCGGCCGCCGCCCCTGCCCCAACGATGAGCTGCGCTGTAACCTCCTCCACCCGCATCGTTGCTTGCAAAAACGACAATATGGTAAACATCGCAGTATACCAGATGACCGTAAGCCCCGCTGCAATGCCAAACAGCGCGACAAACAGCCGGCGCAAATTACCGGGATACGTAAAACTCTCCACAAAGGGATTGGCAGCGGTTGTGCCATTTGCCTTCATCTTTTTGAACACCGGGCTTTCGGCCAGCTTCAGCCGCATCCACAGCGAAACGGCAAGCAGCACCAGCGAAAAGATAAACGGCAGCCGCCAGCCCCAATTATCCCAAATTCCCGCCGGCAGCAGCCAGCGAACCCCCAGCACCACGCCGATTGAGAGGATGAAGCCGCCTGCAACGCTTGCCTGAATAAAGCTGGTGTAAAATCCTCGCTTGCTCGGCGCGGCGTGTTCAGCGACATAAATTGCCGCCCCGCCATATTCGCCACCCAGCGCCAGGCCCTGCAAAATGCGCAAACCGATGACAATCGCCGGAGCCGCCAGGCCAATTGTTGCAGCAGATGGCACGAGGCCGACGCCAGCAGTAGCCAGCCCCATCAGCGATATCGTTACCAAAAACGTGTGTTTGCGCCCCAGCCTGTCGCCCAAAAAACCAAACAGCACAGCGCCCAGCGGGCGAAAGCCAAACCCAATTGCAAACCCCGCCCAGGCAAGCAGCGTTTGCACTGTTTCATTTCCCGCGGGAAAGAAGGCGCGCCCAATGACGCCTGATGCCGCAAGCGTGCCATAGATAAAGAAATCATACCATTCGAACACCGTGCCCAGCGACGATGCGACGATTACCAGTCGAATATCGTCGGCGCTTGGCTCTGCAAGCTGCTCATCGGCCATAGTTGCCATTCATTCCCCCACCCGTGTTTTGGTCATGGTAGCGGGTTTGGCCGGTGGGGCAAAGTGCCTACGCCAACCGGATGGCAGGCCGCCGGGCGCCGGGCCGCGGCGGCGCGTGAGGCAGAGTGAGGCTGAATTTTGCGCCTCGCACAGCCGTTGACACGCCCGCGCCCAAGCCTGGCTGGGCCGGCCGGCGGCACGGGCGGTGGTTCAGCCGCCCGCCAGCTTGCTCAACAATGCCGGTGTCAGCACCTGTGGTAATATCTCCGGCTCTGCCGCACCGGGCCGATAATATAGATAGAGCGGCACACCAGCACGATTATGCGCCTCAATAAACCGGCCAAGCTTGGGGTCGCCGTCCGTCCAGTCACCCACCATTACCGCCACATTATGCCGCGCAAATGCTTGCTTTACCTCATCTGTGTCAATTGCCAGGCGCTCATTCACCTTGCAGGTAAGGCACCAATCCGCTGTAAAATAAGCAAATACCGGTTGCCCCTTGGCGCGCGCCTCGGCCAGCTTTTCCTCCGTAAACACCGCCTTGCTTGTCGCGGCCAGCGCCTCGGCTGCGGCTGCACCCTTGGCGAGCGGGGTAATGTTTATCGCTGTCGCCACGGTGATACCGACAAGTGCAAGCCCCGACAGCCAGTGAATGCTCAGCCCCCGCCCTTGCCGCTTGCCCGCGACGAACAGCACCATCGCCACCCCCAGCACGCCGAGCAGGCCAATGGCAATGCCGTCCACCCCGGTTTGCCCGCCGAGCACCCAGACAAGCCAGATGGCAGTCAGCCCCATGGGCACTGCAAGAATGTGACGGAACGTTTCCATCCACGCGCCGGGCTTGGGGAGCGCCTTGCGCAGCGCCGGCACAAAGCCAATCGCCAAAAACGGGATGGACAAACCGATGCCAAGCCCTGCGAACACTGCCAGCGCCGCGGGCCATGGCAACACCAGTGCAGCGCCAAGTGCGGCGCCCATAAACGGGCCGGTGCACGGAGTAGCGATAATCGCTGCCAGGGCGCCGGTGGCAAAAGCGCCGCTTGCGCCACTTGCCGAATCAACAAAGCGCGGCGTGGGAATTTCAAACAGCCCGGCCAGATTGAGCGTCAACGCCATCACCAGCAACATCAGCACAGCAATGGTGCGCGGGTCTTGCAACTGAAATGCCCAGCCAACCGCCGCGCCGCCCGCACGCAGCACCAATATTGCCGCGCCCAGGCCAATAATCACCGCCAGCACCCCGGCTGTATAGGCAAGCGCCTCACCCCGCGCTTCGCGTTCATTGACATGGCCACGCGCCAGGCTGAGCGCCTTCAGGCTGAGAATGGGAAAGACGCAAGGCATGATGTTGAGAATCAACCCGCCAAGCACCGCGCCACCAAGTGCGACAAGCGTCGCCCATATGACATTGCCAGATACCGCCGCGCCGCTGCTGACAGCGGCACCCGCTGCTCCCGGCGTTGCCGATACCATTACCCCCTTGCCATCGCCGATGCGCAGCACGCCCTGAATGGCGCCGTCCCCCGCGCCAGCGGACATAGTCTCAACGAGAACAGTATCGCCCTCGCGCGTGATTTTTTGCGGCGCGGCATAATCAATACGCCCCGTTGAAACCGGAAAGAAATAGGCATTGGCAAGCGGCGTACTTGCTGGATAAGGCACGCTAAGGCGCAGCTTTTTGCCGTCGATCATATAGCTGGCGGCGGTGCCGATGGGCTTTGGCAAGGCACGGCGAAACGTGTCAAACCGCGCGCGCGCATCTGGTGCAATTGCGCCGTCACCCACCGTCAGATCAACCGACAGGTCAACCGCTTCTGGCACGCACATCTCCTCGGTGCACACCAGATAGTTGGAGCGCAGCTTCACGGGCAATTTGGTCCCTTTGGCCAGCCCGGCTGGAATATCCAGCGTAACAAGCAGCGTGTAATGATGCTCGAACACATAGTTCATCAGCCCCGCAATCAGCAGCGTTTGCGGAACGGGATAGGCAGGGGCGCCCGCTTTCACGCCAGCCGGCAGTGTCCACTCAAACTTTGTGGGAAAGCCTGCATCGCCTGGGTTTTCCCAATAGCCATGCCAGGTGGGTTCCGGCGTTACATCATAGGCAAGCGTGACCCGGCCACCCGCCGCGGGCGTTGTCGTTTCTGTAATCAACGTCGTTGCCAGGTGGCGCGTGCTGCCGAGCCCTTGCGCAACCGCCGCCCCACTGCCCATCAGCGCCAACCAAAGGCCGGCGGCCAATGTCACAATAACGAAACGGAAGAAACGCATGCGGATATCCTTGTCGACAGCGCGGAACCGGCACATAGGCTTGGCCGGACGCGGTGCACCCGCCCAAAAGGGAGATGCCTGATGAAATTGATTGCCACGATATTCGCGGGCACGCTCGCTTTTGTTACGATAAATGCAAATGCGCAAGAAAATGCTGCACCACCCTCGCCGCTTGCGGCTGCATCTGCGGTTGCTCCCGCTGCGCCCCCGCGGCTGATTGTCGCCATTTCGGTTGACCAGTTTTCGGCAGATTTGTTTGCTGAGTATCGCAGCCACTGGCGCTACGGCTTTGCAAGGCTGCTAACGGGCGGGGTTTTTCCGTCGGGCTATCAGAGCCATGCAGCGACCGAAACCTGCCCAGGCCATTCCACCATATTAACCGGCATGCGCCCGGAGCACACCGGCGTCATCGCCAATAACTGGGTTGATCTGCGCGCTGCGCGGGCGGACAAAACCATCTATTGCGCCGAGGATGAAACCGTGCCCGGCAGCACGTCGCGAGCCTATACTGTGTCCGACAAGCATCTGCTGGTGCCCACGCTTGGTGAGCGGATAAAGGCTGCAAACCCAGCGTCGCGCGTCGTCTCTGTCGCTGGCAAAGACCGCGCGGCGGTGATGATGGGGGGCCATCAGGTCGACGAGCTTTGGTGGTGGGATGACAAAAAATTCACCAGCTATGCCGGGCGTGCGGCGCCCGCCGTTGTCACCAAGCTGAACGAGGCAGTAGCCGCCGCCCTTGCTGAACCGCGAGAAGCCCTGCCCTTGCCTGAATTTTGTGCTGCCCGCGACCGCGCCATCGCCATTGGTGGCGGCAAAACGGTGGGTACAGGCCGCTTTGCGCGCATGGCTGGCGACACACGCGCCTTTCGCGCCTCGCCTGAGGCTGATGATGCCGTGTTTGCCCTTGCCGCAGGGTTGGTGCGCGATATGAAACTGGGGCAAGGCAGCGCGCCGGATCTCATTGCCATTGGCGCCTCTGCTACCGATTATGTTGGCCACACCTATGGCACCGAGGGCAGCGAAATGTGCCTGCAACTTGATGAGCTGGACAAAGCGCTGGGCCGCTTCTTCGCAACGCTCGACACGATGGGGGTGGATTACGAGGTAGTGCTGACGGCGGATCATGGCGGGCACGACCTGCCTGAGCGCAACGATATCCACGCCGCACCAGAGGCTGCGCGCATTGCCCCTGGCTTCACCACCAAGGCGGTGAATGACATTGTCACGACTAAACTGAAGTTGAGCGGACAGGTGCTGTTTGGCGATTCCGGCTCAGGTGATGTGTGGATAGACCCCAAGCTCACGCCAAAGCAGCACGCCGCCGTGCTGGCCGAGGCGCTGGTCCAATACCGCGCCAACCCACAAGTTGCCGCCGCTTTTTCCCGCGCAGAAATTGCCGCAACCGCCGACCCAAGCGGCCCGCCGGAAACATGGACGCTGGTTCAGCGCGCGCGAGCCAGCTTCTACCCGCCGCGCTCTGGCGATATCGTGGTGGCGCTCAAGCCCCGCATCACGCCCATCGCCGATCCGTCCAAAGGCTATGTCGCAACGCATGGCAGCTTTTGGGATTATGACCGGCGCGTGCCCATCATCTTCTGGCGCAAGGGGATGGCGGGGTTTGAACAACCTTTGTCGGTGGAAACGGTGGACATTGCGCCAACGCTTGCAGCAACCCTTGGTCTAAAACTTGGCGCGCCAACGGTTGATGGCCGCTGCCTTGATCTTGATGCAGGTGCAGGCGACACCTGCCGATAGCAGCGCGCGACAGACGCGGAGCGCAGCACGCGTTCATCGCACCTCAAACAGCCGCACGCCTTTGCCCAGCCGGTTTTCGCCCACCGCCAGCCGATCATGGCTTAGGTCAGCGACAAAGGCGGGGCTGCGCGTTTCGCCGGGGGCAAGGCTTGCCACATTTCCTTCCACCCGCAGGCCAGCGGATGGATAGGTGCGCGCCTCAGCCGCCACCACGATAAAGCCGGTCCAGTTTTCCTTGTTGCGCCCTTGTACAAACACATTACCGGCAATGCGGCCGGTTGCCCCTTCGGGCAGATCGATCATATAGTTGGTTTTGCGACCTGCCGTGTCGTCAAAACTATTGTCGGTAATTTGCACATTGGGCACCCGCAGCTTTACATAATGCCCGCCCCGCCCACGCTCGAACCGCGAATTGGTGATCATCACCCGGCCCTGGTTCGCCAGATAAATCGAGTGCGCGCAATCCGGGCTCTCATCGCACTGGCCAAGGCCGGAAAAGGTTGAGTGATCGATGGTAATATGCTGGCCAGACGGGTGGCCGCCCAAAATCCCTTCCTGACTGTCGAGGAATGTTGAATTGGTGACCAATAAATCGCCAATTTCTGTACGGATACCCGCGCCATTGCCGTCCGCCACACGCATATTGCGAAACACAATACCATCAACCACCGAGCCTGCGCCGCGCAACACAAACGCAGCCTTGTCTTCGCACGCCGTTCCTTCAAAAATCGCGGTGCCCGGCTCCACTGCCTTGTAGGTGATCCGCCCGCCCGCCTGCACCGTACACTGGTGATACACTCCAGGCGCGATAAGGATGGTTGCGGTGCCGGTGCGGATGGACTGGACCGCCTCATCAAGCGTGGCAAAGCCCCTGCCTGTCTCGGCAATGGTAAATGGGGCGCCGCTGCGGTGCTGCGCCGCCACAGGGGCGGCAAGCGCAAGCACGATTAAAGACACAATATGCCGCATCACCGCCAAGCTCCATTACCAGAGCCTGATCCATGCGCCATCGTGCGCTGTGCGAAAAGAGGAATAGAGGGTTAATGCGCACCCTTTGCGCAACGCCAGGCGCGCCTTACTCCAGATTTTGCCGCAGCCAGCGCTGCGTCGTCTCCACATCATCGCCGGTTCGCGCGGCATAATCAGCCACCTGATCCGCCCCGATGCGCGCGACGCCAAAATATTCCGCCTGCGGGTGGCCGAAATAGAAACCGGAGACAGCAGCCGTTGGTAGCATCGCATAACTTTCGGTAAGCGACACACCCGTTGCGTGGTGCGCATCAAGCAGCTTGAACAACGTTGGCTTTAGCCGGTGGTCGGGGCAGGCAGGGTAGCCAGGCGCCGGGCGAATACCGCGATATTGCTCGCGAACAAGCGCCTCGCCCGTTAGTTGCTCCTCCGGCGCATAGCCCCACAGGGTTGTGCGTACATGCTGGTGCAGCGCCTCGGAAAAGGCTTCCGCCAGCCGGTCTGCCAGCGCTTTCAACAAAATGTCGGAATAATCATCAATCGCCGCCTTGAACCGGGCCAAATGCGGCTCGATCCCGTGGATGGAAACGGCAAAACCGCCAATCCAGTCCCCATCATGGCTGATAAAATCTGCCAGGCACATATTGGCCCGCCCCTCGCGCTTGGCGATTTGCTGGCGCAAAAATGGCAGGCGAACATGATCTTCATTGTCGAGGTGGAGGATAACATCATCCCCCTCGCGCCGGCACGGCCACAGCCCGGCCACACCGCGCGCGACCAGCCATTTTTCCGCGATAATCTTGTCCAGCATCGCCTGCGCATCGGCAAACAGGCTGCGCGCGCTTTCACCAACCACGGCATCGTCCAAAATCGCGGGATAATTGCCCGCCAGCTCCCAGGCGCGAAAAAACGGCGTCCAGTCGATCAGGTCACGTAAATGGTTCAAGTCCCAATCGCGGAAAACATGCACGCCGGGCTGCTTGGGTGATGGCGGCTTGAGCGCCATATCGGCCTCAAACGCGTTGTTGCGCGCGTCCTCCAGAGAAACAAGCTCGGTCTGGCCCTTATTGGCGCGAGCGTGGCGCACGGCTTCATATTCGGCGGCCGTTTTGCTTACAAAATCGTCGCGGATGGTGTCGCTCACCAGGGTAGAGGCAACGCCCACCGCCCGGCTGGCGTCAAGCACATAGACGACAGGGCCATCATAAGCCGGGGCGATGCGCAGCGCTGTGTGCACTTTCGATGTCGTCGCCCCGCCGATCAGCAATGGCATGGTGAAACCGGCGCGCTTCATTTCCTCTGCCACCGTCACCATTTCATCAAGCGAGGGGGTGATGAGGCCGGACAGGCCGATCATATCGGCATCTTCCTCGCGCGCCGCCTTCAATATGTCGGGCCAGGGCACCATCACGCCCATATCGACCACGTCGAACCCGTTGCACTGAAGCACAACGCCAACGATGTTTTTGCCGATATCGTGCACATCGCCCTTCACCGTCGCCATGACGATTTTGCCCTTGCCGCGCGCGCCGGGCTGTTTTTCTGCCTCGATGAACGGGAGAAGATGGGCCACCGCCTTCTTCATCACCCGCGCCGATTTCACGACCTGCGGCAAAAACATTTTGCCAGAACCGAACAGATCGCCCACCACGTTCATCCCGTCCATCAACGGGCCCTCAATCACCTCGATGGGGCGGGAAAAACCCAGACGCGCCTCTTCGGTGTCTTCCACCACATGCAGGTCGATGCCCTTGACGAGCGCGTGCTCCAGCCGCTTGTTGACCGGCCAGCCGCGCCATTCGGCCGCCGCTTTTTCCGCCACAGCGTCAGTGCCACGAAAGCTCTCGGCAAGCGCGATGAGCCGGTCGGTTGCATCATCGCGCCGGTCAAGGATCACGTCCTCGCACGCGTCGCGCAAGCCCGGGTCAATCGCATCATAAATGTCGAGCTGCCCGGCATTGACAATCGCCATGTCCATGCCCGCCGGGATGGCGTGGTAGAGAAACACGCTGTGCATTGCCCGGCGCACCGGCTCATTGCCGCGAAAGCTGAACGACAGGTTCGACAAGCCGCCGGAGATATGAACATGCGGGCAGCGGGCCTTAATCTCGCGGCACGCCTCTATAAAATCGATGGCATAGCGGCGGTGCTCATCGATCCCGGTGGCGACTGCAAACACATTGGGGTCGAAGATAATGTCCTCTGGCGGAAAGCCGATGCCGGTCAGCAGCTTATAGGCGCGCTCGCAAATCTCGACCTTGCGCGCTTGCGTATCGGCCTGACCAACCTCGTCAAACGCCATGACGACCACGGCTGCGCCATAGGCCATCACCTTGCGGGCGGCATCAAGAAACGGCGCCTCGCCCTCTTTCATGCTAATCGAATTAACGATGGGTTTGCCAGAGACGCACTTCAACCCGGCCTCGATCACGCTCCATTTCGAGCTGTCGATCATGAACGGAATGCGCGCAATGTCGGGCTCGGCGGCAATCAGCTTCAAAAAGGTCGTCATCGCCCGCTCCGCGTCGAGCAGGCCTTCATCCATGTTGATATCGAGCACCTGCGCGCCGCTTTCCACCTGCTGGCGAGCCACTTCAACAGCGGCGGCATAATCATCGGCCATGATGAGTTTTTTGAACCGGGCCGAGCCGGTGACATTGGTGCGCTCACCAATATTGACAAACTGCGCGGTGGAATGGGCAGAGGACACTGGTTTTTCCGTTCAATCAAAGTTGTGGCGGGTTGGGCGAGCCGGATCGGGCCGCCCTGGTCAAGCAGCTCAGATCAAGCGGTCATCGTCATCGGTTCAAGCCCGGCGAGCCGCGTGACAACGGGCGGCACAGGCAGCGCGCGGGCGGGCAAGCCCTCAACTGCCTTTGCCATCGCCGCGATATGAGCAGGCGTCGACCCGCAGCAGCCGCCCAGAATGTTCACCTGCCCTGCCTGCGCCCATTCGCCCACCAACGCGGCAGTCTGCGCGGGCAGTTCATCATAAGCGCCAAGCTCGTTGGGCAGGCCGGCATTGGGATAAATCATGATCAGCGTGTCGGCTATCTGGCTGAGCGCCTTCACGTGCGGGCGGAGCTGTTCTGCGCCAAACGAGCAATTCAGCCCAATAGTGACGGGCCGAGCGTGTCGCACCGCGTGCCAAAACGCCTCAACCGTGTGGCCAGACAGGTTGCGCCCTGAAAGATCGGTCAGCGTCATCGACAGCATCATCGGCACATCGCGGCCGAGCACTTCTGCTGCCTCCATCGTCGCCATAATGCCCGCTTTGGCGTTGAGCGTGTCGAAAATCGTCTCGATCAAAATAAAATCGGCGCCACCTTCGAGCAGCGCCATAATCTGCTCAAGATACACGTCTTTCAAATAATCAAAATCAATCTCGCGAAAGCCGGGGTCATTGACATCGGGGCTGAGCGACAGCGTTTTGTTGGTCGGGCCAATTGAGCCTGCCACAAAGCGCGGGCGGCCATCGCGCGCGGTAAATTCATCGGCACAAACGCGCGCAATCTGCGCGGAGGCAATGTTGATCTCGCGCACAAGATGTTCTGCTGCATAATCCGCCTGGCTGATGCGGTTGGCAGAAAAAGTGTTGGTCGACACCATGTCCGACCCGGCCTCCAGATAAGCGCGCGTAATCGTCTCCGGCACCTCAGCCTTGGTCAGCGCCAATATGTCGTTATTGCCCTTTTGGTCGCGCGCGAGCTTTAAATCGCCGGCATAATCAGCCTCGCTCAGCTTCCAGTTCTGAATTTCGGTGCCAAAGGCGCCATCGGTAATGAGGATGCGTTGCGCCGCCTCGGCCAGCAGTTTTTTTCTTGGGGTCATCGTGTTTTCCCTGGTCATGCGGCGGCGGCTGCGTTGGCCGCGCCGGGCCGGTGGCCGAGCAGATGGCAAATCGCATAGCTAAGCTCGGCTCGGTTAAGCGTGTAAAAATGGAAGTGGCGCACGCCGCCTGCGTAAAGTTTTCGGCACATTTCAGCGGCTATTGTTGCCGCCACCAATTGCCGGGCGGCGGGATGTTCGTCGAGCCCGTCGAACAACCGGTCCATCCATTCAGGAATTTGGGCGCCGCACATGGCGGCAAATTTGCGGGTTTGTGCAACATTGGACACAGGCAATATGCCGGGAGTAATTTCAGCATGGATGCCCGCCGCCACCGCCCTGTCGCGAAAGCGGAAATATGCCTCTGGCGAAAAGAAAAACTGGGTGATCGCCCGGTTGGCACCGGCATCCATCTTGCGCTTCAAATTGTCGAGATCGGCCGCCAGATCCGCAGAATCAGGGTGCTGCTCAGGATAAGCGGCGACCGAAATCTCAAAAGCGTGGCGCCGCCTCAGCCCTTCCACCAGCTCGGCTGCATTGGCATAGCCTTGCGGGTGGGGTGCAAACTTGCCATCCGCCGCCGGGGAATCTCCACGCAGCGCAACAATGTGGCGCACGCCTGCATCCCAATAAGCATCGGCCACCGCGTCAATCTCGTCCCGCGTAGCCTCCACGCATGTCAGATGCGCAGCGGCTGCCAGCGATGTTTCGCGCTCGATGCGCGCAACGGTTGCGTGGGTGCGCTCGCGCGTGGAGCCGCCCGCGCCATAGGTAACCGAGACAAAGCGCGGCGCCAGCGGCTCCAGTGTTTTCACCGCCTCCCAAAGCGCCTCTTCCATCCTGGCGGTTTTCGGCGGAAAAAATTCAAACGACACCGCAGCATCGCCTGCCAGATCGGCAAATAGCGGCGCCTCCAGCGCCCGCCGGGCCTCTTCCAGTTGCGAAATCGACATTGTCATGCTGCCATCACCCGTTGCGCCACGCCGCCAGATTTGCAGCCTAGCCATAATTTTACCGTCAATTCTCCGCCACCCAGCGTCTCGGTGCGTGCAGCGCCAAGCCCTGCGGCGGAAAACCAGCCCATCATCTGCTCGTCGGAAAAGCCAAGCCGGGTGTGCGCGTCGCGCGTGCGCAGCTCCTCGCGGTCATGTGGCGCAAAATCGACCACCAGCAACCGCCCACCAGCGCCAAGCACGCGCGCAGCCTCAGCAATTGCGGCGCCGGGCTGCTGTACAAAATGCAGAACATGGTGCATCGTTGCTGCATCAACCGCACCATCTGCCAGTGGCAGCGCGTAAAGATCGGCCTGGCGCAGCTCGGTGTTGGCAAAGCCGCCCTCGGCCAGCTTTGCGCGGGCAAGGCGCAACATTTCTGAGCTGCGGTCAATCCCCAGCGCATGGCCCGCGCACGGGCTGAGCAATTCAAGCATCCGCCCGGTGCCCGTGCCGATATCGATCAACCGGCCAATGGGTGCATCGCCCAGCACATCGCAAACCGCAGTTTCCACCTCGGATTCAGCGATATGAAGCGAGCGGATCGCATCCCACTGCCCGGCATTGGCCTCAAACCACGCATTGGCCGCCGCCGCCCGGTCTGCCCTGACCGCGGCCAGCCGCGCGGCATCTGCCACGGCCCAATGATCCGCCTCGCGCGTTTGCCAGGCAGCCAGCGCCGCCATTACCGGGGCCACCAGCGTTGCATCGCCCAGCACGACAAACACCCAGCTTCCCTCTTTACGTCGCTCAACCAGCCCGGCGTCGCACAATATTTTCACATGGCGCGAAACCCTTGGCTGGCTTTGCCCCAAAACCTGCGCCAATTCCCCAACCGACAGCTCCATCGATTGCAGCAGCGCCATGATACGCAGCCGTGTTGCATCCGCCAAAGCGCGAAATATGTCGAGGGCGAGTGTCATTGTGCGACTAGATATAAAGATATCTTTATATGTCGTCAACGCAGCAATGGCACAAACGCCATTTCGCCGGTTGAACCCCGCCGCCCTCTCGCCTAGCCTGGGCTTGCCATTTTGGCGCGGCACAGCAGGTTGTTGGGAATTTTATCGATGAAAAAGCGCATTCTTGCTCTGGCTTTTGCTTCTACGGCTGCATTGGCCGCTTGTGGCTCGGCTGCAAAAAATGAAGCCGCACAAGCAGGCGAACTTGCTCCAGCCGACGCAAACGCCACTATGGATGAAGCGGTGAACGATGTGGACGCCGCCAGCGAACAGGCATTTAACGCTGCTGAAGCCTCGATGAACGTCAGCGGCAATGCAACGATCAGCGCCGGCGAAATCGAGGAATGACCATGCGCACTACCGCGCACTTAGCCATAAAGGCCCGACTGATATTGGGAGCGGCGCTGCTTTCGGCATGCGCAGATGGCGCCGCGGATGGCAGCGGCGCTTCCGCAAGCGAGGCCCGGCAGTTGAACGCCTCAGCCGCAATGCTGGAAGAAGACAGCGTTTCGCTAAACGCGCTTGGCGCCAATAATAGCGACGACCCCGGCGCTACTGCACCATAAAAGCACACCGGCCGCTTGCTCAAGGCGGCGCTATTTTTCCACAAAACCCCGTGGTGCATTGCTTTGCCGCGGCGCTGCGTGGGCTGATTGGTTGCCAGCCATATTTTCACACTATTAAACAGGGGTTGCCGCGGCCCGTCGGCGCCACAGCGCCCGACTCAAGCCGGGCCACAATTATTAGGATACCAAGGCTAGGCACCACTAAGCGCGGGTAAAGTTCATATTGAACAGAGCCTTGCAAACATCATAATAGAAATTACAAAATGCGCCTCGATACAATTTTGCCTTAGACTTAATTTTGTGCTAACATCATTTGTCAAAATGAGGGAAAATGTAATGAAATTTTTGAAACTAGGGCTTGCAGGAGCTTTGGCTGTAGCATCCATTGGCCCGGCACACGCCGCAGAAACCATCAACGTTGCCTTTACCCAGCCAAATGGCGGCACAACGACCGGCCTCTATTCTGGCATTGTGCACGTCCGCGTGAGCGGTACAGGGTTTTCGCTCGGCTCGGCCCTTAACGACGCTTTTTACTTGCTGTCCGGCCCAGTGCATGACGCGAGCTATTATCAGCTCACTTTCGGCACTTCGCCGCTTGTCGCGTTCAACCCGTCGCAAAATGCGGTGAACTTTGTTGTCGGCGGGCTACCCGCCTATCAGGCAAGCCATGTTTATGATTTTTTCCTCAACACCGGCTCGGCCGTGCCAACCGCGCTTAACTTTGGCGTGGGCGATGGACAGTTTGGCGATAATGGCGGCAGCTTTCTCGTCAGCGTCGGCGTTCCAGAGCCCGCTACCTGGGCGATGCTGATCGTTGGCTTTGGCATGGTAGGCGCTGGCATGCGCAGCGCTCGCCGCCGCACCAGCGTTCGCTTTGCCTGAGCATACCCACAAGAACCCAGGCCGGGGCCGCGCCGCGTGGCATGGCTCCGGCTTTTCTTTCAGTCCCCAACGAACACAAAGGGGGAAACGCCGCGCTCGCGCTCGTTGAACAGCAGGGCGCGGGCAGCAGGTGGCGCGCTGCGCTGCGGGCAGTCACTACGCGTACAGGCCCGGCATCCCAGGCCAATGGGTGTTACTTCGCCCCCCGCCAAATCAATGCCGCGCGCAGCAGCGAGCGGCGCGGCAAGTGCTGCATCCAAACCCAGCCCAACCACAAACTCTGCGCCAACATCACCTGCCCATTGCGCCTGCGGGCGTACGGTGCGCGACAGGGTGAACCAGCGGCTGCCATCTTCAAGCACGACAAGCTGCCGCGCCAGCTCGCCTGGCCGGTCAAAAGCATGGTGGAGGCGCCACAAAGGGCAGCGGCCATCAACCTCCACCAGCGGCGCAGCACTGGCGCCGGCATAGCGCTTTGACGCCTGCCCTGCCCGGTCGATCCGCAGCATGAAAAATGGCAACCCCCGCGCGCCGACACGCTGCAGGGTGGTCAACCGGTGCGCCACCTGCTCAAACCCCGCGCCAAAGCGGCGCTGAAGCAGCGCAATGTCATAGCCAGTGCCCTCGCACGCGCGCAAAAACCGGGCATAAGGCATCATCAGCGCAGCGGCGAAATAGCTGGCCAAATGGCGCCGGAAGAACCGCTCGGCAGCGCGTTCACCAAAGCCCGCCCCACGCGCCAGCGCGTCAATCTCTCCACGCGCCTCGATTTGCCCAAGCTCAAGGGCCGCAGCAAAAGTGCGACTCGCCGGATCGAGCAATTCTGACAGTTGCAGCTGCCGCGCGTGCAGATCAAGCCGCCGCAGCACGCCGGGCATCACGTCCACCGGCAGCACGCGAATGGTGAGCTGATGCTTCACCCGCAGCCGCTCGGCGATTGCGCCATAAAGATCTGCCGCGCCCAAACGCAACTCATCGGCCAGCTTTTCGGCCTCAGCATCAAGATCGGCGAAGTGATTGCGCCACCGCTCAATCTCGCGCCGCACCGCAGCAACCGGATCGGGCAACGCCGCCGGGTCCGCCGCTACGCCGCTGCCAAACCGGTCATAACTACGGGCAAAAGCTTCTGCGCCACCCGGCGCGCTTTCCAGCCACGCAGCCACCTCCTCCCGGTCCACGGCCAAATCGGCAAACAACGGGTCGGCCAGCCGCCGCCGGATCGCCGCCTCTCCCCCGCCCGGCTCTGCTGCGGCCAGCGCACGCGGGTCAAAGTCAAACTGCTCGGCCAGCCGGACAAGCAGCGTTACCGACAAGGGGCGCTGGTTGCGTTCGATAAGGTTGAGATAGCTTGGCGAGATGGCCAGCGCCTCGGCCATCGCCGCCTGAGTAAGCCCGTTTTGGCGCCGCAGCCTTCGCACCGCGTGCCCGGCCAACAATTTTCGATCTGCCATGCCCGGCTCCCTTCTGGTTCAGGCCCAGCCGGGCCACCCGGCGATAATGGCGCGAGCATAGGCTGCTTGTCAATAATTTACAATTGTACAGATTAATTGCCGCGAAAGCCGACAAAATAACGTGCCGCGCTGCATAATAATCTCGCGCGTGCCGTGTAATTTCAACATATCGGCTGCCAACGCGCCTCTTTTTCATTGAGTCGTTTTTGTAAAGGAACAGACAATGACATTTGACGATCTTGTCCCAGCGCCTGCCGGCCGGTTTGACGGTATCACCCGCCCCTACAGCCCGGCCGATGTCGCCCAGCTGCGCGGTTCTGTCGCCATTGAGCACACGCTTGCACGCAAAGGCGCCGACAAGCTGTGGGAACTGCTGCACAGCGAAGATTATATCAACGCACTTGGCGCGCTGTCGGGCAATCAGGCGATGCAGATGGTGCGCGCTGGGCTTCAGGCAATTTACCTGTCGGGCTGGCAGGTCGCGGCAGACAATAACACCGCTGGCGCCATGTACCCTGACCAGTCGCTCTACCCAGCCAATGCCGGGCCTGAGCTTGCGCGCAAGATCAACAACACGCTGCAACGCGCCGACCAGATCGAGCATAGCGAAGGCGGTGCCACGCGCGACTGGTTCGCGCCGATAGTGGCCGACGCCGAAGCCGGCTTTGGCGGCCCGCTCAACTGCTTTGAGATTATGAAAGCCTATATCGCAGCGGGCGCGGCTGGCGTGCACTACGAAGACCAGCTCGCCAGCGAAAAAAAGTGCGGCCACTTGGGCGGCAAGGTGCTCATCCCCACCCAGGCGCATATCCGCAACCTCGACAGCGCGCGGCTTGCAGCGGACGTGTGCGGCGTGCCAACCATCATTTGCGCACGCACCGACGCTGAAAGCGCCAAGCTCATCACCAGCGACATTGACGAGCGTGACCATGAATTCCTCACTGGCGAGCGCACGGCGGAGGGCTTTTTTCGCCTGAAGGAAGGCACCGGCGTTGACCATTGCATCAAGCGCGGCCTTGCCTTTGCTGAACATGCCGATCTGCTCTGGTGGGAAACCAGCTACCCCAACCTCGACGATGCGCGCCGCTTTGCAGAGGCCATCAAGAAGGAATATCCCAACAAGATGCTGGCCTATAACTGCTCGCCCAGCTTCAACTGGGAGGCCAAGCTCGACAAGGCGACCATCGCCAATTTCCAGCGTGAAATTGGGGCGATGGGCTATAAGTTCCAGTTTGTAACGCTGGCTGGTTTTCACCAGCTCAATTACGGCATGTTCGAGCTGGCGCGCGGCTATAAGGACCGGGGCATGGCCGCCTATTCCGAATTGCAACAGGCCGAATTCGCCGCCGAGGTGAACGGCTACACCGCAACGCGCCACCAGCGCGAAGTGGGCACGGGCTATTTCGATCTGGTTGCGCAAGCCGTGGCTGGTGGTGAAAGCAGCACGACCGCACTCGCTGAATCGACCGAAACCGCGCAGTTCGCAACCGAAGTGGCCTGACCACCGCTCGACCCGGCCCGGCTGCGCGCCGGTTAGCCGGGGCCAACTGCCAGAATTTCCTGGGGAGGAAAGGGTGCCCGCCGGTCCGATGATCGGCGGGTATTTCCTTTCAATGGACGCGGCACAATTTATTTGGCGGGCGCAGGTGTCAGCTCGATGATGTTGAGGCGGGACTCAAACGCAGGCGCAGGCTCCACTAGGCGCCAGCGCGCCTCGCCAATCCGCTCAATATAGCCAACAATGTTACGGGCGGCATCGCGGCCGTAGCGCATTTGCTTTGTCTCATCGCCAATCACCAGCGTTCCCAAAAAAACCGCGCGCGTGTCACTCTGGCGAAACAACGCCCCAACCGGCCGCTGGCTGCCACCCTTCATGCTAAAGCCCGCGACCCGGCCTTCATCGGTAATTTCACAATCGCTGGCTTCATAGGCTGTATAATTGGCCATTGCGGTGCCGTTGGCGCCCAGCTTGTACACATGGCAGCGATAATGCCCCGCAGGCGGCACCGGCCCGCCAAGCGCCCTGTCAGGATCAAACAGCGCGCCTTGCGCTGCAATTGCCGCCTGTGCCCCAGAATTGCGCGCGCGCTTTAGCGCGTCGATCCACGTCGCTCGCCAATTGCGTAACCGGCCCCTGTCCTCCAGCGTGGCGACCTTGCGCCAATCTGCCGGCACCTTGCCGATGGCCGCCATCGGGCCAGGCTCTGCCCCGCTCCCCGCTGCTGTGCGTTGCCCATTGCCAGCACAGGCAGCGCTGCCCATGCCGGCCAAGACAACACATAATGTCATGCAGTTACGAAGCTTCATGGCAGATGGGCGGCCTTTTGCTATTTGCCGACCAGTGTAACCACGCTTCCCGCCGCTTGCCAAGCCGGGCGCGCCGCTCAGGCCGCCGTCCAGCCGCCATCGACCGGAATATTGGCCCCGGTGATCGATTTCGCCTCGTCGCGGCACAAGAATACAGCAAGCGCCGCTACCTGTTCTGGCGTGACAAATTCCTTGGTTGGCTGTGCGTGCAGCAATACATCGTTCATCACCTGCTCCCGCGTCAGCCCGCGCGCCTTCATCGTATCGGGGATTTGCGCCTCGACGAGCGGGGTCCACACATAGCCGGGGCTGATGGCGTTTACCGTGATGCCGCACGTCGCCACTTCCAGCGCAACCGTCTTGGTCAACCCGGCAATGCCGTGCTTGGCCATGACATAGGCAGATTTATCGGGGCTTGCGACCAGCGAATGGGCGGATGCGGTCGACAGGATGCGGCCCCATTTCTTTTCCTTCATGTGCGGCACGGCTGCGCGGATCAGATACCAGGCGGAGGTAAGGTTGATCTTGATGATCGCCTCGAACTTGTCCGCCGGAAAACTCTCAATCGGCGAAACATGCTGAATGCCCGCATTGTTGACGATAATGTCTGGCCCACCAAGCTCTGCATGGCAGCGCGCAACCATTGCGGCGATCGCGTCGGGGTTTGCCATGTCGGCTGCGTCATACAGCGCTTTGGCGCCGCTCGTTGCGGCAAGCGCGGCGCGCTCTGTTTCAATGGTTCCGGCGTCGCCAAAGCCGTTGATCATCACGCTCGCGCCCTCGGCCGCAAACGCCTTGGCATAGGCAAGGCCAATGCCAGAGGTCGAGCCGGTGATAATTGCGCTTTTGCCTTTAAGAAACATCGATATTTCTCCTGCCGGGGTTTTGAGCCGCGCTGCTATCTGAGACGGTGCGGCGCTCGTTTGGGGGAAAGGTCAAACGCGGCAGTTCGCCCGGTTTCGATATTTTCGGCTACAAGCTGCGAATTGGCCATGGCCTGAACAATGGCGTCTAGGCCGGCAGACCAATGCTCGTTCATCGTGCGCGCTGAAAATTCAAAATCGCGCGATCCGCCCTCCCACGCATTGGCACGGTAGATAAGCTGTACAAGGCTTACAGGCTGCTCGGCCGCAGTGCGGATCAATGCCTTCACATCAGGATCATCGAGCATGTCGGCGGGAAGTTTGCCGATGACCCGCCGGATCAACTCGCGCTCGCGGCGCAGTTTCATCACCTGATCGGACACTTGCCGTGTGCGGCTGGAAAAGCGGATCTCCTTTTCGCGCGCGGTAACATCCATAATGGTACGCGGCAAATCGCTTGCGGCGGGGAACAAGTCCACCTGAAACACGAGCATCGCCGTCGTTTGATGGTCTAGCACATGGGTGAGCGGGGTGTTGGAAACCAGCCCTCCGTCCCAATAGAGCCGCCCGTCTATCTCCACCGGCGGCAGGCCCGGCGGCAACGCGCCAGACGCCATGATGTGCCGCGCGTCAAGCCTTTCGGTATCGCTGTCAAAATAACGGAAATTACCGCTTTCCACATCGACCGCGCCAATCGACAGCCGCACTGGCCCGTGGTTCACCCGATCCCAGTCGATAAGCGAATCCAGCGTCTCCTTCAGTGGTGCGCTGTCATAATAGCTCAGCGCCTCCGCCGAGCCGGGCACTGCCATGAGCGGCGGCACAAAGCGCGGCGTGAAAAAGCCCGGCACACCGTTCGCCAACACTGCACCGGCTGACCATTCATGCAAAAATTCGCGAACGCGATCATCAGGAAAAATCGGAAAGCTGGGCAGGCTGCTCGTCACCTTATCCCAAAATCCGCGAAGCCTTTCCACCCGCCGAGCCGGCTCGTTACCTGCAACAATGGCAGCATTAACAGCGCCGATTGAGATGCCGGCCACCCAGTTGACCTCAATTTCCTGCGTCATCAACCCTTCGATCACGCCGGCCTGATAACTGCCAAGCGCGCCTCCACCCTGCAGCACCAGCGCCACCCCTTTGGGCAGTGGCATCATCTTGCCGTGGCGGCTGGCGCGCGACTCAGCGAAAGGGTGCGAAACGGCCATAAGGCTGGCAATGAGCGTTTAGCACGCCTGGTTCAACCCGTGTTTTGATAATGGAGCAAAATCAATCTCTTGCTCCATGCTTGCCCGCCTGCGCGACAAGCCGTCTTGCCAGCGCCACCATGGTTGCGCATGCAGGCACCAGGGCAACCAAAAAAAGGCAATTGCCATGCGGCTCGACGATTTTGACCCCAACATCCAGGTGGGTGACCAGCGCGGCCAGGAGCGTGGCCCGGCGGGCTTTGGCGGGGGCGGCATGTTGCTAGGCCTGCTGCCCATGGTGTTTAGCCGCTTTGGCTGCGGAGGCGTGGCTGTGGTGCTAGCGTTGATGTTCTTCATGGGCGGCGGCCTGCCGCTCCTTTCAGGCGGGGGCGATGGTGCGCTGCCTGCGGGCATGAGCCAGCAAAGCGCCGGCACGAACGCAACCGCAAGCTGCACTGTGGACAGCGCAAGCCGGGCCGCCTGCAACGCCTTTAGCTCTGCTGACAGGACCTGGGCGCAGATATTTCAGCGAGCCGGGCAACGCTATCAATCCCCCTCTCTCCAGTTTTTTGGCGGCGAGGGTCAGTCCGGCTGCGGCGCGGCGCAAAGCGCAGCCGGGCCATTTTATTGCCAAGCGGACAGCGGCATCTATCTCGACACCAGCTTTTTCCACGAGCTGGCACAGCGCTTTGGCGCACGGGGAGATTTTGCGCAAGATTATGTAATAGCTCATGAATTTGGCCACCACATTCAAAATCTGCTCGGCACATCGGCACAGGTGCAGCAGCAACAGGCACGCTCAAGTCGCGCGCAGGGCAATGCGCTGTCGGTTCGGCTGGAGCTTCAGGCGGATTGCTATGCCGGTGTCTGGGGAGCTGCCAACCACGACCGGCTGGAGCCGGGCGATGTCGAGGAAGGGTTGACGGCGGCACGGGCGATTGGCGACGACACGCTGCAACGCGAGGCGCAAGGTCGGGTAGTGCCCGACAGCTTTACCCATGGCAGCTCGGCTGAGCGAATGAAATGGTTGAAAAAGGGCCTGGACAGCGGCGACCCCGGCCAATGCGACACATTCTCAGGCGCGATTTAATCTTTCCGGCATGATGATGCATGATTTTCTTGTTCCACCAGCGCTTGTCGAAACATTTGCGCGCGGCTGGGCAACAACGCGCGGCGTCGTGCCGCCCAAACCCGACGGCGCAGCGCTGCGGATTGAAACCGGCCAGCCGCACGAAGCCCGCCGCTATATTTTCGCGCGCCCGCCAGCCGGCATTCGCGCCATTGCGGCAAGCATCACAAAGCCGGGAATATTGCTAAAAGCCGCTATGGCGCCCGAATTAGTCGCCCAGCACTTGCCGCCGCACTGGCATGTTGAACAAACCGGCACGACGATGACAGTACAGTCCCTGCCCCATGCCCCTTGCCCGCTTGCGCATGGGTTCACGCTGGCGGCGCACTGGCAGGCGGCCATTTATTCGGTGCGCATCATGGGGCTCGATGGGAGCGAGGCAGCACGCGGGCGCATGACACTGGTCGATGGCTGGGCACTCCATGATAACATTTATGTCGCCGAGCAATTACGCCGCCACGGGTTGGGCCGGGCGGTGATGACGGCGCTGGGCATCGAGGCAGGCCGCCGCGGCATAAACCGCGGGCTGCTCAATGCCACTGCCGCCGGGCGCGCGCTGTACAAAACCATGGGCTGGACAGCACGCGCGCCCTGGGTAACCGCCCAAATCAGCGCCTGATCACAGCTTTACCAGCATCTTACCCTTGTTCTCGCCCGAAAACAGGCCGAGAAACGCGTCCGGCATTGCCTCGATCCCTTGATACACCGTTTCCTCCCTCACCAGCTGCCCGGCTTGTAACATTCCAGCCATATCGGCGTAAAACTCACCCGCGCGCGCCAAAAAATCGCTGACGATAAAGCCCTGAATATGGATGCGCGCACCAATGATGCGGGCGGCATAGCGCAGTTCGGTTGGCGCGCCGGTGTTATACATCTCGATCATGCCACAAATCGCAAAACGGGCGCGCTCATTGGCCAGCGCAATCGCCGTATCGAGATGTTCACCGCCGACATTGTCAAAATACACGTCAATGCCTTTGGGTGCCGCCGCCACTAGCTGCTTGATGACGGGGGTGCCGTTTTTATAATCGATCACCGCATCGGCGCCCAGCGATTTGACCCAGGCGCATTTATCGGCCCCACCCGCCGACCCGATTACCGTCATCCCCTTGGCCTTGGCGATTTGCACAACCGTGGAGCCAACAGCGCCTGCCGCCGCAGAAACAAACACCGTGTCGCCCGTTTTTGCGCAGGCAACATCGAGCAGGCCGAAATAAGCCGTCATCCCTGGCATACCGAACTGGCCAAGAAACGCCTGCACATCGACACCCAATTCTGGCAGTTTTTGCACCTGTGCGCCGGGCAACACCGCCTCATCTCGCCACCCTTCCATATGGAGCACCATGTCGCCGACAGCGATGTTATCTGTCGTGCTTTCCACCACCTCGCCAACCGCGCCACCCTGCATCGGAGCACCGAGTACGAAGGGAGGGGTATAGCTTTTCACGTCGTTCATCCGTCCGCGCATATAGGGATCAACCGACAGCCAGCGGTTGGCCACCCGCACCATATTTGTACCAAGAGGCTGAGATTCCGTATTTATTATCGAAAAATTTTCCAGTGTCGGGGTGCCAGTCGGGCGGGAGGCCAATGTCCAGGCGCGCGGCATAACTCATCTCCATTAATTATTTTTTCGAACCCACGGTATGCCCGAACGATTGGAAAATGCAACCACGCTCCTTGCCCTAAGCGTCATGTTTTTGTGCAGGTCTTGACACAGGCACAGCGGTTGCATCCACGCAAAACAGCAGTTAATGGCAAGGCGAAACCAGCTTCTCGCGACAGCGAGGGGCGCGGGGCCGTAGCTCAGATGGGAGAGCGCTGCAATCGCACTGCAGAGGTCAGGGGTTCGATTCCCCTCGGCTCCACCAGAAACATAATCTGGCGCATTTGCCGTACGGCGGCCACATCTCTGCTCGACAATCAGAATTTTGGTAAATTTCTGCCCGATTATCAACAGTTTTTGGTTTTATTAAAAGGATAGATTAACCAACGGCGACTAACCTGCTCTTTCCTCAGGTAGGATGGCATGGTCAGCTTCACAGTTTCCACGGTTTACAGACGCGCAGCGCTAGTCGGCATGGCCTATTTTGCCACGGCATCCGCGACGTTGCTCTTATCGCGATTTGGCGGCGGCCTGGCCATTGTATGGCTCGCCACGGCCATTTTGGTGGCAGAACTTTGCCTGACGGAGCGGCACAAATGGTGGCCCACAATCCTTGCCTGCGGCGTTGCAATGACGCTTGCCAGCGGTCTTTTTGGCCTGGGCCCGGTGCGCGCACTGCCGCTGGCCGCCGCCAATATTGGTGAGGCGGTACTGGCGGCTCATTTTCTCCACAAGCGCTGCTCAAACGCCAATTTTCTAGACTCGCTGGAAGGCTTGCTGAATTTTGCCCTGGCGTCGATGGGCGCGATTGCCATTGTGTCTGTGCCAGCGGCAGCCATTGTCGCCACCAAGCAAGGCATGGACTATCTGCCATCGCTTGGGGAATGGTTTATCGTCCATTCCCTGGGCACCGCCTCGCTTACGCCGCTTGCAATGCTGATACTGAGCGGCGAGTTGAACATATGGTGGCGCAGCGCCAAGCGCGCGACCAAGGCCGAGGCCTTTGGCATGCTTGCACTTATGATCATCATCTGCGCGGTGCTATTTGGCGTGGCTCGTCAGGGATTTTTGTTTATTCTGGCACTGCCGCTCATGGTCGCCACTTTCCGGCTCGAAAGAATGGGCGCAGCAGCCGGGTTGCTTGTTGTAGCGATAATTGGTGGAACGCTTACTGCTATGGGTTATGGCCCTGTGGCCTTTGGCTCACCCTCTCCGCTAATCAAAGCACTGTTTTTTCAGCTTTATCTTGCAGCGACTGTTGTCACCGTGCTGCCGGTTGCGGCTGAGTTACAACAGCGCAAGCGGATTTTCCGCCGCCTGTTGCAAAGCGAGGCGCAGTATAAACTCATTGCCGACAATTCGACCGACATGGTCCTCTCGCTCGATATGGATGGCAAGATCACCTATGCGTCGCCTTCTGTGCAGGAAATCATGTCGGTGTCGCCTGCAACACTCGTTGGCAAGCGGCCCCATCATCTGGCCGTTGGCCCGGCGGCGAATATTGTCGCCGAGGCCTATCGCGGCGTGGTGCGCAGCGCATCGGGCATTTCGGTAGTGGAATATCGCGCAACAAAAACCAATGGTGAAGCGCGCTGGTTTGAAGCAAGCACCCGCGGCATCTTTGGTGACAATGGCGTTCCTACAGGCTGGGTAAGCACCATTCGCGATATTTCTGAACGCAAATCGCTGGAGCTGCAACTGGCGCACGCCGCAACCACCGACCCGCTCACGGGTCTGTCAAACCGGCGCGCCTTCGACACGTTGCTCGATTTGCGCATTTCCGGCCATGTCGACGGCGAGCGTGGCGGGTGCATTGCCATATTCGATATCGATTTCTTCAAACGTGTAAACGACGAACATGGCCATGGCGTTGGTGATCAGGTGCTCGCAGCTTTTGCAGAGGCGGCAGACCGGGTCATTCGGTCAACCGACCATATTGCGCGGCTGGGCGGCGAGGAATTTGGCATCATCTTCGCCGGAGCAGACCTGGCGCAGGCCGCTGCAGTTTGCGAGCGGTTGCGCCTTGCCATTGCCGATCTGGTTACTCCCACGGCCAATGGTGCCGCAGTGCGGGTAACGGTGAGCGCGGGCGTTGCGCAAATTCGCCCCCGTATGTCGCGCGCGCAGATTATGCGGGCGGCCGACGACGCGCTGTACAAGGCAAAAGCAGGCGGGCGCGACCGGCTGGCCATCGCCGCATAACTTGCGCGCTGGCTGTGTGGAGGCAGCAGCATCGCTCCGTTAAGCCAAGCGCTCCCCTTTCCAAGGCACGCGCCGCGCCCTAGGCTGATCTGCATGACACCAAGCGCTGACAACGGGCCAATTCCTGCCGCCACGCTGGTGCTGCTGCGCGATTGCGAGGTGGGCCCGCCCGAACTGTTGATGGTTGAGCGCGCTTTGGCCATGCGCTTTGCCGGTGGTGCGCTGGTTTTTCCCGGCGGGCGGATCGACGCGGGCGACTATCGGCACGCTATGGCGCTTCACCCGCAGGCGCCGGGCAATGCGGCTATTGCCGCTGCGGCCATTGCCGCCATTCGCGAAACGCTGGAAGAAGCGGGGCTGCCGGTTGGCCTGTCGCCAATGCCACACAAAGCCCAACTTGCCGCCATCCGCGCAGGGCTGCACGCGGGCGAGGATTTTGCAACGCTGCTCGCCCATCATCACCTTGCGCTCGACACCGGCTCACTCACGCTTTTTGCCCATTGGTGCCCCAACCATCCGAACATGCGAATATTCGACACGCTGTTTTTTGTGGCGCAGGCCCCGGCCTTTGCGCCAGAGCCGATTGTCGACGCGACTGAAAATACTCGTGTATTCTGGCAGAGCGCGCACAAGACATTGGACGATGCAGCAGCGGGTCGGGCCGCCATCATCTTTCCCACCAAACGCAATCTGGAACGACTTGCGCAATTTTCCAGCTATGCCGATGCAGCAGCCCATGCAGCCCGGCACCCCATCTGCAAGATTACACCGTGGATAGAAGAACGCAGCGGAGAGCCGCATCTGTGCATTCCCGAAGGGCTTGGCTATCCGATTACCGCTGAACCGATGATCCGCACCCGGCGCGGCTGAAGCTGCCGCTGGCAATCACTCAGTGCGGCATGGCGGCGGTATCGACCTTTTCCACCCAATAGGGGAAGAAGGAAGGCTGGCGATTCGACCAGCCAGACGCCGTTGCCGCTGCCTCGCTAATCGACTGGAGAAGCCCGCGTCGCAAATCCGGTTGCAAATGGGGCAGCGCGGCGGCCCCGCAAAACGCAGCCGGCAGCCATGGCCGAACCTCGGCACCGATCAGCCTTTCATACAAAAAGCGATAGGAGGAGAAGTTGGTGAGCCGCCCCTGCCCCAAATCAAACGCTGTCAGCGTGATGAGCGTACCCAAAAATTGATCAACCAGGTCAAGCCCACTATCTGCAGGAACCATTGCCCGCACATCTGGCAGGCGATCATAAAAACGGGATTGAGCGCGAATGCTGGCGGCCTCAACCACATCGCGCGACCAGCGCTCAAGCGCATCTTCCCGGTCAAGCCCGATATCGAGCGAGCGGCGGATGTAACGCTGGGTAGCGGCCGGAAAGCCGGCAAATTCCTTCATCTCGGCCAGAGCCAAAACGCCCGTGCTTGGTTTTTGTCCCGCGCCCATATCGTCACCCGACCCGCATCATTATCGACAGCCAATCATGCGCGTTTAAGGTTAACAGCGCCTTTATCGCCGAATCAAATTGCTATGGCCAAGTGCAGCATAGCCATTGCTGCAATGCAATATATATCCATGCGCTGATATATTCATTCCCTGCCCCGCCACAGGGTTACCCAAAAAAAAGCCCGGCAGGTTTCCCCGCCGGGCCTGGGCATTGCGCCCAATAATCAAACCTAGTTCCGGCTGCTGCCAAACAGGCGCAGGATGAACAAGAACATGTTGATAAAATCGAGATACAGGTTGAGCGCTGCCATGATGACCACGCGGCCCTCATCTTCTGTACCGGCTACCTGCGCATACATGCTCTTGGTCCGCTGTGTGTCATAGGCGGTGAGACCGGCAAAAATCAGCAAGCCAACCAAGCTGATAACAAAGGCCAACGGGCCAGATTGCAGGAAAAAGTTCAGCAAGCTCGCAACGATCAAGCCGACAAGACCCATAACCAGAAAGGTGCCAAAGACCGACAAATCCCGCTTGGTGGTATAGCCATACAGGCTAAGGCCCGCAAAACCGGCGGCCGTTGCAAAAAACGCCTGAGCAATCGCCACATCGCTATACACGAGGAAAATCGTCGACAGCGACAAGCCCATCGACACCGCAAAACCCCAGAACATCGCCTGTAGCGTCGGCATCGACATGCGGCCCTGGCCAAAGCTCATCGCAAACACAAAGCCAAGAGGCGCCAGCTTGATGATCCACGAAAGCGGCCCGCCACCAGTAAACGCCTGCGCCGCCGCCCCGCTTGTGGCAAAAGCAAGCGCGACAATGCCCGTCAGCAAAATGCCGGACGCCATGTAGTTATAGACCGACAGCATATAGGACCGCAGCCCCGCATCATACGCGGCGCCGCGGACATCGCTACCCGATGCGAAAGCGGTGGCGTTCGACCGGGGATCAGACCAGTTAGCCATTTCAACAAAACTCCTTTGCCCGGCCTTATGCCGGATAGCCGCAATATTGGCATGCGTTCGTATAATATCAAGTAAAACCGGTTGCGAAATGGCAAAGGCTGCGGCACTCAATCGCCTGTCATGCGTCGATTGTTCGCTGCCCTGCGCCCGCCGCCTGCCATTCGTACCCTGTTGCTCGCGGCAATGGGTGGCGTACCCGGCGCGCGCTGACAAACGGACGATCAGCTTCACCTTACGCTGCGTTATATTGGCGAGGTCGATACCCGCATGGCAGAGGACATTGCCGCGATGCTTGCCTGCCTGCCCGCGGCGCCCGCATCGGTTGCGATATGCGGTGTTGGCATGCGGTGTTGGCGCGTTTGAAAAACAGGGCCGCACCTGCGCTTTGTGGGCGGGCATTGCCCCGGCAGATCAGCTCAGCGCCCTTCACCGCAAGGTGGACCATGCGCTTACCGTGCCTGGCCTTTCAGCAAAATCTCGCGCTTATGTGCCGCACATCGCGCTGGCGAGGCTGGCACGCTTGCAGGCAGCCGGGCCGATGATTGCTGCTTATCTGGCCCATCATGCCGGGCTGCGCAGCCCTGCCTACGCTTTTACGCGCATGACGCTGTTTGAAAGCCATTTGGGCCATGGCGGTGCGCATTATGAGGCGGTTGGCAGCTGGCCATTTGGGTAGGGTGTGATTTTTGGGTTTCTATAACCGCCATTGCTCTGCTAGCCCGGTTGGCAAGAACAAGGTTTTGGGGAGTGGACATGGCGCAAACAGCGGACAAAGCACCGGAATTGGCAGGCCATTCTCCCGATGATTCTGTCGCCAGAACCGCGCCTGCCCATGCTCCGGCCTATGCTTGGTATGTGCTGGCCATATTATTTTCCATCTATGTGCTAAACTTCATCGACCGGCAGGTTATCTCGATTCTGGCGGAAGACATTAAGCGCGATCTGCATTTGCGTGATGAGGATCTGGGCTTTCTCTACGGCACGGCCTTTGGCGTGTTCTATGCGCTTTTCGGCATTCCGCTGGGGCGGCTGGCAGATAATTGGCACAGAGTGCGGCTGATGACTGCGGGGTTGACCTTGTGGTCGGCGATGACCGTGCTCTCCGGCTTTGCCCGCAGTGGCACAATGCTGGCCGGCGCGCGCATCGGCGTTGGCGTGGGAGAGGCAACGGCAAGCCCATCTGCCTATTCGCTGATATCCGATCTCTTTCCCCGCCGCCTGCGCGCAACCGCGCTCGCCATTTATTCCGCCGGGCTATATGTTGGTGGCGGTATATCGCTGGGCATTGGCGGGCTGATCGTAAAATCGTGGAATGATGCGTATCCGGATGGGGGGCCGCTTGGGCTTGCCGGGTGGCAGGCGGCTTTTATGATCGTCGGCATCCCTGGGCTGGCGCTGGCTTTTCTCGTCGCATCGCTGCGCGAGCCGGTTCGCGGCCAATCGGAAGGGTTGCCCCCGCCCGCGCCGCACCCTGCCCCATTTCATGCTTTTTTTGCCGATTTGGTGACGATTCTGCCGCCCTTTACCCTTATTGGCGCCGCACAAGGCGGCCTGCGCGCATTTGTTTACAACATTGCTGGTGCAGGCCTGGTCATCGCCATTGTCGCCGCCTTGGTGCACAGCGGGGAGCCATGGCCGCAATGGGTTGCGGTTGGCATTGGCGTTTATGCGGTTTTCTCCTGGGCGAGCGCGCTCAAGCGGCGCGACCCGCCCACTTTTGCGCTAATTGTGGCCAATCCGGCATTTTTATCGGTGGTTATAGCCTATGGGCTGAACGCGTTTCTTGCCTATACCGTCAGCTTTTGGGCTGCGCCCTATGCCATCCGCGTGCTCGGCGCCTCTCCGGCAAGCGCTGGGTTCATCATCGGCGGCATGGGGGCAGCGGCAGGGTTTTTGGGCGTTACCCTTGGCGGCGTTGTGGCGGACAGGTTGCGCCGGAACAATCCGGCTGGTCGGGTTCTTGTCATCATTTTTGGCGCAGCCGTGCCCCCGCTTGCCATTGCCACCGCATTTACCACCACCAACCTTTGGCTGTTTTATGCCATGTTGTTCCCCGCCTCGGTCTGCGCGAGCAGCGCGCTTGGCGCGGCCGCGGCCACCACGCAAGACCTGGTGCTGCCCCGGATGCGCGGCACGGCAACGGGCACCTTCCTCATCGGCACGACATTGCTTGGGCTGGCGCTGGGGCCATATCTGGCAGGGCGGATTTCGTCGTTGTCGGGCAGCCTGTCGGTTGGTGTCGTCTCGCTGCTTGCCACTGTGCCCGTCACGCTGGCAGCCGCGCTTCTTGCCTATCGGCTGGTGCCAAAGGCCGAGGCCAGCCGGCAGGCGCGAGCACGCGCGGCTGGCGAAAATATTTGAGCCAGAACAAAAGCTTGCCTCTGCTGCACGCCCAAAGTACATAGCGCGGACCGCACCCAAATTGTTACGACTTCGCGTCACGCGCGATTTGTATTGTAACAATATCCCTGCATAGCCTCAGCAACTTATGGTGAGCGCAAGGACAGGCCATGGATGTCGCCCAACATGCGATTAACGCAAACGTCGCCGAATTTGCGGATTTTGTTCATTCCACCCCTGCGACGCCAGAGTGCCGCGTGTCGCAACGGCGCAAATTCCGCACAATCTGGATTTCCGACATTCATCTTGGTACGCGCGGGTGCAACACCGAGATGCTTATCGACTTTCTCGATCATGTGGACAGCGACATGCTGTATTTGGTGGGCGACATCATCGATGGCTGGCAGTTAAAGCGCAAGTTTTACTGGCCAGCCGGGCACAACGACATTGTCCGGCGGCTGCTGAAAAGGGCCAAGCGCGGCACACGGGTTATTTACATTCCCGGCAACCATGACGAGGTTTTTCGCCAATTTTCAGGGCTGGACTTTGGCGGCGTGCAAATCCGCCGCAAGGCCATTCACGATACCGCCGATGGCCGCCGCCTGCTCGTGCTCCACGGTGACGAGTTTGACGCGATCACGCTGGCGCACCGCTGGCTCGCCCATGTCGGCGACATTGCCTATACCGCGCTGATGGCGCTCAACCGCTGGCTCAACCTGTTTCGCCGCCGGTTCAACATGCCCTATTGGTCATTGTCGAAACACGCCAAGGCCAAGGTGAAGAACGCGGTTGAGTTTATTTCGCGTTATGAAGAAATTGTCGCCGAAGCCGCTGGCGCTCGCGGCGTGGATGGTGTTGTATGCGGGCATATTCACACAGCCGAACATCGCATGATAAACGGCATTGAATATTGGAACGACGGCGATTGGGTGGAAGGGTGCACCGCGCTTGTCGAGCATGACGACGGACGGATGGAAGTGCTTCATTGGGCAGACGAAATTGCAGTTCGCAACTTAACCAGCATATCGGCCATGGCGGCCTGAACGCCGTGCGTATCGCCATCGTTACCGATGCATGGCAGCCGCAGGTGAACGGCGTTGTGCGAACTTTGCTGTCTGTGCGAGCAGAGCTGGAGCGGCAGGGGCACGAGGTTCTCATTGTCTCGCCTGAAGGTTTTTACTCGCTGCCCTGCCCCACTTATCCTGAAATTCGCCTGGCCTTTGCCCGGCGATCGGCCGTGGGCAAGATGTTGAACGATTTCAAGCCGCATGCCATTCATCTGGCGACCGAGGGGCCGGTGTGCCTTGCCGCGCGCGGCTGGTGCCTGGCGCGCAATTTCCCTTTCACCACCGCCTATCACACCCAGTTTCCAGATTATGTTTCGGCGCGCATCGGCATTCATCCCGGCTGGATCTGGCGTTATATCACCTGGTTCCACTGGCCGGCCCAAGCAGTGCTTGCCTCCACACCTTCGATTGCAGATACTTTACGCGCGCACGGGCTGAGCAAGATCCGCCACTGGGGCCGCGGGGTTGATTTGTCGGTGTTCGGTGCCGATGTAGTGCCAGACCCTGCCATTCGGGCGCTTGGCGGCCCCATTCAGCTTTATGTCGGCCGGGTGGCGATTGAGAAAAATATCGAGGCTTTTTTGGGCGCCCGGCACCCCGGCACCAAGGTGGTGGTGGGTGATGGCCCCGCGCGCGCAACGCTTGAGGCAAAATATCCGCACGCCCATTTCCTCGGCCCGAAATTTGGCGCAGACCTTGCCGCGGCCTATGCGGCTGCAGATGTGTTTGTGTTTCCCAGCAAGACAGATACGTTCGGGCTGGTGATGATCGAGGCGCTGGCCTCTGGCGTGCCGGTGGCCGCCTACCCGGTTACCGGGCCGGTCGATGTGCTGAAGCCCGGCGTCGGCGTGATGGACGATGACCTCGATACCGCCATTGCGGGCGCGCTCGCGCTTGATCGCGGCGCCTGCGCTGCCTTTGGCCAGGGGTTTACCTGGGCGGCCAGCGCGCAGCAGTTTCTCGATGCGCTGGCGCCCGTCGGGCTTGATGGCCGCCGCCGCGCCGCCTGAGCAAGGGGCTGCGTTTATGCCCCGATATCGCGCGCAACCAGGCGGCACACCGCACGCCTTGCCCTTTATCCGCATCCGCAGTAGATAAGGCTGGTGTCAGGCCGCTCCGTGAAGGGGCGGCCCTTATTGTTTCTAAGGAGTTTCCCGTGGCTCAGCCGCTCATGCCGCACGCGACCGCCTCCTGGCTGGTTGATAATACCGCGCTCAGCTTTGAGCAGATTGCCGAATTTTGCGGCCTGCACATCCTTGAAGTGCAAGCCATTGCCGATGATACAGCCGCGACCAAGCTCACCGGGCGCGACCCCGTGCGCGCGCACGAGCTGACGCAGGACGAAATCGACAAGGGCCAAAAAGACCCTGATTACCGCTTGCAGATGCTAAAAGGGCCCGACCAGGTTCGCCGCACCAAGGGCCCGCGCTACACCCCGGTTTCCAAGCGGCAGGACAAGCCAGATGGCATTGCATGGATCATCCGCAACCACCCGGAAATTTCCGACGGCGCCATCAGCAACCTGATTGGCACCACGCGCACCACCATTGCCGCCATTCGCGATCGCAGCCATTGGAACATCGCCAACATCGTCGCCAAAGATCCGGTGACTTTGGGCCTGTGTTCGCAGCGCGAGCTTGACGCGATTGTCGCCAAGGCGGCCAAGGCAGCCGGCCTTTCTGCACCTGTCGACAGCCGGCTGGAGGGGGATCGCGCCGCCCTCATCACCGAGCTGCGCGCCGAGCGCGACCAGGCCGTGCGTGACGCCGAATTTGCGGCTAATGGCGGGGAAACGCTGATGCCTGGCGGCTTTGTCGATCCGTTCAAAAAGGCCTGATGACGACCGCGCCCTGGCAGATGTGGCAGCGTGTCCGCCGCGCGCGTCGGCCATGACCGGCGCACGAGATATCAAAGCGGCCACGCCTGATGTTGCCTCAGCGGAACCGCCCACCTTGCCAAAGGCATCCACCTCGCCCGATTCCTCGCCCGATGCCTCGCTCGTGCCGGATACGCCTTTTGTGCCGACAAGCCACAAGGGGCTTACCTATCCCTTTGGTCAAGATGGCCCGCCGCTCGACACTGGGCTGGAAATTGCCGAAGGCCTGCGCTGGGTGCGCATTCCGGTGCCGGGTCCGCTCAAACACATCAACTGCTGGCTGATCGACGATGAGGGCGGCGTGGCGCTTGTCGACACCGGCATGAACCTGCCAGACGCGCGCGCGGCGTGGAAAATGCTGATGAACGGGCCGCTGGCGGGCGTGCGCATCACCCGCGTTATCGGCACGCATTTTCACCCCGATCATATTGGCCTGGCCGGCTGGCACTGCGAATTTCACGATTGCCCCTTGGTGATGACGCGCGGCGAATGGCTCACCGCGCGGATGCTTGCCGCCGATGCGCGCGACGCGGTGCCCGAAGAGATGATCGCCTTTTGGCGCGCGGCCGGCTGGGATGACGCGCAACTTGACCATGCACGCACGCGCGGGTGGAGCGGCTTTGGCAGGATCATCACGCCGCTGCCGCTTGGCTATCGCCGCATCGCCGAGGGAGATGTGCTCCACATTGGCGGGCATGACTGGCGGATCGTAACCGGCACTGGCCATTGCCCTGAACATGCCTGCCTGTATGACGAGGCGCGCGGCATCTTGATATCGGGTGATCAGGTTCTGCCGCGGATCAGCTCCAACATCTCGCTCAGCATCACCGAGCCTGAGGCCGACCCGCTGGGTGACTGGCTGGCCTCTATCGCCAAATTTCTGACCCTGCCCGCCGGTCTCATGGTGCTGCCCGCGCACGGGGCGGTGTTTACCGGGCTGCACACCCGGCTTGAGGCGCTGGAGCGCGAACATCGCGAGCGGCTGGACGAGCTGGCGCAGTTTATCCACGAACCGCGCCGCGCGGTCGACTGCTTCGGCCGGCTGTTCAGGCGCTCCATTGGGCCAGAGCTGCTCGGCATGGCAACGGGCGAAGCGCTTGCGCATTTGCGACGATTGGAGGTGGAGGGCCGGGCTAGGCGCAAAATGGTGGACGGCGTGCGCTGGTATTACGCATCCTGAACGGGCAGATTTCCCAACAGGCTTGACATGCGCCCGGCAATATGTTCTATATATGTTCCGAAAAACGCCACAGGAGGGAAACATGGCCGATTCGCTTGTTTTTTATACCAACCCCATGTCGCGCGGGCAGATTGTGCGCTGGATGCTGGAAGAAACCGGCGTGGCTTATGAAACGAAGGTGTTAGATTATGCCGAGGCGATGAAGGCGCCCGCCTATCTGGCGATTAACCCCATGGGTAAGGTGCCAGCCATTGCTCACAATGGGCAGGTCATCACCGAATGCGCCGCCATTTGCGCCTATCTTGCCGATGCTTTTCCCGATGCCGGGCTCGCGCCCCCGGCGCATGAGCGCGCGGCATATTATCGCTGGTTGTTTTTTGGTGCGGGGCCGGTTGAGCAAGCGGTAACCAACAAGGCCATGGGTTTTGGGCCAAGCGAGCAGCAGAGCCGGATGGCGGGATATGGCAGCTATGATCTGACGGTAGATGTGCTGGAAAAGGCGGTGACTGCCCAGCCTTATGTTGCCGGCGCAGATTTTTCAGCGGCCGATGTCTATATCGGCTCGCAAATTGGCTGGGGCATGGAATTTGGCACGCTGCCAAAGCGCGCGGCGTTTGAACATTATTGGGCAAAGCTTAGTGCACGCCCGGCATATCTGCGCGCCAAAGCAATCGACAATGCACTGATCGCCGGGGCACCTGTGGCCGCCTAAGCATGGCTGGGTGAGGTTTAACCAGATATGCAGTAAAAGGTGTTCCTAGACTCTGCTGGCGCGCGTCAACTATATAGTCGGTCAGGGGCTATTCGGGGGGAGACGACATGGCATCGATTGCTGCCGACGCGCGAGCCAATTTAACACAGGATAGAATTTTCTTTCTTGCCATGGCTCTGTGGATCGCGGCGACGGTGCTGGCAGGATTTGGTTTTGCCTTTGCGATGGGCCGATCAAGTCTTGCGGCCCCCTTGTGGGTGCATATGCACGCGCTGACATATGTCGGCTGGGTTGGTTTTTATCTTCTGCAAAACATGCTGGTCAGTGCAGGCGCTGTAGCCCGGCACCGCGCGCTGGGCTGGCTGGGCTTTGGTATCGCGACTTGGATGCTGCCTGTCGGCATTGGTGCCACTTGCCTCTCGGTAGCGGCACACCGCGTGCCTCCATTTTTTACACCCAGCTTTTTCCTCACGCTCGATCTGATTACGCCGATTACCTTTTATATCTTTGTCACAGCGGCAATCGGCCTTCGCCAATATGCCGACTGGCACCGGCGGCTCATGCTGTCGGGAATGATTTTTCTTACCGGCCCAGCATGGGGCAGATTGTTGCCAATGCCACTGCTTGGCGGCGAGGCGGGTATTTGGGCAATTCTTGCAGCGCAACTGATTTTTTACTTCGGCATTGCTGCTGGCTATGACCTGCTTAGCCGCCGAAAAATTCACCCGGCCTATTTTTGGGGCATGGGTGGCTCGGTCATTGCCGTGGCGCTGGTCGGGCCGATCAGTTCTTTACCGCTTGTCGCTAGCTGGGCCGGTGCGCTGGCCGGTTGATCTGCCTGGCCGACGCTCGCAAAACCGTCCAACCGTCCAACCGTCCAACCGCCCAACCGCCCAACCGCCCAAAAATCGGCGCTCGCCAGCCGGTTTGCCGGTGCCACTCCACTGCCACGGGGTACGATCTGGCTGATGCTGGCTTGCCGCTTCAGGCTTTTGCTTTGCCAGTTTTTGGCTTGTCGCCGGGTGATTTTATCTGGAGGGGGAAATGCGCAAATGCCGCAGCAAGCGCTGCGCTTTTTTTGTCTCGGTGGCAAGGCTCGTCGATTTCTCCCACACGCTTCGTTCCGCCTCGCGCCGTCTAGCCAACATGGCGTATCAGCATGCGCCACGGCCAGACAAAGCAACAGGCCCGGTGGCGCATGGATGCAAGCCAGAATACGCCGCTGGTCGAACGCAATACCGGCCGGTTGCCCCGTTTCATCGGCAGCTGTCTGGTGGTGATTAGCGGGCGAGGCCTTGTTTGCTGCGTTCTGGCATCTGCGCCAGCTTTGGCGCTTGCTCAGGTGAAGCGCACGTTGAGGAAATCAGGCAGCGGCCCGTTCCAGCCGCCATCATCGCCACCTTCGTTTGCCAATGGCCGTGCATCGGCTGATCGGCGCGCTGGCCTGGCGGCAGAGCCCGCAGCGGCAGTGGGCGCGTCTCCGGCGGGCCGAGGTGCGCGCACGGGCCGCGGCGTTGCCGGCGCGACCTGCGCCTTTCGCGCCTGCGCCGCTGGCTCGCCATTTTGCGCATTACCAACCGCGCGCACGGGGCTGGCGGGTGAGCGGGCCTGTGCGGCACCATCGCCCACAACCTCGGCTCCCTTGCTGCGCCGCGCTGGCCGCTTGCGAGCGGGGGGGGCATCGCCACGCGCCTGCCCATCATCCGCCGCATCGCTGCCTGCGGCCACCAGGTTGATTTTCTGCCCGGTCAGCTTTTCAATATTAGCAATGTTCTCAGCGTCATCTGGCGTAACGAACGTGTAGGCCACGCCAGAGGCGCCCGCCCGGCCGGTGCGGCCAATGCGGTGCACATAATCATCCGGGTGCCAGGGCGCGTCGAAATTGAACACATGGCTCACGCCTTTGATGTCAAGCCCGCGAGCTGCAACGTCGGAGGCGACCAGAATGTTGACATCACCCGCCTTGAACCGGTCAAGCTCGGCGATGCGCTGGGATTGTTCCATATCACCATGAATTTCGCTCGACCGCATGCCGCTGCGCTGCAACGCCTTGTTCAGATCACGCACCGTTGTTTTGCGGTTGCAAAAAATAATGGCCGTGCGCACATCGTCGGCCTCCAGCAATTCATACAGCCGCTCGCGCTTTTTTGAGGCGGAAACGGGAACAAGCCACTGGGTGATGTTGACATTGGCAGTCGCCGGGCGCGCGACTTCAATCGTTTTGGGGTTTTCTAAAAACTTGTCCGCCAGCTTCTTAATCGGCGGCGGCATGGTGGCCGAAAACAGCAAAGTCTGGCGCTGCTTGGGCAATTTGGTGCAGATTTCCTCGATATCGGGGATGAAGCCCATGTCGAGCATCCGGTCTGCCTCGTCGATGACAAGCAGGTTGCAGCCGTTGAGCATGATTTTGCCCCGGCCGAACAAATCCATCAACCGGCCCGGCGTTGCGATCAACACATCCACGCCTTTTTCAAGCGCGGCGAGCTGATCTCCCATCGACACACCACCAATTAGCAGCGCCATGCTGAGCTTGTGATACTTGCCGTATTTCTCAAAATTTTCAGCAACCTGCGCTGCGAGTTCGCGCGTGGGCTCCAAAATGAGAGATCGTGGCATCCGCGCACGGCTACGCCCCTCTGCCAGAATATCGATCATCGGCAACACAAACGACGCGGTCTTGCCCGTTCCCGTTTGGGCAATGCCGATAATATCTCTCATCATCAGTACAGACGGAATCGCACTCGCCTGGATGGGTGTCGGCTCGGTATAGCCAGACTCCGTAACGGCGCGGAGAAGTTCGTCAGAAAGGCCGAGATCGGCAAAATTCATGGTTGTTCCGGAAAAATGGCATCGCAACAGATGCCCGCCAGCAGCGCTTGCGGATTCTGTGCCCAATGTCAAGATTAGTGCCGCCTACCGGCGCTGGGCAAGCAGGCGTATTTCCTTGATCTGGCAGGTGCCGCCAGACCGCGCGCGGATGACATCGCGCCGTGCGCACACCTGGCCATCATCGGTTGGACGGATGTAAAAACCGCCATAAAAATCCAGCGCCGGGCAACCATCATCAAAGCGCGCGCGCAGCCGCTTACCCTCGGTTGTGACAAGATCCACGCTTTCGGTCGTTGGCTGGCTGGCCCCTGCCAGGGTGTTGAGCGGCACGCATTTTAGCCGCTTTTTTTCCTGCCAATTTTCCACCGGCAACAAGTTTCGCACACCGGCAGGCGCTGCACCTGCCGGGCGCGGTACGCGGATGATGATCCGCTGGCGCAAAATAAACCGCTCACCCCGCGCCTCTGCCTGCACGCGCGCCTGTCCGTCCGCCGGACCGCAGGCGAAGAGAATGAGCAGCACAGCCGCCGGAAGGGAAGAATTGAACATTGCTGGGATGCCCCCATACGCCATTTAATTGAACAAGCGATGAATTGCGCAAGCCAAACAGCAATTTCGTGCAGCCAAGCGCATGGCGAGCAGCGCTGCGGCGTGATATTGGCCAGCCATGATGACCAGCCACGCCGCCTTCATCGCTCAACTGCGCCCTTTGCTTGGCGCCAAGGCCATTATCACCGAGCCGGATGCCATTGCTCCATGGCTGCATGACTGGCGCGGTCGCTATCACGGCAAAACATGCGCTATTCTGGCGCCAGAAACCACGCAGGATGTTGTCACCATCATCACCGCTGCCGCCGCGCACCGAGTGCCGCTTGTCCCACAAGGGGGCAATACGTCGATGGTGGGCGGGGCAACACCGCCCGATGATGGCGCAGCGCTCATCTTGTCGCTGCGGCGGATGAACCGCATCCGGGCGATTTCGGCTGAAAATAACCTGGCAGTGGCCGAGGCCGGTGTTATCCTTGCTAATCTTCATGATGCCGCCGGGGTGGCTGGCCGCCGCTTTCCGCTCACGCTGGGCGCGCGCGGCAGCGCGACGATTGGCGGGCTGGCTTCCACCAATGCCGGGGGCACGCAGGTGCTGCGCTTTGGCACGATGCGCGCGCTTGTCGCCGGGGTGGAAGCCGTGCTGCCCGACGGCCATGTGCATGAAGGCCTCGCCGCACTCAAAAAGGATAATCGCGGCTATGATCTGAACCAGTTGCTGATCGGCGCGGAAGGGACGCTTGGCGTTATCACCGCGGCCACGCTGCGGCTCGTGCCGGCGATTGTCGCGCGCGCTGTCGCCTGGGTTGGCCTCGACACGCCTGCTCAGGCGCTTGCCCTGCTGCGCCAGCTTGAAGCCGCGACCGACAGTATCGAGAGTTTTGAGATATTGCCTGGCGATTCGCTTGCCAGCGTGCTGCGCCACATTCCTGGCACACGCGCCCCGCTTGCCGGGCCGCATCGCTGGCACGCGCTGGTCGAGTCGGTTGCCAGCAGCGCCGATGATGAGCCGCCCGCGGCATTGCTCGAACGGCTGCTGGCGCTCGCGCTGGGCGATGGGCTGATCGATGACGCAGCAATTGCCGCAAGCGAGGCGCAGGCTGACGCATTTTGGCACATCCGCCATTCAATTTCAGAAGCAGAGCGCGCCAATGGCCCGGCGGTGCAGCATGATATTTCTGTGCCGGTTGAGGCGATGCCGGAGTTTATGCTGGCCGCAGCACATGCCTGCGAGGCCCGCTTTGTCGGCACCCATGCCAGTGGCTTTGGCCATTTGGGCGATGGCAATGTCCATTTCCATGTCCGCGCGCCAGCCGGAGCGCAGGCGCAGCGCTGGTATGCGCACGAAGCGCCAAACATCACGCGTTTTGTCCATGACATGGTGGTGGCGGCAAATGGCTCCATCTCCGCTGAACACGGCATTGGCCAGTTCAAGCGCGCCGAGCTTGAGCGGCTTGGGCCACCCGCTCGCCTTGCCATGCTGCGCGCGGTGAAGGGTGCGCTCGACCCGCGCGGCATCATGAACCCTGGCAAGTTGGTGACGCTTGCGCCCGGCGGCGTTGCACCATAAGGCCATGCACCAGTCGGGGCCGCGCCCCATAGCTTGATATGGAGAGAATTATGGCCAGCGCGCCACAACAACCGCTTCCGCTATTTTACAACGGGCTTGAGCCGCTTTCGAGCCAGGCCCATGCCGATTGGCGCATGCGCTCGGTCAACAAAGCGCCGTTTCTGGTTGGCCAGCACGCCATTCCGCTCACGGTGGAAGAATTTGCGCTGGTCCAGCGCTTCATGCCCATCGTGTTCACCACCGGCCCCGATGCCATTCCCGTTGCGCTGATGGGCCTGAACGAGGGCATGAACGTTTTTGTCGATAATGACGGCGCCTTGACCCAGAATAATGTTTATGTGCCGGCTTATGTCCGCCGCTATCCGTTCATGCTCGCGCGGCTGCACCCGCAAAGCGACGAACTGTCGCTATGCTTTGACCCGACAACCGATGCGATTGGCGCGTTTGAAGATGGCGAGCCGCTGTTCGCCGATGGCCAACCGACAGACACCACCAAGAATATTCTGGAGTTTAACCGGATGTTCGAGGAAGCTGGCACGCGCACCGCAGCCTTTATGAAGGAGCTTGGCGAGTCCGGCCTGTTGATGGATGGCGAGGTTTCCATTCAGCCAGAAGGGGCCGAACAGCCCTTTATCTATCGCGGTTTTCAGATGGTGAATGAAGAAAAGCTGGCCGACGCACGCGGCGACCAACTTCGCAAAATGGCAAAATCGGGCATGTTGCCGCTGCTCTATGCCCATCTCCTCTCGCTTGGCCAGATGCGCGAGATTTTTCAAATGCAGATTGATCGCGGTTTCGTGCCGACACCGCTGCCCGCCATTTAAGCGCGCCGCCAGGCCCGGCGGCGCTTTGGCAAATTTTACCGCAGCAATGGTTGTTTGCGGTTCTTGATGTCGCGACCGGCCGGGCCTATATCGGTGGAACGCGGCCATGTGTCTCCCCCTTCATCTGGCCGCGCGGTGCACCATCTCGGTGTGCCACCTCCCTGAACCTTGGCCACCTCGTGCAGCACTGCGCGAGGTGGTTTTTTATAGGGGCTGAACCACGCGGGCTATTCTGCCGCCATCTGCGTGGTGCCAAGCGCCTCATCGACCAGCGCGTCGATCATGCAGCGCAGCAGCCGCGCGGTTGGGTGCAGGCCCGCTCCCGGTACGCGCAGCACCGCATCGAGATAGAGGCGGCGGTCAAACTCGATTTGTATCGCATGAATGCCCCGCGCGGGCGCTGCGTGCCGCTCTAAAATATGGCCGCCAGCATAGGGTGTGTTGAGCATATGGGGCACACCGCAGCCATCCATCTCCGCCTGTAGCCGCGCGACAAACCGGTCCGCTGCGCTTTGGCCAAAACGGTCTCCCAGCACGATGCCAGCCGCCTCACCCGTCGCCTCACCCGCCAGCCTCAGCGGTGGCATGGAATGCACGTCGAGCAAAATCGCCACGCCAAAACGCGCGCGCGCCGCCGCCAGCGCACGCGCCAGCTCTGCATGATAGGGCCGGTATGCCTGTTCTATTCGCGCATCGACATCGGCCGCGGCCAGCCGTTTGCGCCAAATGTCACCGCCCTGTGCCACGCGCCGCGGCACCAGGCCAAGCCCGCCGCGCAGCTTGGCAGAGGCGCCAGGCTGCGCGCGCGGGTCGGCGCCGTCATCAAGCTTGGGGTCGCGCTCATACTCGGCGCGATTAAGATCAATCCAGGCGCGCGGCACGCGCTGCACCAGCGTTGTTTCCCCGCGGCGAGCAGCCTTGGCCACCGCGTCGACATAGCGGTCCTCCAGCACCAGCAGCGCAGACAGCGGCAACCGGACCGCGGCCAGCAACGCGGGTGAATAGGCACGACCAGCATGGGGCACCGACACAACCACCGGGCTTTGCGGCACCGCCGGGCCAAGGCGATCGAACGATTGCTGCGCGGTACTCATCGCGCACCAACCTAAGCGTCATAATGCGGCGCTGCAATCGCTGGCTTTGGCTGGAAATTCTTAAGGCATTGGCGCATAAGATACGCAAGATTTGGGATCCAGGGTGTGATGATCAGAATATTGCTCGCAGAAGACGATACGGTGATGCGCGAATATCTTACGCGCGCGCTGGAACGGTCGGGCTATGCCGTGTCGGCGGTGGACCGGGGCACAGCGGCCATCCCCCTGCTCCAGACGGAGCGATTCGACCTTTTGCTGACCGACATCGTCATGCCGGAGATGGACGGCATCGAACTGGCGCAAAAAGCAGCGGAAATGTGCCCGGATCTGCGCGTCATGTTCATCACCGGCTTTGCCGCTGTCACGCTGAAGGCGGGTAAGGCGATGCCGCAGGCCCGCGTTCTTTCCAAGCCATTTCACCTGCGTGACCTTGTGCTGGAGGTGGACAGAATGTTCGATCTTGGCAGCGTTACCGGGCTTAGCTGATTACGCGACTCGCGCCGCGCGCAAGCCCGCTCAGCATTTTTCGCACCGCACGCTTGCGCCGCCGCCCCGGCCCGGCTAGAGGGCTGCCTCTCGTGGGCGTGTAGCTCAGTGGTAGAGCACTGTGTTGACATCGCAGGGGTCGCAAGTTCAATCCTTGCCACGCCCACCATTAAAAGCCGTGGTAACTCAACGAGTTGCCACGGCTTTTTTGTGCCTCGGTCGCGCGCCTTTGGGGCGATATGCCCAGCATATGCCCACGGAAATTCGGTTAATTTCGAGGATAATTGGGCAAATTCTGGGCACGTCAGGGCCGACGGATCGTGGACAAAGTCCCGCAAAATGAGCCGCTTGGCGAACGACGCAGATTCTCCTATCATTATGGCTGGCGCTCAACCTGCTCGCGGGATGGGTGGCCGGCCAGATGTGTGCAGGAAACTACGGCGTGCCCGGGTCCTTGGTCAGCATCTGGTGCTAGGCCAAGGACCCGTGCGCGCCGACAAGTGGATTGCCCACATGTCTAAACCTCATGGTCCTTCTTCGGCTGCCAGTCGCCGGGAGGGGTCGGTGACGCCAAGGCCGCAGGCCGCTAAGTCACCCATGGCTGGACGGGACGACATTGTGTCGCCCGCAGAGCAGGCCGTATTTCGGCCGATGTCGACCGCCTTGCACGGGATGTGTCGCTCGGGTGATGGCCAGGACGGTGGAGCCCGTGCTCCGCCGCCGATGACTGATGCCGCCAAAAGCGAAGCCCTTCTCACGCCCAATCAAATTCTCGACCGGATGAACATCACGAGTTCCGATCCGGCGAAATGGATGCGGCGCGTCTTCAAAAAACACGGTGTGTCTTACTTCAACGTGTGCGGTCAGCTGCGCGCGACGGAGGAGCAATACCGTCAGCTCATGGAAAAAGTCACATGCTCACCATCCGTCCCCGTGGGAAGAACGGGATCCTCTATATCCGTGGACAAGTCGCGCTCGGCGACAAGCGCATCGACGTCAAAGAGTTCAGTTCAGGAACGAGTGACGCAGATGCTGCGTCGCACCTGATGGCGGAATACGAGACCAAGTTGCGCCATCAGTTGATGTTTGGCCCCGCCGCCATTGTCGCCCAGGGCACGATCGCTGACGCCTTCGAGAGCTATCTCTCGAAGGCGAAACGGCCTTGCGCGTCGGACGTGCTGCGGGTCGGTAAGCTTAACGGCCTGGTCGGAGACCTCGCCCTGCGCGAGCCGAAACTGGCATGGGAGCAGTTCCGCCGCGACTACCTCACCGGCCATGATCCAGCGGGGCAGGATCGGTATCGAGCAGTGTTTCAGGCGGCGGTCAATGTGCATCACGATCTGCACAGTCTCCCGCCGATCAAGATTAAAGCCATCCCGTTCGACAACGAACGAGTACGCTTCCTGACCAAGGAAGATCGAGACCGCCTGATCGGGTCTTACGTCCCTCATGTTCAGCCGATCGCGACGATGCTGGCATTTCACGGCCCGCGCATCCAGACGGCCCTTCAAATGCCATGGGGGGTCGATGGCGTCGATATGGGCCGCGGGGCGATCCGTCTGAATCACACCAAGAATGCGGTGATCCAGTCGGTGCCGATGCACCCGCGTGTAAGGGCGATGCTTCTGCCGATGTGGGAACAGCGCGGTCGCCCGGTGAAAGGGCACGTGTTCCTCAACCGTTTTGGTGAGCCATACCAAGACACCCGCCTCGCGCCGATCCCTGGCGGTAATCCTATCAAAAACCAGCACAAGACAGCGTGCGCCCGTGCCGATATCGAGGATTTCACAGTGCACGATTGGCGCCACCACTGGGCGTCGCACTGTGTGATGGCCGGTATCGACCTAATCACGATCATGCATATGGGTGGCTGGAAGTCGCTGCGCATGGTCCAGCGCTACGCCAGCGTCGGCGTCGAGCACATGCGAGAGGCGATCAACAAGCTGACGTAATTCACGGGCAGGCGATTGGTCGCTTTGACCGATCGCCTGCCCCAAAGGCTTCTGCGGATGCAGCGTTGAAGCGTCAGGCTTCGACCGAACTACATTTGCGCACCGATCGGGTTGCAAAGCACCGTGGGGTAGCGACCGTCCAGCGGGGTCTCCGCAGAACACGAGTAGAGATTATTCGCCGGGCGCGACCGGTGCCGACCACCTCGGGGTAAGCCGACGCCGTCCGACAATTGCCTGTCCGTCAGCCACCACGAACCAGGTACACGCGCGACGAATCGAAGCTTTTCGATTTCGGTCGCGCCGAACATTACGATCATGACGCTCTCAGCGGTTGTATTGGATGTCCCATCCTCCTTAAAGAACCGCATGCGATGCTCGACGAAGTACACGTCCGCTTCCGCCTTCAGGACGGTATGAAAGAACGTGGTATCGGTCTTCGACGGCACCAGACACAGGATCGTGTCCGCTCGCCCCGCCTTCCACTGATCATAGGCCCGCTCGAGGAACTTCTTGGCAAGCGACCAGGGCGGGTTCACGAACGCCAGCGGACCTTTCCACATATCTGTAAGCCCGTCCTGCCCCTTGCGGATGTCGAGATGCGCGCCCGGCTTAACCGCGCTCGCCGCATGCCAGCAGGGATCGAAGTTGATCTTGCCGAAACTCTCTTCGATGGCGTGGATCATCTGCGGGGGCGTGAAGCGGTTGTCACGCTCCGCGCGCTGTTTCGCGCTCAGCTTGCGCTTGGCGCCCTTCTGACGCGGCTTCGATCGGCTTTTCGTGGCAGGCTTGGCCTTTTTGGCCGTGGTGGTCCTGGCTACCGCGCTTTTCACGGCGACTTCCGGCACCGCGGTCGGCTCGGCCTCGGGAATCGAATTCTGAGCACTGTCCGCCACACGGATCTCCTCTTTCCAGTGATGTAAAGAGACCCTGGCACCTGACAGCCCGGCCTTGATCCGTTACCGGACCGATAGCCTCCCTTAACGGGTAGGCGTGCCAGCCGTGTCGACCACAACCAGCGTAAGGCGTATCAGGTATTCTCGCCTTTTATTTTCGACTTTGCCATCCCTGCTCAGGGGTCGACGGCGTTTCGAATCAGCGGTTGCCCGCAAATAGCATATTAAGCACTTCCAAAAGGTGAGTCAATCAGCCAAGGATCCAAAATTGTCAGGAATTTCCGAGTCTCACGGCGGCCATCAAGCGCTCAAGCGTGAGCGGTGCATGCCGTCAGCGCCAAAAAGCTCGCCTTAGCTCAAGGCATGCGAACCAACGTCTCTGCTCGGCGAAGGCAATGAATTTTAAGCGTACGCGTTAAGGCGGAAATTGGGCCGAGAGCCGTCTGTCCGCTTTCAAGTGGCCAAATCCAAATAGCGGACCTTTCACCCCGCTAGCTGATACGCCGGATGCCCGCCGCGCTGATCTGACGGCCCGCCCGCCTCACTCTTTGGTCAACGGTCCGGCGTCGGCCTTTGGCGGCGTCTTGGCGGCCTTGGCTTACGCGGACTTGATGCGCTGGGCGAAGGACGAGAGGTCGATACCGACTGGGAACATTTGAGGCGCCAGCGCATCGGCAGACGCCATGTCCTGCGTGATCGTCTCCAGATGGGTCATGACTTCGGCGAACTTCAGGTAGCCGCTCCCCTTCTTCCAGCCCCTGACCCGCACGGTGTTGTGAACGACGAGGAGGATGCCGAAGCGATTATCCTTGTCGCGGAGGTATCTGCCGTTCAGCCCATCGGGCGGTGCACTGCTGTTCCATCTGCTCAGCAAACTCTACGAGCGCACCAGCGTCGTCATCACCACCAATCTCAGCTTCAGCGAATGGGCCGAGGTGTTCGGCGATGCCAAGATGACCACTGCGCTGCTCGATCGGCTCACGCACCATTGCCACATCCTGGAAACCGGCAACGACAGCTTCCGGTTCAGGGCCAGCGCAGCAGCGCCCAAATCACGAAAGGAAAAAGCTACCACTTGACCCATCCCCGCACCGCGGGGCACCATATCCACCCGGGTCACTTCTCGATGAAAATCCCAGGTCAACTCGCAGTGGAAATCAACAAGCAGTTTCGACATCGAAGCGAGAATGTCGCGCGTTCGGTCGGCGCTCGCACTATCCCATCCGGCGATCTCCACCAGCGAGCGTCCGCAACCAGTTCAATGGCCTGCACGCGCATCGAGCGCGCAGATTTCGATGCACGGCGATTTCAGACTCTCAGCCGATGCAGCTTCTAGGGCGCGTACTCAAAACGACAGCCGATGTCAGCTAATAGGGCTTGTTGCCCGGCGGCCGTTGGACCTAGACTGCGAAAACCAACCAATCGCGTTTCGGCGGAAGCTGAGCTGCTAACTGCCCGGCGGGTTCCGGGCAGCGGATCTGAGAAAGCGGCCATTCCCGAGGGGGGACCAGTGGCGACGGCCTTCGACCCAGATATTGCCGTTCCGGCGTTTTAGCCACGTCCTCGAAGCCGGATATGCGGGTTTGCTGATTGCAGTAGATGCAACTGGCGAGATCGAACGCCTTGGCTGGGCGGGTGGTTGCCTGGCCGCCTATCGGTTAACCATTTGAAAAACAAGCCGACTTGGCCGGAACTGCCGCTTTAAACGGACGGGGGGCGCGGAGGAATAGCGGATCGAAACGAACTACCGAATGGGGGATGCGCCGATAGTGAAGCGCGGGTCGCGATGTTGGCCGTGCAACTGGGTGGCGCAGAAGAATGGGGAAATTGGAGAAGGCAAAAGGTGGTGCGCTTTGGTGGCGCAGACTCGGCACCCGTCTCTCGTACGATCAATCGCTAACTTCATCATGACGGTTTCGTAACTTAGAAACCCAAGCTGCCGTGTGGCGTATCGCGATGCGGCATGCCGCACCCTTTTTGGACATTTAACAGACCAAACTGAGAAGATCAGATACGTCAACTCGGCTTAGTAAATATAAATGCCAATTTAATTACAAAAATATCGAACCTGAAATCTCCTTTTGCAAAAAAAATCTGAAAAATTATAATTTCTTGCTGAACTGATTCGAAGCACACCTCAGGAATTTACATGCTACTCGGCGTTGCAAAGTAATGTACCGAAGAAAAGCTATCGCCATGCTCATGCTCGCGGGACCGATGGTCGCGATCCTGGCAGCATGCGGAAGCAGGGCGGCGGGCGGCACTTATCCCACCTATCGCTATCGGTTGACGGTGGAGGTCGACACGCCGGAAGGCTTGCGAACGGGATCGAGCGTGATCGAGGTGACGACGCGGTTGGCAGGACCCTACAGCATTCCCAATCCGGGCCAGGTCATTCATTCAAGTCGCGGGGAGGCAGTTACCGTCGATCTCGGGCGGCGCGGTATCCTGTTTTCGCTCCTGCGTTCAGAGATGGCGGAAGGCTGGACGCACAATTTGATGTTCCTGCTGGCGCCGCCGGTGCCGCGCTCGGTCAACCGGGGTTTGCCCAATGCCAGCGACTTGGACTTCGATATGCGAATGAAGTCGACGCTTGCCCTGACCGGCGCCCGCGTCATCCCCCGGGACTTTGCCGAGTTTCCAGCGTCATGGCGCGAGCCCGGCAACCCGCCAACCGGGTGGCCGATGATGGTCCGCTTCCGCGATCTCGCCGATCCCAAATCGGTCGAAAAGGTCAACCCCGACGATCTCTCAACAAGCTTTGGCGCGGGGGTCAAGCTGCGGCGCATCACTGCTGAACGCACCGACGATCCCGTAACGTCAGGCATTTTGGCGCGATTGCCCTGGCTCGAACATACGCAGGGCTCGCTTACTAAGCAGCCGCGTGACCGCAAGACAGGACAATTAGTTCCACTGGCGAATACACACCTGAGCGTCCAACTCACCAATGGTGATTTCACCAAAGGAACTAGCAAATGAATAGCAATGTATTTTATTCTATACTAGCATTGGATGCTTATAATAGAGGTTCGGTACAAGGAGTAAACGATTTACCAGTAGGTGCCATTGGTGGGGCCATCATAACTACAAATAGCAGCAATCTTCTCAATCCAGAGGAAGATAATACTGGTTTTTTTGGTGTCGCCTATAGTTGGAATGGTCAGACCATCATATCCTACCGTGGCACTGACGCCGCGTTATCATTTAACTCGGTCAGCGAGTTCTTGAGCAGCCCGCTCACCCGCGACATCTGGAACGGCTGGACCTTGGGAGGCGGCTTTTCCGGTGCGAGCCAGGGCCAATTGGCAATCCGATTCTACCAGGATGTTACTGGGCGCACGCTTTACGATACCGACGTCGATGGCCAACCCGCGCCGATATTGGTGGGCCATTCACTGGGTGGCGGCCTTGCCGGGTTTGTCGGATCGCTTTCGGACAACAGGGCCTATGTTTTCGACCATATGCCCTTTGGCATCGCCGCCTGGTCGCAGGCGATTGCCGATTCGATCGTGGCGGCAAGCGCCCAGATCGGCATCGGCGTCCCTGCGATCACATCGTTGCTGGCGGGTGTTCCTGCCCTAGAAACCATCATCACCGGCGCTTTTACAGTCGCGGATTTTCTGACGTCGATCAATACCGAACTCGGTTTCCGGACCCCGATCTTCACGCAGGTGCGGGGAACGCATGTCGATGGCGAGGTGCTGGGCCTGGTGCGCGACGGCACGGCGCAGGTTGTGATCGGGGGCGTCGCAGGCACATTAGGCAGTTTCATCGGCGGACCAGCTTTGGGTCTCCTTCTTGATGCGATCATCATTGGCCAAGGTGTTGCAACCGTCGATTTGGAATCCCAAATATTCCAGGCGCAGTTGAGCACATATGGGGCGACGCTGGATCCCGTGAAATTGCACAACGCCGCGCTGCTCACCGTGCTGGAATTTGGGGACAAGCAGTGGGCATCGGTAAAGGGAGCGCAAAACGAAACCGACTGGCAGGCGGCGGCCCCTTATATTCTTCCGGCGATCCTGGACGATGAAGTCGGGACGGCTTTAGGACGAATCAGGGATGTGACCGGCAGTTCCGCTTCGGGTTCGCAATTGGCGACGATCATCGCCTATTCGGCGATCGACGAGGGTACCCGCCCTTTCGGCGATACCGGTATCCGTGCGCTATTCGACGATGCCAGCGATCTGGGCCGGGCGCTGAATGGTGCCGCGCCGGATTCACTGCTGGCTGCGAGCGATCAGGTTGGCAGGCTGATTGCCGAATATGCCGGGTTACTTGCCACCCGAAAGGTTTTGGCCAGTGATGCCACGATCCCGAAGGCGAAGGACGGCATCCTCAGCTACAGCGTCGATGCGCGTTCCGGCGGCGAAACCCTGTTGCTCGATTTGCGCGATGCCACCTGGACGGTTGGCCAAGGCGGGCTGCACGTGATCGAAACCCGTGACGACGTGGTGCGATCATTCCTCGATTCCGGCACACTCGGCCTGTCGCTGCTGGGCCGGATCACCGACTGGTATGCGCGAAACGTCACATCGGTGACGGGCAATTTCGTCCAGGACATCGACAGGATCGCCATCGCGATCAGTGCCGACACCAGGCTCGCGGTCGCCCCCGGCACCGGGGTGCTGCTATCCGTGCTGAACGATGGCGGCAGCAGGCTGAATGCGAGCATCGGTACCGATCTCGTGATCGGCGGATCGGGAAGCGACACGATTAACGGCGGCGACGGTCAAGACATCCTGATCGGGGGCGACGGCAACGACACGCTGAATGGCGGCGCGACCGCCGATTTCATCTGGGGCGGCGCTGGTGCTGACACGATCGCCGGCGGCAACGGCAATGACACGATTTATGCGGGAGACGCCGATCTTCGCGTGGACGGCGGCACCGGATCGGACTTGATCGTCATCACAGCCGAAGGGGGATCAGACCTTCTCGACTTCTTTAACACCACCTCGATCTTCGGGGGATCGGGGCATGACAAGATCGTCCTGGAGGAAGGGGCGATCGGCTCCGCCACGATCAATGGCGGGCGCGGCAATGACCTGATCGAGATCGACGCGACAATCGCAGAAACCGTGATCGACTTCGCCGCCGGTGACGGCCGCGATCTGGTTACCCTTGGTGTCGGCGTGCGGGCGCCGGGCATCGAGTTGACGGGTACTACATCCTCGGCGGTCAGTTACCGTTTCGACGTGCAGGGCACACCTGTTCAGCTGGGGCGTGTACTAGACGGCGTGGCTCATGAATGGCGGGCTACCGGCGATCTATTGATTACTATTGCCGGAGGTGGATCAATCGTCGTGACGGGCGTTACGGCCCGCATTGCTTACAAAAGTGTTGGCGACCCTAACGGTCCCCAATTCTGGCCCGGCGAGCGCACCAACCAGGTGCTTGGATTGGCCCTTGAAGTGGGCGTCTCCATTGATGGTCAACTCCAGCGCCTCCGCGCCGAAAGATATAACGCCAGCGACCCGTTCGATAATCCACTGAACTTTTCGCTAGGGACAATCGGTTCGCAATTTTATGCAGCAGCATCTGATTTTGAAGCCGCGCACGGCGGCGCTGCGCAGTTCAGTGCGTTTTCCGCGGCAATGTCACCGGAGTCGTTCTCATCAGTCGATGTTCTCTCATCAACATCGGAAGGTGGCGCATTTGGTAATCAGTTCGTCGGTGAATTTATGCTCATCGATAGTTTCACCGATCTCATTGTGCCGACCCAAGACGTTTTCGAATTCGCAGCACGGACCCAAAGTGCGAATTTCATAGACATTGCCCAGCCTAGGGTGACGCTGACCGACGTTCAGGATTTCGGTGTTATCCCGTTCGCGGGCCCCAATGCGCTATCCGACGCTCAATTCGGAAGTTGGGATGCGCCGGAGGCGACGGGCGATTTCCTGATGCATCGGATCGGCGCAGTCGAACTCGGCCACGGATTTTGATCATGAACTCGGCCATCGGTTGTGGCCGATTGCGTAAAAGATACATGATCCTAGTTGTTTGGTCCCAGCATGTGATGGGTGGGTTTGACGATAAAGACATCTGGCTTTGATTTCCAGAGTTCCTCGATAGCTTCGTAAGGCGTTCTGAACCTGAGAGCTTTGAGCTGCTTGGCGAAGTTGTAGGCGATCAGCCAGTCGCTGACGTGTCGTCGTAGCTCCTGGATTGAGGCGTAGTGGAAGGATTTGACGGTCGCCTCTTTGATGGTTCTGACCATCCGTTCGGCCTGGCCGTTGGTCCAGGGGTGATAGGGTTTGGTGAGGCGATGCTCGATGCCGTTGCTCTGGCAGGTGCGCCCGAAGATGTGGCCGATCCAGGTCTGCGAGACGCCTTGATAACGATCGACGAACTGGACGCCGTTGTCGGTTAGGATGGTGTGGATCCTGTAGGGCACGGTCCTGACCAGAACCTTGAGGAAGGCGGCTGCGGCCAGCTTGGTGGCCTTTCGGTAGATGCGGGCAAAGACCAGCTTCGAGGTCCGATCGACCGCGACGAACAGGAAGCCTTTCCCGCCTTCGTAGCGCAGTTCGGCAATATCGATGTGGAAGTAGCCGATTGCGTAATCCTTGAACTTCTTCGGCTTCTCGCGATCCGCCTTCGGTAGGCGACTGATGCCGTGGCGTTGCAGGCAGCGGTGCAGCGACGAGCGCGTCAGGTGGGGGATAACGTCCTTCAGCGCGATGTACACGTCATCCAGTGGCAGCCGCGCCTGCACGCGCAGCGCCACGATGGCAGCTTCTTCCATCGGTGAGAGCACGGTGCTGCGGCGCTCCTTGGGTCCCATCGGCATGTCCTCCACCGACTGCCGCTTGCGCCACTTCAGGACTGTCTTCTCGTTGATGCTGAACCGCTTCGCGAGGCTCGCGACCGAAGCTTGCGATCGCTGTAGCTCGCCTCGAATGGCGTGCGTGGTCTTGGCGCTGCCGTGTAGAACCTGTCCCATAAGTCCCTCCGCTGTGACGATGATAAATTTACACCATCACATGCTGGGACCAAACACCTAGTCATACTGAATCGCGCGGCCGTGATGGTCGCGCGGTTTGGTGCGCCTTGGGCGTCGCGATGAAGCAAGGTCAGCCTGCGACCGTGATCCCGCCCTGCTGTTGCTCGATGAGCCAAACGCTCATCTCGATGGCGAGGGCGATACTGCGCTGATCGCAACCCTGGAGGCTTTGAAAGCGGAAGGACGCACAATTTTGATCGTTTCGCACAAGCTGGGCATCCTCCCTGTTGTCGACAAGATCCTGGTGCTGCGAGACGGTCGGATCGAGCTTTACGGGCCACGCGACGAGATCGTCCCCAAGGTTGCGCCGGCAGCGCTGCGGCGCGTCGTGCCCCCGCCAACGGCCGCCGCATCATGACTGTACCCTTCGTCCTGGCTGCACAGCCTGCGATGCCGGCGCAAACCACCCCCGCCGTTGCCGATCCGTCGCGCGATATTCGCGCTGGCAGCATTATTGCCGCCATCTTCTTCGTGCTCTTCTTGGGCTGGGCGGCATTCGCTAGGCTTGATGCCGCTGCGTATGCGCCGGGCACGCTGGTTGTCTCCGGTCAGCGGCAGGCGGTGCAGCACCGCGATGGCGGCGTTGTCGGCAAGATCTTCATCCAGGAAGGGCAGCGGGTCGTCCGCGGTCAATTGTTGCTTCAGCTGGCCGCAGCCGAGGTTCAGGCGCAGGAACGGGCGCTGGCATCACAATCAATCCGGCTAACCGTCGCCTCCTTCCGCAAACAGGTCGGCGGTGATCGTTCCGCCCGCTGCGATATAGGCTTCGTGCCCGACAAATAGGAACAGCGCGCTGGTCGTGCCGACCTTCTCTTCGGTCAGCATCCGCCGGATTTGATGGCCGCTGTTACCGAACCGCTTCAACGCCTCTAGCTGGCGGTCGTGATCGTCGGTCAGGGTCAACGCCTGTGCCGCCTCCATGCCGATCTGATCGCGCGCCAGACCGGCAAGCGCATCGGGGTGCAACGCCGATAGGCGTAACACCTTTTTGACATAGGACAGGGCCACGCCGAACCGCGCGGCAATATCCTCGGGCGACCGTCCCGCCGCGCGAAGATCACCATAAGCGATCACCGCATCGGCAACGTGCATGTCCTCTCGACTCCCAGCCGCCACGCGGCACCAATAACGGCACCCTTGCACGGCGCGACGCCGACGGACGGCCTGCGGCGGCAAGCAAGTTCCTGCCGGTCGTTGCGCGAGAGCGCAGCCCCGGCAAAGGGACGCAGCGCAGACCGACCGCGGGCGTCCGGCAAGGAGAGAGGCAAGAGCGCCAGCGGGTCAGCACAAAGACGCCGCGCCCTCAGGAGCGCAGCGGGACAGAGCGCGACCTTAGACCCTCCCGCTCATTTGCCCGGCCTACCGGGCCACCCTTCCTCTTGCGCCAGCGATCGTCACCGGCAGGCCGAGACACCGCAGGTGGCTCGGTGGAGCAAGCCGCGCAGCCGGGCTTGCGGAATAGAGCGCGGTGCGGGCTTGCCCGCAGGCGTCATTAGACCGGCATGTCGGACGAACCGGACAGTCAACCTTTACGCTGTGGAGGTGCCAAGCGGAAGTATATGCGCCGACGCGATCAACTGGCGGTTCCGGCGCACGCAGAGGGGCTGAGAACTCGTGACGCCTGCCGCGATCACGGCCTATACTTGGGCGGCAACGAAGCGGTTGGTCTATGGCATTCAAAAGAGTTGATCAGATTCTCACGGCGGACGCTCGCTATGCGGGACTTGTCGTCGTCGACGGCGACGGCGCTCGTCCGATCGACCTGCCCGCGCACCACGCCGCCGTCGCGTCCGTCACGCTGCGCGGCACCGCGCCGGGCGAGGTGCGGGACGCATTCGACCGTGCGCGCAATCTCGTCCTCTATGCCTATTTCGATTACGATCTGTTGGTGAATGCCGAAATCCAGGCGCTCGGCGCGGTCGAACTCGCGCTTCGATTACGGCTGGCAGGGCAATCGAGCGACACGTTGCACAACCTCGTCGAGCGCGCGCGCAAACACGCTATCTTTCCCAAATGGTCGCGCGCGCAACCGATCGATCGCGCGCAGTCGCTGGTCGCGATGCGCAATGGCCTGTCGCACGGCACCACCGACATCCACACGCCGGGCATGACGATGATCGTACTCGAAGGCTGCGCCTGGGCGATTGCACAGCGCGCGGCCAGCCCTGGGTTTGGCCAGCGCATCGTGATGTCCGCGCAAGCGGCATAGTCGCTGGCGGCGGCTTCCCAATCGAACCCTTCGGTCTTCGATTCCTTGAGCCAGCCATGATTGACGAGGATCGAGAGGTCGCCGCGACCCGGCTGAAAAGACGACAGGAACCGTTCGCGCAGCGCGGGCTCCTCACGGTCGAGCCGCTCGATAAGCCTCCGAAACCCGACGACCGTGCGGATATTGCGCATCTGGCCGGCGAGCAGCACGCCGCTGACATGGGGGTTGCCGCCGGCCGTCGATTGAAAGTTCCTGCCGGCCGTGGCGAGACGCGGGTCAGATGCAGTCAGCTTGTCGAAGCGCAGGAGCAGTTCGATCCAGTCGGGGAATAACTCTCCGGCGCGCGGATGTAGTAGCAGTTTCGAGAGGGCCAGACCTTCGAACAGGATTTCGCCCTTAACGTCGCCGCGCTCCCGCTCGAGGGCAGCCCAACATTGCTGCGCCGCCAACGCCGAACCATAGGGCAGCAACGCGAGAAGCTGGGCAAGCCGCAGCATCGCCGACGCCGCGAGGTCCTGAGGAAAAATCGGAACATCGCTCGGAAACGATTGCAACTCGCCGACGAACGGGGCGATGATGTCGAGCATCTCGGCGTCGCAGGTAATCACGCTGTGAGCAAAAGCGGCCACGAGAGTGCCGTCCTCGCTGCGGAGCGCGTGGTGCAACACCATTCCGGCATCGAACACCGACAAATCGCGGCTGCGAGTTTTCGTCTCGGCAATGCAGTGATGGATCGCGCGGCATTCGTCGGCCGTAAACACATCCTGCGCAGCGCCTTCGAGCAGCGGCGACACGCGCAGCCTGTCTCGGCGCGTCGGCTCGATCCACGGCCCGACAAGCTGGTCGAGTACAAGTCCGGCAAGTGATACCGGGGGCGATAGGCCACCCAGCGCGATCGCTAGAGCGCGATCGAAACTGCCCTCGATCATGCTGGCACGGAGCAGCAGCAGCTGTGCGTCGGCGGGCATCGCCGCGACGAGCCGTTGGCGTACGGCACGTCGCTCGGCACCAAGCTCGGTGTGCAGTTCACCACCAAGCACCGCCGCCAGCGACGCACGCGACCAATTCGCCGCCGAAAGATGCAGGAGCGCCGCCATAGTAAGCTGCGGATGTCCGCGAGATGTGGCGCGATAGACGGGACCGGCAAATTTGGCCTCTCCCCCTGTGAGCGCGACGAGGTCGGCGACTTCCTCCTCGCTCAGATACGGAATTTCGACCACCGGCGTCGCAGCGGGCGCCAACTGGTGCAGCGTGGCGGCGGTTGGCGCGCGGTAACTCGTTATGATCGCCGTTGCATCGCGGCGTCGCAGACCGGCCATCACGCGAAGCAGCAGATCGCGGATCGCGGGATCGTCGATCTCGTTCAGATCATCGAGAATGATGTTCGTCGCGGAAGATGCCGCCAATTCACCGAGCAGGAGTTGCAACCGCGCGGACGTATCTGCCGGGCTGAGATTGCGGAAATCGACGATCGCCCACTGGACATCGGTTGGTGCCGCGACGAGGCGCGCGAGGAGCGATTTACCCAGACCCGTCGCCCCGGTCGCAAAGACAAGTCCAGCAGCGCGCCGGGTCTCATCGAGCGCCATCACCAGCGGCGTCCGCGGCGCGAGGATCGTCGGCAGCGGCAGTTCGGCGGAAGGGACCAACAGCGACGGACGCGAGAACGCACCCGTCCCCGCGGGCCCTTGGAACGCCGTCGCCAGCTGTTCCATTGGCACCGCCACCATCGCCGTCTCATCGATCAAGGCGAGCAAATCGGCCCGACGCAGTTGGCGGGGACCATCGGATACCGCGGTCATGAGCAGCCGCTCGACGACCGCCGGTAACACCGCCTTACCAACCTGGCTCGACAGCCGACGAGCCGACGCGACATATTCGATCAGGCCCGCACCGAGGTCGGCGCGGACGTCATCCAGGCCAGGGGCACCGCACGACCAGTGGATGCGGGCAAGGAATTCGCGACTGAACGCCGCGTCGGACAGCGAGGCAATATACGTCTTGGTCGCAGGTTTCAGATCGAGGTCTTCGAGCACCGCGCGCAACGGCGCGACATCGGCACCGGCGGCCGCTTGGCGCCAATATCGCAGTGCGGATTCACCAGCGATACGTTGCTCTGTGCGACGCTCGAGACCGATTGCAGCCGTCGTCAGATAATGGAGCGAAACAATGCGTCCGGGATTGCGCGCGACTAGATCGACATAGGCATCTATCGCTACGCGCACATCAGCGGATTGGAGTGTAATGCTACTGCTCGTGGCCTTGACCTGCGTGCCGGTCAAGGCATCGCGGCTCGCGATGGCAAAGTCTTCCGCGACTTCTAAGTAAAGCAGTTCGCCATCGGCCAAACCCAGCCACGCAAGACCCGAAGTGTAGAGTTGATATCCGTAGCCGCGCAGCGCAGCTACCGCCTGGCGGGCCTTATCCCCCTGAGGTGCGTCGAGGCGCGGGCCAGATCCAAAGACATCCATCGTAGCGCTTTACACGAACCCGCGCGACTGCGGCGATTCTAGAATAGACCGCCAACGTATAAATTTTTCTGGCAAATTGAGAACGGCTAAGACTGCCGTAACTAACGAAAGACTGCTGACAGGTGGCAGGTCGATCTGAACCGCACCGGGATTGTCGGAGGCTCCAACTCCTGAGAAGGCGGAGCCTGTATGAGCAAGACAACGAACAAGTTTTCACCCGAGATACGCGCCCGTGCGGTGCGGATGATATTGGATCACGAAG
>JBAZXU010000008.1:0-104206 GCA_041659705.1 Sphingomonas sp.
TCCCGGCACGAAGGTACTTGCGGATCGTGTTGCGCGACAAACCCGTGCGCCGCTCGATCTCCCGGATCGGCATCTCATCACGAAAGTGCCAGCGCCGGATAACGCTCAATAAAGCCATGTCGATCACGCGTTTCGACAGTGCGGAGGACGGCAAGTAATTCGTGCGGCGATATGTCGGCAATCGGGCGACGACCGAGAACGGGGAAGGTAAAGCTTAACAGCCAGCGATTCTTCTTGAGCGTGACGGACGACAAATCCTCACGTTCGATCTTGGCGAGCCATTCTTCGGCGACCGCCTGAAATGTGTTCGCAGCGGCAACCGAAGCAGCCACCTTGTCCAACTTGGCTTTCGCGCCCGGATCAACACCCTTGGCGAGCAGTCGTCGCGCCTCGTCTCGCTTGGCCCTTGCATCGGCCAGCTCGACTTCGGGCCATACGCCGAAAGCCAGCGTTTTGTATTTTCCAAGGTGGCGATAATTCATCCGCCAGTAGCGCGCGCCGCTTGGCAAAACGAGCAAATGCAAGCCATCCGAATCTGTCAGCTTGTAAGGCTTATCCCGGCCCTTGGCCGCCTTGATCGCTACCGCCGTCAGTCCCATGAGGGTATCTCCTCGAACCGGATCGGCGAGATACCCTCAAATATACCCCCAGATCGAGGGGATGCAGAGACACTTCGCCGTATCGCTACGGACGCTATAACAGAAAAATATCAAGGAAAACAGCCATTTTCTGGACGCTTACGCACAGCTGCGGACGCAATTTTGGTGACCCCTACGGGAATCGAACCCGTGTTTCAGCCGTGAGAGGGCCGCGTCCTAACCGCTAGACGAAGGGGCCAATGCAAATGCGCCGGCAAACAACCCAAAGATGGTGACCCCTACGGGAATCGAACCCGTGTTTCAGCCGTGAAAGGGCCGCGTCCTAACCGCTAGACGAAGGGGCCATGCCGGTCGGCACCGGATAGCTCGGAGGAGGCGGTTACGGAATGGATTGCGATTGGTCAAGTCAAACTGTCGCTTATTCGGCAATCTCAGCGCTCAGCGTGGCAAACAGCTTGTAGTTTGTCGCCATCTGGGTATCGAACATAAGCTGCGCAATAATGCGGATGACGATGTGGGCGCGGGCGCGGCTGCCCGGCGTCGCTGCCGCCATGGGCGAGCGCTGCTGCATAAAACACGCCCGCTGCAGCGTGCGCTGGCGCGACAAAAGCGGCGTGGGCCCCGTTGCCAACGCCGGCAGAGGCGCGGTCAAACGGTGCAACAATAAACAATTTTGGCCCGGCCAACGCGCCAAACACAATCGCGCCATCCATGGCAAATTGCCGGTCGATGCCAAGCGCCGCCGTTACCGGTCTTTAGACGGCGCGTACTCGGCCAAAATCATTGGTGCCAAGAGTTATATGGCTGAGCATGTTGTTCAGTCTGCCCAGGCTGCGTCGTCAATATGAAGTTCTGCGGTGCGCTTTGCGCCCCAATCGTCAATCTTGGCGCGCCCGGCGACCCACAAGCGGCGATGCGGCCCCGCGCCAAGCAATGCCAGGCCAAGCGCAGTATCTGCCTGGCGAAAGGCGACTGCTTTGAGGCTGGCACCATCATCTCCGGCAAGAATGGCGCGGACATGGCCGTTGCCCACGACATCTGCCTTGATGATGCGCACCGGCCCTGCCGCTACGCGCGGCGCGGGCCAGCCCATGCCATATGGCCCGCCCTGTTCGAGCGCATCAATCAGGGCCGCGGTTACTCCGCCTGGGGCGAGAAGCGCGTCGAGCAGCAGCGCGCGTTCTCCTTGCGCAATTGTGATTCGCTCGGCCAGCCTTTCGCTCAGAAAAGCGGTAAATGCGCCGATCTTGCTCTCTTCAATGGTGAGGCCCGCTGCCATGGCATGGCCGCCGCCGACCACCAACAGGCCATGGTCTTTGGCAGCAAGCACCGCATTGCCCAAATCAACGCCCGAAATCGACCGGCCTGAGCCTTTGCCAATGCCAGCATCGTCCACCGCGATGACAATGGCTGGCTTGCCGAATTTTTCCTTCAATCGCCCCGCGACTATGCCGATGACGCCGGGGTGCCAGCCCTTGCCCGCGACCACAATCACGGCGTCATCGCCTCTGGTCTGGGCGATTAGTTCGGCATCGGCTTGTACGGCTGCCTCAATTGCGCGGCGCTCGCCGTTCAGCCGGTCCAGTTCTTCAGCAAGGCTGCGCGCTTCGGCCGGGTCGCGTGTGGTCAGCAGGCGGACACCAAGATCGGACTTGCCAACGCGGCCGCCAGCGTTGATCCGCGGGCCAAGCGCAAAGCCAAGATCAGCCGCAGCCGGTGGCCGATTGATTTTTGCCACATCAAGCAGGGCTGCCAGGCCAATGTTGCGGCGCCCGGCCATCACCTTTAGCCCTTGTGCGACAAATGCGCGGTTGAGCCCGCGCAGCGCCGCCACGTCCGCCACTGTACCCAGAGCCACTATATCGAGCAGCGCCAGTATTTTTGGCTCGGCGCGACCGGCAAAATGGCCCCGCGCGCGCAAGGCGCGAACAAGCGCAGCGCCCAGCAGAAACGCAACCCCCACCGCCGCGAGATGACCATGCGCTGCGCCCTCTGCCTCATCGAGACGATTGGGGTTTACCAGCGCAAAAGCCGCGGGCAGGGCAGGGGCGCATTGGTGATGGTCAACAACGATCACATCTACACCGGCGTCACGCGCCATGGCCAGCGCCTCAAACGCCTGCGCCCCGCAATCCACGGTGACAATAAGGCTGGCTCCACCTTGTGCCAGCCGGACCAGCGCCTCTCCCGACGGGCCATAACCCTCCATTAGCCGGTCGGGAATATAGGCGCTTGCCTCTAGCCCAAGGTCGCGCAGCAGCAGAATGAGCAGCGCTGCCGAGGTGGCGCCGTCCACGTCATAATCGCCGAATATCGTTACATTCTCCCCGCCAATAACCGCATCGGCAAGACGGGCAGCGGCGCGTTCCATGTCTTGAAAAATCGCCGGGTCGGGCATGAAGGCGCGGATGCTGGGCGAGCGGTGTGCCGCCACCTCGCCCGCCGGGCAGCCACGCGCGGTGAGCAATTGGGTGACGAGATCATCTGGCGCAAAGCCTGGGTCGCGCGCATCGGCAGACAAAGCGCGCCAGCGCCATGGCTGGCCCAATATCGATTGGGTAATGTTGAGAATGGCGGTCATATTCGCCATGTGTAGCGCGCCCCAGCGCCGAAGGGGAAGGGCGCTTGCGCAACCAGATGCGCCAAGAGGCGCTCATGATCGGCTGATCATGTCGCTTGGGTCTTGGCTGTCGCGGCCAGCCAGCCGCCGTCGGCGGGCGCTGTGCGCCGCTATGGAGAACCGATGTGCGATCTGCGCCCAAAGCCGGGCACGAGCGGTTGCAGCGCGTCGTTGTTCTCCCGCTACCGCCGATACCGCCTCGTTGCCGGGGCGATATCGACGGGATCACGGGGAGGACTTTAACGCAGCAGCTGCAACACGCCCTGCTGGGTTTGGTTTGCCTGAGCGATCAGGGCGTTTGATGCCTGGCTCAGAATCTGTGCACGAGCAAGATTGGTCGTTTCTGTTGAGAAGTCGACATCTTCAATCCGGCTGCGCGCGTCTGTCAGGTTGGCGACGTTGTTCGTCAGGTTGTTGACGACCGACTGTAAGCGGCTTTGGCCCGCACCTAGCGTTGAACGTGTGGTGTTGACAGCCTGAATGGCAGTGTCGAGCGTGTCGAGCGCGGCCGTAGCCCCGGCGGCTGTGGTGATGTCAACCGCGATTGCCGCAGTCAGATCAAGCCCGCCAAGGTTCAGCGTTACCGTGTCGGTCGCTGAAGAGCCGGTTTGAATGACGACCGCCGATGCAGCCGTGCCAACGATGGCGGTAATGCCGTTAAAGTTGGTTTTGGTCTGAATGTCGTCGAGCTGACCTTGCAGCTCGGTAACTTCTGCCTGCTGGTTGGTACGGTCGCTGTCGCTGATCGTACCCGTGGCGGATTGAACCGCAAGTTCGCGGATACGCTGCAAAATGTTGCTCACTTCGCCCAAAGCGCCGTCGGCGGTCTGGGCAAGGGCGATGCCGTCATTCGCGTTGCGGATTGCCTGGCTTTGACCACGGATCTGCGCGGTGAAGGACGAGGCGATGGCGAGGCCGGCGGCGTCGTCACGCGAGGAGTTAATGCGCTTGCCGGTCGACAGCCGTTGAATGCTGTCGGACAAGTCACTGCTTGCTCTGTTGTTAGCGATCGTTGCGCGCAGTGCGGCAACGTTTGTCCCAATTACGACCATTGTTCATCTCCGTTCAATTGATGACCCGCCGCCCCCCAAGGCAGTGAACCGAGCCGTCAACGGAGAAAACGACAGGGTTGATCCGACATTAAGCATTTTTTTCGTGAAAAAATTCAGCACGCTTAATTTTTGTTTCAAGCGGCTGGAAAGCAGCATTTTTTATTTCAGGATTTTGGCAGCCAGCGGCCTTCGCGAAACCATTTTGTGACAACATATTTTGTGCCGCGCACCACCGCCATGCCCTCGTGCAGCGTGCGCGCATTGGGGCTGCCGTCGGGCGCCATATTGTTCCAGATGAGCAACAGGCCGCGCCGGGGCGCCACCCTTATACCGGCTTGCGGAAACCAGGTCGCGCCGCCTTCTTCAACGGTGTTGAGGTAGATCATCGCGGTCCAGGTGCGCTGGCCGCCCTGCTTTTTCATGCGGCGCCAGTAGCGCTCGCTTTGGAAGAAATAATCATGGTGCGCGCGAAAATGCTGGCCGGGGGCATAGCGTTGCCCTTGCATGGTTTCTCCCTGCACAGGGTCTATGCCCAGCAGGTCGGCAATGGCTTCATCGATCGGCCGTACATTGCGCGACCAGCGATCAAGATCGCAGCTTTCCGATGTGCGGAAATTGTCGAGCGGATTGTCGGCAAGCAGAGTTGAAGGCCGCCGCCCTGCGTCGATGATTTTCATCAGCCGCATGCACTCGCCAGCGTTGATGAAGTTGGAGCATCGATAAGCCTGCACGCCGTCGGCCGCAATCCGCTCTATCACCGGGTTGCGTTCAAGCCGCTCGCTGACTGCTGCCGAAATGGCTGCGCGTTTGGCTGATTTACCATTGGCTTTGGAGAACAGGCTGATCACGGCGGGCGCAACTTGCCTTGGCCGCCCCAAAAATCAAGGCCCGAAAGCGGTGCTGCCGGGCCTTGAGCGCAAATTTATCCCTTAGTGGTAAGGGCGATCACCAGAAAATGCCGTATACCACATCGACCACCCGGCCGTTGCGTATATCAACGAGTAGCGCGTCATCATAATAGCGTACCCAGCGATATGGCCCATAAGCCGGTGGCAGTCGGTAATAAACTGGATCGCCAATCCAATAACTTTGTCCAAATAGCAAGGCGTTCAGCGTATACCCAATTGAGAAGCGTTGATAGCGATAGCCATAGCCATAGGGTGCGTAATATCTGGGCAGGCGGTAAACATTGCGATTATAAGCACGATAGGATCGCCAATTATAGTAATTGTCACGCCGCCAATCATTGTTCCAGGCGTGGTGGTTGTTGTGCCTGTAGCGTTCATTATAAATGTCGCTGTCATTGTTGGGGGAATAGCCATTATATCTCTGGTCTTCTCCCCGGTCGCCCCGGCGGTGTCCGTCCCCGCCAAAGCGCCGGTCATCTGCGCCATAGTTGCGCGTGGCGGGCGGTGGTGCGCCATTTTGCAGCGCTTGTACCTCTAGGCGGCGTTCCTGGGGCAGGCCAGAACCATCAACGGGCTGTACCCGGCGAAATTGCGGTTGGGCCTGAGGTTGAGGTTGAACCTGGCCTTGCCTGCCATCCGGGCGAAAATCTCTGCGCGGCTGTGGCTGCGGCTGTGGTTGCCGGGCTTGAAGTTGTGAGAATTGAGTCTGCTGGCGCTGGATCTGCGGCTGGATCTGCGGCTGTGGCTGGGGGCGCTCAACCCGCGGTTGGCCATCAAGACGGGGCGAGCGCGGCTCGCCGCCCGTGGTGCCGCGCGTGCCAAACCGGTCGTGCTGTTCAATCCTATCATCAGACTGGCCATTTTGCGCCTGAGCAATGGCTGGGGCAACAGCCGGCAGAATGCTCGTGGCGGCAAGCAGGGTCAATGAAAGCCGGGGCAAGAATGTGCGACGCATAAAATCCTCCTCATCGCCCTTAGGAATGGCTCCTGAGTGACGATATCCCCTTTATGCCCGGCGGGCGATGAGCAGCGTCTGAATTGGGCTGACAGCATTTTGAAAGAAAATGCGCCGCCTCAAAATTCCGTCTTATTTGCCGATTTTGGCGGGGCAACCAGCGCGGGTACAAGGCGAGCGGCGTCCGCCGGGTCGATATCGGGGCGCACACCGACGGGGATGGTTTCATCGCCGCGCTGGGCGCGCGCTGCGCGCTGAATGGCCTCTACCAGCCGGGGATAGGTGCCGCAGCGGCAGATATTGGTGATTGCTGCGCGAATATCTTCTTCCGACGGATCGCGGTTGTGCTTTAAAAATACAGCCGCTGCCATAATCATGCCCGGCTGGCAAAAGCCGCATTGCGGCACGTTATTGGCTATCCATGCCTGTTGCACCGGGTGGTCCCGGTCGCGCGAGAGGCCCTCTATGGTGGTGACAAACGCGCCTTCGATCGATTCGATCGTCACCTGGCAGGCGCGCACCGCCTTGCCATCGACATCAACCGTGCACGCGCCGCAATGGCCGGTGCCGCAGCCATATTTGGCGCCGGTCAGGTTCGATCCGTCGCGCAGCGCCCAAAGCAGCGGCGTTTTTGGGTCCATCCGATATTCCACGGGCTGGTTGTTGACGGTAAAGCGCGTCATTGTGTTTGTGTAGAATGTTTTGGTGGGCGCGTCACCTCGGTGAGGCTGGCCTCGCCCAGCATGGGTGCCGCGCGGGTGAGCGCAAGGCTCGCATCGGAAAAGCGGATAGGCGTGCGCAGGCCGGGCAGCGTCTGCCCCATTCGGTCGAGTGTCAGCCGCATTTCGCGGTGGATGATTTGCGGATCGGCAAAAGCTTGCTCGACGGTGTTGATAGGGCCAGCCGGCACGCCCGCTGCCTCCAGCGTTGCCAGCAGCGCGTCGCGCGGCATGGCAGATGTTGCCGCGCGGATGGCATCAAACAAGGGGCCGCGATGCTCCAGCCGGCCGGCATTGCTGGCAAAGCGCGGGTCGGCCGCCAGCGTGGTTAAGCCCAGTGCTGCGCAAAACCGCTGGAACTGCCCGTCATTGCCAACCGCCAGAATGAACCAGCCATCGCTGCACGGGAACACCGCATAGGGAGACACATTAATATGTGCATTGCCCATGCGCGGCGGGTTTTGCCCGCTGACGAAATAGTTGAGCGCCTGGTTGGCGAGCACGCCCGTCATCACATCGAGCAGGGCCATGTCGATATGCTGGCCGCGCCCGGTGGTCGTGCGCTGCGCAAGCGCTGCCTGAATGGCGACAACGGCATAAAGCCCGGTAAAAATATCGGCAAAGGCCACGCCAGATTTTTGCGGTGCGCCGTCGGGCTCGCCGGTCAGATCCATGATTCCGGCCATGCCCTGAATGATGAAATCATAACCCGGCCGCTCGGCATAGGGGCCGTTTTGGCCAAAGCCGGTGATGGAGCAATAGACAAGGCGCGGGTTGAGCGCGGACAGGCTGGCATAATCCAGCCCATATTTGGCAAGGCCGCCCAGCTTAAAATTTTCGATGACGACATCTGCCCCGGCGATGAGCGCGCGCACCTGCTCTTGCCCGTGCGGAGTACGAAAATCGATAGTGACAGATCGCTTGCCGCGGTTGCAGGCGTGGAAATAGGCAGCGTCTTGTGTGCCATCGGGGTTGGTGATGAAGGGCGGCCCCCAGCGGCGGGTATCATCGCCCTCAGGACTTTCAACTTTGATAACCTCTGCCCCAAGATCAGCGAGTGTTTGCCCTGCCCATGGCCCGGCAAGAATGCGCGCAAGCTCCACCACGCGCAGGCCAGCAAGGGGGGCGGGCGGGGCAAGGGCGGGCGCTGTCATAAAGGGGGTTGCCGCATGGCATAAACGACATGGGCGATTGGCCTGTTCGCCATGTCGAAAATGATCGACCGCCCGGCGAGTAATTCTGCGCCCATCTTCTCCATGGCGCGGCGCGAGCGGATATTGTCCTGGCCGATATAGAACACCGCGCTGCCAAACCAGCGCAGCGCATGGGCTATCATCAGCGCCTTCACCTCGCGGTTGGTGACGCCGCCCCAATTTTGGCGGGCAAGAAATGTCCAGCCAATCTCAACTTCGCCAGGCTCTACCCGGCTCTGGTCATATCTGCTGGAGCCGATAATCGCGCCGCTTGCCCGGTTGCGAATGGCCAAAGCGCCGCCCGACGCCAGCGCATCGGCAAAAAAGCGGGCAAAGACAGGTTTCTGCCAGCGGTCATGGGCAGGGTGGCCCGCCCAGATGAGTGGGTCAGACGCGGCGGCATAGAGCTCTTCCCAGTCATCGGCAGTAAGCGGCGCAAGCAAAACGGTTGCACCGGCCAGCATGGGCTGCGCGTCAAACGGTGCTTGTTCGAGCGTCAAAATGCCGCGATCCCGGTAATCGCGCGGCCAAGGATGAGTGCGTGCACGTCATGCGCGCCTTCATAGGTGTTTACCGTTTCAAGGTTCATCGAATGGCGCATGACCTGATACTCAGCCGAAATGCCGTTGCCACCGTGCATGTCGCGCGCCGCGCGGGCAATGTCGAGTGCCTTGCCCACATTGTTGCGCTTGACGATGGAGATCATTTCCGGTGCAAAACGGTGCTCGTCCATCAGCCGCCCGACCCGCAGCGAGGCTTGCAGGCCAAGCGCGATTTCGGTTTCCATATCGGCAAGCTTCTTTTGGTAAAGCTGGGTCGCGGCGAGTGGCCGGCCAAATTGCTTACGGTCCAGCCCATAGCTGCGTGCGGCATGGAAGCAGAATTCCGCCGCGCCCATTGCGCCCCAGCTAATGCCATAACGCGCGCGATTCAGGCAGCCAAACGGCCCTTTTAGCCCCTGCACATTGGGGAGCAGCGCTTCTTCGCCCACCTCAACCCCGTCCATCATAATCATGCCGGTAATGGACGCGCGCAGCGAGAGCTTGCCTTCGATTTTGGGTGTTGAAAGCCCGGCCATGCCGCGCTCCAGCACAAAACCACGAATGCCGCCGCCATGCGCGTCGGACTTGGCCCACACCACAAACACATCGGCAATGGGGGCATTGGAAATCCAGGTTTTGGCACCGCTCAGCTTATAGCCGGTTGTGGTTTTTTCTGCGCGGGTCAGCATGCCGCCGGGGTCGGAGCCGGCATCTGGCTCGGTCAGGCCGAAACAGCCAATCCATTCCCCGCTGGCCAGTTTGGGTAAATAGCGGTGGCGCTGCGCTTCTGATCCATATTCATAGATGGGGAACATGACGAGGCTCGACTGCACCGACATCATCGAACGATAACCTGAGTCGATCCGCTCCACCTCGCGCGCGACAAGGCCATAGGAGACATAAGAGGCGCCAACTCCGCCATAATTTTCCGCAATGGTGGGGCCAAGCAGGCCAAGCGCGCCCATTTCACGAAAAATCGCGGGATCGGTCGTCTCGTTGTTGAACGCGTCGATAATACGCGGGGCCAGCTTGTCGCGTGCATAGGCGGCGGCGGTGTCGCGGATCATGCGCTCGTCATCGCTCAGTTGATCGTCGAGGTAGAATGGGTCGGCCCAATCAAATCTGGACATGCCGCTCATCTGTCGTGCTCCTGAAATGCGCCCTGAAATAGCTTGAGCAACGGCATTTCAGCTAACCGGGTGATTTGTCCAGCCCTGCCGGTTATGAAGGGCCATGAATGACCGCCCTGAACCCCGCGCCAAGCCATATCGCAGCGCGCTTTATCTCCCCGCATCCAACCAACGCGCGATTGAAAAAGCGCGCGGCTTGCCCGCCGATGTGGTGATTCTCGATTTGGAAGATGCCGTGGCGCCGCAGGCAAAGGGCGAGGCGCGCCTGGCGGCTGTCGCAGCAGTGGCGACCGGCGGCTTTCGCGCGGGCACGCTTGTGCTGCGGGTGAACGGGCTTGACACCCCTTGGGGAACAGATGATCTGGCCGCCGCCGCGGGGCTGGACATTGCCGCCGTCCTTGCCCCCAAAATTTGCGACGCGCACGACATTGGGCGCTATGATGCCGCCCTGTACCACGCCCGGCCCGGAGTTGCGCTATGGGCGATGGTCGAAACATGCCGCGCGGTTTCTCAGCTTCAGCCCATCGCAGACAGGTCTGCCGATACGCGGCTTTCGGGGCTGGTGATGGGCTGTAACGATTTGCTGCTGGAGATGCGCGCGCATGCCATGCCGGCGCGTGCTAATCTTATGCCGGTTCTGACGCTCGCTGTGGCGGCCGCGAGGTCTCAAAGGCTGGTGGTGTTTGACGGGGTGTGCAACGATTTTACTGATATTGCCGCGTTTCAGGCCGAGGCAGCGCAAGGGCTTGCGCTGGGTTTTGACGGCAAATCGCTTATTCACCCCGCGCAGATTGACCCGTGCAACGCAGTGTTTTCCCCAAGCGCGGAGGAGGTTGCGCGCGCGCGCGGCGTTGTTCAGGCTTTTGCGCACCCCGACAATGAGGGTAAAGGCGCGATCCGGCTCGACGGGCGGATGGTGGAGCGGCTGCATCTGGCCGAGGCAGCGCGGTTGCTGGCCATTGCCGAGGCAATCGGTACGCCGGGCTAAAGCTGATGCTGGCGCGACGCGCGCCACCGGCCCCTTGCGTGTCTTGCGGGGCAAAGAGATGTTCAACGCCGCTCCCGTGCGCTATTGCTGCTGCCAGCAACGCAGGTTGAAAACCGCATGACCGGAGAGAGAATATGACCGCCATTTTGCAATCCACTTTCGCGATCCGTGATCAGGTAAGCCAGGAAGAGTGGCAAATGCGCGTTGATCTGGCCGCGGCATATCGGTTGGTGGCGATGTTTGGCTGGGATGACCTGATCTTCACCCATTTGTCCGCGCGCGTGCCGGGGCCTGAGCATCATTTCCTCATCAACCCCTATAACCTTATGTTTGAGGAAATGACCGCGTCGGCACTGGTCAAAATCGATGTTGACGGCAACAAGGTGATGGACGTGCCGGAGCCGGTGAACCGGGCCGGGTTTGTCATCCATTCTGCCATCCACAATGTTCGTGAAGACGCAGTGTCGGTAATGCACCTCCACACGCCTTATGGCCAGGCCGTTTCGGCGATGGCGGATGGTTTGCTGCCTCACACCCAAACGGCGATGATTGCCGGGCATGATGTGGCCTATCATGAATATGAAGGCATCGCGACCGAGCTTGAGGAGCGCGAGCGGCTGGTTGCTGACCTTGGACATAAAAATTTGATGATATTGCGCAATCACGGCACATTGGCGCTGGGCGCCAGCATCGCGCAGGCATTTTTGCGGCTTTATTTTCTGGAGCGCGCGTGCGAGGCGCAGGTGCACATGCTGGCGGCCGGTCGTTCTGGCCTGCACAACCCGCCACAGGGCGTAGAGCACAAGGTTGAGGAACAGTCGAGCGGTGCGGGCATGGCGATGCTTGCACAAGGGCTGGCCTGGCCCGCGCTGCTCAGAAAGCTTGACCGGACCAACCCCGGTTACGCCGCGTAGGGCCAAATGGCGACCTGCCAGGCACCGCGTGCCTGGGCGATGGTTGCGATGAAGGCTGGCGCGAGATAGGCGCTGCGAACAGATTGGCGGCCTAACCTTTAAGGAACGCGAAAAATGGCTTGGCAGGTGCTGGGGTTTGATCTTGCCGCCTTTGTGCAGGCAACGCTGGCGGAAGACATGGGCAAAGGGGGCGATATTACCTCGGCCGCCGTCATCCCGGCTGATGCCCGCTTTACAGGGGTAATGGATAGCCGCGATGCGATTATCGTTGCTGGTCTGCCCATTGCCGAGGCGTTTTTCCGCGCGCTCGACCCGCAGGTGCGGGTTGAAAGGCTGGTGGAGGAGGGCGCGCGCGTGGCGGCCGGCACCGATTTGTTGCGGCTGGAGGGCAATGCCCGCGCGATGCTCACCGCGGAGCGCTCTGCGCTCAACACTGTGCAGCATCTCAGTGGCATTGCGACGATGACACGTGCCTATGTTGACAAGATACTCGGCACCGGCGCGACGCTGCTCGACACCCGCAAGACGATTCCGGGCCTGCGCCTGCTGGAAAAATACGCAACGCGCATGGGCGGAGCAACTAACCACCGCATGGGGCTGTGGGACGCGGCGATGATCAAGGATAATCATGTGGCAGTCGCAGGCTCGGTGGAAGAGGCGGTGCGCCGGGCCAAGGCGGCGGGCATTGCGCGGATCATCGTTGAGGTTGACCGGGTTGATCAGATCGAACCTGCCTTGGCGGCAGGCGCCACGCATTTGCTGCTCGACAACATGGCGCCGCCAGTGCTGCGCGGCGCGGTTACGCTGGTGGGCGGGCGTGTGCCGATCGAGGCGTCTGGCGGGGTGCGGCTCGACACAGTCCGTGCGATCGCAGAAACCGGGGTCACTTATGTAAGCGTTGGCCGTTTGACCCAATCTGCCCCGGCGGCGGACATTGGGCTGGATTTTGCGGCGATTTGACGATGCGCGTTGTTGCGCGCCCGCTATTGGCGGTTATTGTTGGCATTGCTGCAAGGGAAGGCCGCCCATGAACAGAGTTATTGCCGTTGCTCGCGCCACCGGGTGTGGTTCAGTTACGAAGATTGCGGCGTTTGTCGCCATTTTGGCGCTTCCAGGGGTGGCGTCAGCGCAGAGCTTTCGTTGTGCTGTGCCACAGTCTGTCGATGTACCGCATGAAGATGGCCCCAGCGCTGATCAGCCACGCCGGGTATTGCCCATTGGCGGTTATACGCTGGCGATAAGTTGGGCGCCCGAATTTTGCCGGGGAAAGGCGCGCAAGGCGACCACCAAGTTTGAATGCGCGAGCGGTAACCGCTTTGGTTTCACGCTTCACGGCCTGTGGCCAGATGGTGAGGGCGCGCTATGGCCGCAATATTGTGCGCCAGCACAAATCCTTTCTCCCGCAACGCTGCGCCGGAATTTGTGCGCCACCCCTTCTGTGCAATTGTTGCAGCATGAATGGGCCAAGCACGGAACGTGCACAGGGCTTGGCGCGGACGCGTATTTCGACAAGGCAACCCGGTTGTTCGCCCGGCTGCGCTACCCGGATATGGACGCGCTGTCGCACCGGTCGCTCAGCGCGGGCCGACTTGCCAAAGCCGTGGCCGCTGCCAATCCGGGCATAGACGCTGCGATGATGCGCATCACGGCTAATCGCAAAGGCTGGCTGGATGAGATCTGGTTTTGCCTCGACACGCGGATGCGCTTTGCCCGTTGTCCGGCGCATCAAGGAGGGCTGGCCCAAAACGCCCGGCTGAAAATTTGGCGTGGGGCCCGCTAATGTTAGCGTCTTCTGCCCTCAACGGTCGCTGTGCCGGGGTGGTGCCGGTCGAGATGGTGTTTGATGATCTTCAGGTTGCGGCTGTTTGAGCGGAACAGAAAATCGGGAATAGCGCCCACCCACGGAACCAGCCCCAGCATAAAATCCAGCCCGACATTGCAGAGCATCCGCGCGATTTGGAAGCGCTGCATACCAAGGTTGCGCGCCTCCCAAACCATCCAGACGCCCATCAGCGCTGCAACCATATCTCCCACCACGGGAATAAGATCGAGAATAACATCAAGCCCCAGCTTGCGCCTCAGACCGGGAATGGTGACCAAGCCTTCGAGCAAATGCTCCATCGCCTCAACCCGCCGGCGCACCGATGCAGGGTCAGTGGCGAGCGAGGGAATTCTGGTTGCAGCCGCAAAGGGCTGGGTCTGACGGGAGGATGGATCCATCCACGCTATCTGGCGTCGCGGCGGAGCTGATTCAATGGGTGCCACGCCCGGCTGTTGTCGGCCCATTTGGCCAGCCGTATCGCAACGAGCGACCAGCGCAGCGGCCGGGCGAGCGGAATGAAGGGTACATCGGCATTGATCGCGGCATCGGCACGGGCAAGGTGGTCCGCCCGTTCGGCCAGTGTTGTGGCTTCTTTTGCGCTCTCAAGTTCGATGCGGACGGGCTCGCCGCACGGCGCACAGGCGCTGGCCAGATACCAGCGGGCCGAGTCATAAGGCGCGACTTCGTCTACCAGCCGCAAATCGGCATTGGCAGATTGCGGCACCCGGCGCGGCGTTACGCCGATTGAACGAAATGCTGCGCCAACAAAGCCGAACAATATCGTCGCGCCGGGGCCATCGGGAAGAGCGATGCGCAGTTCGACCGGGCCATCGCGTTCTTTGCGCCACTGGGTGACGCGGTCGCGCGCGCCTCTGCTGCGATCTTGCCTGTTGAGCGAAGCCCAGGCGGGAGTGGCGGGCGCTGCTGCAGAATCGAGCCGGTCGGGTAAAATCTGCTCGGTTGCCTGCCAGCCCGGCGCAAAAGCCGCGACAAGCCCGGCCCTGTCTATCGCTTGAGATAGCGCTGCGCGGTTTTGCGCATCCGCCAAAAAACCTGTGCGGTTGATGATAGCCAGTCCAAACAGGCCCGCGGCGGGGTCTATCCGCAGATTGGCAGGCGCAACGCCGGCCAGCGCTACCAACGGCCAATCAATAAAAGTACCGCCAACCACCAGATCCGATTGTCGCTCGGTAAAGCGCGTTATTGCCCGCGCCGCACGCTCGCCGATTAGCTGAACATTTGCCTCTAGTCCGGGCAGTTGAATATCTTCAATCTCCAGTCGTTCGGCGTCAAAATCTGGCCGGAGCAATATTCGCGCCCCATCTTGCCGCACAATGCGAAAAGGGCCCGTGCCGCTGCGCGAATTGGGGGTGAACACCGCCATTTCGGGCTGTGCAAACAGCTTTAACAAATCTGGCCGCGGGCGCCGCAGGCGTACTTCGATGACTTGCGGCGTCATCTCCACAATCTCGTCAATCGCGGTAAGAAAAGGGGCCAGCAGGTTGTGGGAACGGGTGGATAATTGTCGGCGCAAATGAGCAACCACTTCGGCTGCCAGCACTGGTTTGCCGTCGTTCCAATGTGCCTCGCGCAGGCGAAAAATATAGCTCATGCCGTTGTCGATGACGATCCAGCGTTCCGCAAGGCCCGGTATAATCTGGCCGGCTGCGTCAAAACGGACAAGCCCCTGCGCGGTGGAATCAAGCAGCAGGCGCGACGGCATGCTGAGCGGCCCTCTGACCGGGTCGACCGGCCTGGGGCTGGCGCCGATTACGCTGGCAACCACTGGCCCTTCGTCTCCGCGGCGGTTGCAGGCGGTGGTCAACAGCGCCGTAGCAAGAGCCAGAAGAATAGCAGCCCTGGTCGACAGTCCCACATGCATGGCCGCAACTGAAGCTGAACGGTGGTTGAGAAGGCGCGCCATGGTGCCACTTTGCCAGCATCATGCGCATTGCGCCACAGATGCTTTTGGATAAAACATTGTTAGTTGTGCGCTGCAATATAGTTAAATCAGATTATACATCTTTTGCACATTATCCAGATATGGCTTAGTCTATAATCTCTTAATACAATTTGTCTATGATGTGATGTTAGTAGATGCAAGCATCGCTATGGGGTTAATTATGTCTATAAAGAACATGGTCGCTTATAGTGCGACCGGAATGATCCTGATATTGGCCATCTGTGTTTGGATGGGAACGATGCGTCTTGAAGAGATTCGCATGGGCGGTCCTATTCAAATGAGGTCACAACAGGCATCTGATCTTATTGCAGATATTTTGCCACCGCCGGAATATGTGATTGAGGCATATCTCGAAGCGACAAAGCTTGCAAATCAACCGAATGATTATGAAATTCGCTCGGCACGGCTGAAAAAACTACGAACCGACTATGATGATCGTCATGCCTATTGGCTCAAATCTGACCTTGAAGATGAGCTGAAGCGAGAGATTACTCATGATACGCATGAGCCGGCAGTAGGCTTTTGGAATGAGCTGGAAAACCGCTTTTTGCCGGCGGTTGCAGCGCATAATTATAATGACATTTCGACCAGCTATGCCATGCTTACAGAAAAATATAACAAACATCGCGCCGAAATTGATCGCGCTGTTGGTGAGGCAATAAAATATCAATCTAATTTGAGAAATTACTCAAAAGAACATCTTCAAGAAACAATGACAATACTTGGAGGGCTTGTAGTTATATTATTCAGTTTGGTGAGTACATTTTGTTTGATGATATTCTGGCGCGTTATATTGCCGGTTCGTAAAATCTCAGCAGAAATGCGACAAATGGCAACAGGTAAAGAGTTGACCGATGAATCTATCGCTCTTCGTAAGGATGAAATTGGAGATGTTGCAAGAGCTCTTCAGGAAATTGTTGTTTTTGTTGCAAAAAAATCTCAAATTGAAAGTGAACGTCAGTTAAATATTCAACGTAAGGTCGTAACCTCTCTTGGTGTTGGTTTTTCACATTTAAAAAACGGTATTTTACACTATCGAATTAACGATGATTTTCCCACGGAATATGAAGTTTTGCGTGATGATTTCAATGAAGCAACAATGGCCGTACATCAGGTTATAGATGAGGTTGTAAATTCTGTTGAAAGCCTGCATTCGAGCGCAAATGAAATAAACTCTGCAACGCAAGATCTCTCCGAAAGAACCGAGCGCCAGGCCGCAAATCTTGAAGAAACAGCCGCAGCAATGCGCCAGTTGACCGAGAAAGTGCGCGAAACGGCCGAAGCATCGCACAGCGCGTCGGTGACGACCGGTGCCGCTCAGCGCGAGGGGGCCAAAAATGGCGTTGTTGTCGACGATGCTGTTGGCGCAATGGGCGCGATAGAGCGCAGCTCAGAAGCGATTTCGCAAATCGTTACCGTGATTGAGAGTATGGCGTTTCAAACCAACCTGCTCGCACTTAATGCAGGCGTGGAGGCGGCTCGGGCCGGCGATGCAGGCCAGGGATTTGCGGTTGTGGCAAGCGAGGTGCGCGCCCTTGCCCAGCGCTCAGACGCCGCTGCCAAAGACATTAAGGAGTTGATTACCAAAAGCGGCCAGCAGGTCGGCGACGGCGTGGTGCTTGTCGGCAGAGCAGGAGATGCGTTAAAGCTGGTTCTTGAAAAAGTTGGCGATGTTTCGCTTTTGATTCAGCGAATTGCCGATGCGGCGGGCGAGCAGGCAAATGGCCTGGGGCAGGTTGGTGCCGCAATTGCCAGCATAGACCATATGACCCAGCAAAATGCGGCAATGAGCGAGGAGTGCAACGCGGCTGCGCGGTTGCTGAACAACGAGGCTAACCGCCTTTCCGACATCATGTCGCGTTTTGACATTGGCAGAGACGTGTCGTGGAACGAAACGGGCGCCGCCCGGTCTTTCGATCGGGGGAATGTGCGGCCTTTGCAGTCGATGCGGGCGTAAAAGCGCAAGCGCTTTTTTTGCGCGCGTGGTCTGGGGCTGGCCTGAGCCTTAGCAGGGCCGCCAGTGTGAGAACGGCCGCATCGTCGGGCCAGCGGATGGTGGTGCGGGCGGGGGGAATCGAACCCCCAAGGGCAAAAGCCCGACGAATTTTCATACCAGCTACGGTTTTCACCGCCGCCTGACCTGGCGTTTGTGGTCTGGACTATCCCTTCGCCATGCCCGCTTTTGTGGGGTTTAGGCGCTGCCCGTCTAGTCTCTACACCTTCCCCATGGCTTTTGCCGCGGGGCTTGGCTCGGGATTGCCATGTAACAGGGTTCCCCGAATTTGAGCAGTTCTGCACCGCAAGTTTCCTCGCGGGCACTCAATGTTGGTTTAAGTCCGTTGCGTCTACCTATTCCGCCACGCCCGCATCACCACAACCGCTATAGAGGCTTGGTGAATTGGAGCCAAGCGCGATATGAGGCGTGCAGGCACAATTGCGGCTGCCGGCATTTTTGCTATGGCCTGATACGCCAGTGTGGATGCGGGCTTGTTGCGCCAGACACGGAGTTACTCCGGGCGGGCGGGGGCTGCGTTGCGGCAGGTGCGCTCGTCAATCGAAAAAAATCGGTCTGCCATGCCGTCGCTGCCGGGGCGCCTTTGATTAGCCCGCTGTGCGCAGCGACGGTTGGTCAGAATATCAGGCCATGCGTTTTTCTCAAACGTTCAGGCGTTCGCGCATTTCCTTGCCGGGTTTGAAATAGGGCACACGCTTTGCTTCTACTGCCACGGTTTCACCCGTGCGCGGGTTGCGGCCCGTGCGGGCGCCGCGTGCGCGCGTGGAAAAGGCACCAAAACCGCGCAGCTCCACCCGACCGTCAGCGGCCAGTTGTGCAGAGATGCGGTCAAAAAAAGTCGAAACAATGGATTCGATCTCGCGCAAAGTAAGATCGGGATTGGTGTCGACGAGTTGCTGTACGAGTTCGGAACGGATCATGACTACCCCTCAATAGTACTTGGCCGCAGCGTTGAGACTTTACCAATTTTGCAGCCTTGCGGCTAGCTTAGATCATAAAAAGCCATTGATGATAAGAGCTTTTGAGACAAATTGTTCTCATTATGGGTAGGAGCCGGGCAATACCCGGCTCCGTCTAGCCCCATTTTCTTATTTTTTCGCGTCCTGGCTGCGTGCTTTGAGCGCTTCACCAAGAATATCACCAAGTGACGCGCCCGAGTCGGACGAGCCATATTGGGCAACTGCCTGCTTCTCTTCAGCAATTTGCATTGCCTTGATCGAGAAAGTCGGTTTCTTCGAACGATCAAACCCGGTAACTTGAGCGTCGAACTTTTGGCCAACCTGGAAACGTTCCGGGCGCTGCTCGTCGCGGTCACGGCCAAGGTCGGTGCGCTTGATAAAGCCTGTCGCGCCGCTGTCGCCAGCCTGCACCTCAAGCCCGGCATCGCGCACTTCGAGCACGGTGACGGTTACGATAGCGTTCTTGGCCAACCGGGTGCCGGCATCGCCGCCGGGCGCTGCTGCTGTGCCTGCCGCTGCCGGAGCACCGCGCTCAAGCTGCTTCATGCCAAGCGAAATGCGCTCCTTTTCAGCATCGATATCGAGCACAATGGCGGTGACCATCTCGCCCTTGCGGTGCAGGTTGAGCGCGTCCTCACCCGAAACGCCCCAGGCGATATCGGACATGTGCACCATGCCGTCGACATCATTGTCGAGGCCGATGAACAGGCCGAACTCGGTGGCGTTCTTAACTTCGCCCTCAACCGTGGAACCAACGGGATGTGCCTCGGCAAAGGCTTCCCAGGGGTTGGCCTGTGCCTGTTTGAGGCCGAGCGAGATACGGCGCTTTTCCGAATCGACTTCGAGCACGATAACATCGACTTCCTGGCTGGTCGAAACGATTTTGCCGGGGTGAACGTTCTTCTTGGTCCAGCTCATTTCGGAGACATGGACAAGCCCTTCAATGCCAGCTTCCAGCTCAACAAAGGCGCCATATTCGGTGATGTTGGTCACCCGGCCCGAAAGCTTGCCACCGATCGGATATTTCTCCATCGCGCCGTCCCACGGGTCGCTCTCAAGCTGCTTCATGCCGAGCGAGATGCGCTGTGTGTCCTTGTTGATGCGGATAATCTGCACGCGCACAGTATCGCCAATGTTCAGCACCTCGCTTGGGTGTGCCACGCGCTTGTAGCTCAGATCGGTAACGTGGAGCAGGCCGTCAATGCCGCCCAAATCAACAAATGCGCCATAATCGGTGATGTTCTTCACCACGCCTTCGATAATCTGGTTTTCGGCAAGGCTCATGATGAGACCCGAACGCTGCTCGGCGCGGGTTTCTTCCAGAATGGCGCGGCGCGACACCACGATGTTGCCACGCTTGCGGTCCATTTTCAGAATCTGGAAAGGCTGGGGAATGTCCATCAGCGGCGTTACGTCGCGCACCGGGCGGATATCCACCTGGCTGCCGGGCAAAAACGCAACAGCGCCGTTCAGATCAACCGTAAAGCCGCCCTTGACGCGGCCAAAGATGACGCCTTCAACGCGCGCGGTTTTGGCAAATTCGGTTTCCAGCGTATCCCACGCGGCCTCGCGGCGGGCGCGGTCGCGGCTGAGCATGGCTTCACCGTGCACATTTTCCACACGGTCAACATAAACTTCAACCTCGTCGCCAATTTTCAGATCGGCCTTTTGCCCCGGCATGGCAAATTCGCGCAGCGGCACGCGGCCTTCAGATTTCAGGCCAACATCGATGACGGCAAGATCATTCTCGATACCGGTAACGGTGCCCTTGACGACCCGGCCTTCAAAGCCGTCTGCATCGCCAAGTGTTTCTTCCAGAAGGGCGGCGAAATCATCGCGCGTGGGGTTTGCCGAAGAGGCCATAAATGGTTCGTATCCTAGTTCAGTTTTCCGGCCAGCCGGTTGTATCCGGCGGTCTTGATGGCCGACACGCCGCGACAGCCGAATACTGGCGCAGCACCCGCAAAGAAAATCGCGCCGGTGAAGGGCTGGAAATAGCAAAAAGGCGCGTCAACAGCGCCCGCTTTTCGTGGGTTCTGCTTCGCGCTTCGCCGGGTCAGGGCTTAAGTGCCTTGGCCGCTGTTCGAGCCTCCACAAGCTCAATCGCTCGTTGGATGGCTGCATCTATAGACAAAAAGCTGGTGTCGAGCAAGGCCGCGTCCGGTGCCAGCACCAGCGGCGCGGTTGCGCGCTGGCTGTCGCGCAGGTCGCGTGCGCGAATATCGGCGAGCACGCGGTCAAGGCTGATGGTTGCGCCGGCCGCGCGCAGCTCGGCATGGCGGCGGCGCGCGCGGATTTGCGGCGTTGCGCGCACAAACAGTTTCACCTCGGCATTGGGCGCAATGACGGTGCCAATGTCGCGCCCGTCAAGCACGGCGCCGCCCGGCTGGCTGGCAAAGCGCCTTTGCCGCCGCAGTAACGCAGCCCGCACCAGCGGATGTGCAGAGGCGATGGAGGCCGTTTTGCCCACTTCGTCTTGACGCAAAGCCGGGTCGGCCAGCAGCGAATCGTCAAAATCGCAGGCCGCGACACAATCCGCCTCGATGGTTGGGTCAAGCTCAAGGCGCATCACCGTCATGGCGACGGCGCGGTAAAGCAGCCCGGTGTCGAGGTGGGGCAGGCCGTAATGAGCAGCGAGCGCCCTGGCGATAGTGCCTTTGCCCGATGCGGCGGGTCCGTCGACAGCGATGATCATGGCGCGATCAAAGCGCCGGTTTTGGTTGCGGCGTCAAGCAGGGTAAAGAAGGCGGGAAAGCTGGTTGCGACGGGTGATGTGTCATCGATGATGAACGGTTGGGCGCAAACCAGCCCTGCAACCGCCATGCTCATGGCGATGCGGTGATCCAGCCTTGAGCTGATTGTACCTCCCCCGGCCAGCGGCGCGCCCGCCGAGCCGGTAATCGCCAGCCCATCGTCAAATTCTTCCACTGCCACTCCAATGGTGCGCAGCGCCTGTGCCATGGCGGCGATACGGTCGGACTCCTTTACGCGCAGCTCGTGCGCGCCGCGCGCCACGGTGCGGCCACAGGCCATGGCGGCGGCGATGAACAGGATGGGATATTCATCGATCATGCTGGGGGCGAGGTGATGCGGCACATCAATAGCGGAGAGCGCGGCGTGGCGCACGCGCAGATCGGCCACTGGTTCTCCACCAACGCTGCGCTCATTTCCCAGGCTGATGTCGGCACCCATCATCCGCAGCGCTTCGAACAGGCCGGTGCGGGTGCCGTTTTGCCCGACATTGGCGATGATGAGGTCTGATCCCGGCACAATCGACGCGGCGACGGCAAAAAACGCGGCGGATGAAGGATCTCCCGGCACGGTGATCGATTGCGGAGAGAGTTCTGCCTCGCCGGATACTGAAATGATTCGCCCGGCATTGGTTTCTTCCACGCTCAGGTCTGCGCCAAAGCCCGCCAGCATCCGCTCGCTATGGTCGCGCGTGGCGACGGGTTCAACCACGCGCGTGGTGCCGGGGGTATTCAGCCCGGCCAGCAGCACCGCCGATTTCACCTGCGCTGAGGCAACCGGCAGGGTGTAGCTGATCGGCACCGCCGGGCACAGGCCGCGCACCATCAGCGGCAACCGCCCACCGGGGCTGGCGGTTATTTCAGCCCCCATCTGGCTCAGCGGTTCGATTACCCGGCCCATCGGCCGTGATGACAGCGACGCGTCGCCAATGAATGTGGCTGTAATCGGGTGGCTGGCGACCAGCCCCATCAACAACCGGGTCGAGGTGCCGGAATTGCCCATGTCGAGCGCCTGTTGTGGCTGAAGCAGGCCACCCACACCCACACCTTCCACATGCCACACGCCATCTTCATCGCGCTCGATGCCCGCCCCCATGGCGCGCAGCGCCGCCGCCGTCGCCAGCACATCTTCCCCTTCCAACAATCCTTCGATTCGGCTGCGGCCGACAGCAAGGGCTGCAAACATCAACGCGCGATGACTGATGGATTTGTCCCCCGGCACCGTTACTCTGCCGGTCAACGGACCAAGGGGGGAGGCGGTCTTTGGCGTGGGTGAAGGATGCGACATGATGCGCGGCTTTGACAGCGCGCTCGCGCTATGGCAAGGCGCGCCCCACTTTGCAGGGCATTACTTGCAATATCCCATCCATTGAAAGGCACGAGGCACCTTATGGTGAAGCCGGAATGGGGCACGAAGCGTACGTGCCCAAAATGCGCAACCCGCTTTTACGATCTCGGCAAGGACGATCCTGTAACCTGCATCGAATGCGGGCAGGCATGGGAACCGGAGCCGATTTTGAAATCGAAGCAACCTTTGCCGTTTGATGCGCCCAAGACGCTCAAGCCACAAAAGGACGATGACGATCTTGCCGGTGACGATGAAGATCTGGACATCACGGGCGAGGATGAAGAACCCTCACCCGACGACGAGGTTGACCTTGGCGGCGATGATGATCTTGGTGTCGAAACGCCGACTGATGAGGAAGAACGCTGATATCGCGATTTTGTCGCGTGTTTTCGTGTTCAGACGGCTTGCATTGAAGGCGGCGCGCGGATAATGGCGTCGCCTTCGCACGCAAGATTGAGCGTGCGTGAAGGATTGGGGCCGTAGCTCAGCTGGGAGAGCGCTGCAATGGCATTGCAGAGGTCAGGGGTTCGATCCCCCTCGGCTCCACCATTTCCTTCGAACCGCTAAATACAGATAAGATATCAATAGGCATCTGCTCAGCGCGGGTGGCTATTATGGGTGTCAGGGGCGCAGAGCCATGCGCATTTCTGTCAGTCGCGCGGGGGCGGTGCGCCGCCGCCGCCGCGCATTTGCTTGCGCAGGCCACCCGGCATCCAGCGCGCGGCAAAGGCCATGCGCTGCGCGGTTTTGCCAATAGGCGTGTGCAGGCGCGTGCCGTGCACTGCATCCCACACGGTTTGGGCCACCACTTCAACGGGTGTGAATTCCAGCCCGCGCGCACGCACGGTTTCGCGCACATTGTGGTTTGAGCCGGCAATGCCCGCGTCAAGCAGCGGCGTGTCGATAAAGCCGGGCATGATCGAGCGCACCTTTACGCCACTTGCTGCCCATTCTGCGTCGAGCGATTCGGTAAGGCCGCGCACTGCAAATTTGCTCGCGGCATAAATGCCAATGCCCGGCCCGCCATAAATGCCCGCCGCCGAGGCTGTGTTGACAAGGCACGAGCCGGGTGTGCGCCTTAGATAGGCAAAGCCGATTTTTGCACCGTTCACAACGCCCATCAGGTTAATGGCGATAACGCGGTCAATTTCTTCAAAGTCATTATCGCAAAGCGTGCCGCCCACCGCGATACCGGCGTTGTTGAACAGCACATCGAGCCGCCCGCCCGTGGTCGGCGCAAAATGCTCAAGGGCGTCGGCCCAGCCTGCGCGGTCGCGCACGTCCATCTGATAGGTTTGCGCCATGCCTGGCGGTAGCATAGCCTGCGTGCTTGCAAGCCCTGTGGCGTTCATATCGGCAAGGCCAACGCGCCAGCCCTTGTTGGCGAAGAATATCGCGGTCGCCTGGCCAATGCCAGAGGCGCCGCCGGTGATGAAAATTGCCTTGGTCATGGCCGTGTTCGCGCTCGCTTGTGTTTGACGTTGCGCCTTTCATCCCGCATCACCGCGCGCGATGCCAGAAGAATCGCCTCGTGTCGGCCCATCCGTTTCCCTTCAGAAGGTGAGCAAGCGATATGCCGCAGCCGCAGCCGCGGTGGACGATGTTACGATGACGATAGCCGCGGGCAGCTTTGTCGCGCTGGTCGGCGCATCGGGGTCGGGAAAATCGACGCTGCTCAAAATGATTAACCGACTGGTAGAGCCAGACGCTGGCATGATTTCCATCGGCGCAGAGCAAGTGAGTGGGCAGGAGGTTCACCGGTTGCGGAGGCGTATTGGTTATGTGTTTCAAAATATCGGCCTGTTTCCGCACATGTCGGTTGCAGAAAACATTGCCATTGGCCTGCGGATTGATGGTAAAAAGGACAATGCCGACCGGGTAATGGCGCTGCTCGACCTTGTCGATTTGCCGCGCAACTTTGCCACCCGCGCGCCAGATGCCTTGTCCGGCGGCCAGCGGCAGCGCGTGGGCGTTGCGCGGGCGCTGGCGGCCGAGCCGGGGCTGATGCTGATGGACGAGCCGTTTGGCGCGCTTGACCCTGTCACGCGCGATCAACTGGGCGGGGCCATTCGCCGGCTGCACGACCGGCTGGGGCTGACAACCATCATGGTGACGCACGACATGGCCGAGGCACTGCTGCTTGCCGACCGTGTGCTGGTGATGGCGGCGGGTAAAATTGTGGCGGATTGCACACCGCGCGCACTGTTGGCGGGCAAGGGCGGGCCGATAGCGGATGCGATGGTGGCGGTGCCGCGCACGCAGGCGCAGCGCCTGCGAGAGATGGAGCAGGTGGCGACATCACCTGCGGGCGGTGCCGGCGAATGGCGCAGCACATGAGCGGCTGGCTTGCAAACTCGCCATTTTTCGAAGCGCTTGGCCGGGTGCCAGATTTGCTGGCGGCGCATGTGCTGCTGGCAGCAGCGGCGCTGGCACTGGGGCTGCTCATTAGCGTGCCACTGGCGGTTTGGTCTGCGCGCCGGCCGCTGGTGGCGCGGGCGGCGCTTGGCTTTGCCAGCCTGGTACAAACCATTCCCAGCCTTGCCCTGCTTGCGCTGTTTTACCCGCTGTTGCTTAGCCTTTCGGCAATGGTGGGCGGCGGCATTCCCGCACTTGGTTTTTTGCCCTCGCTGCTGGCGCTCACGCTCTATGCGCTGCTGCCGATTTTGCGCAACGGAGTGACTGGCCTTGCCAGCCTTGATCCTGCGGTAATCGAGGCCGCGGATGGTGTGGGGATGACCGCGTGGCAAAAGCTGCTGCTGGTGGAAGCGCCGCTGGTGTCGCCGGTGCTTATGGCGGGTATCCGTACAGCGGCTGTGTGGACCATTGGCGCGGCAACGCTTTCCACAACGGTTGGGCAATCGAGCCTGGGCGACATGATTTTTGCCGGGCTCCAGACACAGAACTGGGCGCTGGTGCTTGCTGGCTGCCTGACTGCGGCGGCGCTGGCGCTGGCGGTGGATGCGCTGCTCGGCGTGGTGGAGCATGGCATCGCCCACCGCAAAAGGGCGCGGGCGTGGCTGGCGCTTGGCGTTTTGGCGCTGGGCATCATGGCGGCGCTGGCGCCGCTTGTGCCGGGGGACAAAAAGACCGTGATTGTCGGCGCCAAGGGGTTTTCTGAGCAATATATTCTGGCGCGGCTCATTGGCCACCGGCTGGAAGATGCAGGTTACCGTGTGTCCTACCGCGAGGGGTTGGGCTCGGCGGTGGTGTTTGGTGCGCTGGCGGCGGGAGATGTCGATGTTTATGTCGATTATTCCGGCACAATCTGGACCAACGAGATGAAGCGGGCAGACGTGCCGCGCCGGGCTGATATTGTCGCTGGCACGGGTAAATGGGCGCGAGAAAAGCATCATATCCGGCAGCTTGGAGCGCTGGGTTTTGAAAATGCCTATGCCTTTGCGATGCAAAGCAGCGCGGCGGCGCGGCGTGGCATCAAGACACTAGATGATCTGGTAGGGCAGGCAGCGGCGCTGAATTTCGGTGCAGACCTGGAGTTTTTGGAGCGGCCCGAATGGGCAGCGGTAAAGCTGGCCTATCCGCTGCGGTTCAAAAGTCAGCAGGCCTATAGCCCAACCTTCATGTACCGCGCGATTGAAAGCGGGCGGGCTGATGTCATCTCGGCTTTTTCGTCCGACGGGCGGATAGCGGCACAAAAGCTTTCGGTGCTAGAAGACCCGCGCGGCGCCATTCCGGGATATGACGCGGTGTTGCTCGTCGCCCCGCGCCGCGCGGGGGACGCACGCTTTATTGCCGCAGTGCAGCCGCTGGTGGGCGCCATTCCGGCTGAACTAATGCGCAAGGCAAATTATATGGTTGATCGGGATGTCAACAAAACATCGCCAGATGCAGCCGCGCGCTGGCTGGAGGCAAGGATTGGCCGGACGGGCGCCAATCAGCCGGGCGCAAAACGGTGAGCGACCCAGGCACAACAGTCGCTGACAGCGAATATCATGGGTTGGTGGCGCTGCTACCGGCGGCTGCACGCCCGTTCATATTGCTGGCACGGCTGGACCGGCCAATTGGCTGGTGGCTGCTATTTTGGCCGGGGGCTTGGGCAGTAGCGCTAACCGGCGGCGCGGTGCCAGATTGGCCCTTGATGGCGTGGCTGCTGCTGGGCGCAGTGGCGATGCGCGGCGCGGGATGTGTGTATAATGACATTGTCGACAGGCATCTTGACGCGCAAGTGGCGCGCACGCGCCTGCGCCCGCTGGCTAGTGGCACGGTTAGCCTGGCAGCGGCCATTGCCTGGCTGAGCATATTGTGTCTTGCCGGTTTGGCGGTGTTGATCCAGCTCCATGTTCCTGCCGCGCTCACCGCGCTGTCAAGCCTTGCGCTTGTCGCTGCCTATCCGTTTATGAAGCGGATTACCTGGTGGCCACAGGCATGGCTTGGCATGGTGTTTTCCTGGGCGGCGCTGGTCGGCTGGGTGGAGGAGACGCGCGGGCTAAGCGTGGCGGGCGGGCTGCTTTATCTGGGTTCGGTCGCCTGGGTGATTGGGTATGACACCATCTACTCGCTGCAAGACCGGGATGATGATGCGATGATTGGCATTCGCTCATCCGCCCGGCGAATGGGGCGGCATGTGCGGGCGGGGGTTGCGCTGTTTTATACGCTGGCGGTGGCGCTTTGGGCGGGGGCGGTGTGGCTGGTGCGGGCGGATGCGCTGGCGCTCGTGGCGTTGCTGCCGGTTGCGCTCCACCTTGGCTGGCAGGTGGCAACGCTTGCGCCGGATGACGGCGAAGGCGCGCTTGTGCGGTTTCGCGCCAATCGCGGGGCGGGCGCGCTCATGTTTGCTGCGTGCCTTGTCGTTGGTCTTACAGCGGCGTGATTATTTGGGGTGGCGGAGCGTTTCCATCTTGCCGCAAATCATTCTAAGGCCAGCGGATGGATATGGTGAATCAGGGTTATGATCGCGCGCAAGATATTGTGGCGCGGGCGCGCCGGGCCGGAGTGGACGCGGCTGACGCGGTGTTCGTTGGCGGCACCGCGCTTGATGTGTCGGTGCGGCTGGGCAAGCTTGAGGATGTGGGCCGCTCCGAAGGGGCAGAGCTTGGCCTGCGTGTGTTCGTCGGCAAGCGCAACGCCAGCGTTTCTACGTCTGATCTTTCATCCCATGCGCTTGACATGCTTGTCGAGCGCGCCGTCGCCATGGCACGCGAGGCGCCGGAAGACCCCTGGGCAGGACTTGCGCCGCAAGAACGGTTGCTCACCGGCGCCGCGCCACCGCTTGACCTGTTCGACGGGGCCGAGCTTTCACCAGAGGCGCTGAAGCTGCGCGCGCTGGAGGCGGAGGACGCAGCGCGCGCGGTGCCTGGCGTCATCAACAGCGAGGGCGCAGGCGCCGGCATGTCGAGCACAGCGATGGCGCTTGTCACTTCGCACGGCTTTGCCGGGGCCTATGCCAGCACGTCCTTTGGTATTTCGGCAAGCGTGCTGGCAGGCGCAGACGGTGCAATGGAGCGCGACTATGCTCATCATTCGGCGCATCATCTGGCAGCGCTTGAGGCGCCAGCGCTTGTTGGCCGCCGCGCGGGCGAGCGCACGGTGAAGCGGCTTAACCCTGGGCATATTGCCAGCGGCACCATGCCGGTGGTGTTTGACCAACGGGTGAGCGGCGGGCTGCTTGGCCATTTGATCAGCGCGATTTCGGGCCAGTCCATCTCGCGCAAATCGAGCTTTTTGCTAAAGGCGCTTGGCACCGAAATATTTGCGCGCGGCGTGCAGGTGCGCGACGACCCGCTGCGGGCACAAGGGCAGCGTTCCCGCCCGTTTGATGGCGAAGGCCTGCCCGTGGCGCCGGTTGATATCATTGCCGATGGCGTGCTGACGACGTGGCTGCTCGACAGTGCCTCGGCGCGCCAGCTTGGTCTGTCGCCCACGGGCCATGCCACACGGGGGATTGGCGGCGCGCCCGGTGTTTCGTCGAGCAACCTGTATATGGCGCCGGGTTCGCTGTCGCCCACCGCGTTGATAGCCGATATAAAGCATGGCGTTTACATTACCGAATTGATCGGCATGGGTGTGAACGCGGTGACAGGCGATTATAGTCGGGGCGCGTCCGGTTTTCGTATCGAGAATGGCGAAATCACCGCGCCGGTTGCCGAATTTACTATCGCTGGCAACCTGGCAGACATGTACCGTGCGCTGGTTCCCGCTGATGATCTTGAGCTTCGCTATGGCACCAACGCGCCCACATTGCGTATCGACGGAATGACCATTGCCAGCGGCTGAAGCGATGGTGGAGGCAGTCGCAGCGATTGCGGCGGAGGCGGGTGCGCTGGCGCTCGCACGCTGGCGAGACGATTTTCGCCGCTGGGAAAAATCTCCCGGTAACCCGGTCAGCGATATCGACCTGGAGGTGGATGCGTTGCTGCGCTCGCGGTTGCTGGCGCTTGACCCGGAGGCAGGCTGGCTTTCCGAAGAAACGGCCGATAATGCCGAGCGGCTGCGCTGCGCCCGGCTATGGGTGGTTGATCCTATTGATGGCACGCGAGACTATCTGCGTGGATTGCCAGGATGGGCGGTGTCAGTTGCACTAGTGGAACATGGCGCGCCAATTATCGGCGTGCTTGACGCGCCTGCACGCGGTGAGCAGTGGCAGGCTGTGGCGGGGCACGGCGCGCTGCGTTCCGGGCGGGCGGTGCGCGTGGGCGGCCGGACACAATTTGCCGGTGCGCGCGTGCCGGGAGATTTTTTACCCGCAGCCGACAGCGATCTGGTGCTGGTGCCCAAGCCTAATTCGATTGCGTTGCGCATTGCGATGATCGCTGACGATGAGGCAGATCTCGTCGCTACGCTGCGTTGGGGCTATGAGTGGGATATTGCAGCGGCCGCCCTCATTGCAAGCGAGGCCGGAGCGCGGGTGACCGATGCCTTAGGCGCGCCGATCAGGTTCAACACGCCAAGCGCCCAGGCTTTTGGCGTGCTGGCAACGGTGCCGGCAATCCATGCAGCGGCGGTTGAGCGGATTGCCGAGCGGGCCAGGGCACTGGCTGGCGGCTGAACGCAAGAGCACCTCTTGCGAGCGGACCACGACACCCGATATTCAGGGTAGCACGGCCATATAAGCGGAATGGGGGACATGAGCGAGCCAATCATCGCCTGGGAGGATGTGCTGCCGGTGGGCAAAGGCGGGCCAGGGTGCGGGCTGTTGACCATCAACGGCAAGCAGCCGCCTGGTGCTTATCGTTATTTGCCGCCCGCGCTGTTCCATGGCGGCATGGTTTATGCCTCCACCTTCGTTCCCAACGGCTTTGTTGTGTGTGCCATCAACCCGCAAACATTGGCGCGCGTGGAGATGAGTGGTCGCATCGCCTATGTCCGTCTGCGGGCGATTGAGGGGGATGTTCTTGATTATTTCGACACGCATGGTGGCGATACGACAAACCGGGTGGTGTTGCGCGCGCGCCAGGGCCTGTTCCGGCGGATTGCGGGCAAGCTACGTCGCGGTGGCTGAGCCGCCAGCTCCCAACCCGCAGGACTAAACCCGCCGCCTGCCGATCAGCTTTCAGACGCGATCTGGCGCAGTGCTTTTTCAAAAATTTCGGGTGGTTGCCCGCCGGAAATCAGATATTTCTCGTTGATCACAATCGCAGGCACGCCGGTTATTCCCCGTTCGACCCACAGGCGCTCTGCCGTGCGCACATCTGCGGTATATCTGTCGGAGGAAAGGATGGCGCGGGCCTCATCGCCGTCGAGCCCGACCGATGCCGCCGCGGCCACCAGCGCCTCTGCGGCAGAGGGATTGCCCCCTTCGGTAAAATAAAGCACGAACAGCCGCCGTTTCAGTGCGGCTTGCAGGCCGTGTTCCCCCGCCCAGTGTAGCAGGCGGTGCGCATCGAATGTGTTGTAGATGCGGCTGTCCGCTGTACCGTTCATGGTAAAACCAAGTTCTGCTGCACGGGCTTGAATAGCCGCCCGGTTGCTGGCTGATTGTGCCGGCGTTGAGCCATATTTTTCGGCAATATGTTCCGTAACATTCTGCCCTTCGGGTGGCATGTTCGGGTTAAGCTCGAACGGCTCGAAGCGGATATCCGCCGCCACCTCGTCACCCATCGCCGCCAGCGCCTGTTCCAGCCCGGCAAGCCCGATAACGCACCATGGGCACACAATATCGGATACAAATTCAATCTTTACCGGCTTAGTCATCGCCTGCTCATATCCTTGTTTTGCCCAAACCACCACGTCCGGCACGCTCAAAGGGCGCTGTCCACTCCGTCGCTGCGATATTTGATTTCAAGATAGCGTCCGCGTGTTTCCAGCTGATCAAGATCGCCTTGTGCAAGTTGCGCGGTCATATCGCCGATTTGCCCCTCAATGAGCGCCAGCCCCTCGACAAGCTGGGTGTCGGGTGTTTTGCCGTTGCGCTCCACGTTGCGCAGATTTTGCGGCACGCGGGTATAGCCTTTGATAAATTCGGGCAGCTGCTCGCCCACCAGCTTGCGTACTTCGGCGGCGGCGGGGTCATTCTCGGCCAGTGTGGCGAGTTGCGGCTGAAGCGTGTCGAGCCTTAGCCCGATCTGATCAATCAGCGACATCGCCGGTGCAGGCAGTGCGGCCCGTTGGCTGTTCAGCCAGCGACCTGTTCGGGCGGGCAGCGATTGGATGGGCGTTGTGCGCAGTTTTTCAGGCGAGGGCGGTGGCGCGGCCGGGGCCAGCGCCAAAAGAAGCGTGGCCGCGATCATCAGCACCATTGCCGCCAGCGCGCCAAACATGCCAATGGGCATGAACAGGCCGATGAGGATTGCCGCCATCATGATCGCGCCATTGGCAGCGGCAATTCGGGTCAGCCGCCTGCCCACTTCGTTGACCCGTTGTTTGCGTGCCGGGCCGCTGCGGTAGCTGGCCGAGCTGCGCTCCAGCACGTCGCGCGCCATGGCTATCTGGCGGTCAACCTCGCTCATCGTTACAGCGATTCCAGCTTGAACGCGTCTGGCCCGGACAATTTATTGGCAGCAGCCCCTTCTGCCCGCGCAATATAGCCTTTTGATCGTTCCACCTCTCCCGACAGGGAATTGACAGTGGTTTTCATGCTGTCCAGCGCCTTGAGCTTGAAGGTGTCGATGGCGTCCATCGTGTCATAAATATTCTGGAAGGCGCGTTGCAGCGTTTCCAAAGGAATGGTGGAGGCGGCCGCCTGCTCATGGATTGTCGCCGTTTGGCTTTTGAGCAGCGCACCGGTGGATTCGATGATGTTGGTCGTTGTCGTGTTGAGTTGGGTAATCTGTTCCAGCACCAGCTTTTGGTTGGTGAGCGCCTGTGCCACCGTCACCGCGGTGCGCAGTGCCGAAACTGTGGTGGTGGAGGCACGATCAACGCCCTTTACCAGCTCGACATTGTTCTTTTTCACCAAATCGAGCGCGAGATAGCCCTGCACCGTCACCGCCATTTGCGTCAGCAGGTCTTGCGTGCGCTGGCGGACATAGAAGAGCGCGGTTTCGCGGATGGCCTTGGCTTTTGCAGGGTCGCTATGGTCCAGTTCATTGGCCTTGTCCTCCAGCCGCTGGTCCATCGTCTTGGCGAGCAGGATCATCTGTTCCAGCCGGCCCATTGCCGCCCATAAATTGGCGCGCTCGGTGTCGATGGCGGCATTGTCCATCAACAATTCGTCCTTGCCCGACGACAGGCTCTTCAGGATCGACGATATGTGCGTTTGCGACGATTTATACCCGTCAAAATAGTTGCGCATCTTGTTGCCGAACGGGATCACACCAAAAATTTTGCGCGGGGCAAGCAGATTGCCCTTTTTACCAGGGTCAAGATCTTCAATCGTGCGGCGGAGTTGGGCAAGGTCTGCGCCAACGCCCGATTCCTGGTCCATCGCCTTTACAGGCCGGTCGAGAAAGCGGTTGGACTGGACCGCTGCATCGCGGATTTCCTTTTGCCCCATTGCGGCGATTGCGTCCACGCGCTTGCCAAATTCGGGCGAATTTACATCCTGCGCGACCAGATCATCAACAAAGCTGTCAACCTTGGCGGCGAGTTGTGTGCGCTTTTCATCGTCCACCGGCACCAGGCCCACGGCCTTTTCCGCGGCGACAACGGGCACCGGGTCGGGCGGGGTAAGCACCAGGTTGCTGGTTGGGGCTATGGTTTCGGTCGTGATGGCCATTCGAATCCCTCTTGGCTGCCGGTTCGCCTAGCAATGACGCCGAATGCGCGGCCATTCAAGTGTGTCGTACATGTAATACGCAGGCGCTCAATCGCAAGCTTGTCATGTCTATGTCGGCTAAGCGGTTTCGGGGCCTGCGAAACGCTGTCTTTGTGCACACCCTTTTCGCGCCGCAACATTTAGGCTATGGGGCCCGGCATTCGTTTCTCCGTTCCAGCATCAGGACATAATATGAGCCTTCGCAACGTGGCGATCATCGCCCACGTCGACCACGGCAAGACAACCCTTGTCGACCAGCTTTTCCGCCAATCCGGCACCTTCCGCGACAATCAGCGCGTGGAAGAGCGGGCGATGGATTCCAACGATCTTGAAAAAGAGCGTGGTATTACGATTCTCGCCAAATGCACGTCGATCGAGTGGGAGGAGACGCGCATCAACATTGTCGATACCCCCGGCCACGCCGATTTCGGTGGCGAGGTGGAGCGTATCCTCTCGATGGTCGACGGTGTTATCCTGCTGGTGGATGCGGCCGAGGGCGCCATGCCGCAAACCAAGTTCGTGACCGGTAAGGCGCTGGCGCTGGGCCTGCGCCCCATTGTCGTCGTCAACAAGATCGACCGTAGCGACGCGCGCGCGCAAGAAGTGCTGGACGAGGTGTTTGACCTGTTTGTGAGCCTTGAGGCGAATGACGAGCAGCTTGATTTTCCCGTGCTGTTTGCCAGCGGCCGCAATGGCTATGCGGGGGACACCCCCGATGTGCGCGAAGGCACGCTGGCGCCGCTGTTTGGCAAAATTGTTGAGCATGTGCCAAGCCCTTCGGCTGACGCGGACGGGCCGTTCAAATTTCTCGTCACGCTGCTCGACCGGGACAATTTCCTTGGTCGTATTTTGACTGGCCTTGTGTTTTCGGGGTCGGTTAAAACCAACATGCCAATCCACGCGCTTGATCCTGATGGCAAGGTGGTGGAAACCGGCCGTGCATCAAAAATCATGGCATTTCGCGGGCTTGAGCGCTTGCCGGTGGACGAGGCAAATGCGGGCGACATCATCTCAATTGCCGGGCTTACCACCGCGACGGTTGCCAACACGATTTGCGACCCAAGCGTTTCCGAGCCGCTCCATGCGCAACCAATTGATCCGCCAACGCTGTCGATGCGTTTTGCCGTGAACGATTCGCCCATGGCGGGCCGCGAGGGCAGCAAGGTAACAAGCCGCATGATCCGCGACCGGCTGTTCCGCGAAGCCGAATCGAACGTTGCCATCAAGGTGACCGAGAGCGATGACCGCGATTCATATGAGGTTGCCGGGCGCGGCGAATTGCAGCTTGGCGTATTGATTGAGACGATGCGGCGCGAAGGGTTTGAACTTGGTATCAGCCGCCCGCGTGTGCTGTTCAAGGAAGATGAAAGCGGCAACAAGACCGAGCCTTATGAGACCGTCATCATCGATGTTGATGAGGAATATTCCGGCACCGTTGTCGAGAAGATGAACATTCGCAAGGCCGAGTTGACGGATATGCGCCCGTCGGGCGGCGGCAAGACGCGCATTACCTTTTCTGCGCCCTCTCGCGGGATGATTGGCTATCATGGCGAATTCCTGTCCGACACGCGCGGCACCGGCATCATGAACCGGTTGTTCGAAAAATATGGCCCCCACAAAGGCAAGATCGAAGGCCGCAAAAACGGCGTGCTCATCTCCAATGGGTCGGGTGAGGCCAATGCCTATGCGCTCGGCCCGCTTGAGGAACGCGGCATCATGATGGTGGCGCCAGGCGAGGCGTTGTATGAGGGCATGATCATCGGCGAAAATGCCAAGACGGATGATCTTGAAGTCAACCCGATGAAGGCAAAACAGCTCACCAACTTCCGCGCATCGGGCGGCAAGGATGATGCTATCCGCCTTACCCCGCCCTGGCGGTTAACGCTGGAGCAGGCAATTGCCTATATCGACGACGATGAATTGGTGGAGGTGACACCAAAGTCCATTCGCCTGCGCAAGCGCTATCTTGACCCGCACGAACGCAAAAAGGCCAGCCGCGCCAAAGTTGCGGCCTGATATGGCTGCCGCCTGATCTGCGCTGGCGGATCAGGCGGCGGTACAGTGTTTTGTGCCGGGTTATTCCCCGGCCATTTCGAGTATCACAGCCCATTCGGCATCCGTCACCGGGCTAACCGACAGGCGAGATTGGCGGATCATGCGTAAATCCCCCAGACGCGGCTCGGCCTTCATTGCAGCCAATGTTACCGGGCGGGGAAGTGGCCGGGCTACTGCAAACTCAACAGACACCCATTTTGCGTCCGTAGGATCTGGCTGGGCGCTGCGGGTTACGCGGGCAACGCCAACCGCTTCCTTGCCGACATTGCTGTGGTAGAAAATCGCCTCGTCGCCCGGAGCCATGGCGCGCAGGTTGATGGCGGCAGTTGCGTTTTTTACACCTGTCCACTCGGTGCGGCCCTCGGCCACAAATTCGTGCCAGCTATAAGCATCGGGTTCCGATCGGATCAGCCAATAGGCCATGCGGTGCGCTCCATTCTGGCGGGTGAAAAAGCTAAACCTGTCATTAATGCTCCATTCCAAAAAGGTTCAGTACGAATCGCCTAATAGATCGGCATGCTCACCAAACCAGGCGATTGCACACGGTATGGCGGGGCAGATAGACCGAAAGGAGATTGGTGATGAAAAGTTTGTTGAAAAAGGCCGGTCTTGGTGTTGCTGTCGCCGCAACCACGCTGATGGCGACGGCGCCAGCGCAGGCAGAGGATTATCACGGCCGCCACCGCGGGGGTGATGCTACAGGAGCAGCGATTGTTGCCGGAGTTGCGGGCCTGGCAATTGGTGCAGCCATTGCCAGCAATGCGAGCCATCGTCACGAATATCATGACCGCCGCGGATATTATAACCAAGGCTATTATCATGACGACTATTATTATCGGAATCGCCAATATTACCCTCAGCCGCATTACTATGCTCATTACCGCGACGATTATCGCCCGCGCTGCTACACAGAGCGTCGATATGACCCATATTATGGGCGGACGGTGAAGTTTCGTGTCTGCCGATAAAAGGCGGCGGCAAAAGGCAGGCGGTGCGCAGCGGGTGCGCGCTGCCTGTCGGCAAAACCGGCAGTAATAATATTGCGGGCTGGCATTTTGCTAAAGATTGCGCCAATAGCGCTGCCCATGAACGACACTCCTCCCGACCGGCTTTCGGTAAATCCGCGTAGCCCCCATTTTGAGCAATCGTGCCTTGAGCGCGGTATCGGCATTCGTTTCAAGGGCAACCAGCGACACGATGTTGAGGAATATTGCCTTTCCGAAGGCTGGATCCGCGTCGCGCTTGGCAAAAAGGTTGACCGGCATGGCCAGCCGCTGACGCTGAAGCTGTCGGGCGAAGTTGAGGCATGGTTCGAGCGGCCAGCAGAAGATGCTGACAAGGACGCAACAGCGCAGTCCGACAGCGAATAATTCAGAGGCGAGCGGCGAACAGGCGCCGGGCCTATTGCCTTTTCCCCGCCCGTTTAATGGACAAACCGGGCGACAACATCACGGTAGCTGCGGCTGACCTTGACCTGCGCGTTTGACTGGAGGACCAAAAAACACTCGCCATTGGTGTGTGGTTTCACCTCTTTTACCAGATCGAGATTGACGATGGTGGAGCGGTGGACACGCTGGAACCGGCGCGGGTCCAGCCGCTTTTCAAGGTCTTTCATCGTCTCGCGCAAAATCAGCGTGTTGTCGCCGGTATAGATGCACATATAGTCGCCGGCTGCATCGATGCGCTCGATCGTGTCGACATCAACACGGAAAATCTGCCCGCGATCCTTGATGTTGATGAGCTTTTCAAACCTGTTGGCAGAAGGCTGCTCAGCGCTTTCGCCCAGGTCCGCTGCCGCGTCTGGCGCTACCTCGGCGAGCACTTCCTTCAGCCGATCCACCTCTTCTGCGCCGCGTTTTTCCATCAGCCGCTGCCGCACCCGGTCAAGTGTATCGGCCAGTCGGCCTTCTTCCACCGGCTTCATCAAATAATCCATCACCTGCGCTTCAAAAGCACGGATGGCATGGTCGGAATAAGCAGTGACAAAAACGAACAGTGGCGGCTCCACCTCCATCAGCCCCTGTACAACCGAGAATCCGTCAAAACCGGGCATCTGAATGTCAAGAAACACCAGATCGGGCTTGTGCATCTTGATGGCGCGAATGGCCTCGCGCCCATTGGCGCAGGTGTCGATTATTTCGACATCGTCGTGCGCTGCGAGCCGCAATTGCAGGCCCTGAATAGCCAGGGGTTCGTCGTCAACCAAAATAGTGCGGATGGTCATGCAGCCTCTCTTGCTGGTTCGTCGAGCTGGAATGGAATATCGATTTCCACCCTGAATCCGCCCCCAGGGTTTGATCTGGTTTCAAAACGATGCTCTGGCCCAAATGCCTGAGCGAGCCGCTCCTTTATGTTTGCAAGTCCAACCCCGGTAGAAAGGCTGGGCCGGCTTTTCTCCTGCCGCAAGCCCGGCCCGCTGTCAGATACGATGATCTGCACCTGTTCGCCGTTCAGTTGCGCGCTGACGTTGATTTCCGCGCCATCTTCGCGCGGGGTAACGGCATATTTGATAGCATTTTCCACCAGCGGCTGGAGCAGTAGCGAGGGCAGCCGGGCCTTGGCGACGCGTGGGTCGATAGAAAAGCTGGGCCGCAATCGGCTTTCAAACCGCATTTTCTCAATCTCCAGATAGAGTTTCAGCGTTTCAACCTCCTGCGCAATGGTGACATGGGCGGTAGGCTCGTTGGCCAATGTATATCGCAGAAACGACGACAAGCGGCTCAACATCGCGTTGGCGCGCTCAGTCTGTTTCAGTAGCACCAGCGTTGAGATGGAATTGAGCGTGTTGAACAGAAAATGCGGGTTGAGCTGATAGCGCAACATAGCCAGTTGCGCGCTCGATGCCTGATTGCCCAATTGCTCAAGCTGATCGATCTGATCTTCAATGATGAGGTAAAAATTTATCCCAAAATATAGCGCCGACCACCCGGCGAGCACCGTGAAATTGAGGAAAATCGTCCCTAGCACCAAGGTAAGCTTTATGCCGGCAAAGTCCCGGCTGATGAACGAAAAGGACAGCGCGTCGAGCGTGGCGTAAAGCCCGGTTGCGGCAACCAGCGTGAATATACTCAGCGCGCTGCCGCTGATGCGCGGCAATTTGCGATAATAGCCATAAAGCACCGACAGCAGCAGCGTTATGCAATAGCCGATGATCGATTCGACAATGATCGGCACCATGTCCGCCAGCTTTAGCCCGTTGGAAATGCTCGACACGCTGCGCAACAGCAAATAGCCCGACCAGCCGGCCGCCTGCAGCATCCAAAATGCACGGTTCTTTTGTTCAAAAAACGGACGGGAAAGGATTTCGGGCGCCGGCCGGTTCATCGCATGGCTCGCCTGAACATGCGCCTGTACAGGGCTGGCCGGAGTAAAACTGTGCGGCTGAAAGGGGGAGGAAAGGGTGGCATCGGTACCTTCATATACCGGCTGACAGCGTGGTGCAAAACAGCCTATGCTCGCGCCAAACAGTACAGGAGAGTGACATGGCCGACAGCCCCGACGCGGTGGATCTTCCCGACCGCGCGCAGTTTAACGCGATGACCAACGCGACGCGGCAGGACTGGGCGGTGATCGCGCACCATTTTCGCGATTTTTCCAAATCACTGCCCGCGCGCGTGCTTACCCATCTTAAATTGCTCGACGGCGATTATGGCGGCTTCCCCGTCGATCGGCTGGAGCATTCGCTGCAAACCGCGACGCGCGCGCACCGCGATGGCCGCGACGAAGCCTATGTGGTGATGGCGCTGCTCCACGATATCGGTGATACGCTCGGCACTTTCAATCACCCGGAAATTGGCGCGGCGATGCTGCGCCCGTTTGTGTCAGAACAACTCCATTGGATCGCCAACACGCATGGTGTTTTTCAGGGATATTATTATTTTCACTATCTGGGCATGGAGCGTGACCTGCGCGAGCAATATCGCGGTCATCCACATTTTGAGGCTTGCGCCGAATTTTGCGAAAAATACGATCAGGTTGCATTCGATGCGGCCTATGAAAGCGCGCCGCTGGAGTTTTTTGAACCAATGGTCGCGCGGATCATGGCCCGCCCGATCAACAGCCTGTACGCCAAAGTAGCAGATCAGGCCTGACGGGTTCTTCGGGGCCAATGCCCGGTTGGCCTTGATATTACTCACAAACAAAAAGCCGCCGCTCCCAGGGCAGGGAGCGGCGGCCTTTTTGTGTGCCAGGTGGCAGTTGCTTAGAAGGTCAAGCGCACACCAAGGCGGATGCCGTAGAGTGAGCCGTCGAACACCGCGACCGAGTCGTTAGGTGCGCGGAAGGTCGAATATTGGTAACGAGCGCACCCGCCCGTTGGGTTGGTGCCCGAACCAATGGCGCCTGTGAGCGCGGTGCCCGTCGCGCTCAGGCAGGTGACATTCACCACCGCAGCCGTTGCCGGGAAACCAAGCTGGCGCAGGCCGCCCCAGTTGCGGTTGATAAGGTTGGGCAGGTTGTTGATGTCTGCAAACAGCGTGATCCGCGATCCATAAAGGAAGGTTGGGATCTGCTGCTCAAGGTGCAAGTCGATGCGCGTGTAAGCACGGCTGCGCGCGATGTTCTTAGGCGCAATTTTGCCGCGATAGTTGGACAATGCCGAGCTGTTGATCAGCGCATCCAGCGCCGAGGCGGTTGCTGCGCTGTCATAGCTGACAATCGGATCGCTTGTGCTGGTTGGTACATAGAGCAGGTTGGTGGCCGCACCCGTGTTCGTCAGCACCGTGCCGAATACGCTCGAACGGTTACCCGTGTTTTCGAGGAAGGTGAAGCTGTAAGGCCGGCCCGCGCGGGTTTCACCAAACAACTGGATGACAGTGCGATAATCACCGAAGAACGCATGATCATAGCCGATGTTATATTTGAACGACCATTTGATCTGGTTGTCCGACGTCCCAAGCGTTGGCGAGTTCGGATCGGCAAAGATCTGGAACCGGTAGTTGGAGTTGATGGTTGACGATGTTGCCGACGACACGTCGCGGACATCTTGCAACGTGTAGCTACCGCCAAGCGACAGGCCGAAGTCAAACTGCTTGTCGAAACGTACTACGCCAATGTGCGAACGACCAAGGCCGGTATTGCCGGTGATGATGTCGTAGTTGTTATCCGAAAAGCTGGTAACGGCGTTGTAGCGCGGGCGGCCATCGGGCAGCGTGCCAACCTGTACCGAGCGGCCATCAGTGAAGATGATCGCGTCACGAACGGCAGAGAAATAATAATCGGCGCCAAAGTTGATGCCGAAGATTTTATAATCTGCCGAAAGCGTTGCCTTCCACGAGGAGGGCAGCTTGAAGTTAGGGGCAAGCGCGCCAGAATTGGTAAGCGACACGCCGCCGCCAGTGCCCTGGGCAAAAGTCGCAAGGCTGGCTGGGATTTGCCCCGTAACGTTGTTGAGCGCAGCCTGGCAGATTGCATCCGAAATCCCGCCTGTGCAGGTGTTCGCGCCTGCTGCCGAGCGCCTGATGTCAAGCGCATTGGTCGTCACAGTGTTCGAGAAGCTGTTCGACAGGTAAATATCGGGCGAACCGCCACCGAAAATGCCGAAACCACCGCGAACCTTCAGGCTCTGCACCGGCTTCCAGTTGAAGCTGACGCGCGGCTGAAAGATCTGCTGGCCGTCATAGGTTTTGGTGTTGGCAAAACCATTGCGGTCGATGAAGCTCTGGTTGAGCACCGGGCGGCCGCGCTGGCCATAAATATCCCAGCGGAAGCCGTAGCTCAGCTTCAGCGTGTCGGTAACGCTCCAGTCATCCTGAACGCCAAACGTCCATTGGCTGTAGCGGAAATTTGCTGCGGCGCCATTGGGGTCGCCATTGGTCGTCGCTGCATATTGCAGGCGGCTGGCCCGGCCGGCCTGATAATCCGCCAGCGAATCGAAGTAGAAGGAGCCAAGGCTATTTGGTACGAAATTGTTGAAGGTGCGGTTCTGGTTGAATTCTGTCAGCAGCTTCAGTTCGTGGCTGTTCAGCCGAACACGGGTGAGCAGCGAACCCGCCCAGGTGTCGAAGAACAACGAATTGGTCTGGCGGAAATTGTCCGGGCCAAAGGCGATCGTCGGTGAACCCGTTGAACAGGCGGTGAGTGAGCCGGTCGAGGTTGCGTCGTTACAAACCTGGAACTGGCCGTTCGGGCGGCCGAGCAAAGGCTCCTGCCCACGCGTCGTTGTACGGTAGATGAGCCGCGCTTCGGTGGAGATGTTGCTCGTCCAGTCAGAGTTCAACTGCACAATGCCTGCGCGCAGCAATTCGCTCAGCGTATAGGCGTTCGAGCTCAGGCCATAGGCGGGCGTGGTCGTGGAGGTTGACGTGTTGTTCTGGCTGACGAGCGAGTCGAAAGCGTTGACATAGGTGAACGACAGCTTCTGCTTGTCGGTGATGTTAACGTCGATACGCGCGGTGAACTTTTCATCCTTGCGCGGGTTGATGACGAGCACCTCGCCTGCATCAACATTGTAGCGGCTTTGCGCAATGGAGGTAATGTTGTCGATGATACCGGTCGTCAGGCCGGGGATCTGCTGGACCTGCGGGCTGAAGGGGCGTGGATCGGTGTTGCGCTCGCCGGAGACGAAGAAGAACACGCGGTCACGGATGATCGGGCCGCCAAGCGATACGCCATAAGTTTCCGACTTGAAGTTGGGCTGCGTAAAAAGGTTAGTGCCGATCCGGCTGCCCGAAAGCCCATCGGTGTTCTGCGAGTAAAAGCCCGTACCATGGAACTTGTTGGTGCCCGATTTGATGACGGTGTCGATCGCGCCACCCTGAAAACCACCCTGGCGGAAATCATAAGGAGCAACCGAAACCGAAACCTGCGCAAGCGCGTCAAACGGCACCGGGCCACGGTTGGTAGGGCTGGCGTCCTGGTTCAGGCCAAATGTGTCGCCAACGGTGACACCGTTGATGGTAAAACGGTTGAAGCGCGGGTTGACGCCTGCAAAAGACACAGCGCCCCCGCGTGCGCCGCCGTTTGAAAGATCGATGCTGGCAAATGGGTCGCGGCGCTCAATGTCGCGAATGTCGCGGTTGACCGAGGCAACCTTGGCGATGTCTGCGGCCGAAAGCACAGTCTGCGGGCCGTCTGACGTAACACCTGCCCCGCGGATGGAGGCTGCGGTAACGACGATGTCGCCTGCGCTGTCGCCTGCGTCGAGGTTGATTGGCAGGTCATAAGCCTGTTGCACAACGGTATAGATGTCGGTGACGCTGGTGTTGCCTTCAGCGCTTGTCACTTCAACCTTGTAGGGGCCGCCCACGCGCAGGCCGGGCAGCGAGAACGCGCCGTCGTTGCTTGTCGTAGTCGATGACCGTGTGCCGGAGTTAACATCTGTTGCAACCACGGTCGCGCCGACGACTGGTGCATCGCCTTTGGTCACGGTGCCACGGATGATCGAGGTGGTTTCCTGGGCCGAGGCGGCCGCCGGAATCATGAGCGCGGCAACGGCCACGCCGATAAATAGCTGATTTCGCATTAGTCTTTCCCCTGCAGGCGACAGAATCGCTCTTAATCCGGTGAGCATCACCGTCTGCCGGTCGCCATGCAGTGTGATTATTGCCATTCGATGACAGCGCAAGAGGTCTCGCGCTTCGCTGCAATAAGTTCATGCTGCGTTGCAAAAAAGCATCACTTTGGATTATCCAGCATTAACCACAATGGCGCGCCAGCCGGCCTCGTCGATTACTTCAATGCCCAACTCCGCGGCTTTTTTGAGCTTTGATCCTGCACCAGGCCCTGCGATGATAAGGTCGGTTTTGGCCGAAACGCTGCCCGCCACCCGCGCGCCAAGCGCTTGCGCCTGTGCCTTGGCTTCATCGCGGCTGAGCGTTTCGAGCGAGCCGGTAAAAACCAGCGTCTTGCCGCTTACCGCTGATGTGCGCGTGGTGGAAACAAAGGCCATGGGGGTGACGACCGACAGCAGATCTTCCCAGACTGCGCGGTTATGTTCCTCGGCAAAAAAATCGACAAGTGCCTGCGCCACCACCGGGCCAATGCCGTCAACCGCAATAAGCTCGCCAAGTGCGTCGGGGTTTTGGGCGGCGCGCTTGGCTACATCGGCAATGGCTTGCACCGTGCCAAAGGCCTTGACAAGATCCTGCGCGGTGACTGCGCCGACATGGCGGATGCCAAGGCTGAACAGGAAGCGCGCCGGGTCGGGCGTGCGTCGCGCGTTGATGGCGCCGATGAGGTTTTTTGCCCATAGTCGCCCGTCCTTTTTGCGGGCGGCGAGTGTGTCTTCGGTCAGGCGAAAAATGTCGGCTGGCGAGTGGAGCAGGCCATCGTGGAAAAATGCCTCCACACTTGCCGCACCCAGCCCGTCAATATCCATGGCTGCCTTGCTGGCAAAATGGCGCAATCTTTCCACCCGCTGCGCCGGGCAGATGAGCCCGCCTGTGCAGCGAAAGTCCACCTCACCTTCATCGCGCACCGCGTCCGACCCGCAATCGGGACATGTGGTGGGGAAGGGCCAGGGGCGGCGGCTCTCCTCGCGCGACAGGTTCTGCGCGATTTGCGGGATGACATCGCCTGCGCGCTGCACCACCACCCGGTCTCCTGGCCAAATGTTCAGCCGGGCGATTTCATCGGCATTGTGGAGGGTGGCGTTGGTCACCACCACGCCGCCAACCGTTACCGGCTCCAACCGGGCAACCGGGGTGAGCTTGCCCGTGCGGCCCACCTGAATATCTATGCGCAGCAAGGTGGTTTGCGCCTGTTCTGCGGGAAATTTGTGCGCCAGCGCCCATCTTGGCGCCTTGGCCACGGCGCCTAGCCGCGTCTGCCAGTCGAGCCGGTCAACCTTGTACACAACACCGTCAATGTCGAAGGGCAGGTCGGCGCGTGCCTGCTCGATCATCCGGTAATGGGCAAGCGCTGCTGCCGCGTCGCCCGCGCGGATAAGCATCTTGCTGACCGGCAGGCCCCAGGCAGCGACGGCGCGCATGACGTCAAATTGAGTGTCGCCGGGCAATGCGCCGGCTTCCCCCCAGCCATGCGCCAGAAAACGCAGCGGGCGCTGTGCGGTTATCGCTGCATCTTTTTGCCGAAGCGATCCGGCGGCGGCGTTGCGCGGGTTGGCAAATTGCCGCGCGGTGTCGGGCGTTTCTGCTTGCGCCAGCAACCGGGCATTCAGCGCAATGAAATCTGCCTTGGCCATATAAATCTCGCCGCGCACCTCAAATATGCCGGGCGGGTCGCCCGCCAGCGTGCCGGGAATATCGGCAATGGTGCGGGCATTGGCGGTCACATCTTCGCCCATGGTGCCGTCACCACGGGTGAGCGCTTGCACCAGTCGCCCGTTTTCATAGCGTAGTGAACAAGATAGCCCGTCGATTTTTGGCTCGGCGGTAAGTGCGACGGGTTCGTCCTCTGCCAACGACAAGAACCGGCGCACCCGGCCGACAAACTCAACCACATCCTCATCGGCAAAGCCGTTTTCCAGGCTCATCATCGCGCGGGCATGGCGAACCTTGGTCAAATGTCCCGCAGGCGCTGCGCCAACCTGATGCGAGGGTGAATCGGTGCGGACAAGCTGCGGGAAGGCAGCCTCTATCGCGGTATTGCGGTGGACAAGTGCATCATATTCAGCATCAGAAATCTGTGGCGCATCATCGGTATGATATAGCGCGTTATGCCGCGCAATCTCGGTTGCAAGCCGGGCAAGTTCGGCTGCGGCTTCAACTTCGGTTTGGGGGAGTGCGGCGAGCATGATGCTGGCTACCGGCTCCACCGCGCACGATCAAGGCTGGTGTGGCAGATGGGGCTAACGCTTTTGGCCGAATGTGCGGTATAATCAGGCACCCGACCAGCCTGAAGAGCGCCATGAGATGATACGCAAATATTTTGGCACAGCACGCGGGGCGGCACGGCTTGCCTTGTCCTTTGGCCAGGTGGCGAGCGGGCAGGCCTTTATTCGGCGGCCAGCGGATATGGCGCAGGTGCAGCGGCTGGTGTTTGTCTGCCAGGGCAATATTTGCCGCAGCGCCTATGCCGAAGTGGTGGCGCGCGCTGCTGGGATAAACGCTGCGTCTTTTGGGCTTTCAACCACCACAGGCAAGGGCGCACACCCGCCTGCTATTGCTGCGGCAAGGGAATGCGGGGTTGATCTGTCCGCTCACCGGACAAGGCGCGTGGAGGATTATGTCCCGCAACCCGGCGACTTGTTGCTCGCAATGGAGGTGCGCCAGCTAGCCCGGCTCGCTGCCGAACCGCGGCTGGAAAATGTGGAGCGCAGCCTGCTTGGCCTTTGGACCGCGCCCATGCGCCCGCACATGCACGATCCCTTTGGGATGGACGAGGCATATATGCGCACCTGCCTTGCAGCAATTGATGGAGCGGTAAAATCTATTGCTGCAAAAACCCCTTGTGCCCGGATTTGCTGAGCGCCCGGCTTTTGCCCAATAGCAAGGCTGTGCTGAGCTGCCAGGTTTTGTTGAGTACATTGCGGCAATCGCGCGCAAACGGGCCCGGATCGCGCCAGTCCAGCACATAATAGCGCGTGCGCGGGTCGACAAAAGCGAGCAGATAGCGTGCCAGGTCGTGCCAGGGCCGGGCGCGGAACATGGGATCAGCAATTGCTGCACGTGCGAAAAATAGCCGGATTAGCCGGCGTGTTTCGGGGATCATATAGCGGGCACGCAGGTCTGGATGCGGCACAGGGGCCGGGCTTTCATCTCCCAGAACAGCGCGGCGATATGCCTCCCACGCAAAATGCGCACCGCATTTTGAAGCCAGTGGCAGGCTGCCCCATAGCCGCCCGTTAATCTCCATCAACTGGTAACGGCCGGTTGATGGATCGAGGCGATATTCCACCATCGCTGCTCCTTGCCAGCCAATGGCGCGAAGCAACGCCACGGATCGCTTCATTTGCGCGCGGTGGCGCCAGAGCGGCTCTGCTGTGCAATAGGTAGAGATGCCGCCTTCGGGTGGCCATTCGTGCAGCCGGCGGTGCTGAAAGGCCATGGTCGCCACGCCCTTTTCCATATGCACCATCTGCCCCAACCCATGGCCGGGGCAATAGCTTTGCACCAGCGGCCAGCAGCCCGTCGGCGCATAGCGCTCAAGCAAAGCCAGCAGTCCGTCCGCATCGAACACAAATTCGGCCTTGATGAGGCCAAGTCCGTGCGCAGCAAGGCCTGGTGACACGCGTGTCGGGTCGGCCCATTTTGCAACCGCGGGATAGGTGATGGCGCGGGCTAGTGTGGAAAAATCTTCGCCCGCCACTGGTTGCCAGCTTTTAGGCACATCCATTTTTAGCGCCGTGGCCAGACGCAGCGTGCGCCCCTTGTCGAGCACCACCTCAAGCCGGTCGGCGCGCGGGGTCAAAATCTGGCAGTCGCCAATCCGCGCTGGCAGAGCGGCAAGCGCCACCAGATCATTTTCCGATATTGCAAATGTTGCCGCGGCGCCGCTTGCCTCAATCAGTGCAGGCAGCCACTCGGCAAGCGGCCCGGCGGGCCGCACGGAAAAATATGTGCAATAGCGCGAGGCACGGCCGATAGACGCCGCATGGCCAATGCCGTGCACAGGCACACCGTGGCGGCCCAGCTCGCGGATCACCGCAAGGCCGATGGGTGAATCGACCCCCAGCACCATAGCCAGTGGGGGGTGGTTCATACAGGCAGCAGGCGGCGCTCATAACGCCATGTTGCCAGCGCCTGCTCTGCCGCGCGCCGCGCGGTGCGCAGGTAATTTGGGCCCAGCCGCGCCGGGTTGGTGGGGTGTGCACAAAGTGCCACCGGGTCTAGCGCGGAAAATCCAGTGCTTATCAGCCCTGTGTGGCGGGAAATATTGCGGCACATCTCCTCGAACCGGGCTGTCACTGCGCGGTTTGGCCGTGCTCTGTCGCGCGTGAGCATCTCAAAGCTGTGCGTCACGATGACAAATGCCGGATGGCAAGTCGCGGCGGCGTGGTGCAGCGCGGCCCGCATTTCTGCTGCTGAGATTGCGCAAATCTGCGCGGGGCGGAAATGGCCTGGAACATCGTTGAGGCCAGCGACCGGCAGTAGCGCCACTGCGTGCCTCATGGCGCCGCCGCCCTGTGCCGGGTCCGCCAGAATCTGGCAGGTGTCGCCCAAATAAGCCGGGTTTACGCTGGCGTCCCACGCTATGCCGAGCGCGGCGAGCGCCTTTAAACTATCCTCATTGGCGCCATAATTTCCCGCGCGAAACGCGATTGGCCGCGGCGCACCCGCAGCTTCCAGCAGGTCGCGGGCGATGGTGAGCAGGGTCAACTGGTCATTGTACGAGAAATCGGCAATGTTGCGCCCCAAACGGCCATCCACCGGCGAGGTTTTGGCCCATTGCAGCCATTCGGTGTGAATGTGCATCTGCACCTCATGGCCGCGTTCGAGGATTGGCCCGACGATATCGGCGATAATCTGCCCGCCGTGCACCAGCGCTGGCATGGGGTCGACGAAATAGGTGGCGCACAGCCCCATCGCTTCCAACCGCTCCATCTGCCAGCAGATGCCAAAGTCGCCCGCGGCGCAGCGGCCAAGGACCGAGCTTTCGAAATTGGCGCGCGCACTCATGCCCCGAAGCTGGTTGCCCGCTGACAATTCGGTATCAACAGTGATCAGGACTTTTGCCGGCATGGCGCATCATTATACGCGCGTTGGTTAACGTGTTGCCAAAAACCACCTCAGCCAAAGGTGGTTTTTGCTCTGATTTCAAGGCGCCTGGCGCAAAGCCCTGTCTTAGCCTTGCAGTTGCGATTCCAAAATGACAAGCGCTGGGTCGCCGTCAAACGGGCGTGCGGTGAAGCCCATTTCGCGCTCCAGCTCAATTGCTGCGTGGTTATCCCGGCTTTCGATGGACAAGAGCTTGCGGATGCCCTGCGCGCGAGCATAGCGCGCAACATGTTCCAGCAACGACCAGCCAATGCCGCGCCCCTTCATGTCCTCGCGGATGGAAATGGCGACCTCGGCTGTCTCCATCTGTTCATCGGCGGCCAGCATGGCGTTGGCGATAATTGCGTCGCCGCCGGGCTCGGTCACCACAAAATCCTGGGTTTGTTTGTGGTCGATATGCGTCATCTCCGCGATGCGCGCTGCGCCTACTTCTCTGATGCTGCTGAGAAAGCGAAAGCGCAGATCATCGGGCGTAACATGGGCAAAAAAGGCGGTCAGCGCCGGGTCGTCTGCGGTAGTAACCGGGCGCACGGGGCATTCAAAACCACTGCGCGTTTTGAGTATGGCAGACCAGTTCGCATCTTCCATCTGGGGTGCTGTGTCGATTGTCATGACAATGAACCTTCTGTTTGGGGCGGATTTGAAAGCGCTTGTTCACCGCTATTGGGGCCAGCATTGTCTGCCAATTGCGGGGCAGCGCCGGCGCGGGGAGCAAACAATAGCCGATATTGGTGGAGCACGTCAGGATTTTCGATAGTTGGCGGCGTTTCAACCGTTTCGCCATTGGCAATGCGGCGCAAGGTTGCGCGAAGGATTTTGCCAGAGCGGGTTTTGGGAAGCGCATCGACCAGATGCACCTGCCGCAAGGCGGCAACCGGGCCAAGTTCATCGCGCACGGCCTGAACAATAGCAGGCGAAAGCGGCTCATCGGCTGCGCGTTCCGCCGGGCGAGGCACGGCAAAAGCCACCGGGACCATGCCTTTTAGCGCATCGTCAACACCGATTACCGCGCATTCGGCGACTGCCGGGTGGCGGGCGATGATCTGCTCCATCTGCCCGGTTGAAAGCCGGTGCCCGGCAACGTTGATGATGTCGTCGGTACGGCCCATCACATGGACAAAACCCGATGTGTCGATGAAGCCAGCATCGCCGGTTTCATAATAACCGGGATAGGCCTGGAAGGACTTGGCATAGCCCGCCGGGTTGTTCCACAAGCTTGAATAGCAGCCGGGCGGAAGCGGCATTTGCATAACAACATTGCCCGTAGCGCCCAGGGGTAATGGCTTGCCCGCTTCATCCAGCACAGCAAAGGTGTAGCCTGGCACCGGCCGCCCCGCGCTGCCCGCAAGCCGCCGTTCATCGCCCAGTCCAAGGCAGCTTGCCGTTGCTGCCCAGCCAAGCTCTGTCTGCCACCAATGGTCGATAACAGGAATGCCCAGCTGTTGCTCGGCCCAGTGGATGGTGTCCGGGTCGGCGCGTTCACCAGCGAGAAACAGCGCCCGGAGCCGACCGGTGCCGATTTGGCTAATGAGCGCGCCTTGCGGATCTTCCCGGCGGACGGCGCGGATGGCGGTTGGGGCGGTAAAGAATATGTCGACCTTGTGCGCATCAATTGTCCGCCAGAAGGCGCCTGCGTCGGGCGTGCCCACGGGCTTGCCTTCAAAGATCACCGTTGTGCAACCGGCGATCAACGGGCCGTAGGTAATGTAGCTGTGCCCCACGACCCAACCGAAATCCGATGCCGCCCAAAATGTTTCGCCCGGCTTTGCGCCATAGATGTTGGCCATGCTCCAGGCCAAAGCGACGGCATGGCCGCCATTTTCGCGCACAACGCCTTTTGGCGTGCCGGTGGTGCCTGATGTGTAGAGGATATAGAGTGGATCGGCTGCGGCGACGAAGACGCAGGCGGTGGGAGCGGCCGCTTCAAGCTGCGTTGACCAATCGACATCGCGCGGGGCGGCCATCATCGCTGCGGCCTGCGGGCGCTGAAACAGCGCGACATGCTCCACCTTGTGCTCTGCCAGTTCCAGCGCATGGTCAACCAGCGGTTTATAGGGGATAATGCGCTGGCCTTCGATGCCGCATGAGGCGGTTAGCAACAGCTTGGGCTTGGCGTCGTCAATCCGCTTGGCAACTTCGGTGGCGGCAAACCCGCCAAAAACAACCGAGTGCACAGCGCCAATCCGTGCACAAGCGAGCATGGCAAATAGCGTCTGCGGGATCATGGGCATGTAGATGACCACACGGTCGCCCTTCAAAACGCCAAGTGCGGCAAGCATACCTGCCGTGCGCGTAACATTGTCGAGCAACTCGGCATAGCTATAGGTCTGGCGCGTGCCGGTTACCGGGCTTTCATAGATGACCGCGGGCTGATCACCTCGTCCGGCCAAAACATGGCGGTCGACCGCGTTGTAGCATGTGTTGATAACGCCATCGGCAAACCAGCCCGCGCCGCGTGTCCAGCCGGTTGCAGGCGCGCGCTCCCAATCGACCATGCGCGCAGCTTCGAGCCAGAATGCGTCGCCATCTGCGGTGCTGGCGTGATAGGCTTGGTCATAGCGGACGGACATTGCATCCTTTCCTGCGGTTAGCGCTTTTTCTGTCATTGGCTAACTCCGAGGCCAAGATGCGCTCTCGACAAGGCGATGCGCTATTAGACATTGGTCGCACTGGCCACAAAAAAGGGCGGAAGCCATCATGGCTACCGCCCTTTGAAATGGCGTGACCGAGCCGTTAGTCGTCGATGCTGCGGCGGAAGGTTTCTGGCAGGAACAACAAACCGATCACCACTGTCGCTGCGGCGACAACGACCGGATACCACAGCCCATAGTAAATATCCCCCGTTGCGGCGACCATGGCAAAGGCGGTGGTGGGCAGAAAGCCGCCAAACCAGCCATTGCCGATATGATAGGGTAGCGACATCGAGGTATAGCGGATGCGGCTGGGGAATAGCTCAACCAGCAGCGCTGCAATCGGCCCGTAAACCATCGTCACCAGCACGACGAGTGCAAACAAAATGGCAACAACGACGGGTTTATCGATCTTGGCCGGGTCTGCCTTGGCAGGATAGCCCGCAGCGGTGAGCCCGGCTTTGAGATCATCCTGGAAGGTTTTGATCGCAGCCTTGCGGTCTTCCCCCGTAACAACCGTCGGGTCGGGTGCCGTATAGCTTTTGCCGCCAACCATGATGGTGGCGATCGTCCCCGGTGCGGCGGCAGTGTTTTTGTAGTTGATGCCGCTCTTGGCCAAGTATGACTTGGCAATGTCACAGCTTTTGGCGTCGAACTTGTTTTTGCCGATTGGGTCAAACTGTAGTGAACATTCCTCCTGATTTGCCACGATAGTCACCGGGGCTGAGCGCTGCGCCGCGGCAAGATCGGGGTTGGCGGCGGTGGTGAGCATGGCAAATAGCGGGAAATAGCTCAGCGCCGCAATCGCGCAGCCGGCAAGGATGATGGGCTTGCGGCCAATCTTGTCCGACAGCCAGCCGAAAAACACAAAAAACGGCGTGCCAAGCGCCAGTGCAATGGCGATGAGAATGTTGGCAGTGGCGCCGTCCACCTTCATTGTCTTTTCAAGGAAGAACAGCGCGTAGAACTGGCCCGTGTACCAGACCACCGCCTGCCCGGCGACAGCGCCCATCAGCGCGATGATGACCCAGCGCAAATTGCCCCATTTGGCAAAAGCTTCGGTCAGCGGCGCTTTGGAGGTTGTGCCTTCATCTTTCATCTTTTGAAAGACCGGGCTTTCAGCAAGCTGCATGCGAATCCACATTGAGACGATGAGCAGCACTATCGAAATGAGGAAGGGCAGGCGCCAGCCCCAAGATGCAAACGCCTCTTCGCCGATTACCAGCCTTGTGCCGATGACGACCAGCAAAGCGGCAAACAGCCCAAGCGTTGCCGTGGTTTGAATCCAGCTTGTATAGAGCCCGCGCTTGCCTTCCGGCGCGTGCTCAGCGACATAGGTGGCAGCGCCGCCATATTCTCCGCCAAGCGCCAGGCCTTGTGCCAGCCGCATGATAACCAGAATAATCGGCGCGGCGACGCCGATGCTTGCGTAGGAAGGCAGCAGCCCAACCGCGAAGGTCGACAGGCCCATAATGCCCATTGTTACCAAAAAGGTATTTTTGCGGCCGACAAGATCGCCAATTCGCCCAAATACCAGCGCGCCAAATGGCCGCACCGCAAAGCCCGCGGCAAACGCGGCCAGCGCAAAAATAAATCCGGTCGTTTCATTCACACCGGAGAAAAACTGAGCCGAAATATATGTTGCCAGCAGCCCGTAAAGGTAAAAATCATACCATTCGAACACCGTGCCGAGCGATGACGCAGCAATGACGAGTTTTTCGCCCTGCGTCGCCTTGTGGTGTTTGGGAAGGGCGCCTTCCATTGTCGTCGCCATATCCTCTTTCCTCTCTGTTTTGATTGTCAAAAGCTGTATCTTGTCGCGAATTCGATCCGGTCGAGCTGGCCTTTTTGCCCATTGGCAATCTCGCGTTCGCCATGGCGAAATTCGACACCCACGTCGAAACTCTTCACCGGAGACCAGAATATATTACCAGCAACACTCCAGGCAGTGCGGTTGGCGCTTGTAGGAATGGCAACGGCGCCGGGGTAATAGACGCGCTGATAGCTGCCGATAAAACTGGTGCGAAGCGCTTTTGCCCAGCCGATTTTCACTGCAGCGAAAGCGGCAAAATCCTTCACCGTCTCCAGTGCGCTGCCAGGCGTGCCGACAAACACGACATCGGGCGCAAAGTTCAGGCCGACATAGCGGCCAATGCCATCGCCATAGGTGGCGTTGAAGCGGAAATCATGCCGCTTGTCCGGGCCGAACGGCAGTTTGCCTGCAGCGCTTATGCCCCACCCGGTTGCCCGGCTCCGCACAGTGCCATTGTCCACCGACAATTGCCGCACGACACCAGCCAGCGACAATTCACCGATATTGGCGACATAGTTGATCCGCGCCGTCACGTCTGGCAGGTGGTCATCGTCATTTTCAACCAGCGCAGCAGATGTTGGGGTGATGGAGGATGTTTCAGGGTTTTCAATTGCAACGCTGAGCGCAGCTTGTTTGTTGAGCGCGAATGTGTAGCGAAACTGCTCCTGGCGGACGAACACTGTGCCTTCGGTCGCGCCAACAAAGTCGGTCGATTCAGGCAGTGCCGCGACATATTGAAAATTGCTCCATTCCTGCCCGGCCAGAAAATGGTCATAGGTAAAAAAGCCCCGGCGAAGCGCCAGATTATAGCCATTGGTGGTGCGCTGTGTTGCCTGTGCGCCGGGTGCCGTTTGAAAATCAAACTCCGCCACGCCCTTTAGCACATGCTTGCCAATGGGGGTCGATGTGGAAAACTGGAGGCGCGTTTGCTTGGCATGGGCGGTAAAATCATTGCCCTCGCGTGTGCCGCCAACGGGGATTTGCTGGGGTAAATAAAAATCCTTGATGAACGCGCCGGTTGGCACATCGCCATCGTCATAGCGGGTGAAGTTGGCAACGGTTTTGATGAAGCCGCTGGCCTTGAAGGTTGTACCGCCGATGGTAAAACCATCTGACGCAGGGGCTGCCGGGCGCTTTTCAATCGCGGCGACCTGTTCGCTGGCTTTGGCGGCGGTGGCGCTTGCCGCGGCGGCCTGGCTCGTGGCTGCGGCTTGCGCTGCCCTTGCTGTTTCGAGTTCGCCGCGCAATTCGGCTACTGCTGCTTCCAGTTGAGCAAGGCGCGCTTCAAGCTCGGCACGATTGTTCGCCTGCTGTGCACTCGCCGTGCCGGGCTGCGCCAGAAAACTTGCGCACAGTGCGCCGGTACTCGCCAGAAATATTGCCCGCAAGTTTCGTTTTGGCATACTACCCTCCCTGGCGCCCACCTGTTTGCCGTGGTGCTGCCAGGGTTGATCATCTGTCGATGCCGGGCTGCTCGATAGCGCGACGTTGGTCGCAACGAGCTACGACTTTGGTCGAGGGTGCCTCTGTCGTACAGAAGGTTATGCTGGCCGCAAAACATTGGGCCCAAAAAATTTGGACTAGGAGAGTGTGATGACCGAGGCGGTATATCCGGTAACTCCAGACATTGCGGGCAAAGCGCGGATCGATGCAGCCCGTTTTGCCGAGATGACCCGGCATGTAGCGGCGGACCCGGACGCCTTTTGGCGCGCAGAAGCTGGGCGGCTCGACTGGATAACGCCCTTCACAGTAACCGATCGCAGCAGTTTTGATGAGGCCGATTTCGGCATTAGCTGGTTCGAAGACGGCGCGCTCAATGTCAGCGCAAACTGCGTTGACCGCCATCTGGAAGCGCGCGGCGATACGCCTGCCATCATCTGGGAAGGCGATATGCCAGGAGAGCAGCGCGTTATCAGCTACCGGGAGTTGCACGAGGAGGTATGCCGTTTTGCCAATGTGCTAAAGGCCAATGGCGTTCGGCGGGGCGACCGCGTTACGCTTTATCTGCCGATGATCCCCGAAGCGGCATTCGCCATGCTGGCCTGCACGCGTATCGGCGCGATCCACTCCATCGTATTTGGCGGCTTTTCAGCCGATAGCCTTGCTTCGCGGATCCGCGATTGCGATTCCCGGCTGGTTGTAACCGCGGACGAGGGGCTGCGCGGCGGCAAGCGGGTTGCGCTAAAGGTCAATGTTGACGAAGCTGTGGCGGATTGTCCCTCGGTTGAGCGGGTGCTGGTTATAAAGCGCACCGGCGGCGCTATTGCCATGCAGGCGGGGCGCGATTGCTGGTATGAGGACGAGCGCGCGAAAGTTTCGGCCGACTGCGCGCCTGAGGCGATGAAGGCGGAAGACCCGCTGTTCATTCTATATACTTCCGGCTCAACCGGCACGCCCAAGGGCGTTTTGCACACCACCGGCGGCTATCTGCTCTGGGCGGCGATGACGCATGATTACGTATTCGATTATCGGCCTGGCGAGGTATATTGGTGCACTGCCGATATCGGCTGGGTTACCGGGCATAGCTATGTCGTTTATGGTCCGCTTGCCAATGGCGCTACAACGCTGATGTTTGAAGGTGTGCCCAATTTTCCCGATTTCAGCCGCTTCTGGCAGATTGTCGACAAATGGAATGTCGCGATATTCTATACCGCGCCCACAGCGCTGCGCTCGCTCATGCGGGAGGGCGACCAATATGTAACGGCCACGTCGCGCGCATCGCTGCGCATTTTGGGCAGTGTGGGCGAGCCGATCAACCCTGAAGCATGGGAGTGGTATCACCGTGTGGTGGGCGATAGCCGCTGCCCGATTGTCGATACATGGTGGCAAACCGAAACCGGCGGCGTGCTGATTTCGCCCTTGCCTGGCGCCACCGCGCTGAAGCCGGGGTCTGCAACGATGCCGCTATTTGGCGTATATCCCGAACTCGTCGATGCCGAGGGCGCGCTGCTGGAGGGGGCGACGCAGGGCAATCTTGTTATCGCTAAAAGCTGGCCGGGGCAGATGCGCACGGTTTATGGCGACCATCGACGGTTTTTCGAGACATATTTCACTACCTATCGCGGCAAATATTTCACCGGAGATGGCGCCCGCCGCGACGCAGATGGCTATTACTGGATCACCGGGCGGGTGGATGATGTGATCAACGTTTCTGGTCATCGCATGGGTACAGCAGAGGTGGAGAGCGCGCTGGTCGCCCACGCCAAGGTGGCCGAGGCGGCGGTGGTTGGCATGCCGCACCCGCTTAAAGGGCAGGGCATTTATGCCTATGTAACGCTTAATGCCGGCGAAGAAGGCGAAGATGCGCTGCGCCGGGAGTTGACACAATGGGTCCGCCGCGAAATTGGCCCCATCGCCACGCCGGATGTTATTCAGTTCGCCCCCGGCTTGCCCAAAACGCGCAGCGGCAAGATTATGCGGCGCATTTTGCGTAAAATCGCAGAAGGCGATGTTTCGTCGCTTGGCGATACATCGACCCTGGCCGACCCGTCGGTCGTTGATCGGCTGGTGGCAGACAGCCTGCTTGTAGGGGCGTGAAGAGGCACGCTATCACAGGGCATGGATAGCGGCGCGCCCATTGGCACGATACTGATTGCCGATGATCATCCCTTGTTTCGCCAGGCAATGGTGATGGCGGCTCAGGCGGTTAGCCCGGCGGCCAGGGTTGTGGAAACCGCCTCGCTCGATGCAGCGATAAATGCAGCAGCGGCGGCCAGCGATTTGCTGCTTATTTTGCTCGATTTGAAGATGCCGGGGGTGGTGGGCTTTTCGGGCGTTGCCATGCTTCACGCCGAGCGGCCATCGGTGCCCATTTTGGTGGTGTCGAGCGCGGATGCCAGCGTTGCTGCGGCAGAGGCGCGGCGGTTTGGCGCCGTTGGTTTTATCGGCAAGGACCAGGATCTTGCCACCATCGAGGCTGCAATTGCCGCTGTTCTGTCGGGCGAGAAGGTCGCGCCGCCGCCGCCCATGGGCGAGGTGGACGACATGGCGCGCAAGGTTGCGACATTGACACCAACGCAACTACGCGTGCTGCTCGGCGTGCTTGGCGGGCGGCTCAACAAACAAATTGCGTTTGATCTCGATATTACCGAGGCGACGGTAAAAGCACATATGACGGCGGTTCTGGCCAAGCTGGGCGTGCAAAACAGAACTCAGGCAGCGCTTGCAGCGCGCGCGCTGGGCATTGGCGTGGCGCATTAAACCGGCAGCGCGCCCGGCGTCCTTGCCGCGGCAAAAGCAGCTCTGGGAGCCGGGGCTGCTTTTGCTGTATCGTTTATCGTCGGTTCCCGGCCGTTCGGCGCGGCTGCAACGGGTGATTCTACGTCTGTCGCGCCGCTATTTGCCGCTGCGCCCGGCCCGGCGGCAGACAGCCAGTCAAGCAGCGTGGTGAGCGCGAGTGGCTTGTCGAGCACCTGAATGCCAAGACGCGCAGCGCGGCGCGCCATCGCCTCGTCCCGGTCGGCACTTACCAGGGCAACGGCCAGGCCTGGCTGGCGCAACCAGAGCTGCTCGATGACATTTATGCCGTCAAGCTGGTCGCCCAGGTTAAAATCGACGAGCGCTGCGTCGAACAATTGCGTACTGGCAAGCGCGGCACTGCCGGTGCGAACCGCAACGCCAACATGGCCAAGGCTGCTCAACAGCGCAATCATCCCGTCGCAAATGTCGCGCTCATCGTCGAGCACCAAAACGCGTTTCGAGGCCGGGCCGCGCTGGTTGTCGGCCCGTTTGGGTGGTGCAAATTCAACCTCGCCCGCCCCAAGGGGTAGCGCCACTGCGAACCGGCTGCCTGCACCCACCACCGAGCGCAGGTCGATAGCGGCACCGAGCAACGCCGCCGTTCTTTCGACAATTGCCAGGCCAAGCCCAACCCCGCTATCGCCACTGCCGTCGAGCCGTTCAAACTCGCTGAAGATAATCGACTGTTTGTCGGCGGGGATGCCGGGACCGGTATCGTAAATTTCAATACGCGCGCAGCCGCCATGCACGCGCGCGCCAATCAATATGCCACCGCGCAGCGTATAGCGCACAGCGTTTGACAAAAAATTCTGCACGATGGAGCGCAGCAATGTCCGGTCTGTTTCAACCACGGCGTTGATGGCCCCAAGCCGCAGCGTTAGGCCTCGTTCTGCCGCAAGGGGTTCAAAACTTTCGACAAGTTCCGCCAGCATCGGGCGCAGCGCAAAGCGCGCTGGCTGTGGAACAATGCCGCCTGCATCAAGTTTCGATATGTCGAGCAGCGCGCGCAGCAGGTCATTGGCCGAGGCAATTGACCGGTCGATCCGGTCGAGCTTGTCGAGCGAGGCGATGGGTACTTCGCGCTTGAGCGATGCGGTGAAGAGGCGCGCTGCGTGCAAGGGTTGCAACAAATCATGGCTGGCAGCGGCAAGAAAGCGTGTCTTGTCGGCCATGGCGCCTGCCAGCCGTGCATTGGCGTTTGATAATTCCGCCGTGCGCGCAGCAACCCGTTCTTCCAGTTCAAAACGCGCGCGCTCCAGTGCCTCGCGAGCCTTTGCCTCGGCGGTAATGTCGGTAAAACACATTACATATCCGCCACCTGGCATAGGGCCGCCAACGGTCTTTAGAATACGGCCATCAAGGCGTTTGCGTTCAAAACTATGCGGAAGGCCGCCGCGCATGTGCTGAAGCCGCCGGGCGACATGGCCTTCCACCTCGCCGGGCCCGCACTCGCCTTGCTCGGCATTGAAGCGGATAAGCTCGGCAACGGGCGTGCCCACGCGCACCATGCCCGCGGGATAGGAGAACAGATCAAGATACTGGCTGTTCCACGCAATCAGCCGGAGGTTGCGGTCAATAACACTTACGCCCGGCTCAATATTTTCCAGCGTTGCGGCGAGCAGCCCTTGCGAAAAGCGCAGGCTTTGCCCCGATGCGTCGAGCATGAGCGCTACATCGCCGACACCAAGGCTCGCGCCCGACAGCGCAGACGCCATGATGGCGCGGGCCGAAGACACACCGACAGCGCTTGCAATCAGCCGCTCGGCATTCCTCGCTGCGCGGCGGTCGATCGCGGCGCCGCGGTCTGGCCCGAACAGTTCTGCTGCGTCGTCTACCGGCGCAAAACGAACGACCATGTCGCTAAGCTGACCGATAGTGGAGACCTGTGCTGTTTTGCGTGGTCGGCCGATATCGATGGCAAAATCGGTGCGGCGAACCCGGCGTGCCGACATAAGGCTGAACACCAGCAGGTTGCCACCAAGGCTCCACAGCGCGCCATGCACGATAGGGCTAAGCCCACTCAGGCCAAACAGCGCTGCTGGATCAAACAGGCTATGTTCAAATCCGCGTGGCAACAGGCCAAGTGATGGTAAAAACAGGGTATAGCCCCACAATATCAAGCCAGTGCCCAGCCCGGCAATGGCGGCCGCACCGTCATTGCCTGCCCGCGCCACGGCCATGATGAGCGCAGGCGCAGGTTGCGCAAGCGCGATAAAGGCGATGAGCCCGACCGAGGCGAGCTGTGCCTCGCTGGGGATGAGCAATGCGTAAATGGCGGCCGCGACCATGAGCAGGACAATCGCTGCACGGCGAACCCATAACATGATTCGCCCGACATTAGCCTCGTCTCCCGCGCGGCTTTGCAGCAAAAACGGCGCGACAAGATCGTTCGAAACCATGGTTGAGAGCGCAATTGTCTCGGTCACGCCCATTGCTACTGCGGCGGACAAGCCCCCCAAGAACACAATGCCCGCCAGCGCCTGTTGTGCCGCCGCCATCGGCAGGCTCAGCACAAAAAAATCGGGCGCAGAACCTTTGGGCAAAACCGCTACGCCAGCGGCGGCAATCGGCAAAACCGCAACAACGGTGAAGGTGAGGTAGAGGATGAAAGGCCAGCGCGCTTTGGCAATATCATCTGCCCGGCTCGCGCCGATGATGCCGATATAAAACTGCCGCGGCAAACACAAAAATGCCAGCAGCGACACGCCGGTCACCACAGGAAAATCAACCGTAATTTGATGGGAGGCAAACTTTGTCTGCAAATAGCTCCAGCCAATTTCGCTGACGGAAACCGGCGATAATATGAGAACAACGCCCGCAAAAACCGCAACGCTTATCAGGGCGACCAGCTTTAGCAGCGATTCGCCCGCAACGACATAGAGCACCGCCTCGTTGCGGCCCGCAATTTCATATCGCCGGGCGCCAAACATGATGGCAAAGCCCGCAAGCAGCATTGCCGCCAAAACAACCGTGCCGCCAATCTGCCCCTGGCGCGAGATAAGCCCATAGCTGATGCCGACGGAGCGTAGCTGCAGCGCGAGATAGGGGATAGAGCCGAACAGCGCGATGATCGTAACCAGCGCTGCAACGCCCCGGTTTTTGCCGAATCGCGATCCGATGAAGTCGGAAATTGACGTTGAACCATCCGCGCGGACAGCAGCCACCAAGTTTTGAAGAAAGCGCGGCGCCAGCGCAAATAACAATATCGGGCCCAGATATATTGGCAGATAGCTCCAGCCACCGCTCACCGCAGTTCCTACCGCGCCAAAATAAGTCCAGCTCGTGCAATATACCGCCAGCGCCAAAATATAGGCAGGCAACCGAAAGCGCAGAGCGCCTCGCTGCTCGCGGCGGCGTTGCACCCAGGCGGCGCCAGCAAACATCGCCGCGACATAGGCGATTGCGATTATTATTATCAGGTTGTCGCCCACAAGCCGATCAACTCCCCCGACATTAACGGTGCGGCCGGTCAGGCAAAAATGCAAGAGGCGCCGGGCTGTTGACAAGCAACAATTTCTGCCCTCAAACTCGAAAACGAGCGAGAGGCTGCGATGGCAACGCTGAATTACACTGACCATAGCGACAAGGTAATCTACGCAGTAGAATCCAACGTCAGCGCCGCTGTCAGCGCGGTTGCTGCCTCTTGGTGCCGTTCCGCGCTTAAATATGGCCTTGACCCTGCAACCGACAAACAGCGGGAGTTGTTGGGCGGCGCAGAGCTGACCCGCGCACGGGCGCTCAACAATTCGCTGCTGCGGGTGGCGCGGCCCGTGCTCGACCAGATGTACCGCTCGGTGGGTAAAACCGGGTGCTGCGTCATTCTGACCGACGCAGAAGGGTTGATACTGGAAAGCCGGACAACCGCGGGCGACGCTGAGCAGTTTGAAATGGCTAAGCTCACCCCCGGCGCGCGGTGGAGCGAGGCGCTTGAGGGCACCAATGGCATTGGCACTTGCCTGGCCGAAGACCGCGCCATGATTATCCACCGCGACCAGCATTTTCATTCGCGCAACATCGGCATGAGCTGCATGGATGCACCGGTGCATGATCACAAGGGCCGGCTTCTTGCCGCGCTTGATGTGTCTAGCTGCCGGGATGATCATAGCGAGGCGATGGCGGGGCTGGTTTCGGCGGTGGTTGTTGACGCGGCACGGCGGATCGAGCGGGATTATTTTTGCCAGGCATTTGGCGATGCGCGCATTGTCTTTGTTTCGGGCGAGCAGGATATGGGCGCTGCGCTGTTGGCGATTGACCGCGACGACCTGGTCATTGGTGCCACACGGGCTGCGCGGAACCTTTTTGGGCTGGATGACAAGCTGCTGGCTTCTTCTATTCCTGCAACGGATTTGCTTGATGCCGGGGGGCGTCCGCGCGGTTTGTGGGATGCGGAACGAACCGCTTTGCGCTGCGCGCTTGCGCGGGCGGGCGGCAATGCGACGCTGGCGGCAAAGCAGCTCAATATCGGCCGGGCAACACTTTACCGGCGGTTGAAGCGCGCCGGCCTGGGCTGAGGCCAGGTTTTTTCCATTTTAGGCCGCGCGGCCATTTTGCGTGGGAAGAGTGTCTCGCAATTGAGACAGTTGGGGCGAGCCCTTTTTTTGCAGGCCTTTCCAAAGCCCGCTTAACGCGCGCAACTTCCATGCGTGGCCGCCGGCTCAATTTTCGGCTGCCGGCCAAAAAAATGGTTTTTGAGAGGATTGCCGAAATGTCGAAGGAAGCTGATAGCACAGTTACGTCTCGCCCCCCGTTTGCGGATCGATACGACAACTATATTGGTGGGAAATGGACCGCCCCGCTCGCAGGGCGCTATTTTACCAACACCTCGCCGATCAACGGCAAGCCGATCTGCGATATCGCGCGTTCCGACGCCAGCGATATTGAAGCAGCACTCGATGCAGCGCACGCCGCCAAAGATGCCTGGGGCAAAACATCGCAGGCAGAGCGGGCAAATATTCTGAACAAAATTGCCGACCGGATGGAAGCCAATCTGGAAAAGCTGGCAATTGCCGACACCTGGGACAATGGCAAGCCGATTCGCGAGACTATGGCTGCCGATATTCCACTGGCGATTGACCATTTTCGCTATTTTGCCGGCTGCATCCGCGCGCAGGAAGGGTCGATCGGCGAGATTGACAATGATACAGTGGCCTATCATTTCCACGAGCCGCTCGGCGTGGTTGGGCAGATTATTCCTTGGAACTTCCCGATTTTGATGGCGACGTGGAAGTTGGCGCCGGCGCTTGCTGCGGGTAACTGCGTTGTGCTGAAGCCGGCTGAGCAAACGCCCGTTTCCATTCTTGTTTGGATGGAAATTGTCGGTGATCTGCTCCCACCGGGTGTGCTCAACATCGTCAACGGCTTCGGCCTTGAGGCTGGTAAGCCGCTCGCCTCGTCAAACCGCATCGCCAAAATCGCCTTTACCGGCGAGACGACGACTGGCCGGCTGATCATGCAATATGCCAGCGAAAACCTGATTCCCATCACGGTGGAGCTAGGTGGCAAATCGCCAAACATCTTCTTTGAAGACGTGATGCGCTATGACGATGATTTCCTCGACAAGGCGATTGAAGGCTTTGTCATGTTTGCCCTTAACCAGGGGGAGGTGTGCACCAGCCCATCGCGCGCGTTGATCCATGAAAACATCTACGACCGCTTCATGGAGCGGGCGCTGAAGCGGGTTGAGGCGATCATTCAGGGCAACCCGCTCGATCCGGCAACGATGATCGGTGCGCAAGCTTCGTCGGAGCAGAAGGAAAAGATCCTCAGCTATATCGATATCGGCCGTCAGGAAGGCGCAGAAGTGCTCATCGGCGGTGAGGCGCCAAGCCTTGGTGGAGACCTTGCGGGCGGATATTATGTGAAGCCGACCGTGCTCAAAGGGCATAATCGGATGCGCGTTTTCCAGGAGGAAATTTTTGGGCCCGTTCTTGCGGTTACGACCTTCAAGGATGAAGCCGAGGCGCTGCAAATTGCGAACGACACGCTCTATGGCCTTGGCGCCGGTGTGTGGAGCCGTGATGCTAACACCTGCTACCGTTTCGGTCGCGCCATTCAGGCAGGCCGGGTGTGGACCAACTGCTATCACGCCTATCCAGCGCACGCAGCGTTTGGCGGCTACAAGCAATCGGGCTTTGGGCGTGAAAACCATAAGATGATGCTCGACCATTATCAGCAAACCAAAAATATGCTGGTAAGCTACAGCCCGAAAAAGCTCGGCTTCTTCTGAAATAGTCGGGATCGGCGGGTCAGCACTGCCGCCGCCGATCCCGTCTCGACACATTGTTACTTGCTGCGGGCGCACACCACTGTGTGCGCAAACGGTGGGCTTGTGTCTTTTGCACGCGGCAGTGCCAAAATTATGAAATGGATGGGGGAGTTTGCATGAATAACAATTATAAAAAAATCGCACGCGTACTTATTGGTGCTACAATTATTGCCCTGCAACCAGCGTTTGTTTATGCGCAAGATGCACCCGCGGCAGACCAAGTTGAGCCTGCGGCCAAGCCATCGGCATTTTCAAGCTCGGCAACCGTAAGTCTGATAACGGATTATCGCTTTCGCGGTATATCGCTCAATAACGGCCGGCAGGCTGTTCAGGGCAGTATTACCGTAAAGCACGAATCGGGTCTGTATGTTACCGCCTGGGGAAGCCCGTTTTCCGCGATCGAGGGAGATTCGTCGGAAATCGCAATTTATGGCGGCTATCAGCGCAAAATCGGTGGCGTGGGCTTTGATGTTGGCGCGGTGGGCTATTTGTTTCCCGGCGATGACGACATCAATTTCTTTGAGCTCTACGGCTCAGCATCGAAGAGCTTTGGGCCGCTTTCGTCAAGTGTTGGTATATATTACGCACCCAAGCAAGATAGCGGCAGCGTTCGGCGGGTTTCCGGGCGGACCGGTGACAGCGTATATGTTTATGGCAGCGGCGCATTGGCTATTCCCAAAACACCGGTAACGCTGAGCGCGCAGATTGGCTATGAGCGCGGCGCGCGAATATTGAGCGAAGGCGGCAAGGTTGATTGGGATTTGGGCATTTCTGTTCGGGCAATTGGCTTGAACTGGGCGGTGCATTATATCGATTCAGATGCGCCCACCGTTCGCTCCTTCACTGGCAATAATATCACCAGAGGTGCAGCCGTCGCATCCATCAGCAAGTCATTTTAAGGCCATGTCCGGGGGGAGCTTGCCTCCCCCCAATACATAACTCGGAGAGGAACGACACGCGATGACCAACCTGGTTCAGAACACTCCGGCTCGCGTTACGGCGACAAGCGCCGCGCTTGACCTGATTGCGGAAATCCGCGCGGACTATCCTGACATTTTGTTTCACCAATCTGGCGGCTGCTGCGATGGGTCAAGCCCGATGTGCTACCCGGCAAGCGATTTCAAAATTGGCGGGAATGATGTACTGCTCGGCCGCGTTGGCGGCGTGCCGGTATATATTAGCAGTTCGCAGTTTGCGGTGTGGGCTCACACTCAGCTTATTCTTGATGTTATGGCCGGGCGCGGAGGCATGTTCTCACTCGACAACGGGCGCGAGAAGCGGTTTTTGGCACGCAGCCGGACATTTAGTGCCGATGAATTGCAAGCGCTGGAGCCTGTGCTCGACACAGCGCAGCAATAGCCGACATTCTATCAGTTGCGCTGCTCCTTGTGCTGCAAGGGCGCGCACCGCTGCCGCTACTGCTTGCCAGATTTTTGGGGGAGCGGATTTGGGTAGCGTCGCTATTGTTTGATGCAACCGGGCTGGCCAATGCTATTAGACAATGAGCATGTTTATATATGTGGTGGCTACCGAAGAGCGGTTGCGCGCCGGCTTGCGGGCAGCTGTCAGCGGGTGCCCCAGCACCTTCGTTCAAAGCTATTCCTCGCTTGGCCGGTTCCTTGCAGACGCGCCTGAATGCGACTCGGGCATTATATTGCTGGGCGCCTCGCACGCAAATTATGCGCAGATGCTCGCTGATCTACCCAGTTTGAGTATCCAATCTGGCAGGTTTGTTGTCATTTTTGCCAGTGAAAATGCCGAGCCGGGCGTTGTTGCTTGCGCCATAAAATCTGGCGCGCACGAGTTTTTGCCACTTCCAGCTGACAGGGCCGCAGTTGCTCAAGTGATGAGCAGCGCCCATGCTGCGGTTGTTGACATGGCGGAAAATCTGGCGGAAGTCGCCGCCGCTCAAGCGCTAATATCTCAGCTAAGCGATAGAGAAAATACAGTTTTTCTGTGCCTGGCGGATGGGCTGACGAACCGCGACATCGCTGATCGGTTACACATCAGCCTGCGCACGGTTGAGGTGCATCGTGCACGGCTGATGGCCAAACTGGGCGCGGGCTCTTTTGCACTGGCAATTCGCCTTGCCTATGTTGCGGGCTTTCTACCCGCGCATTCTGGCCAAACGCTTGCGGCAAACACGTAGCAGCTTGGTTACTGCTTCATAAGCCGTGGCCAATAATCATCCCTTCGTATTCTCGGATTAGAGGAGACGGTGGCATTAAACCAATGCCGCCGCAGAATGGGGTTGAACATACGATGTGCATCGAGAGCAATGGTCTAAAAGGTGGCGCCGCCACCCTTGCGACCGCGCTGAGCGATGGGCTGGCACCGTTCATCGCGGAGAGTTTGCGCGCAAATTTGCTTGGCGTGCGGGCGATATGGCTGAATGTTTGCCTGAATCCCTCCATCGATCCGAATTAGAAAATATTAACTTGCCGTGGTTAATCTTTCGCAAGGCCTGATGGTCGGTGCGAATTGCGCGGCGCATTCGACGATGACGTATAAATGGATTTAGCGCAGGGATTTTTGCCATGTTCAACTGGTTCAAAACGCAAGCACCTATCAGATCGAAATTTAAAGTTCTTCTGGTAATTCATAGCCTGTTTGCAGCGGTGTTTTGCGGGGCGGTGTATCTTGCTCTGCACGGGGCGATGGTCCCGGCAGCAATTGTGGCAGGTGCCACCGCATTTTTGACCGTCATGACGGTAATCGTCAGCGGCAAATTGATATGTGACCCATATGTTGAAACGGTGGTGCGGATGGAGGGCCTGGCTGCGGGCGATCTTTCCAGCGAAATCCGTAACACCGAATTTAGCGATTGCGTTGGCCGCATGACCAAGGCGATGCAGGTTTTCCGCGACAATGCCGAAACGGTGAAGAAAGCTGGCGAATCTCAGCAGGTAATCGTTCGTAATCTGAGCGAAGGCCTGAGCAAGCTGGCCGAGGGCGACCTGACGTTTCGCGTCACCGCGGCATTCCCGGCTGAATATGAAATGTTGCGCAACAGCTTCAACGACACACTTTCGGGTTTGGGTGAGATCATCTCGCGCGTATCGTCCACCGCATCAAGCGTGCACACTGGCGCTACTGAAATCCGCTCCGCATCGGGTGACCTTGCCGAGCGCACCGAGCAACAGGCGGCTTCGCTGGAAGAAACGGCAGCCGCAATGAGCCAGGTAACCGGTATGGTGAAGGACGCAGCGAACAGCGCGGCCGAAGTCAACAATTCGATCACCGAGGCGCATAAGGAAGCGACTGCGGGCGGTGTCGTTGTGCAGCAGGCAGTGTCGGCGATGGATGCAATCGAGCAATCGTCGCAGGAAATTTCGCAGATCATCAACGTAATTGACGGCATTGCCTTCCAGACGAACCTGCTGGCGCTTAACGCCGGCGTGGAAGCGGCACGGGCAGGAGATGCTGGCAAGGGCTTTGCAGTGGTTGCCAACGAAGTACGCGCACTGGCGCAACGTTCAGCCGACGCGGCCAAGGACATTAAGGCTTTGATCACCACCAGCTCCAAACAGGTGAGCCAGGGCGTTGCTCTGGTAGGTGAAACCGGCACCATGCTGAGCAGCATTGTTAGCCGCGTTGGCGATATCAGCGAGCTTATCACCGGCATTGCCAAATCGGCTGAAATTCAGGCGAGCAGCTTGCAACAGGTGAACAGCGCTGTTGGCGAAATGGACAAGATGACCCAGCAAAACGCTGCGATGGTGGAGGAATCTACCGCCGCATCGCGCAGCCTGGCAAATGAAGCCGATGAGCTGGCGAGCCTTGTTGCCCGGTTCCAGACCGGTTCGGGATCGACGATGGGTGGCCGCTCCGCTGCGCCGACGCCAATGATCGCCCGCTCTGCACCCAGATCCGCGCCACGCCGCGCCGCGGCCCAATATGCACCGCCCATGGTGCAGGGCAATCTCGCAATCAAGGCCGACGTATCAGACGAAGACTGGACTGAATTTTGAACCGGGTGAGCTGGAGCAACTAACATGAAAACAATCCCGCTTCCTGCTCATTGTGACCGCGCTGCCGCTGCCGCTCTTGTGGATGACCTCAACGCCGCCATCGATGGCGGCCCGGTTACCATCGATGGCGGTGCTGTGACCCGCATTGGCCAGTCGATGATGCAGCTTATTATAAGTGCTCAAAAAACTGCGCAGGCACGCGGCCATGTGCTGGAGGTGATGCCATCGGATGCGATGCGCGAGACCTGCGGGATGGTTGGCTTGGGCGACACAATTTGTTCGGAGGCGCGCTCGTGACGAATGAGGAAATCCAGGCCATCTTCTTCGTTGAGTGCGAAGAAGCGCTGGCTGCCGCCGAAGCAGGGCTCGACAGTTGCCGCGATGGCACGCAGGATGCAGACACGATTAACAGCATCTTTCGTGCGGTTCATTCCATCAAGGGCGGTGCAGGGGCGTTTGGCTTTACCGCGCTTCAACACTTTACCCATGGTTTTGAAACGTTGCTGTCGGACGTTCGTGACGAGACAGTGCCGGTTACGGATGCGCTTGTTTCTTTGATGCTGCGCGCGCTCGATGCGCTGGGCGACCATGTCGGCGCCGCACGCAATGGTGGCGCAGCGCCGGACGACGCGGCGCTTATTGCCGAGCTTGCAGCGGCGCAAGCCGGAGGCGAGGGGGCAGCACCTGTTGTGGCCGCAGCGCCTGTCGCCGCAGCGCCTGTCGTCAATGCCGCAAGCGATGGCAGCAGCAACGGCGATGAGTTCGACATGGATTTCGACCTCGACGGAATGCTCGACGACATTGCCGTTGACGAAGGCTTTGTCGCGGGCGAAGAAGCCGGCGGCTGGCGCGTGGTCCTCCACCCGGCTGACGGCGCGTTTGACAATGGCGGCGAGCCGGTATTGTTGTTGCGCGAGCTTGTACGCCTGGGCGCAAAATGCGTTGCCTGCGATACCAGCGCCGTGCCAGATCTCGATACATATGATGCGCACGCAGCTTATCTTCGGTGGGAATATGTGCTGCCCGCCAGCGTGGAACGCGGCGCAATTGAAGAGATATTCGATTTTGTAGGCGATGACTGCGCGCCAATTATTACTGCAATTGACGCAGTCGGCGCGGTGGCAGAGCCTGTGGCGGTTGAGGCAGCAGTTGTGGCGGCACCTGCGCCCCTTGCTCCTGTTGCCGCGCCCGCAGCCGTTTGCGCTCCTGTTGATGCGCCAAAGACCGTGGCGGCGGCGCCTGCGCCAGCCGCTGCGGAGCCGGCCAAGCCAGTTGCCGTTGCCGTTGCGGGGCCGGCCGCAGCTGTGGCGGCGGCTGTTCCCACGCCGCAGACGATCCGTATCGACCTGGCCCGGCTTGACCGGCTGATCGACAGCGTTGGTGAGCTGGTGATTGCTCAGGCCATGCTGGCTCAGCGCCTGTCCATGCACAATCTTGATGGTATTGAAGAGCTGGGAATGCTCGACGGGCTTACCCGCGATATTCAAGAAGGGGCCATGGGCATTCGTGCTCAGCCAATCGGCTCGGTGTTCAGCCGTGTGCCGCGGATGCTGCGCGAGCTTGAGGGCACCACGGGCAAGGCTGTAAAGCTGGAAATGTCTGGCGAGGCAACCGAGCTGGACAAAACAGTGATTGAGCGCCTTGGTGAGCCGCTGACCCACCTCATCCGCAATGCTGTCGATCATGGTATTGAAACCCCCGATGTGCGTGTTGCCAGTGGCAAGGCGCCGCAGGGCACGTTGCACCTGTCAGCGGAGCATCGCGGCGGGCGCATTCTCATCAAAGTGTCAGATGATGGCAAAGGTATCGACCGCGCCCGTGTTTTCTCCAAGGCTGTCGAAAAAGGGCTTATATCCGCCGATGCCCATCTGTCTGATGAGGAAATCGACAATCTGATTTTCGCGCCAGGCTTTTCAACTGCCGCGACGATTTCCAGCGTTTCGGGCCGCGGCGTGGGGATGGATGTGGTTCGCCAGAACGTGAAAGACCTGGGAGGCCGTATCACGATTGAATCCACCCCCGGCAAGGGCAGCACGTTCACCCTTGCCCTGCCGCTCACGCTCGCAATTTCTGATGGTATGATTGTGACGGTGGGCGATCAGACGCTGGTCGTGCCGCTTGCGCATGTTGTTGAAAGCCTGCGCCCACAAGCAAAGGAAGTGGCAAAACTGGGCAGCGAGCGGCAGATGCTCAATGTGCGTGGCCAGTTCATCCCGATTTTGCCGATAGAGAATGCGGTTGGTGCGCGCGGTGCCGCCAATTCTCCGCTTGAGGGCGTGCTGATTGTAGTTGACACCGAAACGGCTGGGCAGGCGGCGCTACTTGTGGATGAAATTTGCGACCAGCGCCAATTTGTTATCAAGAGCCTCGATACGCATTTTCGCGCGGTGGAGGGGGTGGCAGGTGCCACCATTCTTGGCGATGGCCGCGTGGCGCTGATTCTCGATGTCGATTCGCTTGTATCGAATGCAGTAAGCGCACCGTTGGCGGAAGCCGCATGAACGCGCTTTCATCTGAATTTCAGCGCATGCCCGGCGTTAGCGCCGGCGTTTATGACGAGGCCGATTTCGAAGCGGTCCGCTCATTGCTCCACGCAGAGGCAGGCATTGTTTTGCCGCCTGGCAAAGCAATGCTCGTCTATTCACGCTGGGCGCCTTTGGTGCGCAATTCGGGCTGCGGAACATTTGCCAAATATATCAAGCACATTGATGTCGATAAGGTGGAGCGGCGCAAGGCCATTTGCGCACTGACAACCAACCACACCTTTTTCTTTCGCGAAAATCATCACTTCGAGCATTTGAGCTCGGTAGTGCGTGCCGGGCTGGTTGCCCGCGCCAAAGCAGGCAGGACGGTTCGCCTGTGGTCGGCGGGCTGCTCAAGCGGCGAAGAAACCTGGTCGATCGTTATGACGTTGCTGGGTGCAGATCGGGCCGAAGGGCGCGCGATTGCAAAAAGCAAAATGGTGTTGCTCGCCAGCGATTTGGCGGCGCATGCGCTTGAAGCCGCGAGTGCTGCGACCTACCCCACACAAACGCTTGAGGCAGTGCCCGCGCCACTGCGCGCTACCTGGACAATTGATAATGACGGCTCCTCGGTCATTGCACCGGAAGCCCGCGCGATGGTCCGCTTCCGTACGCTTAATTTGCTCGGCGACTGGCCGATGAAGAACCAGTTTGACATTATTTTTTGCCGCAATGTCATGATCTATTTCGATCAGCCAACCAAAGAGCGCCTTATTGCGCGCTTTGCAGACATGCTGGCGCCCGGTGGTTTCCTTTATATTGGACATAGTGAGCGCGTTATTGGTCCGGCTGAAGCTGTTCTTCAATCTGCTGGTAACACCATTTACCGTAAGGTTGGATGATGAGCAAAAAAATCCGCACTCTTATTGTTGATGATTCGGCCACCATGCGCGCTTTGCTGGTGAAGTTGCTGAGCATTGAGCCAGACATTGATGTTGTTGGCACAGCCATTGATGCCAATGATGCGCGCCGTCTCATCAAGGAGTTGAACCCGGACGTTATTACTCTCGATATCGAGATGCCGGGGATGTGCGGACTTGAGTTTCTTGAAAAACTGATGCGGCTGCGGCCAATGCCTGTGGTTATCGTCTCCGGGCTTACTCGCAAGGGAGCAGATACTACCGCGCACGCGCTCGAACTTGGCGCGGTCGATTGTTATGCCAAGCCATCGGGCGGTGCGGGTGATTTGTTATCGAGCGATGGCGGCCAGCTTGCCGAACTGATCCGCGCCGCAGCCCAGGTAAAGCCACGTTTTCACAGTCAGATTGTCGCCGCCACGCCGCCTGTGGTCGAAGTTGTGCGCAGCGCAGAAGTCAGGCTTGTGGCAATCGGGTCGTCGACCGGGGGGGTGGAGGCGCTACAGGTATTGCTGGGTTCTTTCCCGGCAGATTGTCCGCCAACCGTTATCGTTCAGCACATCAACGGTCATTTTGCCGAGGCGGTGGCCCGGCGGCTTGACAGTTCATGCGCGCCCACCGTTTTGCTGGCGGAGTCGGATTTGCGGCTGAAACCGGGCCATATCTATCTTGCACCGGGCAATGACCGTCATCTGCAGGTGCGCGGCAGTTCGAGCTTTGTCTCACGGCTGATGCCGGGAGATCCGGTTTCCGGGCACAGGCCGAGCGTGGATGCTTTGTTTCAGTCAGTCGCGGCGGCGGCGGGGCCTCATGCCGTTGGCATTCAATTAACCGGCATGGGGAGCGATGGCGCCAAAGGGCTGCTGGCAATGCGCCAGGCGGGTGCCCACACCATTGCCCAGGATGAAGCAACGTGCACCGTGTTTGGCATGCCGCGTGCAGCCATTGCGCTTGGTGCAGCGGTTGAAGTGGCGCCGCTTGGCGCGATCGCGCAGCGCGCCTTGCGGAAAGCGGCCTGAGCTATGTTTCACCAACCCATTAGCACATCTGCTGTTCCGCGCCGTATCACGGTGATGCAGGGCCAGGCGCAGGTCAGCAACGACCCGTGTGTCGAACTGACAACGGTTTTGGGTAGCTGCGTCGCTTGTTGCTTGTTTGATCCAAATGTCGGCGTAGGCGGCATGAACCATTTTTTGCTGGCTGAGCCGCAAAATGGCGGTGCCAATGTCGATGAGCACTACGGCGTTTATCTTATGGAAGTGCTTATCAACGATATGATGAAAAACGGCGCTACGAAGATCGGCATGAAAGCCCATCTTTATGGCGGGGGCAATTTGCACGCGGGGATGACAAAAATCGGCACCGCAAATGGTGCGTTTGCAATACAATTTTTACAGCGTGAGCGCATTATGCTCGCGCATCAAGATCTTGGCGGCACACAAGCTCGCCGGGTTGATTTTCTGCCGGCGCGCGGACGGGCGCGTTGTCGGCTTGTGGCCGATACCATGGCACCAGCAGCCCGTCCTGTTGTTCGCCCGGTAAAAGACACCGGCGAAGTGGAACTTTTTTAAGGCGATTGGAGCAGGGTAGGTCCGATGAGCGAAGTTACGAAAATATTGACCGTCGACGACAGCGCCAGCATGCGTGCGCTGCTGCTTCACGCCTTGAGCGATCAAGGATTTGCCGTGGAGCAGGCGGAGGATGGCGTGGCTGCTTTGGAGTGGCTCGAATCCAACGATTGTGACATCATCATCACCGACATCAACATGCCGCGCCTCGACGGGTTTGGGCTGATTGAAAAACTGCGTGGCCCAGGCGGGCGATATCGCGACCGGCCAATTCTGGTGCTGACAACCGAAAGCTCCGACGAAAAAAAGGCGCGCGCCCGTTCAGCCGGCGCAACAGGCTGGATTGTGAAGCCCTTTGATCCCGAAAAACTTGCTGCCGCTGTTCGGCGTGTAACACACTGATCGCAAAAGAAAGGATGGAAGACTGATATGAGCCGCCAACTCATCACCTTCGAAGTCGAAGAGCAGGTTTTTGCCGTGGATATCATGGCAATTCGCGAAATTCGGGCATGGACACCAACCACGCGCCTGCCCCATGTGCCGCATTATGTTGCGGGTGTTGTCAATCTGCGCGGCACGGTGTTGCCGGTGGTTGATCTTGCCGCCCGCCTCGGCTGGCGCGCAACCGAGCCAACGGCTCGCCATGTCATCATCGTCACGCGGGTGGCAGATCAGTTCCGCGGCCTTATCGTCGATGCGGTGAGCGATATTGTGTCGATTGAGGACGGTGCGATTCAGGCCCCGCCCGTGACCAGCACCGATGCGGTAGTTCCCTTTCTTGAAGGATTGGTGACGATCGACGAGCGGATGGTCATGGTGCTCGATTTGACATCGCTTACGGCAGACGGCGAATTGCTCGACGCTGCCTGATAATAATTAGAATTATAGTTGGAAAGTTATTGAAATGAGCGCGATCCGAGTACTTGTCGTTGATGATTCCATTACGATGCGGGCGTTGTTTACGTCTGCACTGGAACGTAACAAGGATCTGATCGTTGTCGGGGCGGCGAACGGCGCTGATGAAGCGCGCGAAATGATTGCCGAATATCGGCCCGATGTGCTGACGCTCGATGTTGAAATGCCTGGCAAAAACGGCCTGGAATTTCTTGAAGAGTTGATGGAAACAAAGCCTATTCCCGTGGTTATGCTGTCAACGCTTACGCAAAAAGGCTCTGAAGTAACGCTGCGGGCGCTGGAGCTTGGCGCGGTGGATTGTTTTCCAAAACCTGCCCGCGCGACGCCGGATGAGTTTGAGAAAATTTCCGGTAAGCTTGGCAAGGTTGTGATGACGGCAGCCAAGACTAATCTTGCCGCGCGCAAAATGAACACAGCAGCTCCCGCCGCACCGATTGCCGATGGCAGCTATGCCTGGGACGGATCGTTGATTGTTATCAGCGGCGGCATGGGTGGTATTGAGGCAGCGAGCGCCATGCTCAGCACCTTCCCTGCCAATTGCCCGCCGACAGTGTTGTTGCTTGCCGTCGATGAAGGGTTCGGGATGCCGCTGGCCTTGCGCCTTGCGCAGACTATTTCGCCGCAGGTGAAGCTTGCGACAGACGGTGAGGCGTTGGCGCAAGGCACCGTTTATGTCGCGGTTGACCCCAATTGCCACGTGGTGGTTGATCGCTGGCCGGGTGGCCATTTGCGGTTGATTGCGCGCGATCCTGTCAATGGCTGCCGCCCGTCTGCCGATTTACTGCTGGCATCTGTCGCCAAGACTGCAGGCGTCAAGGGAACGGGCGTGCTGCTTTCGGGCGGCGGGGCAGATGGCGCCGCCGGGCTTGCGGCACTACGCGGTGTTCAAGGGCAATGCCTGGCGCAAGACCCCGAAACCGCGCTGGTGCGCGAGCGTATTGACATTGCAACTGAAAAAGGCGCGATTGCTTCCTTCTCCGCGCCGGGCGCGCTCACCGGGGCAGCGCTGCGCCTCGTCAGCCAATCCGTTGCCGCATGAAGCGGGCCGATATCGACCTGGCGCCGCATGACTTGTGGCGAGACCGGCTGGCGGCTGAATTTGACGCCATGAGCCGGGAGCTGGAAGCCATGGGTGGGCGGCTGTGCACCGATATTGCCGTGGTGCGCGGCCATATGGAGGCGCTACAGGCGATCGACCATTTGGCGCAGCGGGCGCAATATTCGGCCCGGCTTTTGCGGATGCCCGACATTGAGCAGGGCATTGCCGAATGCCCGCTCGCTGAAATGGCAGAGCGCCTGCGCACTGCGGCCTGAATAGTGTATAGAGTGTTGAAACGGCTCGAAAAATTGTTTCAATCACCCCAGGTTTTGGCCTTGCCGCCGCGCCAGTCCGCGTTGGTTGAGGCGCCATTTTAACTGATCGAACCGGTCCTGACCGAAAAAAGGCTCGCCATCATAAACCATGAGCGGAACGCCGTAATGGCCACCTGCGCGTTGGTCTGCCTGATTGGCCTTGATGATGGCATCGAGCCGGGGCGCTTGCGCTGCGACTACGGCATCCATCTGCGCCAGATCAAGCCCGGCACGCGCGGCGGCCTGCGCCAGATGATCCCCCTTGTCCCAATCATCGGTGCTGCCACTCCAGATGATCCGGCTCACCTCGTCGATAAAGCCAAGCCCTTTGCCGCGCTCGGCGGCAAGGGCGCCCAATTGGCTTAGCCGGTGGATAAGCGGCTGTTCGGCCGGATAGCTGCGTGTCACCGGGTCCATCACCACCGGGTCGGGCTTGGGCCAGCGCAGTGGCAGCCCGGCAAACTCTGCTGAGCGGAACACATCGCGTAGAAAATAGGGTAGCCAAAGCGGGTCGTTGTTGCTGAAAAAATCGGCCTGCCGCACCGCGATTGGGTAAACGATCCTCACCGCGCAGACCACGTCATACTCGCGCTCCAGCGCGACGATCCGCGGCGTCACCAAATAGGAATAGGGTGAACGGAACGACCAGAACAGATCGAAATGCAGTGTCATCTCAACAGGTTTCCTGACCTAGGCCGCCTGGTTGCGGATAAAATTATCAATCAGCGCTGCAAGGACAAGGGGCTTGTCCTCCTGTAAAAAATGCCCCGCATCGGCGATGATAGCGTGGGGCTGGCCGGCGGCACCGGGCATTTTGGCAATGAATATCTTTTCACCCCCCGCCGTCACCGGGTCCTTGTCGCTAAAACAGGTGAGCACAGGCGTGCCTAGTGTCTCCAGGACTTTCCAGGCAGCAATATTCTCTGCAACCGATGGCTGATCCGGGCAAACAGGCACCAGCATAGGGAAAATGCGTGCGCCGCTTTTGTAGCTTTCATCGGGGAAGGGCGCGTCATATGCGGCAATTTCGTCTGCAGATAGTTCACGCAGTGTTGCACCGTTGATGATCGCGCCGGCGGGAAAAGGATCGACCTTTTGGCTGAAGTCGCGCCACTTTTCAAAGCCCTTGCTCCAGCCGGTGCCGACGGGCAGCCCGGTATTGGCGATGACGAGCCGGGCGAAGCGATCGGGCAAGGCTGCCACCAGCCTCAGGCCAATCAACCCGCCCCAATCCTGGCAAAACAGGGTAATGTCGCGCAAGTCATTTGCCACCAGCCACGCGCTCATCCAAGCGACATGGCGCTCATAGCTATAATCCGCCAGCGCGGCGGGCTTGTCCGACCGGCCAAAGCCGACCAGATCTGGCGCGATGGCCCGGTGGCCGGCGGCCGCGAGCACGGGGATGAATTTGCGATACAGATAAGACCAACTCGGCTCCCCGTGCATCATCAGCACTGGTGCTGCATCTGCAGGGCCCTGCTCGGCATGGTGGATGCGCAGACTAGTGCCATCGGCATCGGCAATATCAGTATAGTGCGGGAGGAAGGGATAGTCCGGCAGACTGGCAAATCGGTTGTCTGGCGTGCGCAAAATCTGCATCGGGCCTCTCCATTATTTTGGTATTATCAGTGCCGTAATGGCAGCCCTGCGTCAACGCGCCGGTACAGGTGCGCGGGTTGTGCGCTTATAATGCCATGCTTGGCCGCGCGGCGATGGCGTCTCGCCAGCGGGTCAGGTTTACCAGCGTGTCTGCCGGCCTGGCGCGCACAACGCGCGCAAAATCGATAACGATATAGGCGCTGATATCTGCCAAAGAAAACCGGTCGGTCGCAATAAAAGCCCGGCCTTCCAGATGCGTATCGAGCATTTGGAAAAACTGCCCAATCCGCGCCATGCCGCGCTCGGCAAGTGCTGGGATCTGCTCATAATCGACCGGCCCCGCCAGTGCACGGCCCTTCATCGCTGGCGCTGAATTGCGCAGTGCCTCTGCCACAGCCAGAAATCCGTCGGTCTCGATGCGGCTGTTCCAGCTTGCAATATCTGCCTGCTCCACCGGGGTGACACCCAGCAATGGCGGTTGGGGGTAGGCCGCTTCGAGATAGGCGTGGATGCCGGCATTGTCGGTTAGTACCGTGCCGTCTCCCAGCGCCAGTGCGGGCAGGGTGCAGCGCGGGTTGATGGCGCGAAACGCCTCGCCAAACTGCTCAGCAATTGCCAAATCGACAATGACAGTGTCGTGCGCCACGCCCTTTTCGGCGAGGAAAACGCGCGCGCGGCGCGGGCTTGGCGCGCGGGGAAAATCATAGAGCGTTAGCATGGCGACGCCGGCCCGGTTGCGCCTTGTGGGCCACTGTCAAACTGCATCAGTACCGCGTTCACAAGGCCAAGCATCACCTGTTCGGCATCACCCACCGATAATTGCTGCTCCTGACGCAACATTCGCCAGGTGTGAAAGCTTAGCGCGATGAGCAACATGTTGGTGCGCTGCGTGTCCGCCCGCGCGGCGGGGGGCAGCAAAATTTCCACCGCTGTGCGCTCGCGCCGCACCAGACGCTGAAAATCCTTCATCAAAAAATCTGACTGAAAGCGCTTGATGCTGGCAGAGACCCGGTAGGGCGAAACGATTTCAAACGCCTGCATCCGCCGCTGCGCGGTTTCGCGGATCCGGTCCTGCCAGTTTTGCGCCACTAGCGGGGCCTTGAACAGCGGCGTGACGCGGGCGGTGATTGCGAGCGACATTTCACGATAAAGCGAGTCCATATCGTTGAAATGATGGAAGACGGTGCGCATACCAACGCCTGCCGCCTCGGCTACTTTTGCGGCGCTTGGGTGAATGTCTCCTGCGGCAACAAGGTCCAGCATGGCTGCAACGATGCGCGCTCGGCTTGATTCACCACGAGCGTGGCGACCGTCTGTTTTGGTGGATGTTTCGGTGGGAGCACTCATGGAACGACCCATATGGCGAGGGCGGCGGCGCGTCCACCCGCCTGTTGGTCAGGCATTGGCCAATTCCGCATCGCCCCATATTTCAAGGTGATTGACACGCTCCACGCGCCGGGCGGTGCGCAACTCAAGCAGTGGCGCCAGCCCACAATCCTCCAGCAACGCCGCAATGGCGGCCTTGCCCTTGCTGTCGAGCGCGGCGGCGGCATCTTGCACGCGTTGAAGCAGCCAGAAGCGATAGGGGAGCACGGCGGTGGCAATCTCGTGTCCGCGCCAGACAAAGCTTGCCATGCCGATGCTGCGTTGCGCCGGGTTTTCCAGCCCGTTGGTGCCCGGCGCCAAATCCGGCCGCTCAGCCAGCCAGGCATTGGTAAAGGCGATGTGGGCAGTAAGTTCGGGCAGATAATCCACTGCGATGTAGCGCAGCAGCGCCATCAGCGTATCGGGAACCGCGTCATCGGCAAACAGCGCCTCGTCACGGCACAGCCCGTCCAGCAGCGCGTCGGGGGCGTTCATCCGCTCAGTCCAGCGGAACACCGCGCGGGCGCCGGCCTGCATCTGCCGCGCGGGCGCAGGGTCGCGGCCCAGATGGGCGAACAGTGGCCCGATTAGGCCATAATCGCCGATTGTTGGCCGCCCGCCGAGCAAATAGGGCGTTGTGGAAAAATGCGCATCGAGCAGGGCAAGCAACTCTGCATAAGACGATTCGATGGTCGGGATGGTTGCCTCATTCACCCCAAAGGATGCGCCCGCCTTGCGCATCAGCGTGCTGGCCATGGCAAAGGTTGCGTCCCCTGTTACCTTGTCCGCCTTGGGGTTGAGCGCGGCCACAAAATCATGCCGCAGAAAGGCAATGTTTTCTGCATCGAAATTCCAGCGATAATGCATCGCCGGGCGCAACAGCCCCTCACCGCCGAACAACTCGATAATCAGCGAGACGAGATGGTGCACCGGCGTTTGCGGATAGGCGCTGCGCCGGGCGGCGCCGATGGCTTCGATATGGTCGATGATCGCGGTAGAATCCTGCACAACCTCGCCACCGGGCATAACGACAACCGGCATGATGAAGCGGCCAATTTGTTTCAATATCGGCTGGAAGGCAGGGTCACCCACCGGCATTTCCACCATGTCGAGCTGCTGCTTGCGCAAATAGGCGCGCGCTTTTGCCGTATAAAGCGAGCCGGGCATGCCGAACAGGCGATAGGAGTTTGTCATTGAAATGGCTCCTGAAAATGCAACCCTTGGCAAACTTGCCCGGCGGTGCAGGCCGCCACCACGCCTATTCTTATCGTGGCACAAGCACGCTTGCCAAGTGGACTGTTGGCGACAACGCTTTTGGGTCTTACGCTGCCCACCCCCGCCATCAGGCGCCTCGGTTTAGCCCCTTTACCTTATGCCGCACATAGAGCGCGAGCGTAACCACCAGCACCACGCCAATCACAAGATCGGCGCTGTGGAACGCAGCCTTGATGCGTGGATCGCTGTTCCATGTATCGCCCAGCACCATGCCAACCCAGGCCAGACCAAAGCACCACGGCCAAGAACCGATAAAGGTATAAAGGTGGAACTGCGCCAGCGGCATGCGCGCAACGCCCGCGGGAAAAGCGATGAACGAGCGAACCACCGGGAGCAGCCGGCCGATGAGCACCGCTGCATTGCCAAAACGGGCAAAAAACCGGTCTGCTGCGTCAATTTCACCCGGCCCGATCAGCAGATATTTGCCCCAGCGCAAAAAGGCGGGGCGCCCGCCGCGCTTGCCAAGCTCATAAGCAAAAATCGAACCGATGTTGCAGCCAATCGCCCCCGCCGTCGCCGCCAGATACAGGTCAAACCGCCCCGTTGAGACGAGATAGCCGGCAAAAGGCATGATGATTTCCGAAGGAAGGGGGATGCACGCCGATTCGATCGCCATCAGCGCAGCGATGCCCCAATAGCCGCCAGTTGAAATGACCCAGATGGTGAACCCGGCCAATATGCCCAATATTTTCTCGATCATCGCCCGGCCCGTTTGCTGCTGTAGCCCCGCCCTAGAGCATTTTTTTGCCAGGTAAAATCACCCGACAAAGGAAACATGCGGTAAAATAAAAGCCCGCAGCGCCTAGTCTGCCATAGCCAGATCGTAAACCGTTTTGGCGATCAAAAAGGGGCCTCAGAGCTTATGCACCCGCCCTCATTGTCGTTATTCGCATAGCGCAAAGGTTGAATACAGCCGCTTTTCGTTAGCGGTCAATCAACACAGCTTCGGCCTTTTTCTCCGCAGCTTTGGCGCGCTTGGCGCGGCGATAGGCTTCAAACTCAGCCGCCGAGCACCCAATTTGCCCACCGGCTCCGGTGGCTGAACAGCTTCCGATGCCCGAATGCAAAAGTTCCGATGCCGCCTGTTGTTTTACGACAAAGCTCTCATATTCCGGCTTGATGGAACCTTCGCGCAATTCCTTGGGAATGCGGAATTGCTCACTCGCCGGGCGGCGCACGCACACGGTGATTTCGTTGCCGGATTGGTCGGTCGGGCATTTGGCTCGTTCGCCGTAAATATAAGTGACGCCGCCAATGGGGGCATCCTGTGCGGCGGCAGGCAGCACAGCGCCCGCTGCAACGAGCGCCGCAAAGGCCAAAGCGGCTCGCATTACAACTTTCACCACGACCTAATCTCCCTCGACGCACATTGTTTCATATCACCATGCCCCACATTATCGGCGCGGCGTCAAACCCGCTTGGCCGCGGCAATGGCCAGGCGACAGCCCAGCCGGATCATGCCGCTTAACAACGGATAGGCAATTGCCTGCTCCGCGCCATTGGCGAGCGCGGTATCGCGATGTTCCTGCTCTTCGGCCTGAAATTCGGCAATCGCTTCTTCCAGCTCCGGGTCGCTATCGCCCAGTATTTCTCGCTGCTGAGCATAATGATGGTCGATTTCGGTCTCAATCGCGGCGGTGCACGCCATTGCCGCATCCGGGCCAATCGCTGCGGTAACTGCGCCCAGCGCAAAACCGGCCACGCTCCAAAAAGGCTGCAACAATGTAGGGCGAACGCCGCGACGGGCCATTATATCGTCAAAAAACTGCCGGTGGCGCTCTTCCTGCATCGCCATGCCGGCAATGAGCCGGGCAGCAGGTGTGCGGTCGCCCATAACCGCCAGTTGGCCCGCATAGATGCGCGTTGCGCCATATTCGCCCGCCTGATCTACCCGGATCATCGCGTCGGTCGCTCTTTTGGCGTCGCCAGGTTTCCAATGTGTCACGCAGGGCGCTTTCGTAGCATCAGCGCTGTGATGATAGCTGCGCCGCCGAGCGAAAACAACGCATTATACCCGGCCAGCGAAATGCCGAACAACCGCCACTGCGCCGCGTCGCACCGCACGATGGGCGCCGCCATAACGCGTGCCAGCATGTCCTCCACGCTGCCGCCGCTGCCGGAAATGGTGGTTGAGCAAGCGGTTAAACCCTCCCACCAGTGATATTCCACTCCGGCATGAAACACGCCAATTGCACCGCTCGTCAAAATCGCAAATGCGGCCAGCGCCACCAGAATTTTGCGCACGCCCTGCCCGCCGGGCACAACAAAGCTGAGCGCGGCAAGAGCGATGGCGGCATAGTGTGGCCAGCGCTGCCAGTGGCACATTTCACAAGGGTAAAGCCCGCCCCAATATTGCGATCCCAGCGCGCCCGCCATGAGCGCACCGGGCAGCAGCAGCGCAAGCAGGCGGGCATGGTTGAATGATCTGGCGTCCATGGTTGCCACGCTTAATTGGCCTTTGGCGTAGGCGCTGCGGTTTGATCATCAAGCCGGGGCAGCGGCGTGCCGAGCCGGGCGATGGTGGCCACCTGTGTAGGACCGCCCAGCCGCGCCAGCGTTTGCAGACCGTAAAAAAGCTGGAAGTCGTCAATGTTGCGCTTTTTCAGTTCATCGGGCGTAGCGGCGAAGCGGGTGTCAGGCTTGCTATCCTCCTCCAGCGCCTTGTTGTCGATTTTGGCCTCGTTGATGAGGTGGCGGCGCAGATCATCTTCGCGGAACACCGGCCGGGTCTTGTAATCGGGGTCGCTGATCTGCGGCACGGCGACATCCGGGTCGATGCCGCCTTCCTGAATCGAGCGGCCGGATGGTGTGTAATAGCGCGCGGTCGTCAGGCGGACGATGCTTGTCGGGCCAAGCTGCAAAAGCGACTGAACCGAGCCTTTGCCAAAGCTGCGCTGCCCTTCGATCAACGCGCGGTGATGATCTTGCAGCGCGCCGGCGACAATTTCCGAAGCAGAGGCTGTACCAGCGTTTACAAGCACGACAATCGGCTTGCCACCTGTCTCGTCGCCGCGGGTTGCTGATGCCGATTGTACGCGCCCAAGCGTGCGCCCGCGCTGCGACACGATCTCACCATGGTCGAGAAACACGTCGGACACATCAATCGCCTCGGTCAACAGGCCGCCGCCATTGTCGCGCAGATCGACGATATAGCCGAGCGGCTCATGGCCAAGCCTGGCCTTGATACCGCTGATTGCCGCGCGGACATAATCACCCGTGCCTTCAGAAAATGCGTTGATGTTGATGATGCCGATATCGCCCTTCACATCCCATTTCACCGGCTTTTGCACGATGACTTCGCGCACCAGCGATACATTTATCGGTTGCTCGCGCCCGCGACGGATGATGGTGATGTTGATTTTGGTGCCCGGTTTGCCACGCATCTGGCTGATCGCCTCGTTTAGCGTCAGGCCAAAAATGCTCTGTCCGTCTATTTGGGTGATGTAATCTCCCGCCTTGATGCCCGCCCGGTATCCTGGTGTATCTTCTTGCGGGGCAATAACTTTTACCGCGCCGTCTTCCATCGACACGGTAAGGCCAAGGCCACCATATTTGCCTTCTGTCTGAATTTTCAGATTGTCAAAATCGGCGCCATCTTCATAGGCGCTGTGCGGATCAAGCGCTGCCAGCATCCCGTCGATTGCGCCCTTTACCAGCACCTTGTTGTCAACCTTGTCGACGTAATTTGCCTTTACCAGGTTGAACACGTCAAGAAAGGTGTCGAGTTCACGATAAGTTGCTGTGTCGACCTGCGCCATTGCGCCGGTGGTGATGGGGATCAGCGCCAGGGCGGCGGCAATGGCGGTGGCCTGAAGCAAAGGGCGTGGCATGGTCGTTGGCTACTTTCAGCTAGGCCAGGTGCGGCAACGAGGTGGGTTTGAGCAATATCGGGGCCACCTTAGCGCCATTTCGCTGCGCATCAAAGCATGTGGCGGCTGAACGGGGGATTGATGGTTTGCCATTGTGGATCAGCCGATCAACCTTGTCATGTCGATTGCGCGGTCGCGGCGGCGCAGCTCAACGGTGATTTTGGGTGCATTGCCTTTTTCAGCGGCTCCTAGCGGCCCGCCCTGAACCACAATGCTGCCCACCTGAACCGCCGCGCTGCCAAGCCCGGCGACCAGCGTTGTCCACCCTGCACCATGATCGATAATGACAACAACGCCATAGCCGCGAAATGACCGGGCGAACAGCACATGCCCCGGTGCCGGCGCCACCACTTGTGCGCCGGGGGCCACTTCAAACGTTAGCCCGCGCGAACGAACGCCTGCCTGCGACACCTCGCCAAGCCCGGTGACAATGCGGCCAGCCACTGGCAGCCGGTAAGGCGCAGTTGCCGATAGCCAGTTGGCCCGGTCGATAGGGGAGGGGGCCTCTCCCGGCTTTGGCGGACGGGGCAAGGGGCCGGGCAACGATTCCAGCGCTGCACGGGTTTGAGCCGCATCGCTTAGCTGGTCCATCAGATCCACTAAATCGCGCGCCTGCTCACCAAGCGCAATGGCGCGGTCTGATTCGAACAGCGCGTCGCGGCCAAGCGCGCGCGATTTCAGCCGGTGTTCCGCCTCCAGCCGGGTAAGCGCCAGCCGCTCGGCTTCCAGCCGCCGCCGCCCGGCCGCAAGGCTCGCCACTGCCAGCGCGGCATTGTTTTGCAGCACACGGGAGCGGGCAAGGCTTGTGCGCAGCTCGGCCGTTCTTGCCCGCACCACGGGCAATGCGCCACCAAGCGCTGCCCGCACATGCACCAGATCGTTGATCGAGCCGGGCTGCACGATGCTGAGCACGCCGGGCCGCCGGGCGAGCGACTGGAGCGCAGCCATCAGCCGCACAATTGGCCCTTGCTGCTGCGCCAGCGTGGCGCGTTGCACATCCAGCAGGCGCCGCAAAATCATAATCCGGCTTTGCGCAGCGCTGATGTCTGCCTCGGCTGTTTGGACATGGGCGGCGATGGCGGCCTCGTGCTGCTGGGCTTTTAGGGCCTCGTCCCGCTCGGCTGCGGCGGCTCGTTCCAGCTCATTGGCGCGCGCCTGCGCAGCGGCGGATTGCGCCCTGGCCGCGCGCAGCCGTTGTTGCTCGGCGGCGATGGCGCTTGCAGGAATGTGCCCTGGCGCTGTGGATTGTGCAAGCGTGGCCGCAGCAAGCGTTGCTGCGGCGATGACACCTGTTGCTGCCAGTGCCAGATAGTGCCGTGCCGCTGCCATGGCCTATCCTTCACGGTGATAGGGGTGGTTGGCAAGGATGCTTGTTGCCCGCCATAATTGCTCGGCGAGCATTGCACGGGCAAGCAGATGTGGCCAGGTAGCGCGCCCAAAGGACAAGAGCATGTCGGCAGCGGCCCGGTTTTCATCGCTAAAGCCATCGGCGGCACCAATCATAAACCGCGCCTCGCGCACGCCGTCGTCGCGCCACCGGCCAAGCATTTGCGCAAAGCCGCGGGACGGCATCACCTCGCCGGTTTCATCGAGCAGCACTAGCCGCACTTGCCCTTCCATCGGCGGCACACGCCCTCCGCCATCGGGCAGTTCGGTGATCTTTACCGGCCAGCTCAGCCGCTTGAGATAGCGCTCGACCAGCTCAGCCTCTGGCCCGCGGCCAATGCGCCCGCGCGCGACAATATGGAGCAACAACGCGCGCGACCTGGCAGTTCAGGCGTCGGGGTTGGCATCTGGCCCGGCATCCGCCACGGCGATGGGCGCATCGCCAAACGCCCACATCCGCTCCAGATTGTAAAAGCTGCGTACTTCGGGGCGGAACAGATGGACAATGACATCGCCAGCGTCGATCAGCACCCAATCGGCCGTAGGCAGCCCTTCAATCCGGGTGGAGCGGCCAAGCTCTGCCTTGATCTTTTCCGACAATTTGGCCGCCATGGAGGCGACCTGCCGGGTCGAGCGGCCGCTGGCGATCACCATATGATCGGCAATGCTCGATTTGCCAGCCAGTGGGATCGACACGGTTTCCACTGCCTGATCATCATCGAGCGAGGCAAGCACGAGCTGATGCAGCGCCTCGACACTATCGGTGTCGGACGAGCGATAACTTTGCGGGGATGAGGCCAAGATAACTCCTAGGATGACGCGCGCGCGTCTTTGAATGAAGGGGAAAAACCACGATCGGCAACAAATGGGGTAAAACGGGCCTGCCAGGCTGGATCAGCCTTGCGGAGCCGCGTTGCCGACGTCTCATCTGGGCGAAAGCGCAACAGCACGAGTGCTGGCAATCTCCACCTCGTCCAGTGGTGGGCATGGTTTGCGGGGTGGACGAGGCGCCGCAACCAACCCATCGCGGGGGCCGCGCGGGCAGCAGCATCATATCCTGGTCTGGCGATTACTGCAATCGGAACCTGTCTGGCGATGCCTCGCCAGTCGCGCCAATGGTGAAATTGTGCAAGATTATCCCCCCCCATCAGCCAGATGAAGCGGGTTTTCGGGTAGCGCTGTACCAGCTTGCGGACAGTGTCTGCGGTGTAGCGCGTGCCCAGTTTGCGCTCGATATCGGTTGGACGAATGGGCGCGTGGCGGGCCATTTTTCGGGCAGAGGCGCACCGCACGGCAAAGGGCGCCATGTCGTGCGCGCCGTCTTTTAGCGGATTGCCAGGCGAGACCAGCCACCAAACCTCGTCAAGGCCAAGCGCGCTGAGGGCGGCAAGGCTGATGGCGCGGTGGCCGCGGTGCGCCGGGTTGAACGAGCCGCCGAGCAGGCCGATTTTGGTCATGCAGCAACGCTCATAAGCCGGTGGTCCCTCAAGGGCGGGTCTGCCCCGCGCCACGGCCAATCCATTTATAGGTGGTCAATCCCTCAAGCGCGACAGGGCCACGCGCGTGCAGCCGCCCGGTGGCAATGCCAATTTCGGCGCCCAGCCCAAATTCTCCACCATCGGCAAATTGGGTGGAGGCGTTCCACAACACAATGGCGCTGTCTACACCTGCCAAAAAGCGTTCAGCAACAGCGGCGTCGGCGGCGATGATCGCATCTGTGTGGTGCGATCCGTGCGCGGCGATATGGGCCATTGCCTCATCCACACCGCCAACCATGGCAACAGAGGCGACAGCGTCTAGATATTCCGTGTCCCAATCGGCCATTGTGGCGGGCAGCAGTGCCGGGTCGAGCGCGCAGGCCTGGGTATCGCCGCGCACCTCGCAGCCTGCAAGGCGCAGGTCCGCAATCAGCGCGCCAGCAGCAGGGTAGGCACGGTCGATCAGCAGTGTTTCCATAGCGCCGCACACGCCTGTTCGCCGCAGCTTGGCGTTCACCACGATGGCGCTCGCCATAGCAGGGTCGGCAGAGCCATCGACATAGACATGGTTGATCCCGTCGAGATGGGCGAGCACGGGCACCCGCGCTTGCGCCTGAACGCGGGCGACAAGCGATTTGCCACCCCGCGGGATGATCATGTCGATTGCCCCGTGCGCCATCAGCATGGCGCCCACCAGCGCTCTGTCGGTGGAGGGGACTAGCTGTACCGCGTCGACCGGCAAGCCCGCCTTAGCCAGCCCGGCAACAAAGGCGGCGTGGATTGCCCTGTTGCTCTCCACCGCTTCTGATCCGCCGCGCAGAATGACGGCGTTGCCCGATTTCACGCAAAGTGCCGCTGCATCCGCTGTTACATTCGGCCGGCTTTCATAAATAATGCCGATTACACCCACGGGCACGCGCACCCGGCTGAGCGCCAGGCCGTTGGGGCGGCGGGTTTCATCGATTACTGCGCCCACAAGGTCGGGTAAGGTGGCGACTGCCAGCACTCCGGCGGCCATTGCCTCCACGCGTGCCGCATCCAGCCGGAGCCGGTCAAGCATTGCGCCAGACAGCCCCGCTGCGGTGGCGCAAACCATGTCTGCTGCATTGGCGGCCAAAATAGCGCCTTGCGCCCGGCGCAGGGCCTGTGCCACCTCGTACAGCCCGTCCTCACGCGCACAGGCAGGCAGGCGCGCGAGCGCTGCACTCGCCGCGCGCGCACGCGCCGCCATGGCTGCAACAATGCCGGAAGGGGAAGGTGCATCGATCATCCAAGCGCGCATAGCACGCCCTTTTGCTCCGCCGAAAGCCCTTGTTGCGCTGGCCGTTGCGCGAGGTGTCAATGCTCGCGAAAGGAGGACCAGAAGCTGCCGATCAACGGCTCCAGCGCATAATCGAGCGCGGTGCGCTTGCGCAGGCGGATCAGCACCTCGGCCGGCAGGCCTGCGCGCAATGCAAAATCCGCGCCGCGAATGGCCTTGATGCGCGCAAGCTGATTTGGCGCCACGGATACTTCGCCGGTGAAATAGCTCGCGCCGCTTCGTTCGTCGCTAAAGCTGTCGGCGGAAATCCGCGTCACTACCCCCTCGATATTGGGCAGCCCGCGTTCGTGGAGCGAGGGGAAGCGCACCAGCGCTTTTTGGCCCACCGCCAAATCATCTGCGTCTTGCGGCGAAATGCGTACCTGAATGCGCAGCGCAGCGTGTTCGGGAATTATGTCCATCAGCTTTTGCCCCGGTACAATTACGCCGCCGGGCGTAAACACCGTCAGGCCGACAACGGCACCGGTTGCCGGCGCCCTGATTTGTGTATGGGCAAGTTGGTCGCGCGCGGCGCCCAGCCGGGGGAGCACGTCGCCCAGCGTGTTTTCAACATCGCGCAAGTCGGCCACGGTGCGCTCGCGAAAGCCGCGCTCGGCCTCGATCACCTGTAGCGCATTTTCGCGCTGGGCGCCGCCAGACTGGGAGATGCTGGCGCGAAACTGGCCGCGCTGCCCATCAAGATCGGCACGGAGCCGCTCAAGCTCGCGCATACGTGTTGCCGAAACAAAACCCTTCACCGCTACCGGCCGCAGCGCCTCAATCTGATCGTCGAGCAGGCGGATCTGATCGTCAAGCGAGGCGGCCCGGCTGGCATAGCCGCGCCCTTGTTCGCCAGATTGTGCGCCGCGCTGGCCAAGCGTGCCGCGCTGCGCGGTAAGCGTTTCCCGACGAGCCTTGAGTTCTGCCTGTTGCAGCCTGAGCGCCACAGCCTGAGCCGCCAGGGTGTCGGCCGGGAAATGGGCAAATTCGGCCGGCGGGGCAATGGTTGCAGTGCCAAGCTGCTCGGCTTCCAGCCGTGCTCGCTGAGCCAGCAGGCGGATGGCCTGGCTGGTCAGCGCCTGGGCCTGTGCGCGCACTTCGGCTGCGGCAAGGGTGATGAGCAGGTCACCACGCGCCACCCGCTTGCCCTCATGCACCAAAATTTCCCCCACCACGCCGCCGTCGCGGTGCTGAACAGCCTGGCGCTGCCCTGCGACAACCAGCGTGCCGGGTGCAAAAGCCGCTGCGTCAAGCCGGACAAGCGACGCCCAGCCGAGAAACACGACAAAGAACAGCGCAGCCACAATCAACCCCGCGCGAATCTCCTGGCGGGCATCGGCTATCGGTGCGACTGGCGCCGCCGCATAGGCCGCCGGGGCCACCTGGCCTGGTGAACCTTGCGATATCAGCACAGGCGCGCTGGGCGCGGGTTCGTGCGTTGCGGTCATGCAGGTGTCGCCTGTGGCATGCGGTGCACATTGGGTGGCGCGATTTTTGGCAAAATTTCGTCGCGGCGGCCAAACATTTCGATCCGCCCGCCCTTGAGCACCAACAGCTTGTCCACCACCGGCAAAATGCTCAGCTTGTGGCTGATGATGACCACCGTTTGCCCCTCGCGCTTCATGGCAGCAATGGCGTTGGTGAGCCGGATGTCGCCATCTGAATCGAGATGCGCATTCGGTTCATCAAGGAGAAGGAGCACCGGATCGCCAAAGGCCGCGCGCGCCAGCGCGATGCGCTGCGCCTGCCCTGCCGACAGCCCCCGCCCACCAAGCTGAAGCAGATGGTCATATCCGCCCGACAGGCCAAGTATCAAATCTTCTGCGCCAACCTTGCGCGCGGCGTTGACCACGGCGGCATCGATGGCGGCAGAATCGCCCTCTGTTTCGTTTCGAAAGCGCGCAATATTTTCCTTCACTGTGCCAGCAAACAGCGCCGTTTCCTGCGGGAGATAGCCAATGTGGCGCGCAAGTCTTTCAGGATCCCAGTCCTGCATGTTCGCGCCGTCAAGCCGCACCGCGCCGCGATCGACGGCCAGCGCTCCGGCAATTGCGCGCAACAATGTCGATTTTCCCGCACCCGACGGACCGACAATCGCCAGTACCTCGCCAGCCGCGAGCGCAAAGCTTGCGCCGAACACAATCGCCCCGTCGCGCGCCTCGTTTACAATTGTTACATCCTCAACCAGCAGTGCCCCGCTCGGCGGCGGCAGCTGTGTGTGGGCCGCTGCGTGATGTGCCCCGCCCAGCAGCGATTCGATCGACCGATAGCTGATAAAAGCCGCGGCCAGCCCCTTCCAGGCGCCGATCAGCGCTTCAACCGGTGCCAGAGCGCGCGCAATAAGAAAGGATGCAGCAAAAATTGCGCCGCCCGAAATCTGGTTGTCAATCGCCAGCAGCGCGCCCAGCCCAAGCGCCAGAGATTGCAGCGCGAGGCGAACGAACTTGGTCATGGTCAGATAACCACTCGCGGCAAAGCTTGCCTCGGTTTGAGCAGTCAACATGGCCGAACGCTCGCGCAATTGCCGTGAGACGACGGCGCGCCGCATGCCGAGCGCGCGCACCGCTTCTGCCTGGCCAAGATAGCAATCCTGGCTCGCATAGGAGGAAGTCGCAATATTTTGCGCCCGTGAAAGCCTGTCTGCCGTTGCGCGTTCGTTGAGCCAGGCGATCATCGGCAATACCACACCACCCGTCAGCGCCACTGCACCGATCAGCGGATGGACGATAAAGCAGGCGATGACATAAATCGGTGTCCAGGGCGCATCGAATAGCGCCAGAATACCCGGCCCGGTAAGCGTGGCGCGCAGCACGTCAAATTCGCGCAGCGCCCGGCGTGAGGCGACAAGTTCTGGCCGGCCAAGCGTGGTGTCGAGCAGGCTTGGCGCCAGCACGCCATCAAGCATAACGCCAGCGCGGGTGAGCAGGCGCGCACGCACCCGGTCGAGCAGCGACAACGTGGCAAGTGAAAACAGCAGCACAACCGTTAGAAACATCAGCGTCTGCCGGCCCTGTGTCGGCACCACCCGGTCATAGACTTGCAGCATGTAAAGGGTGGGGGCGATATAGAGCAGGTTCACCAGCCCGCTAAACCCTGCCGCTGCGACAAAATGCTGCCGGCAATTGGCAAGCGCTGCGCCAAGCGCGCCGGTGGCATCACGGTTTTTCATGTCACCTCACCCATATGACCGGTGCCGCCCACCCCGAGGGGGCAGGCGGCACGATCATCAGGCCTATTGCCTTAAAAGCCGAAGTCAATGCCGCCGGGAAGCAGCACATGCGGCGAAACCGGCAGAGGAACGTCAAACTCCGAACCCGCAAGGCCGCTGAACACAGGGTGATGAATGCCGGAATTATCTGGTTGATCGAATTTGATCCGCCCAAGGTCGCTCACGCCAAGCAGGGTGATCGCTGTGTCGAGGGTCAGTTGCAACACCAGGTCGTTGATGCCGTCGCGGTTGGTGTCTTTTACGGTCGAGCGGGTGATCTGCAAACCATCGTCGAGCACGATGCTGTCTTCACTCAGGCTGAAATCGAGCACCGTGTCGTTGCCGTCAAACCGGCCAAAGTGGAACACATCGGCACCCGTGCCGCCGCTCACCCGGTCGTTACCAAACCCGCCGAACAAAATGTCCCGCCCGGCGCCGCCACTCAACGTATCGTTGCCGGCATCGCCAAAGAGCCGGTCATTGCCATCTTCGCCGTTGATGGTGTCATTGCCCAGCCCGCCGCTCAGCAGATCATTGCCGCCCCGGCCAAACAGCGTGTCATTGCCGGAAACACCGTAGAGCGTGTCTTCACCGCCCGTGCCGGTCAGCGTGTCGCGGCGCGACGTGCCGATGCGCAGCACGCCATCGTCAACTGCGGTAATTGTCAGCTCAACCGTGGCGGTGCTTGTCAGCCCGGCGGCATCGGTCACGGTATAGGTAAAATGGTCGGTCGCGGTTTGCCCCGGCAGCAGATTATCGAAAGCGTCATTGTCTGCGACATAGCGTAGTGTCTGGCTTGCTGCGTCGAAAATAACACTGCCCAGCGTGCCCTGCGCATCAACCGCCGAGATTGTCAGCCGGTCACCATCAGGGTCGCGGTCGTTGGCGAGGATGGTGGCCCATAAATCGGCTGTAGTCGCATCCTCGTTCACCGCGACCTGGTCATTAGCTGCGATGGGCGCCTCGTTTACATTGGCAATGGCGATGGCAAGATCTGCCGTGGCGGTGAGCCCGGCGCCATCGGTTACCTGCGCGGTAATGGTGTAGCTGGCCAGCGCTTCAAAATCGAGCGGCGCGGTGGTGGTTACCACCCCTGTTGCCCGGTCAACCGCAAATAGGCCGCCGGCATCATCTGTCAGCGCGAAGGTGAGGTTGTCCCCCGGCGTATCGGTTGCGCCCAGCGTGCCGACAACGGTGCCCGCGGGCAGGTTTTCCGCCACGCTTGCGTTGCTGATGACAAGATCATGCGGGGCAACCGCAAAGCGCAGCAATGCCACTTGCGGGTCATGGTCGGTCGGCCGGGTGCCGCCAAACTGCGAGTTGAGGTGCACCGCGTCGAACTGCGAACCAAGGGCCAGCCCGCCGGTTACCAGAATATTGTCGATAAGCTGCGCATTGCCTTCGAACAGAAAGCTGTAGCGCTCCTCCTCTGCCAAATTGGCGACGGCCAGATTTACCAGCGAGCCGCCTTGCGTCGGGTCGGTGAGTTGGGTTTGAGCCTCTTCAAAGTAAAAGCCATTGAAATCGCCCAGCACAGCAATGTTCAGCGCCGGATTATCGGCCAGATGGTTGTTGATATAGGCCTTTACACCCGCAGCCTGCGCGGTGCGCGCGCCATCGCCTGCGTCATTGGGCGGCTGGTTTGCACCCTGTAGCGGGTCACTGCCTCCGCGCGAGGTAAAGTGGACGTTGATTGCGGTGATCGCCTGACCGTTGAACAGGAATGTCGCCGCCAACGGGTTGCGGCTGTTTGAATAGGCCGGGCCGGTGATCAGCTCGGCGCTGCCAGTTACATAGCTCACCCGGTCGAGATTGTATAAAAAGCCATTGCGAATATTGCCATTTGGCTCACCCCCGGTGGTGTTGGGCGTGTCGGGTGCGATTTCGATATAGCCATAGTGCAGCCCGCTTTGTGCGAAGATGGCATCGATTAGCCCTTGCGCTGTGGCAACACCGCTCAGGTCCGAGCCTGTGCCGGCGCCATCGGCGTCCTGAATTTCCTGCACCGCCAAAATGTCGGGCGCATTGAGGCGATAGACGATGTCGCTGGCCAAAATGTCGAACTTCATGTCGGACGCATCGAGATTTTCGACATTATAGGTCGCGATCGACAGAAAATTGGCGTCGCCCTTCAGCGTTGTCGTTTCGCGTTGCAGCGTAACGTCATTTTCCAGCGTCACAGCCTCGGTAACGAGCACTTCGTAGGCGCTAAAGGCATAGTTGACGATGCCTGTTACACTGCTCAGCCCGTCGCCAACGGAGTAGCCCGGTGTAAAACCGGCGAAAATGCCGCTATCGTCGTCGATCTGGATTTTTTCGGGGTTGAAATCACCTTTTGATGTCGGGCTGTCATTTGGCGATATGGTAATGCCGCCCCGGTCGTTGATACCGCTTGCCCCTTCTCCGCGGGAGGCGACGATGTCGGTTTCGCCAAAGCTGTTGGTGTTTGACACCGCAATGGGCCGATCAATCGTAACGCGCTGGCCTTCGAGTGTTTCCCAAAAATCTATCCCGTCATTTTCGGGATCGAAAATGCCCAGGCCATCATCGTCAATCGCTTCGCTCGGTGGAAGAATGCCACCAACACCGATCAGCACCGCAGCGGGCAGCTCGTTGCCGCTTGACGTTATTGTAACCGTTGGCGACACAATTTCAGTGACGCTGAGCGAGCCGGCCGCCCCGACAAATTCCGACACTATCCCGTTGACGGTCGCCGCGTCGCCGACCTGAACGGTGGGCGTTGTACCGGTGAAGACGAACACGCCGTCAGACGTGCGCGAATTGCCGTCTCCCGTCGCGTCTTGAATGTAAAAACCGTTAGTGTCGACTGCGGTCACGATGCCGCCGGTGGTGACATTTTGGCCGACAAAGGCCGAGCGGTGCCCGGCGCCCTGTATGTCGTAGATCCGCAGACTGATCGGGTCGTCGTTGATGATTAGCCCTTGCGCCACGCCATCAATAATCGCGCCATTGCCGCCCACATTGCCGAGCACGACCGAGAAGGTTTCGTTGGTTTCGCCAAGCGTGTCGCCGGCAATGGCGACGCTGACCTGTTTTGATGTTTCGCCAGCGGCAAAGTTTACCGTGCCCGAAAAAACAGCGCCCACAGCAAAATCGGCGCTATCTGCCGATCCGTCGAGCACAACATTATAGTTCACGCTATTGGCGCCCGCGAGGCCGCCTGCCCGGCTGATGGTGAACACGAGATTGGTCGTTGCGCCATCCCCCTCGTTTACCGAGGCATCGCCGATACGCAGTTGCGCCGGGCCATTGTCAGACAGGAAATTCTGACCAATGTTGAGGCCGCCAAAGCTACTCGCCTGGCCTGCTACCCATGTAAAATCTGCCGCGGATGACCCGGAGCCCACCAGTTGCAGCGAAAATCCGGCGCCAGGGGCGGGCTCTTCGCTCACGCCAATGTCAACGCTTGTCAAACCCGCAGCAGGGCCATTGGTGGCGGTGAAACTGCCCTCGTAAGACAGGAACTGTACGACGCGGCCTTGCGCATCCACCAGCGCAAAGCCGTCTGGCGCGCCGTTTTGGATTCCCGGTGCCAGCACCGAAACCGTGCCATAGCCGTTTTGTAAATCGGGGATGATGCCGCTAAGGGCGATGCCGTTTACGCTGCCGCCGGTGGTTGCATAGGCTGTGCCGCCATTGCCGTTGTACAAAACAATCCGCCAGCCGGTCAGATCTGTGCCAGCGGTGCCCGCAATCTCAATCGCCTCGCCAACATCAGTGCCGCTATTATCGTAATGAAATTCATTGAAAAATACGTTGGCCGGTGCTGCTGGCGGTGGGGGCGGTGGGGGCGGTGGGGGAGCTGCATCGTCGTTTTGAATAGTGCCGGTCGCCGTCGCAGCGCCAATGGTTGCGCCGCCCGTCGGATTGGCAAGCGTAACCGAAAAGCTCTCATCGGCCTCAAGCACAGTGTCACCGGCAATGGAAATGCGCACCTCAGCCGTTGTTGCCCCGGCAGCAAAGCTCACAGTTCCGCTAAGCGGTTGCTCGCCGCCAAGGTCTGCTGCGTCTGCTGTGCCGTTGAGCAGGACCGTCCACTCCGCAGTAACGGCGCCGTCGCTGCCGTTGGCGCGGGTAACGGTAAAGACGAGGTCATGCGCGCCATTGTCGCCTTCAAGCGTTGTCGCGTCGGCTATGGACAAGGTGCCCGCCTGCACCGGAACTGCAACGATGGCCGCGCTTGATACGTGAATATCGTCCACGCCGATAAAAGCATCCGAGCCCACGGCATCGGCTGTGATGACGCGCACCTGCACGCGCGCCTGATCATTGGCGTCGGCTGGCAGCGTTACCGAGACATTGGTGTCCCCCCCGGTGTTCGCATTGGCGACAAAGCCACCGGATATGTTGATCCACGGGCCGCTGTCTCCAACGCGATATTGGATGGCAATGGGCTGAACCGCAGTCGACCCGGTGTCGATGTCGCGCAGCCTGGTGGAAAAGGTAATGTCTTGCCGGCCGGTCGTGTCGAGATAAATGGCAAGATAGGGCGCGCGCGCCGTGCCCGAACCCTGGAGCGCAACCACCGGATCGGCAATGCCATCAAATTCTGCAATGCCACCTGTGGTGAAAGTGTTGGGATCGCTGCGGTTGGCGTTGACATCGACAACGGGGGTGCCTTCGCCCGTGATTGTGCGCGGATCAAGCCCGGTTGCCGATGCGAGGCCATCGCCCCGAAAGCCCACTATGCTCGGCACGCCCGACCAGTTATCGTCGGTGCCGATCAAGCCGGTGTTTGACCAATCCTGCAGAAAATCTCCGCCCGCCAGCGTCCAATATGTGTCGCTCAACTTCGCCCCCGAAATATTGTCATGCCCCATGGCCTGCGCCTGCCGGAGTGAGTGGTTGAACCCCATCAGCAAGCCGCAATTCCACGCGCCGTGATACGAATAGTTTATGACAGATTAACGGCGCAGCCGAGGTGGAAGGGCAGCGCTGTCTCGAAACAGCACGTCGGGCAAATTTCCTCTGGCGAGCCGGTGCGCGTCTTGACGGAGTTGGCAAAGCTGCCAACGGCTCAATCGATAAATATAAATCATAAAATCGATTGGATCGATCAGTGGCGGGCGAGTATAGACTTTATCCGGCTAGTTTCCCCCTCAAGACCATTGGAGAGAATATGACAACCGAAGGCAAATGCCCTGTGATGCACGGCGGCAACGCGTCCGCCGGAAGCGTCTCGAACCGCGATTGGTGGCCCAACCAGCTCAACCTGAAAATCCTCCATCAGAACACCGCTGAATCCGACCCGATGGGCGGTGATTTCGATTATGCGGAGGAGTTTAAAACGCTCGATCTCGATGCGGTGGTGAAAGATCTTCATGCGCTGATGACCGATTCGCAGGATTGGTGGCCCGCAGATTATGGCCATTATGGCCCGCTCTTCATTCGCATGGCATGGCACAGCGCCGGCACCTATCGCACGGGCGACGGGCGCGGTGGCGCAAGTTCGGGCACGCAGCGCTTTGCGCCGCTCAACAGCTGGCCCGACAATGGCAATCTCGACAAGGCGCGCCGGCTGCTCTGGCCGATCAAGCAAAAATATGGCCGCAAACTCTCCTGGGCAGATCTGATGATTCTTGCCGGTAATGTCGCGCTTGAATCGATGGGCTTCAAAACCTTTGGCTTTGGCGGCGGTCGTGCCGATGTTTGGGAGCCGGAAGAGGATGTTTACTGGGGCCCCGAAGGCAAGTGGCTGGAAGACAAGCGCTATAGCGGCGACCGTGATCTCGCCAACCCGCTGGCAGCCGTGCAAATGGGCCTCATTTATGTGAACCCTGAAGGGCCAAACGGCAACCCGGATCCCGTCGCCTCTGGCCGCGATATCCGCGAAACCTTTGCGCGCATGGCAATGGATGACGAAGAGACCGTGGCGCTTGTCGCTGGCGGCCACACCTTCGGCAAGGCACACGGCGCGGGTGACCCTGGCAAATATGTCGGGCCAGAGCCAGAAGGCGCCCCGCTCGAAGCGCAGGGCCTTGGCTGGATTAATTCCATGGGCAGCGGCCATGGTGTGGACACCATCACCAGCGGCATTGAAGGCGCCTGGACGCCAACGCCAATCACTTGGGACAACAGCTATTTCGACACGCTGTTCGGCTATGAGTGGGAGCTGACCAAAAGCCCGGCCGGTGCCCAGCAATGGACGCCGAAAGACCCGGCTGCTGCAACCACCGTGCCCGATGCGCACGATGCCACGCGCCGCCATGCGCCGATGATGACGACGGCGGACATGGCAATGCGGATGGACCCGGCTTATGAAGCGATCTCGCGCCGCTTCCACGCTAACCCGGCTGAACTGGCCGATGCTTTTGCGCGTGCCTGGTTCAAGCTGACCCACCGCGACATGGGGCCGCGCTCGCGTTATCTTGGCGCGCTCGTTCCGGCTGAAGAGCTGATCTGGCAGGATCCGCTGCCCGCTGTTGAACATCCGCTGATCGACGCGCAAGACATTGCCAGCCTGAAGGCGACGCTGCTGTCATCTGGTCTGTCGATTGCGCAACTGGTGTCGACCGCATGGGCCTCTGCCTCCACCTTCCGTGGCAGCGACAAGCGGGGCGGCGCCAATGGCGCACGCATTCGCCTTGCGCCCCAAAAGGATTGGGCGGTGAATGACCCGGCAGCTCTGGCCAAGGTTTTGGCGGTGCTGGAATCGGTGCAGGCTGGTTTCAACGCAGCGCAATCTGACGGCAAGAAGGTGTCGCTGGCCGATGTCATCGTACTTGGCGGTTGCGCCGGGGTTGAAGCGGCGGCGAAAAAGGCTGGTCGAGATGTGACCGTGCCGTTCACGCCGGGCCGCACCGATGCCTCGCAAGAGCAAACCGATGCAGAATCGTTTGAGCCACTGGAGCCGACTGCGGAGGGCTTTCGCAATTATCTGAAGACGGAATATAGCATTTCGGCCGAAGAATTGCTGGTGGACCGGGCGCAACTGCTCACGCTCAGTGCGCCGGAAATGACTGTTCTGGTCGGCGGTTTGCGCGTGCTTGGTGCCAATACCGGGCAATCCGCGCACGGCGTGTTCACCACTCAGCCTGAAACCTTGACCAACGATTTTTTCGTCAATCTGCTGGATATGAATACCAAGTGGGAAGCAGTCGATAGCGCAGGCGGCGTGTTTGAAGGCTGTGACCGTGCATCGGGTGCGGTGAAATGGACGGGAACCCGTGCTGACCTGGTGTTTGGCTCCAACTCGCAATTGCGCGCACTGGCCGAGGTTTATGCCGCAGGCGATGCGGGCGACAAGTTCGTCGGCGATTTTGTGGCGGCATGGAACAAGGTGATGAACCTTGATCGCTTTGACCTTGCCTGACACGAAGTAAACAGCATCTGGCCGGGGCGGTATCGCCATTGCTCCGGCCAGATGATTGTTCGAACTTATGTGATGTTATGTCCGTGCAAAATGTACGGCTATATTCAGGTGGTGTCGCTGGGTAAAATGGCGCGGCGCCCGCGCTCAAAGGCCCAGCGCGCTTAGCCCTGGATGGTCATCCGGCCGCCGGCCCAGTGGCCAGTGGAATTTGCGATCAGCCTCGGTGATTGGTTGCTCATTGATGCTGGCAAAGCGTGTCTGCATCAGCCCTTCGGCGTCAAATTCCCAGTTTTCGTTGCCATAGGCACGATACCATTGGCCGCTATCGTCGCGATATTCATAGGCAAAGCGCACGGCGATGCGGTTGTCGGAGAAGGCCCAAAGCTCTTTTATCAGCCGATAATCCAGCTCCCTGTGCCATTTGCGCGTTAAAAATTGCTCAATTTCGGCCCGGCCTGCAGGAAATTCCACCCGGTTGCGCCAGCGGCTGTCGGGTGTGTAAGCCAGCGCTACCCTGGCAGGGTCGCGCCCGTTCCAGCCATCCTCGGCGGCCCGCACCTTTTGCTGCGCGGTTTCAAGCGTAAAAGGCGGGTAGGGTGGGCGTGACATGGCGGCTCCTTTTGCCTGCAAACCAAAGTTCAGCCAATGATGGTGACACTGAGTGCACCGGGGCGCCAGATGATTTCCGTTGGCCTCACAGTCCAGAAGCGATCATGGGGGAATTCTGGGTGGGCGGCACGATCGACACCAAAAACCTGCGCCTCGCCGGTAAGCTGCAACACATCGCCGCTGTGAAAATCGGGAAAAATTAACCCGGCGCGGCTGTTGGTCAGAATGTTCCCCAGTGTATTGAAATAGTTATTGCCGGCAAAATCTGGAATGTGCAGCACACCGGCTGCATCTACGCCAACAAAGCCCGGCGGGCCTCCGCGGTGCGACACATCTACTTGCACAACATCGCCGTCACGGCTGGCGAAAGAGGCGACGAAAAATGTGTCGGCGCGGGCGATGAAGGCACGAGCTTGCCCATCCAGCAAGGAGGAGGCGCTGTGCTGCGGCTGTACATCTGCACGGGCTGCAACCAGTTGCCGCGGCGTGATGTATTGCGGGCAATTGCCAAAGGACTGCTCGACATGCACCGTAAGGCCGGTGGTGTTTGCCCGGCGTATCGTTCCATTGGCACGGTTGCGCCGCTGTGATGCGGGCTCAATTCCCAAAAGAGCGATGGGCAGGCCCGCTGCCATGCCGCGCTCCACCGGATCTGCCTCGGCACGACTTCGCGCGATGAGCAGGGTGCGGTCGTCCGGCGAGCGTATCAGGCCAGATTTGCTGGCGATGACGCCTGCCCAGGGCTGAGCATCCTCGTCCAGCGTGCCGACCACGGCAAAGCTCAAATTTTCAAAGAAAGCGCGGTGTTGGCCAAGCATGGAATCGCGGATGATCCGCGGCCCCAGTTCGTGCAACCGCTCCGCCAGGCCCACGCTGCGCTGCAACGCGACTTCGCCTTCATGCCATATGGTAAGGGGAGGGTGGCCCATGACCGCAGCTTATGCCTCAAGCCCAATCCGGTTGATGGCCATGGGTACAAAACCTGGCAGCGCCTCTATCGCGGCCAGCCAGGCGCGGATTGCAGGGTAAGGCGCCAGGTCGACATTGCCCTCTGGCGCACGCACGATGTAGGAATAGAGGGAAATATCGGCAATTGTCGGGTGGCTGGCCGCTATCCAGCCTGTGTTTGCTCGTATCAGTTCAGCTTCAACCAGCGATAAAGCGGCGTGCGCCCGCGCGATAATTTCGGCCGCATCTGCCTTGATGTCGAACAGCATGATCAAGCGCGCGCGCCCTGGACCGGAGGCAATTTCGCCCGCCGCAACCGAAAGCCAGCGCTGCACACGCGCGGCGCCCGCTGCATCTTCCGGCAGCCAGTCGCTGCGGCCGGCCTTGCGCGCGAGATAGACCAAAATGGCGTTGGAATCAGCAATGACCGTGCCATCATCATCCACAAAAACCGGCACCTGCCCAAAGCTGTTGAGCGCGAGAAATGCCTCGCTCTTGTGCTCTTTGGCGAGCAGATCCACCGTCACCAGTTCAACCGGAATGCCCAGCAGGCTGCAAAAAAGCTGCGCACGGTGCGCATGGCCCGAAATTGGATGGTGGTATAGCTTTGGCATCACGGTCTCGCGGTTGAATGAAGATTATATGCAATATTTGCAGCGTCGCCTGCAAAAATAAGCCGGATTGAGCGGCGGCCGGGAGGGAGCCAGCCGCCGCTCGCCGTCCCCGCCTTAGTCGGCGAGGTTGATGTCGACGATGGGGAAGTCGACAACGGTCTGGAAAACTTCGTTGATATAGTTAGTCAGCGTATTGAGCCCGACATGCGCAACGATTTCAACCAATTGGGCGTCGGTGTAGCCAGCGTCGCGCACCGCGTTCAGGTCTGCATCGCTAATTGCACCGCGCGCTGTGACGATTTTGGCCGCAAATTGCAGCGCGGCATCCGCCTTGGCATCGGCCGATTTGCTCGCGCGATTGGCGGTGAGTTCGGCATCATCGAGCTTGGCAAGGTTCTTACCAAGATAGGTGTGTGCTGAAAGACAATAGCCGCAGCCATTGAGCTGCGCGACGGCAACCGCAATGCGCTCGCGCGTTGCGCCGTCGAGCGTGCCCTTTGCCAGCGCGCCGTTCAATCCAAGATAACCCTCAAGCGCAGCGGGGCTGGTCGCCGTCAACCGAAACAGGTTGGGCACGCTGCCAAGCTGCTTTTGAACTGCTTCCAGCAGCGGTTGGGCATCGGCGGGAGCAGCGGCGATATCGGCAGGCGTAGGAATGCGAGGCATGGGCAAAATCCTTTGTCTTGGGTAAACGGGGCCAGGTAAAAGTACCGGCTCCACTTAGATATATTGTTGCTGGATTGGTGATAATGGCATAAGTTATCAATTCACCATTGCTGATTATGGAATAGCCAGATTGGGAAAGCTATCCGCTCTCAAGGCGTTTGTGCAGGTAATCGAGCTTCACGGGTTCGCCGCTGCCTCGCGTAAACTTGGTCAGTCGCCCTCGGTCACTACCCGGCAGGTTGCGCGGCTGGAGGAGGAGTTGGGCGTGCGGCTGCTGAACCGCTCGACACGCTCGGTAAGCCTTACGGATGCAGGCGCCCATTATCTTGAGCGTGTGCGCCCTATTGTGGCGCAGCTTGAAGAGGCGGACCGGCTGGCGGGGGACGAGCAGGCTGAACCCACTGGCCGCCTGTCGATCACCGCGCCGCTTATTTTTGGGCGGATGCATGTTGCGCCGCTGCTCTGCCACTTCATGGATATGCACCCCGGCGTGACGGGCGATTTGCGCCTGACCGACAGCCAGATCAATTTGGTCGAAGAAGGGTTGGACCTGGCGTTGCGCATTGGCAAGCTGCAGGATTCGGCCGATATTGCCCGCAAAGTGGGCAAAGTGCGGCGAGTGCTGGTTGCGAGCCCGGCCTATCTGGAAAAGGCTGGTCATCCCCAATGCCCTGACGATCTGAGCCAGCACCGGACAATTGCGCTCACAGCGGTGGGCGATCCGCATGTTTGGCGCTTTGGAACAGATGGTAATACCCAACGCGTAGCAATCAACCCGGCCTATGTGACCAACAGCGCAGATGCCGCCATCTGGCATGCGTGCAACCATGGGGGCCTCACGCTTGCGCTGAGTTACCAAATTGTCGATTTTGTGCGCGGTGGCGCGTTGCAGCCGGTGATGGTGGCGCAGGAGCCGGAGCCATTGCCGATCTCGTTCGTTTATCCAAGCTCGCGCCTGCTGACGCGCCGGGTTCGTGCTTTTATTGAGCTGTCGAGCGCCAAAACCAATTGGGATTTTACGCAGTTGTGATTTGTGCACTGCTGGCAGCGGCGCGTTGGCCCAAAGCATTTTTGCGTTTCAACAAAGAGTGTGGGGCGCGGGGCAACATGCCCGCTTGGGAGCGGCAGGATGTTTGGAATTGCGCGCATCAGGCGAAAATGCGCCCCACGGGCAAGCGCATTCTCGCCCGTGGGGCAGCGCCTCAGGCGGCCGGAGGCGCCCAGGCCATTGGTTGCATCGGCGCATCAACCTCGGTGTGCGCCAGGGCATTGGTAAAGTTTGAAATCAGCTTCGTTGCAAGGCAAAGCAGAACATCAAGCGCCTGCGCTTTGGTATAGCCAGTGTTCAAAAAGGCTTCGAGCGCCTCGTCGCCGATATGGCCGCGCTTTTCGAGCAATTGGCGGGCAAAGGTGCGCAGCGCTTCGAGTTTAGGATCGTCGATCGGCCTGCCCTCGCGCAATGCGGCAATAACATCTTGAGGCGCCTTCATCATTGTCATGATCATCGAATGCCCGGCCATGCAATAATAGCAGCGATTGTAATAATTTGATTCCATGAGCACAACCTGCACCTCAACCGGGGTGAGATTGGTTTTTTCAGTCGCAAGCTTGTACAGCGTGGAATAGGCCTCGTGCACCGCAGGCGATTCCGCCAATATCTTGTGCAGATTTGGCACGAAGCCAACCATGGCCTCGGCACCTTCAATATATGGCACAGACTGGGCCGGGGCGGTTGTTTTATCGTGATAGGTGAACATGTCTCGTCCTTTTCGCTAACGGTGAGGGGGGATTATGCGGGGACCACATAGGTGGTGATGGTCATGTCGGCCGCACGGGTGCGCAGCGGGATGAGCGCCTGATAGGCATCGGACTCGTACCAAGCCTTTATCGTGTCAATATCCGCAAATTCGATGATCCCTACTGTCTGATGCGTTAGCTGGCCCACAAGGGCGGCATCTGCCTTGCCGCGCAACACTGCTCTGCCGCCAAACGGGGTAAGCGTGGCCCCCACGCTTTGGACATAAGCTTGATATGCTTCCTGATCCTTGACGGTGGTTGTGACTATAAAAAATGCTGCCATGTAGCGCTCCTTGCAGGCTGGAAGTTGTAACGTGTGAACGGCCGCCTTGCCCTCCTCGACAAAAGCGGGCAAACGCGTTATGTTCACATGTGTATAAAATGACCGCGCTATTTTGTCCATAGGTGTATAAAATAAAAATGTCCAAACTTGGAAGGCCCGCGCAGTTTGACCGTGACGCCGCTCTTGACGCTGCGCTGATGGCGTTTTGGCGCGAAGGCTATCATGCCAACTCGGTCAAGGCCCTGTCCGAACGGCTTGGGATTACGCGGTCAAGTTTTTACAACGCGTTTGAAAGCCAGGAAGCGGTGTTTCTGGAGGCGCTTGAGCGTTATCTGGAGCACTCGCCCGACCGGGCGCTTGCGCATGCGCCGCAAAAGGGCAGCGTCTGTGTCTTAATAACGCAGACATTCAAAGGCGTTTGCCAAAGTCTGGCTCACGATGCTGACGCAAAGGGGTGCCTGGCTGTCAACAGCGTGGGGGCTTTGTGCAATGTCGATGCTGTTTTGGGGCCTAAGGTTGCCGCATATATGACCGCCCGTCTGGAGCGCATTGAAGCGCTATTGAGATTGGCCGTCGCGAAAGGCGAAATTTCTGGCGATGTCGATATTCCTGCAACAGCCCTCTCGCTGAAAACATTTTTGGTCGGATTAAACGTCATGGCCAAGATAGTGCCAGACCGCGCCGCCCTTTGGCCGGCAGCACGCGCCGCGCTTTCGGCTCTGGGCATTTTGCGCGAGGGCGAAGTCGGCCCGCAGGGTGGCTGAAGGACTGTACGAGCGGTTCTCACTGCCTCAGCGCGCATGCGAGCAATTGGGCGTTGGCTGTGGGAATGGGCCGGAGGTAAAAAGGCAAAAATCCCTTTGGTACCGGGATTTTTGCCCAATCTGAAAACCGCGCGGGGCATCATCTTCGATAGATGAGCCGACCTTGGGCTTTTCTTATCTCCAAATGGCCCATTTGTTTATTGGGGAAGACGATTTTTTATTTTTTCCAAACCAGCAGCGGCGCAAGCCTCGTCCTTTTCGCCACCCGGTGCACCACCAACGCCAATTGCTGCAACGATTTCACCCTTGGCTTTTATAGCAACGGCGCCGGGCAGTAAAATAATGTTGGGAACGGACAAAAATGACCCGGTGGATGGATTGCCCTTAAGCTTTTCAACCCAGACGCTCAAAGCGTCAAATCCAAAGATCGGCCCCATAGTTACCTGCGTATATGCTTTACGAAAAGAGGTTTCTTTGGTGTGAGTTGTGCTATGATCGCCCTTTACAAACGCTTTTAGTTCGCCAGATTGATCGACGACTGCGGCACTAACCTTGTAGCCGTTGCTCTCGCAGGTTCGTACGGCTTCGCTGGCTGCTTCGACCGCAAGTTGGGCGGGCAAGTCGAATCCGCTGCTACGCACTTGGGCTTGGGCCCAAGGCGCGCTCATGAAAGCGAGCGCGGCTGCAATCGACAGGGTAATACGCATGAGATTCTCCATGTTTGGCTGCAGGCAAGCCGCAGGGCGGGGTCCATTAACACTGTCTTTGCTCATCCGGGTAGGCGTTTTTAAAGCCATCCTGCCGAAATTTCTCGAAAAAATGCGCTCTGGCTAGGGCAGGTTTGGGCCGTAACGGATTGGTCAAGTCGGGCAACTATTCAGATAAAGGTGGCAAGGCGGCAACTTTGGGTAAAACAGTCCCGCAGCGCAGGCGAATTGTGTAACGCTGGCTGGAAGCGCGGCGGGTGATCTGGCGAAGCTGAGGGCGCGGCGCGGTTACTGAGGGCTATTACGCGGCTGGAAAGGGGCGAATTGGATTGAGGCAGTTTTCAGCTTCGAAAAAGCAGAATCGCCAAAACAATAAGCACTAGCCAGAACTGTATCTGCTGGGATCGCGCGAGGCTCGCCAATTTTCCGTCAATGGAGGCGAACGCCGGAGCCAAACCTGTGTCAGCTTCCCTCACAATTTGCTGAGCCAAATCGCCGATTGAACTTTCAGTTAAAGGCTTGTCGTCGGGTTCATAGCTCACATTCCATTCGAACCAATCCGGATGTTCGCTTTCAAACTTGTTTTTCCAACGCCCCATTTCCCAATAGGCCAGCTCTGGCGCGTTTGCGAAGGTCACCTTTGATGCGGCACTGACGCTATCGTCCAGAACCTCCCGATGCTCGAAAGTTCGCCAGCAATTCGGATTTTGCATAAATGATGCCGTTGCGAGCCACCCGCCCCGCCTAATTGCTCTATTCATTTCTTCCGGCGAAAATCTGCCAGCAAGATATGCGCCACACCGAATGGCGTTGTCCTCCGAAGCAAGCAGATGCTCCTGCTTCAGGTGGCGGGCGTGCAATAGCATCGCTGATGCCGCCTGCCGGATGGACTGATAGGACGATAGCTGCCCGCCTTGATTGTCTTTGCTTTCGCTCTCCCGCTCAGTTTCATTCTGCGGAATCCACTTCGGCAATGCTTCTAAGATGCCTTCGCCCGTGATGCATTCAGGAGCTAAATTCTCGTAGAGATGGGATAGGTCGTACGCGTTGTAATTGTTTGCGTCCAAAGCAATAACGAGCCGCCAAGCAGTACCTAACAATCTCCGCGCCTTATACGAGCCGTCAGGCAGAAACTCTAAGCTCGGCTTGGTCTGCAACCTCGGATTGCGAGCCATGCTCCTAAGCGCGAAACGGCGCGCTCTTTCCGGCATGGCCTGCCAGTAATCGCCAAGGGCTAGGACATTCTCAAGAAAATGGTCGTCAATTGTCGGGTTGGCGAAAAGGACACGTGCATCGTCGTAGGTTATGGCAGCTAGATATGCTCGCAACCCTTCGTCATTGTTGAACAACCCTTCCTCATCGCTTCCGAACAGGCCTATCGGGAAAGACTCACGCGCCCCTTCGGCAATTTTTTGGTTCGATAGTACCAATGATCGCAAGGCCCAGTCTGAACCGCACCGGGATCGCCGGAGGCCATTTGGTTTGAGTTACGCGGCCATGGGGATGTCGTCCAGCATGGCATAGTATCGTTGCTCGGCTTCTGCTGGCGGGATGTTGCCGATCGGCTCCAGCAA
>JBAZXU010000009.1:0-86296 GCA_041659705.1 Sphingomonas sp.
GTCCGCTGCTCAGTGCGATCCGCACAGCCTCGCGTTTGAAATCATCCGTATGCTTCATCATCTCTCCGGTCTCCTTGATCGAGTGTTTTACGCTCAAGTCACCGGCACGAAACCGGTACAAGTCCATATCATTTCGCCGATAGTGCGGTGAAGGGGCGCATCAGCGCCCCTTGTCGTCTTTGCCTTCGTTAATCCGCATGACGATGCGTCCGTTCACGGGGATCGCATTGAGCGCGAGAGTGAAACCTTTGCCGTCCTTGGTCGGCCATGCAACACCGATGTCGGTCCAGCGGGAATTGTCACCGTCACCCATAACGTTGAAAAGGCGATGGCTCGGGCGTGAGTTGTTGTCAGACATTTCAGTTCTCCTTGTTTTCCACCGAAGGACAATTCCCTCGGCTTCATGGGGAGACTCGTGACCTGACGATTGAGGCGAGGATCAAAGGCTGAGCGAAGCGAACCACGGCGCGGAGCTGCACAAACGAAGTGCGGAAGCGAGTGGCCTTGATCTGAGACGCGGCTGGTCAAAAACCCATGAATGAATGCCGGTGGGGATGTCCTCTCTTTGGTGGTGAATGCAAGAGAACTTGATCTGACACGAGGAACAGGTGGAGCCGGATCAATCAATGCGATGACGCGCACTCACGCAGCTGCATTATGATCGTGCAAAGGCAATCAAAGGTTCAAGGTCATGCCTATCGGCGGCGCGCAATGCTGTGACGTAGGCGGCGCGTGTTGTATTGGCATCAACGAGGTTCTGACTGCCCCAGGAAAAGCGGGACTGACCTAATTGCTGGGCGAGCAAGTCGCCAACCATGCGGGAAAAACGGCCATTGCCATTCGGAAATGGATGAATGGCAACCAAGCGATGTGAGAAGCGCACGGCGATTTCATCGGGAAAATATGTCGCGTTTGCGATCCAAAACTTTGCATCATCAACTGCCTGTGCGACATCCGTCCGAATACGATAGGCATCGACGCCAATGTTGCGCGGGGTACGGCGATAATCGCCTGCCCATCGCCACACTTTGCCGAACATGCGCTTGTGCAGTTCACGCAAGAATACTTCGTCCAGCACGTCGCGCTTGCGTGTCGATAGCCATTTTGCCGCGCCTGCAATGTTGACCTGTTCGGCTTCGTTCAGTTCGCGGCGAAGTGTGATGTAGGATGGAATGAGTTGCTCACGCTCTTCGGCATCGAGAGGAGTGTTCGCTTCATCATCTTCATCGAAAAGAGGATCGCTCATTCGTCCTCCCATACACGGCGAAGTGAACCAGCAAGCATATCTGCAACCAGACGTTCGCGTTCGGTCGCAAGATCAGCTTTTGTCATCGCCTGATTTTCAAGGCGCATGGTGTGGTGATGGCGCGCGAGTTCGGCGTCAGCCTTTTTCATCGCCTGATCGCGCAGAATTTCGTCAAGCGTCTTCGTTGGCACGATGGCATAGACAAACGTGCAGTTCATCGCTTCGGCCGCTTCGCGCAACGTCTTGATCGTCGTCGATCCGCTCACCTCAGCTTTTTCGATGGCGGTCACACGCGAGCGCGCTGCGCCCATACGGACGGCAAGCTGACGGGTGGTCATTCCCAAAGCTTCGCGAATGGCCTTGATCCAGCCATTTGGAGGCGCAATCAAGGGTTCACCTCGCAAGGGTGACAGCCGTCGATCAAGGCTTTTTCTGGCTAAAATGGTTTGGTCTGGACTCATTGCGTCATATCCTTCCTTTACAATATGACACATATTTATGAGCAAAGCAATTTAATTTGCACATATATTTATGCGCATAATCGTTAAAAATGCTCACTTATTAATGAGCAAATGAAAGAGGCTAAAGCCCATTATGCGGTTAGTGGAAGAAACTCGCGCTCAAAAGAGCGCGAGCTGGCGTGATGCGGCTTCTGCATTTCGCCATACATGGCTTTGCGAAAGCTCATTGAACCACGCATCGACATATTCCAGCGGGCCACCGAAGCGTTCAACGTTTTCAGCTTCGATGAAATGTGAGCGGTATCCAGTCTCGGTGATGGGAAGCGGTGCGCGGGCTGGCTGGATGCTTTGCACTTCAAGATGTGCCATCGATTGACCATCGTCGAACTGCACATAGTCGCGGTTCCAACGAATTTCGATTTCTATGCCGTTCCAGATTTTTCGGATAATTGCGTATTCGGTTTTCATGTCTGCCTCCTTTGAGTTTGGGTTCGTCCATCGGACGGGGAGGCAAGCGGCAGACCGCAAAGAGACAGCGTCACCCCAAGGCACGCAGGGGGAAACGGGAAACACGGGAACGAAGTGAATGGAGCGGGCAAACCGTTGACGATGGCTCTGGTCTGCCAACGTACCCGTCATGCTCGATGGATGTTGCCCAACGTGAGGCGGACACGTCATCAACCGACAAGCATCCGCCTCGTTAGAACGGCATTGAAATTGAAGGCGGGCTAAGCCGCCTTCTGTTCGTGATGATCAAGGAAGCCAGTCAGATATTCAGCAGCCTTGTTCGCTGCACTCGCAGCAGTGAAGACTGCCTTGCGGTCGCCTTTGAGAATGCGCAGCCAGTGGCCGATATAATCCGCATGATCAGGGCGTGGTTCAACGGAAATACCAAAGTCGCCACACAGGAATGCCGCACTCAGCTCGGCAACCATTTCTTCCATAGCGTAGGCATCGTCGCCGAACCGTATAAGCCGACCACAATGCTCGCACGGTTTGAAGCGCAAACCGATCTCAAGATTTTCAATCAGAAGCTCGGTCGTCCTGCCGGTGAAGTGACACTCACCGAAGATCAGTATCGCGAGAAGCTGGCTGAGGCGGAGCGACGTGGGCAGGCGAAAGCCGAAATCGTGTTTCAACGTGAAATGGCGAATGTGCAAGCCGACAAGGAATTGCTCGTGGGCGCATATCAGTCACTTTATCAGCGCGCCAATATCATCGCTCAAGCGGCTGTGCAGATTGAAGTGGTAGCAACGCAGTTTCGTCAGCGCCTTATGGAGATGACGAATGGCGGGCGATCAGTTGTCATCGGTGTGAAGGATATTTTCTGCGGGCTTGGATCACCAGAGGCTTGCGATTCCGCACACGCTGACCGCCAGAACATGATTGGCGAAGCGACCGAATTGACCAAGGGCCAGGTCGCCCAGCAGGTCAACGAATTGATGGCGGAAGTCCCTGACCCCGCGACTTTGATGGTTCGGGCGCACGCCAACTCTTCGCGCTAATCTTCATTCAGATTTGAACCGTCCCTCGGCGCGTCCTTCATTGGATGCGCCGTTTTTTTGTGAAGGGCTGAGAAATGTTTTCAGATTTTCCGCGTGGGCTTGTCGATGCGACAAGTGCCGATCTGCTCGGCACGGCATCATGGCAAACGCGCGCGCCTCAATGGCGTGAAGGACGTTTATGGCTGGGACGCGATGGCAATGGTCATGCGGTCGGATATGATGATGACCGCCACATTGTAACCATTGCAGGCTCTCGGTCTGGCAAAGGACGTTCTGCGATCATTCCCAATCTTTTGCTGTGGCAGGGCAGTTGCTTCATCAACGATCCAAAGGGAGAAAATGCGACGCGCACGGCGGCGTTACGTGCCACCATATCGGGGCATCGTATAGCTGTGATTGATCCGCATGGCGCTGCCAATGTTCCTGACAATCTGCGCGTCACGTTTAATCCGCTCGACCTCATTGATGGCGATGCGGATGATGCCATCGATATTGCAGCCGCCATCGGCGATGCGATGATGATCGATAGCGGAGACGGCAAAGATATTCACTGGACAGAAAGTGCGCGACAAATTGTCGAAGCACTCATTCTCCATGTGGCGACAACGGAAACAGGCATGGCGCGTTCACTCGTGCGCGTGCGTCAGCTTCTCACGCTTGGTGACGCTGACTATGCCGATATGCTGAATGCGGAGACGACGCTGGGCGGTGATGAAAAGTCGCAACATTATTCCTCGTTCGATGCGTTGTGGCATTCGATGGCGGGGAGCATCGCACGCAACCGAGCGGTGCGCGACATTATCGCGGGCGCGGCCTATTCCATTCTCGACATGGGGGAGAATGAAAAGGGAAGCGTGCTCTCAACCGCACGGCGCAATACGAAATTTATTGCCAGCCAGTGGATGCGCAAATGCCTTGAGGGCAACGAGAGCGCGAAGCTCGACATTGACGCGCTCAAAACCAGTGCGAACGGCCTGAGCATCTATGCGTGTCTGCCTGCGCGCTTCATTCCGACGCACGCACGGTTTTTGCGGTTGATGCTCAACCTCATTCTGTATCGGATGGAAGCGCAAGGGCTGGATAAGCCAGCCTGCGGTCAGCCGGTGTTATTCATCCTCGATGAATTTGCATCATTGGGTCGCCTTGAAGTTATCGAGAAGGCGGCGGGATTGATGGCGGGATATGGCGTGAAGCTGTGGCCGATCCTGCAAGACCTCGGACAGCTCAAGCGACATTATCGCGAAAGCTGGGAAACCTTCATGGGCAATGCTGGGATTCTGCAATTTTTCGCCAATTCCGACATGACGACGCTTGAATGGTTGTCGAAACGCATGGGGCAGATTGAGCTTAAGCGCGCACGATTGATGGACGATTGGGCGAAGCGTTGCGCGATGCCCGACAACACCGCTGGCAATGTCGTCGCGATTAAGGGCGCGGCATGACGAAGTTTCCCGTCATCCAGATTGACGACAACGTAGCGCGCCCAATCTGGCCTGAAACTCGCGGTCGTGTTGAAGGGTCGAAAAACCAATCAACTGTCCGTCGCGATGAAGCCGTATCCAAAGGCGTAGCTTATGTGGAAGGTGGCATGAAGACCAAACATGCCGCACAACGTTGCATTGATGATCTTGGAATAAATGTTACCGTCGAACATATGTCGCGACTTATAACCCAAAGTCGCAGATTGAAGTGTTCTACGTAATTTTTGATTACACTACTTGTCGTCCATTTACTGTGCCAGCAACAGCCCATGTTCAACAGATGCACATGGGGTTCAATATGATTACTTACATGCGATTGCCTTCGGTGCAGGCCGTTACCGGCCTTGGCCGCGTCTCCGTCTATCGCCACGTCAATGCGGGCCTGTTGCCCAAGCCGGTGAAAATCGGCGAACGTTCGACCGCTTGGCCGGAACACGAAATCGCCGCGATCAACGCCGCCCGCATGGCCGGTAAGACCGACGATGCCATTCGCGCCATTGTGGACGACCTTCAGCGCCAGCGCGCTAACGCGGCGTAAGGTCCGACCCCATGTCAAACGAAAGCCGCCACCCCGGCGAAGGGGCAGCGGCTGGTAACGGGTATTCCGACAACTCCGTTCCTAGCCAATCCCTCAATAAAGCGCAAGCAATTGCGCGGTTCGACAACATTCCGGCGGAGTTGAAGACTCATCCAAATTGGCTTTGTTGGAAATACGTTTATCAGTTTGGGGACAAGCCGAAGAAGGTTCCGTTCAATCCTACGACGGGCCTTCAAGCTAACCATTCAAACCCGGAAACGTGGAGCAGTTTCAACGACGCTGTAGTTGCCTATCGCGATAAAGGCTACGACGGGATAGGTCGCGTCTTCAGCGATGACGACCCTTACGCCGGTATCGACTTAGACGACACAGGCGGCGACGAATGGTTGCAGGCAAAGCACGAAGAAATCTTCGCCGCTTTTGACAGCTACGCCGAACGGTCGCCTTCAGGCACCGGCCTTCATATCATCGTGAAGGGCGGCGTTCCGTCCGGTCGGAAGCGTCACCAAGTCGAAGTCTATTCGTCGCAACGATACTTCACCTTCACAGGCGATACGTTTCGCGCCGCGCCCATTGCCGACCATAGTTCGCTGTTGAATACCCTGTGGACAGAACTTGCGCCCGAACGCGATGCGACGCCCGACAACGGCTTCAATAGCCCACAGGTGGAAAGCGACGACGTGGTTCGCCAGCGCATGTTCGCAGCGAAGAACGGCGAAAAGGCGCACGACCTTTGGAGCGGTGATTGGCAAAAGCACTATTCGTCGCAATCCGAAGCCGACTTTGCGTTGGTCAACATCGTAGCATTTTACACTGACAACCGCGAACAATGCGCCCGCGTTTTCAACGCATCGGCCTTGGGTGCGCGGAACAAGCAAACGTCGGTCGGCGGCGTTCCCTACGTCGAACATATGGTCGCGAAGGCGTTTTCGGAAAAGCTGCCAAGGCTGGACCATTCCGCCGTCATAAATCAGCTTCAGGCGTTGACGACGGCGGAACGTAAGCCGGGCCGCTTCAACATCATGACCGGCGCTGAATTACGCGCCATCCTGCCGTCCAGCGACGCAATCAAAGGCATCTTGCCCGGCGAAGGGTTGGTCGTGGGCTATGGCCCAAGTAGCAGCGCCAAGACGTTTTTGTTCAAGGACATGGGCGCGCACATAGCCGAAGGTCGGGAATGGTGGGGTCGCCGCACGAAACAGCGGCGCGTTCTCTATCTGGCGCTTGAAGGTGCGGCGGGCTTTCGGAAGCGCGTTGCCGCGTGGGCGACGGCCAACGGTCGCGATCTACCTTCAGACATGGGCGTAGCGTTCGATCCATTCGATTTGACCAACCCCGCCGACGTTGCCGCGCTTGCTGCCGAATGCCCGCCCGGTGTCGTCGTGTTCATCGACACGTTGAACCGGGCGTCGGGCAACGCCGATGAGAACAGCCCGCTAGGTATGGGGCAAATGATCGCTGGCGCATCGGCCCTTCAGCGATTGACCAACGGCCTTGTCGTTTTGGTCGCGCATCCCGGCAAAGACCCGACGCGCGGCCTTCGCGGTCACAACAGCCTGTTCGCGGCATGTGACGCCGTTATCTTCGTCAACCGCGAAGGCGACCGGCGTAGCTGGAAACTGGAAAAGTCGAAGGACGGCGAAGACGGCATTGAACATGGCTTCAAGCTTCGAATCGTTGACCTTGGCGAAGACGAAGACGGCGACCCGATAACAAGTTGCGTCGTCGTGCCGGATGACGCTGCAATCCCACAGTGGACATTCAAGCCGCTATCGCCCAATAAGCATTTGGGCATGGCGTCCTTCCACGAAGCCGCTGGCGAACATGGCATCGTTGACGACGATGGCAATTTCATCGGCATCCACGTCGATGCGTGGCGTCCGGTTTTCTATCGTAGTTCGACTAGCGACAACGAAGACACGAAGCGCAAAGCGTTCAATCGCGCCCGGTCGGACTTGGTTCGCGACGGCCAATTGGTCATGGAAAACGACCGTTATCGCATGGGCGGCATGAACGCCGTCGCTCAAAATGGTGCAATCGCAGCGGCCCTAAAAGCCAAGCGGGACAGCGGGACAACAGCGGGACATTCACGGGACAGTCCCGATGCCAGTAGCGGGACGGGACGGGACACAACCCTATAGGGGTGTCCCGGTGTCCCGCCTGTCCGAAGGTGAAGTTCAAAACCACCTGTGGGCACAACGGCGGATCATGGTTCCGCCATCAACGTATCGAACGCCGCATATTACAGCGTCTTTTTGAACGTAGCATTTGCTGTCCCACACGCTGCCCCACACTTTCACGAAGGAACCGACGCAATGAAGCTGAACTTCGATCCGGTCGCCAACCGCGTGTTGGTCGAACTCTTGAGCGAAACAGAACGACGCGCCGTCACCAACCGTCGTTGCCGTGCCGACGACGTGAACCAATGGCTGACACTGGCCTACATCGAACGTTGCGCCGAATATCACTTCGGGGCGTCGGTCTATCTGCCGAACGAAGAACGCCTAGCCGCCGAAAGCTTCATTGGTCAGTGCATCGGAAGGGGCATGGCGCGCTTCAAGCCCCATGTGGGCAAGTGCGCCTTCCAACTGGCGAACCATACGTCGTTCTATTTCCCCGACTATCTCACGTTGCTGGAAATGCAATTTATGAAGTTCATGGCAAGCAAACCGGCGTTGTTTGAAATCCAAATGAGCGGCTTGGTTCGTCAAGCTGTAGGGACTTTGCATCGCGACATGGCATTAAACGTAGTTCGTCGCGAATGGCGTAGGCTTGGAATGAATGAAGACAAGTTGTTCATACCAGAAGACATATACGAACAGCGCGTTCGACTAAGTAACGTTCATCGGATACAATAACTAATACTACGACGTAGTTATCCTATATTTCATCTTGACTTGACCTAATCCACTATTTTTGGCTATCCCTGCACCCAACGTCACAAACTATGCCCTTGGGTGCCGAATGCAGACCGCCGAACAGCCCGCCACGCCGCAGAATGCTTGGGGAAAGCCCGCCGACACCCCATCGGCGAAGAAGGCCGTGGTGCGCCTGCCTTTGGAGACGACGCGGGACGCCCAAAGGGCATTGGCGCGCTTGATCCGCCGGACCTTGCAAGGCGAAATCGAGACGGCGGACCTATCGCGCTACGCCAACGCATTGATGATTTTGGTTCGGATCATCGAAGGCGGCGACCTTGCAGCCATGAACGCCCGCCTGGACGATCTTGAAAAGCGCGGGTTTCATTGAGCCGTGGTTAGCGTCGCAAGCATCATCCGCCGACTGGAACAGTTCGAAGCGCTACACGCGCCGGTCGTCCCCAACGTCATCGAATGCGACGACGAAGACTTAGGCGCGGCCATTGCCCGGCACGTCGAACGCTATGGCCGTGCGCCGTCCGCCTTCATCGTCGTTCCGATGCGGTGCGACGAAGCCAACCTTGAACAACAGGAACAATTTTGGGCCGAACAACAGCGCCGGTTGATCGCCGACGCCAAGTCCGAACGAAGGGAAAAAGACAATGAACATGGCACCGAACATCGCACTGGTGAACACCGAAGCCGCCGTATCCTTAGTGCAGGGGACCGGGCGGGACAGCCAAATGAAGGCATGGCTGGGCGACCCTTCGCAGTTCGAACACGACACTGAAGTTTCCGGCGCGATTATCAGCGCACATAGCGCCCTTCGCAGTGGTGCCGAAACCATCACGGCGTTGACCGGCGACGCCACGCGGTCGGAACCGGAACGTCACGCGGTCGGCGGCGAAGTGTCCGCCCGCACCGTGGCCAAGCTTGAAGAAGCCGAACGGAAACTTACTGCCAACGCGAACGCCTACGCCAAAAGTGCGGCGGACGCCTTGGCCGAACGCTTCGTGCTACGTCCCGAAAACAATTGGCTATACGACAAATGGGTTGGGTTCGTTCGCGATAACGTGGCCAAGGAAGGCGGCTACGGCACAATTCGCGAAACGATGTTGCAGCATCGCGACCTTGCTACGTTGATGGTCAAGATGCCCACGCCGCTGTTGGGTATTCCCGAACGCCAGCATCAAGAATGGCGCGTAAAGGCCGTCGAAAAATTCGAGCCAGAAATTCAGGCAGGGCTTCAGATGGCCGAAGATATTCGCGACGTAGCGTCCCGCTACAAGCGCATGGTCGGAATGGTCCGCCTGAATTTCCACACCCCGGCTATTGCTGCGAAGGTCGCTACGCGGGTCAAGTTGACGTGACGTTGGCCGGGGAACGCCTTTCGGCCTTGTCGCAATGGTTGGACGCAAGTTCGGCACCCCGCCTTTCCCCATGTGGGCATAAACGCCGTGCGCCCCGTCGCGGTTTCTTGGGATTGCTTAAGCCGGTTGTCCACGGGAACGCCGACATGGTTAGGAAGGGTCGCTACGCCGAATTGTTGCCGTGCGACTTCGCCGAACCGTTCGATGGTGAGTTTGACGAACATAGCCTTCCATTGCTGATTTCCTTCGATCAGTGCGAGGGCTTGACCCTGCCCGACGACGCGGACTTGTCGCTTCCAGCGGGACAGGGCCGGGCCTTCGAACGGCTGGCGCACGTCGTCGGCAAGATGGAAGACGCGGCCAAGGCCCACATGTCGCCGTGGCGGGCTGAAGACGGCTGGCACGACCGCCTGTGCATCATCGTGGGCCTGTCCTGCCCCGACACGCCCATTGCCGACCAAATCGCAGCGCAGATGCCCCCCGGCGTCGATTTGACGGCCTATGCGGTGCTGGCGGTGCCTGTCTGGCGCTTCAGCCGGAAAGAGCGGGTCGCCATCGGCCATCGCCTTCCCTTCATCCCCACAAGTTAGCGCGCGTTTCCCCTTTCCTTCACGCGCGCCTAGGAAGCCCGGTTCAGCGTAGGTGCCAGCGTTGGGCCGGGCTTTTCCACGAAATGTTGGACAGCGTGTGGGGTGGCGTCAAAGCGCCGGACTTAACGACGTATTTTCAGTCGTTTAACGTCAAGAATGGCGGACGGAATATCCGCCAATCGCCTTATACGCCAAGCTTCAGGAAGTCGCGGATCGCCCACGCTTGAAGAACGCGGCGGTCGATGGTGTTGACGAAGTAAGCGTCGTCTTCATTGTCGCGGTTCACCCCCTTAGCCGAAAGCATATAGCTTCCCATTTCGTCGGGGCTAAAATCGTCGTCGCGGACGACTTTCCCAAGTGAACGAAAGAAACGTTGTTCGTCAAAATCGTGATTGGTATGCCACGTATCAACATTCAAATAGCTGTCGAAAACTTCATACATCGTCGCGTTCCTTAAGCCTTTTATCCGCGCCTTGGATACCTGTCGGCGAAGCCTTGGGCAACACCAAGGGCGTAGGTCGAATTGCCATTACGAAGATAGGGGCCAACAGCCGTGAAATATTCGCAGCACAAATCAATCCAATCTTCGGCGCTATTGGATTGATGCGACGGAACAGGAATGCCGTTCATCTGAATTTCAACGACAAACGCTTCCATTTCGCGGCAAATACGCATTGTGTCGTGATATACCGACGTCAAATCCCTGAATTTTTGGTCGTGATGGGCCGCGTTGACGAACGCATTCATCCGATGCCCTATAGCGATGAATGGGTCTTTCTTCGGGCGCGTCGCTCGTAGCGTTAGCCGCACTGTCACGAATATTAGGATTATTGCTCCAAGCGGCACAAGAAACCACAGCGAAGATACGATGGCAATAAATCCATGCCACAGGGAGCCAAGCCCGCCTTGCAACGCCGGTAGGTAGCTTGCCCCGTTGGTCCGCATCGTCGCGTAATTCGTAGTCAGCATCGCGCCGCCGACCGCGCCAATCAGCGCAAGGAACAAAGTGCCAGCAATGTTGATAAGCCGTTTCATGAACGAACCTTAGCGCGTGAACCGCCGCCTTCAAGACGTTCTTGTTATGTACCGACGAAACTTGGAGCGGTCGGGTTGGCCTTGGCCGCATTGCGTTCGGCGATCTTTCTTAGTCGTTCCGCCAGATATTCCGCTGCCTTCCCGCTTTCGACGTAGTCAAAAACGCTGATTTGGGCATCTAGCAGCGTCGCATGGTCGGCCTTGCCTTTCACGTCGTCCAAGTTGAAACGGAACTTCCCGTCGTCGGTCGGGACAATCTCAATCGCGATGCTCGCGCGTTCGATGGACCTAACGCCGTCCGGTGCAACGTCCCATTTCGGCGATTTGATGAAGGTCTTGCGGCGGTTCACGTAGTTTAGAAAGTCAACGTGGCCTTCGCTGCCGATGGTCGATTCGGTTAGTTTGTCGCAGCATACCGCGCCGACAATCATCACGCCCCAATTCGGATGCGTGACCATATGGGTATAACGTAGTTCCGTTCCGCAATGCTCACATTCGCCATTCAAGCCGCCAAGGTCGTCTTGGCCGATCAACTCCCAATCGTTTGACGGCTTGATAATGCCGTGTTCCTTGGCGTGGCATCCCCGGCAAAGCACGTCGCATTCGTCGTAGGGGTATTCCCAAGGCATCCGGCCTTTGACGTAGTTCCGATGGTGGACCTGAAGAACGACTTCCGGGGAACCGCGAAGGCAATGGGCGCAAACGCCGCCGTGCAGCTTAATTTGTTCGGCGCAATACGCCTTCCATTCCCGTTGCCGATATAGCTTCATCGTCTCCCGCCATCGCACTGGCCGAAGCGTGAACGTATCTTAACGACGAATTTTTCGCGACCGCTATCAACGTAGCGATCACCGAGAATCATGCCTTCCCTATCGCCCGTTTCGTGTGGGGCAAAGTGTGGGACGGCAAATGCCATTCCCAAATTTCTGTTTCTTTTCAGCTATTTAGGAAGGCAATTGGCGGAGACGGAGGGATTCGAACCCTCGGTACCAGTAAACCCGGTACGGCGGTTTAGCAAACCGCTGGTTTCAGCCACTCACCCACGTCTCCGGCTGGCAGCAAGGGGGGGCTATAGCCAAGGCTTCCTTGCCAATCAACAGGCGCGTTGCTGCAACCGGGCGTAAATTCGACTCAGGTTGCCGCCTGCGCATTGCGTGCTCTGCGTGAGGGCCGCTATCTATCGGTCCCAAATATTATTCCAAAGGGGTTACCGCGATGCGGCACATCATATCCGTTCTCGCTGCCGCAATGCTGGCCATCGGCGCCGGGCCTGCCACTTCGCAGGTGCGCACGGTGGACCCCAACAGCGCCATCGACAGCGATCTGACGCACAGCCAGACCGCAACGCCGCAACAACGCACAGCGCCCGCGCAGGACGATGCCCGGTTTGGCGACCCGGTGCAGGCCGAACCTCAAGCCGCAACCAGCACACAGACACCGCCAACCGGGGCAGGCACGCCCACTGAGACCTCGGCGGCGGCGGCCACCTATAAGCGCAAAGATCTGCTAAGCGCCGCCGAGGGGGTTTTTGGCAAGGGCGCAGAAGGGTTGGCGGGGATATTGGAAAAGATTCTGCGCGATCAAGGCGAGCCGAATGCCTATATTGCCGGGCGCGAGGCATCGGGCGCGGTGGTCATCGGTCTGCGCTATGGCTCAGGCATCATGTCACACAAAATCGAGGGCGACAGGCCGGTATATTGGACGGGGCCCTCGGTCGGTTTTGATTTGGGCGGCAGCGCGGCAAAGGTGTTCGTGCTTGCCTATAACCTCTATGATTCGGAGGATATTTATCGCCGCTACCCCGAAGGCGAGGGGCATTTATATTTTGTCGGCGGGTTTTCCGCCACCTATTTGCGGCGGGGCAACATTGTGCTCATCCCCGTGCGGCTTGGCGTTGGGCTGCGTGCAGGGGTGAATGTTGGTTATATGAAGTTCAGCAAAAAGGCGCGCTGGCTGCCATTTTAACCCCGCGCCGTTCACCATCAGCCATAATCAACGCTTTCAAAACGGATAGGCTCGCCATGCGCGGCACTGGCCAGCGCGCCCTCCCACGCCACCCGCTGGCCGCGAATGATTGTGCCGATAGGCTGGCCGGTCAGCCTGCGGCCGGTAAAAGGCGACCAGCCACAGCGCGAGGCCAGCCAGCTTTGCTCAATCGTCCAGCGCGCTTTGAGGTCGACAATGGTGAAATCGGCATCATAGCCCGCCACAATCCGCCCCTTGCCAGCAATGCCAAACACACGCTGCGGGCCGGCGCTTGTCATGTCGATAACGCGCTGCAAGCTTGTGCGCCCCTGCGCCACATGGTCGAGCATTAACGGCAGCAAAGTCTGCACACCGGGCATGCCGCTGGGAGAATCTGGATAGGCTTTGGCCTTTTCCTCAATGGTGTGCGGTGCATGGTCGGAGCCGATGACATCAGCCACGCCCTGGTTCAGCCAATGCCACAAGCCGTCCCGGTGCGCAGCCGATCGAATGGGCGGGTTCATCTGCGCATGGCTTCCGAGCACGGGATAGGCCTCCTCGCCAGCGAGCGTAAGGTGCTGCGGTGTCAGTTCACACGTGGCGATACCCTTGTGCTGGGCGAGCAGCGCAAGCTCGTCGGGCGTTGTTACGTGGAGCACGTGGATCCGCCGCCGGGCGGCCTGTGCCAGCGCGAGGATGCGCCGTGTCGCAAGCATGGCGCTTTCATCATCTCGCCAGACCGGGTGGGAGGAAGGGTTGCCCGATATGCGCTCGCCCAGGCGCGCCTGCATCCGCGCTTCATCTTCAGCATGGATAGCTACGCGGCGGCGCCCAGACGCCAGCACAGCAGCTAGTGCGCCATCATCGGCAACCAGCAAATCACCGGTTGAGGCGCCCATGAAAATCTTCACCCCCGCCGTGCCGGGCAGACGCTCCAGCTCTGCCAAGTCTGCCGCATTATGGCTCGTTGCACCCACGTAAAAAGCATGGTCGCACCACATGCGGTGGCGCGCGCGGGCCAGCTTGTCGGCCACTGCCTCGGCACTATCGGTATTGGGTTTCGTGTTCGGCATTTCGAACACCGCCGTCACCCCACCAAGCACGGCGGCCCGGCTGCCGCTTTCAAGATCTTCCTTATGCTCAAGGCCGGGTTCGCGAAAATGCACTTGCGTGTCGATAACGCCGGGCAGAATATCAAGCCCTGAGCAATCAATCGTCTCGGCGGCATCTCCTCCAAGGCCGATGGCGCTGATCCGCCCGCCGTTTACACCAACATCTGCGCGCACCGGGCCTGCCGGCGTATGCACCACACCACCCGTTAGTTTAAGATCGAAATACATCAAACGGCCCTTTCGCAACGCGCATGGACACCCTAACTCGAAGCCATGACACAAACCAGCCTTGGAACCATGCTCGCCGACCGGGCCGTGCTGCGGATAGCAGGGGATGATGTTCGCGGCTTTCTGCAAGGGCTGGTGACGCAAGACATGGGCGCGCTGGGGCCGCAAACGCCGCTCTATGCAGCGCTGCTGACGCCGCAGGGCAAGGCGTTGTTCGATTTTATTTTGTGGGATGATGGCGACGCAGTGCTTATCGACTGCGAGGGCGCGCGCGCCGAGGCATTGGCCAAACGCCTGTCAATCTATCGGCTGCGCCGGGCGATTACGATAGATCAGGTGCAAGAGGCGAGCGTGCATTGGTCACAGGGTAATTTGAATGCTTGCTTGGATCCACGACTTGCAGCCCTTGGTCATCGCTGGATCGGGCCGCGCGGCACCCCCGCAACCGGCTGGACAGAGCACCGGCTTTGCCACGGCGTGTGCGAGGGGGTTGCCGAACTTGGCGAGGGCGACACGCTGTGGCTTGAATGCAATGCGCGTGAACTAAACGGAGTGAGCTTTACCAAAGGGTGCTATGTCGGGCAGGAGAATACCGCCCGTATGCATCACCGGGCAAAGGTCAACCGGCGGCTGGTGGTGGCGCCGCTGGCGCTTGCGGGCGAGCGGACCCGAGCCCATTATTTCAAGCTTGGCCTGATGGTCGAATTACGCCGGGTCGAGGCACTTGGCGACGCGCTGCGCCCAGATTGGCTGGCCACAGCACTGGCCGATCAACGCCCGATAGAGGTATAGACAAAACCGGCACGGCGCATATCTGCCGGGCTATAAACATTACGCAAATCGACGAGCACCGGCTTTGCCATTGCTGCGGCCAGCCGCTTTAGGTCAAGCGCGCGAAACGCGTCCCACTCCGTTACAATCGCCACCACATCGGCGCCTGCCGCTGCCTCATAGGCATCATTGCAATAGGTGATTTCGGGCATTAGCACCTTGGCCATCGCCATGCCTTCGGGGTCATAAGCCCGCACGGTGGCGCCGGCGTCCAGCAAGCTTTGCACAATCGCCAGGCTCGGCGCGTCACGCATGTCGTCGGTATTAGGCTTGAACGTCAGCCCCAAAATCCCCACCACCTTGCCGCGTGCATCGCCGCCAAGCGCCTGAATTACCTTGCGGCCCATCGCACGCTTGCGGCTGTCGTTCACCTGCACCACCGCCTCGACGATGCGCAGCGGCGTTTCAAAGTCTTCCGCCGTTTTGAGCAGTGCAAGCGTATCTTTGGGAAAGCACGAGCCGCCATAGCCCGGCCCGGCATGCAAGAATTTTGCCCCAATCCGGTTATCAAGGCCAATACCGCGCGACACTTCCTGCACATTGGCGCCCGTTGCCTCGCACAGGTCGGAAATTTCGTTGATGAAGGTGATCTTGGTCGCGAGAAATGCGTTGGCGGCATATTTGATCAACTCCGCCGTGCGGCGGCCGGTAAACAATATCGGGCTTTCGTTAAGATAAAGCGGCCGGTACACATCGCGCATCACCCCTCGCGCGCGTTCATCTTCGGTGCCAATAACAATTCTGTCGGGGCGCTTGAAGTCGCCGATCGCTGCGCCCTCGCGCAAAAATTCTGGGTTGGAGACAACGGCCACATCGACATCGGGGCGCACTTGCTGAAAAATTTCCTCCACACGGTCTCCCGTACCAACCGGCACGGTGGATTTGGTCACTACCACTGTCGGACCTTTGATGGCGCCGGCAATTTCTCGTGCTGCTTCAAAAACATAGGTTAGGTCAGCATGGCCGTCCCCCCGGCGTGAGGGTGTGCCCACCGCGATAAACACCGCATCGGCATCTGCCACAGCCGCTGCGAGATCGGTCGTAAAATGCAGCCGGCCGGCTGACACATTGGCCGCAACGAGCGCCTCAAGACCCGGCTCGTAGATTGGCATCCGGCCAGCTTCAAGCGCGGTAATTTTGCTCGCATCCTTATCGACGCAAATAACATCATGGCCAAAATCGGAAAAACACGCGCCCGACACCAGGCCAACATATCCTGATCCGATCATCGTAATGCGCATGGCTTTTCCTCACTGCAAACACTCATGGTCAGGCAACATCCTGCCACCCAAGAGATAGTGCCTAGCCGCCCCAAAGCTACCGTCAACCGCCCAAATGCAGACGATTGGCTTTGACGCAAAAAAGGGGTCAGCGCGAGCCGACCCCTTTTTCAAAGCTCAGACTTAGCCGGATTAGTTACCCGAGCCAGGCCCATAGTTGATTTCCACACGACGGTTCTGCACTTCGCGCACACCATCTGCAGTTTGAACCCGCGGCTGACCTTCACCAAAGGCTTCTGTCGAGATGACGCCTTCGGGAATGGCATGAGCCGACATATATGCCTTCACCGCGTCAGCGCGACGCTGTGACAGGGCAACGTTATACTTGGCCGCACCCGACCGGTCAGCGTGACCAGCAAGCATGACCCGCGCGTTGCCGCAATTTGCGTAAGCTGCAATGGCGTTGTCGAGAATGCCCGCTGCATCCGGGGTGATATCCGACTTATCGAATTCAAAGAACACGATGAACGGACCCGGTGTGCACTCAACCGCAGGCGGCGGAGGAGGCGGAGGCGTTTCCGGCGGCGGCGGAGGGGGTGGGGGCGGAGGAGGCGGCGGCGGAGGAGGCGGCGGCGGAGCCGCAGGTGCGCCAAAATTATAGGTCAAACCAGCAAGCAGGCTGTGCGACCGATAGGTGCCGTTGAAATTGCGCCCGCGCAGATCGACAAAATTGCCGTTAGGCGCCGTGAAGAAGCGGTACTTAACCGACGCATCAATATGCGAAGTGACCGGCGCACGGACACCGGCAAGAGCCTGATAGGCAAACACTGTGTCGGTATCGTTCAGGAACGAGCCGTTTTCATTGATCCGGTCCTGCGCGCGAACGCGGGCAATGCCCACACCGCCGCCGACAAAACCCTGAACGCTGTCGTCATCGCCAAAATCCAGCAAGCCGTTCAGCATGAAGCTAAGCGCCGAATTGACACCGCGCGCGCCATAGCTGCCCGCAGGAATATCAACCAAGCCAGTGCCAACGCGCTGCGGCGTGCTCAGCGTCGAGGTGTAATTGTTGATATGCGCCCGGCGATAACCGACCTCGGCTTCCACGCGGAACGGGCCAAAATCATAGCCGATATTGCCATCGACATCAAAGCCAGCGCGATTGTTGGACGTAGCGGCGTTGGTGGCCGTACCAATGTCGTACCGAATATCTTCAACCAGCACCACACCGCCATCGACGCCAACATACCACGACTTGTCGCGGGCGAGGGCGGGCGTGGCGAGTACGGTAGAGGCCAGCGCCAAAGTAATGGCAAGCTTCCGCATCATAATCCCCTTTCATAGGTGTCCCAAGGACAACGTTCTCTCCCTACTCAATGGCGCGATGCGGCGCAAGTCGACAAATCCCGCGCGCTGTGGCTATTAGGCAACAATTAACGATGGGAGGGAGCTTATGGCGCGATCAGGCCATGGGCTCTCATCGCATTCAAAATGCTGGTCAGAGCCGTTCGGCATTCCGCGTCGACCACGGCCCCTCCCTGTGGCGAACCGATGGCGGCCTGGCGCGCGCCGACAAGCTGGTCGCCATCGATAATCAGCGCTTTGCCCTGCACCCTGCCCACTACCCAGGCGCCATTTGCATAGCGAGCAAGCGCGCTATCGGCCCTGCTCCATACGGCCAGCCCTTCAAACGGCGCGACAAACCGCCAGCCGCCAGATGTCCGCCCGGCAATAGCGCCACCCATGCCGGCCCAGCCGTCCGTCGGCGCGGTGCCGACAATCCACGCCTCTCCCAGTGCCGCAGACGGGGGCGGCGCATTTTGTCCAACGGCCAGGACCACCGCCTGAACCGCAATGTCCAGCAGCGCAAGCGCCTCGTTGTGGTACAGTTCTTTTTGCGCCTGCCCTGGCTGCAAATGGGGCAGTTGCAGCCGCGCGCTGGTTTCATCGCTCATTGATATGCTCCTGTTTGTACAAATTTACAGCAAATGCCGGGCAGGCAGCGACTCGCCATTTGCCCCGCACTGGCGAACCTCGATGGCAGTGCGCCCGGCAAGGGCTTGTGCCGAAAGGGCCAGCATGGGCGCAGATGTTTCAACGTTACTATCGGCACTTGCACCGCCGATCAGCGACACACGGTAGGACTCGCGCTCTTCAACCAGCGGCGTATCGGCACCGTCGATCCAGCGCCACCCAGCCCTGCTTCGCCGCGCCCAGCGCAGCATGACAGCATCCGCCCCGGCATTCTCAACCCGCAGATGCACAGGCGAAGGCGGCCGGACAGATGCGCCAGAAACCAGCGTAACCGCCTGAGCGGGGCCGGCTGTGTCTCCCACACCTGAGGCCAGCACTGATACAGCGCTGCCAAGCGCCGATAGCGGCACATCGATAGGCACCAGCGTATCACGGTCAATCAACACAAACCGCGCGCCAGCCGCAAGCGGCCCCGGCGCGCTGCCCCGCCTTGCCCGCAACAACCGGCTGATCCGCCAGGTGCGAGGGCCGGTTTGATCCGCAATACCAAACTGCACCAGCTCATCGCCGATCAGGGCAAGGTTGCGCCCCTGATCCAGCCCGGCATCATCGGCATCGGCGAGCGCCATGGCCTGATGCGCCAGCGTTACCTCAACAGTGTTGACAAGATCGCGCAGCGCTGCACCCGCCTGCCCGGCGCCACGTGTCACCTCGCCCAGCACAGCCGGGCTTGCTGTTGGCCCGGCTGCCGCATAGCTTGCGCCGCCGTCAACGCTGTAGAGCAACGCCGCCCTGCGCCAGCCCGGCTCGCTGCCGGCTGCCAAAACAAGCAGCCGCGGGGCCGGCAAAATGCCATCGTCAAGCGGGAGCAGTTCTGCTGCTACAACCAGCGTTGGCCCATGGAGAAGATCAGGTGCTGGCAAAACCCTGCCAGAAGTCGCCGCCATGCTCGCCGCCCCGGCACCCAGCCGAACCAGATCAAGCGAGAGCACCATCGCCTCCAGCGACCAGCCGCTTGCCCGCCAGCGCCCGGCTTCTCCCGCCAACGCAACCACATCGCCCGGCGCAAGAGCAAGCGAGCTCCAGGAAAGCGCAACGCTGCGCCGCTCGCGCGCGGCCTCGGCGCGGACCAGCGCCTGCTCGGCAACCGCCTTGGCCATGGCGCCATCAAGAGCTGCGGGAATATCGAGCCGCTCGGTGCGTGTGCCCGCCCCCGGCCGCCGGGCGCGCTGCAACCCGGCCTGATAATCGCGCGCCGGGTCATAATGGCCCACTGTCACCGTTTGCGGCACGGTTTCAATCGCGGCAATCATGCGCGAACGGCGCACCCGGCGGCCGCGCGCGCCCGCATAGCCGCCATCTGCAACCAGACGCGCCTCGCCGCTGCCAGTGCGCATCGCCACGCCTGCCCCTGTTGGCGAAAACCAGGCACCGCCCACCTCGGCCAGCGTTTCAAGCACGCCGCGAACGCTGTCGCCATAGGCGGAAAAACCGGGCAGTGGCAGCGCCGCCTCGGAGCCATCGACCAGCCCGTTGGAAACCTCATGCGCAATGGCACCCACCGCTACCGGGGCTGCATCTGCCTCCACCTCAAAAGTCAGCGAGGGCAGGCGGTTGCCATAATCGGCCAGTTGAAAATTTTCGAACACAGCATAGGCATAGCCACGGTGCGCAGGCGCGCGTGCCGCGCCTTCTGCCGCCACAATCATCGGGTCGGCTGCCTGTTCCTCCTCGCCCAGATGCAGGCGAAAATCGGTCGCAGTCTTGAAATCGCCCGCCGCGCCCCGCAGCAATTTGCCATCCGCCCAGATCCGCCGAACGCCGCGAATCTTCCTGGCAGACAGCAGCACCGCAAACGATGCCGAATAGCTATAGGTGGTTACGCTTGGCTGCCCCTTGGCGCCGCCATTTTTGGTTCTTGATTCGATAAGATCGGTTGACCAGATAACCGTGCCCGCCACGCGCAGCGTGCCGAATAATTTTGGGATTGGCGCACCATAAGACGAGGTTTGCACCGCCAGTTCGGTAAGCCTTGGCCCCTGGCGCCCCTTGGGTTTGAACAAAAACCGCTGATCAACCGCCTGCCCGGCAATAGCGCCAATCGCCCCGCCAATCGGCCCGGCAATGGCGCTGCCCACCGCCGTCAGTATCAAACTTGCCATGGTCTATTCCTTAAAAATCGGCGTCTGTCAGGGGCTGCCAGCGCCCGATTATCGGCCAGGCGCCGCTGCCGGGCCGCTCAACCACGCGGCGCAACACCGCATCGGCATGAATGATGCTGCCACCTGTATCGATGGCGAGGTGAAACTGCGCAGGGCCTGTGGCAAACAGCACCACATCGCCCGCTCGCGCCATGCGCGCCGGGACCAGCCCGGCCGCCGATAAATGCGCCGCCATTTTTGCCGCATCGCCGCCGCGCAAGGCATAACCACTCGGCACCGCGCCACAAAAGCCGCCAGCGCGCAGCGCATGCGCGACCAGCCCCACGCAATCAAAACCATGGGCCATATCACGCCCATGCAGCCGAAACCGCACACCAAGCGCTGCTCGCGCGGCCAAGACAATGCGCTCTTGCGCTGTACTCATGCGCCGGGGTAGCGCGTCAGCAGATCGATGCCGGGCAAATAGGGTTCACCGCGAAAATTGGCGGCATTGGCAAAACGATCCGCACAGGTGGCGATGCTTTTGTCGCAACCCTCAACCAGTTCAACCAGCGTTCCCGGCACAACAATGCCAGGCGGGGCATGGCGCAGTGTGATCATGGCCCCGGCAGACGAGGCAATGGCGCTTTGCAACCCGCTATTTTCCCCGCTTAGCCAGCGGGCCAGCCCAAGGCCATAGGCGTTATCGCCCGGCTCTGCCTGATCAAGCGTCACTGTCTGACCAGCCGTCGCTGCCACCCGCGCCAGCCTGCGCCGCCCGGCCAGCGGCACGCGGCAGCGCGCATCGCCAAATTCTGCGCGGCACTCGGGCGAGGTTTCCTCCACCACCGGTTGGTCAAACGCCGCGCTCGCCCCGCGCAGCTCGGCTGTGAATTGATCGTCCTGCGTGTCAACCGCGCCAATCGTTCCCTCCCCAAGCGGCACCCGCGCCGCCTCGGCCGCAGTCCAGTCCACCGCGAACAACAACACCCGCGCGCCGTTCCACCGCCCGGCAAGCAGGTCGCTTTCCGTAATCGCCATACTCGTCAATGCGCCCGACACGTCCATCGTGTCGGCATCGAGCCCGTCGCTGCGCTTGATGGCGGACGGCGTCATGCCGGGGGCTGCGCGGTGGAGCACGCCGTCGATCATCAGGTCGCGGTCATGGTCTGTCAGGCCAATCGCCACCCCGTCGCGCCGTTCAATGCGCCAGCACAGGGCAATCGTCGTCAGATCGCCATCCAGAAAGCTCATGCCACTGCCTCCTCGCGCAGCTCGACCAGCGGAACCGAAGGTGCAGCGCCAGCCAGGAAAGTCGCGCGGCTCACCGTCAGCCGATCCTCGGCAAAGCGCACCGCAACGTCAAACAGGAACCCCGCTGTCAGCACAGCGCCCGCAAGCGGCGCTGTGTCGAACACCACATAGCCACCGGGCGCGAGCGAAAAGGCAGCGGTTGCCGCACCATTTATCGCCACGCTCACGCTGCCAGCCACCGGGCGGGTGATGCGGCGGGCGGTGTCGCCATAATATTTCGCCAGCGCAAAGCGCGCGGTAATGCCGTCTCCCACGCCCAGCGGTTGATCGGTCGCGGCAGGCACTTGTGCGCCTGATGAATAATCGAACGGATCGCGAAGGCGAAACCCGCGCGCAGGCCCCAGGCGCGCGCGAAAAAAAGCAAGCAGCGTGGCAATATCCTCCTGCGCCCGCACGCCGGGGCCAACATCATAGCTTGTCCGCCCGCTTGACCAGTTGGCGTTGCGCGCCTCGTGCCCGCCCGCGCTCGTTATGATGGCGGTTGAAAATTCGGGCGCCACCTCCGCCTCGCGGCCCAAAGCCAGAGGAAACAACACATCGTCAAAGGCTTGCACGCCATCATCCTTTCCATCAAAATGAACATAGCCGTCGCGCAGCACCTGCGGCAGCGCCCAAACAAAGCTGCGCGCAACACCGCGCGCACGCGCCGCCTGGGCTGCGGCATCGATGAACCGCCATGAAGCTGCGGCCTGTTCGGCGCGAAGTACAAAGCCTGACAGATAATGTTGCGCGCGCGCATCATAGCCGAGCCGAGCCGTGGCCTGCGCCACACCGCGATCGGTTGAGCCGGTGTCGCCTGCCACCACCCAGTCATAATCCTCCAGTTGCAGCACGTCGAAGGCAGGGGCTGCCCAACCGAGCGGCAGGTTCATCCGCTGGACATGGGGGGCGTTGATATCGAGAACGCTGGGCAAATAGGCGAGCAGATGCGTCTCGCAGCCGGGCGCAGCCGCTCGCACCGCGGCCACCAGAGCCGCAGTTGATTGGGCCAGCAGCGCACCGGCTGCCTCCATTTGCGCGATTTCCGCTGGAGATTTTGCCCCGCGCACATCGCCAATCACCAGCGGATTGCCGCCCAGTGCCACCCTTGCTGCGTCGTCATACAAACAGGGCTGGCCATCGCTCCTCACCCACCACCACGGCTCGCCCACCTGAAATTTTAGCGCCAGGCCCGCTGCTGCCGCAATGCCGACAAATGCCTGCGCCACCTGCTGCAAATAAGCCATTGCCCCGGCATAGGCGGGCGAGAGCAGGGTCGATGGCGGCACATAGCCGGTGAGCGCGGGGGAGCCATCGGCCGCGCGCTGCTTCCAGTCCTCCCATGTATGAGCATCGAACAGCTCATAGCTGAGCGACCAGATGATATCGAAGCCAAGAGCGCGCGCGCGCGCGGCAAAATCACGGTGCCAGGCAGCGCACGGGGCGTTCAGCACACCACCCGCCAGGCTTGCATAAAGCCCGCCGCCACTTGCCTCCAGCCGCAGATAATGGCTCATGCCGACATAATGGTTGATCGCGCCGCGATAGCCCAGTTGCAGCGCATTGCGCAGCATTCGGGCGGGTGTAATATTGTAGCTGTCGTCATAGCCGGTGGCGATTTGCAGGCCATGTTCGGGCACCACTGCATCGCCAATGTCGAGCACGGCGCCGGGCCCTTCACTCCGCATAGCGCTTAGCTCGGCCCAGGCCTCTTCGGGCGCGGGCAACAGCGCATCGGTGCCGGAATAATCTTTTGATACCAGCGAGACGAACATCCGATCGACATCTCCTGCCCAAACCGGATCGGCCTCACCCGGCAACACAAAGCCGCCGTCCACCTGTGCAAAATCAATCGCGATATCGGCGTTTTCGGGCGTGCCGGTGGCATAGTTCCACAGCCGCACATACCAGGCGCGCGGCTGCCCGTTTTCGTCGCGCCCCTCAATCGTCAGCGTCGGGCCGTTCACAGCGTCGAGCGGCTTCACCCCAAAAGAGCGCCAGTGAAAACGCAGCCGGCACGCCCGAAAATCGCGCGACGTGGCATAGGCAAGGAGCGGATGGTCGACCCGGTCCTCGGCATCCCAGATCAGCCCGGCCAGATCATCCTTTCGGTAAAACACCAAGTCGACGCGCAGCGCGTCGGGCGCGGTGTTCACCACCGCTGCCATCATTGGCCGGGGGAAATTCACCGTCCAAAAACGCGGGTCAAAGCGCGAGATGGTGCTTGCCTCCTGCCCCGCACGCCGGGTTGCCAGCCAGTAGCCCATCAGCCCTGCACCCCGTCGATTGCCGCTTTCACCGCGCGCGCCACTTGCCGGCTCGATTGGGCAAGCGCGCGGGCGCCCTCGCCCCCGTTTGCATTAATGCTGATCGCCACGCGCACATCGCGCCCGCCGCCGGGCGCAGTTGTTGCAATCTGGCCGCTTGTGGTTGGCACAAAAAGTTCCGGCCCGCGCTCACCCACCACATAGGCCCGGCCGGGGGACACCGGGCCACCCGTCGCGCGGCCCGGCGCGCCGCCAAACAAGCGCGAGAGCAAACCGCCCAGCCCGCCACCGCCGCCACTGCCATCGCCGCCGGCCAGCACGTCAAAGCCGGTACGGATCGCTGTGGACGCGATTTCCGACAGCACAGAAAGCGCGGTTTTTCTCAAATCATCAAAGCTAAACTTACCGGTGCGCACAGCACCCAGCAGCGCATTTTCAATCCCCCGCCCCGCTGCTGCTGCCGCACCTGCCAGCGGGCCGTCGAGCGAGGCGCGAATTTCAGCAATATCGCGAGCAAAACCGCGCGTGTCGGCGCGCACGCTCACCACCAGCCGGTCGATTTCCTCATCCATCGGGAAAACACTCCATCAATTTGGCTATTGTTTGTGCATCAGGCGGGGCGGCACCGCCCTCGCCCACAGCCGCGCCGACAAGGGCAGCAAGCTCGGCCGGCGTTGCCCGCCAGAATATGTCGGGCATCCAGCCGAACATCGCCCCTGCAAGGCCCGCCAGCCGGGCGGCGGCGCGGGTAAATTCTTGCGGTGTGCCAGCGGGCGGCTCCACCGCTATTGCCCGGCGAGAATTTGGCTGAGCAGCACGCGCAGCGCAGGCGTTGCGGCCGAAAGACCAGCATCGGCCACCGCCTCGCCCAGCCGGTCGCGCGTCAAGCCTTCGGGCGGCTCGGCCAGACAGTGCCAGAACAGCGCGACCATTTCTGCCAGCCGCAACTGCCCTTGCGCTGCACGCTCAACCAGCGCGAACAACGGGCCAAGCTCGTCTTCGGCCGCCACCAGCGCCTGAAAACTTGGCCGCAGCTTCAGCACCGCGCCGCCTGCGCGCACCGCGGCCTCGCCGCGCGCGGCGTTGGCGATTATGGGGTCCGCCATTACGCGCTCACCACAGGGCCGGAGCTTTCCAGCGTTAGCGTGTAGCTGCGCTCGCCATTATAATCTCCGGCATAATCAAGCCTTGTAACGAGGAAGCGCCCCGTCATCGTCTCGCCGCTTTCAAAGCTGAGTTGATAATCGTCGATAGTGCCTGCAAGCGCGCTCGACTTGATCCGCCCTTCCGCTGCCGATCCGGTAAACACGCCCGCGCCCGACACATTGACAGAGCGCACCCCCGCGCCCGAAAGCAATTCGCGCCACCCGCCCGAATTTTTCGAGGTGATCGCCACCGCCTCGCCATTGATGGAAAGCTGCGTTGTGCGCAGCCCCGCCATGGTGGCAAAGGCAAGCGGCACCGCGCCATTGCCCACTTTCAACAAAAACGCGCTTCCTTTTTCCGCAGCCATATTATGCCTCCTGTGATCCTTGGTGGAGCATCCGCACCCGGTGCTCGATGATGGCGGTCCAGCCGCCGGCGTTTGTTCGCAGCACCCGGCTGCGCACCAGCACCAGGCTGGCAATGCGCCACGCGCCCAGCACACGCGGCAGGCCCTGAACGACGGTATCTGTCGCATCGGCCAGAAGCTGCGCACGCACCGGCGTTTCGGCCCGGTCGCGGATGATGACCGCGCTCACCAGCTCACGGCCCCCGGCGTCCTTGGTGCTCCAGTCGGTCATGATCATGTCGCCAAGCTCGGCATAGGGTGCGGTCGCCTTTGCCGGCGGGCCGGCATAAACGCCGTTGAGCGCCCCGCCGACAGCGGGCGCCGCCGACAGCGCGGCCAAAAGCGCGTCGTGAAGAAGTTGTTGCGCGCTCATTGCAGCAGCCCCTTTATCCAGCGCAGCCGCGCGTCGTTCGTCAGCCGCTGCAACAGCGCGCGGCCGGTGAGCACAATGGCGCCGGGCTCCGCTGTTACTGCAATGTTGGGGAAAATCTCGGCCAGCCGGTCGCGCCCGGCCTCGATGCGGCGCTGCACACGGGCATCGGCCGCCGCCTGCGCCCGGCTTTGCGCGCGCATCATGCGCCGGGCCCCATTTCGGCCAGCGCGAGCCGGCGAAAAGGCCGCCACAGCGCGGCAACTTCGGCAGGCGTTGTCCCTGTAGCATCGCGCTCGCGGAACAAATAGCCCGCCAGCAGCACCACGCCCTGGCGGATGGGCGGGGCAAGGCTTGCCCAATCGCCCGCCACACCGGCGGTGCACGCCACCTGCACCGCGCGCGCGCCGCCAGCGTCGATCAGCCGTACCCAGCCGGTGCCGTCGGCGGCAATATCCACCGCATAATCGGCAAGCGGCAAGGCGGCCACGCTGCCATCGCTTGCCAAAGCGGAAACCCCGGTGATCGACCGCACCGGCGCCACGGGCAGGCGCTGCCACCCCGCCACCGCGGGCAAAACCAGGGTGATGGTGCGCACCACGAGCACCGCGCCGATAAATTGCTCCGCCAGCCCCAGCGCGGTCTCACCAAGCCCGGCGATGAGCGTGTCTTCTGCGCCGTGTTCGATCCGCAAATAGGCGTTGATCGCAGCGATGGCGGCGGCCCTGTCGGCGTTGCCCAGCGCCAATATGCCCAACCCTTCAGCATCCATAGTCATAATATTTCTCCTGATGAAACGCCGTGGCGGGCAGGGGTCACCCCCGCCCGCCAGCTTGTGCCCCGCCGGATCAGGAGACGGAGAATTTCATCAGCTTGATGGCTTCAGAATTGCTCACCGTGCCGCCAACGCGTTTGGTTGCGTAAAAATTCACAAACGGCTTGTTGGTGTAAGGGTCTCGCAGCAGCATGGTTTCGCTGCGCTCGGTAATGAGATAGCCCTGGCGAAAATTGCCAAAGGCAATGGCCAGCGCATTGGCGGCGATATCGGGCATGTCTTCGGCCTCAATTACCGGGTAGCCAAGCAGCGTTGCCGGTTGGCCCGCCACGAGCGAAGGGCTCCATAAAAACGCCCCGTCGGTGGTTTTGAACTTGCGGATGCGCGCCAGCGTCGACGAGTTCATCACAAACGATGCCCCCTGGCGATAAGGCCCGCGCAGCGCCTGTACCAGGTCGATCAGCCGGTCTTGCGGGTTGGCGGCAAAATCTCCCGCCGCGCCGCTTGGCAGATATTGCAACGTGCCAAAAGCGCGTGTTGCATCGTTGGTTGCCGCGGTTTGCGCCTGCAAAAAGCCGCGAGGGCGGCCGACGCCATTGCCGTTTACAAAGGCTGCGCCTTCGGCTTTGGCAAATTCCATGGCGATTTCACCAGCAAGCCACGCCTCAACATCAAAACGCGCATCGTCGAGCATTGCCTGGCTGGCGCTTGGGTTGGCGTAAAGCTCGCCCATGGGGGGTGCGATTTCGACAAAGGTTGGCGTGGCGGTGCCGGGGCGCGGATCACCCTCAGCCGCCCAGCCAGATGGTGTGCCGCCCGTTGTCACCAGCTTGCGATAGCCAGCAGAGCCCACCGCCACGACATTGGCAATGCTGCGGATGGGCGAGATGGATTTGAGCGTTGCGTCGATCACGGCATCAATATCGCGCGGCAGGGCATAGCCGCCGGCATCCCCACTAAGGCTGGTGAACGACTTCATCTCCTGGCTTGCGCCGGAGCGGACATAGCCTTCAAACGCAGCGCTCACAGGCTCTGGCGCGCTCGCCAGCATGGGCCGCGCAACAGGCGCTGCCGCCATTTCAACCTGGTCAAAGCTGGCGTCCAGCGTATCTGCCTTTACTTCAATCATTACAGTCTCCTAAACATTGAACATCGAGGGATTCAGGCACAAAAAAACCCGGCACCAATGGGTTGGCACCGGGGGCAAAGCCGCCCTTTCAAACGGCATTTTGGGCGCGCGGCCCAATTTATGGTGGCGCGGCAGGCTCCACTGCATGAACGCGCGCAAGTGGCTGCATCGGCTGCGCCACCAGGCTCACCTCCACCAGCTCCAGCGCTTGCAACTCGCGCACCGCGCCCTGCACAGCCGCGCGCACCCGGTAGCCAAATGACAAGCCGCGCACCGCCCCTTTGGCCACCAGATCAGCCAGGCGAGGATCATCGACACGGGCGATGACACGCAGGCCTTTTTTGTCCTCCGCCAGTGTCTCGATCACCCCCACAGGCGCGCCGCCATGCTGCCAAAGCAGCGGCACAGTGGCGGGCGGCGGGGCAAAGGCGCCCGCGCGCACCACATCTCCCCCCCGGTCGACATGGTCAAACACGGCGGCATAGCCGGCAAAGCGCACGCTCATACCAGCCCCAGCATGGCGCGCTTTTCTTCCGTCGTCAGGAAATCGGCAGCGTTGAGCTGCGCCCATAGCCGCTCGCGGTCTTCCGCCAGCGCTGGAATCCGGTCCAAATCCACCCGGAGCGCGGCACCCGAAAACCAGCCATCCAGCGCCTGCGCCAGCCCGGCAAATATCGTCTGTGCCAGCGGCAAAATGGCCAGCCGCCACAATGCGCGATTGGCCTCGCGGTAATTGGCATAGGTCGCGTCGCCGGGCAGGCCAAGCAACATGGGCGGCACGCCAAAGGCCATGGCAATTTCACGCGCCGCACTTGCTTTGGTGCCGGCAAAATCCATATCGGCGGGCGACAGGCTGAGCGCCTGCCACCTCAGTCCGCCTTCAAGCAACATGGGGCGCCCGGCATTTCCGCTGCCGGAAAAACTTGCCGCCATCTCCGCGCGCAGCCGCTCAAACTGATCCCGCGTCAGGGTGGATCCGTCGCCAGGGTCATAAACCAGCGCGCCCGATGGGCGCGCAGCGTTGTCAAGCAGCGCCTTGTTCCAGCGCGCAGCCGCGTTGTAAATGGCAATCGCACCCGCCGCCGCGCCCAGGCACCCAAGCCCATAATGGTCATCCAGCGGGTGAAACGCCTTGATGTGCACAATCGCGGGCCGCCCGGCAGGGTCTTCAGCCAGCAGGCGCACCATCTTGTCGCGCACCTTGTAATTATAGGCCACCGGCCAGCCGCGCGCGTCTGGCTCCACCGTCACCCGGTCGGGGCGCAGCGCAAACAGCTCGCACACCATCCCTTGCGCATTGGTGAGCAACTGCACATAGGCATTGCCATGGAGCAGCAAATGCGCGGCCACCGTTTCTGCAAGCGCCTGCCCGCCAGAGCGCGCGGTGACAAGGTCGAGCAGTTGGCGCTCGGACGCCAGCACCGGCGCGCCGCCCAGCCCTTCGGCTACCAGCCGCACGCTGCGCTGTGCAATGGCGTTGCTGCAATAGCCGTCGCGCACCTGTTTTTCATAGTCGCGTGGCCAGTCGCCCGTGGCGCCGCCATCGGTGCCCAGGGGCCAGCCATGACGCGACAAGGCCGGGCGCACATCATCGCGCCCGGCTGATTTCCAGCCGAAGATTTTCATAAATTCCTGCTCCAAAAAGGCCGGGGAATGTCGGCCCGGTCAATCAGCTCTCTTGGTTAGCCGGGGCGTCGCCCAAGCCAGATGACATGGCGGGCGCCCTTGCCGCTGCCGCGCGCGCGCACCACCACCTCTTCCACATCGAACCCGGCATTGCCGAGCCGCCGGGCAAATACATCGTCTGATCCAGCCGACCAGATCGCCACCAGCCCGCCCGGCGCCAGTGCCGCGCGCGTCGCCGCCAGCCCGCGGGCGGAATAGAGTGCGTCATTGCCCTTGCGCGTCAGCCCGTCGGGGCCGTTGTCAACATCAAGCAAAATCGCGTCATAGCCAGCAGGGCTTGCAGCAATGGCGGCAATCACATCGCCTTCCACCACTGCCACGCGCGGATCATCAAGGCTGTTGCCATGGAATGCCGCCATTGGCCCGCGCGCCCAGGCGATGACCGCGGGCACCAGCTCCACCACCGTCACCTGTGCATCTGCACCTAGCACGCCAAGCGCTGCCCGCAGCGTAAACCCCATGCCCAGCCCGCCGATGAGCCAGCGCCCATTTGGCCGTGCCAGCCGCGCCGCTGCCAGCGTCGCCAGCGCCTCTTCCGACGCGCTCATGCGGCTGTTCATCAACTCATTGCCAACCAGCGTAATCGAAAAATCATTGCCGCGCTGAAACAGCTTTAGCGCGCCACCGCCGGGCACTTCGGTTTCATCAATCAAAATACGCGGCACCATGGGCGGCCTCTTTTTTCAACGTGTTTTCTCACAATGGCCGCACCGCCGCCTGTCCACGCTGCCCTAGCATCAGCGCGCTCAATGCCCAAACCAGCGCATCGGCCCGGTCGGGCGAGCGGCCCGGCCCTTCATATCCGCCGCCAGCAATGAGGCCGCACATCTCATCTTCAAGCGCTGGAAACGCGCCGATATGGCGCACCCGCCCGCCCTCATACAGCGCCGCCACCGGCTCTGCCCGCGCCGATTTTCCGTAAGAGGCATGGACCAAGGTTATCGGCAATGCAGCGTCAGCCGCTGCCAGCACACTGCGCACCATTGCGCCGCCATTATTGGCCTCCGCCACCACGCGGTCTGCGCGAAAACGCGCCGCACAAGCCGCCACCGCCCTTGCCCAGCCTTCAGGCGTTGCGCCGCTAATGCTTGCATCATCCAGCACATAGGCGTGTTCATCCTCACCCAGTGCCACAGCGACAATGCCGCACGCATCGCCACCGATGCCGGCCGGTGGATCAACCGCCACCACCACACGGCGCAACGGCGGCGCTGCGCGCACCCGGCACCCCTCCAGCACAGCGCGCGTCCACAATGCACCGGCTGCATCTTCGATGAGTTCGCCGTCCAGCTCCTGCCGGCCCAGCCTTGTGCCGCCATAATCGCGCGCCATTGCCGCAACAAAAGCAGGCGGGAGCAGGCGGTTGTCTGCCGTGCGCCCGCGCACCACCACCGTGTCGGGCGCAGCGCAAAGCGCCTTGAGCAGCGCAATCGGGCGCGGCGTTGTTGTCACCAGAATGCGCGCACTGTGGCCCAGCCGCAGCGTCATTGCCAGATTATCCCAGCTTGCCTGCGGATAGGCCCATTTCGCCAGTTCATCGCACCAGGCGATATGATGTTGCGGGCCACGCAGGCTTTCAGGATTTTCACCAGAATAAACAAATGCCTGCGCGCCCGATGGCCAAAGAAGCCGGCCGCGCGATGATTCCCATTTTGGCCGGGTTGCAGGCGGGTGCGCTGCCAATATGCCGCTTTCACCCTCCACCATTACCGCGCGTGCCTCGGCCATTGTTGCCCCCACCAGCGCGATGCGAAGCCGGGCGTCGCTTTGCGCCATGGCGCGCACCCATTCTGCACCGGTGCGTGTTTTGCCAAAGCCGCGCCCGGCCATCATCAGCCACACACGCCAATTTCCCGGTGGCGGCAATTGCCGGGGGTCGGCCCAAAACGGCCAGTCATGGAGCAGCGCGCGCCAGTCGGCCATGCCACGCAACAACGCGTCGCGGTTTTTTGCGCGGGCCAGCCGCGCTGCCGGAGAGGCCATCATGGCGCGTCGTCACCTTCTGGCTCGTCAAGCAGTTCCAGCCGCCGCATCACCTCGGCGCGGGCGTCATCCGCGCTAAGATCAGCCACGGTCTCGGCCCCGTCCATCGGCGCCTTCAGCCGATTATACACTTCGGGCCGCTTTGCCTTTAGCAAGAACATGCCCAGCGCATCCGAATAATTGCGCACCGTGCCCACCTGTTTGCCGCCAAAATAAACCGGCCGCTCCACCCCGTGTTTTGCCCGGTGGATAAGCGCGTCTTCCAGCTCATCCATTGCCGCGTCGATTGCATCATCCCATTGCTTGGCAAAACCGGCGTGCAGCGCGCGGTGTCGATAAAGCGCGGAAGAAGACATGCCCGCATCGCGCGCGGAGCGGCTGACATTGGCGGTCTCGCTCAGCCGGGCAAGAAAGCGCTTGCGCCTTGTGGCAATGCTCACCGGTTTGCGCTTGGTGGCGGGCTTGGCAGAGGCGAAAGCGCGAGCATTCTGTGTGGCGCAAGGGGCAGGCGCTTTTTCGATACCCTTGGCCAGGGCGGATGCGGCAGTTTTGGTGCCGGCAGCTTTCACCCCGCGCGCGACAGCCCCAATGGAGGCAGCCGGCGCCGATTGTGGCGCATCCAGCGCGGATGGACCAGATGCCGCCTGCGCGCCCGGCAGGTGTTTTGCGCCCGGCATCTCCTGCACGCCATGCGGCTTGCCTGCGCCACCGGCGCCTGCGGGTCTGCGTGCGACCATGATGCAGCTCTCCAATAAAAAGCGGCCCGCGAAAGCCTGTGCCTTCGGAGCCGCCTGCGAATCGCAATTCTTCAACGTTCCTGATATGTACCTAAACAGCGTGACGCTGTCAAGGTATTTGTACCATATAGGTTAAATAGTCGCGATCAGCGCCGCCCAGGCTGTCTGTTCAGCCTTGTAAACATGCCCGATTACCAGATCATATGCCTGTGCACGCTCAATATCGACCATAACCGAGCCTGCCCATTCATAGGTCGCATTGCCCGACAGGGTTACCATTGCCGCCCGCGTCGCTTGCGCGCGCACCATGCCGCCACGGTTGAACACGGTAAACGGCGTGTCAAACGGCACTCGCCCGCTAAAACAGGCCGCATAGCTTGCCGCCGCCATGGCGCTGCCGCAACTATTGGTAAGGCCAACCCCGCGCTCAAAGGTGCGCACGAACAAATCGCCGCCGCGCTGCTCGACAAACGACACATTTGCCCGGTTAGGCAGCCAGGCGGGCGCTGCCTCGCATAACGCCCCCAGCGCCACCAGCTCGGCATCATCCACCACATCCACAAAGCTTACCAGATGCGGGTTGGGAATGGCCAGCGCGGTAAACAGCCGGTCGCTCCCCAGTTCAGCCAGGGGCTGCTCCACCAGCCGGCCATAGCGCCCAAGCGGCCAGGCGGCAGCATCGAGGCTGGCCGGCCCGGCGGTTTCGCGCACCGTGAACACACCCGGCGCCAGCGGGTCGGCCCGCGCAACCCTTGCCATGCTGGTTTTCAGCCGCACCGCCGCCTCATCTGCGCCAAGCGCCTCAAAGCCCGCCCGCGCAACGCAGCGCAAGCCGTTGAGACAGGTTTCAGCTTCCGAGCCATCTGCGTTAAACATCCGCATGCCAAAGCCGGTGCCGGCATCTCCAGCGGTAAGCAGCAGCAAGCCATCGCCCCCCACCGGCCCTGCGCGGCTTGCCAGCGCGCGCGCAACCGGCGCCCAAACCCCATCGGCAAGCGACAGCGAGCGGGCGTCAATCATCGGAAAATCATTGCCCGACCCGTGGCATTTGACGAGATCAAACCGCATCGGCACACCCATATATCACCGTTCAGCCCGGCAATCAGGCCGCCGCCAGCCTGGCTTTTTCCGCCGCGATGATCGGCGTAAAACTTGGCCGCGCCAACATGGCGTCGACATAGGCGCTTAATTTGGGCCAGCGCGCACCGTCCACGCTCACGCTGGCATGAGCCAGGTTCACAAACAAGCTGGCAATGGCAATGTCAGCCAGGCTCAACGCATCGCCCACCAAGAAACCGCTTGGCCGAATGGCGCCCTCCAGATGATCAAAAAGCGGCGGCAGATCATCCGCCTCGGCTGCATCGGCTGCTGCCTGATCCCCCGGCTGGTTGCGGAATTTTGGTAAAACCACGCGGTTGCCAAAAATCTTTGAGGCAACGGCAAAAAACACCGTATCGGCAAATTCGTCAAACCATATTGCCTGCGCCCGCGCCATGGGCTCAGCCGGAATCAGCGCTGCCTGCGGGTGTTTTGCCTCAATATAGGCAACAATGGCGCTTGAATCGGCAATGCAGAAATCGGCACCACCATCTGCGCCTTTGTCGCGCATTGCCGGAATTTTGCGCAGCGGGCTTGCGGCAAGAAAAGCCGGGTCATCCGAGCCGGTCCCCAAAGGCACATTGGTGATGGCCACGCCTTTTTCTGCTGCAAACACCATGGTCTTGCGGACAAAGGGCGACAGGCTGGTGCCATAAATAATCATAACGCGCATTCCCCAAAGGCATTTTTGCCACCCGCCCCAGGGCAGATTACCGCCAAGCCCTAGCACCCCATAGTGCGCCGCGCCAAGGCCCGGTGGCAAAAGCGGGCAAGGCCATTTCCCAAGCCATTACTTGAGGGCTGATTGTCTGGGGCATGGTGTCGCTTGGCGCGCAATCATTGGGGCAGGCGATAATGCCCGGCCACCCGGTCAAGCGCCAGGCACAGCACCAGCTTGCCCGCTCGTGCTGGCCAGCGCAGGTTTTTTTCGGCCAAGGGCAGCGCTTCTCCCGCGCAGATGACGCGCCACAAAATATCGCTCAGGCCCGGCCCTGCGGCGGCCAGAGCGGCGTTGAACCGGGCCTTTGCCGAAATTTGTGCAGTGGTCGGGTCAAGCCCGGCGCTTGGCCCGCGCGCGCCGCGCGCAACCGGCGTTGGTTCCCACCGCATGGTCACCTGCGGGCCGAGCGCGGCCATCTCATAATCGGCACGAAGCCGCTCGCCCGCCTCAAACTGCCGCGCGCAGACCAGCCCGCGCGCGCGCAACCACGACAAGGGCGATTCGGCCAGATTGACGGTAACGCTGCGGCGGCGGCGCGGCGCTCCCACGCCCGGCAACGCCACGGGGGGCAGCGCAAGGGGTGGCGTGACTGGGCCATAATCATCCACCATTCGCTCCGCCAATTGCCGCATCACCAATTCTCCTGTCGCCTGGTTGATTTCACCTCTTGCCACAAAGGATGTTTTGTAGGACAGTAAATAACCAATGAGGTTATTTGTCAGGAGTAGCGCCAATGATCACCGCCATACGCGAAGTGCGCCGCGCCAAGGGTATGACGCTGGACGATGTCGCCAAAGCCTGTGCACCGCCCACCACGGCGCAAACCATTGGCCGGCTGGAAACCGGCACACGCACCGTCTCGGTCGACTGGCTGAACCGGATTGCGGCCGCGCTTGGCGTCACGGCTGCCGATCTTGTGTCGCTTCCCGACCGGGCCGCCATTCCCGTGGCGGCCACGCTGGATGCAAGCGGTGCCCATGCCCCGCGCCACGCGACACAATTAACCGGCCCGGTCGCCGCGCCCGGCACGGTTGCACTCACCATTGACGCAAGCGTGGGCGATTACCGCGCGGGCGACGAAATATGGTGTGCAATGGTCGCGCCGGCGGAATTTGCGCAAGCGCTTAATTGCGATGTTCTGGTGCCGCGCCCGGCGGGGCGGTTTGTGTTTGGGCGGTTGATCGGCCATGATGACGACAAGCTTCACCTGCTGCCGCCGGGCGCGGGGGCGCGCCAGCAAATTATCCCCAACCCCGCCTGGATTGCGCGCGCCACCCGGCTGATCCGCGCGCTGTAGGCGCTTTTCGCTGGAAAGGCTGGGGGGAGCCGGGGCTTACCCCTGGCTGCTACGGGCCCACAAGCCGCGCAAAGGCCGAGCAGCGAGCGCGTACATGCCGGGCCGCACCAGCAGCCAGTCGCGAATAGCCGGCCCCCTGGTCGCGCCGATCAGCCGTTTATAGCCGCTGTCGCCCGCGCCCCAATCGACATGGGTTATGCCATCATCGAGAGCGGCGGCCAGATTACGATAATGCAGCAGCCTGCCGGGCGAATGTTTGCCCAGCGCCGGGTCATAGCTGTTGGCAATACCATATTTCAGCACACCCGCGTTGATGTCGAACGAAAAGGCAGCCGGAATGCCATTTACGCTGAGCACGGCTGCGTGGAACATTGCGGCAATGGCAGGGTCAAGCGCTGCCAGGCGCCAGAAAGCGCCATGGCCGGCCGTGGTAAACTTTACATCGCCACCGTCCGTTTGCGCGGCAACCCAGCTCTTTTCCTCCACCGCGCCAAGCAGATCAAACCCGCCCGCTGCCAGCGCTGCACCGTCAAGAAACCGCCAGTCGAGCGCACCATGCTCGGCCAGGTGTTTTTCATGGAAGCGGTTTTTGCGCAAGGTGGAGTTGCGCGGCCAGGTGCCTTGCCCGCGTTCTGCTGCCATATCGAGCAAATAGCTGTCGGCAATAAACCGGTCGAGCACAGCCCATCCGCTGGCACGCGCGGCCCTAATCAGCCCTTGGGCGGCATAATCATTATCATAAACCGGGCCGATGCGCAGCGCATTTACCTCGCGCGCCAGACCCCTGGCGAGTGCGGCAAAGTCCGCCGCTCCTGCGTTTGCCATCACCGGAAAGCTGCGAAACGGCCAGTAGCAACCCGGCACAGACGCCAGCCGCAGCGCGCGCGGGCCAAAGCTGATCATCGGCAGCGCGGCAATTGGCGCGCCATTTTGCTCGGCGATTATCGTGCGGGCCTGCCCGCCATAGGCGCCAAGCGCTGCGGCATACCATTGATAGCGCAAAAACTGGTGCGTCTTGTCCGCCTGTTCAGCGGCGGTATCAATTGCGCTCGCCAGCCCGTCGACTGCATAAACGCGCATCGTTGGCGGCAGGCGCTGAAAATCGGTCAGGCGCATTGGCTTGGTCATCGCCTGCTCATAACGCGGCCAGGTTACCATCTGGTTGGCGCTTGACGGACGGGCAGATCACGCGTCACATCCGCGTTTATGGAAACAACGCTTGCCGTAACCACCATCGCGCAGACTATTCAGCTGTCGCTTAGCCCGGTGTTCATGCTTGCCGGCATTGGCGCGATTTTGAACGTCATCGCCGGGCGGCTTGGCCGCGTGGTGGACCGCGCGCGCGCGCTGGAGGTGCTCCACCCTGCCTCAACCGGCCCGGAGCATGACCGCCATGTGCGCGAATTGCGCCTGCTTGACCGGCGCATGTCGATCATCAACTCGGCCATGTTCCTGTGCGTCAGCAGCGCAATATTGACCTGCACCGTGGTTGCGCTGTTGTTCATTGCCGAGCTGAGCAACCTGCCCATCGGCACGCTGGTTGCGCTCACCTTCATTCTGGCAATGGCGCTGCTGATAGCCGGACTGGCAATGTTCATCATCGAGGTGCGCCTGTCACTTGGCGCCACCCATGTCAGGGTGGAACTGCTCGAAGGGATGACGAAATAGCGCCTGCGCCTATTCCGCCGCTTCAGCGCCCGGACCCACATCTGCCTGTGGCAGATATTTGGGCGCCCGGCGGGCCTTGCTCGCCTGTTCATATACATAGCCCGCGTTGAGCAAGGTCTGCTCGGCATAGGCTGTGCCGATGAAAGACAGGCCAACGGGCAAGCCCCGCACCAGCCCCATCGGCACGGTAAGGTTGGGATAGCCAGCAACCGCGGGCAGCTCGCTGGAGCTTGGGCCGGCATATTGGTCGCCATAAACCGGATCGATAAGCCAGGCCGAGCCATAGCTTGGTTCCACCAGTATCTGCGCATTTGCCTTGGCGAGCATCGCGTCAATCCCGTCTTTACCCGCCAGCCTTTTCGATTTTGCCCGCGCGCCGCGATATTCAGCATCGTCCAGCCCGTTGGTCTTGGCGGCCGCATCAAAGGTTTCCTGCGCGAAAAAAGGCATTTCGGCCGCAGCATTGGCAATGTTAAAAGCGATGACATCGTCCAGCGTGCGCGCCTTCACCGCTGCGGGCGTGGTGGCAAGATAGGCGTTCATATCGGCCTTAAGCTCGCTCAGCAGCACCGCAAACTCCGCCTCGCCAAGCCCGTCGAGCCTGGGGCGCTCAACATCGACAAGCACCGCCCCTTGCGCCTTGAGCACCGCGAGCGCTGCCTCAAAGCTATTCGCCAGATCTTGCGTCATCTGCGGCCGGAGCACGGCGATGCGCACGCCCTTTAACGAGGCACCAGCAAGGCCGGCGGCATAATTTTTGCGATATTTGTCGGCATCCGCGGTTGCCGCATCAGCCGGGTCGGTGCCGATCATCGCGGAAAACAGCACCGCCACGTCGGCCACCCCGCGCGCCATTGGCCCCGGCGTGTCCTGGCTATGGCTGATCGGTACGACATGGGTGCGGCTGACAAGGCCAATAGTCGGCTTCAACCCTGCCAGGCCGTTGATCGACGATGGGCAGACGACCGAACCATCGGTTTCAGTGCCCAGAGCCGCGGCTGCAAAGCTCGCCGCCACGGCCGCACCCGATCCGCTCGACGAGCCACAGGCGGTACGATCGAGCGCGTAAGGGTTTTTTACCTGGCCGCCAACCGCGCTCCACCCGCTGATTGAACGCGACGAGCGGATATTGGCCCATTCCGACAAGTTGGTTTTGCCCAAAATTACCGCCCCTTGCGCACGCAGCAGCGCAACGACCGGCGCATCGCGGTTGGTGAGATTATCCTTCAGCGCCAGGCTGCCCGCCGTTGTCGGCAGGGGGTCTTTGGTTTCGATATTGTCCTTGATGAGGATCGGCACCCCATCGAGGGGGCCAAGCACTTTGCCGGCTTTGCGCCGTGTATCAGCCGCCTGCGCCTGCGCAATCGCCTCCGGGTTGGTGGCGATGACAGCGCGCAGGGCAGGCCCGGCCCGGTTCATCGCTGCGATCCGCGCAAGATAGGCGCGCGTAATCGCCACACTAGACGCATTGCCACTCGCCATCATTGCCTGAATATCGGCCATGGAGCGCTCCTCCACCACCGGCAGCGTTTGCGCCGACACGGGCGCACCGGCCCCCGCAAACGCAGCAGCGGTGGTGGCAAGCAACAGCGAAGCGATGAAGATGCGCATGAATTTCCCCTTGAGTTTCAAGGAAGATTAGCGCCCCCACCCGCCAGCGCAAGCCCGGCAAAACGGGGTCATGCTCCAAATGAAAAGAGGCTGCCGGGGCGCGGCCACGCGCAACCCCGGCAACCTCCTGACATGGTCAGCGGCCGGAAGCTCCAGCCCAGGAGACCATGCGAACCGCATATCCTGTGCGCCACGGCGTTGCTTGGGGGAAGATACCCCCCGCCCTGGCCCGATGGATCAGCGGCGCGTCCCCCGAACGAACTGAACCGACCCCCTTGCTGAACCATGAGACATCGGATCACCTCCTTTCGCTAGTTGAAACACCGTGCTCTGCCTGAGCACACGCCTTGTTTGAATCATACAATACGCAAGTACAAGACTTGTATTTTGCCGCGTTTTGGACGATTCATGAGGACTGCGTGGAAAAAGGCGGCATGTGCAGCGCCCCTGTCCAAAATCAGCGACAATCCTCAGCCACCCGGCCAATTTCTGCCCATGCCGGCACCACAAGATTTGGCAGGCCCGCCTGCTCCAGCACAAAGCGCCCACGGCTGAACGCCATCGCATCCAGCACATCGTCCAGCGGGGCGAGTGCGGTGGTCATATAGGCCGGGCTGGCGCCGCTGGGCTGCGTGGCCAGCGTGCGGACCATGCTGCTCGTGCGCACAACCAACGACCGGCTTTCTGTAGCTGCCCCCTTGCGAGACAAGATCACCCGGTGCGCCGCCCGGTCGCAGTGCAGCATCAGTTCAGCATTTTGGCCCGGCGCACCGAAAAACGCGGTACTGCCCTGCGCACCGGGGCGATATATCCAATTCCCCTGCGTGAGCGGCAAATCTTGCCAATCAACCAGCGCAGATCCTGGCGCAGGCATAGACGCAGGCGGCAGCGGCTTTGGCAGCGGCTTTGGCACAGCGGGCGCGGGCATAGGCGGGGCAGCGCAGGCGCCAGCCAGCAAACCGAGCAGCACGGTAAAATAGCGATGCATCGCGCAGCTATGAGGCAAGCAGCAGCCATGCTCAACCACGCATACGCACAGCAACGGGCAAATTTTTTGCTTTCCTTGCCGCACCACTTGCGCAACCAAGACAGGGGGGAGAATGCTACGTGCAGGCAAACAGGCTAAAATCCATTCTTGGCGGGTCGGCAGGCAACCTTGTCGAATGGTATGATTGGTATGCCTATTCGGTGCTGACGATCTATTTCGCGCCAAGTTTTTTCCCGCAGGCAAACCCAACCCTGCAACTGCTCAACACCGCCGCCATTTTTGCGGTAGGTTTTCTCATGCGGCCAATTGGTGCCTGGATCATGGGCATTTATGGCGACACGCATGGGCGCAAAGCCGGGCTTGCGGTGTCGGTTGCGCTCATGTGCGGCGGATCGATGATGATCGCCATTGCCCCCACCTATGCGCAGGCAGGAATTGTCGCGCCCGCCATTCTGGTGGTGGCGCGCATGTTGCAGGGCCTGTCGGTCGGCGGAGAATATGGCGCAAGCGCCACCTATCTGTCAGAAATGGCATCGCGCAGTCGGCGTGGCTTTTGGTCGAGTTTCCAATATTTTACGTTGATCGGCGGGCAATTGCTGGCGCTTGCTGTCACGCTTGTGTTGCAGGCTGTGCTGAGCGAGGCGGCGCTGGAGGCCTGGGGGTGGCGCATTGCCTTTGCGCTGGGGGCTGTGTTGGCGCTGGCTGTCTATGTGTTGCGTCGTCGCCTGTCGGAGACACAGGCTTTTGCCCGGCTCGACAAGGATCGCCCAAAATCAACCGCGCTAAGCCTGTGGGCAGCGCACCCGCGCGCGTTCGTCATTGTCGCTGTGATCAGCGGCGGCGGCAGTTGCGCCTTTTATGCCTATACCACCTATATGCAAAAATTTCTGATCAATACCAGCGGTATGGCCAAGCAAACGGCAACCGGGGTGATGACGGCGGCACTCATCGTTTTCATGCTCAGCCAACCGGCTTTTGGGGCGCTGGCAGACCGCTTTGGCCGCAAGCCGATGCTTTTGCTGTTTGGCTTTGGCGGGATGATCGTATCGGTGCCGGTGTTCAGCGCCCTGGCGGTAACGACCGATGCCACCGCCGCCTTTGCCATCATTTTAGTGCCGTTGATGCTGCTGAGCGCCTACACCTCGATTTCCGGGCTGGTTAAGGCCGAGCTGTTTCCCGCCGGCATCCGCACGCTGGGCGTGGCGCTGCCCTATGCACTGGGCAACACGCTGTTTGGCGGCACGGCGGAATATGTCGCGCTATGGCTGAAGGGCGCGGGGCACGAGGCGGTGTTCTATTGGTATCTCACCGCCATTATCGGCCTGGCGACGCTGGGCTTTATGCTACTGCCCGAAACGAAACAGACAAGCCTGATTGAGGAAGACTAAACAGCAGGTGGCGCAGGTTTAGGGTCGCTGAGATGCGGCATTGCATGCAAGCGAAATTGATAGCGAATGGCAGCCCATGCCCGCCTGGCCATCGTTACTTGCCCCATTTCTTCTGCACTTTGCCAAAGCGGGTCTTGCGCGTGCCCGGCTTACCCTCGTTGCTGCGGCCCATCATCGGCGCGCGGTGCTCGCTTGCGGGCAGGCCGAGTTCTTCGGCCTCAAGGCTGCGGATTTCGTCCCGCAGCCGCCCGGCTTCTTCAAATTCCAAATCGGCGGCAGCGGCGCGCATCTTTTTCTCCAGCTCCTCAATATAGCTGCGCAGATTATGCCCCACCATGTGCGGCCGGCCCTCGTCTATCTCAACCGTTACCTGATCCCGGCTGGCCACATCCTTGATGATATCGCCGATGCTGCGCTTGATCGTCGTTGGGGTAATGCCGTGCGCCGCGTTGTAGGCGAGTTGCTTTTCACGCCGCCTCGCGGTTTCGTTCATCGCCCGCTCCATCGAGCCGGTAATACGATCTGCATAGAGGATAACGCGCCCATCAACATTGCGCGCAGCGCGGCCTATTGTCTGGATGAGGCTGGTTTCGCTGCGCAAAAACCCCTCCTTGTCGGCATCGAGAATGGCGACAAGCCCGCATTCGGGAATATCCAGCCCCTCGCGCAGCAGGTTGATGCCAACCAGCACGTCATAAACGCCAAGCCTCAAGTCACGAATAAGCTCGATACGCTCCAGCGTTTCGACATCGCTGTGCATGTAGCGCACGCGCAGGCCCGCCTCATGCATGAACTCGGTCAAATCTTCCGCCATGCGTTTGGTCAGCGTGGTCACCAGCGTTCGGTAACCAAGCGCCGCGGTCTTACCCGCCTCGACGATCAGGTCCTGCACCTGCTCTTCCACGGGTTTTATTTCAATCGGCGGGTCAATCAGCCCGGTGGGGCGGATGACCTGTTCGGCAAACACGCCGCCGGTCTGCTCCATTTCCCACGTGCCAGGCGTTGCCGACACATAGGTCGTCTGCGGGCGCATCGCCTCCCACTCGTTGAAGCGCAAAGGGCGGTTGTCGATGGCGGATGGCAGGCGAAAGCCATATTCGGCCAGCGTCAGCTTGCGCCGGTGGTCGCCGCGCGACATGCCGTTGATTTGACCGATTGTTACATGGCTTTCATCGACAAACAACAGCGCGTTGTCGGGCAGATATTCAAATAACGTGGGCGGCGGCTCTCCGGGCAACCGGCCGGTGAGGAAGCGGCTGTAATTTTCAATGCCAGCGCAACTGCCGGTTGCCGCGATCATCTCCAGGTCGAAATTGGTGCGCTGTTCCAGCCGCTGCGCCTCCAGCAGCTTGCCTTCCGCTACCAGTTCCTTCAGCCGCTCGGCCAGCTCCATGCGGATGGCCTCCATTGCCTGTTTCAGCGTGGGGCCTGGGGTTACATAGTGCGAATTGGCATAGACGCGCACATAATCAAGGCTCGCCACTTTTTTGCCGGTTAGCGGGTCAAACTCGACAATTTCCTCCACATCATCGCCAAAAAAGGAAATACGCCAGGCGGTATCTTCATAATGCGATGGAAATAGTTCCAGATTATCGCCCTTCACGCGGAAATTGCCGCGCGCAAAGCCTGCATCGTTGCGCTTATATTGTAGCGAGACAAGCTTGCGCACAATCTCGCGCTGATCGACCGTTTGTCCTTTTTTCAGGTCAAAAATCATCGCCGAATAGGTTTCGACCGAGCCGATGCCGTACAGACATGAAACCGAGGCGACGATGATGACATCGTCCCGCTCCAAAAGCGCGCGCGTTGCCGAGTGGCGCATCCGGTCAATCGCCTCGTTTACCGAGGATTCCTTCTCGATATAGGTGTCGGAGCGCGCGACATAAGCTTCAGGCTGATAATAATCATAATAGCTGACAAAATATTCAACCGCATTATTTGGAAAAAAAGATTTGAACTCGCCATAAAGCTGTGCTGCCAGAATTTTGTTGGGCGCCAGCACCAATGCCGGGCGCTGCAGGGTTTCAATCACCTTGGCCATAGTAAAGGTTTTGCCAGAACCCGTCACACCAAGCAGCACCTGGTCACGCTCTCCGCCAAGTGCTGCCTCGGTCAACTCCTTAATGGCGGCGGGCTGGTCGCCTGCGGGCTGATAATCGGATTCGATAACAAACGCCCTGCCCCCTTCCACCTTGGGCGGGCGCTGGGGCCGGTGGGGAACAAAGGCCTGCCCGGTTTCCGGCTCTTCCAGGCTTGTGCGGATATGAATTGCCATGAACGCCTCTATGCCCTGTGGACTTGGTTTGTTCCAGTGATATCATTGGCCGGTACAGATGAGGGAGAATCACCATGATCGGTTACACAGTGCTTGGCACAAATAATATTGACGCCGCGAGGGCATTTTACGACGGGTTGCTCGGCTCCATCGGCGCCACGCGCATCATGGAATTCGGCGAGGATCTTGGCGGCTTCACCATGTGGGGCACAGGCTGGGACAAGCCTTCCATCGCGCTCACCCGCCCCTATGATGGCAATGCTGCAACCGCAGGCAATGGCAATATGGTTGCGCTGGTGGTGGATGAACGCGCCAAGGTCGATGCACTTCATGCCAAGGCGCTTGAGCTTGGCGGCTCGTGCGAAGGCCCGCCGGGGCTGCGCGGCCAAGAGGGGGCACAGGCTTTTTACGGCGCCTATTTCCGCGATCTGGACGGCAACAAACTCTGCGCCTTTCGGGTCGGCCCTGCCTGATTGACCCCCGCCTGCCAGCCTGCCCGCACTTTCATCAGGCCAAAATGGGCAGGCGGTGAGCGGATTTTAGCGGCCGCGTTGGCGCCGCTTGTCTGCGGGCCGAGCCGGGTTCCGGCACGGGTGAGCAATCGACCCGCCGACAGGCGATGCGCCACACCGCCGCGCTCACCCAGCGTATCGCCGCTAATCGGGCAGCGCCGTCACCACCGACCAACGGCACAGGACCCCGCAACACAGGCTCTGGCACCGGCAAATGGAATGCCAGCGCAAACCCTGTCGCAGCGCCAAGGGACACCATATGGCGCAAAGCTTGCCGCCCACAGCGATCCCGTATCAGGCAAAATGGCATGGCCCCCACCAACATGGCCCCCACCAAAATGCCAGTGGCGGCGGCGGCACTGCCCAAAATCAACCCGGCAAGTGTCAGCAACGGCGCGCTTGTAGCACCTTGTAGCACCCATCAGCGCGCCCGCGCCCGGCGCCAGCCCGGCCCTGTCATGGGTTGCCGCATAGGCGCGCCGATGCAAGGCAGCACGCCATCCGCGCCGCTTTGCCGCCACATCACCCTGCTCCGGCCGTTTTTAACCCGCCATAATCGGGCAGAATAGCGCTTTACCCGTCGTCGCCAACTCCTCTTGCGCAGGCCACCAACCGCCTAGCGCAGCGCGCGCACCGCCGGCGTACCAAGGCACGCCATCAACGCAGGCCGCGCCACAGGCGGCACTGCTGCAGGCCGCATATAAGGAGAAATCGGCTCCGGCTTACCAAGTGTTACAGTGTCAAACCGCCCGGCCTGCCCGGTACAGCGCATGGCCGCCGCCAACAGGCGTGGCGGGGTATCATATCCCTCATTGCTCAGGCGGAACGTACCCCAGTGCATACCAATGGTGCGTGTGGCCCCCAGCCGCCGGGCAATGTCCACCGCATCTACCGGGCCGATATGGTTGCCATTGCCCATTTGCCCCACACGGAACCGGAAGGCACCGATGGGCAACAGCGCCAGCCTGACAGGCCCATAGTGCGCGGCTTCATCTGCCCATGCCCGGTCTCCAGCACCGGTGTCGCCGGCAAAAAAAACATTGCCCCCCGGCATTGCCACGACAAAGCCAGACCAGAGAGCGCGGTTCTTGTCGGAAAGCCAGCGGCTGCTCCAATGGTGGTTACGGGCCACGATAACCTCGACGCCCGGCCGCACGGCCACACGCCCGCCCCAGTCAAGCGCACGCGACGGCACACCCGCCTGCCCAATAACGCTGTCATTGCCCAGGCTTGTTACGATGAGCGGCCTGTCGCGCACCCATAGCCGCTTGAGTGTCGCCAGATCCATATGGTCATAATGATTATGACTGACGAGCACGACATCGATCCGTGGCAGCTTGTCAAACGCAATGCCCGGCGGCGCCACCCGGCCGGGCCCGACGCCAAAAGGCCCCGCGCGCTCAGACCAGATTGGGTCGGTCAGGATGTTGAGGCCATTAGCCTGTACCAAAAAGGTGGAATGGCCAACCCATGTCGCCACCATCGCCGACCCATCCACGCGGGGTGCAATGGGGTAATGTTGCACCGCGATATGCTCTGGCCATTGCGGGCCACGCTCGGCGCGGTTGAGAATACGCCGCCAATAGCTGCTGCGTGATCGGTCTTGCCGGAGAGCGGCCTCATCCTCATCGGAATCGGGATTTTTGAAACGTGCCCCGTCAAAATGCGCGCTCACCGGTCCGCGATAATAGATTGCATCCAGAAAATAGGGGATGATCGCAACCGCCAGCAACGCTACGACAAGCGTTAGAAACAGCCACTTTGCACCCCAGCGCAACACCCGTCCGATCATGGTGGCGCTCTGTCACAGCCCGGCCTGCCGCACAAGGCACATTTCGCGGCAATTTGCTGCTGCGCGCGTGCTCATGCCAGCTCGCATTGGCAGCGCTTCAGGCCAACTATTCCCCTATTGGCGCCCTGCCGGGCCAGTATTCATCCTGCCAGCAGCCCTTCTTTCGCAATCTTTTCCCGCCAGACCAAGGGGGCAAGCGCATGGACATTGGCACCCGTTGAATCAACCGCAACGGTTACGGGGAAATCGGCGACTTCAAATTCATAAATCGCCTCCATGCCCAAATCCTCAAAGCCTACAACCTTTGACCCTTTGATGGCGCGCGCAACCAGATAGGCTGCCCCCCCTACCGCCATGAGGTAGGCGCTTTCATGGTCGCGGATTGCCTCCACCGCGGCGGGCCCGCGCTCGGCCTTGCCGACCATGGCGAGCAGGCCTTGTTCCAGCATCATCCGGGTGAATTTATCCATGCGCGTCGCAGTAGTGGGGCCAGCGGGGCCAACCACCTCCTCGCCCACCGGATCAACCGGGCCGACATAATAAATCACCCTGCCAGCGAATTCGACGGGCAGCTTTTCTCCCTTGGCGAGCATGTCGGCGATGCGCTTGTGCGCGGCATCGCGCCCGGTCAGCATCTTGCCGTTCAGCAGCAGCCGGTCGCCTTGTTTCCACCCTTGCACCATCTGCGGTGTCAAAGCATCGAGATCAACCCGGATCGCCGCCTTGTCGGGTGTCCAGTTCACATCGGGCCAGTCGCTGAGCCTGGGCGCTTCAAGATAGGCCGGGCCCGATCCATCGAGCGTGAAATGGGCATGGCGGGTGGCCGCGCAATTGGGGATCATCGCCACAGGTTTGGACGCGGCGTGGGTTGGCCAGTCGAAAATCTTCACGTCGAGAATGGTTGCCAGCCCGCCCAACCCCTGTGCGCCAATGCCAAGTGCGTTAACTTTGTCGAATAATTCTATGCGCAGCGCCTCCACATCGTCCTTGGGGCCGCGCTGCTTCAACTGGCTCATGTCGATGGCGCCCATCAGGCTCTGCTTGGCAAGCAACATCGCCTTTTCCGCCGTGCCGCCAATGCCAATGCCCAGCATTCCCGGCGGGCACCAGCCAGCGCCCATTTGCGGCACCATTTCCAGCACCCAGTCAACAATCGAATCGCTGGGGTTCATCATCTTGAATTTAGACTTGTTTTCCGAGCCGCCCCCCTTGGCCGCAACGTCGATCGACACTGTCTTGCCCGGCACCATTTCAACATGAAGGACAGACGGCGTATTGTCGCGCGTGTTGCGCCGGGTGAAGGCGGGATCAGCAAGGATTGAGGCGCGCAGCTTGTTTTCAGGATTGAGATAGGCCTGGCGCACGCCTTCATCCACCACCTGTTGCAGGCTGAGCGCTGAATCGAGGCGACATTCCTGCCCCCATTTCACAAAAACTGTAACAATTCCTGTGTCCTGGCAGATTGGCCGGTGCCCCTCGGCGCACATGCGCGAGTTGGTGAGGATTTGCGCAATTGCGTCTTTGGCCGCCGGGCTCTGCTCGGCCTCATACGCTGCACCAAGCGCGCGGATATAGTCCATCGGGTGGTAATAGCTGATAAATTGCAGCGCATCGGCCACGCTTTCGATCAAGTCGGCTTCGCGGATGAGAACGGACATTGTGCGGCAACTCCCGGCGTCTGACACGATTAGTGCCCCTGCCATAGGTCGCGTCGCCGCGCCGGCCAAGCCCTGATGACAACCAAGCCCGGATCAGCATTTCGTTAACGCTGTTCGAAAACCATTTCTGAAGCGGCAGGCGTGTAACGAGCAAGCATGTCGAGCGTTGATGAGACATTGCCAGAAAAGACTGAAGATCTGGGTAGCCTGCCAGGCGCGCTTGGGCTTAGCAGCGATTCCGGCCCGGCAGACAAGGTCGATTTTGGCGCGCTGGTGGCCAATGTCGCGGCCGCCTGGCCGCTGGCATTTCTGGTGCAGCTTGTGTCTGTGCTCGTGGTTGGCACAGCCGCCTCGCGAAGCGGGGATGCCGGCCTGCTATACCGGGTAATCGGCGCAAGCGGGGTCATCATCGCGCTGGGTGGCACCGCCTTTGTCACGCTCAGGCTGAAAGTGGCGCAGCAGTGGAGCAGCTTCCGGCATGTTCGGCTGGCGGTTTTTTATGGCACTGGTCAATCCGCTGCGCTGATGCTGCTGTTGTGGAACGCAAGCCTGCTACCCAACCCGGACGCCCGCCTGGCCAGCGTTGTCGCGGCCATCAGCGCCATGGCGATGACGGCTGTTGCGCTTCATTCGCTGCGGGCAGCGCATCTGGCCTTTGCCGGCGTTCTTGCCGCCATATTGCTGCTGCTTGCCGGGCCCTCTTTTGGCAGCGGCATTGGCTTTGCCTGCCTGGTTTGTCTGGCGATAGCCACCCGTATCTTGGCGTTTAAAGATGTCGCTAATGCCCGGCGGGTGTTGATGAGCGATGGCGACGGACGGCTGGCAGCCAGGCTGGTGCGCGAATTTGAAGAGCAGGGCACCGGCTGGTTCTGGCAGACCGACAGCGACGGGCGGTTGACCTATTTGTCGGGCAAGGTGGCGGCTGTGCTAAGCGAGCCCAATTTGCCGCCACTCGGCCGGCCGTTGACGGCGCTGCTGCAGATGGATGGCGCCGCACCCGGCACCGAGCGCACCCTTGGGTTCCACATGTCATCGCGCACGGGCTTTTCCGATTACACGGTAAGGCCGGCGCGGCTGGGGCAGATGGATCATTGGTGGTCAATTTCCGGCCGGCCGATGATCGATTCCAACGGGCGGTTCCAGGGTTTTGTCGGCAGTGGCGCCGATTTGACCGAGAAACGCCGGGCCGAGGCGGAAATTACCCGGCTTGCGCTATTTGATGAGCTGACAGGGCTGGCAAACCGCCAGCGGATGCGCGTGGCGCTTGACCAATCGCTCAATCAGCCCAACGCACCCTATCGGCCAACCGCGCTGTTCCTGCTCGATCTCGACCGGTTCAAAGTGGTAAACGACACACTGGGCCATCAGGTGGGTGATACGTTACTGACAAAGGTTGGTCAGCGGCTGTTGCGCAGTGTGGGCGATGCCGGGCTTGTTGGCCGGCAGGGCGGCGACGAGTTTCAGGTCGTATTGCCCGACGCAAGGGATGCTGAGCGCCTTTCAGATCTGGCGCGCAACATCATCTTCTCGCTATCGCAGCCCTATTCGATTGATGGCACGACAATCTCGATCGGCTGCTCGATCGGCGTTGCGATCGCGCCGAATGACGGGGCTGATTCAGAAACGCTAATCCGCAATGCCGATCTTGCGCTCTATGCGGCAAAGGCGGATGGGCGAGGCGTTCACCGCTTTTATCGCGAAGAAATGCTCCACGGGGCGCAAAACCGCAAACAGCTTGAAGACGATCTGCGCGATGCGCTGGTACAGGATCAGTTGCGCCTTGTTTATCAGCCGATTGTTTGCGCAAAAAGCGAACTGATCGTCGGTTTTGAAGCTTTGCTGCGCTGGGATCATCCAACCCGCGGAGCCATTACACCCACCGATTTTGTTCCCGTGGCCGAAGATTGCGGCTTGATAGAAGCTATTGGCGAATGGGCGCTGCGCACCGCTTGCATGGATGCCGCTGCCTGGCCGGCACAGGTTCGTGTCGGCGTCAACGTGTCACCCATCCAGTTTGCCAATCCGGCGCTGTCGGCCATCATCACCAGCGCACTGGCAAAGGCCGGCCTTGATGCACACCGTCTTGAGCTGGAAATTACCGAAGGCGTATTTCTTGACGAAAGCGCATCGACAGACGCCATGTTCAAAAGCCTGAAGGGCATTGGCGTGCGGCTGGCACTCGATGATTTCGGCACCGGCTATTCTTCGCTTGGTTATTTGAAAAACGCCCCGCTTGACAAGATTAAGATCGATCAGGGTTTTGTGCGTGGCGCCGTTATTCCGGGCAATCGCAACGCCGCAATCATTGGCGCCATTGTTGCCCTGGCCAACACCTTGTCGATGGAAACCACCGCGGAAGGGGCCGAAACGCAAGACGAAATAGCGCTGATCCGCCAGCTTGGCTGCTCGCACATTCAAGGCTTTGTCTATGGCAAGCCTGTACCCGCCAGCGCGGTGCCCGCCATGCTTGCGGAAAATGGCGGCTTTGCAAAAATTTCGGGCTTCAAGGTCAGCCGCGCGCCGCGCCCTGCAATAATCCGCAAAGCCATGCTCGAAGTGTCCGGCGCTCGTGGAGAGGTGCGGATCCGTAATATTTCCTCAACCGGCGCGATGATCGACGGCATAGATTTTGGCCGAAATGCGCACAATGTCGATGTGCTGATAGAACTGGTCGAGGGGCAGATGTTTGCGGCCAAAGTCCGATGGGCAAAAGACGGCAAGGCCGGTATTGAATTTGCTGAAAGCTTCAACCTTGAGCGGCTTGGGGCAGCGAGCGAGCCGCAGCGGCTGAGAAGGTCCGCCTGATATTGAGGCTCATCGGGCGCAAGGCCATGCCTGGCCCCTTGGCCCCCGACAAAGTACATCGCGGCGTGATTTTTTATTAAATATTTTTGCAGCCATTGCGCGCTATTGCATTTTCCAAAGCCCGCTCAAACCGGCGCGTCGCTGCACCGCAGCATTTTTACAGCGCCGTGAAGCGACTCGAAACAGCGACGAAACGAGTCGTTAACTCTCCATTTACTCTCTTGCATCGCGCGGCGATTAGCCACAATCTGTAGTGGTTGAGTTACGGGGGTGGCCCAAGCAATGGTGTATGCGCTCCGCGGCGCTGTGTCGCGGAACGGCCGTGGCTTTGCCTTTGCCGATGTGGATGTATGTGATTTGTTCTCCGCAGCCGGACCTGTTTGTGATATGGAGGGGGTTCGCCCCCCGATTCGAACGAACCGGGAACAAGTGGCCCGCGGCGATGACGATAGGGAACAGGGTCGATGGACTTCAAAGACGGGCAGGATGCAACCATGAATAGCATGACCGAGGCCGCCATGGCCGCTGTGGCAAACAGCGCCGCGACAGCCTTTGCACAGGCCAGTGCCGGGCAGGGCAGCAGCAAAACGGTCCGTCCCCAGCCCTATCCGGTCGAGGTAGACCATAGCCGCGACGCGCTGCTCACTGACTTTGGCAAAGACACGCTGACCGATCGCTATTTGCTGCCGGGAGAAAGTTTTCAGGATCTGTTCGTGCGCGTCGCCTCTGCCTATGCGGACGATCAGCCCCATGCCCAGCGCATTTACGATTATATCTCAAAGCTATGGTTCATGCCAGCAACGCCGGTGCTGTCAAACGGCGGCACGGGGCGCGGCCTGCCTATTTCTTGCTACCTTAACTCGGTGCCAGATAGTCTTGAGGGCATTGTCGAGACGTGGAACGAAAATGTCTGGCTCGCCTCACGCGGGGGGGGCATTGGCACCTATTGGGGCGCTGTACGCGGCATTGGCGAGCCGGTGGGGCTAAACGGCAAGACAAGCGGCATCATTCCGTTTGTGCGGGTGATGGATTCGTTGACTCTGGCTATTTCGCAAGGCTCGCTCCGGCGCGGCTCGGCGGCGTGCTATATCGATGTCAGCCACCCAGAAATTGAGGAATTTCTCGAAATCCGCAAACCGTCGGGCGATTTCAACCGAAAGGCGCTCAACCTGCATCACGGCGTGCTCATCCCCGATGCCTTTATGGAAGCGGTACGCGCGGGGAGCGAATGGAACCTCACAAGCCCCAAGGACGGGTCGGTGCGCAGCACGGTGGATGCGCGCGCGCTGTTCCAAAAGCTGGTTGAAACCCGGCTGGCAACGGGTGAGCCATATATTGTGTTCAGCGATCATGTGAACAAGGCAATGCCCAAGCATCACCGAGACGCTGGCTTAAAGGTTTCCACCTCCAACCTGTGCTCCGAAATTACCCTGCCCACGGGGCGTGACCATCTGGGCAAGGACCGCACAGCCGTGTGCTGCCTTTCATCGCTCAATCTTGAGACATGGGATGAATGGAAGGACGAAAAGGGCTTTGTCGAGGATGTGATGCGCTTTCTCGACAATGTGCTGCAAGATTATATCGAGCGCGCTGAGCCGGGCATGGCGCGCGCTGCCTATTCCGCCATGCGTGAGCGCTCGGTGGGGCTGGGCGTCATGGGCTTTCACTCCTTTTTGCAAGCGCGCGGCCTGCCGTTTGAAGGGGCAATGGCCAAACAGTGGAACCTCAGGATTTTCAAGCACATCCGCGCGCAGGTGGACGAGGCGTCGATGCAGCTTGCAGCCGAACGCGGCCCTTGCCCCGATGCAGCGGATGCCGGCGTGATGGAGCGTTTTTCGTGCAAGATGGCGATTGCGCCCACCGCCTCTATCAGCATCATCTGCGGGGGGGCATCTGCCTGTATCGAACCTATTCCGGCAAATATTTATACGCACAAGACCTTGTCAGGCTCCTGGTCGGTCAAGAACCCGCATCTTGAGGCATTGCTAAACCAGAAATCGAAAAATTCAGATGCTGTGTGGAATTCAATTCTTGAGCGCGGCGGATCGGTGCAACACCTTGATTTTTTGAGCGCAGAGGAAAAAGATTGCTACAAAACCAGCTTTGAAATCGATCAGCGCTGGTTGCTTGAGCTGGCGGCAGACCGCACGCCTTTTATCGATCAATCGCAATCGCTCAACCTGTTCATTCCGGCCGATGTCGAGAAATGGGATTTGCTGATGCTCCACTTTCGCGCCTGGGAGCTGGGTATTAAATCGCTTTATTATCTGCGATCCAAATCGGTGCAGCGGGCAGGCTTTGCCGGCGGTGTTGAGGCAGATAACACCGCTGAACTAAAACAGATCGAACTTGCCGAAAAAGATTATGACGAGTGCCTGGCGTGTCAGTAGACGGAGATTGCGATCCCGTTGTTTTCAACCCAAGGACGCAAGCAACAACGCGCGCCGACGCCGTTTTTGATCCCAAGGTCGATCACAATCGCTTTCGCCGCAAACGCTTTGGGCTGTTTACAGACCAACTTAAGCACCGCTTTGCTGGCGCCACGCGCATCCGCCTGCTCGATATTGGCGGGAGCAAAGCATATTGGCAGGGTGTGGAGGATTTGTGGCGCGATTTTCCGCTCCATATCACAATCGTAAACCTGGAAGCTCCGGCGATTGACGATGGGCCATACACATTGCGACCGGGTGACGCCTGCGCCCTGCCTGAATATGCAGATAACAGCTTTGATGTCGTTCATTCCAACAGCGTGATCGAGCATGTCGGCGATTGGGCCCGTATGGCACTGATGGCGGCCGAAGTTCGGCGGCTTGCGCCTCATCATTTCGTTCAAACGCCTTATTTCGGATTTCCGCTGGAGCCTCATTTCCGCACGCTATTTTTCCACTGGTATCCAGAAATTGTGCGCGCGCAGATGTTGATGAGCAAAAAGCGCGGGTTTCGCGGGCCAATGTCGACGCTCGACGCAGCGATGCGGTCGGTCCAGTCGGTGCAATTGTTAGGAGTCCGGCAAATGGCCGAACTGTTTCCTCATTCTCGAATCGAGCGCGAGCGGGTTTATGGCCTGACCAAATCCATCATGGCGATCAGCTAAAATGCCCTTGCTTTGCGCGTGGGAACTTAACATGGGCCCGCCCCTGTCAGCAGGCACGCAATATTGCGCTAATGGCCATAGCAACCCGCCGGGAGTATCATTGCCCCGGCCAGCGCGTGCAATTTATGCTTTTTCTTTCTCGTCGCCATGCTCTTCTTCTTCAAACGTCACCGCGACATCGGCATTGGCCGACAGGCGCACCTTGTTGCCTTCAATATCGGCAACAAGGCCAAGCGAGATGAAATGGTGATGGCTTTCATGCGCATTTCCGGCAAAGCCTGCGCTGCTGTCTGTCTTGGTGAGTTTGATCCGGTCGCCTTCAACGCCGTCAACCGTGCCGACATGCACGCCATCTGCGCCGATGACTTCCATATGCTCTTTGATCTGCAATGCATCGACCATCTTAAATGCTCCTATGGGTGGGACTCCGTGCTACAACGTTTGAGCGACGTTTCGGATGCAGGAGGCCGCGCATGAACAGATCAGCCCGTTATCTGGCGCTTGCCGCTTTGGCCCTTGCGCTTTGTTCCTGCGCGCATCAGGTGGCGGGCACGGTGCAGGCTGGTGCCCCCGGTTTCTGGCTGGGGCTATGGCATGGCTTCATCTTTCCAGTGGCCGCCATCGCCTCGTTCTTTGTGGCAGATTTTGCGGTCTATGCTGTGCCCAACAACGGGTTTTGGTATAATCTGGGCTATTTTATCGGCGTGGTGTTTCTGGGCGTGGGCGCAAACCGCTCGCGCACGGTTTATGTCGAGCGGTGGCGGCGGTGAGCACGTTTATCGCCTTGCTGACACCTCCGCATGTGATGGCGGCCGTGGCGGCCCTGCTGGCGCTTGCGGCAGGCTATGTGTGGACACGGCCCGCCATTACCGAGCCCGCCATTTATGGCAAGCGGATAGCGGGGACGATGCTGAGCGCGTTTGCCATCATCCTTGGCGGATTTGCGGCGGCAATGGCAAGCTGGGGGGCGGGACGGTGAAGGCGCTTTTTACCGCGCTATTCCTGCTGCTCGCTGGTCCAGGCCTGTTGTGGGCCGGTGTCCAATCGCTGCGCTGCGGCTATTGGCGCGACAATGTGCCGCTGCTCGAAGTCATTATCGACCGTATCGGCGGTGTGGAGCTGCCACCGCGCAATATTTGGGACCGCCGCTTTGCTTATGCTCAGGCATGGTTTCACATTGTGATCGGCAGCGTGTTCTCGCTTTTTCTAATTCTTATTCTCTTTTCATTTTTCCCGGAGTAACCCGCAATGTCCCTCCTGTCCGCCCGCAAAACCTATAAACCGTTTGAATATCCTTGGGCCTATGATTTCTGGAAGCGCCAGCAGCAGATCCACTGGATGCCAGAGGAAGTGCCTTTGGGCGAGGATTGCCGCGACTGGGCGCAGAAAATCTCCGATCATGAGCGCAATTTGCTGACACAAATCTTCCGCTTCTTCACGCAAGCCGATGTCGAGGTGCAAGATTGCTACCATGAAAAATATGGTCGCGTGTTCAAACCAACCGAAATCAAGATGATGCTGGCCGCGTTCAGCAACATGGAAACGGTGCACATCGCTGCATATTCGCACCTGCTCGATACAATCGGCATGCCGGAAAGTGAATATGGCATGTTCCTTGAGTATTCTGAGATGAAGGACAAGCACGACTATCTTCAAAGGTTCACGGTCGATACCGATGAGGATATTGCCAAAACACTGGCAATGTTTGGCGGCTTTACCGAAGGGCTACAGCTATTCGCGTCTTTCGCGATGCTGATGAACTTCCCGCGCTTCAACAAGATGAAGGGTATGGGGCAGATCGTTTCCTGGTCGGTGCGCGATGAAAGCCTGCACTGCGAGGGCATTATCCGCCTGTTCCATGAATTCTGCAAGGAGCGGGACTGCCTGACCAAGGCGGTGAAGGATGACATTATGGATGTCTGCCAAACCACGGTGCGGCTGGAAGACGCGTTTATCGACCTTGCCTTTGAGCAGGGCCCGGTAACGGGGATGACGCCTAAAGAAATCAAAAAATATATCCGCTACATTGCCGATTGGCGGCTGGCGCAATTGAACCTCAAGCCGATTTACATGATCGACGAGCACCCGCTCCCCTGGCTTGCGCCGCTGCTGAACGGGGTGGAACATGCCAATTTCTTTGAACAGCGCGCAACCGAATATTCAAAAGGCGCGACCAAGGGCAATTGGGGCGAAGTATGGGACAGCTTCGACAAGCGCCAAAAGGTAAAGCTGGGCAAAATTGCCAATGAAGATGGCAGCGACAGCGAAGACATGTTTTCCAAGGCGGGCATTGCGGCGGAATAGCGCGCGCCGGTCCGTATATTTGCTCCATCCAGCAACCGCGCCTTGGCCTCACCCACGCCTTGCGGGCCGGGCGGAATTTGCGCGTCTTTTCTGCCGCGAGGTTGCCTGTGCCACCACAGGCACCATGCCCAAAGGTACGCAGATCAAGGCGGTGAAAACGCTGAGCCGGCCAGCAACTATTCGGATCAGCCGCCTTGAATAAACATTCTCAAACGCGCGCGGCCGAAGTAAATATAATGACGCAAAGCCGCTGCTCACCTCGATTAATCCGCCCGATCATGGCGCAAAGCCGCGCACCCGCGGCGCGCTCGTGCCGCCTGCGCCAAATTTGATTGTCGCTGTAACGCCAATTGCGCCGCAGCCGACCAGAAACGGCCCGCGCTGCTCGCACGGCGTGGGCGAGTGGAGCAGTCGCGCGCCCTGCTGCTCAAGCGTTTCCGCCCGCGGATCGCCCTTGTCATACTCAATAAATTGCAGCCGATACCCGTCGGCCGCACGAGCGCCACACACGGTAATATCGCTGGCATCCTTGGCCTGTGCACAGCGGACCTCAGCACTGGTTTGCGCCCGGTAGTGGCGCAGCGCCGCATCGACAACGCTGTCATTGCCCACCATCAGCATCAACAGCACAGCACCGATTGTCATTAGCCTGATGTCCTGCCCATATAGAGCGGCACGATTCGCCAGCAATTATGGCTTGGATGTGGCCTGCGGCTCATCATGTCGCCCCGCTTGCCCTATGGGCGCGATGCCCAGCCGCCGCAGCTCAATTGCCGGGCAACGATCCATCACCACGTCGAGCCCGGCCGCCTGCGCCCTCGCAGCGGCGTCTTCATTTACCACGCCAAGCTGCATCCACACCGCCTTGGCGCCCACCGCAATCGCCTGATCGACCACCTCGCTGGCCGCAGCCGAATTGCGGAAGATATCAACCATGTCGATTGCATCTCCAAGCTGCGCCAGCTCGCGAAACACAAACTCGCCGTGTATATGCTCGCCGCCAATTTGCGGGTTGACGGGGATGACGCGGTAACCGTGGCGTTGCAGCGTCGCCATTACGCCATAAGAGGGCCGGTCGGGGCGGTCAGAGGCACCAACCAGCGCAATCGTGCGCACCCGGCCCAGTAACGCGGCAATATCGGCGTCCGATGTCAGCGGCATTATTTTTCTCCATTCAGCCAGCGTTTCACCGCAGCGCCCAGCGCCAAAAATGCAGCGCCCTCCGGCCCGTTTCCACTGGCGGGCGGCGTTCCTGCATCAGAGCCGGTGCGAATGGCAATGTCGAGCGGAATACGCCCCAAAAACGCAATGCCAAGCTCAGCCGCTACGCTCTGCGCCCCACCGCGCCCAAATGGATCGGATATTTCGCCGCAGGCCGGGCACACATAGCCCGCCATGTTTTCCACCAGCCCGATAATGGGAATGCCAGCCTTGTTGAACAGGTCAATCGCGCGACGCGCATCGATCAGCGCCAGATCCTGCGGGGTGGAGACAATAACGGCGCCTGCGGGCCGGTGTTTTTGGATCATCGTCAACTGCACATCGCCCGTGCCCGGCGGCAAATCGAGCACCAGCGTGTCGACTTGCCCCCAATCGGCATCCATCAACTGGCCAAGCGCCCCGCTTGCCATTGGCCCGCGCCACGCAATTGCCTGATCCGGCGCAACGAGCTGCCCCATTGACAACATCGGCACGCCGTGGCGCGTCATCACCGGGCTCAACACCTTGTCGCGTGCGGTGGGTTTTGCCCTTTCGGCATCCATCAACCGGGGCTGGGAGGGGCCATAAATATCGGCATCGACAAGCCCGACCCGTTGCCCCAGCCGGCAAAGCGCAACCGCCAGATTGGCCGAAACAGTGGATTTACCCACCCCGCCCTTGCCGCTGGCAACCGCAATTGCGCGGCGCGCGGTGCGCTCGCTCGTCATGGCAACCCGCACCTGCGTTACACCTGGCAGGACAGAGGCAGCCGCCCTCACTTCGGCCTCCATCGCCGCGCGCGCGGGCGCATCCAGCCCGGTTACATCGAGCACAATGCTCGCCCGGCCCTCTTCCAGGCGCGCAGTAGCGCGGCCACCGGTTTGTTCGGCGAGCAGCGTCGCCAGCGTATTTGCGTTGGTCATCGTCGTGCAGATACGATTCTATCCGCCAGTTGCCACTGTTTTTCCGAACAAGTGCCCCTATAAAGGAGATATGAGCATTTTTTCCGCCTGGCGGCAGCGCCCCATCTTTGAAACGCCCATCGCCCAAACGAGCGACAAGCCGAACAGCCCCTGGGGCAGCGGCAACGACGATGGCGAGGACAAGGGCCCGCGCAACCCTTGGGCGGCGCCCCCGGCAGGCGGCAGACCGCGCGGCGCCAAACCCACCGCGCTTGACGAGTTCATGCGCCGCGCCCGCGGCACAGGCGGCGGAACAGGCGGCGGCGGTGGTGGCTTTGGCGGAATGCCAGGCGGCCTTGGTGGCCGTTCGTTGTGGCTGGTTGGCATCGTGATCATTATCGGCTTGTGGGTCGCCTTTACGAGCTTTCACATCATCACACCGCAGCAGCGCGGCGTCGTTACCCTGTTTGGGCGTTATACCAATACGCTCGACCCCGGTTTTCAGTTCACCCTGCCCGCACCCATCGCCACGGTGACCAAAGTTGATGTGCAGGCAATTCGCACCGATGATTTTCCGCAGGAGGCGGGTGAAAACCTGACGCTGACGGGAGATCAGAACATCATCGACCTTGCCTATTCAGTGCGGTGGGACATAGCAGACCCGCAAAACTACATCTACCAGATCAAAGATCCGCGAGAGACGGTGCGCGCCACTGCTGAAAGCGCGATGCGCGCAGTCATCGCCACCGTCCGGCTTGACGACGCCATTGGCGCGGGCCGCAACGACATTGAAGCGCGAGTGCAAAGCCAGATGCAGTTGATTTTGGATGGCTATCGTTCTGGCGTGCGGGTGCGCGGCGTGGCCATCAAACAGGCCGATCCCCCCTCTGGCGTAGTCGACGACTTCAAAAAAGTGATCGCGGCCCAGCAAGAGGCACAATCCAACCTCAACCAGGCCAATACCTATGCCCAGCAGGTGCTCGCCCGCGCACAGGGCGAGGCTGCGCAGTTTGACAAGGTATATGAGCAATACCGCCTCGCACCTGAAGTAACGCGGCGGCGCATGTATTATGAAACGATGGAGGCCGTTCTCGCCAAAACCAACAAAACCATTGTCGAGGCGCCAGGCGTTGTGCCCTATCTTCCACTGCCAGCTCAGCGCGGCAAGGTGATCGCGCCAGAAGCCGTGGCGCCGCAAGGAGGCCGCCAATGAACATGTTGCTTTTGCGCAACCCCGTGGCACTTGCCATTGCCGGCATGGTCGCGCTCATACTCCTCGCCAGCAGCTTTACCATCGTGCCCGAAACCAAGCAGGGCGTAATCTTGCGGTTTGAGCGCCCGGTCGGCACTGTCAACCCGTGGCGGCCAGGCCAGCCCTTTGGCCAAACAGGCGCTGGCTTGCGCGCGATCATCCCCTTTGTCGACAAGATCGTCTGGGTCGACAAGCGCGTGCTCGATGTCGATCTTGATAATATCCCGGTACTCTCCACCGATCAGTTCCGGCTGGAGGTGGATGCTTTTGCCCGGTTCCGCGTGGTCGACGCGCTCAAAATGGTAAACACGGCGCGCACCGAGGCCAATGTTATTGAAGAACTGCGCCCCTTGCTCGGCTCTGCGCTGCGCAACGAACTTGGCAAGCGGCAATTTGCCGCGCTGCTCAGCCCGGAGCGCGGGCAGGTGATGGCCAATATTCGCGCCGGCTTGCAAACCCTGGCCTCGCAATATGGCGTGCAGATTGTCGATGTGCGCATCAAACACGCCGATCTGCCAAGCGGCAGCCCGCTTGACAGCGCACTCGACCGGATGCGTACCGCGCGTCAGCAGCAGGCCGCCACCATCCGCGCGCAAGGGCAAAAACAAGCGCAGATCATTCGCGCGGAAGCTGAAGCCAATGCGTCGCGCATCTACGCCGAAAGCTTCAATCGCGACGCCGATTTTTACGATTTTTACCGGGCAATGCAGTCCTATCGAATTACCTTTGGCGCCGATGGTGCCACGCCGCAGGGCGAAACATCGATCATCTTGTCGCCAAACAACGAGTATCTTAAGCAATTCACGGGTCGGGCACGGTGAGCATCCGTTCATATTCAAACACTGTTCAGGGTTGCTGGGCAAAAACGGCGCGCCAATCGGCCCCCAAGAGAGGAATATTGTAACGTGCGATTCGCTTATGCCATTACCACCGCAATTTTGCTTGGCGGCGCCGCCGCTGCGGTAACGCTGCAGCCGCCTGCGGGCGCGCAAACCGCACAAAACGCGCCAGAAGCAATTGCCGCCCTTGCCCCACGCGCCGGAGCGCCGCTCAGTTTTGCCGATCTTGTCGCCCGGTTGCAGCCAGCCGTCGTCAACATCTCAACCAAACAAACCATCAAGGTGCAGCCGCAGGCAAACCCGTTTGCCGGCACGCCTTTTAGCGATTTGTTCGGCGGGCAGGACCAGGGCGGTGGCGCGCCGGTTACGCGGCAAGGCCAGTCGCTCGGTTCGGGTTTTTTAATTTCGCCCGATGGCTATGTGGTGACGAACAACCATGTCGTGGCAGCCGGCGCGCGCGGCGCGACGGTCGATTCGATCACCGTAATCCTGACCGACCGCAAGGAATATACCGCAAAACTTATCGGTAAAGACCCAGCATCTGACCTTGCGCTGCTAAAGATTGATGCCAAGAACCTGCCTTTTGTGCGCTTTGGCGATTCAACCCGCTCCCGCGTTGGCGATTGGGTGATCGCGATTGGCAACCCGTTTGGCCTTGGTTCCACGGTTACCGCGGGCATCATCTCCGCGCTGCACCGGGCAACCGGCCTGAACGGCGGCGCATATGACCGTTTCATCCAGACCGATGCGTCGATCAACCAGGGCAATTCCGGCGGCCCGATGTTTGACCTTTCGGGCAATGTAATTGGCGTTAACTCGCAAATCCTGTCGCCATCAGGCGGCAATGTCGGCATCGGCTTTGCCATTCCCGCCGAGCAGGTCAAGCCGATTATCGACACCTTGATGAAGGGCGCGCCGATCAAGCGGGGCTATCTCGGCGTTGGCATTCAGCCGATTACCGAAGATATTGCCAGCGCACTGGGCCTGCCGAAAAATGTTGGCGAAATCATCAGCACGGTGTCGCCGGGCCAGCCTGCGGCCAAGGCCGGTGTCAAGCCCGGCGATGTTGTCGTCAAGGTGAACGGGCAGGATGTATCGCCCGACCAAACGCTTAGCTATCTTGTCGCCAATGTGGCGCCGGGCAGCAACGTCCGGCTCGACATCATCCGCGACGGCAAGCCGGTTTCGGTTGCCGCGGTTGCAGGCACCCGCCCTTCGGAAGACGAAATCGCCGCAACGCTTGGTCAGGACAATGATGGCGGCGTGCCCGACGAGGATGGCGATCAGGTGCAAACGGGTGCAGCCAATGCGCTTGGCCTGTCGGTCACCCCGCTGACACCACAAATTGCCCGCACGCTTGGCTTTGCAGCAGATGCCAGCGGGGTTGTTGTCGTGAGCGTCGATCCGGCAAGCGATGCGGCGCAAAAAGGCCTGAGGCGGGGTGATCTTATCGTATCGATCAACCGCGCGCCCGTTACCATGGTGGCAGATGTTGCGCGCGCCATTGCCGGCATCAAAAGCGCCGGGCGGGACACTGCCTTGGTGTTTGTTCAGCGCGCGCGCGGTGGCGGTGGCTTTACCGGTATCAAGCTGAAGAAATAACCGCCGCCTCAACCGCAAAAGAAACCTGCCGCCCGGCCCATGACGGACCGGGCGGCATTTTCTCATCTTCCCTCGCCTGCGCAAACGCGCAATATCGGACGCAGCGACGATGGGGAGATACGGCATGGCGGACGCAACGGGCATTTTCATCGGCGCGAGCAGCGGCGGCGCCAACCCCCAAACGCTGGAACTAAAGCGCGCTAACCGCCACGGGCTGATTGCGGGCGCGACCGGCACCGGCAAAACGGTGACGGTGCAGGGCATTATCGAGGGGTTTTCAAACGCGGGCGTGCCGTGCTTTGTCGCAGATGTGAAGGGCGATCTTTCCGGCCTTGCAATGGCGGGAAGCGCCAGCACCAAAACGCACGATGTTTTTGCCGGCCGGGCCAAAGACATTGGCTATGACGGCTGGGTTTATGGCGATGCGCCGGTGCAATTTTGGGATTTGTTCGGCGAACAAGGCCACCCCATTCGCACCACCATTTCGGAAATGGGACCATTGCTCCTCGCCCGGCTGATGGATTTGAACGAGGTGCAAGAGGGCGTGCTGACCATCGCCTTTCATGTAGCCGACAAGGAAGGGCTGTTGCTGCTCGATCTTGACGACCTGCAAGCGATGCTGGCCCATTGTGCCAGCCGGGCAGATGAGCTGACGACCAGCTATGGCAATGTGTCGAAACAATCAATCGGCGCGATTCAACGCTCGCTGCTCCAGCTCCGCTCGCAAGGGGGCGAGCATTTTTTTGGTGAACCCGCGCTTGCCATGGCAGATTTCATCGCGCTTGACGAAAAGGGGCGCGGCATCGTCAACATTCTTGCCGCCGACAAACTGATGGCCAGCCCCAAGCTCTATTCCACCTTTTTGCTATGGCTGATGAGCGAGTTGTTTGAACATCTTCCCGAAATAGGCGATCCTGACAAGCCCAAACTGTGTTTTTTCTTCGACGAAGCTCATCTGCTGTTCAACGATGCGCCCAAGGCGCTGCTTGAGAAAATCGAGCAGGTTGTGCGGTTGATCCGCTCCAAGGGTGTGGGTATATATTTCATCACCCAAAACCCTATCGATATTCCCGATACGGTGGCCGGCCAGCTTGGCAACCGGGTGCAGCACGCGCTGCGCGCCTTTACCCCGCGGGATCAGGCAGCGGTGAAATCTGCCGCGACCACCTTTCGCGCCAACCCCGGCGTTGATGTGGAAACCGCGATTACCGAGCTGAAAGTGGGCGAGGCGCTTGTATCGCTGCTCCAAAGCGACGGAGCGCCCGCGCCCGTGCAGCGCACGCTCATCAAGCCACCGGCAACCCGTGTCGGCCCAGCCACGCCGCAAGAACGCGCGGTAATGATCCAAACCGATGCTGTTGGCGCAAAATATGACGCGCTCATCGACAGCGCTTCGGCCGAGGAATTGCTGGCGGCAAAGGCTCAAGAAGCATCCGCCGCCGCCGCTGAGCAACAGGCGCAAGATGAAGCCGGCAAAGCCGCCGCGCTCCAGGCAAAGGAAGCCGCCCGCACCGCCAAGGAAGCCGAGCGAGCCCGCATCACCGCCGAACGCGCCGCCGCCCAGCAACAACGCGAGGCCGCCCGCGCCGCTGCTGCCAGCCCGTGGAACAAAATCGCCACCACAGCGGCGCGCACGGCTACCTCAACCATCACCCGTCAGGTGGCCAATGAGGTGGCCAAGCAGATATTCGGCACCAGCTCGCGCCGGGGCTCAAGCGCGGGCGGCGGCATTGTTGGCGGGCTGGTGCGCGGTGTGTTGGGCGGCTTGTTCAAAGGGCGCTAACGGGCATCTGGCACTACCTGCGCCACATGCCGCCGCTTTTTTTAACGGCAGCGCAGCTTTTCGCTGCTCCCCTGGTCAATCGCCTTGCCCGCCACCGCGCCGAGCACGCCGCCCAATATCGTGCCGACCGCGCGCGAATGGCCCCCGTCGATTATATTGCCCAAAATACCGCCGCCCACCGCGCCGATGATAAGCCCGGTCGTGCCATCGTTGCGCTTGCAATAATAGCGCCCGTCAGACCCGCGATAGACCCGGTCGTCGGCGGCAAGTTCGCGCTCCTGATAATTATTGCCGTCGCGGTAATAGCGCGCTGGATCATAGCCGTTCTCATCCCGATCATCGTAGGATTGATCGTAGCGCTGATCGCGGTATCGCGGATCGCGGTAGGTGCTGCGATTGGCACGCGCTTGTTGATAGCGGCTAAAGGCCTGTTGGAACAGGCTCGTTTCGTTTTGAAAACGCCGAAGTGCCTGCTGGAACAGCGCCTCCTCCTGCGCAGTTTGGGCAATGGCAGGGCTGGCGGCAACGGGCGCAACTAAAACAAGGCCAAGCGCTGCAATGCGCAAAAAAAGCGTGAAACGGGTCATCATCATCTCCCAAAACTGCACAGTCGGACCTTGTACATAGCCCATTTTTCACCCCCAACCCTAATCGCGGCAATTTTGTGGGCGGCACTGGCGCTTAACTCTTGCTGGCTTGCACACAATAGAAATCGCCTGTTGCGCAAACCATGGCCTGTGCCATCATGCCGCAATGAGCCGCGCGCACGCCCCCACCAAGCCCGCCATTGCTGAACTAACCCTGCGCGGAGTGGCGCTTGGTGGGCTCATCACCATGTTGTTTACCGCGGCAAATGTATATCTGGGGCTGAAGATCGGGTTAACCTTTGCCACCTCGATTCCGGCGGCTGTCATTTCCATGGCGGTGCTGCGCTTGTTCAAAGGCGCAACCGTTTTGGAGAACAACATCGTCCAGACAATCGCCTCGGCCGCAGGCACGCTGGCGGCGATCATCTTTGTGTTGCCAGGTTTGGTAATGATCGGCTGGTGGCAGGGTTTCCCCTATGTCACCACAGCTGCCATCACCGCTACGGGGGGCATATTGGGGGTAATGTTCTCGGTGCCGCTGCGCCGGGCTCTGGTGGTTGATACTGACCTGCCCTATCCCGAAGGGCGCGCCGCCGCCGAAGTGCTGCAATTGGGCGCTCAATCTCGCAAGGGCGCGGCAGAAAGCGCGCAAGGCTTGTCCATTCTGGTGTGGAATGCGCTGGCATCTGCGGGCTTTGCGCTGCTCACCCAAATGAAAGTCGTGGCGGCAGAGGCCTCAGTCTGGTTCCGCACCGGGGCGGGCGCCACGGGCATATCGGGTGGCCTGTCCTTCGCACTGTTTGGCGTGGGGCATCTGGTTGGCATATCGGTTGGCGCGGCCATGGGGCTGGGCATGGCGCTTGGCTGGTGGGTGCTCCTCCCGGTATTGACGGCCGCACAGCCCCTGGCAGGTGGTGCGCAAGGCGGCGCGCAGGCACTGGCAGATGCAGTGTTTCGCGCCGATGTCCGCTTTTTTGGGGCAGGTGTTATTGGGGTTGCGGCGGTGTGGACACTGGTGGTGATCGCCCGGCCAGTCATTGGCGGTATAAGCTCGGCCCTTGCCGCATCGCGCGCGCGCGGCGCAGGCGAGGAGCTGGCGCTTCAGGAGCGCGATATTCCGATTGGCGGCGTGGTTGGCGCCTCGCTTGCCATGCTTGTGCCAATCAGCTGGCTGTTGTGGAGCGTGATTGCGGGCGGGCCGCTGGCCGGAGCCGCCGTGCCGCTCATCGGCGGGGCGCTGCTGTTCATCCTTGTCATCGGGCTGATGATTGCGGCGGTGTGCGGCTATATGGCAGGGTTGATCGGCGCATCAAATTCGCCGGTGTCGGGCATCGGCATATTGTCGGTCATTGCCGCCTCGCTCATGCTGGTTGGCCTGTTCGGCCGCGCCACCCCGCCGGAGACGACACAGGCACTCATCGCCTATGCGCTCATCGTCACCGGCATTGTGTTTGGCGTGGCGACGATTTCAAACGACAATCTGCAGGATTTGAAAACGGGCCAGCTTGTGGGCGCCACGCCGTGGAAGCAGCAGCTGGCGCTTGTCATCGGCGTGATATTTGGCTCGCTGGTAGTACCGCCGGTGCTGGACCTGCTCAACACCGCCTTTGGCTTTGCCGGTGCACCGGGGGCCGGGCCAAATGCGCTGGCGGCGCCGCAAGCAGGGCTGATCTCTGCCTTGGCCAAGGGTGTGCTGGGCGGTGATCTCAACTGGGAGATGATAGAATGGGGCATAGCGGCGGGCGTGGCCCTGTTGCTGCTTGATGGGCTGATGGCGCGGCTAGGGGCGCTACGCCTGCCGACGCTGGCGGTGGGCATTGGCATTTACCTGCCGATGAGCGTGATTTTGCCCACCGTTCTTGGGTCGATTGCGGGGCTGTTTTATGATCGCTGGGCCAAGAACGCGCCCAACCCTGGCGCGGCGCATCGGTTTGGCGTGTTGACGGCAACCGGGCTGATTGTGGGAGAAAGCCTGTGGGGCGTGGGCTTTGCGGGCATTGTCGCGGCCACAGGCAGCGACGCACCGCTCGCGATTGTGGGGGATGGTTTTGCCGCTTTTGTACTGGCCGGCGGGACTGTTTTGTTCTTTGCGCTGGCAGCACTCCTCTATCGCTACACGATGATTGCCGTGCGCGCCCGCCCGCGCTGAACCATCACCCCCGCCCGCGATAGGGCGCAACGCCCTGATCTGGCACCCACACGCCCGCAGGCGGCGCTGCGCTCTGCCAGAACACATCAATGGGAATGCCACCGCGCGGATACCAATAGCCGCCAATCCGCAGCCAAACCGGGCGCATTTCCGCCACAAGCCGCTCACCAATGCCCACCGTGCAATCTTCATGAAACGCCTGATGATTGCGAAACGCGCCAAGAAACAATTTGAGCGATTTTGATTCGACAATTGTTTCACCCGGCACATAATCGATCATCAAATGCGCGAAATCGGGCTGGCCGGTCACCGGGCAGAGCGAGGTGAATTCAGGCGCCGTAAACCGCACGAGATAAAGCGAGCCGGGGCGCGGGTTGGGCACATAATCAAGCGTTGCAGCCTCGGGCGAGGCTGGCAGCGCGCTGGTCTGGCCAAGATGGGTCAGTGTCATGCGCTGCTATTTAGTGCACCGCGCACCGAAAGGAAACGCGTGATCATCTCGACGAGGCGCCAGGAGACGGCTAGGGTCAAGCCAACCACATTGGGAGATGGTGATGGACGCGCTGGTAACGACTGAATGGCTTGCAAATGAACTGACCGCCAATGATCTGCGCGTGGTCGATGCTACCCAGTTTCTGGCGGAGCATGGCCGCAATGCCGCCGCAGAATATGAAGCAGCGCACATTCCCGGCGCTGTTTTTATGGACTTGGCCGAAATCGCCGATACCAACAACCCGCTGCCCTCAATGCTGCCAAGCCCCGAAAAATTTGCCAGCCGGATGCAGTCGCTCGGCCTGGGGGATGGGAGCCGCGTCGTACTGTATGATGATTCGCCGCTTCATTCCGCTGCACGCGCCTGGTGGATGCTCCACACTTTTGGTGCGCATGACGTGGCCATTCTCGATGGCGGCATCGCCAAGTGGAAGGCAGAAGGCCGCCCCACCACCTGCGGCAAGGAAACTCTGCGCCACCGGCATTTCACCGTCTGGGCAGACGATTCCGGCGTGCGCTCGCTCAATCAGATGAAGGCCAATGTCGCAAGCGGCGCCGAGCAGGTGCTCGATGCCCGCTCATCCGCGCGCTTTACCGGGGAAGAGCCAGACCCGCGGCCTGCCACCCATGCAGGGCACATTCCCGGCTCAAAACACCTTTATTATGCAGACCTGTTCAACACCGATGGCACATGGAAAACGGGCGATGCGCTAAAAGCGGCATTTACGGGCGCCGGAGTGGACCTGTCGCTGCCGCTGGTTGCCACTTGCGGGTCGGGCATTACAGCGGCCGTGCTGGTGTTTGGTGCAGGGCTATTGGGCAACAAAGCTGCGCTTTATGACGGCGCCTGGGCCGAATGGGGTGCCGATCTTTCCACACCAAAGGCGATGGGCCCGGCGTGAGCGACAACGGGGCAGGTCGGCGCGGCGATGCGACGCGCATCGTCACCGCCGGCCGGCGCAAGGAGTGGACTGCGGGCATCGTCAACCCGCCGCTATGGCGCGCCTCCACCATCTTGTATGACAACGTAGCCGAACTGCGCGCGGCCGGTGGCGACACGCATCACCGGCTGTTTTACGGGCGGCGCGGCACACCAACACAGTGGTCGCTCGCAGACGCGCTTACCGAGCTGGAACCCGGCGCGGAGGGTAGTTTTCTCTATTGCTCTGGTGTTGCAGCAATTGCAGCAGCGCTGCTTAGCGTGCTTTCTCCCGGCGACGAACTGCTGCTGGTCGACAGCGCCTATGACCCCACACGGTCGCTTGCAAATGGCCTGCTTGCGCGCATGGGCATTACCACGCGCTATTATGACCCGATGGTCGGCGGCGGCATTGCCGCGCTGATTGGCGAGCGCACCCGTGCCATTTTGCTGGAGAGCCCCGGCAGCCTGACATTTGAGGTGCAAGACATTCCCGCCATTGTGGCGGCCGCGCGCGCGCGCGGCGTGGTCACACTGCTCGACAACACCTGGGCAACCCCGCTGCTGTTTGGTGCGATTGAAAAGGGCGTTGATCTGTCGATCATGGCGTGCACCAAATATATTGTCGGCCATTCCGATGTTATGCTGGGCTCGGTCACCGCCGGGCCGGGCCATTTTGCCCGGTTACGCGACACGAGTTTTCAGCTTGGGCAAATGGCCAGCCCAGATGACGCCTGGCTCGCAGCGCGGGGCTTACGAACAATGGCGGTGCGGCTTGCGCATCAAGGGCAAAGCGCGCTGCGGATTGCGCAGTGGCTGGAAACGCAGCCAGAAGTGGCGCAGGTGCTCCACCCCGCACTCCCCCACTGTCCTGGCCATGAGCATTTTCTGCGCGATTTCAAAGGCTCTTCTGGCCTGTTTTCCATTGTGATGAACGGGGGCGATGAGGCCGCGCGCGCGGCGATGATCGACGGGCTGGAACTGTTTGGCATTGGCTATAGCTGGGGCGGATATGAAAGCCTTGCGCTTCCCATCGACCCCGCGCGCCACCGCACCGCCACGCTCCGCACCGATGCCGGGCCGTTGATCAGGCTGAATATCGGGCTGGAAGACTGTGACGATCTTATCGCCGATCTGGAAAACGGGTTGCGCCGCTTTCGCGCGTAGCAACATAATGTTGCAATGTAGCAACACTTCGCAACATTGTGAGAGCCACTGGTCCGAATCCGGTTGTGCGACGCAACACTAAAGACAATGGTAATTCCTATGCCGACACATCGCGCGGGGGCCATGCCCTGACAGATGCGATACCGGCACGCAGGCCGGAACATCGCATTCTCAACAAGAAAGGGAAACGATGCGCTTCTCCACTATTTCGATCAGCGCGCTAATGCTCGCTGCTGCTACGCCAGCCTTTGCTCAGGAGGAAACGGCACCGCCGCCTGCCTTCACTGTCAACGGCACAGCATCTGTTGTCAGCGATTATCGCTTTCGCGGTATTTCCCAGACAGATGGTAATTTCGCTGTTCAAGGTTCGATCACCATCAGCCATGAATCAGGCTTTTATGTTTCGGTTTGGGGTTCGTCGGTTGACAGCTATGTAACGGCGGCCGGCACTGGCCACCAGGAAATCGACGTTATCGGCGGCTATAAAAAGACCGTTAGCGGCACGACGTTCGACATTGGCGCGCTTTACTATGTCTACCCCAAAACACAGCCCGCAGGGCTTGCCACCAGCTCCGATTTCATCGAGCCATATTTTGCCGTTTCGCGCACTTTTGGTCCCATTGGCGCCAAGGCGACCGTCAACTATGCACCCAAGCAAAAGGCGCTTGCGCTTGATCAGATCGGCCCGGCAAATGACAATGTCTATGTCGCGGGCGATTTTTCCGCAGCCGTTCCAAAAACGCCGTTCAGCCTGTCGGCGCATATTGCCCACACATTTGGCCCAAGCTGGCTGTCCATCGGCAATGGCTATACCGACTGGAATCTGGGCGCGAGCTATACCTGGAAGGCGCTTACTCTTGGCATTCAATATGTCGATACCGATGGTGATTTCATCACCCCGTCGGGCAAAAACGCGAGCAAGGCAGGGGTCGTTGGCACCTTTTCTGTGAGTTTTTAATCACGGTGCCTGGCGGCGGCACGCCGCTGAGCACCTGCTCGCTTGATACAATAAAAAGGGGGGAAAGGAGCGTGCGCCTTTCCCCCTTTTTGTCTTTGCGCCAGGTGCCTGTGACGTGCGCTATTGCGGCGTCTTAGCGCTTGCGTTGCGGCCATTGCCTTCAGGTGCGGAGACAATGTCCTTCGTGGTCGTGCCTTTGTCGACAACGTTGGTCTCCGGGTCGCTCACTTCAGAGCGAATACCCGGCTGTGCAGATTCCGCCCCGGCAGAGGTCAACAACCCCTGCTCCGACGCGCTGCGCACCGCCGCGCCGCCAAACAACGCATCAAGCGCCAGTACATTGGGGCTATTGTCCTGCGGGCGCGGCGCTCCTGGCTTTGGCGGAGTGAGCGAAAAATCGGGCGGAATGACAAGCGGTGCCTGCCGGGCAACGGCAAATTCATCTGGCCGGTTACGCTTCAGGCCGCTGCCGCCGCCACATCCGGCGAGCATGGCCGCCAGAGCGACGCCACACGCCACGCCCATATATTTACGCATTGCCATTCTCCACTGAAACACCCGGTGTAACCGCCTTGTCGCGTATCAGAACCGCACGCGCAAGCAACACCAGAACACCTATCGTAATCGCTGCATCACCGACATTGAAGACCAAAAACGGGCTCCACTCGCCAAAGTGCAAGTCAGCGAAATCCACCACATAGCCAAGGCGCACCCTGTCGGCGATATTGCCAAGCGCGCCCCCGAACACAAACCCAAGCGCCACCTGGTCCGCCCGCCATTTCTCCCGCCACATCCAAATGAGCACGCCCAGCGCAATGCCAGCGGTCAGCACAACCAGCGCCCAGCGTGTGGCGCTGGTGTTCGCATAGAGCAGGCCGAGCGACACCCCGGCATTGGCGACAAAGCGCACCCGAAATATCGGCACAATATCGATGACACGGCCCGAAAGTGTGTCAAGATCAAGCGGTCCAGTCACGATCCACTTCGTCACCTGATCAGCAATCAGCGCAACCGCAGCAGCTATGAGCCCAAATACGGGCAGCCGCCCGGTCATGCCAGCACCATGGCGCAGCGCCCGCACAATGCCCCGTCTTCGGTCACCTCAGGCAGGTGGCGCCAGCAACGGCCGCATTTGTGATGGTTGGTTGGCGTGATCTCAACACCGAACTGGAAATCGGGGCTATGATATTCCCCGCTGGTTGGCAGGCCACGCTCATAGCCAACATCTGCGACTATGAATAGTTCCGCAAGATCTTCAACCACTGCACTTTCAATGTCGTGGCACTGTGTGAAAGTAAGCGATACATTCGCCTCCAGGCTAGAGCGGATTATTTTGTCCCGGCGAAGTGGCTCGATTGCGCCCAGAACATCTTGCCGATAGCGCCGCATCCGCTCCCACTTACTGCCAAGATCTTCTGGCTGATCTGATATCACTCCTGCATTGGCAGGCCATTCAAGCAAGTGCACGCTGCCCGCACCCGGATGGCGCGTGCCCCAAACCTCTTCTGCCGTAAACACCAGCACCGGGGCGGCATAGCGGATAAGTGCTTCAAACAATGTGCTCAGCACAGTGCGATAGGCGCGGCGTTTGTCGGTTTGTTTGCCGGTTGCCGGGTTCACATCGCAATAGAGGCAATCTTTGCGGATATCGAAATAAAAGGCGCTCAAATCCTCATTCGCAAAGTCGCTCAGCGTGCGAATATAGGTGTTGAAATCGAACGCGGCCACCGCGGTGCGCAGCTTGGCGTCCATCTCTGCGAGCAGGTGGAGCATATAGCGCTCAAGCTCTGGCATGTCGGCCACGGGCACCGCCTCGGCATCGCCATAGCCCTCAAGCGCACCAAGCAGATAGCGAAACGTGTTGCGCAGCTTGCGATATTGGTCGCCAACACCGGCCAAAATCTCCTTGCCGATACGGTGATCCTCGGTGAAATCGACCGACAGCGCCCATAGCCGCAATATATCCGCGCCATAATCACGCATCAGGTCGAGCGGGTTGATGGTGTTGCCAAGCGATTTAGACATTTTCATGCCCTTGGCGTCCATGGTGAAACCGTGGGTCAGCACTGCCTTATAGGGTGCATGGCCACGCGTGCCGCAGCTTTCAAGCAAGCTAGACTGGAACCAGCCGCGATGCTGGTCGGAGCCTTCAAGATAGAGATCCGCCTTTGGCCCTTCATAGCCCGCGCCGCGCAGCAGATCAGGCCATTTGCCACTTTCCAGCACAAATGCATGGGTGCAGCCGCTGTCGAACCACACATCAAGAATGTCCGTTACGCGCTCATAATCTTCCAGCCGGTACTCGTCACCGAGATAAGTTTGCGCTGCCTCGTCGTTCCACCCATCCACGCCGTTTTCGCGAATGCCGGCGATAATACGCGCGTTGACGGCGGGGTCTGCCAGATATTGGTTGGTGCCGCGCTTGACGAACAGGGTAATGGGCACGCCCCACGCCCGCTGGCGGCTGAGCACCCAATCAGGCCTGCCCTCCACCATTGCGCCAATGCGGTTACGGCCCTTTTCCGGTACGAAACGGGTGCCGGCAATGGCCTTTACGGCGCGCTGGCGCAGCGTTTCATTGCGCGGTTCAAGCGCGCCGCCTTCATTGTCCCAGCGCGTTTCGGCGCGGGTTTCAGCATGGGGCAAATCAACCGGCTGGTCCATCGCGATGAACCATTGCGGAGTGCAGCGATAAATAACCTTGGCTTTTGAGCGCCACGAATGGGGGTAGCTGTGTTTGGTGCTTTCGTCGTTACGGGCAGAAAGCAGCGCTCCGGCCCCCTGCAACGCAGTGCACAATGGCCCGTCGGGCGCGTTGAGCTTGTTGTTGATAACCGAAAGCGGCTCACCACCCACCCATGGCCAGTCATCCCGGTAGCGACCATCGGCGCCCACCGCAAACACAGGCTCGATGCCGTGCGCCTTGCACAGCTCGAAATCATCCTCGCCATGGTCGGGCGCCATATGGACAAGGCCCGTGCCCGCATCGATCGTAACGAACGAGGAACCATCGAGGAACGGCCGCGGCCTGGCAAAAAACTCGCCAAGATGGTGCATCGGGTGGCGCGCGGTTGCGCCGGCGATGTCGGAGCCTTTGCCAGCCCAGCACACTTTTCCAGCGAAGATGGACACTTCGTGCGGCGCATTTTCCGCTGACAATAGTCTTGCCACCCGCGCAAAAAACTCAGCTTGAAGTTTTTCGTCCTGGGCAACGACGAAAACTTTACCCACCCATTTTTCGATTTGTTTTAAATCATAGGGATGATCGGTGCTTAACTGCTGAACGGTTGCAAGCTCGATAGCCTGATACTCGACATCCGCCCCATAAGCGATCGCCTGGTTCACCGGAATCGTCCACGGCGTTGTCGTCCAGATGACGGCGTGCACCCTCTCGCCTCTGTCGAGCAACGCCTGAAGTTCCGGCGCGTTGGGCGCGTCCACAATCTCGAACGCCACGTCGATCTGCGTAGACGTTACGTCCTCATATTCCACCTCAGCCTCGGCGAGTGCGGTTTTTTCGACCGGCGACCACATCACAGGCTTGGCGCCGCGATACATCTGGCCGCTTGTCGCAAACTTCATCAGTTCCGAAACAATCGTCGCCTCTGCGGCAAAATCCATGGTGAGATAGGGGTTGTCCCAATCGCCCATAATGCCCAGCCGCTTCACCTGCTCGCGCTGGATGTCGACCCATTTTTGCGCATAAGCCCGGCATTCCGCGCGAAATTCTGGCAGCGGCACCTCGTCTTTATTGCGCTTTTTCTTGCGATATTCTTCCTCGACCTTCCACTCAATCGGCAGGCCGTGGCAATCCCAGCCGGGCACATAGGGCGCATCATAACCCAGCAGATTGTGCGTGCGGCACACCATGTCTTTTAAAATATGGTTGAGCGCATGGCCAATGTGCATGTCGCCATTGGCATAGGGCGGGCCATCGTGCAGGATAAATTTTTCGCGCCCCCGCCGCGCGTCGCGCAAGCGCTCATACAAGCCGGCCTGTTGCCATTGGGCCAGAATGCCCGGCTCCTTTTGCGGCAAACCGGCCTTCATGGGAAAATCGGTCTTCGGCAGGAAGACGGTGTCCTTATAGTCGTCGGACTTGGGGGCTGGTGTGTCGGTCATAATGTGCTGGCGCTTAGAATGTCGCGGGCGCGGGCGCAATCCGCCTCCATCTGCGCGGTAAGCGCGGCCAGCGTGTCAAACCGGGCTTCAGGCCGCAGATATTCGATCAGCGCCACTTCGATCTGCTGGCCATAAATATCTTCAGCAAAATCGAAAAGATACACTTCCAGCAATTCCTTGGGCGGATCGAATGTCGGGCGGATACCCAGATTGGCCGCCCCCGCCAGCACGCGCCCATCGGCCAGCCGGGCGCGGACTGCATAAATGCCATATGCCGGGCGTAAATAGCTGCCAAGCGCAACATTGGCAGTAGGATAGCCGATGGTGCGGCCAATTTTGTCGCCATGCTGCACCACGCCTGCAATCGCAAAAGGCCGGGTGAGCAGCTGCGCCGCGCCCGCCGGATCACCCGCGCGCAACCGCTCACGGATCAGGCTTGAGGAAATGGCGACGCCCTGCATTTCCACTGCGCCAACGGTTGTCACCGAAAAGCCCTGGCAGGCCCCAAGCGATGCCAGCACGCCAACATTGCCGCTGCGCGCCTTGCCAAAGGTAAAATCGTCGCCCGTCACAACCCCGGCAACGCCAAGATTAGCAATAAGCCGCTCAGCCACAAACGCCTCAGCCGACAGCGAGGCAAGCGCTGCATCAAAGCTGAACACCACCATCGCACTTGCCCCGGCCTCGGCAAACAGCCGCGCGCGCTGATCAAGCGTTGTCAGGCGGAAGGGCTGGGCATCGGGGCGGAAATGGCGCACCGGGTGGGGATCAAAAGTCGCGACAAGCGCCGGGCGCCCTGCTACCCGTGCCTGATCGACAGCGCAGCCCACCACCGCTTGATGGCCAAGATGAAATCCATCGAAATTACCAAGGGCGACGATGCCGCCACGATAACGCGCGGGCACCGGCGCGCCACCATCAAGACGCTCCATAGGCCCCGGCTATAGGGTAGCGTGCCACACAGCGCCAGTAGCAGGCAGCGCGATGAACCGGGCCGGGTAAACTACTAACCGCCCCTCTCCAGCGAGACATAGCTATAGCCCGGTACGCCGCCACTGGCGGAAAAATCTTCTCGCGCCACCTCGTGCCACCCGGCAAAGGGTGGCACCCCCGCATCACCCATGGGCGACAGGTGCACCTCGGTAAGCTCGATACGCCCGGCATATGGCAGGAGCAGCGCATAAATCTGCGCACCCCCAATTACCGACGCCTGCGGCCCGCCAAGCGCGAGAGCGGCCGCCACCTCATGCACCACCTCGGCGCTGGCTGCCTGCCATGCCGGGTCGCGCGTCAGCACAATGTGCCGCCTGCCGGGCAAAGCTTTGGGGAAGCTTTCAAACGTCTTGCGGCCCATGATCATGGGCTTGCCCATGGTCATCGCCTTGAACCGCCGCTGCTCACCGGGAATATGCCAGGGGATGATGCCGCCTGCGCCGATGACGCCGTTGTCGGCACGAGCGAGAAAAAGGGTTATCACACCGCCACCGGCGCTGCGATATGTGGTTGCGCGGCATAATCATGCAGCACGAAATCGGCCTGATCATAACCATCGATAGCACTCGCTTTACGCACAATCTCCAGCCGGGGCAGCCGGCCCGGTGCGCGCGCAAGCTGGATGCGGGCCTGCTCCAGATGGTTCAGATATAAATGGCAATCACCCCCGGTCCAGATGAACTCACCAACGCCAAGCCCGGCCTGCTGCGCCAGCATATGGGTGAGCAGCGCATAGCTTGCGATGTTGAAGGGTTTTGTATGGTCACGCCTTTTCGCGCCATTCGCTAGGGCCTTCTTATCTCCAGTGCGAACGCTCCAGAAAGCGCGAGCCGGCCCCGGCCCACCAGAGCTAAGTCGAAGATAAGAGTGTCCTGGGGGCGGTGTCGTGAACATCGGCTAGTTATAGGTTAGGGGCATCCGAGAGCAAAGTGCCGTTCGCATCTTTCCGCGGGCCCCTCAGCATCTCAGATCGCCAGGTGGGTCGGATGGAGGGGCATGAAAACTCCTTCATGGGAAAAAATTGATATTCTGTTCATTCCCGTGTGGACGGGCGGCCGTCGGCGACCGCCCGCACCGGTCACGCAGCGAGCGGGAACGGCCGCGAGAAGACCGTCTGCCCGACGTTGCTCACGACTGCTGCGAAGCCGCGCCGCGGGACCGCGTCAGCCTCGGCCGCCTTTACGAGGCGAGCGAGGCTCGCTTGCCCGCGGCGTTGGCCCGCGGCAAAGTTGCCGGGGACCGGCCCATCGACCCAGCGGAATGGCTGGCCTCGCTGAAACTTGAAGTATCCCGCGGGCTCGCCGTCCCCGGTCGGCACGAGCAGTGCACGCCCGTCGTTGACAGGCGACCAGAGCTTGCACAGCCGGTAGCAGACGACGTGGTCACCCTCCTTGCGGCAAAGGCCGGTCCCGATCGGCGGGCCTTGGGCGTCGTCGATGTCGAACGCGAGGTAGATTCGTTCGAGGCCGTCGTTGCGCGTCAGGGCGGCGAACAGCTTCTCCTCTCCGTCCAGGAGGCGGAAGCCGGCGCCGACGAGCGGCTCGCCCGGGAGCGCCTCGACCCCGGGGCGTCCCGTCAGCAGCCGCGTGAGCGCGGCGACGTGCCGCAGCATGTTCGCCTGCGCGAGCGGATCGGACGCGGACAGCATCTGCAGTTCGTGGCGTGCCTCGCGCATTTTGTTCGTGTCGTTTGTCATTTCTTAACTCCTTGCCGGTTAGGCGAAGCCTGCGGGGCCGGGCCCGGCCTCCGCCTTTTCCCCTCCCACCTGCTTCGCACCTGCTCTTCAGCTGGAGTGCCTTCTGCTCGCCGCGAAGGTCGCGGCCGCACCCGTCGCCTGCGATCGGCGACAATAGCGGAGCCGACGACCTGGCCATCCGCGCGGTATCGACCCGCGGGCGGTTGGCGGGCCAACCACGGCGCGTGGTATTTCGGAGCTTTCCGCCGCGGCCGTGTCGCCGGTGGTGCGAGGACACGGACCTAGGGCAGCGCCTCGAACTCGCGTTGGTAACCATGGACCATTTCGCGCAGCCGCGCCGGCTGCAGCACGTCGACCGACTTGCCCCAGGAATAGAGGTGCCAGCACATCTCGAGATGGCCGGACGCCTTGAACCGGACGAGCAGGGAGCCGTCGGCTTCCTCCTCGACGGTCTGCGTCGGGTGGAAAACGAACCGGCGCGCATGCGGCGTCGCGTCGGGGGAGAAGCGCCAGACGACGTCCCCGTGCTCGACGGCGCTCTCATATGAGCCGAAGCCCTTCTCGGCATGGGAACGGATGTTGAAATCGGGATCGATGTCGAAGCTCTCGGCGAGGACCTCCGCCGCGTAGATCTCCTCGACGCGGTAGTGCTGTAGCCGAGCATTCTTCTTAGCCATGTCGCGCGCGACCAGATAGCGACGGACACCGAGCAACAGCCCGTGCGGTGCGACGATCCGCTCACTAGGCTTGTCCTGCGTCCGCTTGCGGTAGTGGATCCGGAGGAGGAACGGTCCCTTCAGGGCTTCGGCGATCGCGGCGTCGACCTCGCCGCTGATCGCGGGACGGGGGCCGGGGCGCGCGGCGTGGCCCAGCGCCTCGAGCAGCGCCTCCTCGTCGACGGCGAGCCGCGTGCCGGTGCCGGGCGGGAGCAGCGCCCGGACCTTGGACTGCAGCCGTCGCAGCGTCGCGGCCTCCGTCGTCATCTGATTGGTCTCCAGCTCGCTGATGGCGGTCGTCAGTGCGGCGAGCTCCTCGGCCGAGGGGGTCAGCAGCGGCGCGATCACCTTCGCGTGGATGCGCCACCTGCGCTTCCGGTCGTCGCCATCCTCGATTTCGGTCTGGGGGAATGCGGCCTGGAGCGCGTCGGTCGTCCGCTGCGCGGTGCGGTGCGAGCATCTCCACTCCTCGACGATCTGCTCAAGTGACACGCCGCTACGGCTCGTCGCCATCATCGCGAGCTTGAGCAGTTCCTGACCCTTGGCAAACGACATCGCATTACCCTGACAGCTTTTGTCACCCTTATGTGCTATTACGCAGGAAAGGGGAATGCGTATGCGCAGGATCGATGGCGGAATCAGGCTCTCGGCCTCCGACCTGATGCGGTTCAAGGGGTGCCGTCACGCGACGACGCTCGAACTGCGGCTGGTCGAGATCGGCGATCTCAAGCCCGGCGAGGACAGTGCGGAGGCCGAGCTGCTTCAGCGGCAGGGCGACGAGCACGAGCTCGCGTTCCTTGATGCTCTGAAGGCGGATGGCCGCGTGGTGGTCGAGATCCCCAAGGACGGCATCCTGCTCGAGGAGTCGGTGCGGCTCACCCTGGAGGCGATGGCCGACGGGCCCGACGTGATCTTCCAAGGTGCGCTGCTCGACGGCGCGTGGGGAGGCTACAGCGACTTCCTCGAGCGGGTCGAGCGGCCGTCCGACTTGGGCTCTTGGTCCTACGAGGTCGTCGACACGAAGCTGAAGCGCAAGCCCGATCCGAAGCATGTCCTGCAGCTCTGCCTCTACAGCGACCTGATCGCAAAGGTTCAGGGCATCGCGCCAGAGGCGGCCCACCTGCAGCTTGGCGACGGTAGCCGGTTCACGGTGCGCCTGTCGGAAGTGTCTGCTTACGCGCGCCACGCGCGCCGGATGCTGGAGCAGTTCTTGGTCGAGCGGCCCGGGACCAGGCCCGAGCCGGTGGCGGCGTGCGCGCTCTGCCGCTGGAGTGATCGCTGCCACGAGCAGTGGGAGGCCGAGGACAGCCTGGCGCTGGTCGCGGGCATCAGCCGGTCGCAGCGCCAGAAGCTGGAGGCTGCCGGCGTGATGACGATGGCGGGCCTCGGCACGCGCAGCGAGCGCGTCCCGAAGATGGCGGCGGAGACGCAGCGCAAGCTGGTCGCGCAGGCGCGCCTGCAGTCCGCACGCCGCGCCGGTGGCCCGCCCTCGGTCGAGCTCCGCGACGCAGAGCCCGGCAAGGGCTTCGGGCTGCTGCCCGCGCCCGACGACGGCGACGTGTTCTATGACATCGAGGGCGACCCATACTTCCCGGGTGGCCTTGAATACCTTCACGGCGTGTGGTTTCGTGAGGATGGCGAGTGGGAGTTCCGCGCATTCTGGGCGCACACCCGCGAGGACGAGGGCCATGCCGCGGCGGGGCTGCTTGGTTTCCTCGTCGACCGCATGCGGCGGTTCCCGAACGCGCACGTCTACCACTACGCGAACTACGAGATCGCCGCGCTCCGCCGGCTGACCGCCCAGCACCGCGCCGGCGAGGCGGCGATGGACCAGCTCCAGCGCGAGCGGCGCTTCGTCGACCTGTTCAAGGTTGTGTCCGGGGCGATGGTCGCGTCGGAAAAGGGTTACTCGATCAAGGACCTCGAGGCCTTCTACATGGAGAAGCGGGCCGCGGACGTCGCGACGGCCGGCGCTAGCGTGGTCTTCTACGAGGAGTGGCGCCAGACCGGCGAGCAGCGCCTGCTCGACGAGATCCACGACTACAACCGCACGGACTGCGTCTCGACCCAGCTGCTGCGCGACTGGCTAGTGCGCGACGTGCGCCCGCCGGTGATGCCTTGGCCGGTCCTCGGCACCGTGCCCGAGGGCGGCACGCTCTCCAATGTCGAGGCCGAGGACGAGGAGATCTCGGCGCTGCGCGAAAGGCTGCTGCCCGTCCGCGAGCGGCTTGGCGAGCGGGTGGCCGACCTGCTGCTGGATCTGAGCCAGTTCCACAAGCGCGAGGACAAGCCGACCTGGTGGGCGATATTCGACCGCCTCGCGCAGGATAGCGAGGAGCTGCTCGACGACCTCGAATGCATCCAGGGGCTCGAGGCGGTGGGCGAGCCGGTGAAGGTCACCGCGAAGTCGTTCGAGCGGACCTACCGGTTCCCGCAGCAGGAGACGAAGCTGCGCGCCGGCAAGGCGCCGTGCGTGAAGCCGGCGGCGATGCCCGAGGACGTGAACCTGCGTACGATCGACCATGACACGAACACGCTGGTGTTGCGGCGCTCGACCGCGAAGGGCCCGCTCCCCGACCGGCTCGACCTCCTGCCGCCGCAGCCGCTCCGCAACAGTGTGCTCAAGGATGCCGTCGCCGCGGTGACCGAGCAGATTATCGCCGGTGGCGAACGGCTCCCGGCGGTCGAGCACATGCTGACCCGATCGCCGCCGGTCTTCGTGGACGGCGTCCGGCCGGCGGGCGTCATCCCAGCGGATGGCGACCTTCCCGTCGACACCAGCCGCGCCATCGCCGCGATGGCGGGCACGACGCTCGCCATCCAGGGGCCGCCGGGCACCGGCAAGACCTACGTCAGCGCGCTCTCGATCGTCGACCTCGTCCGCTCTGGGAAGCGCATCGCCGTCTCGTCCAACAGCCACAAGGCGATCGGCAACCTGCTCGAGGCGGTCGCTGACCGCGCACGGGCCGAAGGCGTGAACTGCCGAGTCGTCCAGAAGGCGTCCGACGACGGCGACGACGAGGTGCATCCCGGCATCGTCTTCGTGAGCGACAACGATGCGCCCGAGATCGCCGCCGCGCACGTCGTTGGCGCGACCGCCTGGCACTTTGCCCGATACGCCGAGGCGGCCTACGACTATCTGATCGTCGACGAGGCGGGTCAGGTGTCGATCGCCAATATCCTCGCCATGGCGCGTTGCGCCCGCAACATCGTGCTGGTCGGTGATCCCATGCAGCTGCCGCAACCGCTGCAGGGCAGCCATCCCGGCGACAGCGGCCGCTCGTGCCTCGAATATCTCATCGACGGCCATCGGATCGTCCCGTCCGACCGAGGCGTCTTCATGCCCGTGAGCAGGCGCATGCACCCGCGGGTCTGCGGCTTCATCTCGTCCGCCGTCTACGAGGACCGGCTCGGGAGTGATGAAGCGGCCGGCGGGCAGACGTTGCTGTCGTGCGCGGGCGGCGATCTGGTCGGCGCGGGCATGCGGGCCGTGGTGCACTTCGGCCGCTCGCAGGTCAGCCCCGAGGAAATCGAGGCGGTCGCCGCGCGGATCGCTGAGGTGGAGGGTTCGGTGTATCGCGACCGGGATGGCCGCGAGCGTGCCATCGCCCATGCCGACATCCTCGTCGTCGCGCCCTACAACGCCTAGGTCAACGCGCTGCGGGCGAGGCTGCCCGGCGCTGTCCGCGTCGGCACGGTCGACCGCTTCCAGGGTCAGGAGGCGCCGATATGCCTCGTATCGATGACCACTTCGAGCGGCGAGGAGCTGCCCCGCGACATCGCGTTTCTGTTCTCGCTCAACCGCATCAATGTCGCGGTGTCCCGGGCCCAGGTCGCCGCGATGGTATTCGCGAGTCCGGCGCTGCTGGAGACGCCCTGCCGGACGGTCGAGGAGATGGCGCTGGTCAACGCGCTCTGCATGCTGCACGAATATGGGGGTGACAGCTTCTGACGCCCGCGCGTGCGAATGTGCCGATATTGAAGCACAGGAGGCACGCAATGGCATTTTGGGACATCGGATTTCGCCACATCGTCGACGTGGATGGTCAGCTGCTCGCGATCGACGCGGACCTGATCGACGCCGCCACTCTGCTGGCGAAGGCGAACCGCTCCACCGGTCTGCAGGTTTGGCTAGTGCGCGCCGGCGAGCGTTTTGCGCTGCAGGCGCGGCAGATGATCCGCCTGCCGCAGGACGAGGTGCTGTTTTTCGAGACGTCGGTCAGCACCGAGCCTAGCCTTGCGTTGCTGGCGGCGTGAGCATCTAGTCATTCCGGCGCACATCCCGGCCTTCTAAAATCGGTGCCATTCCGGTTTAAGGATGGCGAGGGTCCATGCGCCATCCTGTTCGATCGCGCCGATGGGCAGGTCGTCCAGCACTTTATGGGTGGCCACGAGGCGCCCGGCAGGCTTCCCGACGAGGGCATCCTTCAGCGTCTCTGGCACGGTGGCGAAGAACGTGAGCAGGCACCGGTTGCGACTGACCTCGTAGTATCGCCAGAGTGGTTCGCGGCTTTCTACGCTGAGCAGTAGGCTTCCAGAGGCGCGCGAGATGCCGACGACGTTCACGCCGGTCAGGCGTCAGGTCGAGCAGTGGTGCAGAGACGTAGAGACGTGGAATGGCATGGAGGGCTCCTTTCTATTGCGGTGATGGCATCGGCTGGTGCTCAACCGCATCTTGTTGGCGGGATGGCCGGTAGCGATCGCCGACCGGGCCTCGATTGAGCTAAAGTCCGGCCAACACCGCCTGCTCGATCGTCCTGCGCCCGAGCTCCATAGTCAGCTTGAGCATGTCGCCGCGCTGCTCCGTGCCGGTGATGAGAGCGCTGTGTGGGATGCATTCGATGTCGACGACGTTGCGGAGCCGTCGACCGACCAGTGCAGCGAGGATGGTGGCTGGCAGGCCCTTGGCGTTCACGGTCAGGAGGTCGCCGTCCAGTCGGTAGTGGCTGGCGGGGCCGCGGCTGACGATATGGCCCCGGATCGTGCCGTCTTCCCAGTATACCGCCCCCGTGGCGCCGTCCCCGAACCGGAACTCGACGTCGCGCTGGATCTTCAGCATCCGCAGCACCGCCGTGGGATCGAGGCCCGCCATCCCGATCACCCCGAGCGCCGCGTCGTCGATCCAGCCGGTCCCGCCCGCCACGGTGACGCGCGCAAGCTCCGTCTGACACCGGAGGTGGGTTTCGACGAGCTGGCGCAACTTGCGGTCTAGGCGGTCGGTGTCGGTTTCGGAGACGCGGTGGACCCCCACCCTCAGGTCGGCGCCGAGCGTCCGGAGATCGATCGTCGTCTCGATGCCCGTCGGAGTGGGCCGGGCACCGATCGCGACGATCTGCAGCGGCGAAATGCCGTCCGTTGCCGACCCGATCACCCTCTGCGCGTTCTCGCGGATGATCTGGGAGAACGCCTTGAGGGGCTTGGTCGCCCTCACGATCGCGGTGGCCGCTTCGACCAGTTCGCCGACCTTCCTGTCAACGTCGGGTTCGTCGGACCTGAACGCTGGCAGGGGGAAGCGGAACTCGACACCGGAGGTGCCGATAGGCTCAGAGCGAATCTGCAGGAAGTAGGCCTGATCGTCATCTTCCAGCGCCTCTGCGACGGATAGGCGGCCGAGCTTCCGCATGACACTTCTCGGCATCGCCTCAGTGGCGGCCGCCAACACCTGGGCGATTTCAGCTTGGCGCGCGACCGGATCAAGCCTGGGCGGCTCGACTTGCGGTCCGCTGACGGTCGAGGCCGCGATGTCGTTCTCCATGTACATCCCTTTTTCCCTTTCGCTGATGTTCCACCCCGTTACTTCATTCCCTGCGGTCTCCGGCTCACACCGCTGCAAACGCCGATGTCGTGTCGCGGCACCGCGTGCGGCCTTCGGACCCCCGCCAAATGGCTATGGTGACGCGGCGCGTGATCATCGCGCTCGCCTCACACGCCAATCGCTACACAGCACGGCGGCGATTGACGGGCGGTTAAGGGGTCGCCGACGGCAGTCGGCCTTGGCCCGTGGATCCGGCTCCCAACCCCGCTTGGCTACACTTTGATCCGCATCGACGGGATGGCGACCGCTCACTCGGGGGCGGGCGCGGCGGGTCGCACCAGGCGACCTCGCAACCTTCCCCGAACGCCAAGGGGGCTCGTCGAGATTCTGCCAAGGCGCGCAAATCCAAGGAGCCAAGTGGCCACTAGATGGCCGTGAACAGAGCGACTGCTCCCAGAATAACGCCCGGTATATTGGCCACAATGATTGGCTGATCCTTCTTTCGTCGGCCGAATCCATACGCGAGCCAAAGGGCGCAGTTCACCACGGTGGCCAGAGGCTGGACAATAGATCCGCGATGGCCCGATAGGTTGAGCGCGATCTGGTCGAGGTATGAGACATACATGGCGATCGCAGTGACCGTTGCCGCCCAGCGCGGTCGAATTCGGTCGGAGGTTTGCGTGCGGCAAAAGAAGCGGAGTTTCAGTCGCTTTCCGTCCCCAGAGGCTGCCATGGAAATGCCTCGTGGCCGATGAATGTTTAGCGGCGCCGACCACACCGTTCTCCATAAAAAACAGGCGGGTTCCGACGAATAAACGCCGTCCCCATGCGGCGACCGGAGCGTCCGCTCATGCCGCAACCGGACAGTCGGCCCACAGTCCGGCGATGCATTGTTGACCATATAAGAAATTGGCGCATCATGAGCGCAGCATAGAACGGGGAGGGCGGCGATGCGAATGGTGCTAATCGGGCTGGCAACGGCGTGCCTCGCGAGTTGCGGGCAGTCTGATCCCAAGGCCAGCGCGAAGACGACCGGCGACTGGGTGCTGCAGCGCGCGACAATGTCGGGCGCCTGTCACGTTAAGGAGGCGCCGTCCTTACCCAACCTCGGCGACGTCTTGGCCACCAAGCCGGACAAGGTCGCGATCTGTAAGGAGGCAAAGGCCCGCGACACAGACGACGCTGGAGACAAGACCAAGTGCTTCACATACACAAGGGGAGCCGTCGACACCTGCAAAGCTGCTGGCATCAATCTTCCTTGAACTGTACGTTCGGACGCGATTCGGACCCAACAAGATAGGCGGATGGCCGCTGCCGCCGTCGAATGGCTTCGTCGGCGGCTTGAGCAATCCGAGCTTCGGACCTCAGACGGCGATCTGAACGACCAGAGGCTCAGGCAAATAGACGAGGGGGCCGTCCGACAGATCGGGAGAGCCCCTCACGGCCTTCGAATTGGCATGTGCCGTCGCGAGACTGATCCGAACGGCCATGCGCTGACCTTCGATCGGGCCCTCCGGGACGTCGAGGGGGATCGTCCAGCGCTTCCAGCCATCCTGCAATCCCGTGCCTCTGGTCTCGGCGGCGATGCCGACGTTCGTCGCCACGACGAGCCTACCGTCACGATCCACCACCGGCAGCGGCGCATCGTCGGTGATGCGCTCCAGCTCGACTGAAATCCGAGGCTCCGCAGCCTGGTCGACCACCCTCGGCAGATCGCCGCCCGCGACCGCACCCACACCGTCCAGCCCGCGCGTCATCGGTGCGCGCTCCCGGTAGGCAGGGCCGGTCGCAGTGACTTCGATCCGGCGGCCCTTCCGAACGGCCGAGAACGTCCAGGGCTGGTGCAGCAGGAACGCGCTGATCAGCACCGGCGTGGAAAGCTCGCAGCCGGGTATGGCACGCGGCTGATAGCGGGCGAGGGACAGCTGAAGGAGGGCGCGGAACGTCGGCACCTGCCGTAGCTCGATGTCGCAATACCAGCGTCCCAGTCCCGTGTGGAACCTAGGCTTGAGCAGCGCGATATCGGCGTTGCGCGAACCCTGCTGTGAACCCGCGCCTCCGCTTGGCGTCGCCGGCGGCGGGACAGCGGCGTTGATGAGCGTCGGCTTCAAGGGCGTCGATGCACCGATGTCGATGGTCGGTTCGAAGACGAGCTGGTCCGGCCGCAGATACTCCGGCGCTGCGCCGCTGCCGAGCTCCGCGCCCGGCGCCATCGTCATGTCGCCACCCCATCGGCTGAGAAGCGATTCAAGCCAGGGCTCGGGATCGACCGACTGGCTACGGCAGACCACCGCGAGCAGCTCGTGCTCGCCCGAACTGAACCACCCGTCCAGCCAGCAACGATACTGCTCGCGCTTCAGCTTAGCGATCTGCAGCTTGAGGTGGGCGATCACCGCCTCGGTGGCGCTCTCGCGGGCCTGAGCATTGGCGAGCCGTGCTTCGGCCTCATTGGCCCGCCGGGTCGCCACGGCCAGCAGCGCCTTGAGCGCTGTAACATCGTCAGGAAGGGGCGAAACGGCGGCTTCCATGAGCCCGAATGAATCAACATCTGGCCGCCGCTGCAAGTCCAAAATGGCATCAGAATGCGATTATCCCGCGCTGGCTGGCCGCCAGGAATACTGCGGGTTGCGCCAGTCGATCCCGTCCAGCAGGCACGCCAGCTGCGAGCTCGTCAGCGACACCAATCCGTCCTTGGCCAAGGGCCACACGAACCGGCCCTTCTCGAGCCGCTTGGCGTAAAGCGACATCCCGATCCCGTCATGCCAGATGATCTTCACCAAAGATCCGGCCCTGCCACGGAACACGGACAGGTCGCCGCCGTGCGGGTCGCGCTTCAGGCCCTGTTGCACTATCAACGCGAGACCCTGCATGCCCTTACGCATATCGGTGTGACCCATCGCGATCCACACCCGCGCGCCGGCAGGGATCACCGCAGTGCCTTCAACACCGCCGTCACAAGCGCCGGCGCTGCCGATCGAAAGATCGTTATCCGCTGGTCACGCGCCAGATCGACGATGATAGCTGCGTCCGACACCGGCACTGCGCGTTCGCGATCCTCGATCATCAGCGCCTCGGCAAAATCAGCGGGACGACTATCCTCGGTTGGCGGCGTTGCCGCGCCCAGAGTGAGCTTGTTGCGCCACGTGTACAACTGGCCCGTCGAAATCTCGTGACGCCGCGCCACTGCCGTGGGGCTGGCCCCGGGCGCGAACGCCTCCGTCAAGATCTGAAGCCGCAGTTCTTCGGTCCACCGCCGGCGACGCTCTGGCCCTGAAAACACCGTGATCTGGCCCACCTACCGCTCCTACGTGCGCTCATATGAGCGCTCTTAAGAGCGGGCCGGTCACTTCCGCACAAGGCGGCCTTCGCCGGACGGGTACGTTTGCGCTGCAGGCGCGACATATGATCCGCCTGCCGCGGGACGAGGTGCTGTTCTTCGAGACGTCGGTCAGCGCCGAGCCTAGGCCGTGTTGACAAAAGGGATTGAACTAACCCGCTGACGCGGGAGCGAGGTGGGTATTGGCCGGAATGGCCTCCTGATGAGAAGGTTTGGTTGCTGGACCAACCCTCAACCAGGAGACCATCTCATGACAGATGCCACAATAG
>JBAZXU010000010.1:0-67602 GCA_041659705.1 Sphingomonas sp.
CAATAGTGGCCCGATCAGCTCCCATTCTGCATCTGACAAGTCCCCGCGATCCATCACTGCTCCTCAAAAAGCAGCGTTGAATCAGAACCCGGACCGTTTGGGAATCCCTTTTGTCAACACGGCCTAGGATAAAATAGCTATAAGTAACGCCAGCAAACATTTGCGGGCGTGTGAGCGCGACAAACAACGCATCGCGGTCAAGCGCGCTCATCTCAATTGCCGATAGCTGCGGTGGACTGAATGCCCGCAACAATACTGGTCGCGCCAAATAAAATAAAACATCCCAGGATCACAGTAGCCCCATAGCGCCAGTTCATCCGGCCGCTAAGCATCAAAAACCCGACCGAGGCGACGGCGATGACCGCAACCACCGTTGCCACCGTGCCGAGCAGCGTGCCTTGTAGCCAGTTGACAGCGCCGACAATGGCACCCGACCCGGCAGGATCGGCAAAGCTGACCTGGGCACTAAGCGGGCTTGCCGCCAACGCCGCCGTCAAAAGGGTGAATATTGCTTTCAACAACTGCATCGCTACCTCGGATGTATTCATGGCTCGCTAGGGTCGAAAAGTCGGGCTGGAAAGCGCCGCGGGCGACAACGAGAATGTACTCGGTTGCGTTTCGGTTTGCAATTTACTCCGAAATTCGTCCTTGCCAATTGGCCGCAGAACCGGCGCTGCGCCGGCATAAGGGTCAAAATTATTCACGGGTGGGCGGGCAACAGGCAGCGCGATGGCTGCGATTGACGTGGGGTTGACAACATCGCGCGGCGGAGGCGCCCTGTCAGTCAGCCCGCCGGCAATCGTCGTTGCGCTAAAAACCAAAAAACAACCGCTGATAACCCTTGCGCCAAGTCGCCAATCGGCACGCCCTGTGAGCATTAGCGCACCGACGGTCGCCACACCAAGAATCGCAACGGCACTGGCAGCAGACCCCAACAATAATTGTTCGACCCAGCCGACTGCCGCAGAAAGCGCGTCCGAATCAGGCGCCGGCGCAAATTGCATCTATATATCCTCTTGCCACTATGCTGTTGAGTATCGGCGGCACCTTTTGAAAGTCCAGCGGATTTTGGCCGGCGGTGTACGTGAATTTTGAATAGCCCCTTGTTTTCTAGACGCCTTCCGCTTTCAAAATCTGCTGCCGTTCGAACTCGACGGGCGACAGCATCCCGTTCCTGACCTGCTTGCGGACCGGGTTGTAGAACATCTCGACGTAGTCGAACACGTCCTGCCGGGCTTACTCGCGGGTTTTGTGGGTCCGGCGCCGGATGCGCTCGCGCCTGAGCGAGAAGAAGAAGCTCTCGGCGACGGCATTGTCATGGCAGTTGCCCCGTCGGCTCATCGAGTGCTCAAGGTTGTGAGCCCGGATGAACGCAGCCCAGTCCATGCTGGTGAACTGCGAGCCCTGGTCCGAGTGGATCAGTACCTGGTGTTTCGGCTTGCGCCGCCATACCGCCATGTGCAGCGCCTGCAGCACCACATCGGTGGTTTGCCGGTTTTGCATCGACCAGCCCACCACCCGGCGGGAATAGAGGTGGATCACGACCGCCAGATAGGCAAAGCCTTCCAGGGTGCGAATGTAGGTGATGTCTGTCACCCAAACCCGATCTGGCGAAGCCACGTCGAACTGGCGATCCAGCGTGTTGTCGACCACCAAGGACGGCTTGCCACCATAGCTGCCCGGCCTGCGCTTGTAGCCGACCTGCGCCCTGATGCCCGCCAGTCTGGTCAACCGGGCAACGCGGTTGGGGCAGCAGGTCTCGCCCTGATCGAGCAGATCATCGTGCAGCTTGCGATAGCCATAGACCTTGCCACTGTCGTTCCAGGCTTTGCGGATCAGATCGGTCTGCCGGGCATCTTCCCGAGCCCGCTGGCTAAGCGGGCTCTTCTGCCAAGCATAGAAACCGCTGGGCTGGATGCGCAGGCATCGACACATCGACCGGACCCTGAACTGGTCACGATGCTCCGCAACAAACGCGTATCTCACTTTGCATCCCTGGCGAAATACGCGGTGGCTTTTTTTAGGATGTCGCGCTCCTCGGTCATGCCACCCGCAAGGAACGCCCCGTTCTTCTTGGAGCGGTAGGCGGTGTTAGCCCTGACGCCTGAGCCGGTGTTGTGCTTGCTGATGAGGGCCGTCAGCCGCGCGCCTTCATGGGCGCCGGTACGACCGTGGCGTCGATGATTTGCCTGCCCATAGCGAGATGGTCCTGATCCTTGAGGGCAGCGTCGACGAGAGCGAAGAGATTATCTATTGAGCGTTTAACACTCGTAACAAGAGACCAAGGAGATGATCGAGCATTCCGAAAAGTTCAAGCAGGAGGCGGTGCGGATTGGGCTGCGGCGGGTTGTGCGGCGCCTGGTGCAGTGGGGGGTGTTGCCGACACTGGTGGGCTCATCAGCACGGTCAGCTCGATCAGATCCAGCGCTTTTTGCGTCTCTGCATAGTGTTGTGCTGCTCCTTGCCACTTGCCCGCTTGCGCTGCGCCGGGCAAGCGGGCGACTTCAGCAAGCGCGATGTCGATCTTTTGTGCGTCGATTAGCCGCCTGATTCGCGACAGGCGCGCCACCGGTCGGGGGGAGGGCGTGCCTTCGCGGCGGATGACAACCAGCCCGGCAAGCTCACGGCGGAGGCTCGCCCACCAGCCGTCAGTCGAGGCGCCCGAAGTCAGCAGCGGCGCGATATCGTCCAACCCCATGCGCAAATCGTCCAGCGTAACCGGTGCGCGCGCAGCCTTGATAATGATGGCGACGGCATGGGGCTGGCTGGCGCCAAACTGGCGCTGCAACTCAGCCTCAACCGGGCCAAGCGGCAGCCCGCGGTCGATGGCGCGGCGGGCGGCAAAGGCGGTGAGCAGCCGCTCGGCCCGGCCCGCATTGCCAGCGGCGGCATCGGCTGTGCCGACAATGGCGGCTGCGCGTGCTTCAAGGCTGGCGAGTTGCGCTGCAAGCGTCGTCTGGCGCGCGCCCAGCATTTCACGATCAAAGGTTTCCTGTACCGCGCCCTGCTCTGGTGGCGGGGTGAAAGCCTTTACCGCCTCTGCCTTGCCATCGGCCGGGGCGGAATCAAGTATCGCTTGCGCAGTTGACGGCATCCACACCGCCAATTGCCGAACGAAAAAAGTCATGGCGATGGCGCCGCCGACAAAACCGATCACCACCAGCCACAATAGGCTGCGCCACCGGTTTCCTGGCCGGTCATAGCGGCGGGCGGGCTGAGCTTCTTGGGTCATGCGCTCCTTATCGCTGCGCGGCGGCAGCCGGTCAATCGAGCAGCGTGCAGGCGGCGTCGATCAGCGCAGAATCGTTTGGCAGCGCGGCCGTTGCAACCCGGCCCCACCCGGCCCCGGCTGCGGCCGCCGCCGCCGGGCTTATTGCCGCCAGGCGCACCGTGCGGCGTTCAACTGCCATTGTCTGGTCGACAAGTTGAGCAAATCGCTGTCCGGCACGGGGGGAGTGCACCAGTACGACGCCCCCCGCCACGCTTGCCAGCGCATCGGCCGCGACAGCCTGCGCAACGCTTGTATAAACGTCGATCGACCCGGTGATGATGCCACCTGTCGCCAGCGCCGAGTCGGCTCCGCGCAAATGCAGCAGGCGATGGAACCCGCCCGCCTGCGCCTTGTCGACGAGCGCGGCCGCATCCTGCTCGCCGGTAATGGCAACGACAAACCCGTGTTCGCGCGCTGCGCGGGCGGTTGCTTTGCCCACAGCGAGCACCGGCAGCGCGCGCAGCTTGGCCAGCTCGGCCCCACCCAGCCGTACCGCGTTGGCGCTGGTCAGGAGCAGGGCGTCGTAGCTGGCCGGTGGGGGGGAGTGCCAGCTACTGGCCACAATGTTAAACAAGGGCAGTTGCACCACTGCCACGCCGCGCGCGCGCAGCAAATCGGCCGTTGCGCTGTTGCCCGGCTCTGGCCGCAGCACAGCAGCAAGCCGGGCCGGGGCAGCGTGGGCCGGGGCAGCGTGGGCCGGGGCAGTGGTCACGCTGTAAACAGCGCGCGGATGCTGCCCGGCGCCCGTGCGAGCAAATCTGCCGCCAGTGCCTGCGCAAAATGAGTGCTGCCGGCCGGCCCGCGCGCCTGGCCTGCCACCATATCGACGCCATCTGGCGTATAGAGCGCCGCGCGAAGAAACAGGCCTTCAGGCTCAACCATCGCCAGCGCCGCCAGGGCAGAGTGGCAATCTCCCCCCAGCGCCTTCAGCAAGGCGCGCTCTGCTTGCACACAAGCCATGGTGGGCGCATCGTTGATAGCGGCAACCAGTGCTGCGGTTTGGGCATCTCCAGTGCGGGTTTCCACGCCAACGGCGCCCTGAGCGGGCGCGGGGAGCATAGTGTCGAGAGAGATTGGCGCGCCAATATCCGCCTTGCCCAGCCGGTCGAGCCCGGCGGCGGCGAGCAGCGTTGCATCAATCGCGCCAGAGGCTACCTTGCCGATGCGCGTATCGACATTGCCGCGCAGCAGCGTGGTGATGAGGTCGGGCCGCAGCCGCCGCAATTGCGCGGTACGGCGCGGCGAGCTGGTGCCGATTACCGCGCCGCGCCGCAGTGCCTCGATGCTGGGCGCGCCGATGATCCGGTCGCGTACATCAGCACGGGGCAGCATGGCGGCGATGGTGATGCTATTGGGGCGCAGCGTTTCCACATCCTTCATCGAATGCACCGCCAGGTCAATTTCGCCGCAGAGCAGTGCACGGTCCAGCTCCTTGGTCCAAAGCGCCTTGCCGCCAATTTCGGCCAATGCACGGTCCTGCACCTGGTCGCCTGTGGTTTTTATGGCGACGATGTCGACCCTGTCGGGGGCAAGGCCATGCGCTGAGCACAAGGCGGCCTGCACCATGCGGGCCTGGGTGAGGGCGAGCGGCGAGCCGCGGGTGCCAAGGCGAAGCTGTGTCATCGTGGCTTGTGCTAGCGCCGCTTGCGGTTAGAGGGAAGCCATGGCGCTTATCCTTGGCATTGAATCAAGCTGTGATGAAACCGCTGCTGCGCTGGTGACGAGCGACCGGGTGATACTTGCCCACCGGCTGGCGGGGCAGGAAGCCGCGCACCGGCCCTTTGGCGGCGTTGTGCCCGAAATCGCGGCGCGGGCGCATGTCGATATTCTTATGCCGCTGGTGGAGGCGGCGCTGGCCGATGCGGGCAAAACACTTGCCGATATAGATGCGGTTGCGGCAACGGCTGGGCCAGGGTTGATTGGCGGGGTGATGGTGGGGCTGGTTACTGCCAAGGGCCTTGCCCATGCCGCGGGCAAGCCGCTGGTCGCGGTAAACCATCTGGAGGGTCATGCGCTCAGCCCGCGCCTTGCCGATGCGAGCCTTGATTTCCCCTATTTGTTGTTGCTGGTGTCGGGTGGGCATTGTCAGTTGCTGCGGGTGGAAGGGGTTGGTCGCTACCGGCGGCTGGCCACGACGATTGACGATGCAGCCGGCGAGGCGTTTGACAAGACGGCCAAGATTTTGGGCCTTGGTTTTCCCGGCGGCCCGGCGGTGGAGCGTGCGGCAAAGGCGGGGGAGGCGCGCGCCGTGCCGCTGCCGCGCCCGTTGTTGGGCAGTGCAGAGCCGCATTTTTCCTTTGCTGGGTTGAAAAGCGCAGTGCTGCGCGCAGCACAAAGCGGGCAGTATCGTGCGCAAGATATTGCAGCAGCGTTCCAGCAGGCGGTTGTCGATTGCCTTATCGACCGGACAGCACGCCAATTGGCGGTGCATGGCGATGCAACGGCGCTGGTGGTAGCAGGTGGCGTGGCGGCTAATCAGGCGGTGCGCTGCGGGCTTGTTGCGCTCGCCGCGCGGCACGGCCTGGCCTTTGTCGCGCCGCCCTTGTGGCTTTGTACCGATAATGCAGCGATGATCGGCTGGGCCGGAGCAGAGCGCTTTGCGGCCGGGTTGACCGACCCGCTCGACACGCCGGCGCGGGCGCGCTGGCCACTCGACCCGGCGGCCGAAGCGGTGCGCGGCGCAGGAGTAAAGGCATGAAGATTGGCGTGGTAGGCGGCGGCGCCTGGGGCACAGCGCTGGCTCAGGTGGCGGCGAGCAAGGGCACAGCCGCTTTGCTTTGGGCGCGTGAGCAGGCAGTGGCAGATGCCATCAACACGGCGCATGAGAACAGCTTGTTCCTGCCCGGCATCACCTTGTCGCCCCTTGTGCGGGCAACAACGGCGCTGGGGGAAGTGGCGGCGTGCGACGTGCTGCTTGTCGTGGTGCCTGCGCAGCATGTGCGCGCGGTGGTGGCCGACCTGCCCCCCGGCCCGGCGCCGCTTGTGCTGTGCGCCAAGGGCATTGAGGCGGGCACGCAGATGCTGGTTGGCGAGGTTGTACATTCTGTGCGCCCGGCAGCCCGGCTCGCTGTGCTTTCCGGCCCGACCTTTGCCCATGAAGTGGCGCAGGGAAAACCCACGGCCATAACGCTTGCCTGCGCCGATGAGGCGCTTGGGCGGGCATTGGCCGCACAGCTCGCAACGCCTGTTTTCCGCCCTTATTTGTCGAGCGATGTCATTGGCGCGGAAATTGGCGGCGCGGTGAAGAATGTGCTCGCCATTGCGTGTGGCGTGGTGGAAGGGGCCGGGCTTGGCCAAAATGCGCGCGCTGCACTCATCGCGCGCGGCTTTGCGGAGATGACGCGCTTTGGGCTGGCGCGCGGCGCGCGGGCAGAAACGCTTACTGGCCTGTCGGGCTTGGGGGATTTGGTGCTCACCTGCTCGTCGACTGCGTCGCGCAATTTCTCGCTGGGGCTGGGCTTGGGGCAGGGGCGCGCGGTGGCGGATATTCTGGCGGATCGTCTGAGCGTGGCCGAAGGCGCGTTTACCGCGCCTGTGTTGCAGCAGGCGGCACGGGCTGCTGGGGTAGATATGCCGGTGGTACAAGCAGTGGCGGCCTTGCTGGCGGGCGCGCGGGCGGGCGATGTAATAGCCGATCTGCTTGCCCGGCCACTGACGGCGGAAGTTGGCTGATTGGGCGCCGCGCCGCCGGAGATTAAAAATCGATGGCGATGCCTTTGCGCTCCCAATCGCCATAGCGCACCGGGTTGAGGCCAAGCGGGTCTTGCGTGTCGGTTGGGCTGGTGCCTTGCGCCGCCGGCTCTGGCAGCGGCGGGCTTTTGGAAAGATGGGCTGGCGGCTTCACATATGCGGGGCGTTGGCCCATGGCAGCACCTGTATGAATTTTGGACGGGGCCAAGCATTGCTCCGGGAAAGAAGAAGATCAAGTGTCTCGTCCGTCTCGCAGCGCTTCCACTGCCGATTTCGATGCACCCGGCGTGCCCGCACGGCGCGCGGCGCTGCGCGTGCTTGATGCGGTGCTCCGCCGGGGAGAGGCGCTGGAGCATGCGCTTGCCCCGGCAACGCGCGGGCTGGACCGCGCCGATGACCGCGCGCTTGTTCATGCCATTGCCGCAGAGACATTGCGCCGGCTGGGCGATCTTGATGCGTTGATCGATTCAGCGACGCAACGCGCCCTTGCAGATGATGCCAAAGCGCGAATGGCGCTGCGCATTGCGCTGGCGCAGGCGCTGGCGCTGGGCACGCCGCCGCACGCAGCCATCGCCACTGTGTTGCCACTGGTAGATGGCGGGCCGCGCAAGCTGGTGCACGGGGTGTTTGGCACGTTGATGCGCGCCGGGGCCGTGTTGGCCCCCCTCCCGTCATTGCCAACGCCGGTAGCGATGCGGTGGGAGGCGGCCTGGGGTGCGGAGGTGGTGGCCGCTGCCGCTGCTGCGCTTGCCGCGCCGCCGCCGCTTGATATTTCGCTTGCGGCACCGGCACAAACTGCGGCGTTGGCCGAGAGGCTGGGCGGCATCAGCCTGGCCCCGGGGCATATTCGCCTGGTTGACCATGCGGCGATCCCTGAGATTGAAGGTTTTGGCGAGGGGCAGTGGTGGGTGCAAGATATTGCCGCCTCGCTCGCTGCGCGGATGATTGGGCCGGGGCCGGGCACGGCGGTTGATGTTTGCGCCGCCCCCGGAGGCAAGACGCTGCAGCTGGCCGCAGCCGGGTGGGATGTGACGGCTGTCGATATTTCGAAAAGTCGTCTGGCGCGACTTTTTGACAATTTGGAGCGAACAGGCCTTGCTGCGCGGGTGGTGATGGCGGATGCGCTCGACTGGGCGCCGCCTGTGCCGGTTGATGCGGTGTTGCTTGACGCGCCGTGCAGCGCAAGCGGCATCTTCCGCCGCCACCCCGATGTCCTCCACCGTACAGCGCCCTCGCTCATTGTGGAGATGGCGCAGCTTCAGTCGCGGTTGCTTGCCCGCGCGGTGGATTGGGTGCGGCCTGGCGGTGTGCTTGTTTATGCCACCTGCTCGCTGGAGCCGGCCGAAGGGGAGGCACAGATAGAGCGGTTGCTGGCGGCGCGCGCAGATATTGTGGTGGAGGCGCCGCCGGCCGCGGCGTTGGGCGGTCACTTCATACCCGATGCGCGCGGCTTTGTGCGTACCTTGCCCGGTCTGTTGGCAGACGCTGGTGGGTGCGATGGATTTTTTGTGGCCCGGTTGCGGCGCACTGGCTGATCGGCGGCTTGCGAGTGCGCAAGAGCATGCTACATGCTGGGCCCATGTCACTTTCTGGGTCGAATCCTGTTCGCATTGCCCCGTCCATCCTTTCTGCCGATTTTGCGCGGCTGGGAGAGGAGGTGCGCGCTATTGCCGCAGCCGGCGCGGACTGGATTCATGTGGATGTGATGGATGGCCATTTCGTGCCCAACATCACCATCGGGCCCGCCGTTATCAAAGCGTTGCGCCCGCACACGGCGCTGCCTTTTGATGTGCATTTGATGATTTCGCCGGTCGATGTCTATCTGGAGGCTTTTGCTGAGGCGGGTGCCGATACCATTACCGTTCACCCTGAAGCCGGGCCGCATCTCCACCGCACTCTGCAGCGGATAAAGTCGCTGGGTAAGCGGGCCGGCGTGGTGCTGAACCCGGCGACACCTGCTAAAATGCTCGATTATGTGCTGGAAGAGGTTGATCTGGTGCTGGTGATGAGCGTGAACCCCGGCTTTGGCGGGCAGCGCTTCATCGAATCGCAACTGCGCAAGATTTCGGCCATCCGCAAGATGATCGACATGCTCGGTAAACCTATTGATCTGGAGGTCGATGGCGGTATCGATGTGGCAACCGCCCGGCGGGCGGTTGAGGCCGGGGCCGATGCGCTGGTGGCCGGCACGGCAAGTTTTGCCGGCGGGCCGGCCGCTTATGCTGCCAATATCGCCGCATTAAGAGGCGGGTGACGGGCGAGCGGGCGATCGATACCGCCGCCGACGGAATCGAGAAGGGCAAGCGGCTGATCCGAACAGGAAGCGGCCAGGGGTTGTCGCTGGCAGAGCGCTTGTCCGATCGCTTGCAGTGGCTGACATGGCGCTCCCCGCTGCACAATATGCGACTGAAAGGGCGCCAGCCGCTTAAACTTATTGTCGTGCCAGATGAGCCGTTTATCGGCGATGTTCGCCGCGGCAAGGCGGTGCTTGGCGGTAATATTTTGCTGCGGGGGGAAGCGTTGGCGATTGCCGCGCTCGATTTTGCCAATCTGCAATGCAGCCGTCAGATGGTTGATCATCTGCACAGCTTTGGCTGGTTGCGCGACCTGTCGACAGTTGCCACCCGCGCGCAAGGGGCGCCGATTGCCGAGGCGATTATGCGCAAATGGCTGGCCGCCCATGCCGAAGATATAGCCGAGCCCGCCTGGCGGCCGGATTATTGGGGGCGGCGCATCACCGCCTGGGCCACCCACGCGCCGCTCATCCTTTCCAGCGCCGATCTTGACTATCGTAGCGCGGTATTGGGCGCTTTTGCCCGCGGCGCCCGCCATCTTGATCGCAGCGCAGACAAGGCACCCGCGGGTCCGAGCCGTGTCGCTGCCTGGTGCGGCGTGGTGACGGCTGGTTTGTTGATCCCCGGCGGAGATGTGCGGCGCAAGGCAGGCGAGGCCGGTCTCTCGCGCGCGATTGCGGCGTCGATATTTGCCGATGGCGGGGTGGTGGCGCGCGCGCCCATGGCGCAAATCGATGTTATTTGCCAGCTTACCGCACTGCGCGAGGCCTATGCTGCCCGTCGGCTGGTGCCGCCGCCGCTCATCGAGGCGACGTTGGCGCGAATGGTGCCTGTGTTGCTTGGCCTGTGCCATGGTGACCATGGTCTGTCGAGCTGGCAGGGTGGCGGCCCGGTTTCGGGTGAGGAAATCGACCGGATTGTCGCCGCCACCGGCATCCGCGCCCGCCCCGCGCGCCAAACGCGTGAATGGGGCTATCAGCGGCTGGTGGCGGGCCGGACGCTGGTGATCATCGATGCTGCGCCGCCGCCCATTGCGCGCCTTGCCGAGGGTGGCTGTGCCTCAACCCTGGCATTTGAGTTTTCTGACGGCGCCGACCGGGTGTTCGTCAATTGCGGCGGCGCACGCATGGTGGTGGCACAGGTGCCGGCGGCGCTGGCAGAAGGGTTGCGTACAACGGCTGCCCATTCCACGCTGGTGGTGGGAGACAGCAATTCCACCGCCATTTATAGCGATGGTACGCTGGGGCGAGGCGTTGCCGAGGTGGAACTGAGCCGGCAGGAGACTGACGCTGCCACCCGCATCGAGGCCAGCCATGACGGCTATGCCCGGCGTTTTGGCTTTGTGCATCGCCGCCAGCTTGTGCTGGCCAGCGACGGGCGCGAGTTGCGCGGTGAAGATACGCTGCTGCCTACGGGCAAGCGGCGCAAGCAGGGCATGGTGGGCTTTGCCTTGCGGTTTCATCTGGGTGCGCGGGTTGACGTGTCGCCGACGGCGGACGGCCAGGCCGCGCTGCTGCGTTTGCCAGGGGGCGCTTTGTGGCAGTTTCGCTGCCGTGGCGGCGCGCTTTCCATCGAGCAGAGCTTGTGGATTGATGCCATGGGCATTCCCCAGTCGACCCATCAGCTTGTGGTAACAGCACAGGCCCCTGCCGGCGGCGCGAGCGTAAGCTGGGCCTTGAAGCGCGCGGCCTGAGGCGACTAATACCAGCCTGCGTTGAGCGCTGTGCACACACCTCCTCCTCCCCGCATTTTTTTCGGAGCCTGTAATGACGATGATCCCTGTTACCCGCGCGCTGCTGTCGGTTTCCGACAAAACGGGCATCGTGCCGCTGGGTGAAGCGCTTGTCGCCCATGGGGTGGAGCTTGTTTCCACCGGCGGCACTGCAAAGGTGCTGCGTGAAGCTGGGCTGGCCGTGAAGGACATTAGCGAGCTTACCGGTTTTCCTGAGATGATGGACGGCAGGGTAAAGACGCTGCACCCGGTGGTGCATGGCGGCTTGCTGGCGGTGCGCGATGATGCAGCGCACATGGCCGCCATGGCCGAACACGCCATTGGCGCGATCGATCTTGTCGTGGTGAACCTTTATCCGTTTGAAGCAACGGTTGCCAGGGGCGCCACCCGGACCGACATTATCGAAAATATCGACATTGGTGGCCCTTCCATGGTGCGGTCCGCCGCCAAGAACCACGCATTTGTGGCGATTGTAACCGACCCGGCAGATTATCCAGCGTTAATGGCAGAAATGGCGGCCAATGGCGGGGCAACCACGCTTGACCTGCGCCGCCGCCTGGCCGCGCGCGCCTTTGCTGCCACCGCGGCGTATGATGGGATGATCGCAAGCTGGTTTGGTTTTGCTGATCAGGCTGAGGCTTTTCCAGAAACGCTGCCGCTCACGCTCAAGCGCGGCGATGTGCTGCGCTATGGCGAAAACCCACATCAGGCCGCGGCATTTTACACCGCAACCGGCCTGTATGCGCGTGGCGTTGGTCAGGCAACGCAGGTACAGGGCAAGGCGCTTAGTTATAATAACTACAACGATGCCGATGCCGCACTGGAGCTGATTGCCGAATTTCGCGACACTGCGCCAACGGTGGTGATTGTAAAACACGCCAACCCATGCGGCGTGGCAACCGCATCAACGCTGGGCGCTGCCTATGCCGAGGCGCTCGCATGCGACAGTGTGTCGGCCTTTGGCGGGATTATCGCGGTTAACCGCCCGCTTGACGGGCCAACGGCGCGGGCGATTGCCGATATCTTCACCGAAGTGGTGATCGCGCCCGATGCCGATGAGGAGGCGCGCGCGGTCTTTGCGGCAAAGAAGAACTTGCGCCTGTTGCTGAGCGGGGCGTTGCCCGATCCGGCACGCACCGGGCTGGTGGCGAAGTCGATCACCGGTGGCTGGCTGGTGCAAACGCGCGACAATGGGCAGATTGGCGAAGAAGACCTCAAGCTGGTGACGAAGCGCGCGCCCAGCCCAACCGAGCTTGCCGACTGTCTGTTCGCCTGGAGGGTTGCCAAGCATGTCAAATCCAACGCCATTGTTTATGCAAAAAACGGCGCAACGGCGGGCATTGGCGCCGGGCAGATGAACCGGCTCGAATCGGCGCGGATTGCCGCATGGAAAGCGCGCGATGCGGCTGAAAAAGCGGGTTGGCCCACGCCGCGCACGCTTGGCTCAGCGGTTGCGTCTGACGCGTTTTTCCCGTTTGCAGATGGTTTGCTGGCCGCGGTTGAGGCGGGCGCGACTGCGGTTATTCAGCCTGGCGGCTCTATCCGCGATGCCGAAGTAATTGCCGCAGCGGATGCCGCAGGGCTGGCGATGCTGTTCACCGGAATGCGCCATTTCCGCCACTGATCGCAGCGGTGCGGCAGGCTATGGCGCAGTCGGGGTTGGAGGTTTGCGCTGAAACAAGGCGCGGTCCTCAGGCTTGAACGCCCAGCGCCACAAAATAAACAGATAGCTACCGCCAATTGCGGGCAGGCCAAAAACCAGCTCCACCCATTCAAGCCGGTGCGGCAGCGCGGTGAACAGCGCGCCAATGCCCGTCGCTGCTGCTGCTGCCCAAACCAGCGGCCAGCGTACCCCCGATACGGGCGCGCCCAGCATCCGCACCAGCAGGCGCGACCGCAAAATAGACGTGAGGAGAAGCGACAGCATCAGCGCCACCGCCGGCCCGGCTGCCTGAGATTGCGCCGACCAGCCAAGCCCGCGCATACCAAAAACCATCGCCAGGCTGAGCACAATCTGAAAGGCGAGCATCGACGCGGAGATGAGCAGGTTGCGGTGCCGCGCCACATAGACAAGCGCGCTTTCCGACACAGCACCCATCGAGGCAAATACCTCGCCAAACAGCAAAAACGCCAGTGCTGCGGTGCCGGCCACAAATTGCGGACCAATCGTGCCCATCACCGCTTCACCTGGAATAGAACCCATCAGCGCCAGGCACCCTTGCGCCGCCATAATCCAAAAACCGACCTGGCGCACCTGCGCTGCCACCGCCTGCTTGTCGCCACGCGCAAGGCTGGTGGCGATGACGGGGCCAAGAATGGGGTCAAAGCTGGTTTTCAGCCGCCCCGGCAGCGACGAAATCTGCTGCGCCATATAATATATGCCGACAATGGTCGGCGCAAAAAGCTGGCCGACCAGGAACCTGTCGACATTGCGCGTTGCCCATTCAATCGCGTCTGCACCGGCCAGCGGCACATTGCGCCGGGCAAGCGACAGGATTTTGCCGGGATGAGGCTTCCACCCCAGTGGCAGGCCATAGCTACGGATGAACGGCACCATTGATGCAACCATCGCCGCCACCATTGACAGCATATAGGCGATTTCCAGCCCGTCGTGCGGCGCGACAAACCACAAAGCGGTGGCGGAAATGCTGATCGTCCATGGCTCGATCACTGCCCGCGCGGTTACGGCGGCTGCAACATTGTGGCGAAAGGCAAGGGCCGCGAGGCTGACATCTGACCAGGCAATGGCAACGACAATGACGGGCAACCATTCAGCCGCGCCGCTCACCGTGTCGTTTGGGTCCATAATTTGTGGAAAGAGAAACAATAAAAGGCTGGCCGTTGTCGCGGCGAAAAAGGCAACAGCCAGTGCGTCCCACGCAACATGGGCGTGGGGCTGGTCGGTTTCGGACAAAGCCTGTGCCAGCCCGCGCTTCATGCCCAGCGTGGCCAGCAGGGCAGCCAGTTCCACCACGACGACAGCAAGCGCGAAGCGGCCCACCGTTTCTGCGCCATAAAGCCTGCCGGCAACGAACAAAAACGGCACGCGTGCAGCGAGCCTGAGGCCAAAGCCCAAAATGTTGGTGCGCCCGCCCTTGGCAAGGGCGGCAATGTCTTCGGCGGGCGCAGTGGGCGCGGTAGTGGCATTGGAGGTGCTCAATGCGCAGCCCCCCAGCTTGCGCCAACGCCCATCTCAACCCCCAAAGGCACAGACAAGGTAATCGCGGGTTCAGCCGCTGTCACCATCACCTGCTCAATAATGGGCCGGGCCGCGTCAACATCGCCCTTGGGCAGCTCGAACACGAGCTCGTCATGTACTTGCAGCAACATGCGCACCTCTGTTAGCCCGGCCTCGGCAAGGGCGGGCCCCATGCGGACCATGGCGCGCTTGATGATATCGGCGCTCGTGCCCTGAATTGGCGCGTTAATCGCAGCGCGCTCGGCACCTTGGCGTTCATGCTGCACCGACGAGCGGATGCGGGGAAAATGGCATTTGCGGCCAAACAAGGTGGTGGTGAAGCCGGCGTCACGCACGCTGGCGGTGGTTTCGGCGATATAGCGGTTGATGCCGGGGAAGCGATCAAAATAGCGCTCGATCATCGCCTGCGCCTCGTCGGGAGAGACGTCGAGCCGCCCAGCCAGCCCCCAGCGTGAAATGCCATAGAGTATGGCAAAGTTGATTGTCTTGGCGCGGCCGCGCGTGTCGCGGTTTACCTCCCCAAACAGTTCGCGCGCCGTCATTGCATGAATATCGGTGCCTTGGGCAAAAGCCTCGCGCAAGGGGGGCACGTCCGCCATATGCGCTGCCAGCCGTAGCTCGATTTGCGAATAGTCGGCCGAGAGCAGCACATTGCCCGGCTCGGCGACAAAGGCATCGCGGATTTGGCGGCCGGTTTCGGTGCGGATGGGGATGTTTTGCAAATTGGGGTCGGTGGAGGACAGGCGCCCGGTTTGCGCGCCGGTCAGGCTGTAGGAGGTGTGGACGCGGCCCGTGGCCGGGTTGATCTGAGCCTGTAGCGCGTCGGTATAGGTTGATTTGAGCTTGGATAGCTGGCGCCATTCAAGCACCTTGCCCGCAATTTCTGCGCCGGGCGACGCCTTGTCGGCGGCGATACGCTCCAACTCGGTTACATCGGTTGAATAGACGCCAGATTTGCCCTTGCGCCCGCCTTTGATGCCCATTTGCTCGAACAAAATGTCCCCAAGTTGTTTGGGGCTGCCAACCGCAAAGGGTGCACCGGCAATGGCGTGAATATCTGCCTCGATTGCTGTAATTTGCCCGGCAAATTCAGCTGATAGCTGCGCCAGGCGTGCGGCATCGACCTTGATTCCGGCGCGCTCCATGCCGGCGATGACCGGCGCCAGCGGCCGGTCGACCATTTCATAAACGCGGGTAACCTGCTGTGCGGCCAGGCGCGGTTTGAAGCGCTGCCAGAAGCGCAGCGTCACATCGGCATCTTCAGCGGCATAATGGGTAGCGGTCTTCAGGTCGATTTCAGCAAAGCCACGCGCGGCCTTGCCCGTGCCGACCACATCCTTAAAGGCGATGCACTGATGCGCCAGATGCCGCTTGGCCAGCTCGTCCATGCTATGCCCGCCAAGCCCGGCCTCCAGCGCAAAGCTCATCAGGATTGTGTCGTCATAGGGCGCGATGTCGATGCCGAGCCGGCCCAGCACGATCATATCATATTTCAGGTTATGGCCGATTTTGAGGACGCCGGGCGCCTCCAACAGCAGTTTGAGCGCCGCTAATGCAAGCTCAGGCGCGATTTGCACGGGCTTTTCGGCAAACATATCGGTGCCGCCATGGGCAAGCGGAATATAGCAGGCGCGGCCCGGCGCCAGCGCCAGGCTAATACCGACCAGCTCGGCCCGCGTCGCATCAAGCCCGGTCGTCTCGGTATCCACCGCGACAACGCCCAAATGCCGGGCATCGGCGACCCAGCGGTTGAGCGCGGCGATATCGGTTACCGTTTCATACGCATCGCGGTCAAAAGGCGCTTCCGGCCCGGCGGGGGCGGCATCTTGCAGCGTGCGCTCAGCATTTGGGGCCGCTGCGCCATTTTGCGCAAGCACTGCAGGATCTCCCGCCGCCGATAATTTCGCCAGCAGCGTTTTGAACCCATGATGCTGCAAAAAGGCACGCAGTGGGGCGTCGGGAATGCCCTTTAGCAGCAAATCGTCGAGCGGATCGGGAAGGGCGGCATCGTCCTTCAACGTTACCAGCACGCGCGACAGCCGCGCCATTTCGGCATGGGCGATAAGATTGTCGCGCAGCTTGCCCGGCTTCATGGCAGGCGCGGCTGCCAGCACAGCTTCCAGGTCGCCATGTTCAAGCACAAGCTTTGCCGCGGTCTTTGGCCCAATGCCGGGCACGCCGGGCACATTGTCTGCGCTGTCGCCCATCAGCGCGAGCACGTCGCCCAGCTTTTCTGGCCCCACGCCAAATTTTTCGACAACATGCTCTGGCCCCAGCCGCCGGTTGTTCATCGTGTCAAGCATGTCGAGCCCAGGGCCGATGAGCTGCATCAAATCCTTGTCGGAGGAAACAATCGTAACATCCCACCCGGCCGCCAGCGCGGCCTTGGCGTAGCTGGCGATAATATCGTCCGCCTCCAGCCCGGCTTCCTCGATGCATGGCAGCGAAAAAGCGCGCGTCGCATCGCGGATCATGGGGAATTGCGGCACCAGATCTTCAGGCGCGGGCGGACGATGTGCTTTATACTGGTCGTAAAGGTCGTTGCGGAAGGTGTGGCTGCCCTTGTCGAGCACCACAGCCATGTGCGTTGGCCCATCGGCCTTGTGCAGTGCATCGGCCAGCTTCCACAACATGGTGGTATAGCCATAAACAGCGCCAACCGGCTCTCCGCGCACATTGGTGAGCGGGGGCAGCCGGTGATAGGCGCGAAAAATATAGCCGGAGCCGTCGACCAGATAAAGATGGGCCATTGGCAAGCCCTAGCAGCGGTTTGGCCGCTGGGCGAGGGGGTGTGTGATGCAGCGCAGCGGTTATTCTTGGTGATAGGTGATCAGCGCGGTCACTACCGATTGCATCAGCGCCTGGCGCTCAGAAATGGGGCGGGGTGTGTCGCCAATCATCACGGCCACAGCATAGCTCTGGCCGCCCGGCGCGGTTAATATACCAACATCGTTATAGCCCGCCGTCCGCGTGCCCAAATCCTGCCCGGTGCCGGTTTTGTGGCCAAAGCTCCAGCCGGCAGGCACGGCACCGCGTAGCCTTTGTTTGCCGGTGCGCGATTCTTCCATTGTGGCCAGCAAAAAGGCGGTTGAATCCGCGCTCAGCAACTCACCCTGCTTCAGCCGGGCAAGCGCATCGGCAATGGCGGCGGGGGCCGCGCCATCGGGCGGGTTGGCGATATAGCTGTCAAACGCCTGTGCCCGCGTGGCCAGCGGCAGGCTTGCCCGTGCTCGTGTAAAGCCATTGCCTGTTGCAAAATCGGAGCGCCAGGCCAGCCCCGCCGTCTGGCTTTGCAGCAACCGTTCACCGGGGCCAAACTTTATGTCGCCCAGCCCTTTGCGGCGGATAAAGGCGCGCACAACATCTGGCCCGCCAACAAAGCGCAGCAGCCGGTCATTGGCGGTGTTGTCGCTCATGGTCAGCGCGCGCCGGAGCAATTCGCGGACATTGGTTTTATAGCCATCGCCCTTTACCAGCGCGGCAATGGGCTGGTGGAACAGCGTCAGGTCTTCGCGCGTTACCGTAACATCATCGTTGAGCGACAGGCGCCCGGCATCGCGCGTGTCGAGTACTGTCATCGCGACCCAAAGCTTGCTCACGCTTTGTTGCGGCAGCCGCGCGTCACCATTGGCAGCGGCCAGCCAACCCCTGTCGACGCTGCGCACCGCGATGCCGAGCTTTCCTTTGAAATTGCGCGCAAGATTTTCAAGCGCGGTGGTCAATTCCAGCGGCGCGGTTGGCACCGGCCGGGGCGGCGGCACCGGCGCGCTGCTTGCGGCTGCCGGCACGGCTTGAGCGCGCGGCACAAAGAAGGAGGCAACGCTTGAGCCGGGCGCTGCGGATTTGCACCCGCCCAGCAGCGCAAGCCCCAGGACAAAAGGCATGGCGCTTGCAAGATTTTGCGCGGTCTTTTTTGCCAGCATGTATCCGGTTGGTCTTTTCATATTCAGCGCCCCATGTCTGCCATCATGCAGCCTTGGGAGTTAATCGCCCATTGACCAACGCATTGCTGTGCGGCGGATGACGGCGTTTTTGCGACGAATCGCCATTTTGTGCGAAAAATGGGCGTAAATGGCTAGGGAATGAGCACCGTGTCGACCGCTTGTGGCAGTGTTTGGGGGTAATCCAGTGTATAATGGAGCCCGCGGCTCTCCTTGCGGGCAAGGGCGGACCGCACAATCAGATCCGCCGTCTGGAGCAGGTTGCGCAGCTCGATCAGATCGGGCGTTACGCGGAAATTGCCATAATATTCGCCCACCTCGCCGTTCAGCATCTGAATACGGTGCTGCGCGCGCTCCAGCCGCTTGGTAGAGCGGACAATACCGACATAATTCCACATGAACCGCCTGATTTCGGTCCAGTTCTGTTTAATAACCACCTCTTCGTCGGAGTCCGTCACGCGGCTCTCGTCCCAGGGGTTGAGCGGCGGCGGCGGCGGTAGGTCGTCCAAATGGGCCGCAATATGGCGCGCGGCAGCCTCGCCAAAGACGAAACATTCAAGCAGGCTGTTCGACGCAAGCCGGTTGGCGCCGTGCAGCCCGCTTTCAGAGCATTCCCCCGCCGCATAAAGCCCCGGCAAATCGGTGCGGCCGTGAATATCAATCACGACGCCGCCACAGGTATAATGTTGGGCGGGCACAACAGGAATGGGCTCCTTGGTCATATCGATGCCAAGGCCGAGCAGCTTTTCATGAATGTTGGGAAAATGCTCGCGCACAAATTCGGGCGACCGGTGGCTGATGTCGAGATGGACATAATCGAGCCCCAGCCGCTTGATTTCATGGTCAATCGCGCGTGCCACCACGTCGCGCGGGGCAAGTTCTGCACGCGGGTCAAAATCGGGCATGAAACGATAGCCGGTTTCGGGCAGGAGCAAATGCCCGCCTTCGCCGCGCACTGCCTCGGTAATCAGCAGGTTTTTGACATCAAGATTGTACAGGCAGGTCGGGTGGAACTGCATCATCTCCATGTTCGATACCCGGCACCCTGCGCGCCAGGCCATGGCGATGCCATCGCCCGTCGCCCCGCGCGGCGCGGTGGAGAAAAGATAGGTGCGCCCCGCGCCCCCTGTCGCCAATATGGTGGCGCGCGCCGCAAACAGTTCAACCCGCCCCGTTATCCGGCTGACGGCGTAAACGCCCCAGACATGGCCAGCGCCGGAATAGCGCTGCTCGTGCCGCCCGGTTGCCAGGTCGATTGCGACCATGTCGGGTACGAGGCGAATGTTGGGATGGGCTTCGGCCGCATGGGTAAGCGCTTGCTGCACGGCCCACCCGGTCGCATCATCGACATGGACGATGCGGCGGTGCGAATGGCCGCCCTCGCGCGTTAGATGCGGTGTGTTGCCTTCCATGTTGAAGGGGACGCCAAGCTCGGTCAGCCGGGCGATGGCGCGCGGGGCATTTTCAACGACAAATTCAACGGTCGCCCGGTTGTTGAGCCCGGCGCCTGCCACCATCGTGTCCTCGATATGGCTCTCAAACGTGTCGCCTGGCTCAAGCACAGCGGCGATGCCCCCTTGCGCCCAGGCAGTAGAGCCCTCGTTCAGCCCGCCTTTGGCAAGCACGGTGACCTTGAAATCATCGGCAAGGTTTAGTGCTGCTGTCAGCCCGGCGGCGCCGGAGCCGATGATGAGAATGTCGGAAAGATGCGTCATATTAGCGCTTTCGTGGCGCGTCGCAAATGGCCTTTGCTGTCACCCATTCGCTGCCCGTGTAAGGTTTAGAAACACATCTTCAAGATCTGGCTCTTTGGTCGACACATCGATGATGCCAAAGCCGTCTGCCTGCACCGCTGCCAGCACCTGGCCGGCATTCACCTGGTCCTTGCGATAGGTGATTTCGAGCACGCGTGCGCCCTTCAACTCGATTTTGCCAAAGCTGCCATGGCCGGGCACCTGCTTCACGTCGCGGTCAACGGTGATGGCGACGACTTTTTCCTGCGCCATGCCCACCAGATCACGCGTTGGCTGATTGGCGATCAGCTTGCCATGGTTGATGATGGCGATGCGGTCGCACAATTCTTCTGCCTCTTCGAGATAATGGGTGGTGAGCACCACGGTTACGCCGCGCGCGTTCAGTTCGCGCACATAATCCCATAATTGTTTGCGCAACTCGATGTCGACGCCGGCGGTCGGCTCATCCAGCACCAGCACTGGCGGGCTGTGCACCATGGCCTTGGCCACCATCAGCCGCCGCTTCATGCCGCCAGACAGCGTTCGGGCATAGGCATTGGCCTTGTCCTCCAGGTGCACCGCGCGCAACAATTCCATCGAGCGCCGCCTGGCCTTGGGCACGCCGTATAGCCCTGCTTGAATTTCAAGCGTTTCAACAGGGGTGAAAAACGGGTCGAACAAAATTTCCTGGTTGACGATGCCGATGGACGCTTTGGCGTTGCGGGGGTGTTCGTCGATATCAAAACCCCAGATGCTCGCCTTGCCTCCGGTTTTGTTTACCAGGCCGGCCAGAATGTTGATAAGCGTCGATTTGCCCGCGCCATTGGGGCCGAGCAGGCCGAATATCTGCCCGCGTGGCACCTCGAATGACACGCCGTCAAGCGCGCGCTTGCCCCCGGCATAGGTTTTGGACAAGGAGTCGATGGAAATGGCGGCATCAGTCATTCCACCGGCATAAGCGTGCCGGCGCTCCGCGCCAAGTCCCGATTGCCCGGCGCGCGCACAGTTGCTATCTGGCATAGCATGACAGCTCCGCCTCAAATCACCCGCGTTTCCACCACCCGTGTTTCGTGCGACGGCGCGCATGACGGGATCGCCGCCTCGCTTGGCCATCCTCGCGTGTTTTTGGAGATTGATGAGGCGGGTTATGTCGATTGCGGCTATTGCGACAGGCGCTTTGTGCTGATTGGTGGCCCGGCGGAAGGCGCGGGCCAATTGGGCGCGCCCGATCAAGCGGCTGGCGCTGGCGCCTGAGACGCCTATATTGGCGGGCATGATGCACATTGCCGACCCCCGCGCCTATCTTTACCGCCCCGGCCAGCTTGATCCGCAAGAGGCGCAACGCCTGACGGCAAAAGCGCTTGGCCGCGCCGACGACGGCGAGCTTTACCTGCAATATCGGCGGACGGAAGCCTTTGGCTTTGACGATGGCCGGTTGAAGACGGCAAGCTACGACACCCAAAGCGGCTTTGGCCTGCGCGCGGTATCGGGGGAGATGACCGCCTTTGCCCATGCCAATGATGTGAGCGCGCCCGCCATTGCCCGCGCGATTGACACCATGGCGCTGATCGATCCGGCCACCGGGCCGCGCGCGGCGCCCCCGCGCACCACCAACCGGCACCTTTATACCGATGCCAATCCGCTCGATCAGGTCGCCTTTGCCGAAAAGGTGGCGCTTTGCCAGCAGATTGATGCGGCCGCCCGCGCGCGCGATCCGCGGGTGGCGCAGGTGTCGGTATCGCTGTCGGGCCAGTGGAATGTCGTTGAAATCGTTCGCGCCGATGGCTTTGTCGCCACCGATGTCCGCCCGCTGGTGCGGCTGAACATATCGATCGTCGCCGCACAGGGGGACCGCCGCGAAACCGGCAGCTTTGGCCTTGGCGGGCGATATTTATACGAAGGCGTGATGGCGCCCGATGTCTGGAACCGGGTGATCGACGAGGCGTTGGCACAAGCGCTGGCCAATCTTGAAGCGGTTGCAGCGCCTGCGGGGGAGATGACGGTGCTGCTTGGCCCTGGCTGGCCTGGCATTTTGCTGCACGAGGCGGTCGGCCATGGGCTGGAGGGTGATTTTAACCGCAAGGGCAGCTCGGCTTTTTCCGGCCGGATTGGCGAGCGGGTGGCAGCCCCTGGCGTGACAGTGGTGGATGATGGTGCGCTTGCCAACAAGCGCGGCTCGCTCTCCATCGATGATGAAGGCACGCCAACGCAGGAAAATATCCTGATCGAAGACGGGATTTTGAAAGGTTATCTCCAGGACCGGCTAAACGCGCGGCTGATGGGCGTGGAGCCCACCGGCAATGGCCGCCGTGAAAGTTTTCAACACGCCCCCATGCCACGTATGACCAACACTTTCATGCGCGCCGGCAAGGATGATCCGGCTGAGCTGCTTGCCCGGGTGAAAAAGGGCATTTTTGCCAAGTCCTTTGGCGGTGGCTCGGTTGACATTGTCTCGGGCAAGTTCGTCTTTTCATGCACCGAGGCGTATCGGATTGAAAATGGCAGGTTAGGCCACCCGATCAAAGGTGCAACGCTGATCGGCGACGGGCCAAGCGCGCTTACCCGTGTGACGGGCATTGGCAATGACATGGCGCTCGACGAAGGCGTTGGCATGTGCGGCAAGGCCGGGCAAAGCCTGCCCGCGGGCGTTGGCCAGCCAACGCTGCTGGTCGAAGGGCTGACAGTGGGCGGAACGGAAATCTAGGGTTGTCGTGGCCGTTCATGCCTGAGTGAACAGGCCTGAACGGGCGCAAGATGAAGGGAGCGGGGCATGGCTGAGTTTTTTGATTCAATATCCGATGCACACCGGGCGTTCATTGCCAAACAGCCGATATTCTTTGTCGCAACCGCTGCTGCTGGCGCGCGGATCAACCTTAGCCCCAAGGGGATGGACGTTTTCCGCGTGCTGGGCCCAAGGCGGGTGGCCTATCTTGATCTGGGCGGCTCCGGCAATGAAACTCAGGCGCATCTTGCCGCCGATGGTCGCATTACCGTTATGTTTTGCGCGTTCGACAATCCAGCGCTGATCATGCGGATCTACGGGCGCGGTTCGTTCATTGTGGCGGGCGATGCCGGGTTTGAGGCGATGGCCGCGTCCTTTCCTCAACTGCCCGGCATGCGCCAGATTTTCGATATTGAGGTGGATAGCGTGCAGACTAGCTGTGGCTGGGGCGTGCCGCATATGAGGCTGGAGGCGGAGCGCGAGACGCTGGCGAAATACCACGCCCAACAAGACCCTGCCACTCGGCTCGCCAAGCTGGCCGGCCGGACCACGAGCATCGATGGTCTGCCCGTGAAGGTGCAAACCATGATTCCCCTCGTCGATGGGTAAGGCAGGAAAAAGCGCGTGGCGCTAGTCGAGATTGGCCGGTTTGACAGGATGGAGGCGCATATCGTCATCGGGCGGCTGGAGTCTGATGGGATATTGGCCATCGCCTTTGATGGCGAGATGAGCATCGCCGACAGCAGCTATTTCCTCATTCCCGTGCGGGTTATGGTGGACGATGAAGACGCCGAGGCTGCCCGCATGATCCTGGCCGAAGCGGGCGGGCAAGCAAAATAATCGCTCGCCATACCGGCTTGCTCAGTCGCGAACGACGCCGATCTCGGCAAAGCGGCGTGGTTCTACGGGCGGCGTGGACGAATCGTTTAGCACGCACTGCCAAAAGCCAACATCGATCCACTGGCCGTGCTTGTACCCCACCTCACGATACACCCCTGCGCGGCGAAAGCCGACAGACTCATGCAGCGCAATCGATTCGTCATTGGGCAGGGAAATGGCACCGATGGCCTGGGTAAAGCCTTGGGCGCGCAATGTGTCGATCAGCGCCTCGTAAAGCAGCCGCCCGGCCCCCTGGCGCCGCATTGGCCCGGCAACATAAATAGACGTTTCAACGACATATCTATACGCTGGCCGGTCTCGAAACGGTGCGGCATAGGCATAGGCCATCACGCCACCTTCGGGCGAGCCGTTGGTCGCGACAATCCACGGGTACAGCCCATCAAAGGCCAGCATCCGCGCGCGCATTTGCGCTGTGTCTGGCGCCTCTGTTTCAAACGACACTGTGCCGCCCAGCACATAGGGCGCATAGATAGCGGCGATGGCGGCGGCGTCTTCAGGCCCGGCAGCGCGGATGGCAATCACAAGCCGATCCGCGCGAGCAGAAGATCGACAAGCCGGGCATCGGCAGGCGTTGTTTGCGCCGGGCCAATGCCGCTGCATTCCAGGCACCGCGCCTGAATGGCAGCCCCCGTTGCCAGGCGGCGCGCATCACCCACCGCTTGTACCAGCAGGGCACGCCGGTTTGCTGCAAGACGGGAAAAAAGATCGCGCGCCTGCTCGCCGCTTTCCTCGTCCTCATCGTTGTTGCGCCGCGCAAAATCTGCGGCAAGGCGGCTGAACCAGCTGGGCTTCTTCTCCAGATATTCGGCATGTACCTTTTTCGGGTCCAGCCCGGCGCGGCGCGCGGCCTCTGCCACCGCGTCGTCAAGCGTGCCAAACCGGTCAACCAAACCCAATTGATGCGCGGTGCCCCCATCCCAAACGCGCCCTTGCGCAATGGCGTCGACACGCTCAGGTGTCATCTTGCGGGCTGTAGCGACGCGGGAAATGAACTGGCGATAGCCATTTTCGATGCCCGACTGGAGGATTGCGTCAATTTCCGCATTGGTGCCGCCCAATATGTCGGGCTGGCCGCTGAGCGCGGTGGTTTTTACACCATCTGTGGTGATGCCAAGTTTTTTCAGGCTGTTTTCAAAGGTGGGGATAATGCCGAAAATGCCGATCGACCCGGTGATGGTGTTTGGCTCGGCAAAAATCACGTCGCCAGCGGTTGCCACCCAATAGCCGCCGCTAGCCGCGATGGAGCCCATCGAAATGACAATGGGCAGTTTTTGCGCCTTGGCTTCCAATATTGCGCGGCGCATCGTTTCAGATGCAAGCGCCGAGCCGCCTGGCGAATCGATGCGCACAACCAGCGCCTTCAAGTTCTTTTTGGCCAGGCCATCAAGCACGGCCTTGGCGATGGTGTCACCACCTGCGGTGCCAGGGTCGGCCTTGCCGTCGACAATGTCGCCAGCCACTGTCACCACGCCAATGGCATCTCCTGCCCGCGGTGGCGGGTTGGCGTCGACATAGTCGTCAAGCGAGATAGTGTTGAAACTCCCCGCCGCCTTGCCGCTCTGGCTGCCGGCAATTTCGGCCACGCGCTTGTTGAAGGTGAGCCGGTCTCCCAGCTTGTCGACAATGCCCGCATCGAGATTGGCCTTGGCGACATCGCCATTGGCCGCGGTGACAAGGCTTCCCGGTTGCGCCAGGAATTTGGCCGTCTGCGCTTTGGGGCGGGCTTTGCTGACAGCATTTTTCCAGTCCTCGCTCAGCGCTCCGTACAGCGCTTGGGCTGCCTCGCGCGCTTCGGCAGATTGGTCTGCGCGGGTATAGGGCTCGACAAAGGATTTAAACCTGCCAACCCGGTAAACATGAACGTTGACGCCCAGCTTTTCGATCAGACCTTTATAATAAAGCTGGGATCCGCCCGACCCGGCAAATAACACCCCGCCCATCGGGTTCAGCCAGATTTCGCTGGCATTTGCCGCCAGCCGATAGCCAGTGTCGGTATAGCCCGTTGCATAAGCGAGCACGGGCTTGCCGCTGGCGCGCACGCGGCCAAGAGCGGCTGCCACTTCGCTGACAGCCGCAGGATAACCCCCGCCGAAATTGTCGAGATCGAGTACCACCGCCTTTACGCGGGCATCGCTTTTTGCTGCGTCAATCGCACGGACAAGGTCGCGCAAGCGCAGCTCGCCGGGCTGGCTGGTGCCGCCAAAGTTGAACTGGGCATCTTGCGGCTGTTCGACAATGGTTCCGGCCAGGTCAAGCACCAGCGCGCCATCGCCAATGCCGCGCGGCGCGGCTTTGCGGGCGTTTAACCCGGCAAACAGGGCGCCAAAAAAGATGAGCATTGCCAGCAGAACCAGCGCATCCTTGATGCCGACCAGCAATTTCCACGCCCCACGAACCAGTTTCACGCTGAATATCCCTTTCGTGCCGCTGTCACTTCCTCTCGCTAGAGCAAGCCGGGTTGGGAGTAAACGCCCGGTGTGATGGAGCGGCAATACACGAAGAAAAAAATGCAAATTTCTTCGCGGTGGCCCCGGTTGACGATAGGGGCACGGCGCACCATATGCCCGTTGTTGGCACTCGCGAACAGTGAGTGCCAGAAGTTCAACAACCTGTATAACCTATATTGAAAGGATGACGCGCATGAACTTTCGTCCACTGCACGACCGCGTTCTCGTTCGCCGCGTCGAGGCCGAGGAAAAAACGGCTGGCGGCATCATCATTCCTGAAACGGCCAAAGAAAAGCCGCAAGAAGGCCTGGTGGTTGCGGCCGGCTCTGGCGCGCGCGCCGAAGATGGCTCGATCACCCCGCTTGACGTAAAGGCGGGCGACAAGATTCTGTTTGGCAAATGGTCCGGCACCGAAGTGAAGATCGACGGCGAAGACCTGCTGATCATGAAGGAATCAGACATTTTGGGCATTGTCGGCTGATCAGCCGACACCAGTGTTTTTCAACAATTTAATTTAGAGGAACAGGCAACATGGCAGCGAAAGACGTAAAGTTTTCGCGTGATGCGCGTGAACGCATTCTGCGCGGCGTGGATATTCTGGCCGACGCGGTAAAAGTGACACTTGGTCCCAAGGGCCGCAACGTCGTTATCGACAAATCATTCGGCGCGCCGCGCATCACCAAGGACGGCGTAACCGTCGCCAAGGAAATCGAACTGAAGGACAAGTTCGAAAATATGGGCGCGCAGATGCTGCGCGAGGTGGCATCGAAAACAAACGATGTCGCCGGTGACGGCACCACGACGGCAACGGTGCTGGCGCAGGCAATTGTGCGCGAGGGCATGAAATCGGTGTCAGCGGGCATGAACCCGATGGATCTGAAGCGCGGCATCGACCTGGCCGTTGCCAAGGTGGTTGAAGACCTGAAGGCGCGCTCCAAGCCCGTTTCCGGCAGCAAGGAAATCGCACAGGTCGGCATTATTTCGGCCAATGGCGACACCGTTGTCGGCGAAAAAATTGCCGAGGCGATGGAAAAGGTCGGCAAGGAAGGCGTTATCACGGTTGAAGAAGCCAAGGGCCTGGAATTTGAGCTTGATGTCGTTGAGGGCATGCAGTTCGACCGTGGCTATCTGAGCCCCTATTTCATCACCAACCCTGAGAAAATGTCGGTCGAGCTTGCCGATCCTTTCATCTTGATCCACGAAAAAAAGCTGTCGAACCTGCAAGCGATGCTGCCGATTCTCGAAGCAGTTGTGCAAACCGGCCGCCCGCTGCTCATCATCGCCGAAGACATTGAAGGCGAAGCTCTTGCAACGCTTGTTGTCAACAAGCTGCGTGGCGGGTTGAAGGTTGCCGCGGTCAAGGCGCCGGGCTTCGGCGATCGTCGCAAGGCAATGCTGGAAGACATCGCCATCCTGACCAAGGGTGAGATGATTTCCGAAGATCTGGGCATCAAGCTTGAATCTGTTACCATCGGCATGCTCGGCACCGCCAAGCGCGTCACGATCGACAAGGATAACACCACCATCGTCGATGGCGCCGGGGATCATGACGCGATCAAGGGCCGCACCGATGCGATCCGTCAGCAGATTGAAAATACCACCAGCGATTATGACCGCGAAAAGCTGCAGGAACGCCTTGCCAAGCTTGCCGGTGGGGTTGCTGTTATCAAGGTTGGCGGTTCAACCGAGGTGGAAGTGAAAGAGCGCAAGGACCGTGTTGATGATGCACTTCACGCCACCCGCGCAGCCGTAGAGGAAGGCATTGTCCCCGGTGGCGGCACGGCGCTGCTCTATGCGACCAAGGCGATTGAGGGCATGAAGGGCGCCAATGACGACCAGACCCGTGGCATCGATATCGTCCGCAAGGCGCTCTACGCACCGGTTCGTCAGATTGCGCAGAATGCTGGCCATGACGGCGCGGTAATTTCTGGCAAGCTGCTCGACGGTGCTGACCAGAATGTCGGCTTCAACGCGCAAACCGATGTTTATGAAAATCTGGTCACCGCAGGCGTGATCGATCCGACCAAGGTTGTGCGCACCGCACTTCAGGACGCGGCATCGGTTGCTGGTCTGCTCATCACCACCGAAGCTGCGGTAAGCGAGCTTCCCGAAGACAAGCCGGCAATGCCCATGGGCGGCGGCGGCATGGGCGGCATGGGCGGCATGGATTTTTGAACCATGCGCCCCATGGGCCCGCCTGCTACAGCGGCAGCGGGCCCATGGACCCAGCTTCGCTATTTGCGGTGAAAATATTTGGGCCGGGAGGGGTTTCCTTCCCGGCCCTTTTACAGGGGCAGGCCGTGCAGCGCGGCGATGAGCGCGCGCTCAGCCGTTCATCGCGTCGAGCAGTTTTTTCACGTCCTGGCTGCGTCCGCGCGGCAAGATCAGCACATCATTGCCGCTGGCGACGACAATCATGTCGGTCACGCCAATCATGGCGATACGCAGGCCATTATCGCTGCGGATAAAGCAATTGGTGCTGTCAACCGTCACAACATTGCCGGTACAGACATTGCCCGCAGCATCACCGGTGCCAAGCGCGTGCAGCGCATCCCAGCTTCCAACGTCGCTCCACCCCATGGCCACCGGCACAACCGCTACATGCTCGGCCTTTTCCATTATCGCATAATCTACCGAACCAGCAGGCGATACAGCAAAGCTCTCCGGGTCGGGCAGCAGGCGCGCCCCGTCGTGCCGGGCATTGGCCATCGCGCGCTGGCAGGCGGCCAAAATATCCGGCGCATGGGCTGCAAGCGCCGACAGATAGGCATCTGCGCGAAACAGGAAGATGCCGCCATTCCAGAAATGGGCGCCTTGCGCGAGCATTGCCCGCGCCTGTTCAAGCGGTGGTTTTTCAATAAATTTGGCAACGCGAAAGACGCCAGGGGCAATGCAATCGGCCTGGTTGATCCAGCCATAGCCGGTTTCGGGCGCATCCGGCACAATGCCAAAGGTGGCGAGCCAGCCTTGCTGCACCATGGGGAGTGCGCGCTCTATTGCGTCGTGAAACGCGGCGACATCGCCAATTTCATGGTCAGAGGGCATGATCAGCAGCGGCGTTTGCCCGCCTGTGGACGCTTTGGCATATAAGGCCGCCAGTGCAATGGCGGGCGCGGTGTTGCGGCCCACCGGCTCCAGAATGAGCGCTTGGGGAGTAGCGTTGATGGCGCCTAGTTGCTGCTCGATCAGTGCTGCGTGCCGCTTGTCGGCGACAACAAGCAGCGAAGAAAAGCGGGCGGCATCGGCTGCGCGTTGTGCAGCGAGCTGCAGCATCGAGCATTCAGCCGTCATTGGCAGAAACTGTTTGGGCATGTCCGGCCTCGACATTGGCCAAAGCCGGGTGCCGGACCCTCCAGAAAGGATGACCGGCGTAATGCGCGTTTCCGACATATTGGCTATTCCAGTCTGACGATGCGTTTGTCTGCTGTATCAGCACCCCATGCTGGCAGGATTGCGCAACGATAAGGCGGCGCCCAGCGATAATATTTAGGTTTTAGCCGGTGCATTTCTGCGGCTGTTACCATGTAGATTGCGTGCCGGGAAGTTGAACAAATGTGTCGTTTAGCCTTTCTTTGTCAATTTTTGCGACACCGGCCAGAATGTGTCGGTGAATTTTACACCGGCGTCTGAGGCGGCATGGCGATGATCAGGTTGTTCAAACATTATGTACCAAATGCGGTGCTGTTGCTCGGCCTGCTGGACATTGCGGTGCTGATAGCAGCAGCGGAGGCCGGCTGGGTGTTGCGCGCCACGCAAATTGGCATGACGGTTGAGCCGATATATATGCGCGTGCCGCAATTGATGGCCTTTGCCGGCTCGCTTGAGCTGGCGATGGTGGCGGTTGGGGTTTATGGGGCGGATGCGACGCAATCGCTCCGCGTGGCAACTGCCCGGCTCATTGTGGCTGTAGCGCTGGGTATTATCCTGCAAAGTGTCGTGTTCTTTTTGGTGCCGGGTTTTAGCTTTTGGCGCTCAAACCTGTTTTACGCCATGATCTTTGCCATTTGCGCGTTGATTGCGCTGCGGATTTTGCTGGGCAAGACGCTGGGCAGCCAGGCGTTTAAGCGGCGCATCGTGGTGCTGGGCGCGGGCCACCGGGCGCAGCGGCTAAAGGCGCTGGCGCAAACTCCCGGATCGGCCTTTGTCGTTGTCGGCTATGTCTCGATGAGCGAGGCGAACCGCGTCATCCCTGAAGCTATTGCGCGCGATGCGATTTACAATCTGGCTGACCATGTTGTGCTGCTCAATGCGAGCGAAGTAGTGCTGGCGCTGGAGGAACGGCGCAACGCGCTGCCGCTCAAAGACCTGCTTCGCATCAAGACGACAGGCGTGCACGTCAACGAGATTTCCACCTTTCTTGAGCGCGAAACCGGCCGGGTTGATCTTGATAGCGTTAACCCCTCCTGGCTGATTTTTTCCGATGGCTTTTCTTCCGGGCGGATGTTGTCGGGCATTTTCAAGCGCGTGTTTGATATTACCGCCAGTCTGGCGCTTATTCTGCTTACGCTGCCCGTCATGCTGGTCACAGCCATTGCCATCAAGCTCGAAAGCAAGGGGCCGGTGCTTTATCGTCAGCGGCGCGTGGGTCTGTACAATGTCGGTTTTGACATCGTGAAGCTGCGCTCGATGCGGCAGGACGCCGAGGTGGCGGGCAAGGCGGTGTGGGCGGCAAAGGATGATCCGCGCATCACGCGCATCGGCCGTATCATCCGCAAAAGCCGCATCGATGAACTGCCCCAGGCCTGGAGTGTGCTGAAGGGCGAGATGAGTTTTGTCGGCCCGCGGCCCGAGCGCCCCCAATTTGTAGACGATCTCGAACAAAAACTACCCTATTATGCCGAGCGCCATATGGTGAAGCCGGGTATTACCGGCTGGGCGCAGATCAACTACCCCTATGGCGCCTCGATTGAGGATGCACGGCAAAAGCTGGAATATGACCTGTACTATGCCAAAAATTATTCGCCGTTTCTGGATTTGCTGATTTTGTTGCAAACCATCCGGGTTGTGCTCTTCCCGGTTGGCGCGCGCTGAGGGCGCCGGGCAATGGCAACGCTCATCCTATGGGTTCATGCATTGGCGGCGTTGCTGTTTGGCGCGCTGCTGGTGTCGTTGTGGCACTATTCCACGGTTGCGCTGCCCCGGCGCAGCTTTTCGCTGGCATTGGGAGCAACGGCGCTTTGGGCGCTGGCGGTGGCTGGCATAGGCACCGATGATGCTACGACCGCGCTGGCGGAGGCTGTGCGCAACCTGGCGTGGCTGGGGTTCATGTTCGCGCTGGAACGGCGCGGCTGGCGCGCAGCGGAAGGTGGCGCGGTTGGCGCGATATATGTCATTGTTGCGCTGTTGATGGCGGGCAATGGCGCCATGGCGCTGGTGGCGCTTGGCGTGTCGCCCGCCGACATGGCGAGCATCGATCAGGTTGGATTTGCGCTGCGGATGATGGCGGCGGTGAGCGCACTGGTGCTGGTCCATCATGTCTATCTTGGTGTTGCACCGCGCGCGCGCGGCGGCATCCGGCTGACGGTGGTGGCGCTGGCGGCGCTTTGGCTGGGAGATTTGCTGGCGGTAGCTGGCGCCTATCTTGGCGCACACGGCGGGGCAGAGCTGCTGGCGGCGCGCGGTGTGGCGGTTGCGCTGCTCGCGCCGACCTTTGCCGTTGCCATGCACCGCGGCGGCGACTGGACGCTTAAATTGTCGCGCACCATTGCCTATCAGGCGCTGTTGCTGGCGGCAGTGGGAATATATGTGGTGGTGATGGTGCTGGTTACGGGTACCATCGCCACGCTGGGCGGGCTACATGCGCGCGCGCTGCAAACAGCGTTTGTACTGGGCTCAACCACCGCGATTGCGACGATTGCCTCGTCCCCCTGGCTACGCGCATGGGTGAAGGTAAAGCTGGCCAAGCATTTGTTCAGCCATCGTTATGACTATCGGGCTGAATGGATTGGTTTTACCGACACATTGGGCAAACCCGGAGAGGGGGCCGAGCCGCTGGCGACGCGCATTGTCAAGGCCGTGGCGGATTTGACCGATTCGCCCGCCGGGCTGCTGCTTACGCCCGATGGTGCTGGCATTGGTTATGGTGCTGCGTGGAACTGGGATGATGTGGCGGGCGCAGGCGGGGTGGGAGATGCAGCGCTTGTTCGCTATCTCGAAACAACCGGCCGCATTGTCGAACTGGATGCGGTGCGCGACGCGCGCGCCAATGCGGGCGAACAGGCGGTTATCCCCCTTTGGATGCGTGAGCGCGCAGACGCCTGGGTGCTGGTGCCGCTGGTGCATTTTGGCAATCTGGCTGGCGCCATTTTGCTGGCAAGGCCGCCGATAGACCGCCGTCCCGATTGGGAAGACCTTGATCTGCTGCGCATTGCCGGGCGGCAGGTGGCGAGTTATCTGGCAGAAGCGCATGCGCAACAGGCGCTGTCGGACGCGGCCCGGTTTGACGAATTCAATCGCCGCTTTGCGTTTATTCTGCACGACATCAAAAATCTGGTTAGCCAGATCAGCCTTGTCGCCCGCAATGCACAGCGCCACGCCGAAAACCCTGAATTTCGAGCCGACATGATCGCGACGCTTAACGATTCGGCCGGGCGGATGAACGATCTGCTCGCCCGCCTGTCGCAAATTCACACCGCGCGCGCCGACACGATTGGCCCGGTGGAAATTTTGCCGTTGATGGCGCGGGTGGCGGCCCGGTTTGCTGGCCAGCACCCTGTGCATATGAGCGGTGCCGAGGGGCTTTGCGCGCAAGCAGATATGGCCCGTGTCGAGCAATTGCTGGTTCATCTGGTGCAAAACGCCATCGAGGCAAGCCCGGCTGGCGAGGCGGTTTTGGTGGCGGTGTCGGCCGCGCGGTGTGGCGTGGCAGATGGTGTTGCCATCGACATTGTCGACCAGGGTTGCGGCATGACACCCGCCTTTGTGCGCGACCAGTTGTTCAAGCCCTTTGTCTCGTCAAAAAAAGGCGGCTTTGGGTTGGGCGCTTTTGAGGCGCGCCAGCTTGCCGAGGCGATGGGCGGCACGGTTGATGTGTCCAGCCGGGTTGGCGAAGGTACGCGCTTTCGCGTTACATTAATGGCAGCGCGCGGCGCAGATGCGGCATCTGGCAGCGCTATGGAGCAAGCAGCATGACGCCTCCCTTGCCCAAATTGCTGATCATCGAAGATGACGCCGGGCTGCAACGGCAGTTGCGCTGGGCTTATGAGGGCTATCAGGTCTTTACCGCGGGCGACCGCGCAACCGCGATTGACCTGCTCCGCGCCGAAGAGCCCGATGTGGTCACGCTTGACCTTGGCCTGCCGCCCGATCCTGACGGTGTGACCGAAGGTTTTGCCACGCTGGCGACGATTTTGGCGCTCAAACCCGACACCAAGGTGATTGTTGCCTCAGGCCATGGAGCCCGCGAGAGCGCACTCAGGGCAATTGGCGAGGGGGCATGGGATTTCTACCAAAAGCCCATTGATATCGACGCGCTTGGTCTCATCGTCGGCCGCGCTTTTCACGTCCATGCGCTGGAGGCTGAAAACCGGCGGTTGGCGGCTTTTGGCATGGGCGGCACCGGGCCGGGCGGCCTGATTACCGCTGCGCCTGAAATGCTGAAGGTGACGCGCATGATCGAGCGTGTTGCAGGTGCAGATGTTTCTGTGATGCTGCTCGGCGCAAGTGGCACGGGCAAGGAATTGCTGGCACACGGCCTGCACGAGCTGAGCCCACGCAGAAAGGCGCGTTTTGTCGCCATCAATTGCGCTGCCATCCCCGAAACTTTGCTGGAAAGCGAGTTGTTTGGCCATGAAAAAGGTGCCTTTACCGGTGCTGTAAAGACAACCGAAGGCAAGATTGAACAAGCACAAGGCGGCACTTTGTTTCTCGATGAGGTGGGCGATATTCCTCTGCCGCTGCAAGTAAAGCTGCTGCGCTTTTTGCAAGAGCGGGTGATTGAACGGATCGGCGGGCGCAAGCCGATTGCGGTCGACACGCGCATCGTGTGCGCCACCCATCAAAATGTCGACGCGATGGTGGCCGATGGGCGGTTCCGCGAGGATTTATATTATCGCCTGGCAGAAATTGTTGTCAAAATTCCGTCGCTTGCTGAACGGACGGGCGATGCCGCGCTGCTTGCGCGCCACTTTCTCGCCAAATATGCCAAAACCATGCAATCGGGCGTGACGGGCCTTGCCCCCGATGCTTGTGCCGCGATTGATGCCTGGGGCTGGCCCGGCAATGTGCGCGAGCTGGAAAACCGCATGAAGCGCGCGGTGATCATGGCCGAGGGCAAGCTGGTAACGGCTGCTGATCTCGATTTGGCGCAAGGTACGCCAGACTTGCCGCTCAACCTGAAAACCGCCCGCGAGGCGGCTGACCGTGCGGTAATCCGCCATGCCCTTGCCCGCACCGATGGTAATATATCGTCCACCGCCAAGCTGCTCGGCATCAGCCGCCCCACGCTATATGATTTGCTGAAATCCTATGGCCTTCACACCTAATCGCGGCCTGCGCCGCCGTTCTACCGCCGCGCAGCGCCTGCGCCGCAAATTGCCGGGCGGGGTCAGGCTGCGCGCGCTTTTGCTGGGGCTGGCGGCGCTGGCCGTGATGGCAGCGCTGGTGGCAGCGCTGGTGGCATATGCAAAATATCGGCCGGAACCGCTCGACCCACTAGTTGCCCGGCGCGAGGTGGCGGTTAGCGCGGCATTGCTGGCGCGCAGCAATGCGACGGCTGCGCGCAGCCATGCTTTCAAAGCGACAAGGGCTGATCCGGCTTATGGCCTCGCGCAGGTCGTGCTGGCGCGTGCTCATCTCGCGCTGGGGCAAGGGTCGGCAGCGGAAGCCGCGCTAAACCGCGTAAAAATGGCCGGGTTTGACGGGCGGCGGCTGCGGCAATTTTACGCCCATGCCTGGCTGTTGCAGGGCGATGCCAGACGCGCGCTGGCCGAAGCTGGCAGGGTGCCGGCGCCCTATGGCGACTATGCCATGCGCGTGAAGGCGCAGGCGCTGGCGGCGCTGGGCAACCGGGCGCGCGCGCAGAAAATTTTGCTGGGTCTGGCGCAGACAAAGCCGGGGGCGGGCGCTGCTACTTGGGTTGCGCTTGGCGATGTGCGGCTTGCATCGGGCGATGTGCTGGGGGCAATGGGCGCGGTGGACCGGGCGCTCGCGCTAAAGCCGGGTGATGTTGATGCGTTGTTGCTCAAGGCAAAGCTGGTGCGCGGTCAATATGGCCTGCTTGGTGCGTTGCCCTGGTTTGAGGCCGCGCTCAGGGTCGACCCATGGCGCCACGCTGCGCTGGTTGAATATGCCGCAACGCTGGGCGATGCGGGCCGTTATCGCGCAATGCTGGCGGCAACGCGCCGCGCGCTTGCAGCGGAGCCGGGCAGCCCGCAGGCGCTGTATCTGCAAGCAGTAATGGCGGCGCGGGCAGACAATGTCGACCTTGCCCGCGCCCTGCTTGCCCGTACGGGCGGTGTATTTGCCGGTGTACCAGGGCCGATGTTGCTTGGCGGAATGCTCGATTATGCCGAAGGCGCCTATCAGCAAGCGGCGGCCAAATGGCGCGCGGTGCTGGGCCGGCAGCCGATGAACCTGCCCGCCCGGCGCTTGCTGGGTGCCGCGCTCTATCGATTGGGGGACGCGCGCGGTGCGCTGGAGGTGCTGCGCCCGCTGGCGCTGCGGGCCGATGCTGACAGCTATACGCTGACCCTTGTGGCGCGCTCCTTTGAGCAAACCGGCGAGCGGGGCTGGGCGGCCCGCTTTTTGGATCGTGCGGCGATCCCTGCAATTGCCGATGCCAAACCTTTTGGCGCAGATGAGCCGCTGGCCGCCTTGCAGATGGCCGCCGAGCGCGCAGCCGCAGATCCTGTGCTTATGGTCGCCCATATTCGCGGTTTGATCGATGCCGGGCAAGGGAGGGAGGCGCTGGCGCGCGCGCAACAATTGGTGCGCGCCTATCCCGGTGCCCCGGTGGCGCAAATGCTGGTGGGAGACGTGCTTGTCGGGCAAAACCGGCTGGCAGATGCCAATGCAGCCTATGCCCGCGCCGCCAATATGCGCTTTGATGAACCGGTGATGCTGCGGATGGTGAGCGGGCTTGACCGGGTGGGAAGGCGGGCGCAAGCGGCCACCGCGCTTGGCCTGTTCCTGTCGCAAAACCCGCAAAACATTGCCGCGCAGCGGATGACGGCCCATTGGCAGATTGCAAGCGGAGACTGGGCCGGGGCAATTGACACTCTGGAGGGGCTGCGCGCGCGCCTTGGCAATGGGGATGCAGCGCTCCTGGCCGAACTTGCCAATGCCTATGCCGGGAATGATGAACTGGAAACCGCGCAAGTCTATGCCGCGGCTGCTTATCGTCTGGCGCCGCTCAACCCTGTTACCGCCGATGCGTATGGCTGGACCCTGTATCTGGCTGGCGATATTGCTGGTGGCACAGAGCTGATGGAAAAGGCAGTCGCGATTGCCCCGGCGCATGGCGGCCTGCGCTGGCATCTTGCGCAGGCTTATGCCGCTGCCGGCCGGGCAAGAGCGGCGCGCGGTGCCATTGCCGCCGCCATGGCCGACCCTGGCTTTGCCGATCGCGCCGCGGCGGGTGCGTTGCTTAAAGCGCTTGGTTGAAGCAAACCGCTTTTTGCGCTGGCTGCGCTGTGCGATATAGGCGCCGATGATGACGATGGCCGATCTCCTCCAACGTATTGCCGAGGCGGCCGAGCGGCTGGCGCCCCCGCCTCCGCGCGCTGCTGATCCACTGGCGCATCCGGCCTATATATGGGGGGGCCATGTGCTTGCCCCGGCGCGCGTCTTTGCTCCGCTGCCGCTTGCGCTGCTCCACGGGGTGGACGCGCAGCGTGACACGGTGGTCGCAGCGCTTGCCCGGCTGGCAGAAGGCCATGCCAGCCACGATATATTGCTATGGGGTGCACGGGGCACGGGCAAATCGGCACTTGTAAAGAGCGCGGTTGCCGATGTGCAGGCGCGCGGCGGCGCGCTGGCGCTGGTCGATGTGGCGGCCGACCGACTGGAAAGCCTGCCAGCGTTGTTTTCCACTATTGCCGGGGTGGCGCGCGGTTTTGCGATATTCATCGACGATTTGGGTTTTGACACGCCCGGCGAGGCGCGTTTGCTGCGCTCGGTGCTGGAAGGCGGGGCAGAGGCGCGGCCCGCCAATGCCCGCCTCATTGTCACGGCCAATCGCCGCCATTTGGTGCCGCGCACCATGGCCGAGCAGGAAAGCGCCATCAACCCGCGCGACGTGGTGGATGATGCGCTGGCACTGGCCGACCGGTTTGGCGTCAGCCTTGGTTTTCCGGCGATTGACCAAGAAACCTATCTGGCGATTGTAGCGGGCTATGCCGCGCATTTTGGCCTGGCGGCGGATGGTGAGGACGCGGCTTTATGGTCGCGTCAGCGCGGCAGCCGGTCTGGTCGGGTGGCGTGGCATTATGTAACAGAGCTTGCCGGGCGCAGCGGCCGGGTGCTTGGGTAACAGGTGGCGCCTGGGCCAAGGGGGCTGCGGTGCAATCTTTACCTCCAAAAGGGGTCAGCCCAGCATTTCGACCTGCTCTGCCAGGTCGAGCCAGCGCAGTTCGGCTGTTTCTTTTTCCGCGCGGGCGGCATCAATTGCTTTGGTCAGCCGCTCAAACTGAGCAAAATCGCGGGTATAGAGCGCCGGGTCGGCCAGTAGCGCTTCATCACGGGCGATGGCGGCATCAAGCGCTTCGATGCGCGCGGGCAGCAGGTCAAAATCGCGCTGGTCCTTGTAGGAGAGCTTTGCTCGCGGCACCGGCGCGGTGGCGGCCGGCGCAGCCTTTGCGGGGGCTGTTTTGCGCGCGGCCGGTTTAGGCGCGCGCTGGCGCTGCCAGTCGTCATATCCGCCTGCCACCACATCGACACTGCCCGACCCGTCCAGCCCCAGCGTAACGGTGACGGTACGATCAAGAAAGTCGCGGTCATGGCTGACAATGAGCACAGTGCCATCATAATCGCCGATAACTTCCTGCAACAGGTCGAGCGTTTCGAGGTCGAGGTCGTTGGTCGGCTCGTCGAGCACCAGCAGATTTGATGGCCGGGCAAATTCGCGCGCGAGCAGCAACCGCGATCGTTCTCCGCCGGAAAGCGTGCCGATGCGAGCATCGACAATGTTGGGGTCGAACAGAAACTCTTTCAGATAGCCGATAATGTGCTTTTTGGTGCCAAGGACGTCAATCCAGTCGCCGCCATCGGCCAGCACGTCGCGCACGCGCTTGTCGGGCGCCATGAGTTTGCGCTGCTGGTCGATGACAATGCCGTCAAGCGTCTTGGCCAGGCGGACATGCCCCTCGTCGGGCGCAAGTTCACCCGTCAGCAGGCGCAGCAGCGTGGTTTTGCCCGCGCCATTATTGCCGACAATGCCAATACGGTCACCACGCGTGATGCGCAGCGTAAGATCGCGGATGATGGTGCGGCCCGCCTCACCATTTGCCGCATCACCGCCAAAGCTTTTGCTCACATGTTTGGCGTCGATCACCGTTTTGGTTTTTACATCGTCGCTGCCAATGGCGAGCGCGGCGGCACCTTGTGGGCCAAGCATGGCGGCGCGGGCGGCGCGCATTTCGTGCAGCTTGGCGAGCCGGCCCTGGTTGCGCCGCCGCCGCCCGGTGACACCGCGTTGCAGCCAATGCTCTTCCAGCTTCAGCTTGGCGTCGAGCCGCTCGGCATTGCGCTGTTCCTCGGCGAATACCTGATCGGTCCAGGCGTCAAACCCGCCAAAGCCGATTTCTGCGCGGCGGATGGCGCCCCGGTCCAGCCACAGCGTCTGTTTTGTCAACCGGGTGAGGAAGGTGCGGTCGTGGCTGATGACGACAAAGGCGCCCGAAAAGCGCGCCAGCCAGTTTTCCAGCCACTCAATGGCGGCAATATCGAGATGGTTGGTCGGTTCGTCGAGCAACAGCACATCGGGCTGCTGCGCCAGCGCGCGTACAATGGCAGCCCGGCGCCGCTCGCCGCCCGAAGCGCTGGCTGCCTCGCGCGACAGATCGATGCCCAGTTGATCGGCAATGGCGGCGGCCTCGTGCGCAAGCGGTGCATCGTCACTTGCCGCCACAAAATCGCCCAGCGTTGCAAAGCCGGCAACCGAGGGGTCTTGCTCCAGAAGAATGACCTTGGTGCCCGGCACAATGGTCCGCCGGCCCTCATCGGCGTCTATCCGCCCGCCAATGAGCTTGAGCAGTGTCGTTTTGCCAGCGCCGTTGCGCCCGATAAGCGCCAGCCGGTCGCGCGCACCAATGTGGATGTCCAGCCCGCGAAAAAGCCAGCCTGAACCTTGAACCAGGCCAAGATTTTCATATGCAAGAATTGGAGCTGCCATGGCAAGCGCAGTTAGGCCGCGCCGGGCCTAACGGCAAGGCCTGTGTCGCGCCGGGCAGGCGCCGGCACTGCCGGGCATGGCCGTTGGGGAATTACGGTTGGCTGACAGCTGCATTCACAGGCTGTTCAACGCCGCGCTCCTATGCCAATCCCCATGACGATGAAGGCGCTTTTCTTTTTGACCCTGCTTGTGGCTATTATCCTCCCTGTGCAAGCGCGGGCGCAGCGGCGTGCCGATGAGAGCCACGTGTTTGATGAAATGCGCCAGGGCCATATTCTGCCGCTGCGCGACATTGAAAGGCGCGTGCTGCCGGGTATGGCGGGCGCGCAATATATTGGTTTTGATTTTGACAGCCAAAGCGGCGTTTATACGCTCAAGTTCTTGCGTAACGGATCGGTTATCTGGGTGGATGTTGATGGCCGATCGGGGCAGATAATTGGCCGTAGCGGCAGGTGAGCCGATGGTAATATTATTTGTGAATAAGAAAATGGGGAGCCGGCAATGCGCGTATTGATTGTTGAGGATGAACCTAATCTGGGCCTGCAACTGAAAAACACACTGGAAGGCGCGGGCTATGCGATCGATCTTGCAACCGACGGGGAAGAGGCACTGTTTCTTGGTTCAACCGAGAGCTATGATGCCGTCATCCTCGACCTTGGCCTGCCCGAGATTGACGGGCTGACCGTGCTTGACCGCTGGCGCAAGGATGGCCGGGCGATGCCCGTGCTCGTGCTCACCGCGCGCGATAGCTGGTCGGACAAGGTGGCCGGGCTTGATGCGGGCGCAGATGATTACGTCGCCAAGCCCTTCCAGTCCGAAGAGCTTATCGCCCGGCTGCGCGCGCTCATCCGCCGCGCGTCGGGCAACGCATCGTCTGAACTGACGGCGGGCGATGTCCGGCTCGACACACGCTCTGGTCGTGTTACCAAGGCGGGCGAGCCGGTAAAGCTTACCGCGCAGGAATATAAGCTGCTTAGCTATCTGCTCCACCACAAGGGCAAGGTTGTCAGCCGTACCGAGTTGATCGAGCATATTTACGATCAGGATTTTGACCGGGATTCGAACACGATTGAGGTTTTTGTAACCCGTATCCGCAAAAAACTGGGGCAGGATGTGATCACCACCATTCGCGGCCTTGGTTATAGCCTTGATGAACCAGACGCCTGATGGCGCTGCACCGCGGATGAACGCGCTTGCCGGTTCTCCGGTTGTGGCCGCTTCTGCGCTCGCGCCGGTGCGGACAACCGGGTCGCTCAGCCGGCGGATGACCCTAATCGCGGTGGCGTGGATTGGCCTGTTGCTGGCGGGCGGCGGCTTTGCGCTTGACCATGTGCTTGTTGCAGCGGTTACGCGCAATTTTGATGATCAGCCGCGCTATGTGCTGAACGCGCTCATCGTTTCGGCGGAAATCGGCCCCGACGGCGAGGTTATCTTCAACCGTGAGCCCGCCGACCAGCGTTTTCTTGAGCCCTATTCGGGGCTCTACTGGCAGGTGAGCGGCAATAGCCACGAAGATTTCCCCTCGCGCTCGCTGTGGGACCGGCGGCTGGCCTTTGGTGGCGCACATACCGACCTTGACATGCACACCTATGACACCGACGAATTTGTCGACGAAAAGCTGCGCATTGTCGAGCGCGATGTCCGGCTGCCCGGCTCGCCGGTGCACTGGCGGTTTAAGGTCGCGTGGAGCCGCGCGGCGCTCGATGCGCAGATTGCCGCGCTAAGGCAGGTGTTGCTCGGCAGCTTTGCGGTGCTGGCGCTGGGGCTGGTTTTGATGACCGGGCTGCAAACCGTTTATGGCCTGCGCCCGCTGCGCAATGTACGGGCCGAAATCGCGCGGATGCGGGCGGGGAAATCGCGCCGTATCGATACGCCGATGCCCGATGAAGTCGCGCCGATGGTGGAGGAACTAAACGGCCTTATCGAGCATAATGAGCGCCAGGCAGAAGAAGCGCGGCGCCATGCGGGCAATTTGGCACATGCGCTAAAAACACCACTTACCGTCATTATGAACGCTGCCACTGCCTGCGCCGATGATCTGGCGGCCACTGTCATCCGCGAGGCGGGCACTATGCGGCGGCAGGTGGACCATCATCTCGCTCGTGCGCGCGCGGTTGGTCGGCGGGGCAATGCGCATAGCCGGTGCGCTGTCTGGCCCAGCCTTGAATCGGTTGAGCGGGCCGTTGCCCGGCTTTATCCCCATGTCCGTTTTGATCTTGATGGTGAAAAGGGCTTGTCGGTCCATGTCGAGCGGCAGGATCTTGATGAAATGCTGGGCAATCTGATCGAGAATGCAGCCAAATATGGCGGTGGCAGCGTCTTTGTTACCGTGGGCGCGCAAGCGGGTTTTGTTGAATTTTCAATCGAGGATGACGGCGCTGGCATTCCCGATACAGAACGTGCGCGCCTTTTTGATCGTGGAGCGCGGCTCGACACGGGCAAGCCCGGCACCGGGCTTGGCCTGGCAATTGTGCGCGATGTGGCAGAAATTTACGAAGGCTCAGTAGCGCTGGAAGAAAGCGAAGACCTGGGCGGCTTGCTCGTTCGCCTGCGCCTGCCGGCGGCGGCATAATGGCGCTCAATCCGGCAAGAAATGCTCAAAACGCCGCGCCATAGCGCAGCGCTACGCCATAATCATCGGCGATGCTTGCTATATTGCCGGGGTCGCGCCGCCAGAACATATTGGCCTGAAGCGCACCGCCAAAGGCTGGCAGCGCATAGCGCGCCTCGACGTCAAGCTCGCGCCCCGTCGGCGTAAGGTTCAGCCGCTGCGTGTCAAACGCGCTGACCGACGATGTCGCGTAATCATAAAAGCTTGGCAGCCGCAAATCGATGCCGCCACGCGCCACGCGCAGCGGCTGCGACACGCGCAGGCCAATGCTGTCCTGTTTGCCGAGGAGGCCGTATTTGCCAATATCGGCGGCAAAGGCTGTGGTGTTGATGAGCCCGGCCCCCTGTAACCCGGCGCGAATATCGGCCAGCGTCCAGCCCTGCCGTATCGACCCGCCCAGCGTCCACCCATGGCCAAAATCGAGCCGGGCATCGGCATCGACAAACCAGCTCCGCGCCCGCGACGCGCCCAAAACCTCGCTAAACCGTGCGCCCAAAACCGTGTCATGTTCGCTCAGGTAACTGGCGGCAAGCCCGGCTGAAAGCGCGCCAAAGCGGCGGTCAAGCCCCAGTGCGATGCGGTCATAGCCGGTGCGCTGCGTGCCTGATTGCAGCCGTGGGTCGCCCAGTTGCTCGGTCAGTACCGCGCCATTTTCGGCAGAAACGGTAAGCCCCCAGGCACCCAGCCGCTGGCGCAGGGCAAAGGAGGTTGCAGCGTTGCTGGCGAACCCTTTAGCGCGGGCAGGGTCTGTAGCGATCAAAAAAGCCGGGTCGCGCCGCCCGACAAGATTTGCCGACAAAGCAGCAGCGCCTTGCGAAAAGCCAATGGCAAAGCGCGCATCGCTGCCCAGCCTTGCGGTAATGCTTGCCGCAAGCGCGCGGGCACGGCCTGCGTCTTCGGGCCGCAGCAATGTGCGCACAGCCCTGGTTTCGCGGCCATTATCGGTAATGGTGACAGCAATGGTCGCGCCGCCTGCGGCCACCGCAAAATTGCGATATGCACCCAGCAAGGCGCCGCTTAAGGGCCGGGTGGGCCGCGCGGTTGAGAGCGAGCGGGACAGGTTGATGGCAAAAGCGCGGCTGTACCCATCAAGAATAACCGTACCCAAACCGGACTGTTTGGCATCGCCAATGGGCGCGGAAAGCGAGCCGTTGACACCCGTTGACACCGCAATCGCCGTGCCCGCAAGCGATGTGCTGCCAAGCGGCGCAAAGGCGCGGGTCAAATCAAGAATTCCCTGGCCATAAATGCCGTCAAGCCCAGGGTCTCCGGCATCGCGCGCGCTGCGAAACAAGATGTCGACAATCTGCGCGCCGGTTAAATTGGGAAAGGCCTGTGCCAGCAGCGCGGCCGCCCCGGCGATTTGCGGCGCGGCAAAGGATGTACCGGAAAACAGAAATGCCTGGCCATTCTGGTCAGGCGCGCGCACCCGCTCACCTACCGCTGCTAAAAAATGGGCAGCGCCCGTGCCTGCCCGGTCGCTGAAGGATGAAATGGTGTCGGTGGTGCCAACAGAGCCGGCTATGACTACAAGGTTGCGAGACACCGCATCAACTGTTGCCACCGCGGCAAACGGGTCTGGGTCGGGCGTCGCGTCGTTCCCGGCGGCGATAACGATGATGATGCCCGCCGCTGTTGCCCGGTTTATGGCCTGAACCAGCGCTTGCGATGGCGCCGACCCGCCAAGCGAGATGTTCACCACCCGCGCCCCGTTTGTCCGGGCGGCGTCAAGCGCTGTGGCGATGTTGCGGTCATTATGCTGGCAGGTGTTGTTGTCATCGGGCGTGGTGGCAGCACAGGTGCCGGGGTTGTCGGTGCGCAAGATGAGCAGGGTCGCATCAAAGGCAATGCCGTGCGTACCGACATCGTTGCGCCGGCCGGCCAGGGTAAAGGCAACCGCGGTGCCGTGGCCACCTTCGTCGTCAATTCCGCGGCTGGCGGCAAAATCGGCAGATGCAGGGTCGATCCGTCCAGTAAATTCAGCGCTTTGCAGGTCGATGCCGCTGTCGATGATGCCAACCTTTACGCCAGCGCCGGTGGCGCCTGCCTGATAGGCCACAAGCGCGTTGGCCGACACCGCGCCGATGCTCGCGCGATATTCCGTTGTGTCGAAATTAATGGGGTTTGGCGTGGGCGTGGGCGTGGGCGTGGGCGTTGGTGTGGGTGTCGGTGTGGGCGTTGGTGTTGGCGCGGGAATGGATTGCGGCGCGCCGGCGCCAGCGCTGCTACAACCGCTAACGAGCAGGCTGCCGGCCATGATTGAACAAAACAAGCCAGTGTGAAGTGCTGATCGCGTCATACCGAACCAGTCCCCAAGGTTAACAAATCTTCTATGGGCGCCATTTGCTACCAAAGAATTGACGCCTGAGCCCGTTGCTTGCCTTGCCCATAGCCGCCTCCACGCCTAGAGCATGCCGCCATGGTCGCCCGCCTCAACCATATTCGCAACTGGATTTTTGATCTCGACAACACATTATATCCAGCCCGCGCCAGTCTGTTTGTCCAGATTGAGGCACGGATGACGGATTATGTCGCCAATCATCTGGGGCTTGACCGGGTGGAGGCGCGGCGGGTGCAGAAGCAATATTTCCACGCCCATGGTACAACGCTTGCCGGGATGATGGTGGCACACGGGGTTGATCCGCATGAGTTTCTTGAGTTTGTCCATGATGTTGATCTGAGCGTGATTGGCCATAATGCGGCCCTTGCCGAGGCAATTGGCCGGCTGCCGGGGCGCAGGCTGGTTTTTACCAATGGCGACGCGCCCTATGCGGCAAAAGTGCTGGCGCGGCTTGGGCTGGCAGATGTGTTTGACGGTATCTACGATGTTCACGCGATGGACTATCTTCCAAAGCCGCACCCCCATGCCTATGCCGGGCTGGTTGCGGCATTTGGCGTTGATCCGGGCAAAAGCCTGTTTGCCGACGACATGACGCGCAATCTGAAGCCAGCCAAGGATTTGGGAATGATGACCGTGTGGGTGGATAATGGTTCCGAGCAAGGCCCAGAGGGTGAGGATTTGGGCGCTGCGCATCATGATTTTGTCGATGTCTCTACAGCGGACATCACCCATTGGCTGAACGAAATTCTGGAGTAGGCATGACGGAACAATTGCAACAATTGATCGACGCGGCATGGGAAGCGCGCGACGCGATTAATGGCGACACCAGCGGCGAGGTGAGCCACGCTGTCGACACAGCGCTTGGCCTGCTCGATGCAGGTCAAGCGCGCGTGGCCGAGCCAGATGATGCGGGCGGCTGGCGGGTCAACCAATGGTTGAAAAAAGCCGTGCTGCTGTCGTTCCGGCTGAATGACATGGTTGAAATTTCGGGCGGCCCAGGCGGCGCCAACTGGTGGGACAAGGTGCCCTCAAAATTCAACGGCTGGGAGGCGGGCCAGTTTCGCCAAGCCGGGTTTCGCGCGGTGCCGGGCAGCATTGTGCGGCGCGGCGCGTTTGTTGGCAAAGGCGCGGTGCTGATGCCGAGCTTTGTCAACATCGGTGCGCATGTCGGCGAGGGGACGATGGTCGACACCTGGGCAACCGTCGGCTCGTGTGCGCAAATTGGGCGCAACGTGCATTTGTCGGGCGGCGCGGGTATTGGCGGGGTGCTTGAGCCGCTTCAGGCAGACCCGGTCATTATCGGTGACGGAGCGTTTATCGGCGCGCGGGCAGAAGTGGCGGAAGGCGTGCGCGTGGGCGAAGGAGCAGTACTCTCCATGGGGGTGTATCTTGGTGCGTCCACCAAGATTATCAACAGAGAAACGGGCGAGGTTCATCGTGGCCATGTGCCGCCATATTCGGTGGTTGTACCTGGCAGCATTGGCGGCGGAGATGGCAAGCCTGCGCTCTATTGCGCGGTTATCGTAAAGCAGGTGGACGCGCAAACTCGCTCCAAAACAAGCATCAACGAGCTTTTGCGCGACTAAGCGCTACGAACCAACTCGACAATCCACCATGCCCGGCCTAACCGGCTGCAAGCGCAATGTGAGGGAACGACAATGCCTAAAGCCAGCAAGGTACTCGACCGGGTTCTCGTGCTTGAAATGGTACGCGTAACCGAGGCCGCAGCCATTGCGGCTGCCAAACTCGTTGGCCGGGGCGATGAAAAGGCGGCCGATGCCGCAGCCGTTGAGGCAATGCGCGCCGCGCTCAACGAATTGTATATGGACGGTACGGTGGTTATCGGCGAGGGCGAGCGCGACGAGGCGCCCATGCTCTATATCGGTGAGAAAGTGGGCTCAGCCATCGGCAAAGGGCCAAAGATCGACATCGCGCTCGACCCGCTTGAAGGCACCACTATCACCGCCAAGGCCGGCCCCAATTCGCTTGCTGTGCTGGCCATTGCTGAAGAAGGCTGCCTGCTCAACGCGCCCGATGTTTATATGGACAAGATTGCGATCGGCCCTGGCTACCCCAAGGATCTGATCGATCTTGACAAGACTCCGGCTGAAAATGTGAAGGCGCTCGCCAAGGCCAAGGGGGTAAAGCCCAAAGACATTATCGCGTGTGTGCTAGACCGGCCCCGCCATGAAAAGCTCATCGCCGAGCTGCGCGGGCTTGGCTGCGGCATCATGCTCATCCCCGATGGTGATGTGGCCGGTGTCATCGCCACCACCAACCCTGACACGACGATCGACATCTATATGGGCCAGGGGGGTGCGCCTGAAGGCGTGCTGGCGGCTGCGGCGCTGCGCTGTGTTGGTGGGCAGTTTAAAGGGCGGCTGGTGTTTCGTAACGATGACGAGCGCGCCCGCGCGCGCAAATGGGGCATTGCCAATCTCGACAAGCAATATGATTTGAAAGAGCTTGCGCGTGGCGACTGCATTTTTGCAGCCACTGGGGTGACCGATGGCTCGCTGCTCAGCGGAGTAAAGCGCACCGCCACCAAGATGACGACGCACAGCGTCGTTATGCGCGCAAGCTCTGGCACCATCCGCTGGGTAAAGGGCGAGCACCGGCTGGGCTGATCTGCGGCCGCTTTGGCTTGTTGCCAGCCGTGCTTTTTTCGGCGCCTATTGCTGCGCGCGCGCCTCGGCAATGGCCTTTTGCAAATCTTCAAAGGGCAGCGCGGATGAAATGACCTGATTGCCGATGATCCAGCTTGGCGTGCCGGTCATCCCAAGGCGGCTGGCAATGTTCAGATTGCTCTTCAGCTCCGCCTCGATGCGCGGGAGGGTGGCTGCGGCCTGCGCCGCTCGTGGGTCAAGCCCGGCGGCGCGGATGGCGCTTTCAAGCGAGGCCTCGCTGATCGGCCCTCCTGCGTAAAGCGCGTTGTGAAACGCTTTGAACCGGCCCCTTTCGGCTGCGACCAGACTCAACCTGGCGGCAGTTTTGCTTTCGTCAGACAAGATAGGCAGTTCGCGGAACACCACGCGCAATTTGGGGTCGCTGGCGATCAGCCTGTCGATTACGGGCAGGCTTGAGCGGCAATAGCCGCAATTATAATCGAAATATTCGACAATTGTCAGATCGCCCTTGGGGTTGCCTGCCCAGGCGCTGCCAAATGGCTCAAGAATAGCCGAGCGATTGGCGGCTATTTCTTGCCCGGTTTCGCGCGCGCGCAGCCTTTGCATCGCCTCTGGAATGATTTCGGGGTGGGTAAGCACATAGTTCCGCACCACCTGCTCTATACCTGCCTGCCCCGGCACGGCGGCGGTAGAGCGCGCTGCTTCAACGCCGAGCACCGCGCCTGCCCCAATAATGGCAGAAGCGCCAACAAGCCCCAGCAGCATTGCCGGGCTGGAAGCGATTTTCTGGAGCATCACCGCCGCTTGCGCCTGGCGTCGTCAAGCTCGTTTTGGGCGGCAACTGCAATGTCTTGCGCGCGGATCCAGTCAACCGAATTTTGCGGCAGGCCAGCCATTGCGCCGCGCGCGGTGAAGGCGGCGGTGCGCGCATCGCCCGTCAGGCTGGCCCGTTCGGCGGACGCAAGCAATGCGCGGGCCTGATCGCCCATCAAGGTATAAACCGTGCCAAGTTGATACCAGGCAAAGGGGTTGTCATCATCGCGCGCAACAGCCTGGCGCAGCACTTTTTCCGCCTCGGCATAGTGGCTGCTGTCTTCGGTTGCGATCAACGCATGGCCAAAGGTTGTGGCGATGAGCGGTTGATAATTGCTCAGCTCGGTTGCCTCGCGCAGCGGCGGCAGCGCCTCGTCCGGCTTGCCTGCTTCGAGCAATATCTGGCCCTTTATTTCCAGAAAATAGGGGTCGTGCGGGCTGAACGCGACCAGCGCATTGGCCTCGGCATCGGCTTTGTCGGGGTAGCCGCCCTTGTGATAGGCATAGGCGCGGGCATAATGCCCATAGATGCTCCGATCAGAAAGGGGGTAGTCGCTCAGCGTGCGTGGCGGGTCTTGCGAAAATCCCTTGAGCTTGGCCTTTACGCGGTTGAACCGCTCCTCCAGCGCCCTGTCGGGCGGCAAACCCCAGGCGGGGGAAGATTGCACCGTCTGGCTCAGCGTCGCTACGCGCTCGCCGCTTAGCGGATGGCTTTGCGCAAACGGGTCAATATCGGCGCTGGTATAGCCCGCACGATATTCCAGGCTTTGCAGTTTTTTGAAAAACTCGATCATCCCCCGTCCGCTGATGCCGGCGGTTTCGAGATATTTGGCGCCCGATGCGTCGGCCGTTGCCTCTTGCACGCGCGAAAAGGCAAGAAATTTGCCCTGCGCCACTGTTTGTCCGGCGGAGAGAATGCCAGCACCCGCCTCGCCAGAGCCGGCTGCAATCGCCGCCAGCCCAAGCACCAGGCTCAACAGCGCAATGCCGATCGCCGGCCGCGCTCCGTCTGACTGAAGCACAATGTGCCCATCGGCAATATGGCCAAGTTCGTGTGCGATGACGCCTTGCACCTGATTGGCATTATCCGCCGCTTCCACCAGCCCGGAATGAACATAAACAATCTGCCCGCCAGCAACAAAGGCGTTGATCGATTCGTCCTGGATCATGACGATTTTGACCGTGCGGGGCGAAAGACCTGCCGCCTCGATGAGCTTTTTGCTCATATCGGCAAACATCGCCTCTGTTTCAGCATCGCGCAGCACCGATTGCGCCTGCACTGGCTGAGCAAGCATCAGTGTGGAAAGGACAATTGCCGCGACCAGCTTTTTCATGAGCACCAATATCGGCCAGTTTCTCTACAGGTTCAACGCCTAATACCAAAGTTCATGTAAACGAGCCCTTGGCGGGCCAAACCTTGTCGCCGTGCATCTGAACGGCGCCTGAAACACAATTGCCGGGCGAGCGGTTGCGCGCTCGCCCGGCAATGCGGATGCTGGCGGGCCGGTGGGGCAAGCCCTGCCCGGCCCTATTTGTCGGCTTAGGCGCCGAAAGTGCGCTGCCACCAGCCGCGCCGGGGCGGCTCGGCGGGATCATTTGCAGACGGCCCTTGAGCTGGCGCCGCTGCGACCGGATCAGCAAAAGCTGGTGCCTCGCTCGTCGCTGCCGCCGCCAGGGATGCTGGCGCAGGCGTTAGTTCGGGCGCAGGCGGCAACGCCTCTTCAGCCACTATGGCATTTGCTGGCTTTGCTTTGCCTTTGGCCGGTGCGCGGCGCCGGGCTTTGGGCGCTGTTGCCGGTTCTGCGGTGGCGGGTGGCTGCGCCTCTTCTGCTACAGCAGGTTCCACCCCGCTTGGCGGCACCTCGGCTGCAACGGCCTTGGTCTTGCGCGTGCGTTTTGGCTTTGGAGCAGCTTCGGCCTCTGGCTCTACCGCTTGAGCGTCCAGCGGCCCGGTTGCGGCGGAATCGTCAGCCGCATCGGCGGCAACGACAGGTGCCTTGGCACGAGGCCGGCGGCGAGCCCGTTTTGGCGCATCGGCGCTATCGGCAACTGGCGATGCGTCGGCTGTATCGATGGTGATTACCTCACCCTGACCATCGGCACCAACATCGGTTGCGTCGGTTGGCGCTGTGTCATGCCCGGCCTCGTCAGCGGTTGCACCATTGGCCGGGGTGCCATCGCGCCGGCCACCTCTGCGCCCGCGGCGTCCGCGGCGGCGGCGCGGCTCGCCGTCCTCACGCGGTTCGCGCGGTGGCTGTGCGTCGCCTTCGCTGTTTTCGCCGTCCGGCTCGCCCGGTTCACCTTCGGGCAGCGCATCGGTGCTTTCGCCCGCGCTTGCGCCTTCGTCGCCATTTACCTCGCCATTTACCTCGCCATCGGCGCGCCCGCGGCCGCGCCTTCCGCGCCGCCGCCGCCGTTTGCGGCGGGCGTCGCGGTCGCTTTCGCTTTCGCCACGCCGGGGCTGATCTTCGCGCGCCTCTTCCTCTTCAGCCGTTTCCTCTTCGATATCGTCATAGTCGACAAGGTCGTCTTCATCAATTTCGGCGATGGCGGGCTCAAAGCGGGGGGCGTGTGCCGGTGGCGGGCCGCTGGCCTCCACGGCCATGCGTGCGCCCTCTTGCTCGCCATCAGGCGCAACGTCGATCATCACGCCGTAGCGCTCTTCTATTTCGGCAAGTTCTGCACGCTTGCGGTTGAGCAGGTAAAAAGCGGCTTCCTGGCTGGCGCGCAAGGTAAGCTGCGAGCCACGCCCGCGTGCTGCCTCGTCCTCCAGCAACCTGAGCGCCGACAGCCCGGCCGATGATGCCGTGCGGACAAGCCCTGTTCCCTCGCAGTGTGGACATTGGCGGGTGGAGGCTTCAAGCACGCCGGTGCGCAGCCGCTGCCGGCTCATTTCCATCAGCCCGAAAGAGGAGATACGACCGACCTGAATGCGTGCCCTGTCGTTCTTCAGCGCCTCTTTCATCGCCTTTTCGACTTTGCGGACGTTGGAATTATTGTCCATGTCGATAAAGTCGATAACGACAAGGCCGGCCATGTCGCGCAGCCGGAGCTGGCGCGCAATTTCCTGTGCGGCTTCAAGGTTGGTGGCGGTTGCTGTCTGCTCGATATTATGTTCGCGCGTTGAGCGGCCTGAGTTGATGTCGATGGAGACAAGCGCTTCTGTCGGGTTGATAACCAAATAGCCGCCGGATTTTAGCTGCACCACCGGGTGGTACATGGCGCCAAGCTGGTCTTCGACATGGTTGCGCTGAAACAGCGGCACAGGGTCGGAATAATGCTTTATCCGCCGGGCATGGCTCGGCATCAGCAGCTTCATAAAGTCCTTGGCGTGACGATAGCCCTCGTCACCCTCGACGATAATTTCGTCGATATCCTTGTTATAGATATCGCGGATGGCGCGCTTGATGAGGTCGCTGTCGCCATGGACAAGCGCCGGCGCGGCCGATGCCAGCGTTTTTTCGCGAATTTCGTCCCATAACCTGGCAAGATAGTCAAAATCGCGTTTGATTTCGACCTTGGTGCGCTCCAGCCCGGCTGTGCGCACGATGCAGCCCATCGACGGGGGCAGCTTCATGTCCGCCATGATCGATTTCAGCCGCTTGCGGTCGCCTGCGTTGGAAATTTTTCGGCTGATGCCGCCGCCATGGCTGGTGTTGGGCATTAGCACGCAGTAGCGGCCCGCAAGGCTGAGATAGGTGGTGAGCGCTGCGCCTTTGTTACCGCGCTCTTCCTTCACCACTTGTACCAGCAACACCTGCCGGCGGCGGATCACGTCTTGGATTTTGTAGCGCCGGCGCAGGTTCATCCGCCGCTGGCGCAGTGCCTCTACCGCATCGTCAGACGCGCCGCGCCTGCGCGCCGGGTGAGGGGCGTCGCCATCCTCGTCGGCTGCGTCATCTTCATCGCCATGATCATCGGCAAAAGCCTCTTGATCCTCATCACCGTCGCCATCGTCCCCGCGGGCATCGGCTGCCTCGTCGGCTTCGGCGCGCAACGCGGCTTCCTCGGCGGCATGTTCTGCCTCTTCACGCAGCAGCGCGTCGCGATCTTCTTTGGGGATCTGGTAATAATCCGGGTGAATTTCACTAAAGGCAAGAAACCCGTGGCGGTTGCCGCCATAATCGACAAAGGCGGCCTGGAGCGATGGCTCAACCCGTGTAACCTTGGCGAGATAGATATTGCCTTTGAGCTGCTTGCGCTCGGCGGATTCGAAATCAAACTCCTCGATTCGGTTTCCCTTGACGACGGCAACACGGGTTTCTTCCCGGTGCCGCGCGTCGATCAGCATACGCATGGTCATTTATTAGTCTCCGGGCGCGCAGACCCTGCCCTGCTGGCACAAGTCGCGCGCGATATTGGGGCGCCGCCGAAGGGGTGAAAACGCTGCCACCTCCGGTCGCGCGGTTAAAGTTAGTAATTGCCTCTGCTCGCTCTGCACGCCTGAACCTGTGGTTCACGGCACCCCGCGCGCCCACAACGCCGCCCGGTCCATCCGGGCAGACTGTGGGGCAAGGGAAATGCTTCATGCGAGTTTCAACCTGATGAACCGCGCCCCGGCCGCAAGCGGGCCGGGGTGGTCGTTTTGCCGGTCGGGCGCGGAATGCGCAAAATCGGCACAGGCACACGCCTAGCACCGCCTTTGCGCCGGGGCAACTGCAACACTTTTTTGGGGCGGGCAAACAGCAAAACATGCCAAACGGTCAGTTAACTGCGTCGTTTCACCGCGATTTGACAGGCGCACGACTAACACAGCGTCAGTTATTGTTTGTACAAGGGGGGTGTCCCCAATGTCTTTTTGCTGGACCGGCAGGCCATCTGCGCGGCATTACCGTGCGGTGTCATTTGTCCTTACATTGCTGGCGTGCTGGCTGGTCGGTGCACCGGGCTGGGCCGCAACCGTGCAGCGCGTGGATGTGCAGGGCGACCGCGTTGTCATCCGCTTTGATGCCAGCGTGGCGCGAGCGGCCAGCTTTTTGCTCGATGCGCCGCAGCGCGTGGTGGTTGATGTTGATGGCGCGGCGCCGGGCCGCACCGCCGCGCCCACGGCCGGGCCGGTAAGAGCGGTGCGGCAGGGCCGTTATGGTGACAATGGCGTGCGTATTGTGCTCGATCTGGCTGTTCCTGCCATTGTAACATCGGGCAGTTTTGCCCAGGATGGGCGCACGCTGACGCTGATGGTGCGCGCAGCAGATGATGCCCGCTTTGTCCGCGCTGTTGCCGATGGCCAGATGCGCTTTTTGCCGTTGCTGCGTTATTTTTCCGGCGCGCAAAGCAAGGCTGCATCCTATCGCTTGTCGACTCCACTGCCCGCGCCTGGCAAATCGGCGCCGCTGCCGCGTATTTATGGCGATGACATCACCCGGCCTCTTGTCGTTATCGATGCCGGGCACGGCGGTGTTGACCCTGGCGCCGTTGCGGCGGGCAGCGGGTTGCGCGAAAAGGACGTGACGCTGAAAATTGCAAAGGCAATTCGTGATGAGTTGCTGGCGTCGGGCCGGGTGCGGGTGGCGCTCACCCGCGAGGATGACCGTTATCTGGTTTTGCAGGAGCGTTATGGCATTGCGCGCAGGCTAAGGGCAGATCTGTTCATCTCCGTCCACTGCGACAGTGTGGGCGCGGGCGAGGCGAGCGGGGCCACGGTTTATACCCTGTCGGAGGTTGCATCCGACAAGGAATCCGCCCGGCTGGCAGCGCGCGAAAACAAGGCCGATATCATTTCAGGCGTCAATCTGGCGAGCACTTCGCCCGACATTTCGTCGATATTAATTGATCTTACCCAGCGAGAAACGCTAAATAGCTCAGCCGGTTTTGCCAAATTGCTGGAGCGCGAGGCAACGCCACTTATTCCGGTAAAGCCAAATTTCCACCGCATGGCCTCCCTTGTGGTGCTCAAGGCGCCCGACATGCCCTCCATCTTGTTTGAAACCGGCTATATTTCAAATCCGCGCGACGCCGCTTTCATCAACTCAGCTTCCGGGCGAAAGGCGATTGCGCAGAGTATCCGCCGTGCAGTCGACATTCACTTTGCCCGGCACTTTGCCCGGCGGGCCGCGCAAAACCCGCGCGCTGTCGATGGCTGATCACAGCCCGGCGCAACGCGGACACAAAGGGGTAATGCGACACTAAGGCTGGCAACGACGCAGAAACTTGCTAGAGCCTGAATTTGATATGGCGCAGACAGACTCCAGCATGAACTTCAAGCTGCGCCGCGACGGTGGCGGCATTCGCGGCGCTGTTGGGCGGTTGTGGCGGCGGCGCTGGGCAAAGGCTGTTGCCGCGCTTTTTGTGTTGGTGCTAGTCGGCTATGCGGCGTTCTGGCTGTTGTTTGCCCGTGATTTGCCTTCGGTTGACGGCTTGCGCGCTTATGAGCCGCCACTGCCAACCAATGTGCGCGCGATTGACGGCAAGCCGGTGCATTCCTACGCCCGCGAGCGCCGTGTCGAGCTGAGCTTTGCGGAATATCCGCCGCTGCTGGTGGGGGCGTTTCTATCTGCCGAGGACAAGACTTTTTTCGAGCATCACGGGGTGGATTATCCCGGCGCCTTGGGGGCGATTTGGTCATATGCGACAAAATTCGGCACCGGCAAGCGTGCCAAGGGCGGCTCGACGATTACGCAACAAGTTGCCAAAAACCTGCTGATTGGCAACGCCTATTCTCCCGCGCGTAAGATACGCGAGGCGATATTGGCTTACCGGATTGAAGATGCGCTGACCAAGCAGCAAATTTTAGAGCTGTACCTCAACCAGATTCCGCTCGGCCGCAACGCTTTTGGTGTCGAGGCAGCGGCCCATGCCTATTTTGACAAGGAGCTGAAAGAGCTAAATCTTGGCCAGCTTGCTTATCTGGCAATTTTGCCAAAGGGGCCGGCCAATTATGATCCGTTCCGCAACACCCGGCGCGCGCTGGGACGGCGAGACTATGTGCTGCGCGAAATGGTCAAAAATGGTTATATCAGCCAGACACAATATGAAGAGACAATGGCGCAGCCCATTGGTGCCGTTGTCCGCCAGACACCAAAATTCGAGCGGGTTGGTGGCTATTTCATCGAAGAAGTGCGGCGTGAACTGATCGACAAGTTTGGCGAGAACGAAAAGGATGGCCCCAACAGTGTTTATTCCGGCGGCTTATGGGTGCGCACTTCCTATGACCTCGCGCTGCAATCCTATGCTCAGCAGGCGCTGCGCGAGGGGTTGATCCGCTATGACCGCGGGCGCGGATGGGACGGGCCGTTACGCCATGTCGACTTTGCCGACGCTGCCACAGGCGCGCAGGCGGCCGATGATGATGGCGCAGGAGATGATGCGCAAACGTCTGCAAGCACCCGGCGCTGGCTGCAGCCGCTGCTCTCGACCAATATCGGGCTGGATTATAGCAATTGGCGTGTCGCGGTGGTGATTGCCAAAAATTCCGGCAGCGCGACGCTTGGACTTGCCGATGGTTCAACCGGCACGATGCCCGCCTCGGCCGCGCAAATGCCGGTGCGGGGCAAGGGCGGCACCGCCTTTGCCGCCATCGCGGTGGGGGATGTGATTGCGGTTGCGCCGGAAAATGGCGCTTTTGCCTTGCGCGCGGTGCCGCGCATTTCAGGCGGCATGGTGGTTGAGGAGCCGGGCTCTGGCCGCGTGCTGGCCATGCAAGGCGGGTTTGACAGCCGGTTGAGCGACTTTAACCGTGCGACACAAGCAATGCGCCAGCCCGGCTCAACCATCAAACCCATAGTATATGCCGCCGCGCTGGAAAACGGCATGACGCCAGCGTCCATCATCGTCGATGGGCCATTTTGTGTTTATCAGGGCGCGCGGCTGGGGCAAAAATGTTTCCGCAACTTTGGCGGTGGCCAGGGCGCGGGGCCGCACACCATGCGCTGGGGCATTGAGCAGTCGCGTAACTTGATGACCGTGCGAGCCGCCTCACAAACCGGCATGGACCATGTTGTCGACACAATTGACCGGGTGGGCATTGGCAAATTTCCGCCCTATTTGTCGATTGCGCTGGGTGCGGGCGAAACAACGGTGCAGCGCATGGTCAACGCTTTTTCCATTCTCGCCAATCAGGGGCGCGGCCACCCGTCGACGCTTATCGACTTTGTACAAAACCGGCGCGGCAAGGTTATCTGGCCGGAAAACTGGCACGCCTGCGACAGGTGCAACACGGCGGACTGGAACGGCAGGCCCATGCCGCGCCCGGTCACCCGTGCACGCCAGATTATCGACGCGCAGACCGCGTTCCAAATGGTGCACATCACCCAAGGCGTTATTCAGCGCGGCACGGCAACGATATTGCGCGACCTGGGGCGGCCGATATTCGGCAAGACAGGCACCTCCACCGGGCCGACCGATGTTTGGTTTATTGGTGGCACGCCGCAAATCGTGGCTGGGCTGTATATTGGTTATGATTCGCCCCGGCCCTTGGGCGGCTATGCGCAGGGTGGCACGCTGGCTGCGCCGATTTTTAGGCAATTTGCGCAAAAAGCCTATGCCGGGCTCGATGTTATGCCGTTTCGCGCGCCGCCGGGCATCCGCATGGTGCGGATCGACCGGGCATCGGGCAAGCCGGTTTTCGGTGCCTGGCCAGGAGACGACCCCAAGCCGGCTGTGATCTGGGAAGCGTTTAAGCCCGAAACCGAGCCGCGGCGCGTGGCCCGCACCCGCAGTGAACCCGCGGCTGCCCGGCCACAGGATATCCGGCCGCAGGCGCGCCGCGCCGCGCCGCGCGACGGGGAGTTCTTGCAACGCGAGGGTGGAATCTACTAGCGCTGCCAGCAATATTTGGTTTTTACCTCGCGCCCGGTGGCTTTTGCGCAAAAAAAGGCGCGCGATGATTGTTTTGGAGTAACTGCAATGCGCGCTGAAGCGCAAAATCATGTTGACCGGATCAACGACGCACTGGCGCTGCTGCGCCGGTTTTTGGATTGGGACCGGGCGCTGCGGCGGCTCGACGAGCTTAATGCGCGCGTGGAAGATCAAGCCTTGTGGAACGACCCCAAGGCCGCGCAGGAGGTAATGCGCGAGCGCCGCCGGCTGGACGAGGCGATTACCGCGACGCGCGCCATTGAAGGCGAGTTGCGCGACACGGTTGACCTGATGGAAATGGCGGAGGCTGAAGGCGACACCGCTATGGTGGATGAAGGCGTTGCCGGGCTGGCCGCGCTGGCTGACCGGGCAGATCAGGACAAGATCAAAGCGCTGCTGGCAGGCGAGGCCGATGGCAACGACACCTATATAGAGGTGAATGCCGGTGCTGGCGGCACCGAGAGCCAGGATTGGGCAGGCATGTTGCAGCGCATGTACACCCGCTGGGCAGAGCGGCGCGGCATGAGGGTGGAGCTCATCGACCAGCATTCGGGCGAGCAGGCGGGCATCAAATCGGCAACGCTGCTCCTGAAGGGTGAAAACGCCTATGGCTATGCAAAAACGGAAAGCGGGGTGCACCGGCTGGTGCGCATCAGCCCCTATGATTCCGCCGCGCGCCGCCACACTAGCTTTGCCAGCGTGTGGGTTTACCCTGTGGTCGATGAGAATATCGAGGTGGAGATTAACGAAAGCGAGCTGCGTATCGACACCTATCGGGCAAGCGGCGCGGGCGGGCAGCACATCAACACGACCGATTCGGCCGTGCGCATCACCCATTTGCCGACCAACATTGTTGTTCAGTGCCAAAACCAGCGCAGCCAGCATAAAAACAAGGCAGAGGCGTATAATCAGCTCCGTGCCAGGCTGTATGAGCGCGAATTGCAAATCCGCGAAGCCGCCGCCAATGCCGAAAATGCCAGTAAAACCGATATTGGCTGGGGCCATCAGATCCGTTCTTATGTTTTGCAACCCTATCAGCTGGTAAAGGATTTGCGCACCGGCGTTACCTCAACCGCGCCTGGTGATGTGCTTGATGGCGCGCTGGAGCCGTTTATGGCGGCAGCGCTTTCCCAGCGTGTGACGGGGGAAAGCGTTGACGTGGAAGATGTCGACTAAGATGCGCAAAGTCGGCCTTGTCGTGCTGCTCATGCTACTTGCCGGGTGCAACTCTGTGGCGGTTGGCGGTGCGTCTGACACCGACAAGGCGGGCCTGTTTCCAGCGGCTGACCGCCCTGTTGCGCGCATTGTGTCGCCACGCTGGTCAACCGAGGAAGAGCGCGATGGCCGGCGCGAGTTTGCCGATGTCATGGGGCAGGCCGCAATACTGCCGGGCATGACAGTGGCCGATATCGGCGCGGGCGAAGGCTATTACACCATCCGTCTGGCCGACAAGGTGGGGAGCGCTGGCCGGGTGCTGGCCGAAGATATTTTCCCCGCGGTGCGCGATGCGCTTGCCGAGCGCGTGGCGCGCGAACGGCTGGGCAATGTCAGCGTGCGGCTGGGCGAGCCTGCCAACCCAAAGTTGCCAGACAATAGTTTTGACCGTGTGCTGATGGTGCACATGTACCACGAAATTGCGCAGCCTTATGAGTTTTTGTGGCGGATGCGCCCGGCGCTGCGGCCAGCCGGCAGGGTTGTGGTGGTTGACGCTAATCGCCCCACACCCAATCATGGCACCCCGCCTGCACTGCTGAAGTGCGAATTTGCCGCTGTCGGTTATCGGCTGGTGTCGATGGCGGAGATGCCCTCCGCCGGTGGCTATATAGCGATGTTTGCAGCAGATGGGCTGCGCCCGGAACCCCAAGCCATAAGGCCTTGCCGGCTGGCGCGCAGTAGATAATCGCAACGGCGACCCGGCATTATAGCAAGCCAAGCGCGCGAAAACTTGTCGATCCCGCCCGGCTCAGCACCAGATGGTCAACCAACCGCACATCGAGCAACGCCAGTGCGCGCGCCAGCAGGCGCGTGGTGCAAATGTCGGCAGCGCTCGGCGCGCTGTTTCCGCTAGGGTGGTTATGCGCCATGATGACCGCGCTTGCGCCAAGCGACAGCGCCCGTGCCGCAATGGCGCGATTTGGCACGCATAAATAATCGCGACCTTCACCAGGGAATATATGCAAGTCTAACAATGTCCAGTTTGGATCAAGATAAGCCAGACCAAGCGTTTCGATCAGACAATCAACTAGCGGCGCAAATAATTGAACAGCATCAACATGGTCACGAACCGAGGCGCCACGCAGCGGCAGCGATGGCCCGGTTTGGGTAGGGTGAGGAAGTCGACCAAAGGACGCCATAGGCAAAGCTTGCCACGGCAACGATAATCACCAAGCGTATATGCCGCCAATTTGGCGTAAGATTGCTTGGCGCCGCGCTGCTCGCGCGCTACGCCGTGCCTATTATGCGCGCCTATCTCGATCTTATGCAGCGAATCATTGATGATGGGGTGCAAACGGCAGACCGCACTGGTGTTGGCACGCTGTCGGTTTTTGGCCATCAAATGCGGTTTGATCTGGCGCAGGGCTTTCCAGTGCTCACCACCAAAAAGCTGCATTTGCGCTCAATAATCGTTGAGTTGTTGTGGTTTTTGCGCGGCGACACCAATGTGCGCTGGTTGCAGGAGCGGCGCGTGGGCATTTGGGATGAATGGGCGCGCGAGGATGGTGATCTTGGCCCTATTTATGGCAAGCAATGGCGCGATTGGGTCGCCGGCGATGGCCGTCATATCGACCAGATTGCGCAGTTGCTGGAGCAGATTAAAACCAACCCGGCTTCGCGCCGGCAGGTTGTCAGCGCGTGGAACCCCGGCGAGCTGCACGCCATGGCGCTGGCGCCTTGCCACTGCCTGTTCCAAACGCATGTGGCCAACGGCAAATTGTCGCTCCAGCTTTACCAACGCTCAGCCGATGTGTTTTTGGGCGTGCCCTTCTTTTGTAAGGTCACGTCACTAGGGTTTTGGAGGCGGGTCTCGTTATTGATTCCGAAAAACTGTTCCATTATGACCCAAGCGCTTGGAATTAGATGCGTCGCTTAGGTTGAATTGTTCTTGTTCTGTGCCGTCAGCGCTGGTATGGTCAACGCTGAAAGGAAACAGTATGCCGTCCAATTCCGAGCCGCATCCGGAGCAGCAATATCTCGACCTGCTCCGCCGCGTGTGGGAGCGCGGCGACGAGCGCAGTGACCGCACCGGCGTCGGCACACGCTCCCTGTTCGGACCGACCATGCGGTTCGACCTGTCGGACGACAAGGTGCCACTCCTGACCACAAAGCGGGTCGCCTGGAAGACCGCCGCGCGCGAGATGCTCTGGTTCCTGACCGGCAGCACCAGCATCCGGCCCCTCGTCAAGCAGAAGGTCCACATCTGGACCGATTGGCCGCTCGACCGCTACCACCGTGAGACCGGCGAGGACATCGACCGGGACGCCTTCGAGGCGCGCATCGTCGCCGACGACGACTTCGCCGCGCGCTGGGGCGACCTAGGTCCGGTCTATGGCAAGCAATGGGTGAGCTGGGACACGTTCGAGCCAGCCGGTGACGGGCTGTTCCGCCGCGGCGAGCCGGTCAACCAGATCGCGCGCCTAGTCGATGACATACGCAACAACCCGACCTCTCGACGGTTGCTGTTTACCGGCTGGAACGTCGCGGAACTCGGCGGGATGGCGCTACCGCCTTGCCACATGACCTACCAGTATCACGTGGCGGGGGGGCGCCTTTCCGGCGCGCTTTGGCAACGCAGCTGTGATCTGGGGTTGGGCTACGCCTTCAATGCCCTGTCGGCGGCGCTGCTCCTGCGCATGCTAGCGCAGCAGTGCGACCTAGAGCCCGGCGAACTGGTCTGGAACGGCGGCGACGCGCACGTCTACCTAAACCATGAGCACCTAGTCGCCGAGCAGCTCTCGCGGACCCCGCGGGGGCAGCCTAGGCTCCTGATCAATCGGCGACCGGCATCGATATTCGACTACCGGATCGAGGACTTCGAGGTCGTCGACTACGACCCCCACCCGCACATTGCGGCACCGGTGGCCGTGTGATCTCGCTCGAACGCGCGGAACGGCGGGTCCACCGGTCGATACCCGAGGTCCGCGCGCTGCGGCCCGGGGTGGACGCGTGGATCGGCGCACGCCTCGACTGGCTGGCGGGTCGGGGCGCAATTCCCGTGCATGGGGGTAAGGTCAACCGCACTCACGTCTACGGACAGGCGCGCATCGCATACCTGTCCGCAAGATACCTGAATGTCGGGGCCGAGCACTTCGAGCGGCACGACCGGCTGCTCAACGAAGCCAGCGTGCCCGACCGTAAGTGGGATGGGCTTCCCGAGCGCATCACGGCCTTCCTAGAACGGCATCTCGTCGCAGGCACTCTCGTCCGCAGGAAGAGAGGGCACGGCGTCTGTCGCACTTGGATCTCGATCGAGCTAAGATTCCCGACATGGCTCTTCGACGTCGACAAGGACGTCCTCGCTGCAGTCCAGGCCTTCAACTGCGCGCTGCCCCGAGTAGACCTGCAGGAGACGGGCAAGCACAGGGATCTTCATCTGACCATCGCCGAATTCCTGCGAGAAGGATGGGCGGCGGGAACCCTCAAGATCGGACCGGACGGGGTCGACAAGACGTGGCTAGCCCGGCAGCTTGGTTTCAAGAACCCGATCTACACGAGATATCCTAATACGAAGGAGGCCGTCGACGCGTTCAACGCCTCTATTCGCGGTGAGATCCCTCCGAGCCCGACCTACCCGACGCTGGCCGCCGACCTGCACGCGCTCATAGGCTCCTTGGAGGCGAACGAGGGACTGCCCGTTGCTAAGGACAGGCTGAACGAGACTGAACTCGCACGCCGCCTCGGCGTCAGCCGGGGGGCCTTCGGGCTGGTGCCGGAATGCGGCGAGCTGCTAGCCGCCGCCAACGAGCGCGTCCGGTTCGGCGACCCGGCCCGGCCGTTCCACGAGGGACACAACCGCAACTACTCCTTCCGCGACCTGATCCCGTCGTTCGGCACCGCAGGCGCGGCCCGGATCGCCAAACGGTTCTGCGACGTGGCCGGACCGAGCGCAGGAGCTGGGAAGAGCCAATATCGCTTGGTGCTGGCCGCCTTCACATCCCTCGGCGCCAGCCTTCCGAAGAAGGCCGTGCGGGCACTTGCCACCGGATCGTCGGTCGAGGACCGTATCCTCGAGGGGGCCTTGCGGAAGTGGCGGTCGGAGCACCTTGCGCAGAAGCGCAAACCGCACGCGACCTCCAGTGAGATCGTCACGGCCCGGGCGACGCTTGAGCGCATGGCGCTGCTTGGCGAGGCGGTCGAGGTGCTGGTCCCGCTCGCAAACGCCGGTGCCGCCCGCCCGAAGGCGTCCCTCGCCGAAGCAAAGGTCCGCTGCGGCGAGCGCGTTGCGGGAGTCGTATCCACCTACGCCGAATCCAAGGCCCTCGACTACGACCGCCGGGAGGTGGAGGCCTTCGTAACGAACCTCGCCCTGTCCAACAAACTAGAGGACATCGCGGTCGAGGATCTGCCCGAGGCGATACGCAAGCTGAACCGCGAGCGGCTCGACCGCATCGCGTCGTGCGCCCACGTGGCGTTCCAGGAAGGCTACGAGCGCCACGCCAAGGGTCTGGCGCTTCTCGCACGAGGTCGCGAGCAGGCGGCGGCGCTCGATGGAATGCTGCGCGCCATAGGCCAAGGCCGAGCCACGCGAGCGGACCTGAAGCGCTTCTTCACCGAGCGCGGCGAGGCCGGTCTCGCCGCCTATCTCCATTACGTCGACCGCGAGCACGGCGGACGCCTCCCCAGATCGACGAAGGCAGGATCGACGGCGGAAAACGTCTACTATGCGAAGATCACGCGCGGGCTGGGCGGCATCGACACGCTGGTTGGCCTGCTGCACCCGTGCGAGCGCACGGTCGCCGCCGCGTGCATAATCTACATCGTGGCGGCCGGGGCAAACAGCGCGGTCGCTCGGGGATTGCTGACGGACTGCCTGCGAGCCTCGAACGTGCCGGGCCACCGGGAGGTGAGCGGCTGGAAGGACCGAAGCGGCCGGCCCATCGTCACCGACCTGCCGGCCGACCACCGCGACGGGTCGCCGAGCGCGGTGCGCGTGCTGGAGGCGCTGCTCGAACTGCAGCCGCGGCTGGCGCGGCTCGCCGCCGGACCTGACGGCCGGCACCTCTTCCTCGCCGACACCGTCGGCCGAGTGAAGCCGATCGCCGAGCACCGGCTGCTAGAGCTGCTGCGCACGATCGCAAAGTCGGACCCGGCCCTCGCCGACTTCGAGCTGCGCGTCGACATGATCCGGTCCAGCGTGCTGCTCGACGCCGCGCTCTCAGCCGACGGCAATATCAACGTCGCGACCGCGCTCGCGAACCATACCGACGAGGGAATGACCGCGCACTACGTGGTCAAGATGCCGCTACGCATCATCTATGAGCGCAAGATCCGGCAGTTCCAGGAGGCGCTCGCCAGCATCGCGCTGATTGGCATCGAGGGCGCCGCCGAGCGCCTCGGCCTGCCCGTCGACAGGGTCCGCTCGCTCGCCGAACGCGCGATGCGGACCGGCCTCGGCCGGCTGTGCCTAACGCCGACCGCCGGAATCCAGCCGGATACGGTGAAGGGTGAGACCTGCACGAAGGTGCAGGCCTGCGGCCGCTGCCCTTCCGCGGTCATCGTCGCCGACGTCGAAATCGTCGCGGACCTCGTCATCTGGCACCGAAGCCTTGTCGAGGCGGCGGAGACTTGGCCACCGGAGCGGACGGAACGCTTCGAGGAAGCGTGGCTAGACGAACTCGCCTTCTGCGATGCCGCCCTCGATGCGCTGAAGCGCGGCCCGCACGCCCGTATCCTCAAGCGCGCGCGAGAGACGGCGGAGCGACGGCTCGCCGATCCGAACTACGAAAGGCCGCGGCCATGGTGAAGTCGAACGTCGTTCAGCTGCCGCGTCGATGCGACAGCGCGGTCGCGCCGAAGACGGTTCCGCCCTGGCTTGTCAGCGGCGACTACGACGCACCGCAATGGACTGTCGCCGATGGTTCGAGCTACCGGATCTACGCGGACGGCGAGGCTCGGACGGCCGTAATCGACTTCGACCAGACGCTGCCGGATGGCTCCCGGCTCCTACATCCCTCGAACGTTGAATGGCTGTCGCTGGCGAAGCAATACGTCGTGCTGCTTCGCGAGCACGAGACGTCGCGCATTCAGACCGCCTGGATGCAGGCCGCGCAGGCACGCGAGATGTTCAAGCTCATGTCGTTCATGCGGCTCGGCGACGACCCGATCCCGAGCTTCTCGCAGCTGCGCAGGATCGACATCGACCGTTACGCACTCGCCGCGCGTTACGGCGTCGCATCGATCCTGGACGTTGCGGGTCGGGCCGCCCGGCTCGCTCAGTCAGGCATCGACATCTCTGATCCGATCCAGGTCCGCAAGCGACTGCACCTGCCGTTCAACCTCGACATCGCGGACGACTTGGCGGTCGCGGCAGGGCGCGCGAACGGCGCCGAGCGCAAGGCGCTTACCCACAACCCGCTGTTCCGGTCGCTACTGGTGCTCGAGCAGCTCTGGACGTTCCGCCGCGAGATCGAGGGCGACAACATCGGGATCGACCCGTTCGAGACGAGCGCGTCCGCCGAGGCAGCGAAGCACTGCTCCGACACCAACCGCACACCAACGATCCCGCAGCGACAGGCGATGACGCTCATCGACGGCTGCATCCGTCTATTCGTCGATCTGTCGGCGCGCGTGGCCGAGATCAGGCGCGACGTTGCAGCCGCCGTCGACGGCGCCTCTTCGGTCGAGGCCAAGCGCAAGGCGTCCGAGGCAGTGCTTGCGGCGAAGGCGGACAACATCGCAGCCATGCGCGCGCGCCTCCGCATGCCTGAGGAAGCGGCTGCGCTGCGCGTGGTGGAAAACGCCACCGTCCTCCTCGTGCAGGCATGCTTCGTCCTGATCGCGGCGCTGTCCGCGCGGCGCGACGACGAGATCGCGACGCTTCGCGAAGACTGCGTCCTGGGCGGCGACGGAAGCCGCTTCGTCTTCTCAGCGATTCTGAAGACCGAGGGCGAGAACCAGCACACGCCCGTTCCCGACATCGTGTCGCGGCTCGTCGACTGGCTCGTCGACCTCGGTGCCGACGCCCGCGCCCGCTCGGGATCGACGCGGCTGTTCTGCTGGACCGACGCGACCACGCTCGTCGCCGGTCCCCGCGTCCGCAGCACGGTGCCTCGCGACCTCGACGCACTCGCCGCACTCTGCGACGTGCCGCCGCACGAAGGCGCGCCGTGGCGCTTCACCGCCAGGCAGTTCCGCCGCTTCTTCGCGATCCTCTACATGTGGCGCCACGAGAACCCCGACCTTGGTGCGCTCCGCCTCCACCTGCGACACTGGGACTTTCGCCAGACGCGGGCCTACTGCACGGACACGACGCTCGGCCGCATTTTCACGGAAGAGCAACGCGGCTTCACCAGAACGGTTGTCACGGAGGCTATGGCAGGCGTCCGGGCCGTCGGCGGCGCCGCAGGCGCCCGGCTTATGGCAATGGTCGCGCGCAAGAAGCGGCGGTTCGCCGGCGTCGTGGCGATGGAGCCGGAGCGGCTGGCCGACTGGTCGGCGCGCATCGCGGACCGGATGGTGATCCGCTGCAACCCTTGGTCCTACTGCACCTGCCCGGATACCCGGCGCGGCGCGAAAGACGCCAACTGCCGAACTGGCGGGGACCAAGGCGCGGTCGGCCCAGACCTCTCCCGCGCGACGCCCGAGACGTGCATCGGCTGCCGTCACCGGATGACCGACGGCATCTTTGCGCCGTTCATGCGGACCGAGATCTCGCTAGGCGAGCGAATGCTCGCGTCGCCCGCCATCGCCGGCACCGTGATCGCGTTGGCCACCGCAAAGAGGCTCGAAGTCATCCGCCCGCATGTCGCGTCGGCTGACGCCTTGGGCACCCCGGTATGACCAGCGTCGCGGACAGGCTGGACCGCAGAATCGAGATCTTGACGAAGGTCGTCATGGACGGTCTCGACGCGCTGATCGATGCCGCCGGCGAGCCGATTGAGGTCACACTGCCGACAAGTCTCAACACCTGCCGGACCTGGACCTCGCCGGCGCTCGGCATCGAGCCAATCGGTGACCCCGCCTCTTTCACGCGCCATCATCCCCGCCACGGCTCGAAGGTGAAGGAGATCGACGCGTTGATCGGGCGCCTGCCGAAAACTGGTGGCCGCGCTCGGAAGCTCTCCGCGACGGCGGAGGCGGCCGAGCTGCGGCGGAAGCTCGCCGACAGGGACGACCTGCTCAGGAAGCTCGTCGGCCAGCTCTCCGCCAAGAACGAAGAACTCAAGGCCGAGCGCGCGCTGCGAATCGACACCGAGCGCGTGCTCAGGCTCAGCCGCGAGCGCGAGCGGCAGGCCGCAGCGGTAAGGGGCGGAGCGATGCTCGCGTTGGTCGAGGTCGACGGGGAATGAGCTTTCTCGAGATCGTCCGGACGGACGCGCGCTGCGCGATCGGCACATACGACTCCAGCGGCCGGCTGCTCGGCGAGGAGATCGTCGACGGGCTCCCGCAGATCGTCAGCCTGCGCCACGGGTTCCTCGAGAAGCCCAACGCCTACCTCATGCACCGGCTGCGGCGGAAGCCGGGGACGGACGGGGCGGTCGCGAACGAGGCGACCGCGATCCGCTCGTTCCTCGACTACCTCGCCGAACTGGGCCGGGACTTTGAGGTGGTGAGCGATGAGACGCTCAAAGCCTGGCGCAACCGCATCCGGATCGGCGCGCGACCGCGCAGGCGCACGCGGGCGCGCGGCGCGCAGGCCCACGCCGCACGGCCCGGCCTGCGCTCGGCGGAGCACGTCAACGCCTACGTGAGTGCCGTGTGGCGGATGTATGTCTGGCTGGAGAAGACGGGGCTGGTCACGGGTGTCGTAGACCTCGACGTCATCGGCCGGGTGGAGGAAGGCAAGATCTCGGTCCGCTACGAGAAACGGCGCGGCAAGAATGGCGTCACGCGGTTTATCGAGACCTGTCCGCTGCTGCTCGGGGGCGAGCGCAGGGCGCGCCGCGAGACGCCGAACGACGCCGACATCGAAGCGCTGCACGCGAAGATCTCGGGCAGGCAGGCGGAGCGGAACACGGTCATTCTCCTGATGGCCGAGCACGTCGGCGCCCGCCGCGGCGACGTGCTGCAGGTCGAGGAAAAGATGATCCCCACTAGGGCCGAGATCGAGGAATACATCGCCGACGAGCTGATGGTCGGAGTGGACGTGATCGGCAAGCGCAAGGTTTCGCGTCGGCTCAACATGCCGGCTTTCCTCGCCATGATGGCGCGCGACCTCGCCGATGGCCCACGCGCCGATATCGTCGAGCGCGCCAAGAAACGCAGGACGGGATACGTCAAGCCGCCGCAGCTCATCCTCTCCGACCGCGGCGACCCGATCTCACCCAACTGGGTCAGCAACATCGTGTCCGACCTGTTCCGGGCCACTGGCCAGAAGCGGCGGTCGCTGCACCGCCTGCGAGCGACCTTCCTAACCCGCGTGGCCGAGGCGTTCGTCCGGTTCCGCGACAGCGAGGGCCGGCCGCTGCCGATCTCGACCATCCAGCTGCTCGTGCAGGAGTTGGCTGGCTGGACTTCGCTGGCAGCGCTGCCCGACTACGTATCGGGCGCCCACCGCAGGTCGGCTCAGACCGAGGATACGCATGAGACGACCGTCGAGATCGAGACGCTCGTCCGGCGGATGCTCAACGGGAACGGCTAGCCAAACGGCCGACGACGTCGTGCCGCGCCGCGTCATCCCGGTGCATTGCAACCCGCCTCGATGTTGATGCCATCGGGATCGTGCACAAACGCACCGTGATAGTCGAGATCTAGTGCCTCAGATCGGTCCCGCCGTTGAACGCGGCGTCTGGCGGACTTCGCCCGCGGCGATGCTGGCCATCGCCTGCGACTTGGTTGTCTGCCTAAGCGCTGCCCGAGTAAGCCGGGCTGTGGACTTGTACCGGTTTCGTGCCGGTGACTTGAGCGTAAAACACTCGATCAAGGAGACCGGAGAGATGATGAAGCATACGGATGATTTCAAACGCGAGGCTGTGCGGATCGCACTGAGCAGCGGACT
>JBAZXU010000011.1:0-64006 GCA_041659705.1 Sphingomonas sp.
CTTCGTGATCCAATATCATCCGCACCGCACGGGCGCGTATCTCGGGTGAAAACTTGTTCGTTGTCTTGCTCATACAGGCTCCGCCTTCTCAGGAGTTGGAGCCTCCGACAATCCCGGTGCGGTTCAGTCAGTCGGATCGCGATGAAACAAAGCAGATGCTGTGGCCGCATAGAAGCAGTATTCAGCCAGTCGTAAATCAACGAGTCGATCATTTCGTGATAACAGGGCCGCTTCAGTTTTCTCTGCAATATCCCAATATCGGCCCTTTTCCGCTTCGCCTCGCTTAACCAAATAATTGGCGATAGTTGCGTTATCGCTCGCCAGTAAGATTGCTTCCTCTGCCGCGCTCGGTCTTGCCACGGTTGATCCTCCCAATCGCTTTCCCGCCCATACTGTACGGTGAACCGGCTAGCGCCTGTTTTCGCGCATTAGCCGAGCAGAGCACAATCCCCGAATGCGGGTCGAAAGTGAATGGCCGAAAACTTTCGGAAACCGAGCACTTAATCAAATCCAAATGGCTAACCATTTGTGATTGAGAAGTTGCCACCTTCGGAAAGGCGCACAATTTAGCCATTTCTCGCCGCGATTTGTCGCGTAGGGTGTGTATCGAAACTGCACCAGCCGCGACCGGGCGCGTTGCCAGATTTGCCAGGCCCCGTCTTCGCCCATTCCCGCGGGATCGATGCCAAGCGCAGGCGCGCTAAAGCCAATCCTCAAAGGGCACTTTCTGCCCCCTGTTTTCCGTACCTACTTCCGTACAAGGGGACAGAAGGCCAGCCAAGTCATTGAAAAACTGGCGCACCCGACTGGATTCGAACCAGTGGCCTCTGCCTTCGGAGGGCAGCGCTCTATCCAGCTGAGCTACGGGTGCCTTGTTGATTGCTCAATTAGCAATGAGAATCGGCGATGGCCAGCACAGAATCGTTCAATGCCAATTTAGTGGGCGCAGGCCTCAGGCGCGCTGCGCGGGGCATGCGCAAATGGCTCATGACGCGCACCGCCAAATAACATCGGGGCCGTGCGCAAGAGCTTGCGCGCGCAAAGCCGGCCCCGATATTTTACCCTTATGGCAGTCGCAGCAGCCGGTCGAGCGAGAAGCGGCCACCGCCAAAAGCGATGATAGGCAACAACAACCCCGCCCAGCTCAAATGGGTCGGCCAGGCATCGGGATAAACGAAAATCTGGATGACCAGCGTCATCCCCAGCAATGCCACGGAAGACAGGCGGGTGAACAACCCCAGCACCAGCAAAATAGGAAAAAGATGCTCGGCGCCCGCCGCTATATAAGCCGCGGGAACGGGAGGAAGAAGCGGCAGGGCATATTCGGTGCTGAACAGCTCAAAAGTGCTGTCTGTGAGGGTGAAGATGCCTTCCACCTTGGTGCGGCCCGACAGGAAGAAGATAGCAGCAACGCCCAGCCTTTGTACAAGCAACAGCAACGACAGCGGCAGCGCTGCACCGCCAAGCCGCGCCAAGGTGGCAAAAGGTGCGCGCCAGCCGGCGGCCTGTTCGGGGGTGGTTGCATTCATATCCATTATCGCGGCTCCGCAGGTTTACATAATGCTCCGCGCGCTAAAAGCTGCGCAAAGGTTGGTGAAATATCGGTTTCGGGATATTCCATCAGCACGCTGATTGCCGCCTCGCCAATGGTTTGCCCGGCTGCAAAAGCTGCCAGCAGCGCAATGGCGGGTGCATCGACAATGTCGAGCGTAACCGCACCGTCTGGCCGGGTGAGCAGCGCGCCTTCTGGCGCCCATTCAAGTTCCAGTTCCTCAACCTCATCTTCGCCCTGATGGGCAAGCCAGATGGTTGCCGCAGGGGTCTCCAGCCAGGCGAACCGAACAGCCGGGTGCAGCGCGAGCGAAAGCTCCATCATCTCCGCCTCAGCCAGCGCGGCTATCATCGCCGGGTCGGCCGGCGGTTTTTCAGCAGCGAACAAGCACTCCGCCCAGAGCCGCTCAATCCGTGCGACATCGGCCAGATAGGGCAGCTCTTCGGCCAGCGCCGATTGCTCTACATGGTCTGCAAAGGTCGCACCAAACAGCGCCAGCATTGGCTCGGCCGGCGGGTTGGCGCGGGTATAGCTTAGCGCGAGCGGGGCAAAATCTTCCTCCCCAACCAACCGCAAAACCACCGGAAAATTTGATTGCAGCGCGTCAAGCGCCCCTTTGGCAGATGTGTTGCGATATACCGCAAAGCCGGGTTGATCTGCTGCCGGAAAAGGTGCTGTGTCGTCGCCAATGGCTAGGGCAAACTGACGCTGAAAAGCATCCAGACTATGCATCGACACGTTCCTTCAGCTTTTCAAAAATGGCGGCGGCGCGGTTTCGTTCCGCAATCAGTTCATCAAAGGGTGGCAGATTGCCGTCGCGCTCTATAAGCGTCGGGCGTTCGCCAATGCGTTCCACCAAATAGCGAAACAGCGCCCAGACCGGGTCTGCAATCGGCGCGTCATGGCTGTCTATCAGCAGCGCTTCGCCATGCTCTGGGTCAAGCGTATGGCCGGCCAGGTGAATTTCGCCAATGGCATGATGCGGCAGCGCATCGAGATAGGCGCGGGCATCATAACCCATATTATTGGCCGATATGTGGACGTTGTTAACATCCACCAACAGGCCACAGCCCGTGCGGCGCACCAACTCGGCAAGAAACTCGGTCTCGTCATACTCATGCCCGTCAAGCTGTATGTATAGCGAGGGGTTCTCCACCAGAATTTGTCGCCCCAGCGCGTCTTGCGTCATCGCAATGTTGGTGGAGATGCGTTCCAGCGCCTCATGGCTGCGGGGGAAGGGAAGCAAATCGGGAAAACATGTGTCCTGATAGCGCGACCAGGCAAGATGTTCTGAAACCACAAATGGCTCAAACCGATCCACCAACGCGCGCAGCCGCTGTAAATGCCCCGCATCGGGCTGTGCCGCGCCGCCCAGCGACAAACCAACACCATGCAGCGACAGCGGCCTTGATGCACGAATGGCGGAGAGCATCGCAATGCGCGCGCCCCCCGCCACCATGTAGTTTTCTGCGTGAACTTCAAACCATAGCCCCGCCGCCGAGCAGGCCAAAGCCGGCTCAAAATAATCGGCCTTGAAGCCGAGGCCGACAGTGGGGCGCATGAGCGATCAGGCCTTTTCGGTCAGCGAACCAAAGCCCTTTGGCGTCTTGATTTTGGTGCAGGTGCCAGCCTTGACGAGCTTCCAGGCATTGCCCTGATAGTCGACCTTCGACGTGCCCGCGCAGCTCGTGCCCGCGCCGGCCTTGCAATCATTATGGCCAGCCTTTGAAACGCCATAGCATTTTTCCATCGCGGGCTTGGCATCTGATTCTGCCATTGCAGCGCCCGAAACAAGCGCGGAAGCAGCAAGTGCGGCAACGGTAAGGTTAAGAGCCTTCATGGGGGATCCTTTCGAAAATTGCTATGCCGTGATGGCATATCCCTATCCGTTCGTGTCCACCGGTTAGTTACAAAATGGTTATAAATTTTTCCTTCTTAACAATTGCAACATTTGCCAAAATATATTGTGCAATATTAATTATTTCTAGACGTAAACTGGCAAATCATTGCGCTTGAATGGTAGATTATTGGCAATTATTAAATGATAAATGCGTGATATTCCAAATTTTTATCATATGATGAACATTATCTATAAAGATAAAAGTTTGTCATTTTGCTTTGAGGGCCGGGGCGATGGCAGGTTTAATTGCCGGATACACAGGGATTAGCTGGCTGCCAGCGCTGTAGTTATTGCCCGGCGCGTGGCCGCAAGCGGAGCGCCTTCGTCAAAGCTAATGGCGTCGCCCTGTTTGCGCACGCCAAGCTGTGCAAACAAGCCGTCAATATCCACCGATACAGCAGCATTGCTCCAGCTATCATATAATTTAGCCAGCGCATCCACGCCCGCTGCCTTGTCGCCGGTGGCGATAAGCTGTTCCATCGGCCACTCGGCGCTGTTTCCGCCGCTTGCCCGGTTGATGGCTCGCAGCGCATGTTGCAGCCCGCGGCGATTGGCGGTCCGCCTGCGAATGTCGATATCGGCCATCAGGTAAAACAGCGCGCCACCCCAATAGGTGCGGCCCCAGCTATGTGTCCGGTCCAGCCCTTCGTCGCCCGCTTGTGGCAAGCCGTTGGGCATCCCCAACCACATGTCGCGCCAAATGGTTTCGGCCCGCAAATCGCCAGACTGCACGCGCGCAATTGGCTCGACATAGGTGGCATTACCTTCCAGTGCCCAGGATTGCTCATCGGGCAGGGTAGGGAGCGCGAGGTGCGTCATTTCATGCACCATGACCCAATCACGCAAAAAAGCAGGGGTGCGCGCATCGACCCCTACATGAACACGAATGGTAGAGCCGCCATATCCCCAGGTTGTCGCATGGCCCACGCGGCCGCCGGGCTCGCCGACTATCAGCATATCGACATGTTTTACCGGGAATCGCCCGAAGTAAACGCTTGCAGCGCGCGCGCTGCGGCGAATCCAGTTGAGCACGCCATCGCGGTCAACCCCTTGGCTGCCAGTGGCGAAAGCCACGGCAATGGTGGCGCCCGCCTCGGCCAGCATGATCTTGGGTTGATTGGCGATTTCCTGCCGGATGCTGCGCAGCGTTTCAAATTCTGCCGCCCAGGATTTGATGCCCAGCATGGGCACCACAGCGAAAGCGCCGGCGGCCAGCACGGCGCGGCGGCCGATCATTGTGGCGCGTGCATAATGGAGAGCGGTGGCTTGGCGGCGAGGTTGACCAGCAATCTATCCTGTAGCCAGCGCGCAAGCATCGCGCCAATTTGAGCGATGGCCTCATCTTCTTCGCTGTCGGCAAACACCTGCTCGCACAGCACGCCAAATCTTGTGCCGGTGCGAATGCCGTCGAGCATGGCATATTCACGCGCGGTGATGGAACGGAACTGCGGCACAAGCTCATCGCGCCACACCAATATGCCGCCCGGCTCAACAAGCGGCGCGGCCTCCGGCGGTTCCTGCCCCTCGCCAAGGCCGCTCCACAAGGCGGCTGCATTGGTGTTGAGGCGGCGTAGAAAAATATTTGGGTGAAGCGCCAGGATTTCAGCGTCCCAATCGGTTGTCGCCAAGGCGTCCAGCCCAAGCGACACGGCATCCGGCCCGCTAAAGCAGCGGCGCAGCGCCCATTCAATCCATGCAAGCTCGCCAACCTCAGCGTCATTGGGAAAGCGGGCGTCGAGGCTTTGGCAGAACCCGTCGCCATAGGCATCCAGCGTCCAACTTGTGGGGGCATGGCCGGCTATGTGTGCATCCGCTGCGGCAAAAAAATTATCATCGCCAATATAGGTCCATGTCCGCTCATAAAGGTCAGACAGGCATGATTTCAGCGTCGCGCGAAAAGCATAGTGATACACATCCAGCCCAAGGGCAGAGCGGGTGCCGACTTTGGCTGCGTTCGCGCCGGGTGCCTCGCGCAGGAAATCGCAAAAATTTTGCTGTGTGGCAGACAGGCTCATGCCGCCGCCAGCAGATTATCTGCCGCCAGCCGCCGCGCAACGGCCAGTTCGTCAAGCAATATATCAAGCGCTGGAATATCGTCGTCCCGTTCGATCATTGTCGCCACCGGGCCAACGATGCGGCAGGCGATTTCATACAGCGCCCAAACAGGGTCTGGCACCGGCTTGTCGTGTGTGTCGATTAGCAAATGCTCGCCAACGCTGTGCCCGGCCAGATGAATTTGGCGAACCCGGTCTGCGGGAATAGCTGCCAGATAATCACGCGCATCAAAGCCGTGGTTGGTCGCGCTGACATAAATATTGTTCACATCGAGCAACATGCCGCATCCGGTGCGCTCGCACATTTGCGCGATGAACGCCCATTCTGTCATGCTGTCATCGGCAAAAGTCACATAGCTCGATGGATTTTCGAAGATGAGCGTGCGTTCCAGCACGTCTTGCGCCTGCGCGATGTTGGCGCATACCGTGTCGAGCGCCTCCTCTGTGAGCGGTAAGGGCAGCAGGTCGTGCGAATTGAAGCCGGGCATCCCCGTCCAGCACAAATGATCCGACACCCACAAGGGGTTCACGCGCTTGGCAAGTTTTTTTAGCCGGGCCAGATAATCGGCGTTCAGCCCGCCCGATTGGCCGATGGACATTGACACGCCGTGCATGGCGACCGGATGGCGCTCTCGCACCGCGTCGAGCACATGCAGCGGGCGACCGCCTTCAACCATGAAATTTTCGGAAATGATTTCAACGAAATCAACATCGACGGGCCGATTGATAAAATCGGCATAATGCTGCGGCCGCAACCCCAGGCCAAAGCCTTCAAAACGATCGGGAAGCGGGCGGCGCATAAAGGTGCTCCGGTGATATGACGTTTTGATAATATGGACGATAATATGGCCCGGCCAGCCGACAGGCGGATAGCCGGGCCGATATTTATTAGCCCAGGTCGCCGATGACGCCGCCCTTGGCGCTCAGGCATGCCTTGGCGGTCTTGGCCTTGAAGCCTTGAGCCTTGCAATCATTCTGACCCTTGCACTCATGTGCTGCGGTCTTGCAGTCTGCGGTGCCCTTGCAGCTGTTCACGCCGTAGCAGTGAACCGTGTCGGTTGCAGCAACTGCTGCGCCGCTTGCGCCGGCCGGACGGTCGGCGGCAACTGCTGCGCCGGCCATTACGAGCATTGCTGCGGCCGATGCGAGGCCTGCTCCGAACTTGTTCGACTTCATGTGAATTCTCCATCCGCATTTGGGTGCCGTTGTTGGCATCTGTTTTTCGTTTGCCTGTGCAAGCGGGTTACAATGTTTGAAACATTTATTGATTTTTTTGTAAGCGCTCATCCCGCTTACCGGTCGCTTTGCCGTGTTTTGCGGGCTGGCGCGCTTTGTTTGGCTGGGCAAAAAAATGTTGAACCTACAGCTTGCGCCCTTGCTGATAGGCTTTGCGGCTGGTGCCATCGGCACCAGCGCAGCGGAGGTGGGGGCGGTTGGGGGTAACCAGCATGCGGTCATGCCCAACGGCTGGGCGGTTCAGCGCGGTTGCGGCGCTGCTGTTTTGGGGCGCAACGCGCACAGATCGCTTACCGGGCAGCGCCAGCACTGCGGCGTGCGTGCCTTGCATATATATCGGCCGTGCAGGATCAGCCAGTGATGAGCGTGCAGCCGGAAGGGCAGCGGAGTTGCCTTGTCGAGTTTTTTCTCCACTTCCAGCGGCGTTTTGCCCGGAGCGAGCCCGGTGCGGTTGCACAGGCGAAAAACATGGGTGTCAACGGCAAAGGTTTCCGCCCCAAACGCGCAGTTCATCACCACATTTGCGGTTTTTCGGCCAACACCTGGTAGTGCTTCCAGTGCTGCGTGGTTTGCGGGCACCTCTCCCCCATGGTGTGTGATAAGCGCCTGCGACAGGGCAATGACATTTTTGGCCTTGGTGTTGAACAGGCCAATGGTCTTAATGTGCTCCTTCAGCCTTGCTTCGCCCAGCGCTACCATTTTTGCGGGCGTATCAACCTCGGCAAACAGGCGGCGGGTGGCTTTGTTTACACCGACATCGGTTGCCTGTGCTGAAAGCACCACCGCGACGAGCAGCTGAAAGGCGTTGCCCGATTCCAACTCGGTTTCCGGGTGAGGGTTGTCGGCTGCGAGCCGCGCGTAAAACTCTATAACATCGGCCTTTTTCACATGCCCAGCACCTGTGCCATGGTGTAGCGCCCCGCAGGCTTGCCCACCAGCCAGAGTGCCGCGGTAATGGCGCCGCGCGCGAATATCGCCCGGTCTTCGGCCCGGTGGCCAAGCTCGATACGTTCGCCAAGCCCGGCCAAAATCACCTGATGATCCCCCGCGACCGAGCCGCCGCGCAGGCTGGCAAAGCCGATGCTCCCTTCCGCGCGGGGGGCAGACAATGCTGCACGGTCGGCAACGGCCACCGCATCAAGCGCCACGCCGCGCCCTTCAGCGGCCGCCATGCCCAGCATCTGCGCGGTGCCCGAAGGCGCATCCATCTTGGCCCGGTGATGCATCTCGACAATCTCTATGTCCCAGTCCGCCCCCAACCGGCTGGCGGCCTCCTTCACCAACAGCGTGAGAAGCGATACGCCAAGCGAGGTATTGCCGGTTTGCAGCACCGCAATGTCGCGCGCGGCCCCGTCGATCAGTGCGTGGTGCTCCGGTCCCAATCCGGTTGTGCCGATGACGATGGGTGTAGCGGCTGCTCTGGCGGCAGCAAGGCTGACGGCAAGAGCGGCAGGTGTCGAGAAATCGACCAGCACATGGGCGGCGGCGGCAACAGGCGCTGGGTCATCACCAGTATCCACGCCGCCCGCCAATGTTGCCGCATAACCCGGAATCGCCGCTGCAATGGCGCGCCCCATGCGCCCTGCGCTGCCAAAAATGCCAATTGCTACCATGCTCTGTCCTGTGTCCCAGCTATTCATCATAGGATATGCAACAATGGCAGAATGCCGCAAAAGACGACAGCCCGAACAGGCGGTTTGCTACCTCTATATTCCGCCCGGCAAACAGCCTGCTGCCGGCATGGGCGAACAAGTGGCGCGACGCGGCCCATATTAGGCCGGCTGCCATGGCTGGCTGTTGTCAATGGGAATGGGGCAGAAAGGCGGCGCAGCGACATGGGGTCACCCGTTTGCGAGGCCGCCTTCATTGACAATGCCGGGCGTTGCGCGGCGGTTTATGCGCAGCTCAAACACATCGGGTCTGGCATAATGGCCGTCGCTGTCGAGCGCTGCCAGTTCGCGGCCAATCATGCGCAAATCAGCCTCGGCGATGATCAGCTCCTCCCCATCTTCCGCTTGCGCAAGCACGCTGGCGTCGGGCGCGATGATGGCGCTGCCGCCAAATTGGAGCTGGCCGTCGGGAATGGTGCGCAGCAAAGCCTCGGCCGCTGCATCGCCACCTGTGCGCGCCAGCCCGTCAAGCAGGTCTGCCCGGTGCATCACCGTGCCCGCTGCCAGCACAAAGCAGTTGCCCTCAAACGCATAGTGGCGCGAGGCCAGGTCGTGCACTGCGCGCACTGTTGGCCAGGCGGCGATGTGGATCGCCTCGCCCGCATGGTGCATGGCGGCGCGGGCAAGGGGCATCCAGTGTTCCCAGCAGATGAGCTGCCCGACGGCGCCCCATTCCGCCTGATGAACGCCCAGCGTAGACCCGTCGCCGCGCGCCCAGATGAGCCGCTCACCATGCGTTGGCACCAGCTTGCGGTGCGGAAGGGGCGGCTGGTTGGGGCGCAAGATGAACTGGGTGTTGGCCAGGCTTGATCGCACCCGCTCATGCGCGCCAAAACTCAAGATGACGCCTGCTGCATCCACCAGCGTTTGCAATGGCTCCAGCCGGGGGTCGTTTGCGCGCACGGCCTGTTCGAGCAAAATGGCGTGCAGCGCCTTGGTGCCGGGCTGGTCCCACAGCGCAGCGCCTGGTGCCTCGTCCAGCCAAATGGGGTATCCGCCCAAAAATGTTTCGCCAAAGGCGATGACTTTGGCGCCGCTGTCTACTGCGCGGGCCGCATGGCCAAGCAGCGCCTCAATACCGTCACCAATCGCCAGCGGAATGGCCGCGGCCTGAACAATTGCAACCTTGACCATGCTCGTCATTCCACCCAATCCAGCCCAATATCGCGAAAGACCTGGCGATCATTATCCCAGTCTTCCTTCACCTTTACATGCAGATAGAGGTGGACGGGGCGCTCCATCAACTGGCTCAGCTCGGCGCGCGCGCGCGCGCCGATCTCCTTGATCCGCCCACCGCCCTTGCCCAATATGATGGCGCGCTGCGTGGGCCGGGAGACGAGAATTTGCTGGTGAATTTCCACCGACCCGTCCTCGCGCTCTTTATATTGCTCGGTCTCCACCGCGCTTGCATAGGGCAGCTCGGCGTGGAGCTGGAGGTAGAGCTGCTCGCGGGTTACCTCGGCGGCAAGTGCGCGCTCGGTTGCATCGGACACCTGATCTTCGGGGAAGTGCCAGGGCCCTTGCGGCATGGCGGCGGCAAGGGCCGCTTTCAATTCCGGCAAGCCATCGCCGGTGGAGGCGCTTACAAAAAAGGTTTCATCAAACGCCACGGTTTCGTTCAGGCGCTGCGCATGGGTTAAAAGCCGGGCCTTGTCGGCAATATCGACCTTGTTGAGGATGAGATATTTGCGCTCGCGCCGCGTGGCCAGATTTTGGGCAATGGGGAGCACCTTGGGGCCAAGTCCGCCCTTGGCATCCACCACCAGCGCCAGCACATCTGCACCTTCGGCCCCGCCCCAGGCCGCGGCGACCATCGCCCGGTCAAGCCGGCGCCGGGGTTCAAAAATGCCCGGCGTATCGACAAGCAGTAGCTGCGTTTTTCCCTCGATCGCGACCCCCATAAGCCGGGTGCGCGTGGTCTGCGCCTTGGGGCTGACGATAGCGACCTTCTGCCCGACCAGCGCGTTGACGAGCGTTGACTTTCCGGCATTGGGCGCGCCGACAACGGCGACAAGGCCGCAGCGCTCAGCGGTTTTGGTCATTTCGTCTCCAGTTGCGCAAGCAGGGCGGCAGCGGCGGCGGTTTCAGCCTCTTGTTTGGAGCTGCCCTTGGCGCTGGCCTCAGCCAGTTTGCCGATTGACACTTTGATGGTGAACATAGGCGCATGGTGCGGCCCGGCACGATCGACCACGCTATATTCAGGCGGGCGGCGGTTGTGCGCGGCTGCCCATTCCTGTAGCGCCGATTTTGGGTGCTGCGGCGCGCGCGCCTGATGATGAACCCGCTCTTTCCACAAAATGCGCACCGCGTGTTCGGCTGCGTCTATGCCATGGTCGAGATACAGCGCACCGATCAGCGCCTCCATCACATCTCCCAGCACATTGTCGCTGTCAGCCGCGCCGTCGTCGCGGGCTTGCTTGCCGAGTTTGAGGTGCGCGGCCACCCCGGCGGCACGGGCAATATCGGCGCATACCGGGCCGGTTACCAACGCGTTTAGCCGCTTGGAAAGGGCGCCCTCAGGCTCATCACCAAACAAGGTGAAAAGCCATTTGGCAACCGCCAGCCCAAGCACGCGGTCGCCCAAAAATTCCAGCCGTTCATAATTGGCCGCGGCCTGGCTGCCATGCGTCAGCGCGCGCTCATACAGGGGCAGATTGACGGGCGCTGTGCCCAGCACACCGGCCAGCCATCCGCTCAGCGCCTGCGCTGTGGGTTGTTCGCTCAAAAGCCGCCCCCAATGCGGTTCCAGCGTGTGGCGGAAAACCATGTCCAGGGCCAGAGCGAGGCTTCGCCATCGGTTGAAAAGAACATTACCATCGCCTTGCCCTCCAGATTGGCGACGGGGACATAGCCTATGCCCTGGCCCTCAATTTGCGGAAAGCGGCTGTCGGCGCTGTCATCGCGGTTGTCGCCCATCATAAAAACATGGCCGGCTGGCACGGTAAAAAGCTGGGTGTTGTCGGCCAGTGTCGTGCCGCGATCGAGCACGGCGTAGCTGCGGCCATTGGGCAGCGTTTCGCGGAACTGGCGATAGCGGCAAATCGCTTGCCCCTTGGCGTTTTGCTCCAAAAATTCGGGCGGGCAGTGGTAATTGGCCGTTTGGGGAATGAGGAAATCCGCCATCGGCACCTTGGGCACAGCAACGCCGTTCAAAATCAACTGGCCGTCGCGCATCTGAATGGTGTCGCCGGGCAGGCCGATCACCCGCTTAATATAGTCAGCGCTATTGCCCGGCGGCGCCTTGAACACTGCCACGTCGCCACGCTCTGGCAGGCGAGCAAGAATTTTGCCAGGAATGAGCGGCAGGTTGAGCGGCAAGCTGTAGCGCGAATAGCCATAATTCCATTTTGATACAAAAAGATAGTCGCCAATGTACAGGCGCGGCAGCATCGATTCGGACGGGATGTTGAACGGCGTGACGACAAAGCTGCGCACGAACAGCACGATTGCCGCCAGACGAATGAAAAACCAAAATGTTTCAAACAGTTCTGAACGGGGTTTCGCGGGCGGCTCTGCGGGGCTGGGGGTGGGGTCTTCCATGGCGCACGGCTTTGCGGGCGCGGGCTTCCTTCGTCAAGTCACATGGCGGCGGAAACAGGCCAGCGATGATCAGGCTGGCGGCGGGCGTGACGGAGCGTTAAAGGGCGGGCGAACAGCCTTGCCCTGAAAGGAGCCGCTTCATGCCCATTGTCGATTGGTCTGAGATCGAATCCCTGCCGTCAGAACGGCTGGACGCGCTGTTTGCAGCAGACCCTGAGCGGCTTGGGCGGTTTGCGATCGATGTGGCCGGTATTCATTTCGACTGGTCCAAAACCCATCTGACCGCTCAAGCCGTCACCGCGTTTGAGCAACTGGCCAAGGCGCAGGATCTGGCGGGCAAGCGCGAAGCGCTGTTTGCCGGTGCCGCGATTAATGTGACAGAAGGACGCGCAGCGGAGCACACCGCAGAGCGCGGCGAGGGGGCTGACGAATCGGTTGCGCGGGCAGCGGCTCTTCACACCCGGATGCGCGCACTCATCGACGCCATCAACGCCGGCGCACTGGGCCCGGTGCGTCATGTGCTCCATATCGGCATTGGCGGGTCGGCGCTTGGGCCTGATCTGCTGATCGACGCGCTCGGCCGGGATGACAGCCGCTATGAGGTGGCCGTGGTTTCCAACGTCGACGGTGCAGCGCTGGAGGAGGCATTTGCCCGCTTTGACCCGACGGCAACGCTGGTGGCCATTGCGTCCAAAACCTTTACCACCACCGAAACGCTGCTCAACGCCAACAGCGCGCTGCAATGGCTGGAGGAAGGCGGGGTGGAAGACCCGTTTGGCCGCGTTGTCGCGCTGACTGCGGCACCGGACAAAGCGGTGGAATGGGGCGTTGATGCCACGCGCGTTTTGCCTTTTGCAGAATCGGTGGGCGGGCGATATTCGCTGTGGTCATCCATCGGCTTTCCCGCAGCACTTGCGCTTGGATGGGATGCGTTTGCCGAAATGCTCGAAGGGGCAGGCGAGATGGACCGGCATTTTCGCCTGGCCGCTTTGCATGAGAACGCGCCAGCGCTCGCCGCATTTGCCGACCTTTTTTACACGCAAAACAAAGGGTGTGAGACGCGCGCGACCTTTGCCTATGATGAACGTCTGCGGCTGCTGCCCAGCTATTTGCAGCAGCTTGAAATGGAATCGAACGGCAAGAGCGTGACGGCCAATGGCCAGCCCATTGGCCGCCAGACCGCGCCGATTACATGGGGTGGCGTGGGGACGGATGCACAGCACGCGGTGTTTCAGCTCCTTCATCAGGGTACAAGGCTGGTGCCGCTGGAGTTCGTCGCGGTGGTAGAGCCGGGCGATGCGCTTGATGATGAGCACCACCGGCAATTGTTGCTTAATTGTTTTGCACAAGGTGCCGCGCTGATGAGGGGGCGTGCCAATGCGGCCGACCCGGCGCGCGCCTATGGCGGCGACCGGCCAAGCGCGACCATCCTGCTCGATCAGCTCGACGCACGCACGCTTGGCGCGCTCATCGCTTTTTATGAGCAGCGCACATTCACCAGCGCTGCATTGCTGGGGATTAATCCGTTTGACCAGTTTGGCGTGGAGCTTGGCAAGGAAATGGCCAGGGCGGCGGGAACGGGGGGGCAGGATTTTGACCCATCGACCCAAGACCTGCTGCGCCGCGCCTTTGGCTGAATTGCCGATCTGCGCCTGCTCCCTATTTGCGCCCTTCACCTGATGCTGCCCATCGACACGGAGACCTGCAATGCCCGATAGCTATGATTATGACCTGTTTGTCATCGGAGCCGGGTCTGGCGGGGTGCGTGCGGCGCGGGTTTCGGCAGCGCACGGCGCAAAAGTTGCGGTGGCGGAGGAGTTTCGCGTTGGCGGCACCTGTGTCATTCGCGGGTGCGTGCCCAAAAAACTGCTGGTTTACGGCGCCCATTTCGCTGAAGATTTGGCCGATGCCCGCCGCTTTGGCTGGGATGTGCCGGATTGCCATTTTGACTGGCCAAGGCTGCGCGACAATGCGCTGGCTGAAGTCGATCGGCTGAACAATGCCTATACCGACACGTTGAACAACAACGGTGTCGACATCATTTTGGAGCGAGCGCAGGTTGCCGGCCCCAACAGGGTGCGGCTGGCAAGCGGGCGCGAGATTACAGCACGGCTCATTCTGGTCGCCACGGGTGCGCGGCCGCAACGGCTCGAATTTCCCGGAGCCGAACATGCGATCACCTCAAACGAGGTGTTCCATTTGGAAACGCTGCCCAAGCGGGTGTTGATTGCAGGCGCGGGTTATATTGCCAATGAGTTTGCCGGTATTTTTCATGAATTTGGCGCCGGGGTGACACTGCTCAACCGCTCCGACCAGATATTGCGTGGCTATGACGAACAAATTCGCGATCGGCTGTTGCAGATTTCCATCGCCAAGGGGCTGCAATTCCGTTTCAACGCAACCTTTCGTTCGATCGAAAAACGCTCCGATGGCACGCTGCATGTCGAGATAAACGGGTGCGACGCCATGGATGTTGATATGGTGCTTTTCGCCACGGGTCGTGCGCCCAATACCAAAGGGCTGGGGCTGGAGACGGCGGGCGTGGCGCTTGATAAGGCCGGCGCGGTGACGGTGGATGTCGACAATCGCTCGTCATGCCCCAGCATTTATGCGGTGGGCGATGTAACGAACCGGGTGCAGCTTACACCGGTTGCCATTCGCGAGGGACAGGCTTTTGCCGATACCGTGTTTGGCAACAAACCGACACGGGTTGATTATAGCAATATCCCCTCGGCCGTGTTCAGCCACCCCCCAATGGCCGGTGTCGGCATGACGGAGGCAGAGGCGAAGAACAAACTCGGCGTGGTGAAGATCTACACCTCCGATTTCCGGCCGATGAAGAATGTGCTTGCCGGGCGGAGCGAGCGCGGGCTGTATAAAATGGTGTGTAATGCCGAAACGGGCAGTATTGTTGGCCTGCATATGATCGGGCCGGATGCGCCAGAAATCTTACAGGCTGCCGCAATCGCTGTAAAAATGGGCGCGACCAAGGCAGATTTCGACGCAACCGTTGCGCTGCACCCCAGCATGGCGGAAGAATTGGTGCTGATGCGTTAAAGGGTGGCGCAGTGTGCCGGGCGCCGCCACGATGGCGCCCGCCCGGCGAAAATACTTGTCAGGCGACCCAAACCTTGTCGAGCGCGGTGCAAAACGCCTTCATGTCCGCAGCAGAGCCAATGGTGATCCGCGATACAGTGGGCCAAATGGGCCAGGACCGGCCAATCTCAACGCTTTGCGTGCGAAAAGCCGCCTGAACCTCTTTGGCGGGCTTCGTCTTCCAGTCGATCATCACCATGTTGGCGCTGGTTGGCACTGCTTGCAGCCCACGCTTTTTGAGGTGATCAAGCGTCAGCCCGCGGGCAGTCTCCATCTCTGCCTTGCGCGCGGCGATTAGTTGTTTGGCGGTAATGCTGGCGGTTGCACATACAAGCGACGGCAGCGGTAGCGCGCCCGATTGCATGCCACCATCATAGCGCATCATCTTGGCGATATTGGCCGGGCTGGTCATGATATAACCCATACGCATCCCCGCCATGCCAAAAATTTTGGAAAAGGTGCGCAGGACAATTACATCTTTATATTTTGTGGCAAAGGACGAAGCCACCGGCGCACCGGCAAAATGTATATACGCTTCATCCACCAGTACGACCGAACCTTCGGGCTTGTTCAGGATCAGCCATTCAATGTCGGCAAGCGGGGTGAGGGTGCCGGTCGGGTTGTTGGGTGTGCAGATGTAATAAAGCCCAGCATTGGGGTCGGCCGCCAGCATTGCTTTTACATCGTGGCGGAAGTCGGCGGTGAGGGGCACGCGCTTGACAGGGGCGCCAAGCCATTCTGCGGTGCGGCCGGCCAGCTCGAAAGTGGGGTCTGCGGTAACCAGCCCTTTGGTCGGGGAGCAAAAGCTTACAATCGCGCGCGACAGCGGATCGCTGGATCCTGGCCAAGGCGCAATATGGTCATAGGGCACCCCCTCAACCGTCATCACCGCGCGGATGAAGTCACCCCGCTCGTCATGGGGGGAGTAGCGGTTGCTTTGCGCAATCATTTTGGCAGCGGCGATCTGGCCGGGCATCAACGGGCCGGTCCAGCATTCGTTCGCGCCGATCCGCGTCTTGGCGCTTGGTGCCGGATCTGGCACGCCGGCTGACGCCCAGGCCGGGCTGCCACGCATGGCGGCCAGGCTGCCAACGCCAAATACCGCCGCCAGCCGGGCCAGGTCGCGGCGTTGATAGCCGCGAAAGAGCAGGTCATCCTGCGCGGCATCAGGCAGGGTTGGAGCCGTGTTTTGTGTAGTTGCGTCGGTCATCGCGGATGCTCCCCGTTTGCGGCCCCGGATTGCGGGGTTTGTTGGCTGGTCATATTTTTAAGGCGTTTCTCATCATCACCGCGGCGATGAAGATCAGATACAGGCCGAATGCGCGCCGCAGCGGTGCAGCGGGCAAGCTGTGCGCGGCTGCCACGCCGAGTGGCGCAGTCAGGATCGACATTGAGGTGATAACAGCAGCGGCCGGCAGGTTGACATAGCCAAGCGACCCCCAGGGCAAACCCGTTTGCCCCAGGCCGATCAGGATGAACCCGATCGCGCTTGGGATGGCGATCAGCGCACCAATGCCCGACGCGGTGGCAATCGCCTTGTGGATCGAGCGGCCGCACAGCGTCATCACCATGATGGCAATGGTGCCCCCGCCAATGCCCAGCAGCGAGGAAAACGTGCCCAGCCCGCCCGCAATCGCCATGCGCGGCGCCATGCGCGGCATAGTGTCGCTCAGCTTGTGTTCGGCAAGGCGCGGCAGCAGGAACAAAAGCGACATCAGCCCAACGCCAATGGCGAAAACCAGCGTCAATATGTGCCCGTCAATCCGCCCGGCAAGCATCACACCAGCCGCGTCGCCAACGACCAGCCATGGAGCCCAACTCCATAATATGGGAAACTCAACCGCGTCCCGCTTGGCATGAGAGCTGAGCGAACGGATCGATGTGATGATGATCGTCGCCGCCGATGTGCCAATCGCCACATGCGCCAGTTGCGATTTGTCTCCGCCAAATAGCGGCAGAACGATAAGCAGCGCGGGAACGACAATGAACCCGCCGCCAATGCCGAAAATCCCGGCGGCAAAACCGGCGACCAGCCCCGCCGCAACCAGCGCGGCAAATGGCACGACCCAATGTAACAAAACCCCTGACAACCGAGACCCCCTTTTTGTGGGCCCCTCCTGCAACGCGGCGGATTCGTGCGATTATTAAGTTTTTGCACTTCCGAGTTGGTTGAGAGTGCCAACCCTTTTGCGATTGCGCAACTGTTTAATGTCGCGGGCATTCGATCTGCGCGCGCCATCACGCGGTGAGTTGCATTGACGCGCATTTGCTTGAAAAGAGTATCCGGGCCAATGGCGCGATGGAATCTGGTGGGAGGGTGCAAATGGAGACGGTGGTCGACAGGCTTGAGGCAAAACGGGCGGCCGCGCGCATGGGCGGTGGCGAAAAGCGCATTGCCGCGCAGCACGCCAAGGGCAAGCTGACCGCGCGCGAGCGGCTTGCGGTGTTGCTCGATGACGGCTCGTTTGAGGAGCTTGACATGTATGTCGAGCACAATTGCACCGATTTTGGCATGGACGGGCAGATTATTCCCGGTGATGGCGTGGTTACCGGCTCCGGCACGATCAACGGTCGGCTGGTATTTGTATTTTCGCAGGATTTTACCGTGTTTGGCGGCTCGCTGTCCGAGCGGCACGCGCAAAAAATATGCAAGATCATGGATATGGCGATGAAGGTGGGCGCGCCTGTTATTGGTCTGAACGATTCGGGCGGCGCGCGTATTCAAGAGGGTGTGGCAAGCCTTGGGGGCTATGCGGAGGTGTTTCAGCGCAACGTGCTGGCATCTGGTGTTGTGCCGCAACTCAGTTTAATCATGGGTCCGTGCGCGGGGGGCGCTGTCTATTCTCCTGCCATGACCGACTTCATCTTCATGGTGAAGGATAGCAGTTATATGTTCGTCACCGGCCCCGATGTGGTGAAGACCGTCACCAACGAAATGGTCTCGCAGGAGGAACTCGGGGGCGCAGTGACGCATACCACGAAGTCGGGGGTTGCAGATGTTGCGTTTGATGATGACATCGAAGCGCTGCTCGCGGCCCGCGACTTCGTGGACTTTTTGCCCGAATCGAACCGGTCACCCGTGCCCGAACGACCGACAGCCGATGCGTGGGACCGGCTTGAGCCAAGCCTCGACATGCTCATCCCCGCCAACGCCAACCAGCCCTATGATATGCACGAAGTCATCCGTAAAACCGTTGACGAGGGCGAATTTTTTGAGCTGCAACCGGCGCATGCGGGCAATATCATCATCGGATTTGGCCGGATGGAAGGGCGCACAATAGGGGTGGTCGCTAACCAGCCAATGGTGCTTGCGGGTTGCCTCGACATTAATTCTTCGAAAAAGGCCGCGCGCTTTGTGCGTTTTTGCGATGCGTTCGACATTCCTATCGTAACATTTGTTGACGTGCCGGGCTTTTTGCCAGGCGTTGCGCAGGAGCATTCGGGCATCATCAAGCACGGCGCGAAACTTCTATTTGCCTATGCCGAGGCGACCGTGCCCAAAATCACCGTTATCACGCGTAAGGCCTATGGCGGGGCTTATGACGTTATGGCTTCAAAGCATTTGCGCGGCGACCTGAACTATGCCTGGCCCACCGCTGAAATTGCGGTCATGGGCGCAAAAGGCGCGGTCGAAATCATCTTTCGCGGTAAAACGCCTGAGGAGATTGCTGAGCGGACGGCGGAATATGAAGCGCGCTTTGCCAACCCCTTTGTCGCGGCAAGCAAGGGCTTTATCGACGAGGTGATCCAGCCGCACTCAACGCGGCGGCGTGTTGCGCTGGGCTTGCGCAAGCTGCGGGGCAAGGCGTTGGAGAACCCATGGAAAAAGCATGATAATATCCCGCTGTAAATTCGTCGCACCCAGGCGTGGTGTTCGCAATATTTGAAGGAGGGATTGCCCAATGATCCTTGGTCGTCTCAACCATATCGGCGTTGCCACACCCTCAATCGAGGCGAGCGTCGTGCTCTACCGCGATGTACTGGGCGCAACGCGCATCCACGCGCCGTTTGACATGCCCGCGCAGGGCGTGCGCGTGTGCTTTGTCGATACGCCCGCCGAGGGGCCAAGCGGGGGCACGCAGATTGAACTCATCGAGCCTTTGGGCGACGCATCGCCCATCCACGGCTTCCTTGCCAAAAATCCGGCCGGGGGGCAGCATCATTTGTGCTACGAGGTGCCCGATATTCACGCAGCCAAGGCGTGGTTTGAGGGCAAGGGCGCTCATATTCTGGGCGAGCCGCGCATTGGCGCGCATGGCACGCTCATTTTCTTTGTCCACCCACGCGACATGGGCGGGGTGCTGACGGAAATTATGGAAACGCCAAAGGGGCCGCACGCATGAGCTATGAAATGATCCGCGCCGAGCGCGACGGCGATGTGCTTGTCATCACGCTCAACCGGCCTGAGCGGCTGAACGCGGCGCCGCCTGCTATGTTTGACGAGATCACCCACGCGCTTGATCATCTGGATGGCGCGCGCGCGGTGCTGATAACGGGTGAAGGCCGCGCCTTTTGCTCCGGCGCCGATCTTGCCGGGCGCGGTGGCCCCGGCAATGTTTCAGGCGGCGATGTTTCGAGCGGAGAGCGCGCGCGGCTGTCGCTTGCCAATCATTATAATCCACTGATGACAAAGCTCAGCCAATTGCCTGTGCCGGTGGTGAGCGCGGTGAACGGTGCCGCTGCTGGCATTGGATGCAGCCTTGCGCTGGCGGCGGATTTTTGCGTGGCGGGTGAGGGTGGATATTTTTTGCAAGCCTTTGTAAATATTGGCTTGGTGCCCGATGGCGGCGCATCGTGGATGCTGACAAGGCTTGTAGGCAAAGCACGCGCGACCGAAATGATGCTGCTGGGTGAGCGTGTCCATGGGCCCAAAGCGGCGGCATGGGGGCTGATCTATTCGTGCGTGCCCGACGCGGTGCTGATGGAGGAGGCGAGCGCTCTGGCGCATCGGCTGGCGGCTGGGCCAACGCTTGCGCTGGGGCTGATGCGGCAGGGCATCGCCACCGCGCTTGAGGCCGGTTACGCAGCCGCACTTGCCGGAGAGGCGGAACGGCAGGCCAAGGCGGCAGACAGCGCCGACGCTGTAGAGGGCGCGATGAGCTTTCTGCAAAAGCGCAAACCTGCTTTTAAGGGCGCGTAACCTGATCGCCACTGGCGCGGCCATGGCTCGACTTTGGCCGGGGTGGCGCGATAGGGCGGAGCGATGATAGGGCAGCGCCATGACGGATAAACCAACCACAGCCGACTGGCAGGCGCTCACTGCGCGCGAAGTTAAGGGCCGCTCGCTTGAGTGGCATGCGCCTGAGGGCATGACAATAAAGCCGCTATATACCGCGGATGATGCCGCTGAGCCCGGCTTGCCCGGCTTTGCCCCTTTTACGCGCGGTGTGCGGGCGAGCATGTATGCCGGGCGCCCGTGGACGATCCGCCAATATGCAGGGTTTTCGACGGCCGAAGAGAGTAATGCCTTTTACCGGCGCAATCTGGCAGCGGGACAAAAAGGGTTGTCGGTCGCCTTCGATCTGGCGACGCACCGGGGGTATGACAGCGACCACCCCCGCGTAACGGGCGACGTGGGCAAAGCTGGCGTTGCGATCGACAGTGTTGAGGATATGAAGATTTTGTTTGACGGCATTCCGCTGGGCGAAATGTCTGTCAGCATGACCATGAACGGCGCAGTCATTCCTATTCTTGCCTTTTTCATCGTGGCGGGAGAGGAGCAGGGCGTGCCGCAGGCGGCGCTCGACGGGACCATTCAGAATGATATTTTGAAGGAGTTCATGGTCCGCAACACCTATATCTACCCGCCAGAGCCGTCGATGCGGATAGTGAGCGACATCATCGCCTATACCTCGGCTAACATGCCAAAGTTCAACAGTATTTCGATCAGCGGCTACCATATGCACGAGGCGGGCGCCACCGCGGTGCAGGAGCTTGCCTTCACCATTGCCGATGGGCGCGAATATGTGCAGCGCGCCATTGCCTCTGGGCTTGATATCGATGCTTTTGCCGGGCGGCTGAGCTTTTTTTTCGGTATCGGCATGAACTTCTTCATGGAAGTGGCCAAGCTGCGCGCCGCACGCACGCTGTGGCACCGTGTGATGGATGGGCTGGGCGCAAAGGATGAGCGCTCCAAAATGCTGCGCACCCATTGCCAGACAAGCGGAGTGAGCCTTCAGGAACAAGATCCGTATAACAACGTCATTCGCACCACAGTGGAAGCGCTGGCCGCGGTGCTGGGCGGCACGCAGTCACTCCACACCAATGCGCTCGACGAGGCGATTGCGCTGCCCACCGATTTTTCTGCCCGCATCGCGCGCAACACGCAGATTGTGCTGGCGGAGGAAACCGGCGTTACCCGCGTGGTCGACCCGCTGGGCGGCAGCTATTATGTCGAGGCGCTGACAAGCGAGCTTGTTGAGCGTGCCTGGGAGATTATCGAACGGGTGGATGCACAAGGTGGCATGGCCAAGGCAGTTGCCGCCGGCTGGCCCAAGGCGATGATCGAGGAGGCTGCTACCGCGCGGCAAGCCCGTGTCGACCAAGGTGAGGATGTGATTGTCGGCGTCAATAAATATCCGCCGCCGCCTGGTGATCCTATCGATATTCTCGATGTAGATAATGTCGCAGTGCGCGAGGCGCAGGTCGCGCGGATAATCCGGGTAAAAGCATCGCGCGATGAAAGCGCCTGTCAGGCAGCGCTTGCGGCGTTGGAAAATGGCGCGGCGGGTTCTGCCAATTTGCTTGCACTTGCGGTTGAAGCGGCGCGCGCGCGCGCCACGCTGGGGGAGATTTCTCTGGCGATGGAGGGCGTGTTCGGCCGCCACGCCACCGTGCCAAGGCCGGTGTCGGGTGTTTATGGCGGCGCCTATGCCGGCGACGGGCGCTGGCTCAGGCTGGTTGAGGGCGTTGAGGCGACAGCCACGCGCATGGGGCGCAGGCCACGGATGCTCGTCGCCAAAATGGGGCAGGACGGGCATGATCGCGGCGCCAATCTGGTGAGCAGCATGTTCAGTGATTTGGGCTTTGACGTGGTCCCCGGCCCGCTCTTTCAAACCCCGGCCGAGGCGGCGGCGCTGGCGGTGGCGCAAAATGTCGACGTGGTGGGGGCCTCGTCGCTTGCGGCGGGCCACAAAACGCTGATCCCTGAGTTGATCGGGCATTTGCAAGGCGCCGGGCGCGGCGACATCAAGGTTGTGGCAGGTGGGGTCATCCCGCCACAGGACTATGAATTTCTGCGTGAGGCAGGCGTACAGGCGATTTTTGGCCCCGGAACCAATTTGGTGAGTGCTGCAGCTGAAGTTTTGCGGCTGCTGGGGCACAATATGCCGCCGCACGACGAAGCTGCGCAATGAGCCTTGGTTTCTCGGTGGAGGCGCTGGCGCCCAAGGCGCGTGGCGGGGCGCTGCGCATGGGGCTGGAGCGGGTCGCCGAGGCGGATTGGTTGATGCCTTTGCCCGATACTGCGACGCGCGCGGCGCATTTTGACGCACACCCCGATGCAGTGCAGCTATTGCCGCAGGCCACCGCGGCGGGCGATGAGGTGGCGGCGTTGCTCGGTGTGCCTGGCGGGCTGGCAGGCGCAGCGCGGGCGGTGTGGGAAGATCTGTGCATTCTCATGCCCGATGCAGCAACACAGCAATATCGGCTGGTGGCCGGCGCGGTTGCCTTCCCCACCGATTGGCATTTGCCCGACAAGCTGGGCCTGCCGCTTGCCGCAATTCATGCACCCATTCACGGCTATGCCGAGCAACTGGCAGGCGGTGTTGACCACTTTTTCCGCACCCTTGCCGCAGGGCCGATTTTTGGCCGGTCAAACTGGTTTGTCGTTGCCAATGCAGACTGGCGTTATCTGCCGCAGGATGACCCTGCGCAGCGTTTTGCCCATGTCAGTGCCGCCAATGCAGGCGACACGCTGTTTGTCCGCTGCGAGCGGCAAACGCTGCGCCGGTTGCCGGTCACGGGTGCTGTGCTTTTTACCATTGGCATCCATGTCGCGCCGCTGGGGGCGTTGAGCGCCGGGCTGGCGCGGCGGCTGGCGCAGGCTATAGGCTCGGTCAATTCAGGCGAGCATGAACGCCGGGCCGCCCCTTTTTATGCCGAAGCGATGGCGGGCTATGTCGCCGCGCTGGGCCACATATTGGAGATTGAGAAGTGAGCGAAATTATGTGCCAGCCCCGTACCGACTGGACGCGGGACGAAATCGCCGCGCTGTTCGATTTGCCGTTTGGCGAGCTGATGTTTCGCGCACAGACCGTGCACCGCGCGAACCACATAACCGGTGAGGTGCAACTCTGTCGCTTGCTATCAATCAAGACCGGCGGCTGCCCTGAAGATTGCGGCTATTGCTCACAAAGCGCCGCCCACGACACCGGGCTGAAGGCAGAAAAGCTGATGGAGGTTGAGGCTGTGCTTGCCACCGCGCGGGCGGCCAAGGCGGCGGGCTCGCAGCGTTTTTGCATGGGTGCGGCCTGGCGAAACCCCAAGGAGCGAGATATGGATGCCATTGTCGCTATGGTGGCCGGTGTACGCGCGATGGGGATGGAAACCTGCATGACGCTGGGCATGTTGACGGCGGAGCAGGCGCAGCGGCTGGCCAAGGCGGGGCTTGATTATTACAACCACAACCTCGACACTTCGCCAGAGCATTATGGTGATATCATCACCACGCGTACCTATCAGGACCGGCTCGACACGCTGGCGGCGGTGCGCGCGGCGGGTATGGCCGTGTGCTGCGGTGGCATTGTCAACATCGGCGATACGCGCGATGACCGGGTGGGGCTGATCCATGCGCTTGCCACGCTGCCGCGCCACCCTGAAAGCGTGCCGATAAACGACCTCATGCCTGTGCCCGGCACCCCGCTTGGCGACATGCTGAAAGGACTGCCCAATGCCGAGGTGGATGATATTGAGTTTATCCGCATGGTGGCGGTGGCACGCATCACTATGCCAATGTCGATGGTGCGCCTGAGCGCAGGCCGAGAACATATGAGCGACGCGACACAGGCGCTGTGCTTTATGGCGGGCGCCAACAGCATCTTTACCGGCGACACGCTGCTCACCACCGCCAACCCCGGCGACAACAAAGACGCGGCGCTGTTCGCCAAGCTGGGGCTGCGGCCAATGGCGGGGGAAGAGCCGATGCGGGTGGTGGCGTGATCGATGCCGACGGTGCTGCGCATAGGGGCGTTTCGCTTCTGTTTCTTCAGCCACGAACCGAACGAACCGCCGCATATCCACATCGACCGGGGGACGCGACGATCAAAATCTGGCTCGACCCGTTCGAGGTTGCGAAGAGCCGTGGCTTTCGGGCGCACGAAATTGGTGGCATTGTAGCCATGGTCGCGGACAACCTGCGGGAGGCATGGCATGAATATTTCGGCTAAGCTCGCCGGCGAGCGCGTGCTCGATGTACGGTTTGACACGGCGAGCCTGATCGTCGATTTGATGGACGGGCGGGCGATTTCCGCTCCGCTTGCCTGGTATCCGCGCCTGCTCCATGCAAGCACACAGGCTCGCGCCCACTGGCAGCGGTGCGCCGGAGGATATGGCATCCACTGGCCCAATATCGACGAGGATTTGAGCACCGAGGGCCTGCTGCGCGGCGCGCCGGCGGTGAAGGCGTGATGAAAATCGGCAAACGAACGTTGTGGGTAAGGGCAGACGGCGAACCTGTACGGGTGGCGGCGGAGTGATAGGCAAGTTTCTAATCTTCGGGTGTTCGCTTTGGTTCACCTTTTTCGTTGGAAATTTGCTCCATGTTGCGAAAATTCGGGGCTATGTGATGGCGCGGACAGAGCCGTTCAAATTTGCTCCTCCCGAAGTTCCGCAAACCCGACGCAACAATCCTCAGAAGTTTTGGGCAAATGTCATTTTCGGCATCGTTTTTTTGCCAATCGCCACCGCCGGTCTTTTCCTGACCGGCTCCGATTTACTAGTTGCCATTCAGCAGGGGCGGTAATGTTCAAAAAAATCCTGGTCGCCAATCGTGGTGAAATCGCTTGTCGTGTGTTCCGCACTGCTAAACGCATGGGCCTTAAGACCGTCGCTGTTTATTCGGACGCTGATGCCCGCTCTCCGCATGTGTTGATGGCGGACGAGGCTGTGCGCCTTGGCCCTGCGCCTGCTGCTGAAAGCTATCTGAAGGCCGATCTTATTCTGGCGGCCGCCAAGGCAACGGGGGCAGATTGTATCCACCCTGGCTATGGCTTTTTGTCTGAACGCGAAAGTTTTGCCCACGCCTGTGCCGAAGCGGGCATCGCCTTTGTCGGCCCGCCGCCCAAGGCCATTGCGGCGATGGGCGACAAGATTGAATCAAAAAAGCTCGCCAAGGCGGCAGATGTCAATGTCGTGCCCGGCTTTTTGGGCGAAATTGCCGACACGGAAGAGGCGGTGAAAATCGCCACGGACATTGGCTTTCCGGTGATGATGAAGGCGTCTGCCGGCGGCGGCGGCAAGGGGATGCGGCTGGCCTATAGCGAACAGGACGTGCGCGAAGGCTTTGAGGCGACTAAACGTGAAGGGCTGGCGAGTTTTGGCGACGACCGGGTGTTCATTGAAAAATTCATCGAAAGTCCGCGCCATATCGAGATTCAGGTGCTGGGAGATCAGCACGGCAACATTGTTTACCTAAACGAGCGCGAATGCAGTGTGCAGCGCCGCCACCAAAAGGTAGTGGAAGAAGCGCCGTCGCCTTTTGTTACACCCCAGATGCGCAAGGCGATGGGCGAGCAGGCCGTGGCACTTGCGCGCGCGGTGGGCTATTACAGCGCCGGCACGGTGGAACTCATCGTTTCAGGCGCAGATACGAGCGGCGAGGGCTTTTACTTCCTTGAGATGAACACCCGACTTCAGGTTGAGCACCCCGTAACAGAGGCGATTACCGGTGTTGATCTGGTTGAACAGATGATTCGCGTGGCCGCCGGAGAGCCCTTGCCCTTCAAGCAGGATGATATCGGCATCAATGGCTGGTCGATCGAGAACCGCGTTTATGCCGAAGACCCATATCGTGGTTTTCTGCCCTCCACCGGGCGGCTGGTTCGGTATAATCCGCCGGAAACGGGCATGCCCAATGGTGACAACACTTATGTCCGCGTCGATGATGGCGTGCGCGAAGGCGGCGAAGTGTCGATCTTTTACGATCCGATGATCGCCAAGCTCATTACCTGGGCGCCAACCCGCGAGGAGGCGATAGACACGCAAATTGCCGCGCTCGATGCGTTTGAGATTGAAGGGCCGGGGCATAATATCGATTTTCTGTCTGCGCTGATGCAGCATAACCGGTTCCGCGAGGGCGCGCTGACAACCGGGTTTATTGCCGAAGAATATCCCGATGGCTTTCACGGCGCGCCTGCCTTGCCATCGTTGTTGCGCGCGCTGGCGGCGATTGCGGCATTTGCGGCAACCGCGCAGGCAGACCGCGCGCGCCGGGTCGATGGCCAATTGGGAGCCCGGCTTGCACCGCCGGCAAATTGGGTTGTGCGGCTGGGTGGGGTCGATCATGCTGTGTCGCTCAGCGAGGACGAGGTGGTGGTTGACGGCGAGGCGCTTGAGCTGACAGCAGAATACACCCCCGGTGACCGGATAGTCGAGGCAGAGGTTGATGGCGCATCGCTTAGCGTTCGCATTGCGCCTACCCGTACTGGCTTCAGGCTTACCACGCGCGGTGCAAGCCATGTTGCGCGCGTGCTGCCCGCGCACGTCGCGCCATTTGCCCGGCATCTGATCGAGAAAATCCCGCCTGATCTGTCGCGCTTTTTGCTGTGCCCCATGCCGGGGTTGTTGATGCGGCTTGACGTGGGGGTGGGGGACAAGGTGGAAGCCGGGCAGCCGCTCGCCGTTGTCGAGGCGATGAAGATGGAAAATATCCTGCGCGCTGAAAAATCGGGTATAATCAAATCGGTAAAGGCGCAAACTGGTGACAGCCTGGCCGTCGACGCTGTGATTTTGGAGATTGAATAGGCGCGCAGGCCATGGGAGCGGCTGATACAATTTGTGACATTATTTCGTTGGACGCAGCCGTGTTGTTTTCCTAAAACAGCATTATGGTTTGCTTGCGTAACGCCTCCCTTCTTGTTGCAATCTGTGCACTTTCGGCCTGCGCCGCGGGTCCAAATTATGTAGCACCGCTGCCCCCCGCGCTCAGCGTGCCCGCGGCTTATTCCGCACCTGCGTCTGCTGGCGAGGTTAAAGGTGTTGAGCGGTGGTGGGAAGGTTTTGGCGATGCGCAGTTGACGCAGATTGTCGATCTGGCGCTGGCGCATAACCTTGATATTGATCAGGCGGCGGCGCGGCTGCGCCAGGCACGCGAATCACTTGTGCAATCACGCGCTGGCCTGTTCCCAAGTGTGTCGGGGTCGCTTGGCTATTCGCGCAATGTCAATGTGCGCGGGCGCAGCTTTGGCAACATCACCAATGCGGGTATCGTCAACGAAAATTATTCGATTTCGGGTGATGCGCAATATCAGCTCGACCTGTTCGGCGGCGTTCGCCGCTCGGTAGAGGCGGCGCGTGGGTCAGCACAGGCCAGCGGCTATGCACTCGCGCAAACGCGCATTAGCGTCGCGGCTGAGGTGGCACGCAATTACATTCTCGCGCGGTCGGCACAGGCTAGTTTGGCCATCGCCAAAGGGTCGCTCGCCATTCAGGACGATAATCTGGAAATCGCCGGGTTCAGGGCGCAGGCAGGGCTTGTTTCTTCGCTTGATACCGAGCAGTCCCGCTCGCAGCGCGCGCAAACGGCCACGCAAATTCCTTCGTTGGAACAAAGCTTTGCTCAAGCGGTATTTCGGCTGGGCGTGTTGACAGGCCAGGCGCCGGGTGCGCTGAAGGAGGCGCTTTTGGCCACTGCGCCCATCCCGCACGGGCCAGAGGCGGTGCCGGTTGGCCTGCCTGCCGATATTATCCGCCTGCGCCCCGATGTCCGCTCGGCAGAGCGTAACCTGGCCGTTGCCACTGCGCAAATCGGCGTTGCCAAGGCACAGCTTTTTCCCGCGCTCAACATCGGCGCCAGCATTGGCACCAATGCGGCAACGGTGAGCACGTTGACCGACATCATCACCGGGCGCGTGTTTGCCAATCTGGCGCAAACGATTTTCGATGCCGGGCGCAACGGCTCTGTCGTGCGGGCGCGCCGGGCTGCGGCGGACGAGGCGCTTGGCGCATATAAGGCCGCCGTATTGGGCGCGCTGGAAGATGTTGAAAACGCGTTGACCGCCATGGCAACGGCCGACGCCCGTGCGCGCGATTTTGCCGTGGCGCAAGACGCTGCGACCAACGCGGCACTGCTCGCCCGCAGCCAGTATCGCGCTGGGTTGACCGACATTACCACGCTCAACAATACCGAAAGCGCGCTTTTGTCCGCGCAGAGCGGTCTTTCTGGTGCCATGGCGGACAAAGCACAAGCTCAGGTTCAGCTTTACCTGGCGCTTGGCAGCGGGTGGGATGCCGGCACGCCACCCCAAGCCCCGACATCGACCAAATAAGCCGCAGGAACCGTTATGGCAGATATGAGCGCACAAAATACCAATGATTTTCTCGGCGTGCGCCCGGTGCCCGCGTGGCGGCGCTATGCCAAATGGCCGCTGATTGCGCTTGGTGTTGTTTTGCTTGCATTGCTGGCGATGCGGCTGTTTTCGGCTGCCCCCAAGGTTGAATATGCCACCGAGGTGGTTCAGCGCGGGGCATTGACGGTTGATGTATCGGCCACGGGCAAGCTGGCGCCGACCAACCAGGTCAATATTGGCTCGGAGCTGTCGGGGCTTGTAACCAGGGTGTTGGTCGATGTGAATGACCGGGTGAGCCAGGGGCAGCCGCTTGCACTTATCGACCCGTCTCGCTTTACCGATAGTGTGAACCAAAGTCAGGCCGCGCTTAATGCAAATATTGCCGCGGTTGCGCAGGCCGAAGCGACACTGGCGCAATCGAGCGCGCAACTTGCCCGGCTGCAAGAAGTTAGCCGCCTGTCAAACGGACGGGTGCCGGCCAAGACCGAAATGGAGCAGGCGGTTGCCGACCGTGCGCGTGCGGTGGCCAATGTGCGCGCAGCGCAGGCCAATGTAGCGTCGGCCCGCGCGCAGCTTTCCTCAAACCAGACGCAGTTGGTGAAAGCGGTAATCCGCTCGCCGGTTAATGGTGTGGTGCTTGCCCGGCAGATTGAGCCGGGGGCAACCGTTGCCGCCTCGTTCAACACGCCGACGCTGTTTGTAATTGCTGAAGATTTGCGCGCGATGAAATTATCTGTCGCGATTGACGAGGCTGATGTCGGTGAAGTGAAGCAGGGCCAGAAGGCAAATTTTACGGTTGATGCTTTTCCAGGAAAAACCTTTCCGGCAACAATTACGCGCGTTGACCTGGGCTCCAACCTGTCGGCTCAAACAACCACAACTACGACTACGCAGCAGGTGGTTTCTTATGGCGCAACGCTAAGCGTCAGCAACCCCGACCTCCAGTTGCGCCCCGGCATGACAGCGACCGCGTCAATCTCAACATCTGCGCGCGCCAATGTGCTGCTTGTGCCGAATGCCGCGCTCCGCTTCAAGCCGGACGCTTTGGCGGCGGGCGGCGCGGGTGGTGTGGCAAGCGCGCTCGTGCCGCGCCGCGCTGTTCGTACCGGAGAAAAGGAGCGCACAGCAACGCTTGGCAAGGGAGCTGCGCAGACCGTCTATATCAAGGATGAAAAGGGAGCGCCCAAAAAGGTCGATATCATCACCGGAGAAACCAATGGTGTGGTAACAGAAGTGTTGGGCGGCGGTTTGACCCCAGGCATGGCGGTCATCACCGGGCAGTTGAGCGCAAAGGCGGGCGCCGCCACGGGGGTGGCCAGCACCAGCAGCGAGGCCAGCCGTGGCCGCTGAACCGGCCATGATGGTCCACCAGGGCGCAGGGCCCGGCGGCCCGGCTGAAGGGCAGGCCCGCCCGGCTGAGCCGATTGTTTCGCTGCGCGGCGTGACCAAGGTCTATGGCAGCGGCGCGACAATGTTTCACGCGCTAAAGGGGGTTGATCTCGATATTGCCGAGGGAGATTTTGTCGCAGTAATGGGCGCGTCAGGCTCCGGTAAATCGACGACGATGAACATTTTAGGCTGTCTGGACGTGCCAACAGGCGGGCGGTTTCGTTTCAAGGGGCATGCGGTTGAAGCGCTGGATCGGGACCAGCGCGCCTTGCTGCGGCGGCGCTATCTCGGTTTTGTTTTTCAAGGGTTCAACCTGCTGGCACGCACTACAGCGCTGGAAAATGTGGAGCTACCCCTGCTTTATCGCGGAGATGCGCGCAAATCCCGGCACAGCGCGGCCATGGCTGCGCTTGACAAGGTGGGGCTGGCGCCGTGGTGGGACCATACACCGGCAGAACTTTCTGGCGGGCAGCAGCAACGCGTGGCGATTGCGCGCGCCATTGTTACCAATCCTTCGGTGTTGCTGGCCGATGAGCCGACCGGCAACCTCGATTCAGAGCGCTCGATTGAAATTATGGAGCTGCTGACCGACCTTAACCGCACCAGCGGCATCACCATCATCATGGTAACGCACGAGCCAGACATGGCGGCTTTTGCGCGCACTATCGTACATTTCAAAGACGGTCTGGTAGAGCGGATCGAGCCGGGCAAAGGGGGGATGCGCTGATGCTGTTCACCACCTTCCTTCTGGCGATCCGTTCGATCGCCCGGCACAAGCTGCGCTCTTTTTTGACAACGCTTGGTATCATCATCGGCGTGGCGTCCGTGGTGGCGATGGTAACGCTGGGCAAGGCGACGACGACGGCGGTGCAGGATTCCATCTCCAGCCTTGGCAGCAATGTTCTGCAAATTCGGCCAGGCCAGGGGTTTGGCCGGGGCGGGGGCGGGCCGCTTCCGCCCAATTTCACCTTTGATGATGTTGACCAGATCGGGCATCAGGTAACCGGCGTTACCGCGGTTGCCCCGCAGGCACAGGCATCTGGCACTGCGATCTATAGCGGGGCGAACTGGTCGACGACCATCAACGGCACGACCAATGCCTATTTTACGGTCCAGCCATGGCCATTGGCGAGCGGGCGCTATTTTTCGCCGGTGGAGGAGGCAGCGGGCAAGGCGGTCTGCCTGTTGGGCGGCACGGTGTACAAAAACCTGTTTCACGATGCGCCAGCCGAAGGCAGGCAGTTTCGCATCAACGGCATTTCGTGTGAGGTAATAGGTACGCTTACCGTGCGCGGGCAGGGCGGCTTTGGCAATGATCAAGACGATGTTGTCATCATGCCGATAAAAACCGTGCAACGCCGCTTTACGGGCAACCAGGAGATCCGCTTCATGCTGGTTGGTATTGACCGCACCTATGACAGCGCGAAGGTGCAGCAATCATTGACCGAATTACTGCGCGAGCGGCGGAAACTGGCACCGGGCGCCGAGAATGATTTCAACATATTCGATACCAAACAAATCTCCGACACGCTGACCGGCGCGACGGTGTTGCTGACCGGCATTGTAACGACGGTGGCGGCGATTTCGCTGATCGTTGGTGGCATTGGCATTATGAACATCATGCTTGTCTCAGTGACGGAGCGGACGCGCGAAATTGGCATTCGTCTGGCGATTGGCGCGGTTGCACGCGAGGTGCTGCTGCAATTTTTGGTCGAGGCAATTGCGCTGTCGTGTTTGGGTGGGTTGATCGGGCTGGTAATCGCGCAGTTTGTTGTGGCCGGGCTTGTGCCGATTATGAAGGTGAAGTGGGTGTTTGATTTGCAAATTAACGTCATCGCCTTTGCCATTTCGGCGCTTATCGGTGTGGTATTTGGCTATTTTCCCGCCCGCCGTGCCGCCGCGCTCAACCCGATTGACGCGTTGCGCCACGAATAAGTGCGGTCAGGCAGGCGCTGGTCAACGGTCGCGCCGCAGCGCCGCCAGATCGCTTGGCGTGTCGATATCGACCAGGCTGCCTGCCGGGGCTGCAATTTTACGGGCGTTTTGCAGCAGCGCTCGCCCGCCATTGTCGCCCATGACGCGGGCGAGGGCGGTGAATTGGCCTGCGCCGAAAACCGCAGGCGGCATGGCGCGGGCGCCATCGCACGAGGCGATGATTGCCCTTGCCCCATCCGCTGCCGCCAGCAACGCAGCAAAATGGGCCGGTGTCACGCACGGCATATCAGCCAGCGCGACAAGCAGTGCTGCAGCACCCATGTTTTGCGCCACCTGCACGCCAAGCCGGAGCGAGCCCGAAAGCCCCAGTTCGGGCGCGAAGTTGGTGACGGTGCGATAGCCGTGCGCGGCAAAATCAACCCGTGTGCCCGCAACCACAGCAACCCGGTCGATGAAGTTAATGTCGGCCAGCGCCGCCACCGGGTGGAGCGCCAGCGCCTTGCCCCCCACCTCAACCGCCAATTTGTCCGCCGTGCCAAACCGCGTCGATTGCCCGGCGGCGAGCAGCACGAGCAGCGTGCGATCAGCCGCGATCATGGAAAGCGGCAACAATTGCGGCGGCGATGGACAGGGCGATTTCGGACGGGCCAATCGCGCCAATATCCAAACCCACAGGCGCATCGATACGATGCAGATCAGCCGCGCCAACGCCTGCGGCTGCCAGCCGTTCGCACCGCGCCGCATGGCTGCGCCGCGAACCCAGCGCGCCGACATAGCCCGTTGGCGCGCCAAGAGCGGCGATAAGTGCCGGATCGTCAATCTTGATGTCGTGGCTCAGCGTAACAATTGCGGTGGCCGGGCCGGGGGCATAGGCGGCAATTGCCTCATCTGGCCAGCGGTCATCAAGCGTGACACCGGGGAAGCGTTCTGCCGTTAAGAAGCGTGCGCGCGGGTCAATCACCACCGTTGCAATACCCAGTTCGCGCGCAAGGCCAGCCAGCGCCTGAGCAATCTGCACCGCGCCGATGATGAGCAACCGGCGTGGCGGATCATATCGATTGACGAAATCCCCCTCGGCGCCCGTGCCCACCCGGCTTTGGCCGGTTGCAAGGTCAGTGGCGATGATCAGCGCCTGCCCGGCGCCCCTTGCAATGTTGATGGCGTTGAACAGCGCGGGCGAAAAACCGGCATCGCTCACCGGTTGCACCATCACTTCAACCTCGCCGCCACAGGGCAGGCCAACTTCCCATGCGGCGGTATCTGCCACGCCGTAATGCCTGCGCAGATGTGGTGCGCCGGCAATCACCTCGGCGGCGGCGGCGATAATGTCGGCCTCGACGCAACCACCAGAGACCGAGCCTTCAAAACGGCCATCTTCGTGCACCAGCATATGGCTGCCGCGCGGGCGCGGGGCCGAGCCCCAGGTAGAAATGACCGTGGCCAGCGCCATTCGCCCGCCGCTCCAGGCGCGCGCCGCGGCCAGAACGCTGTCATTATCTGCCATGCCCCAACTCCTCCATGGTGGGCAGATGCGGCAAAATCTGATCGAGCGTCATCGGCCAGTGGCGCACGCGCACGCCGCAGGCATTGTAAACAGCGTTGGTAATCGCTGCGCCCACACCAGAAATACCAAGCTCGCCCAACCCCTTGGCGCCGGTAGGGTTGGCGTGTTCATCGATCTCTTCAATGAAATAAGCCTCAATCTGCGGCACATCTGCATTTACGGGTATGTGATATTCACCCAAATCGCGGTTAACAAAGGCACCGCTGCGTTTGTCGAGCACGGCGTCTTCGTGCAGCGCATAGCCAAGGCCCCAGATCATGCCGCCAATCGCCTGGCTGCGCGCGGTCTTGGCGTTCAAAATGCGTCCGCACTCAAACACGCCAAGCAGGCGCCGCACGCGGATTTCCCCCGTCACCGCATTCACACCAACCTCGGCAAATTGCGCGCCATGCGCTGCTTGGGCAAAGCTGCGGCTGTTGCTGCCGGGTTGAATAGTGCCCACCGCCTCGATGGGGGCCGTGCCAATGAGATCGGCAAGCGGCACGCGGCGGTTGCCAGCAATGGCATGGCCGTCCTTTAGCGTCATTTCTTCCGCAGTCGTTTCCATCCGTTGCGCAAGTTCAGCGATAATGTCCTCACACGCCAGCAGAACCGAAGAGCCGCTGGAGGCCGCACCAAATGATCCGCCAGAGCCAGACCCGGCCGGAAACCGCGAATCGCCGAGCGCCACATCCACATCGCCTGCTGACAGGCCAAGCATCTCGCCCGCAATTTGTGCAAGGATGGTGTAGGTGCCGGTGCCAATATCGGTCATATCGGTTTCAACGGTTACGCGCCCGCCGGGCTGCAACACGACCCGTGCCGAGCTGCCCGCCAGAAAGTTTACGCGCACGGCCGCTGCCATGCCCATACCGATCAGCCACTCGCCCTCGCGCCTTGTACCCGGCTCCGCGCTGCGTTTGTCCCAGCCAAAGCGCCGGGCGCCTTCGTCATAACAAGCGAGCATCTGGCGGGTGGAAAACGGCGCACCGCGCACCGGGTCTGCGGCGGGTTCGTTGATCCGGCGAAAGTCGATTGGGTCCATTCCCAGCTTTTCAGCCATCTCATCCATCGCCGTTTCCAGCGCGAGCATTCCCACTGCTTCACCGGGTGCGCGCACAGCCCCTGCAGGCGTGACGTTGAGGTGAACGATTTTTGTCGTGAATTGCCGCGCAGCGCCTGCGTAGAGCGCCAGTGCGCCAAGCGCCACCGGCTCGAAAAAGCCGATGCCGGGCTTTTGTGCGACGATGGAATCCTGCGCGACGGCAAGCAGCTTGCCATTTTCGTCCACACCAAGGCGTATGCGTTGCAGCGTTTGTGAACGGCCGTAAAGGGCGTGAAAAATCTGCTGGCGGGTCAGTTGCGCCTTTACCGGGCGGCCGGTGGCGCGGGCAGCAAGGGCGGCGATCACGGTTTCCGGGCCGCCGATTTTTCCGCCAAAGCCGCCACCGATATAGGGGGACAAGATACGTACCCGTTCCGGCGCAATTTCCAGCGATGCCGCCAGCATTGGTCTTGCATATTGGATGATCTGAATGGCGCCCCACAGGGTTAGGTCTTGGCCATTCCACTGCGCCACCGCCGCGTGCGGCTCCATGGCGGCATGGACGTGATAGGGTGTGGTATAGGTGGCATCATGCGTCACTGCGGCGCTGGCCATGGCTGCATCGACATCCCCCACCACAACATCGGGCAGCATGGCGCCCTGTGCTGGCTCCTTGGCGCTCGCTGTATGAGCCAGCATGTCATATTTGCCCTTGGCCGGCGCATATTCGACGCAGACCGCGTAGGCGGCGTCGCGCGCTTCTTCAAAACTTTCGGCCACGACAATGGCGATTATCTGACCATAGCTTTCCAGCGTACCATCTGCGCGCGGTGTTTTGGGCGCGCGCATGACTGCGCCCTCGGCGGGGATCAGCGGGTCATCGCTGATGATGGTAATGACACCGGGCATGGCGCGCGCGGCGCTGGCGTCCACCGATTTCACCGTGCCCGTCGCAATGGTGGCGGTAACGGCATAGGCATAGGCCAGCTTGCCACCGGGCTGGCTTTCTGCGGCATAGCGCGCGGTGCCGGTAACCTTGGCGATGCCATCCTTGCGGTCGATGCCCTTGCCGATGACACCCTGAACGCCGCGTGTAAGGCCAGAGGCGCCGTAGTCGGCGTCCATCGTAAATTCGCTCATCGCAGCTCTCCTGTCAGCTCAGCGAGCGTCGCGATAAGCGTTCGTCTGGCGAGCGGTATCTTGAAATCATTGGCGCCGTGCCCCTGCGCATGGGTGAGCAGCACATCCGCCGCCGCGGCAAAGGCGGCGTGGCCGGGTGTCTGGCCAATCAGCGCTGCCTCCACTGCCGGGTCGCGCCAAGGCATTGTCCCCAACCCACCAAAAGCGAGTGCTGCATGGCTTATCCGCCCAGCGTCCACCGCGACAATGCCAGCGACGGATACCAGCGCAAACGCATAAGACGCCCGGTCGCGCACCTTGCGATAGGCCTGGCGGCCCGGCGGGGGCGGGGGCAGCTCGATATGGGTGATAAGTTCTCCCGGTTTCAGCGCGGTTTCGATATGCGGCGTGGCGCCTGGCAGGCGGTAGAGCGCGCCCATCGCAATGCGGCGGGTGGTGCCATCTGCCTCAAGCGTAACGACGCTGGCGTCGAGCGCGCGCAGCGCCACGGCCATATCGCTTGGGTGGGTGGCGATGCATTCTTGGCTGGTGCCAAGCACGGCCATGATGCGGTTGAACCCGCCCTGCGCTGCACAGCCTTCCCCCGGCGTGCGCTTGTTGCAGGCGGCGGCCTTGTCGTAAAAATAATAGCAGCGTGTGCGTTGCAGCAAATTGCCGCCTGTCGTTGCCTTGTTGCGCAACTGGGGCGATGCACCCGCCAGCAGCGCGCGGGCGAGCACGGGGTAGCGCGCCTGCACCAGAGCGCTGGCGGCGACATCGCTGTTGGTGGCCAGCGCGCCGATGCGCAGGCCATCACCGTGTGTTTGCTCAATATCGGCAAGGGCAAGCCGGCTGATGTCGACAAGCGAGGAGGGCGTTTCAATTTGCAGCTTCATCAGGTCGAGCAAATTGGTGCCGCCAGCGATAAACCGGCTGCCATTGGCCCCCGCAATCGCGGCGTCACTCGCGTTGTTTGCGCGAATATAGCTGAACGTCTTCATGCGCTGGCAACCTCGCGGATTGCGTCGACAATGTTGGGATAGGCTGAGCACCGGCACAGATTGCCGCTCATCCGTTCAGAAATTTCGGCGTCACTAAGCGTAACTGCGCCGAGATTTTCGGTCACATGGCTCGACCAGCCATCCGCCACTTCGCCCAGCATGGCAACGGCGGAGCAAATCTGCCCCGGCGTGCAATAGCCGCACTGTAACCCGTCATGCTTTACAAAAGCCGCCTGCATGGGGTGTAGCGCCTCTGGCGTGCCAATCCCCTCAATCGTCAAAATGTCATCATCCTGGTGCATCACCGCCAGCGTGAGGCACGCATTGATCCGACGGCCATTGACGATGACGGTGCATGCCCCGCACTGCCCATGGTCACACCCTTTTTTGGTGCCGGTAAGGCCCAGATGGTCGCGCAGCACGTCGAGCAAAGACGCGCGAATGTCAGGCTCGGCCTGATAGTGTTGGCCGTTGATTGTAAAGTGCATGGCAAAACGCCCTCAGTGAGAGATGCTGGTACACACAACCGATGGTTGGGTTTTTTCAACGAGAATGGATGGCTGTATGAAACCTTTTATTGGCGCCCGGCGCAAGCTGATTCAGGCAGGGCTGGCGTTTTTCGTGCTGGCGCCCATCGTGGCAAGCGCGCATGGTGCCGCTGTGCGCCGGCCATTGCTGAAACCATTGTCGAAGCCGATTGTCATCGCGCATCGCGGGGCCAGTGGTCTGCGCCCGGAGCATACGCTGGCAAGCTATTCGCTCGCCATTGACCAAGGGGCTGATTTTATCGAGCCCGATCTTGTGTTTACCAAAGATGGTGTGTTCGTCGCACGTCATGAAAATGACATTACCGGCACCACCGATGTGGCCAATCACCCAGAATTTGCCGCGCGCAAGGCGACCAAAATTATCGATGGTGAAAGCCACACAGGCTGGTTTACCGAAGATTTTACGCTGGCGGAGTTGAAGACGCTGCGCGCCAAAGAGCGCTTGCCGCAGTTGCGCCAGGCCAACACGAAATTCGATGGCCAGTTTGAGATTCCAACGCTTGGCGAAATCATTGCGCTGGCCAAAAAGCGCTCGCGCGAAACGGGCCATGCGATCGGCATTTACCCTGAAACCAAGCACCCAAGCTATTTCGCCGCGCTTGGCAAGCCGATGGAGGCGCGGCTGGTGGCTGAGTTGAAAGCTGCCGGGTGGGATAGTGCCTCAGCGCCGGTATTCATCCAGTCTTTTGAGGTGAACAACCTGAAACTGCTCCACCGGCTGACGAAAATAAGGCTGATCCAGTTGATGGATGACAGCGGCGCCCCGGCTGATGGTGCGGCACCAAGCTATGCTGCAATGGCAACCCCTTCCGGGCTGAAGGCTGTGGCTGGCTATGCTTATGGCATCGGGCCGAACAAGACGATGATATGGGACGGCAGGAGCGCGCCTACCTCGCTTGTGGCAGATGCGCACGCGGCGGGGCTGCGCCTGCACCCATGGACGTTTCGGGCGGAAAATAATTTTTTACCCGAAAGTTTGCGCCATGGTGCAGACCCGGCAGCTCATGGTGATATTGCCGGTGAAATTACCCACTATCTGGCGCTTGGCATTGACGGGTTTTTCACCGATTTTGCCGGCATCGGCGTTATCGCGCGCGACGCAGCACTGGCGCGAAAGAAACAGGCGCGCGGAAAATACAGCGCCGCGCGCGTGGTTCGTAATTAGTGCTTTGCCGTCGCCATGTTTCGCCGCCTTAGCCGCAATATGGTCCAGTCACCCAGCACCAGCCTTTCGGCGACCCGGCAGCCATGGTGGCGATAGGCGCGGGCAACTGCTTCTGCCTGGGTGGACAATAGTCCGGCCAGCACGATTTGCCCGTGCGGCGCGGCAATGGTGCAAATATCTCCCGCCATATCCACCAGCGGCCCGGCCAGAATGTTAGCAATCACCAGATCATAGGGCGCGCGGCGCTGCACCAGTGCATCGTCAGTGCCATTGGCAGTGGCAAGCGCGACGCAGCGCTGCCGCTGGCCAAGCAACACATGGTTGATCGCTGCATTTTCTGCCGTAACCTCAATGGCGATCGGGTCGATATCGGTGGCGGTGGCATAAGCGCGCGGCCACAAATGGAGCGCGGCAAAGGCAAGCAGGCCCGTGCCGGTGCCAAGGTCGATCAGCGTATCGACGCGTGCGCCGCGCCGCTTCATCGCGTCGAGCATCATCAGACAACCTGTGGTAGTCTCATGGTGGCCAGTGCCAAAGGCTTGGCTCGCCTCGATCCGGTAGGCGCGCAACTGTGGCGGCACCGCGCCTGCATAGGCAGCGGTGTAGACGAAAAACCGGCCCGCGCGCACCGGTTCCAGCCCCGCCTGGCTAAGCGTTACCCAATCAGCATCGGCAATGGGGGCCGGTTTTGCCTTGTTTGCCGCCGCACTTGGCGCAAGCGCGCGCACGGCGCGCACCGTCGCCGCGCCGGGCTTGCCCGCGAAATAGGCATCAAGGCGCCAGCGCTCGCTTGCCTCATCCTCTTCGGTTACCATAAGCACAACGCCGTCATTGTCGGCTTCGACAAGGGCAATGTTCTGCGCTTCCGCCTTGGTGCAGGGGAGCGTTAGCTGCCAGCTTTGCGCAAGTTCAGCGGACATAGCTTGCGCCGTTCACGTCGAGCACTGCGCCTGTCATTGATGGTGGCGCCTCCAGCGCGCAGAAGCGCGCCATGGTGGCAACCTCGTCGGGCGTGGCCACCCGGCCGAGCGGAATATCGGCCAGCAGCTTGTCGCCGCCGCGGCTGGCCAGATAATCCTGCGCCATCCCTGTCATGGTGAAGCCGGGGCAAATCGCAAAGGCCAATATTCCCTGGGCGGCATAGCCGCGCGCGATGGTTTTGGTCATGGCGACCATGCCCGCTTTGGATGCGGCATAGTGCCAGTGCGCCGGGCTGTCACCGCGATAGGCAGCCCGGCTGGCAATGTTGACGATGCGGCCCGCGCGGCCCGATGTCTGCCAGTGGAGGGTCGCTGCACGGCACAGCGCTGCCGATGCGGTGAGGTTGACGCGCATGGTCCGTTCCCAGCCAGCGAGCCACGTATCGTCGGGCGCCTCTATCGGATTTGCCTCGAAGATGCCGGCATTGTTGATGAGCACATCGATGCGCCCGTCAAGCTGGTCAAGCGCTGCATTCCACAAGGCCATGGGGCCGCCTGCGCTGTCAAAATCAGCGGGAATGCCGCTGGTGGTGCCATGGCCGACAATCGCTGTATCCGGTGTGGTGAGTGCAGCCGCTATCGCCGCGCCAATGCCCCGGCTGCTGCCGGTGATGAGGATGTGCGTTTTTTCCATCCCCCTCGTTTAGGCGCGGGGGATGGCTGGTTCAATGGTGCACTCTGGCGGTGGTGCTAAAACCGGCGCAGGTAGCGCCTTAGACCGCGACCTTGGTGATAAAGTCATTCGCTGTTGCTTTGAGCGAGCCAAGCTGCGTGTCGAAAGCCTCAAAACCCTGGCCAACCCGGTCGATTTCCGATGCGACGGCCTCGGTATCTTCGCGGATGGTGGAAATGGTGGAGGACATTGAGTCGGCCGCGAGCGCGGTTTCGTCGACACTGGCGGTAATGGCGGTAACCGTTTGCGCCTGGGTTTCCATTGCATCGCGAATTCGGTTGGCCGATGCCTGCACCTCGGCAACCGTTGCGCGGATCGAGGCGTTGGTCTCAACCGTCGAGCGCGTGGCGGATTGGATGGCGGCGATTTTGGCGGCGATATCATCGGTTGCGCGCGCTGTTTGGTTGGCGAGGGATTTCACCTCCTGCGCCACAACCGCAAAACCGCGCCCCGCATCGCCTGCGCGCGCGGCCTCGATGGTCGCATTCAGCGCCAGCAAGTTGGTTTGCCCGGCGATATCGCGGATAAGGCCGAGAATCGATTCGATGGACTTGGCATGTTCGCTCAAGGTTTCTGACATGCCAACCGCCGCCCCTGCCTGGCCGCTGGCGCGCGTGGCAATGTCGGCGGCGGCCTCCACTTCGAGTCGCGCGTCCTCAATTGCGCGGATCAAGCCAGCGGATGTATGTGCAGCCTCGCGCATTGCGACGGCCGATTGTTCGGCTGCGGCAGCCACTTCAGATGTGCGGCCAAGCATACCGCGCGCCGCGCCCGATGTACGCCCCGTCTGCTCGCGCAGAAGCGCACCGCCGCGCGTCAGGCTTTCAACGCTTTTGGCAATGCCTTCGCGAAATTCCCCGGCAAGCCGGTCGCGCGCGCCTTGTGCGCTATAGTCGCGATAGGCATTGTAGATCGCAACGGTGATGTCGCTCTCCATTGCTGACAACCGCATCAGAGTGTCGGCGAGGCGGAAACGATCATCGCTTGGGTCAACGCGGCGGATAATGACTTCAATCGCTGCACGGTCGCTCTGGTTGATCATCGACAGCAGCGCCATGGGCGTGACGCCAGCAGCATAGGCCGCAGCGACCGAGCGCTCGATGGAATAAACCCATGCATGGCCGGAAAAATCTAAAAAGCGGTTGCGCAAAAACTCGCAGCCAATGTCGATCATTTTTTGGGCCTCAAGCGGTGCCCATTCGCGCTCATGGGCAAAACAACGCTGCCATTGTTCCCAAAATGCCGATGAGATGTGGCGGACTTCCGGCTCAATCGCCTCCCACACCGCACGGGCAGCGGGCGCCAGGGTTCCGTCAAAATCGAACACCCGCAATCTTGCGGTCAAATCTACGGTTGCCGCTATCGTACCAATTGCGGGCAAATCGTTCTTATCCAACACAGTTCCTCCAAGGCGGCAATCGCGAAACAGGCGCGAAACGGGCTTTGCCGATATTGGCAGGAGATACAGCGATTTGGTTAAAAGCAGGTTAGGGAAGGCGATAAGCGCGCAGCCGGTTGCATCGTGGCGATGCATCTCTAATAGGGGCAGAAAGCCCGTTTGAGGAGTTTTCGCCTTGGCATCGCATCGCAACGCCGCACGACCGCTTTCGCCCCATCTGACGATTTGGCGCTGGGGGCCGCATATGCTGGTATCCATTCTGCACCGAGCTACCGGAGACGGCATGGCCGTGGTTGGTACGGCACTGTTTGTGTGGTGGCTGGCTGCCCTTGCGGGGGGGCAGGCCAGTTATGAACAATTTGTCGATGTGTTCACCTTGTCTTCGGGCGGGCTGAACATTTTGGGTTATGTGTTTGGCATTGGGCTTACCTTTGCCTTTTTCCAGCACATGGCGAGCGGCATTCGCCATTTTGTGCTCGATGTGGGCGCGGGTTATGAGCTGAAGGCAAACAAGCGCTGGTCGCAGTTGACGATGTTTGTCTCGGTGGCGTTGACGGCGGGCTATTGGGCCTATCTGCTGGTGGGGAAATAACATGGGTAGCGGCACAGAACTTGGCCGGGTGCGCGGGCTTGGCTCGGCGAATCATGGCGCTGATCACTGGTGGCATCAACGGCTGACTGCGGCAGGAAACCTGGCGTTAATGCTGTGGTTCTTCGGCTCGATAGCGCGGCTACCCGGCTATGATTATGCGACAGTTGCGCGCTGGCTTGCATCTCCGCTGGCGGCGGTGCCCATGGTGCTGCTGGTTGCCAGCGTCTTTTACCATTTTCGCCTTGGGTTGCAGGTGTTGATTGAAGATTATCTTCATGGCGCGGCACGCACAGCGGCAATGGTGCTGCTCACCTTCTTTACGGCAGGCGCGGGTGCGATTGCCATTTTCTCTATCCTGAAAATCGCCTTTACGGGAGCCGGTGTCGCATGAGCGCTGCGTATAAGATCATCGATCATACTTATGATGCGGTCGTGGTGGGCGCTGGCGGCTCTGGCCTGCGGGCGACGATGGGCGTTGCCGAGGCGGGGCTGAAAACCGCGTGCATCACCAAGGTTTTCCCCACGCGCAGCCACACAGTGGCCGCGCAAGGCGGCATTGCAGCAAGCCTTGGCAACATGGGGCCGGACCATTGGACCTGGCACATGTATGACACCGTAAAAGGCAGCGACTGGCTGGGTGATCAGGACGCGATTGAATATCTGTGCCGAGAGGCGCCAGCGGCGGTTTATGAGCTGGAGCATGCAGGTGTTCCCTTCAGCCGCACAGCGGAAGGCAAAATTTATCAGCGCCCCTTTGGCGGCATGATGCAGAACATGGGCGAGGGGCCACCCGCGCAGCGCACCTGCGCCGCGGCAGACCGTACAGGCCATGCGATGCTCCACGCGCTCTATCAGCAGAGCCTGAAATATGACGCAGACTTCTTTATCGAATATTTTGCGCTCGACCTTATTATGGAAAATGGCGTCTGCCGGGGCGTCATTGCGCTGTGTATGGAGGATGGGAGCATCCACCGGTTCCGCAGCCATTCCGTTGTGCTTGCGACGGGGGGCTATGGCCGGTGCTATTTTTCCGCGACATCTGCCCATACCTGCACAGGCGATGGGGGCGGCATGGTGCTGCGCGCGGGGCTTCCGCTCCAGGATATGGAGTTTGTGCAGTTTCACCCAACCGGCATCTATGGTGCGGGCGTGTTGATTACCGAGGGCGCACGCGGCGAGGGCGGTTATCTCACCAACAGCGAGGGCGAGCGTTTTATGGAGCGCTATGCCCCGTCTGCCAAGGATCTGGCATCGCGCGATGTGGTGTCACGCTCCATGGCGATGGAAATTCGCGAAGGGCGCGGCGTTGGCAAAGAGGCGGATCATATCTTCCTCCACCTCGACCATATCGACCCAAATGTGCTGGCCGAGCGGCTGCCAGGTATTACCGAGACGGGCAAGATTTTTGCCAATGTCGACTTGACACGCCAGCCTTTGCCTGTGGCACCAACGGTGCATTACAATATGGGCGGCATTCCTTGTAACTTCCACGGCGAAGTGGTGCACGTGAAGGATGGCAACCCGGACACCGTGGTGCCCGGCCTGTTCGCGGTGGGCGAGGCGGCGTGTGTCTCGGTACATGGGGCCAACCGGCTGGGTTCCAATTCGTTGATCGATCTGGTGGTGTTCGGCCGCGCAACGGGCTTGCGCATCAAGGAAACGTTAAAGCCTGGCACCCCGCACAACCCGCTGCCAGCGGATGCGGCCGACCTGGCGCTTGGCCGGCTCGATCATTTCCGCAATGCCAAGGGCGGCTCAACCACGGCGCAGATCAGGGGCGATATGCAGCGGACCATGCAGAAGCATTGCGCTGTGTTCCGCGACAATGCGCTGCTGAGCGAGGGGGTGGCCAAGATGGGCGCTATCTACAAACGGATGGAGGATGTAAGCATCGTCGATCGCTCGCTTATCTGGAATACAGATCTGGTTGAAACGCTGGAGCTGGATAATCTGGCGGCACAGGCGGTAGTGACGGTGAACTCAGCTGCCAATCGTCAGGAAAGCCGCGGCGCACATGTAAACGAGGACTTCCCCAATCGCGACGATGCCAACTGGATGAAGCACACTGTCGCCACTTTTGAGGGCTGGGGTGGCAAGGGCGGCGCGGTCGACATCGGCTATCGCCCCGTGCATGATTATACGCTGACCGACGATATCGAGTATATCAAGCCGAAAAAGCGGGTCTATTGAACAAAGGGGTTACATTGCCGCTTGGCCGACGGGCGCTGCTCGGCAGTGCGCTAGCGCTGCTGCTTTTGGGGTTTGATGAAGCAGCGGCGCGAAAGAAGGCGCGCCGTGCCCGCCGGGGGGCAGGCGGGGGCGGCTCCTCCCCGCGCGGCACGACAGATGGCGATTGCCCTTGCAATGGTGGCGCGGTGTGCGTTGGCCCGCGCGGCGGGCGCTATTGCATTACGAGCGGCGGGCGCAAGCGCTATGGCGTATAGCTTGGGCGGCGTGGTTGAAAGCGGGGCGTAACCTTCGGCTTGACAGCGGCTGGGCTTGTTCGTGAAACTGACGCCAGATCAGGGGTATTGATTTGGCAGCTTCCGCTTTCTTCCGTCTGGCCGCGATGCTGGCTGTTGCGACGGCCACTCTTGTTTCGGCTGAGCCGCAAACAGCGCCAAAAACTTCCTATACAGCGCCGAAACATGGCAATCCACCGCCCTTTTTCCAATCGTTGACGCCGCAACAGGCGGTGCACTATGCCGATGGCGCGGTAACGGTGGAGCATCACCGCGGGCCGGCTGAGCGGCTTGCCGAGCACCGCCGCGTTGCGCGTGCGCTGGCCGCGTTGCTGCCGCAGCGCAAAGGGGTGATCGACGCATATGTCCTGTCCATAGCGCTTGACAGCGATCCGGTATTTGGGCGCGAGGCGCGTGAGGCGGGGCATGTGCTGGCGCGCCGATATGACGCGGCGGGCCGCTCTATCACGCTGGCCGGGTCGGACGGCGCGGCGCCAAGCAGCCTGGCTGCGGGCTCGCCTGAAAATCTGGCGCTTGCGCTTGCCCGTATTGCCGAGGTGATGGACCGAAGCGAGGATGTGCTCATACTCTACACGACAAGCCACGGCGCGCCGATTGGCATTGTGTATAACGATGCCGATATGGGCTTTGGCGTCATTTCTCCCGCAGCGCTCGCAGGCGAGCTTGATGCTTTGGGCATAAAACGGCGCGTGTTGCTCATCAGCGCCTGTTATTCTGGCAGCTTTGTGTCAGCGCTTTCAGCAGATGATACCGCCATCCTGTCGGCTTCGGCAGGAGACCGGACTTCCTTTGGCTGCAAGGCGGATAGCGATTGGACCTTTTTTGGCGATGCGCTCATCAACCATGCGCTGCGCAAGGCACAGCCACTGAGTGCGGCCGGCGCCGAGGCCGCAGCGCTGGTTGAGCAATGGGAAGCGCGCGGGCGGTTGACCTCGTCGTTACCGCAAATGCTGATCGGCGCTAGCGCGCAGCGCTGGTTGGCCGTGCTTGACAAGCGCACGCCCAAAGTGGCGACCATGCCTGTGGGCACACCGGCGGCCACGCTGCTGGCGCGGCGTTAGGCGGCCTGAACGCGGCGACAGGTAAATGCTCCGCCTAAACGCGCGCAAAATATTCAAAGCGCTGCTGACCGGCTCGCTCGCCTGCGCCGGTTCGCGGTTTATTCGTCCTGGTGCGTTGCCGCCTGGCTGGGGGCAGCATGGGATGTGCTGTACAAAAGTGAGCGGGGGCGTTTTGGCAACATCATTTTTGCCGCACCAAATGTTTGCGGCAGCCCGCTTGCTCATGTATCGGCAGGGATGAAGCGGGCGGCTGAGCCGCTCAACCGAACAAGGGAAGTGTTAGCGATGGCCGAATTCGCCCTGCCGAAGAACAGCAAAATCACCGAACGCGGGCATGTGCACAAAGCCGCTGGTGCGGGTGGGCGGATTAAGAAGTTCAAGATTTATCGCTACGACCCCGATAGTGGAAAAAACCCGCGCTACGACACGTTTGAGGTTGATCTGGACGAATGCGGCCCGATGGTGCTCGACGCGCTTATCAAGATCAAGGGCGAGACCGACAGCTCGCTTACCTTTCGCCGTTCATGCCGGGAAGGGATTTGCGGCTCCTGCTCGATGAATATCGACGGCACTAACACGCTGGCTTGCACCAAGGCGATTGAAGATGTGAAGGGCGAGGTGCGCATCACGCCGCTGCCGCACATGGATGTCATTAAAGATCTCGTGCCCGATTTCACCCATTTTTACGCGCAATATGCGTCGATCAAGCCATGGCTGCAAACGGTAACGCCGCCGCCATCGGGCAAGGAGCGGCTGCAATCGCCAGAGGACCGCGCCAAGCTTGATGGGCTGTATGAGTGCATCCTGTGCGCTTGCTGCTCCACCTCTTGCCCAAGCTATTGGTGGAATGCGGACAAATTTCTGGGGCCGGCCATTTTGCTTCAGGCTTATCGCTGGCTGGCAGATAGCCGCGACGAAATGACCGGGGAGCGGCTTGATGAGTTGCAAGACCCTTTCCGACTTTATCGCTGCCACACGATTATGAATTGCGCCAATGTGTGCCCCAAGGGGCTTTCACCCGCCAAGGCGATTGCCGAAATTAAGAAGCTGGAAGTGGAGCGGGTCGCCTGATTGACAATTGGGGGCGCGCAGTGCCCATCTGGCGCGCGGTTTTCCTGCTCTGGATAACGCAGCCGCGATGACTTTTGTTGTCGATCGCTACCAAAAACTGGTTGCAGCCGGTGAGTTGAAACCCGATGCCGAGCAGGCCGAGGCTGTGCTGCGGCTTGCCGCGCTTGCCACCGAACTGGAGGCGACGCCAAAGCGCGGCTCGGTGTTGTGGCGCGCCTTGGGCAAGCTGCCCGATCCGCCGCGCGGCCTGTATTTGTGGGGCGATGTTGGCCGCGGCAAATCTATGTTGATGGACTTGTTCTTCGGTTGTGTTGACATCCGCCGCAAACGCAGGGTGCATTTTCACGAATTCATGCTTGAAGTGCATGCCCGCCTTGCCGAAGAGCGCAAAAAAGAGGCGGGTGACCCCATTGGTCCGGTGGCAATGGCCATGGTCGGCGAGGCGCGGCTGCTGGCGTTTGACGAAATGGTCGTCAACAATATGGCCGATGCAGCCATATTGTCGCGCTTGTTTGAGGCGATGTGGGCGCGCGGGCTGACGATTGTCGCCACCTCGAACCGGCCGCCGCAAGATTTGTACAAAGACGGGCTGAACCGGGAATTGTTCGTGCCGTTCATTGCGTTGCTACAGGAAAAGGCGGCGGTGATCGGGCTTAACGGCCCGGTGGATTATCGGCGCAACCGGCTGGGCCGGATGGATATGTGGCATGTTCCCAATGGCCCTGAGGCCACCAGGGCGCTGTCAGCAGCGTTCTTCCGCCTCACCGATTTTCCGCCGGAAGATGGCGTGCATGTGCCCGCAGAGGATATCCCCATCGATGGCGGCACGCGCATGCTGCATGTGCCGCGCAGCCTGAAGGGCGTTGCCGCCTTCAGTTTCAAGCGATTGTGCAACGCGGCACGCGGCGCTGCCGATTATCTCGCGATTGCGCGGCGGTTCCACACGGTTTTTGTGGTGGGTATTCCGCAGCTTGGGCCAGAAAATCGGAATGAGGCTGCGCGGTTCGTTACGCTGGTTGACGCGCTGTATGAATATAACGTCAAGCTGATTGCCGCCGCCGACGCCGCGCCTGAGGCGCTTTATGCGCATGGCGACGGCGCTTTTGAATTTGAACGCACAGTCTCGCGGTTGAACGAAATGCAATCCGAAACCTATCTCGCCAAAGGGCATGGCCTTGGCGGATAGGCGTGGCGCACCTGATGGGCGCCCGGCGGCCGGGAGGGTTGATGCTATTGCGAGTTAGTTGCAATATAACTTGAGCAGATGGATGTTTCGGTGGTTGCAGCGGCGCGCCAAAGCGCCTAAGCCGCGTTGGTCTGCGGGCGCGATGGCGGGCCCGCGCCCATAGCCGGAGGTTTCAAGTGGCTCGCAAAAAGATCGCGCTGATCGGCGCTGGCAATATCGGTGGAACGCTTGCTCATCTCGCTGCGCTGAAAGGGCTTGGCGACATTGTACTGTTTGACGTGGTTGAGGGCGTGCCGCAGGGCAAGGCGCTCGATCTGTCGCAATGTGCGCCGGTTGAAGGGTTTGACGCAAAGATTACCGGCACCAATGATTATGCCGATATTGCAGGCGCCGATGTCATCATCGTGACGGCAGGCGTAGCCCGCAAGCCTGGCATGAGCCGCGATGATCTGCTCGGCATCAACCTGAAGGTGATGAAGGCGGTGGGCGAGGGTATTGCCGCCAACGCGCCCGATGCGTTTGTCATCTGCATCACCAATCCGCTTGACGCGATGGTGTGGGCGCTGCGTGAATTTTCCGGCCTGCCGCACCAAAAGGTGGTGGGCATGGCGGGTGTGCTCGATTCGTCGCGTTTCAGCCATTTTCTGGCAGATGAATTCAACGTGTCGGTTAAGGATGTGACGAGTTTTGTGCTCGGCGGGCATGGCGACACGATGGTGCCGGTCATCAGCTACTCCACCGTTTCGGGGATTCCGGTGCCCGATCTCGTCAAAATGGGCTTTTCGAGCGCCGAAAAGATCGACGCCATCGTCAAGCGCACGCGCAGTGGCGGCGGCGAGATTGTTGCGCTGTTGAAAACGGGTTCGGCTTATTATGCGCCAGCCACCTCGGCAATTTCGATGGCGCAGGCCTATTTGGGTGATGAAAAGCGCGTGCTTCCGGCTGCTGTGCACCTGACAGGGCAATATGGGGTGGACAATCTTTATGTCGGTGTGCCGGTCGTCATTGGCGCGGCTGGCGTGGAAAAGGTGGTTGAAATTGCGCTCGACGACGAGGCGAAGGCCAATCTTGCTGTGTCGGTGGAGGCGGTGAAGGAACTGCTCGTGGCCTGCAAGGCGATTGACGGGTCGCTGGCTTAACTAATAATTTATGGGGCAAGGCGCCTCTACTATCTGGGTTGGAAGAGGTTTCCTATGTCGATTCTTGTCAACAAGCATACCAAGGTCATTACTCAGGGGATGACCGGCGAAACCGGCACGTTCCACACCCAGCAGGCGCTGGCTTATGGCACGCAAATGGTGGGCGGCGTTACGCCAGGCAAAGGCGGGGCGGAGCATATTGGTTTGCCCGTGTTCAACACGGTTGAGGAAGCTGTTGCGAAAACCGGTGCAACTGCATCTGTCATTTATGTGCCGCCTCCCTTTGCGGCAGACTCGATCCTTGAGGCGATTGACGCGCAGGTGCCGCTGATCGTTGCCATTACCGAGGGCATTCCGGTGCTCGACATGGTGAAGGTTAAGCGCGCGCTGTCGGGTTCGAAATCGCGGCTTATCGGGCCAAACTGCCCCGGCGTGCTTACACCTGGCGAGTGCAAAATTGGCATCATGCCCGGCTCCATCTTCTCCAAAGGCTCGGTTGGCGTGGTGTCGCGTTCGGGCACGCTCACCTATGAGGCGGTGTTCCAGACGACCAATGAAGGCTTGGGCCAGACCACGGCTGTGGGCATTGGCGGCGACCCGGTGAATGGCACCAACTTTATCGACGTGCTGGAGCTTTTCCTCGCCGATGACGAGACCAAGTCGATTATCATGATTGGTGAAATTGGCGGCTCGGCGGAAGAGGAAGCTGCGCAGTTTTTGAAGGACGAAGCAAAGCGCGGCCGCAAAAAACCCATGGCGGGCTTCATCGCCGGGCGCACCGCGCCTCCGGGGCGCCGCATGGGCCATGCCGGTGCGATTGTGTCTGGCGGCCAGGGTGGCGCGGAGGACAAGATCGCGGCGATGGAAAGTGCAGGCATCCGCGTGGCAGACAGCCCGTCTGAGCTGGGCTCGACGCTGGCAGCGGTTCTGAAGGGCTGAACGCAGTTGCTTCCCTTTGCGTGGCATGGGCTGGTTGCGCGAAGGCGGGCACACGGATGAGGACGACGATGATGGGCTATGAAGGCCAGGATTTTGAAGCGCTTGCGGGCAGTGTCAGCCCGGCCTTCCTGAACACGCTTTATGCCCGGTATAAAGCCAGCCCGGATAGCGTTGAGCCGGCATGGCGCGGCCTGTTTGAGGGGCTGGAAGGTACAGCGCAAATGCCGAGCTGGAGCCAGCCCAACTGGCCGCAATCCACAACAGACGAGTTGACGGCAGCGCTTGACCCAACTCAGATGGAGCCTGCGCCAAAGCCGGCCAAGGGCGGCGCGGCCAAGGCGCAAGGCGCGCCGGTTGTCTCTGCGGTTGATATTACGCAGGCAGCGGCAGAATCGATCCGCATGATGATGCTCATCCGCACCTACCGGGTGCGCGGGCATTTGGCGGCTGATCTTGATCCGCTTGGCGTCGCCAAGGCGGCGCTGCCGGCGGATTTAACACCGGAATATCATGGGTTTTCAGGGGCTGACCTTGACAAGCCCGTCTATATTGGTGGCGCGCTGGGGCTGGAGACGGCCACTGTCCGCCAGGTGGTTGATATTTTGCGGCGCAATTATTGCGGCAAAGTTGGCCTTGAATATATGCACATCGCCGATGTTGAGGAGCGGCGCTTTCTACAAGAGCGGATGGAGGGGCAGGACAAGGCTATTGAATTTTCGCCGCTGGGCAAAAAGGCCATCCTCAACAAGGTTATAGAAGCCGAGCAGTGGGAAAAATTTTTGGGCCGCAAATATGTTGGCACCAAGCGTTTTGGCCTTGATGGCGGCGAGAGCATGATCCCGGCGCTGGAAAGCGTCATCAAATATGGCGGCCAGTTTGGCGTGCGCGAAATTGTTTTCGGCATGGCGCATCGCGGGCGGCTGAATGTGCTTTCCAACGTGATGGCCAAGCCGTTTCGGGTGATTTTTCACGAATTTGGCGGTGGATCGGATAACCCGGATGACGTGGCGGGTTCAGGCGATGTGAAATATCACCTTGGCACCAGCACCGACCGGGAGTTTGACGGCATCAACGTGCATATGTCGCTGGTTGCCAACCCCTCGCATCTTGAAGCAGCGGACCCGGTGGTTTTGGGCAAGACGCGCGCTATTCAGACCATCGCGGGGGATCTGGCCGAGCACACCGCGTCGCTGCCTGTGCTCATCCATGGCGATGCGGCTTTTGCCGGGCAGGGAATTGTTTGGGAATGCCTGGGTTTTTCGGGCATTCGCGGATATAATACTGGCGGTTGTATTCATTTTGTCATCAACAACCAGATTGGTTTTACAACCAGCCCGCAATTTGCGCGTTCCTCCCCTTATCCAAGCGATGTGGCCAAGGGTGTGCAGGCGCCGATTTTTCACGTCAATGGCGATGATCCGGAGGCGGTTACCTTTGTTTGCAAAATGGCGATTGAGTTTCGCCAGCGCTTCAAGCGCGATATAGTGATCGACATGTGGTGTTATCGCCGCTTTGGCCACAATGAAGGCGATGAGCCGAGCTTCACCCAGCCGTTAATGTATGACCGCATCCGCAAGCACCCGCCGGTGAGCGAGGTTTATGGCAAGCGGTTGATCGAGCAGGGCGTGATTGACCAGCCATGGGTGGACAAGGCGATTGCCGATTTCACGCAAGTGCTGGAAGGTGAGTTTGAGGCGGGCGCAAGCTACAAGCCCAACAAGGCGGATTGGTTTGCCGGGCGCTGGTCGGGCCTGCACGCGCCAGCCGACCCCGAAACCGCGCGGCGCAACATTGAAACCGGCATCGACAAAAAGCTGTTCGACAGCCTTGGTCGCACGCTGACGACGGTGCCGGACAGCGTGAAGATTCACAAAACACTGGCTCGCGTGATCGACGCCAAGCGTGAGATGTTCAAATCCGGTGAGAATTTCGATTGGGCAACCGGCGAAGCGCTGGCCTTTGGCGCGCTCTTGTCTGAAGGTTATGGCGTGCGCTTGTCGGGCCAGGATTCCGGGCGCGGCACCTTTAGCCAGCGCCATGCGGTGTGGGTTGATCAGACCGACGAGCACAAGTTCATTCCGCTTTCGACCATCAGGCACGGCACTTTCGAAGTGCTCGACAGCCCGCTTTCTGAATATGGCGTGCTGGGCTTTGAATATGGCTATGCGCTGGCCGACCCCAAAACGCTGGTGCTGTGGGAAGCGCAGTTTGGCGATTTTATGAACGGCGCGCAGATCATGATCGACCAGTTCATCGCCTCTGGCGAGGCAAAATGGCTGCGGGCCAATGGCCTCGTCATGCTGCTGCCCCATGGCTATGAGGGGCAGGGGCCAGAACATAGCTCGGCCCGGCCCGAACGGTTTTTGCAGCTATGCGCGCAGGATAATATGCAGGTGGCAAACTGCACTGCGCCTGCCAATTATTTTCACCTGTTGCGGCGGCAGATGCACCGCAATTTCCGCAAGCCCCTGATTGTATTTACGCCCAAGTCGCTGCTCCGGCACAAGCTTGCCGTGTCGAAGGCGGAAGACTTTCAAGGCGAGAGCCACTTCATGCGCATCCTCTCCGACCCATGGGCGCCAAAGGATGAGGCGGTGACGCGGCTTGTGCTTTGCACGGGCAAAGTCGCCTATGATCTGATGGAAGCGCGCAATGCCGCCGGAGACAAAAGCACAGCGATTGTGCGTCTGGAGCAGCTATATCCTTTTCCTGGCGAGCCGCTTGTCGCGCGGTTGCAGCGTATGTCCCGGCTCAAGGATGTGGTTTGGGCGCAAGAAGAGCCGAAAAACAACGGCGCGTGGAGTTTTGTCGAGCCATTCATCGAAGAGTGCCTGGCACAGGCCGGTGGCGCGGTGGCCCGGCCGCGCTACGCTGGTCGCGCGGCCTCTGCCTCGCCCGCTACCGGGCTGATGAAGCGCCATCAGATGGAACAAGGCGCGCTGATTGCCGACGCACTAGGCCATAATGTTCGCGAAGAAATTCGCCGTACCCGGAAAGGTTGAAGTCTCCATGGCAACCGAAGTCAAAGTACCCGTATTGGGCGAATCGATTACCGAAGCGACGCTTGGGGAGTGGCTGAAGCAACCCGGCGATGCGGTCGCTGCCGATGAGGCTATTGCCAGTCTGGAAACAGATAAGGTGTCGGTGGAAGTGCCGTCGCCGGTTGCCGGTGTCATGGGTGCGCATGCGGTTCAGGTGGGCGATACGGTGCTCGTTGGCGCGATGATCGCGACGATCGAGGCAAGTGGCGCGGCGCCCGCAAAAATAGTGGAAACCGCGCCGGCGGCACCCGCTGAGGCGGGGGCTGCACCAGCCGCCTTGTCGCCCTCTGTGCGGCGTGCGGTGCTGGAGCATGGCGTTGACCCGTCGACCATTACCGGCACCGGCAAGGATGGCCGGCTGACCAAGGACGATGTTGTTGCAGCGGCAGAACGGCCCGCAGCACCCGTTCCTGCCGTGACGGCGCCTGCTGCTGCCGCGCCGCGAGTATCCGCCTCTGGTGACCGCAAGGAGGAGCGAGTGCGGATGACGCGCCTCCGCCAGACCATCGCCAAGCGGCTGAAAGAGGCGCAGAACACCGCCGCCATGCTCACTACTTTTAACGACGTGGATATGAGCGCGGTTATTGAGGCACGAAACAAGTATAAGGATTTGTTTGAGAAAAAGCACGGCGTCCGGCTGGGCTTTATGGGCTTTTTCGCCAAGGCTGCCTGCCTTGCGTTGAAGGATGTGCCATCGGTAAACGCGTCGATCGACGGGGATGACATCGTCTATCATGATTATGCCGATATTTCGGTCGCGGTGTCCTCCCCCGGCGGGTTGGTGGTGCCTGTTGTGCGCGATGCGGACCAAATGTCGGTTGCAGAAATTGAGCGTACCATTGGCGATTTTGGCAAGCGCGCAAAGGACGGCACACTGAAGATGGAGGAGATGCGCGGCGGCACCTTCACCATTTCCAACGGCGGCGTGTTTGGCTCGCTTTTGTCGACGCCCATCATCAACCCGCCGCAATCGGCGGTGCTTGGCCTTCATCGCATCGAGGACAGGCCGGTGGTGCGTGGCGGGCAGGTGGTGGTGCGGCCGATGATGTATCTCGCGCTCAGCTATGACCACCGGCTGATCGACGGGCGCGAAGCGGTGACCTTCCTTGTCGCGCTGAAAAACGCGATTGAAGACCCGACACGGATTTTGATCGATTTGTAAAGGGTTTGACGATGGCTGATTTCGATTATGACGTTTTGATCATCGGCGCTGGCCCTGGCGGTTATGTTGCGGCTATCCGCGCGGCACAGCTTGGCCTGCGCACCGCTTGTGTAGAGAGCCGCGAAACGCTGGGCGGCACGTGTCTCAATGTCGGCTGCATCCCGTCAAAGGCGATGCTGCATGCGTCGGAGCTGTACGAAGAGGCACAGTCAGGCGCGCTTTCCAAATTCGGTGTCGATCTGAGCGGCGTGTCGCTCAACCTAGATCAGATGCAGGCGGAAAAAGCCAAAGCGGTGGCGGAACTGACGGGCGGCATCGAGTTTTTGTTCAAGAAAAATAAGGTCGATTGGCTGAGAGGCCGCGCGCGCTTTACCGCTGCCAACACTGTGGCGGTGGGCGACAAAATAGTAACCGCGAAAAACATTGTCATTGCAACCGGCTCTTCTGTTACACCGCTGCCCGGTGTGGAAGTTGACCAGAAGATTGTTGTTGATTCCACCGGCGCGCTGGCGCTGTCCAAAGTGCCACAGCATCTGGTCGTCATTGGTGGCGGGGTAATCGGGCTGGAGCTTGGCAGTGTGTGGCGCAGGCTTGGTGCCAAGGTGACGGTGGTGGAATATCTTGACCAGATATTGCCCGGCTTTGACGGTGAAATCCGCAAAGAGTCGACCCGCATTTTCAAAAAGCAGGGCTTTGAGCTGAAAACCGGCATGAAGGTGACGGGCGTAGCCGTGAAGGGCAAAGCCGCTACGGTGACGATTGAACCCGCCAAGGGCGGCGAGGCGCAGACACTTTCCGCAGATGCGGTGCTCGTATCGATCGGGCGGCGGCCGAATGTCGATGGGCTGGGGCTGGAAGTGATTGGCCTTGCGCCCAACGCGCGCGGGCAGATTGAGACCGATCATAGCTTCCGCACGGCTGTTGCGGGTGTGTGGGCGATTGGCGATGTCATTCCTGGGCCCATGCTGGCGCACAAGGCCGAGGATGAAGGCGTAGCTGTGGCAGAGAACATTGCCGGGCAGACGGGCATTATCAATCACGACGTTATCCCTTCTGTCGTTTATACTCACCCCGAAATCGCCGGAGTTGGCCTGACGGAGGAAGCGGCTAAGGAGCGCGGCGAGATTAAGGTCGGCAAATTTCCTTTTGCCGCCAACAGTCGGGCCAAAACCAATCGCGATACCGATGGCTTTGTGAAGGTCATTGCCGATGCTGCGTCTGACCGGGTGCTGGGCGTGTGGATCATTTCTTCGCTTGCGGGCACGCTGATTGCCGAGGCGGCGCTCGGTATGGAATTTGGCGCAACGAGCGAGGATATTGCCTATACCTGCCACGCGCACCCCACTCATTCTGAAGCGCTGAAGGAAGCGGCGATGGCTGTTACCGGCAAGCCCATCCATATTTAAGTGAAAATGACGCCCGGCGCGTTTTGAGTGTTTCAGCGCGCCGTTGGGCCCGGCTTGCGATTGGGCGTGAGGCTGATTGAAGCAGGCAGTCTGCCTGAACATGCCGGACAATTATACATTGATGGTCCCGGCGCTGATTGCGCTACTGCACATGCGATTGGCCCGGTATTTTCCCGTGGGGCATGGCAGTCAATAATCAGCCATCGCAGTAATTTGCGCCATTGTGCGGCCCACCACCATTTTACCCCTTGCTGCGCTCCGTCATCATCCGGCGCAGCGCGTCATTGGCAGCAGCGCCAAGGCCCGTGACGAACTGCCGGGCTGCTTCGGCGCCGGCATCGGCAGGGTCTGTATTGGAAAAATTGGGATGATAGGCTTTCGGGCCGATAGGCTCGCCATGTTCCTGCTCGCCGGGCGGTTGATGTTCCTGCCGCGCCGTTGCGCGTGAGGCCATGCCACGCGAAACAGCCGCCGCCGTCATAGCCGCGATGCCCGACATCAGCATGTCACGCCCTAGGGGAGACTGCGCAGCGCTGATCAGTTTTTCACCCTTTTTGCGCAACTTTTTGGGAATTTTGATGCCCGCAATTTCCTTGGGAATTTTGCGCTTTTTGTCCTTGGCCATAAACTCGCCTCCAATACCGATGCGCGTTATGTAGGTAATACACGTTGTGTGCGCAACCCGTGCGCTCCGCCACTATCCGGGGAGCCGCCAGCCCATTGCCCGTGCCATAGTCGCAAGCCAGTGTGCAACTGGCTGACGCATAATCGACCATCCATTTGCCGCCCGGCTCCTGCGGAACATCAGGCAGCGGGGCAATTACCTGGCCAAGCAGGGCCGCGATCATCATCGGTTTAATGGAGCGTTCCGATCGCGTTTTTGTCAGTATATGAGCTCGCCTTTCAATGACAAGCGATCGCTTGCAAATTTCGAACAAATATGGAACAAACTGGCCATGCTGACTCATATTTCGGTGCGCGGCGCGCGCGAGCACAATCTAAAGGACGTAAGCGTCGACATTCCGCGCGACACGCTCACGGTGATCACCGGCCTTAGTGGGTCAGGCAAATCCAGCCTGGCCTTCGACACGATCTATGCCGAGGGGCAGCGGCGCTATGTCGAGAGTTTGTCGGCCTATGCGCGCCAGTTTTTGGAGATGATGCAAAAGCCCGATGTCGACCATATCGAGGGCCTGTCACCCGCGATCAGCATCGAGCAAAAAACCACCAGCCGCAACCCGCGCTCCACCGTTGCAACGGTTACCGAGATTTATGATTATATGCGCCTGCTTTGGGCGCGGGTGGGCATCCCATATTCGCCCGCCACCGGGCTGCCCATTGCCGCGCAAACGGTGAGCCAGATGGTCGACCGGGTGCTGGCCCTACCTGAAGGGACGCGGATCTATTTGCTCGCCCCCGTCGTGCGTGGGCGTAAGGGGGAGTATCGCAAGGAACTGGCCGAGTGGCAAAAAGCCGGCTTCACCCGCGTGCGGATTGACGGCGCGATCCACGAAATCGACGAGGCGCCAGCGCTTGATAAAAAATACAAGCACGACATCGAGGTGGTGGTTGACCGGCTGGTGGTGGGTGCAGAGCAGGCGACGCGGCTGGCCGACAGTTTTGAAACCGCGCTGAAGCTGGCTGAGGGCCTTGCATATATCGATCTTGCTGATGGCGTGGTGCCCGGCCGCGAGGCTGAGGTGAGCGATGGTGGCGCGATGAAAGGGGCAGGGATTGCGCCTAACCGCATCGTGTTCAGCGAAAAATTTGCCTGCCCTGTATCGGGCTTCACTATTGCCGAAATCGAGCCGCGCCTGTTCAGCTTCAACGCGCCGCAAGGGGCCTGCCCTGCCTGCGATGGCCTGGGCGAAAAATTGTTGTTCGACGAAGATCTGGTGGTGCCCAACCACGCGCTCAGCATCAAAAAGGGTGCTGTCGTGCCCTGGGCAAAGTCCAGCCCGCCCTCGCCCTATTATATGCAGGTGCTGGGCAGTTTGGCGCGCGAATTTGGCTTTTCGCTCGACACGCCGTGGGAAGATTTGCCTGGCGAGGTAAAGCTCATCATTTTGCACGGTACGGGCGGCAAACCGGTTACGCTCACCTTTATTGACGGACGTAAATCTTATGACGTGAAAAAGCCATTCGAAGGGGTGATCGGCAACCTTAACCGACGGATGCTGGCAACCGAAAGCGCGTGGATGCGCGAGGAGCTGTCGAAATATCAGACAAGCGCGCCGTGCGAAGTGTGCAGCGGTGCGCGGCTCAAGCCCGAAGCGCTGGCCGTGAAGATTGGTATGCGCGACATCTCGTCGGTCACACGGCTGTCGGTTGTAGATGCACTTGCCTGGTTTCAGGCGATACCGGATGCGCTGAGCGCGCAGCAACGGGCGATTGCCGAGCGCATTTTGAAGGAAATTTTGGAGCGGTTGGGGTTTCTCAACAATGTCGGGCTAGATTATCTGAACCTCGACCGGACATCGGGCACCTTGTCGGGCGGGGAGAGCCAGCGCATCCGGCTGGCAAGCCAGATCGGGTCGGGCCTGTCGGGCGTGCTGTATGTGCTCGACGAGCCGTCCATTGGCCTGCATCAGCGCGACAATGACATGCTGCTCGCAACGCTCCGCCGGCTGCGAGATCTGGGTAACACCGTGCTGGTGGTCGAGCATGATGAAGACGCGATCCGCACGGCCGATTATGTGATCGACATGGGGCCGGGCGCGGGTGTTCATGGCGGGTCGGTGGTGGCGCACGGCACGCTGGAGGAGTTGCTGGCGAGCAAGACGAGCATTACCGCCGATTATCTGAACGGTACGCGCGCAGTGCCCGTGCCCGCCAGACGCCGCAAGGGTAATGGCAAAAAGCTCACCGTTCACGGCGCGACCGCGAATAACCTGCGCGGCGTAACCGCCAGCATTCCGCTAGGTACTTTTACCTGCGTCACTGGCGTTTCTGGCAGCGGCAAATCGAGCTTTACCATCGACACGCTTTATGCAGCGGCTGCCCGCACGCTGAACGGCGCGCGCGTGGTTGCGGGCAAGCACGAAAAAATCGTTGGTCTGCAATATCTCGACAAGGTGATCGACATCGACCAGTCGCCCATTGGGCGCACGCCGCGTTCCAACCCGGCAACCTATACGGGGGCGTTTACGCAAATTCGCGACTGGTTTGCCGGGCTGCCAGAGGCGCAGGCGCGCGGTTATAAGCCGGGCCGGTTCAGCTTCAACGTAAAAGGCGGGCGGTGCGAGGCATGCCAGGGCGACGGGCTGCTCAAGATCGAAATGCACTTTTTGCCCGATGTGTATGTGACGTGTGATGTGTGCCAGGGCGCGCGATATAACCGAGAGACGCTGGAGGTGAAGTTCAAGGGCTGCTCCATCGCCGATGTACTCGACATGACGGTTGAAGACGCGGTGGAGTTTTTCAAAGCCGTGCCGCCGATCCGGGAAAAAATGGCGATGCTGGCCGAGGTGGGGCTAGGCTATGTAAAGGTGGGGCAACAGGCGACCACGCTTTCAGGCGGAGAGGCGCAGCGGGTTAAGCTGGCCAAGGAGTTGTCGCGCAGGGCGACGGGGCAAACGCTCTATATTCTCGATGAACCGACCACGGGCCTGCATTTTGAAGATGTACGCAAGCTGCTGGAAGTGCTCCACGCGCTGGTGGAGCAGGGGAACACCGTGGTGGTTATCGAGCATAATCTCGACGTTATCAAAACGGCGGACTGGGTGCTTGATCTTGGCCCGGAAGGCGGGGTCAAGGGAGGTGGCATTGTGGCGGAAGGTACGCCTGAGGCGGTGGCAGGCGTGGCGGAGAGCTTTACGGGTAAATATCTGGCGCCACTGCTGGGCCGCGGGGTTGCAGCAGCGGAGCTTGCCGGCGGAGCGCGGGCAGGGGGCAGGACCAAAGGGCGGGGGCGGGTTGCAGCGCAGTAAAAGGGCTGTAGCGGGACAAGACGTTTTAGAGTGTTTGACAAGACCATTTATAGCACTCTGAGAAGCATCTCAGACACACTAAGACGCCACCACCCGTATGGCCGTGTCATAGTCTGGAACACCGGCTGCGCTTAGCCTCATCGGCACGATGTGGTCGACCGGCAGAGTGATGTTTGCCGGGTTGCCATAGCCAAGGTCGTTGGCAAAGCCGATGATGTGGTTGCCTGCCCGCTCCGGTGCGTAGTGCATCACGGCTCCATCAGTACCCGCCGGCAGTGACACCGCGCCGCCCACGTCACCCTGCCCGGACAACAATGTTGGGGTGATGGTGCCTACACGAGCGTATCCGGCTGGCTGCAGCATCACGTCGACTATCTCGCCCGCCAGATAGGGGCCGGAGCCAAGCGGCGTAGCGGCAATCTCCAGTGGCGGTGGCCATGTAGCGCTGTTGCCTGCGGTCACACTGGCCGTCGCAGTCTTGCGCCATGCAGATCCGGTGCCGAGATTGATGTTGTTTGTGGAGGATGTGCCCTCATTATAAAATGCCGCATCGCCCGCAAAAAACACCAGTGGCGCGGTGCCGGTAAGTCCGGCGCCATCCGCCCCGATGAGGTCTGGCGAGACGATGCGTGCCTGATTATCGGGTAGCGCAAAATCAACAAAGCGCGTGGGGTCAAAATACACCATGCCAAGCTGCATCTGCGGCAAGGCGGGGCCACCAAGATTCCAGGCGGCGTTAAAGGACCACTGGATAGTGCCTTGGCTGAGTATGGTGGCCGTCAAGACACTAGGGGCCGTGCCAGCCGTGTGGTCGATGATGTACCCGACAAACACCGGAGCCGCGCTGCTAAGGTCACACGAGACCATGATGCTATAGTCATGGCCCGCCGTGAGGTTTGGCGTGTCCAGTTGCATTATGGCGGCGGCGGCTGCGTTGCGCACGCCGATGCGCACCCGCGTCGTTGTCAGCATATACACACGCATTGCCCGGCTCGTCGACGCGCAACTAAAAATGTCTTGAGTAACGGTCACATTATTTGGGGTAAAACGTAGCGCAAATGTCATGAGGCTGCTGTCCGCAGCAATTGCTCCGGTCGCCCGCGTCCATGAGCTGGTGGTGCCGTTAAACACCACTAGCGGATACGCGTTGGCGGATATCGTTGTCGCCCTAAAGCCCGCTGTTGCGGTGGCCTGTACGCCATGCGTCATCGTCAATGTCTGCGTTAGCGACGTGCTGTTTGACGCGCTGGTCGTGTGGCGCAACTGGATGTCCTGACCTACGTAATCGCCGGTCGATGGCGTTGATCGCCACGCAAGCGTCACGTCACCTGTCACCGGGTCGGTCAGCTGGTACTCTCCGATATCGACCGACAAGCCAATGCTCGTGCCATCGCGCGGCGCGCGCAGTTTTGATTTGTCCGACACGACAACGGCAGATGTGGCGACGGGGGATTTTGCCGCAAAGCCCGCAAAAAGGGCAATGTCATCATATCGCAGCGGGTCGATCACAAATGCCTCAAGGCCCGACCACCTTGGCCCTTTGCCCGCATAGGCGGGTTTGCGCTGTAACGCAGCAAACCATGCGGCCGCGGTGTCCGGCGCAGGCGGAAACGGCCCGGTCATCAGGTCTGTAGCCGCAATCGTGGTGTAGCTGTTGCCGACAAGGACATTGCCGTACGGTGCACTGTTGGGTAGAATGGTGATCACGTCCGAGACGTTGTTGAGCAGCCTCGTGCGACCCCCATTAGCCCCCGGCAGAGCCGTGACATTAATGTCACTTGCCGTCACGTTAGCTGCGGTCGGCCTGCCTATCGCCTGATTATAGGCAAAGTCTCCGTCCTCGGCAGGAAAAAAATGGATGCCCTTATTTGTGCCGCCATTGACCAGCATCAGGTCATGGACAAACGGGTCGACATAGACACAGTTGTTGATTGCCAGATGGCTGCCCGGTCCAGCAAAAAATATGGATTGGTTGCCGTCGCCCCGGTCATCAGGGCGGCGCAGATAAAATAACCGGCCAACCTCGATGTCGTTAAATCTCGGCAAGCCGGTGCGGTAATTATTGTGCTGGAACAAATCTCCATGTGCGTTTGACGCGTCGCTAGGCTGACTAAACTGGTGCTCAGCGATGCTGCGCGTGATCTGCCACCCATCAGGCGTCAAGGCTGAGCCTTGTACGGTGCCACCTCCGATAAAATCCTTGTAGATGCGGCGAAACCAGACCTGATCGATAATCAGCTTGCCGCCACGGCTGTTGGAGATAATAGCACTGGTCAAATCTGCAAAATCGCAGGCATGAAACTCCGCTGCGCGCGCTCCGTAAGGCGAGCTGCCCGACGACAAGTGATAAAACCCGGCCGGGCCAAGGCCAATCGGGTTGTACGCCCGGCCATTGGGGGCAATCGTGCCCGCGCCACCATCATCGCGTATCCACCAGGGCTGATACGGGTCCTCGCGTCCGGGGCTGTTGTAATAGTCACTGGCCCAGTGGCCTGATTGGTACTCTGGGTACGTCTCATCGGTTGGGTCAAATGGCACCTGTGCTGCGCCATTGCCACGGCCCCACGAAAATTGGCAGCGCGTAAAGACAGGGTGGTGCGACACATTGTCAGCCTGCACGATTGCGCTGGCCTGGCTGTCATCGCGGCTCGAAAATGTGGGGCAGTACTCTGGATAGTCCGCCCATCGCTCACCGGTGACCGTGTCAGGATACGCCGTGCACCTAAAATGCAAGTCCTCAAACACGCAGTCCGACGAGTTGACCAGCAGCAAACGGCGTATGGTGACAGACCTTGTGCCACGTGCCGGGTGGTTGCCCGCAAAACCGGGGACACCCTCTGGTACGGTCGGCACCGATGCACGCAGGGTCAGGCCCTGCTTGCCCGTTACGGTGAGCACGCCATAGGCGTCAGATGGATCGAGGATGATCGTATCGCCATCGGAGGAGGCGTTGATTACCGCCTGCGCAGTAGCTGGGTTTGCAACAAAATCTGTCATGGCTGCACCACGCTTGCTGAGGAGAGAGTATTACCGGCCAGCACAATGGCGTAATCCGCCAGTATTGCCGCTGACGCGGCATCGAGACTGAGCGACGAGGGACCGCCAAAGGTAAAGCTGTACGGCTGACCGATTGTGGCGTCTGTTGGGGTGCCTGTGATCTGATGGGTTGAGGGAGAGACATCCGCAGGCCGCAATCCTGCGATCATCCCAACTGCGCCTGGGAGGCCAGCTCTGATCAACATCAGGCCACCGGCGTCAATGTGAGCGTGCCGTCAACCGTATCCCTTATGGCGCTGATGTGTGTGCAATTTGCCGGGATGCGCAAAACCTCAGGCTGGTTAGCGTCCAAAGGCATAGATGATGTTGCGGATGGGGCAAAAGGCCGCGATGCATCCTGCCCGGTCCCAGCCGTGGCAAATCTCACCCAGCACGACGTTGACGCTCGCAGCCTGACCTCGCGCGACGCAGCTAAGGCAAGATTGCCTGCAAGCGGCAATATGCTTGGAGATGCTCCAACAGGGATGTGATACCCATTGCTCGGAGCATACTCACGGGTGGATGCATCTAGGCTGCCAGCATCCTCCTCCTCGATGATGCCGCTGGCACGCGACGCCGGGTTGCCTTGCCCATTGTAAACTATGGAGATGACATCTTCTGGGCGCGCCGGGCTCTCCCAGAGATCAAACTCGTCGATATCGACCAGCGTCGTGATGCCATCCGCAATGATTTTTGCTTGCAGCTTGGCGCTGCCGACAGTCTCGGCCACCCTGACACGCACAATATTGCCCGCTTTGCCGATCATCGCAGCGCTCTCTGCCGTACCATCGCCTACAAAATCAAATATAACTGCCATTTCCAGCCTCCGGTTAAATCCATTCTTCAAGCACAAATTGCTGTGCTGTCTGTGCTGCATTTTTGCGTTCGAACGCCTTTAGCGCGACAAAAAGGCCATAGTGGATGCCCGCGCGCTGCCCGATCGCCGCATCCGGCTGCTCAACGACGAGGACAGGGTTGGTCTCGCCATGATCAAGTACCAGATCTTCCAGGCTATCGATCTCGTCGCTAGATAAATCGCCTAGCGTCCAGCTAAACTCGCGTTTTCGAACGCCTTCAACCGTGCCAAAACCGCCGTCCGGCAGCGCAGCGACGGTGCCCGTGTCAATGACACGCCGCCCGCCCCCGAACTGGATATTATATGCCGGTCGCCAAGAGCGGCCGACCATGAGTATGCCCGCGCTTAATGCGGCCGATCCGCTAGGCTGATACAGCGTCAGTCTTAAAAAACGCACATTAGCCACTGCTCCAGTCCAAAAAGCGTGGGTGCGCGCCGGCACACGGCCGGCTCGATCGAAGACACGCAAAGCGCCAGAGTCTTTGAGCACTTGGTCCATATAGCCCTCGGCGCCAGCATTAATCGTCCAGCTCGCATCTGCCGCTGCTATCGTATAGCCAAGATAAACAGTATCGACGGCCACTATTGCACCAAGATCGATATCGATCGACACTGGCGATCCAACCACATCGTCATACCATTTGAACCGCACCGGGATTGTCGGAGGCTCCAACTCCTGAGAAGGCGGAGCCTGTATGAGCAAGACAACGAACAAGTTTTCACCCGAGATACGCGCCCGTGCGGTGCGGATGATA
>JBAZXU010000012.1:0-48606 GCA_041659705.1 Sphingomonas sp.
GTACGGAAGAGCGTTATTTATGACTACCATAGATTCTTTAACTCCGTTCAGGTAGTGCTGGCACTCACCATCATTGAATGTGGTGGCAATGTGATACCATCTGTTCGGCTGAATCTTCGTGGACCCCCAGTATTCTACAACTGTTCCAGTCGCTTGAACTTCCAGAGCTACTCTGTTATGGACTGTCCCCACTGTTTGGTCACCCATAATACAGGTGTAATGAGCACCTTTTTCTACAAACCTTGGTAGTAAATTATTGTTTGTACTGAACAAATAGAACCAATTACACCACGAGAAGATATTTGTCGCATCTGGTCGAAGAATTGATGCATCTGTAATAACAACCCTATTGGCAGCGTCACTTGCGAAATTTAGTGCTTTATTACTTCTGGACATTACACTGATAATCTAGGTGAATTAAATACACCGTATGTTGCTCCGGTGAGTGTTCCATTGTTACCATTACCAGAGGAATCCAATGCGTCGTTATTGAACTTGTAGTAAATGACTGGTGTAGTTGGAATAGTTCTACTGTAATAGAGATTTTCTATTTCTGTCAGGGTAAGAACTCTGTCGTAATACAGGAAGTCTTTAAGCATCCCAAAGAAATAAGAGGCAGCTTCTCCTAATCGGGTACCAATTCGCAAAACACTTGTCGTTTGTGTCAAAGTACACGATGTATCTGTTGCACCAACTTGCACTCCATTAACATATATCTTTACTGAATTAGTAGCGAAAGTACAAACGATGTGATACCAGCGATTCAATTCCAAATCGCCTGTTGCTGGAGTTGCTTGCAATGCACCGTTGTTATACACATCAAAATTAAAACCTTTTCCACCGTTCGGCTGTCTCAAGGCGAACCCATTTGTTGGAGCGCCATCAAAACAATCAAATATTCTGTCATTATTTACCCCACCTGTGGCATATCTCTTTACCCAAACAGCGACAGAAAGAGGTCCAACTCCAGGGGTAATCGGAGTGACCACATAGTCACCGGATCCATCAAGCATCAAACAATTTTCTGCTATTATTATATTTCTTGACATAATTTATCTGTAGCTCACAGTAACAGCAACGTCTGCTGTCGTTGTGAAGCCAATATAAAGACCGGTAGTGAAACTTACATCGAGGGTTACAGTTACGGGAACCAGAGCAGCTGCTGGAATAGTGTACGAGAATATAGTCGGAGTCGCTTCGGTTGTCTTATCGTAGACAAATATCGTCCCTGCCGTAGCGGCGGCATCAGTGGGACTGAATGTCAGAGTATGCAAGAACCCAGCCCCTGTTTTTACCAGTGTATCAGCTACACAGTATGCATAACTATATCTCTGTTCCACCTTCAACACGTCATTCGTGAGGTCTTCACCTGCGATTGCTGTTGCGAGAGTTGCCTTAAGATTTCCGTTGACATCTAATTGCTGAGTAGCTACCTCGCCATTGGCTAACGTAGGAGCGGTTGCATTATATACAGAGCTACCGACTGTTTTAAGATTTCCTCTTCTGTCTTGCTGAAGAGTTGTTTGTGAACCATTCTGGTAAGTTGGTGCTTCTGCATTGTATTCTCCACCAACAAGGATAGGATCGGCTTCAACAGCCTCACCGTCTGCAACACCACCGTTAAACCTTACTGAACCGTCTTCGTTTAGAAGAATTTCTTTTTGTGATGGATAAAATTTAGTCATAATATTATTTATGTGATCGCTTATGCGCAACAAGTCCGGCTAAACTCTTAGCTTCTCTTTGACACACATCGCAGGTCAAATTAGTTTTTAAATCGTTCTCTAAAACCTGTATATCTTTTCTTGATTTCGCTAGAATTTCCTCTTTTTTCCATTGAGGCATCTTATCGAATGGTATCTTTGACCAGTTTGGTGATCCCATATTGTTATGCTTATTGGCTTATAGGTAGGCTCTGTAGAAGCCCACCGTATAAACTAAGAAACAGATGGTGAAATCGAAGGTGATACCGAAGGACTCTTCGATACAGACACCGAAGGACTGACACTCGGACTGAGTGAAGTCGATACCGACGGACTGATAGATTTCGAGACCGATGGAGATATCGACGGTGAAATCGATACAGACACCGAAGGCGAGATCGAGACAGAAACCGAAGGAGATGCCGACGGGCTGACCGAAGGAGACACTGAAGGTGAAACTGATTGTGAAAGAGTGATTGTTTCTCCGTTATAGACGGAACAAAACCCTTGTACATACCAATAAGTACCATCACTGACAAACTTCGCGCTATCTCCTACAACAGCCACACCATCCACGAACGTGAATTTTTGAGCGGCGGTAATATTGAGATCGCTGTCATTCTCGGCGTTGACATCCGTGGTGAACACCTGACCAAACATCAAAGGAGTTCCCTCGTTCGTAACGATCGTGTAGCTTGCTCCCGACGGAGCCGCTTTCACGACGAAATTGAAGTTAAGACCGGCTTTGACTTTTGGAAGCGTTACTTCAAATTCAGTTGTTGAATTGAGGAAAATAGTCTTTCCGCAATCAGCTTCTGAAAGCGAGGTAACGGCGGTGAGCGTCCTTGGCTTTACCATGAAGTTCTTGAATTGTGTTGCTCTACCCATAATGATTTTTAAGAGCCAGTATATATGATTGCTTTCCTACAAGGAATCACCCTTGCGTCAAACTTGGCTCAGTTATTAACTTAGTGTTATTGCTTCATTTATTCCGCAGAATCCCCTGACAAACCAGTTGGTACCATCAGATTCAATCTCGACACGATCACCGACTTTCGCCCGATTGGCTGTGAAGGTGATTACGTCAACACCGCTTGTCTCGAAGTCAGAATCCGCCTCCGCATTGATATCGGATGTGTAAATCCCTCCTACGATTATATTGGTGGCTGAAGTGATGATGTAGGCTGTCGTTGGAGCTGTTTTAACGATGAATTCGAATCGTACTCCGGCACGAGGACTCGGAAGCGTAACGGTCAATCCTCCAGCGACATTCAAAAAGAATGTTCGACCGGAGTCTGAATCCGTCAATGTTTTCGATTCCGTTAAAATAGACTGCTTCACCATGAAACTCTTGAGTTCGGATACGCTTGACATAGTGTTGTGAGGGGCGGGTATATAGTCCCTTTCGGGATTCCTACCTTACGGCGTCAATCCCGCCCCGATTAGGTCAATTAAGAAGTTGCACCAGTCGAACCAACGATCCATTTGAAGTCGAGCACACCGTAGTCGTAACATGCGGAGCTCTTGAACTTCCAGTCGTCCGTTTCGAAGTCTTCACCGTTACCACCCATAGTAGGCGCGGTAAATGTAGGCTCTTCGGAAATCTCGCACAACGCGTCTTTATGCTTCAAGTCTGCAAGCATCCAGTAGTTGTCGTACGAAGTCGTAGGAGCACCAGCAGCGGTTGTTCCAAGGAAAGGAAGCACCAAGTGCTTGTATTTTCCAGAGTAGACGTTAGTCGCGTTGTTGGCTTCATCAGGAACGAGCGTAGACTTGAGGAATTCCTTGACGGAGTTCTGAATGGTCACGTTGCGTCCTGTGATGATGGTGTCAGGCTCAACCAAGACGATATTTCCGTTGTTGTCAACGAAAGTATTGAACTTGTTTTCAGCCTCTTCAAGACCTGCACGGCTAAACGCTGTGGTGATGAGGTTGGAATATGTATCTGAACCACCGGTAATCGTGTGGTCGGTGTCAAAGATATTCTGACCGTCAGCACTGGTTGTAGCTATCGTTTCGGTGTCCATGTTCGTGTACGAGGCTGCGCTCATACCGAATGTGAACAGGTGGGTGAGATCGAGTTCGATACGCTTTGCAGTCGTTTCACCGAGTGCTCGCATTTTCTTGTCGATTTCTCGATACTTGTCAAACTTTCGCATTTCCCACGTAATCGCGTCCATAAGACCGATACGAGTCTGAGAAAGGTTCAAGGTATATCCTTGTTTGATAGAACCGTAGGTGTAGTTTTGACCCTGTTGCTTTCGCTTTGCAAAGCCGTAACCGTCGATGATGGAGTGTTCTGACGTCATAACATCCGTAGAAGTCACGTCGTACATCTGCCGAGCCGCTTTAGGAACAGCCATAAAGCCTTCCCTCCACTGCACTTTGGCATTCTTTCACTTTGTTACTCCTAAAATATAGGGGAAAAACCGCTTCAGGTTTCTCTCAACGATTTCATTTTGTTATAGTCGTTGCTCAGACTGTTGCTTAATGAAGATTCTTTGGATAATTATCCGTTTTTTTGTGACATTCAGGGCATAGTGTAATTCCGTTTGATACATCGAATCTCAATTCCGGATTGGTAGCAAAATCTTTGATGTGATGAGCATGTTTCTCTCCACCTCGCTTTCCACAATCTTGACAGGTAAAATTATCTCTACTGAAGACTAATCGCCTCCAATTTTTATACTCAATACTTGTCCGTATCCTTACGCCTTCTTTTGTTAGTCCACCTTTCCAAAGATGACAGTTTTCTCCTCGTCCTTTATAGTTAGGTTTTCCGTAATTATGAGGAGTCTTTCCTTTATGAGATTTGCTAATTTTACTTCTAGACTTATCTGTATGAGTTTTTCCCTTCATCCAGGTTATTATTCCTTTACGAGATATGCCATAGCATTCCTCGGAACAATATTTTCTACCAGGTCTTACTCCATCTTCTCCACAAATTAAGCACAATCTAACAGGCTTCCAACACCTCCCAAGAAGTTTCGCTTGGATTTTTTGCTTAGTTTCATCACTATGTTTTTTATTTAACATTGTCATAAAACCATTTTACCACTACACTATATAATTGTCAAAGAGCAGAATCTTCATTTCTTTCCACTCAGTCGTTGCAGCTGCACACTTTCGTTGCTTGCTGAGCGTTGTCCTCTGCAGGAGTTCCGCCATTAATCAGGAAAGATTCGTTTACCGACGAGGCAGAGAATTAGTTTACCACGTCGTTAAATTGAGTTGTTAAAATCATTGCTTTTGAATTACTGGTTAATTTATGCTGTGACTCCTACTGCGACTCCGCTCTTCTTGGCGATCTTACCGATGATCTTTGTCGTCGATACGATGCCGGTGACTTCGACTACACCGACGGTGTAAGCGTTGACATCGACAGAGTTTTCATCGTCAGCGTCAATCATTTCTCCGATATCGGTTGTAGCAGCCGTTCCGGTTGAAACATCAAACTCGAACTCGGTGTTTACTTCAGGAACGAGCACTGGAACCAATGAAGCGGATGCGTAATCGCTGTCAGTTGATGCGATAGTCTTCTGAATCAGTCCGAGAATCTTCGTGGAAGAACTCGTAACTTTTGCAAGTGTACCGACTCCCGCTGCCGTGGTGAGAATCTCAACCATGTCGTTCAGCGTGTAGGCGGTGCTTGCTGTTTTTGGGTACCATTCGATAGCGAATTTCCCCCTCAAGTGTTTTACTGCCATTGCATTTTAATTAAAAACTTATAGTAGCTCTGTTGGAATCATCTTCCTGAGCCAATTTCTTTGGATCTATCCGAAACTTTGTCGCCAATGCGCGAGCTCCGTCGGATATTTCCTTGCCGTCCTTGTTAGAAGATTTCTGTCGAGTTCCTCCTGAAGTCATAAGATCCGCGTGCATACCTTCGGCATAGCCTCTTTGTTTACCGCGATTCTCCGCTTCAACGGAAAGTTTCTCAAGGTCTCCTTTTTCATACAAGACATTTATTCGCGCGCGTTCAAGGTCTTTCATGATATTGGAAACGCTATCCTTTCCATTTTTCGGGTTATAGTTCGACAGAATCTCTTGCCATTCTTCATCAGACTGAAAATCCGGATATTGTTCGAGAAAACTGTTGATAGCCTGTTTTTCGTTGGCTTTCTGATATACACTCTCGGCTGCCTTTTGGGCTACCTTCTCAGCTTTGGAAAGAGTCTGTTTTTGGAATTTCTTGGAATCATCATCCCAATCAGCGTCTTCATCTTGCTGATCCAATGAACGAACAGTGGTATCTTTCTTCGCTTCGAGAGTTCTATCGGTTTTTTTCAACTTGAGCAAACCTGTCTTGTAGTTGTCTCGCTCTTCTTCCGTCTTTTTCAGACGTTCTTGAAGTTCGGCTACTTCGGTATCTTTCGATTCCGTAGTATTTTCCGTTGTTTCTGACTGACCATCGTCATCGGTAACAGTTACCGTATTTAAGTCTTTTTGGGAATCTTCCATACTTTTAATTCGTTTGTTTCAACACGAGATCGAACGTCGTGCATAATGGTAAAAACCCTGTCTCAATTAAGAGAACAGGGTCAACCTCGAATGATAAACCATCACGTAAATCATTCAGAGGAAGACCTTGGCCTCTTAATGGCTTTGTGATGGTTTATAAATTGTCAACTATAGTATACGGTTATTTCTTTTCACTTGCAAGTTTCTTCTTCTTTTTGTCAAGAGTCTTGTAAGCTGTCGTGATGTTGACGGTCAATGCTTTCAGCTCATTCAATCGTCCGAGCGTCTCCCACATTTCTTTTCCCTCGACACCGAGTGCCATTTTGCTCACGAGATACTTTTTACGCATCGTGTAGTAATTCTTGAACCCGTTATCCCGGTACGACATCATCAGCCATTTGTTCATTGTTTCCTCATCTAAACTTTCCGGCTGATAAATGTCGTTTCCAAGGAACTTAATAAGTAGCAGTTTAAATCTTTTCATAAACTATGCTGGTAATGGTGGCATTCCTGCCTGTCCGGCTGTTGCCATATCTGCTCCTGGAACTGGAGCCTGTCCTGGCATTCCCGGAATTGGGGCTGGTGGTGGTGGCGCTAACTCATACTCGTCGGGATCGTCATCAAATGCCGTAATGGTATCTTTAGCGAGCTTCTCTCCGTTTTGAGCGATGACTTGCGGGAAGTACGCTCCAAGGATACGCAATTTATCCTCCATTTTCGATTGTGAGAGGCTTGATTCTGTTTGAAATACCGACTCGGATATGACTTTGACATCATACTGCCAATCATCGAGGTAATCCGCTGTCATAGCTATCACTTGATAGTTTTCTTTGGCTTGTTTCGTGTGTTTCATCTCTTGGATATCGAGTTCCGATTGCTTCGGAAGCGATTTCTGATCAGGATATATCTGAATGCCAAGTGTTCCTTTTGTCATTTCACCGTTTGGATCCGGTAATTCCGCATTATCAACTGTAAATGAACGATATTCATCAAGGATATTGCTTGCTTTTCCTTCTTTATCGAGTATTTTTTGAACACTTGGTTTGGTGTAGTATACCAGAATGTTCATAATGCGCAGTTTTATCTTCTGCAACCACAAAGAAGTCAGGAACATATACAAAATTCCCTTGAGTTTTTTCGCATTCTCGTTGGCAATCACCACTTCACGTGCCGTGACGCCCCTTCCTGCTACGCCTTGCTGGTTGGAGTCAACCGATGTGAGATCAAGCCCTCGCGATATGATTTCAATCATCTTCACATCGCTTTGATTGACACCTGTGATAGGCATCTCTCGAACTTGACTGATATCTTGGACATATATCTTGGTGTCGATCGTTGTGTTCTGATCTTCGAGATCAAAATCATCCTTATTGGCATTGCCGATAAGAAGTTGCGGTGCCATTGACTTATATGTCTTGTCGAGAGCCATATTGTACAAGGAATTGATCACATCCTGCTCTCCCATAAGAAGGTTCGGAATGGAATTCCCGTAAAAGAACTCGGTTGAGAATGGTTCGCACACTGTCTTGGCGAATGGGTACCATTTCTTTTTCTTTCCCAAAAGCAACGGGGCGTTCAAGAGCAAAACACCGTTCGCTAGAATGATGAACTCATCATTGAGTTTGTTGTAGTATTTCAAAACTTCGATAGGCTCTTCGCCGTCCCATCTCTCTTGCCACATATGCGTAAAGAACGTGTCGTCTTCGTTTTTCGGTGTTTTAGGAACAGATTCGGGAACATATTGAGCGTTTTTATACTTGCCGTATTCTTTTTCAAACACGCCTTTCGTCATACGGTCAATCCATATCAGTGAGGGTTGTTTCTGTATATTAAACACGTGAAAATCCGCTATGTAGAGATTCATCAGCGGTACGATTTGGTTGAAACATTGGCTGTCGGTTTCGATTTCCTCTTCTTCGGTCTCAATTTCTCCTGTAATGGTATCAAAGCTCTTGACGACTTTTCGTTTTGCTTTCGCTCGTAAGTAGCCGTCATACACGATGACGGTTCCCTTTTCACAGGCTTCCCACGCTTCAAAAAACACCTGCTCTTCTTTGTTGTCCTGATCATACGAGAACTTCACGAGTTCCTTGATGGTTTGGGCACGCCAGTAATCACGCTGGCTCTTTTCGTTTTGAGCGGTGATTCGTGTCTGAGGCACATCGAGAGCGACCGCAGCGAGGATAGCTTTGAATTTGTTTCGTGTAACCGGGTGAAACACATTCGATTGCCACTGCTCTTTTCCTTGCGACTCTTTCGTCGGGACATACCCGTTCAGTCGCAGTTGCGAATCGTCCACAAAATCTTCAAGGGTGCGATCATTGAAGTATTTCCACAGTTTTTTTCGAAGCGTGCGCATGTCGGAGAATTCATCATAAATCCTCTTGACCATTTGCTCGTCTTTATCGGAAATCTTATACATACATTATCTTCTTTTAGTTAGTCCGTATTCAACGGCTTCCTCAATGCTTATTTCTTTTTTTGGAAACTTTCTAATAGCATATAAATCTTCCATACCGACATTATTCTTAGCGGCCTGAAGAGCTGTTTGAGCTTCAATGTTCCTCAATTTTTCGGTATCTATTTCTCCATTGGCGTTCAGAACTTTCTTACCGTACCAGTTTAGCACGTTCAGCGTGTTATTGAGAAGGTTTTTGACTTTCACTTTGGCACGCCATACCATGTGTCGCTCTTCATTGTTTTTCATTTCAGGAGTCGGTTCAATAACCCATCCGTTTTGGTACATTTCCTTGATGCCATCTTTGGTTACGACTGCGGCACATCCTTCGGCGACGTCGTTATTACGCCACAGATAGATTGTCCACGCATCTATTGTTTTTGTCTTACTTCGCATATCAATATGAAGTCATTCTTAATTTTATGCCCGTTGTTTGAGGATTTTTTCTTCGTTGTCTGTCAAGCTCTCGGACATCTCTTATCGGTAGTTTCTCATATAATCCCCACACTGACAATGCCAACGACATGATTCTATCATCGTGCAGTCCTTCCGGTACCTTCATCTTGACTTTCTGTCCGTTCAGTTCATACTGCATTGATTTGAGCTGATCGATAAGCTCTTGATCGTTTGGTATCTTTATTCTATTCTGTTCCAGTAAAATCTTCAAGTTATTCAGCAGTTGTTCTCGACTCGTCTCGGTGAAATGAAACGGTTCTATGATCAGTCCTTGGCGTTTGAGGTCATCAATAATCGGGTCACCGATACCGGTCGAGTCCATCCACGTTTTGCCTTTATTCCAATACTTCACCTCTTTAACGATGATTTCTTTTTGCTCGTTCCAGTCGATTTTGTTGAAAGATATCTGTTTGACGATATCGAACGTATGCAGATCAGTGACGGTAATGACCGTATAATCCTGATGCTTGGCGAGATCGATTCCGAGTTGATACCTTCGAAACGGTTTCAGTCCGATGTCCGACTCACTCGCCCTTACAGCCTCATCAACTTTTCTGAAAACACTTGAAGCTCCTTCGATGAATTTGCAATAGAATTCCTGTTCCGCCAAATCCTGAGGCATTCCTTGTCGTATCTCTCCTTCGTATTCTTCTTTGGTTATCACTCCGGTATCCTCGATTGTCAGCACTTCATAAAACCACTCTTTCGGATTCTCTTTGGCTATTTGTAGCAGTTTAAAAGCGTGGTTCATTCCTCGGGGAGTGAAATTGAATATCGCCCACCCTCCGTTCACCAAAAGAATTGGTCTCACAAAGTTCCATACGTTCGGATTAGAGATGGAATACTCGGAGAACACCACACCTTTCGGGTTCGTTCCGACGTTTGATTTCTCGAATGTATCGGCGGCGATGAGCTGGATGACCGATCCGTTGATAAGCTCTATGCTCAATTCGCTTTTGTTCTTTTGTTTGGTGATTTCAGGTGGGATATGACTGAGCATGTGGAACTCATCATTGTCGATATTGTCCCAAACAACACGTTTCGCCTGACTGAATGTCGGGAGGAAATAAAAATAAGTACCGACTTCACCGATAGCACGCTTGATAAGATAATTCCAACACACTTTATCTTTCCCAGAACGGCGATGAGCACACCACACAGCACGCTTCATTCCTGAATCGAGTGCTTTGAGAAGATTAAGCTGGTATGGGCGTGGAAAAAATTTATAAGGTATCGTTATCTCCATACTTCACTTGTTTAATAACTAATCCAACTTCTCCACTCTGTTCAACGTCCTGTTTTGGCATTCCTTCAGCTAGTTTTATCTGCATTTCAGGAGAAACACCTTTCAAAAATTCTTCTTTAGCTTCGTCCGTCATCTCCATAAATTTCCGACGCAAATAATCCTTCATAGTTCCACGAGGGCGTCCAGAAGGATTTCCGCTTACACCTTTAGGAAAAGTTCCATCAGGATTCCTATTTCCTGTATTTTCCCTGATAGCAGGGGGATTTTCATCTTTCATAGTATCCACACTCTACATTTATTTTACCTTATTGTCAAGAGAAAACTTTTCGTAAGTTTTTTCAAAAATATCAGGTTTGCACGGGTAGAGTTCACCAGAAACGCCTTTAATGACAAAATCACCTTTATTTGCTTTCATAGTTCCCTCTAATGTGTGAATCTCAAGATAGTCAACTTGATTTCCATAACTTATTGAACGCTTACCATCACCAAGTTCTAAAAGTTTTTCTATTTCCTGAAAGTTTTTCCCCGTCCATTGGATAGCATCAATCACCACTGGCTTCTTTCTATATTTCATATTTTTTGCTTATAAGTACCTTGTGTTATTTTATTGAATGTTTACCTGCGTAAATTTTACGTCTGATATTTGTGAAGAGATATTCGGTAAGATATGCTCTTGCTTCATCTTCCTTTTGGAGTCCTTTTCTTATCTCGATTCTTTGGACAACGTGGACAACTTCATGCAAAAGAGATGTGAGAAAGTCCCAAGAGTCATCATTTTTAGATAGATTTACAAGTACGACATTATTAAACTCTTTATTGTAAATGGTATAAGCAGAGTCAGACGATACTATTTCTTTAAAATCATCCTCAAACACTACATCTAAAAACAACTCCTTTTTCAACTTCTCTTTTTTGGCGAATTGTCGTATATCTTTTTCAGTACATCCGACAGCAACAACAAATTCATCCACAAAAATACCGGTGTCTTGAATAAAAATGTGTTTCTTTCTCATACCTTTGAAAAGTCTCCGTGATATTTTATACTTGCATCGCAATAAGCTTTATATGCTTCTTCTTTGTCTTTAAAATTACCTAGATAAATTTTTTTTCCATTAACCCTTATATGAGTCTGCCATTTTTTACTATTTTTATTCCAACTAACACCCTTATATCCTGATGTATTATTCTTTAGTTTTCCTCTGTTCATCAAATTTTCAGAACGAGTACAAACTCTCAAATTTTCTCTTCGATTATCCAGTCCGTTATGGTTGATATGGTCTGTATCCATTCCATCGGGTGCATTCATAATACGCCTATGCATAATTATTTCTGTGCTATACCTATCTTCTGATTTTAGAGCATATCCCTTGCTAAAAAACCACTTAAACTTCGATAATTCGTCAAAATCATCATCATCCACTAAGGCTACTTTTCCTTTTGTTAAAGGTATCTCTTTCATATATTTTCCCAAAAAAGAGCCCACACTTGACAGAATGGACTCATCTTCAGTGTCAAGTTATTACTCTTACAGTATAGCATATTCCCCTCTTCTTTGCAAATGCTTGACAAGGCGTAGAGCAGTGTGCTATACTGGGAACATAAGCGCTAACAGCTTTTAAAGTTAGGAGCATCAAGAGCGGAATTTAATGTATACGAAACTCTTGAATACCGCCCCAGTGTAAAAGCTGGGTTGGTGCTCAAGGGTTTTTTTAATTGGTAAATATAACAAATATGGACGAAATAGAAAAGTTTTGGTGGGAAGAAGCAGTGGATGAGGAAGTCAAAAACATTATGGAGGCAGAGGTATACGGAACAAATGATGCTTTAAAACTGCTCATTTTAAAAATAATCCGCAAAGAAACACAGAAATGATATGGCTCAAATAATACTCCCTGACTTCCTTATTATACCATATATTTTGCTTGATGATAAGGATATTGGACTTGTTGACGAGAGATTATATGGAATAATTTACTGGTTTTCGAAGCTAAAAATGCAGAGGTGTACGACTTCAAACACTACACTGGCAATTTTAGCAAAGACAACTTCTGGAACAGTTAGAAACTCACTTACAAGATTAGAAGAAAAAGGCTATATACAAAGGATTTTTTCAGATAATGGTCGGAGAATACGAAAAGAAATCATACCACTGGTAATATTCGCGAAGGTGTCACCCACAGGTGATAGGGTGTCACTCACAGATGACACGGTGTCACCCACCAATGACACCTACGTGTCACCCACAGGTGCACAGAAGAAGAAAGAGTTATTAAATAAGAAAGATATAATAAGATTTGATTCTCCTACGGAGAAGACGGAAACCGTCAAACCTAAAAAACTTCCCAGAAAAGATATCACCATTGTCATCAAGGCAATCGAAGCAGTTATACCCATAATCGATGAACCCGTGGGGAAGCGTCGCCAGTGGGCTAAGCTCTTCCTTGATAGCAAGATGCCTGAAATTTACAAGAAGAAACACGACAGAGAACCAACAGCGCAGGAATGTGTTACAGGGGTACAAGCACTTTTTAGGATGGCAAAAGATAGTCCTGACAAGTATATCCGCGGTAATTCATCCTCTATGCAGTGGGTTTACAAGAATGTAGGTAAGATTTTATCCGCTGGCAATCAAAGAAAGGTTGCCGTAATCGATATGAGTTTATGACACCATACGCAATACACCTCTTCAATGGGGATACGATACTTCTCACTCCGGGACAATACGCCAATTTCCTCGCCTTATGGGATAAAGGGGCAGAAGAATTTACACTGGGCGTTCAGAGAATAAACCGAAAATCAATCTCGCGCATAGGGTTTCATACAGGTTCGGCTGAGATGTTACGGGTAGCAAGAACTGAAAACTATATGCTTCTTTCCCCGCAAGAACAAACAGAACTCAAAGAAGCGGAGTACAGAATAGCTTGCTTGCAATCCGCGAAAAGAGAGGCTATGAAGCTTATCGAGGCAAAACAAATGCTTGAAGAGTCAAAAAGTGAATGGGGAGGAGTGGTTAAAAAAATAGAGAGAGTGCGAGAAGTTGAGAACAAAGAGGCTCTCCCAATGTCATCAAAACAAGAAGAAGATGGAGATATGATGTATTATCTCGGTGAAAATGGAGAAAAGTGTTATTCATAGCAAACGGGTGTAGTTACAACCCCGGAATGAGTACACTTTTATTGAAATTAAATAAGTAAGATTAAAAATATGGAGAAGATTAAAACATTTATTCCTTGGGAAGAAATAGAAGTTGAGGCGCAGAATCAGATTAAAAATACAGCTTCAATGCCTTTCATCTTCCGGCACATTGCGGTTATGCCTGATGTACACTACGGGAAAGGTTCTACTGTAGGTACCGTTCTTGCTACTCAGGGGGCAATTATTCCTGCAGCGGTCGGGGTTGATATAGGATGCGGAATGATAGCTGTGAAAACGAATCTTAAAAAGGAACAACTTGGAGACCTTGCAAAGTTGCGTGAAAGCATAGAAAAAAGTGTCCCTATGAGTATGGGAAGGTTCAATAAGAAAATAACCGAAACAGCTCAAAAAAGAATTGATGAACTGGAAGCCTTACCGCACACGGGAGAAGTAAAAGGAAATTGGCAAGAACAATTAGGAACTCTTGGTGGCGGAAACCACTTTATAGAAATATGTGTAGACGAAACAGAGACTATTTGGGTTACGCTTCACAGCGGAAGTCGTGGTGTTGGAAATAAAGTTGGTAACGCTTATATCAAAAAGGCACAAGATTTATGTGAAAATATGTTCGTAACTTTACCCGATAAAGACTTAGCGTATTTTCCGATCGGGAGTAAAATGTTTGATGATTACCTCACTGACTTGCACTGGTCACAGCACTTCGCACTGTTAAACCGAGATGAGATGATGGACAGGGTTTTGAAAGATATTAGCTTCGCGGTTTATGGAGAAAATGGACATCAATCAGAGTTTGAGGTTGAAAGAATAAATTGTCATCATAACTTCACACAGATTGAAAACCACCTAGGAGGTAATGCTTGGATAACTAGAAAAGGAGCGATTGAAGCGAGTATCGGTAAGAAATCGATGATACCTGGTTCTATGGGAACGAATAGTTATATCGTTTCAGGGCTTGGGAATGAAGAATCATTCTGTTCTGCACCGCACGGCGCAGGTCGAAAAATGAGTCGAAAAAAAGCATCAAAAACTTTCAATTTGGAAGACCTCAAGAAATCAATGGAAGGGATTGAATACCGAGAATCGAGTGTTCTCATTGACGAAATACCAGGAGCATACAAAGATGTTGAAAAAACCATAGAATGGGCAAAAGACTTAGTAAAAGTTGAACATACTCTAAAACAAATAATAAACTGTAAAGGAGACTAATAATATGAGCTTCAATACAAAACAAGAACCAATCGAACGCTACCAAACCTACAAGAACACTCTCTTTACCCCTATAACACGTAAGGAACAACTGGAGGCTATGATTACAGGTTTGCATCGATACATAAACAGCACAGAGGAGAATCCTTTGCTGGACGATCATCATCATAAAGTGTTCTATCAAGGAACAAACAAGCCGTGGGAAACTTTAAAAAAATGGGAGGATAAGCTTGACCTTATAAAATAAAATTATGAACGAAGAAACAGACCCGGAGATAACAGCAACCATTGAAGACCTTGATTATGCGCTCAATCTCCTCGGAGAATGCCACAAAATACTCGACTCAATGGAGTAACAACCTAGTTAATCTAGTAAACCTTGACAACCTAGTAAAGATAGAGTATACTTAAAAAAGGTGAATGAAGAGGGAACAAATATAAACTTGAGTCCACTCCTCTTCTCCTGACAAAAACAACGCCTGTAGGACACGATATATCGGTATCTATAGGTAAGAGTGCCAAGAGTCACTGAAAACCTCTTACAATCGAAGTTTAGTGGCAAATCGGGTGAGTGAACGGGACACATTTCCCGCTTATCTCAATAATATGAAAAACGCACGTAATAAGTTTTATTACAAACTTATGAGCCAAAAAGCTCGAAAAGCAGAAGATGAAGCATTGAAGTGGCGTCGAATCGCTAAGAAACCAAGAAGCACCTTTGAAAAAGCAGTCATTCTTACGCTCATCAATTTCTGTGTATGGTTTCCAACGTATTCGATACTGACAAAATCACACACTATAACTATTCACAATGTCGTCAATGAAGCGGAAGCGAGTTACGACCCGTGTGGATTGAAGGAAGTGCAGTGTATGGGCGAAGATACTGGCGGAGTACCTGAAGATAAGCCGGCATTGACCGACAAAGACAAGGATACAGACCGTATTTTGGCTCTTATCAATACTGCTTTTGGAGACGAGGCGAAGGTGGCTCAAGCCGTATTCTATGCGGAGAGCCACCATAACCCGCAATCAATGAACTGGAATTGCAGATACTTTGGAAAAAGTCAGTCGTGCCATAAGGGAGATGAAGCGCAGGCGTGGAGTGTTGATTGTGGAATCGCGCAAATCAACGTACTGGGTAAAACTTGTCCCGTCGAACTCTTCAATCCTGAACACAACCTTGCCATCGCTAAGCAGATGTATGACTCGCGAGGTTGGAGTCCTTGGGTTTCTCACTGGAACGGTAGCTATCTTAAATATCTTTAACCCTATGAAAAAGACAATAACAGCGTGGGCAATTACGATGAAACATGAGTTTTTTATTCCCGACTTTTCAGTAGTTGGAAAATTTGAAAATGTGCTGCAAATCCATTCAGATAAAGAATCTGCCATTGCTCTAGTTGAAGAGTTAGGCAGAGAATGGACAGTTAGCGAAGTAAAAATATCTCTATGAAAATAATTCAATCAATCTTTATAATCTCTGTGGGAATATCCTTATGGATTGGTATCTTATATGTCGGTATAAACGGAATAATTAACCACTAAAACGAACAATTATGACAAACAAAATTAACCTAGACTTTCTCTTTAGTGCAAATCTGATGCATCACGGAAACAGCGGAGACGCTTTGACAGATGCGATAGAGAATATGACCAAGTTAGGTCGACAATGGGTAACTATCGAAAACGTGGAACGGATGAATGAAGAAAACGAAATGAGTCATTTTCAAGGAGACAATCAATCGTGGTCGGGAGGTTCTTGTAATAATTTGATTGAACAATAATATGGAAGAAGAAATGGGCGTAGTCTCACAACTCAATCGAATACAACAGGCTTTGAAAGTGCCGAAAGGACAGATGAATAGTTTTGGAGGATATAAGTATCGAAGTTGTGAAGATATTTTGGAAGCGGTAAAGCCTCTATTGCTAGAATGCACCCTCACAATCAATGACGAAATTGTTTTAGTAGGGGATAGATATTATGTCAAAGCTACCGCAACACTTTTTGACAACGATCAGTTACTTTCATTTGTATCTGCTTACGCCCGAGAACCTCAACTAAAAAAAGGAATGGATGAAAGTCAGATTACTGGAATGGCAAGCTCATACGCTCGAAAATACGCCCTTAATGGAATGTTCTTGATAGATGATACCAAAGATGCAGACACAATGGATAATACGCATATAGAGCCAACCAAAGCACAATCAGGTAGCGGTACAGGGTATCAAAAGACTCCTTTTGTGCCACTGGATGAAAACGACAAACGAATTTCAGAAGAGTTAAACAGTATTAAATTTTAACTAATATAAATACAAATGAGTATGAATATGCAAAAATTATTTGATACAATGAGTGAAGTAGGAAAAACAGAAAGAAGTAAATACCACGCTACTTTTGGAGATTTTATAGACAAGTTAAAGACGGCTGATGAAACAGCAAGAATTACTCCTAAAATAGTCGGCATAGGGGCATATCGTGGTTATTATTCCGACATCGCTTTATGTACTGAAGACGGAAGTCCGGCGTGGAAAACATCATTAGATTATGACTCTCCCACAAATTGGGATAAATGGGGAAAAGAAAATAGGATAGATATTGATTTTGTAGAAAATCCTAAAAAGCTGGCAGAGGTATTAGAATCTCTACTTGGAGCATATTTTGATGGTTATAAAGGCGGGTACAACGAAATAACAAGAGAGACACCTTTATGGCTTGCTAAAGATTACGGAGATTGCAGTGACGTTGCCGTAGTAGAAGTTACCGATAAACTAGAACTCATTACTAAAACAATAGAATAATCTTATGGCATACAAAACACGAACAGGTAAAAGTCCATACGGTCAATGCAAAGATTGTGGAGCAGACCGTGTCAGAAGTCCTAAAACAGGAAAAGAATTCTGCTCGGAGAAATGCTGGCTTCCAAAAAGTGAACAGCAACAGCAACTCGGAGACAATATCCAGCCAAATGTCGAAGAACGATTCGAGATGATATCAGCATGGGCCAGTAATACACAAGAAACGGTCAATACACTCATATCACGAGTCAGTGCCTTGGAAAAAGAAATCAAAGAATTGTCCAACCTTAAAACTTTGCTGATTGATGTGACTAATCCTTCTGCTGTCGCACTCCACGGGTCAATGTCGGGGAAAGGTAATGAAGATATACCCGTGATTCAGCCACAAGGTTTTGATATGGTGAAGATGACAAATGATATTTTAGGTAAACCAATAGTATGAATAATATGTACATAATAGAAAAAGGAATACCTCTCAAAAGAGAAGTGCGACAAGGAAAATATCCATTCAACCTTATGGAAGTCGGAGATTCATTTTTTGTGGAATGTAGTACAAAAAAAATATCACCACTTTCGCATTCATTCGGAAAAAGACATAATATGAAGTTTGCTGTTAGGAAAGAAAATGAAGGTACAAGAGTATTTAGAACACAATAGTATGCAAAGCCTATGAAAAAGTATCGGATAAGGCTATAGATATGCTCTTCATCAGGGATGGAAAAGGTCAAGAAATGAGGAACAATGAGATATATCTAAAAGGTTTGGAGCGTCTGATGAGCAATTTGAAAGCTGTTCTCAGGGTGTACGAATCCGAAGCTAGAAATCAGATGTGAGATATTAACAAGTAATAAATAAGATTATGAGAAACTATACAGGTGAAATTGCAAGATTAGAAAGTCAATTCAAAGAAGTAAAGTCTTCGTTGAAAGAAGCGAGTAAGTTCACACAGAAGTTTTTGAATAAATGCGGTGAGGCAGGTATTACTGGCGTTAGCGTAGGAATGAAAAGCGATAAAATTGAATCAACGAAACATTATCCATTCGAGTGTTACGGTTCTGTTTTTCAGTCGCCGTCTGGGACAAGGGGAAAGGACGGTTGGGTTGCTATATGGGGAGTTGTAAGTGAGATGGGGATTAGCGGTGGATGTGGTAATACTGACCAACATCAAGTGAGCAATGATAACTTAATTAGTGGCGTTTATGAACTTAAAGAAAGAACGTGGAGGAAAGTAGAATAATTTTTTAACTCTCTCTAATAACAAGCTAATCCATCTCACAGTATAGGTATGAAAAAACACGAAGTAGCTGTAAGTGTTCTCTCAGAGGAAATGGCGAAAATAGGGGGTAGCGTATTTTCCCAGTTTCTTGTCCGTCTCAGTCCAAACGATGAAACAAAGAAAACGCTAGAAGCCAACGATTTCCTGAACGCCATAATGACAGGCGGGAAGATTAAAGAAGAATGGAAACTAGAAAACGATTCAGATTTCAAAAGGTTGCAAAACATAGTCTCGACATTAAACCAGTTGATAGAAGAGTCTAACTCACTATAGGTATATAAAAAAGATAACTAATCCATCTCTCTCTAACTAACAAATAAAATTATGGCAAAAGCGTTTGAAAATACTCGACACAACATTATTCATCTTTGGTTTCCTAATGGTAATGGTCTTTCTACTATTTGGGGCGTTGGAACATATTCAGATAACTACGATATAGATATGAAAGGAGGAAATTTTACAGATATGTATTCAACATTTTTAGGAAGTGATACTGCGGAAATAATGATACTGAACGCCCCAGAGAAACTGAAATTGAAAATAGAAAAGAAGTTTGATTCAGTCGGGAATGGTGTAATTGGTCGTCTTACAATTAAAGATTGGCTTTATGTAGTAAAAGAATTAAGTAAGTAATTTCTCTCTAATAACAAGTAATATGATAACAATCCAAAACGCTATGCTCGAAGAAATACAACTCAAAGCCACTATCTTAGCCCGTGAACATAAGCAAACTGTTGGAGAGAAAAACGACTATTACATCACGCTCGAACAACTAGAAAAGATATTGATGTCATTTCAAGATTAACTCTCTCTACTAACAAGTATGAACCGAACAGAAATGAACAAGAGAGCAAGAAAGATGATTTCTGAAAAATGTGAAGCGATTGGACTGAACTACTGTGAGGTACAGGCTGATGATAAGTGTTCAGGGTTCTTGTTTCTCGCTCCGGCACATAAACACAAGCGTATTCACTACAAGAGCGCAGAGGAGCTAGCAGCCTACAACGAGTGGATTTGTGCCTGTACCAACTGTCACAACATCATTGAAGACGATAGAGAACTAACTAAAGACGTATTTAAAAGACTCCGCGGATGAAATCAACAGAAAAAGATACACAAAAAGCAATCATTCAGTACCTCGAAGCGAAAAAGATATTCCACTGGAGAAATAATACAGGCGGTACAATGGTAGCAGGAAATCATTTTATGAAGTTTGGATATCCGGGAAGTCCCGACATAATCGCAGTAGTAAAAGGTCAATTTATAGGTATAGAGGTAAAGGATATCAAAGGAAAACTCAACGATAATCAAGAGATATTCAAGGAAAAACTGGAAAAGGCAGGGGGCTTATATATTATTGCAAAAAGTATCGACGATATAATGAAAATTTTATGAACGAAGAAAAAAAGGAAAAGCTTAGAGCATCAGTTGTACGAGGTAATCTCAAATCTGAGTATAGGGGATGGTTTATCATCGACCCGACAAACAAGCACTACCTTGAAAAAGCGCGATTGCTGACGAACATAAAAATTGGGTATCTTATGCAATACCTTGACGGTACGCAAGAGTGGCTCACATCTCCACAGATAGGGCGAATAGGTGTACAGAGAGCACAGGTCGGCAAGATAGAGGGCGTTGTCATTTCTATCAAGAAAAACAGAGAGTATGTCGATGTAAACCTCTTGTCGGATAAGAAGAACGCTTTGGGGATCGGTATCGCTCACTCGTTTCCACTTACATATATTAAAGACGTAAAGTTCTATCGATGATGTAATTAATTTAATTTAAAAATATGAACATAAAAGAATTTAAGGTTGGCGATATTGTTACTCGTAATGAACCATCTGGTGGTGACTCATCTTATTGCGGGGATAGACTTACACTTAGAGGCCATGATGAAAATGCAAAAATTATATTCTTGGAACGTACTAAAGAACCTTGGTTAGATGACATATTAGATATATCTTACGCAAGAGATAAATGGGATGAAGGGTGGTGTGCATTCCATGAAGATATGTATCAAAAAATTGTTAAATTTGCAAAAAAAATATGAAAACCACACAAGAACAGATACTTTCGCAATTCATCAAAGAGTTCACTGATTATGATGGCATTGATAATGTATGGAAATCAGATAATCCTGACAGAGCAGTTGATTTCTTCATCCAATCTCTCCAAAAAGTCGAACAGTCAGTGAGAGAGGAGATAGCGAGGGAAGTTGAGGAGCTTATAGTGCCAACCGATAAGATGAAACACGACTTACGAGGGAGCTGTGATTTTGAGAAGAATAATACGCTCCAAAAAGTTTTATATCTAATCAGTAATAAATAAACCTATGACTTGGGAAGAAGAATTAAATGATTTTGAAAGAAAAACAGAACGTGGAATGTGGTGGGTTCGTCTTGATATGGTTAGAGAACTCATCAAAAAAACCCGTGAAGACGCGTATAAGGAAGGATTGAAAGAAAACATCGAAAATCTCGAAAAAACGTCTGATAAGTATAAAACGCTCTTCTGGTGTATTCGTGAAGACGCGGTGAGGGAGGCTTTGGAACAGGTGGAGGAGGAAATCACACTCTTGTTTAGTGCAATACCTTACAAAAACAGTCCAAATGCTCTTAAGCACACCCTCTCAATAATTCAAAAACACAAAAACATATGATTGAAAAACACGTGACAAGTTTAGCTTTGAGCAAGAAATTGAAGGAGCTTGGAGTGAAACAGGAGAGTGAGTTCTACCATTATAAGTCGAATCACAGCATAATGAAGTCTGATATTGGTGAAAAGTTCTGGTACTTAGCACACAAAGATAGTGATATATTGAGGAATTGCGAGAGGGTTTCCGCCTTCCTATCCAGTGAATTGCGGGAGATGTTGAAAAAAGCTAAATATTCTGAACTGTGGGAGGCATATCAATTCCATAAAGGTAATACGGATGGATTTGGACAAATTATAATGCAGTCACTATCCGCTGATTTTTTATCCAAAATGCTCATCTACCTCATCGAAAATTCAATTATTGACGTAAAATCATTATGAAAATCCAAGAAGCCATCGAGAAGGCGATGAAAGTAGGATGGGACGATGGAAACTTCGCAATGACCAAGGATGAGACAACGACTTACTTCGTAAAAGTAGGTAATTGGTATTACAATCAAGACTTTCTTCTCGACCCAGAGTTCTGGAAATGCCTTGGAAAGGCTATGGGGTGGGAAGAAGATTATTATCACCTAGATTATCGTTTGCATGATGATAAAATCCTTGATGAATTCATAGCTCACCGACCGGAATGGAATTACAGACAACACCGTCTCATCGATCACCTAGCAGAAGGAGGAACTATCAATTCTTATTTTGAAACATTATGAAACCAATCGAACAAATAGACGCCGAGGTTCACGCTAAGGTTATTGAGGCAGTGCCGGATATTGTGGAGCTGAAGTTTGGGTGTCGGGTAGATATCTGTAAAAATTCTCCGCATTACGTTACGGTTTTGCGCCAGTTTAGCTCCAACACTTATTTCGGTGAAATTAACGCCGAATTGAGAGAAGTTGTCGAAGTAATGGATAATTTTTCAGTTCATAGACTTCCAGTTAGTGACATAGTTCAAATCATCGGTCGTCCCATCAGCTTACCTGATATTTTGATTGCGATGGACAAATTGAAAAAACCTGAGATAGTCCACATATTGATTGAGTCCGACGGTGAATTGATGATTGAATGCAATGGTGATGATTTTCCACATTATACTGGACAATGGAACCTTCAAAAAACATATGAAGACCAAGAGGAGCTAGTCAAGCGTTTTATTCACGATGTAATATGTAAATAATATGGACGACGACAATAAATATCATTGGACATTTAGGGAGACAGTAGGGCGTGGATTTCGTGGTAACCCCATCTATCATAGATATTCATTTGATTCACTAAGCGATCTTATTAGGACTATATTTTATTTCAAATATCAAATGATACAAAGAATATATCGCCGTGGATGGAAAAATAGATGGGAAGTATAATAAAATAGCGTAAAATCATTATGACACTAGAAATCTGCCTCGCAATCCTACTTTATGCCGGCTATCTTCTCGCCACAGCGTGTTTGCTCTTCGTGGTGAGTATAGTTGCCTATATATTCACAGCAGGGTACTACGCTTCGAAAATCAAGGGGGATAATCAATATGAAAAATAATTATGATTGAAACAATAAACACTCCGTGTATAGATTGTTGGCATCACCATATGAATGGAACTGAACATAATTGTGAATGTCATTCTAAAAAACCACTCAAAAAAACCTGGGACAATTTGCAAAAAGGGGATGTGTTGGTGTCGAGAGGAGGTTTTGAACACTTAGTCATTGAAGTTTTTGGCGATATTGTTTACGGAGAGAATACCGATATTAAGGATGAAATTTCATTTATTTGGACAAAGCAAATGTTACAATATAAAGGCTACACCATCAAACAACCTGAAAAACATGAGGAAATAAAAGACTATGATTCGGAAGTAGGTGATGAAACCTTACAAAAAAGTAGTATCAAACAGCCCGAAGTGAGTGAGGATTGGACGCCGAAAGAGCAATACGAATATTGGTTTATTAGAACTTCCGGAAGTATTTCGATGTGGATTTGGCATAATAGCGAAACCGACAATGAAATCAAAAACTTCCTCGGCATTTTCCGAACAGAGAAAGAGGCTCAAAAGCGATTAGAGGAGGTTAAGTTATTATTGAAGAAATAATTTGCAAAACAGTGCAAAAAATGATATGATATATGTATCTAGGAACTTAAAGAGGAGTAGAAGAAATGAAAATAACAGTGCAAAAAGTAATGATAGGTATGTGGCTTGGTATGCTTTTCACAGCGTATCTAGTACTAAGTAGCGCAGGTTTGCTAAACGCTCATCAAGAAGAGGCAATAATACACGTCTAATATTTGGGGAGAGGGATAAGATAGTTCATTAAGAGGGGAGATGGGGAGTATATAGTTTAAGAGAACGCTCTTTATTAGCTACAAAGAGAAGTGCAAGGGTCATACCTACTTTACTCCCGAACGCCTTCCCTCTTAGTGAAGTATCCCTGTAGGACGTATACACGCTGTACAGGGCAATGAAGCTCAACGAAGAGCAACAAGTTTACTGCCCCCGTGGGTTTCCCAGTGTGGTTGACATGGAAACATCTAGCCCTGCTTCCGAAAGGAACGGCTGAAGAGCATTTGCGAAACACATTATGTGTCCCGTGGAGTCTCCCTAGCAGGGAAATAACTGGAGACCTAGACCACACCCCTCGAGGGCAGTAAATTTATATATATGACGCTCAACGAAGAGCAATAATTCTAATCAAACCATATTAAGACAAAGAATATCACGCTCTATCTCATTATAATCTTGTTTGGTATCGGCTGTATTCTTTATGGCGTGTTTGGCTTGGTTAATAAGGTGCAGTCATTGGAGGAGAGGGGCTATGGTCATAATGCTACAAAACTATGAAGTACCAACGATTGAAAGAGTCAGCCTTTTCTGAAAAACACCGCGATGAGGAACGAAAAGAGCATAATACAAGAGAAATAATGCAATGCTCAAAATTTATTATTGACCAGATTAAGAAAGGATGGACAGCCCAAGAGGCTTGCATTCAAGGATTGACTCAATATGGGTATGCGATATATCTTTGCTCAATTCAAGCTTTAAATAAGTCATTAAAAAAGTAATAATATGAACATCCTAGCCATACTCGCCATCATCGCCCTACCTCTCGCAGCCATTACATTCTATGTGTGGGTGGCTGGAATGTACTCATCGCGCAATATCTGCCCAGTCTGCAAATCCACGACTCACGAATGCGGTTACGACGGTATACGTGTGGCGTGTGATGATTGTGATTGGAGTAATAAATAATTAAGACGAAAACAATATGTGGAGATTGAATCAAAGAGACCCAAAGTGGGCAAAACTTAAAATTGGGAATAGTCCTTACACGTTAGGAGCCAAGGGTTGCGTTACGGTAAATTTATCATCACTAGCCCAGTGGTATGTCAGTACATTCCATAACGGTAAAGTCGTGCTTCCCGATGAGCTTGTCAAACAGCTCAAATATACCGCTACAGGGCTTTTATACTGGAAGTCGATAGATGATAGCGAATTACCATTCAAGTTCGTCTACCGCTACTACAAGCGCGATGACATCAGGATTCAAAACATAATGAAGTCCACTTACAATTCGTGTATGTTGCAAGTCGATAATGGGAAACACTGGGTTGTGCCAGTTGGATATTCTCGTGTGTTCGGTTATCGAATATATGATCCGTATTATTCGGATGTCGTTTATTTAAACAAAAGATATGGAAATGGTATACAAGGTTTTGCGGAGTTCACTTTGAAATAATGACACAACAAAAACAGCCTTTCTCGGGGTTGTTTTTTAGTCTATTTCAAAGCCTCTTTCACGATAAGTTTAAAAAACAGCCAAATAGAACCGACGGACAAGATAACACCGGCTGTCCATTTCAGTATGCTTGCTAGTATTCTGCTGGCGTTTATGGCTTCAATGGCTGGTCTTGTGCAAATTATCTGATAGTCAAGTTTTTTTTCTATCGCAGCAAGGTTTTCTGTGGATTTTTTATCCAAAAACTCAATCTTGTCGGTCAAATCTTTTATGATATGTGAAAAGGAGGGAGTCACTGACTCTCTCAACCCTATGGCTATTTTATGGAACTCAGTAAGCAGTGCTTTGTTTTGTTCCGATACTATTTTTTGTACTTCTTTTTCGTTCATCGGTCTGTATTAGTTGAATTAGCTCCCGTTCCCCGGAAATAGGCGGAAAACGCCATACCTGTAAGCATGATGAAGTCCGTCGCGTCCACTATCTTGGCAAAAGTGAGTCCGCATAGGGCGACTGTCAGGATGATGAATACCATTTTACTGGCACTGGATATGACTTTGTGCATAATTAAACTGATTATTTCTTACTTATTATGGTTTTTGTTCCAGGCGATACTGTTACCAGTTTTCTTTTCCCGCTTACTATCTCTTCTGCTATATTCGCCAGTTTTGACTGGGGTTGATCAAGACTTATTCCTGCTTTTGTTAGCAACCTTTCCGCTCCAGTCCAATCGGATTCAGACATATCTTTCTTAAGTCTTACGGCATCAATGAATTTCGTGAGGGCTGTTTTATCTTCAGGATGAAGAGCAAAACCTGGATTACCTATGGATTTTTTGTTCGCTTCTTTCCAGATGTCGGTGAGATTCTGTTTATTTTTAACTTCAGGAAATTTAACATAAGCCTGTCCTTTTCCCATATCGAATACAACTCCATCGTGTCCAGAAGCTTCCAATAATTTATTTATTCCTATTTTTTCATTGAAATCAGGAAGACTCATTCCTAATTTTTTAGCTGTTCGTTGTACCCAATTATCCACATTAGCACCGTCTCTAAAATATAATGGATTTTTAGGAATATCATTTATAGACATTTCTTTAACGACACCTTCTTTTCCGTGAACACTGGCGTAGTGTCTAGCTATATTTTTGTCAGTAGTTGTATAGAGTCCAGTACCTTCTTGAGCTATCCCAATTCCTGAACTATTTCCCATCATTTCTTTTTGACCTCTATAAATAGTTTTTGGTTTTTTAAGATATGAGTTTGGAAGGAGGTCGTAATTTTCCCTATTTGTAGGGTCTGTCAAAGATTTAATATGCGTGTTAAATTCCTCCAAACTCTTTCCCTTCGCTTCTGCGTGGAGGGCTGTTTGACCCACAGCTGGGCTATTTTTTCCCAATCCTGACTTTTTGAGTTGTGCTGGTGTCATTGTATTCACGTCTTGGGTGTTCATGCCGAATCGAGGAAGATTACTCTTTTCTAAAGTAAGGGGTTTTTTTTCCTTTAATACACCACCAAGCAAATCCTTGAGAATTTGTTTTTTCTGTTCCGGATTGATATTCCTTATTTTTTCGATACCTGATGAAGCAAGCGTTGCGACGCCCTTGAGAGGGTTGCTTACACCTTCCACTATAGCACCCGCTTTTTTAACAGCTGTTTCTACCTGACCTGCGAGTCCGGTTATGGCCTGTGTCTTATAGAGTCCAGACTTGTCCAAAAGTTCTGCAAACATAGCCTGATCAAGAGCGTTATTTTTTACTGTTCCAGTCATTTCTTGCTCAAAATTATCAAGGCGTTCAGCTAAGTCATACACGCGTGATCGAGACGTATTATTTGAGAAGGCTCCACGAAGCACTTGCCCTCCACGAACGGAAGAGTTCAGGCCATTTTTCTTTCCAAATAAGTCCTGAGAAGCATCGACTATCTCTTTAGCTTTCTTGAATCGAGTATTGGCGACGTTGTAGGCATCGAAATTGGTGTCCAGAACCTCGTCTGTTGCGTTTCGAAGTGACTTGAGGAGTGATTGTGCATTACCCTTCAATCCTTCGCCCTGAGCGCCATAATTGACGAGTTCATCGATAGACTTCTTGAAGATATGGAGATTGTAGGCATCGTCGGAAGCCTTCGGTATTCCTTGTACGAATTTTTTAACGACTGTTTGAAGTTGAGGCGTCATTTTAAAGACAGACTTATTAAAATTAAGTCCCTTTTTAGTTTGAGTAATGCCAAGATTTTCGAGTAAACCATTAGCTCTTTCTTGAATCGGCGTAGCGTCAACCATCTGACCTCGGAGTCCTTTGGCGGTTTCTCCAACTGCCTTTCCAGCATCATCCGCCTCTTTAGTAACCAGTTTTAATTTATTGACCAGGGTTTCTCCGGCAATATCAATCGGACGCTGCAATGTTCGAGCGTTGGTATTCACTTCATCAGCCAGATTGATCATTCTTCCAGCTGCAGCGCGATCTTCCGGTGCCATAGATACGAGAAACTTCACATCTCTCTCTTCAAAACCTTGTTTCATTGCTTCTTTTGCCGATGCCTGAGCTTGCTTTGAAAGTGTTTCAATGTTTATATCTGGTCGTAATCCTTGCTCTACCTGCGCCTTAATAACATCATCGGCTTTACCGCTCGTGACGCTTTCCATAACTCGTCCGGCATTTCTTTTAAGTATTCCAGCCTCATTTTTTATACCGCTTCCTACGGTTGACAGACCCTTCCCAATAGGGATTGCAGTGGCAATATTTGTAAGACCTTCGATATGTCTAGCCACTTCTGGATTTGTCTTCTTAAATTCTTCGTACATCTGACCGCCCTGTTGCATTGCAAAGAGTCCGGCCTTACCCGCGTCGGTACTCAAAATACTTTGCATAGTCTTTGAGGCTGTTTCTCTAACACCATCAGGGAGCGCGGAAACACTCACTTTAAACAATGATGCGAACACATCATTAGCAGCGCCAGCCATACCATACGCCACATCTAGTCCAGCTTCACCGAAGAGTTGTGGAGTTTGTCCTTGTTTTGCTTCTTCATTGATGACATTGAATGTATTTCCTACTCTATCAGCTATTTTTCCAGCAAGTGCCGGTATTTCTTGTCCAAGCGTATCAAAAAAACCGCTCATTTTCATCTCTCCTGTATCAGGATGCACAATCATATTACTTGGTTGATTGTCTTGTGTCTGAGCGACCGGAGTATTAGTCTTTGTTTGTTCAACAGTCCGAGATTCATTCCGAACAGAGTTTGGATCAATACCAAGAGTTTTATAGGTGTTATCGCGCAAATGAGCCGTTTCGCTCTTTAATGCCTCAAGCTTCAATCGTATAACTTCTTCTTGATCATTGGTACTCGGCAAGAATTGAGAAAGTCTTTTCACTTCTTGATCGCTGACGGCAGCTCCGGAAATAGACTTCATAAAATTCGCCTTGATGTTGCTAAGTTTCATATCAAGCTGATTGAACTGCTCATCACCTCCTCCGGGAAGCATTTGTTTGGCTCCTCCGACTCGTCCGGCCACCGGACCGGTTTCAACTCCTTTATTGAGAAAATCCAACGCGTCATTGGACATCTGTATCGTCTCATCAGCTACTGCGATAGATTGCCGTTCAACTGCTGAACCTTTAGACAAATCCGGCATTGAAGTTTGTTGAGTTTGAATAGGTTGACCGGAAAAATTAGACTCTTTAAGTTGTTTGTATTCGTTTAAAACGGAATCAATTTCAGCAGGATCAAAACCACCTTTTTCATAGGCTCGCTGTCGAATCATAGATTCATCATTCCCACGACCTGACATAGCTATAATTCCTTTTCGAAGCTCTTCCCTTCGTTTTCGAGCGGCGTCTGTTTCAGCTTGTTTATCCTTCGAACTCTGTGTACTCGTTGAAGAGAGTGTGTTGTCGAGTGTTGTATCTTGCATATAATTCCCGTGATGTTATTAAGTATCCTGACGTGACCACGCAGGCTCACCGTTTTGAGTATTTATTATCCTGTGAGCCTTATATGTTTCAAGCGCAAAATCTTTCTCCCATTGGCTTGCTTTTTGATTTAATTCTCTGATTCCAAGATCATACACACTCTTATTTTTTTTAGAATCCACAGCGAGTTGTTCCTTTTTTAATTTCAATTCAGCCTTAAATTGATCCTGAGCTTGTTTGAGTTTCTGTAAGAACTCCAACCGATTGGTGATTTGTTCCTGTGCGCTTGCGTAGGCGTTCAAAGTCGCGGCGTACACCTTCCCGACATCCGCTCCTCTTTGAGATTCGAGGTTGCCTATAATGGAAGCAAATGTACCTCCGCTCACTTTTGTCGGGTCAAACGCCTTTCCTTCAGTTGCGAAATCAGACGCCTGCTTGTCTTTGTAGGCTTGTGAAGAGGTCAACTGCATTACTTTCTGGAAGTCTACCAGCGTATTTGGGTTCTGTTGAGCTGACTGAAGCTTAGAAATTTCTTGTGGAAGATTCTTTTCAGTCAAATTTGCTGTTGTTTCAGGTACTTTAAGACCTACCGGCATAGTTGGAAGTACCGCCGGCTGAGGAGTCGGTGGTAGTGATGCGGTTCCGGTGAGTGTATTCGGGAGAATTGTATCTGCCATAATTATTTCTTATTAAAAAATTGTTCTACTGTCAACAATTTTACCTGTAATCTGTAAGCAAGAGTCCGTCTCTCAATGCCTAATCTTTCAGCCCATTCTCGGACAGTCAGGTTTTCTCCTTGGAATAGGAACCTTTGCGCCCTAGCATTGACTTTTTCAATACCAGAAGTATAATTGTTATTTTCCATATCGTACTTTCTGTGACAGGAGGTACAAAGCCTTATGTAATCTTCTAAGTTTCTCTTATATTCGTGGTCAACGTTAGCCCACTCATACTTTTTCTTATCTGTTTTTTTACAATGCTCACAAAGACTAGGCTTCCCCTTTCTATTGATTACCCAATGATGCATTGCTAATTTACCAGCATTGTCGCCTTTCCAACCGGGATGCTCTTCTCCATAAAAATGTGGGGGTTTTTTTGACATAGTTAAAAGTTCAATGATGCTGCTGTAGCTTCATTATATAATGTTGATTGTCTTTTAGCTATATCGACGGCTTTATCTTCATATAATGTACCGGTAACTCCTCCTATTGACGGAACACCAGATGGCAAGTTTTCACTCCCCAAAAATTTCTCTGCCGCGAGACCAGCCGAAGCCAAAGAGGTATCGAGTTTTCGCTTGAGTTCAGTCATTTGAGCCTGAGCCGTCGTATCACCTCGTGCGGCGTCCGTTTCCAGTTTGGCAATCTGTTGTGAATACTCACGCTGAAGTTTATCGCGTTGTTCCTGAATCTGTCTTTGTGCCGTATCATTCGCCTGCTTTTGTTGTTCCGTATTGAATTGGTACTGACTGTTGACATTTCCAGTCTGTTGACCATACTGTGCTGTTGCATAAGCAGCACTCGAAGCCAGGTCAGCCGCTTGTTTATTATATTGACGTGTTGTCGATTCTACGAGTCCTTGATTATCGGCTGTCATACGCTGTTCGGCTATTTTCCGCTTCGTGGCGAATGTCAAACCGGCATCGGCGGCTTGTCCGATGAGTTGTCCTTTTTGAGCGACGAAATCACGATTGATCTTATCAAGAGCAGATGTTTTCTCGGATTGTGAAAATTCGGTGTTACGATTGATATCATCGATACTCTTTTGGAAATCAAGTTGTAAAGCATCCAGTTGAGAGGCTTTCTGCGCTCCCAACTGTCCCATATTCAGTTCGAATGTCTTTTGTCTGTCCTGCAAATCACTTAAAAGCGATGACATCTGCGCTTGCTCGTCAAGGCTAAGGTTTGTCCGATTCGTTGAGAGATCTTCTTGAATGTATTGAATCTGTCGTTTTAAGTTGTCGTTTTGAGCATTATAATCGCCCTGAATATCAGCAAGACCATTAGACACTTCCGTTTGAGCGATTCGTATAATCTGTTTCCAATACGGATCGGCTTGTGCGGTTGCTTGTTCCAGTGCCGTTGTCAATGCTTGCGCTTTTTGCGCGTTCTGTGTCTTTTGCACCTCGTAGTTATAGATGGCGATTTCTTTGAGGTCTGCGGGTAGGTTCTGAAACGTAACATCATTTTTAAGAAAATCCGGTGCCTTAGCCATCATAGCGTCGGATTTTGCTTTTTTCTCGGCTTCTTGTGTGTTATAGGTTGCAAGGTATTTATTGACTTCTCCGGATGTCAAATTTCCTCCCGAGTCTTGAGAAGTGATATAGTCTTGCGTCGCTTGCGGCAATCCTGCGAGTATTTTTTTAGCGTCTTTGCTGATTGATGCCATAGGAATAAGTTATATTAAACGGTTCTGCGCCAAATGTACGCCGTCTGGTAGGGCTGAAGGTTATTATGAGCAGTGCCTGAACCAGCGTTGGCAGTTGTTCCAGAGTAGGTGTGGGTATGATTAGCGCTTATTCCTGCTGTCGTAAATGAGTGGGTATGTGCTGCACTTCTTCCACCTGAAGTTTTTGCAGTAACATTTGCTGAAGTTCCATCATCTCCATTGAATAAAAATCCTACTGATGAACTGGATTGATTTGTATCATTAGTTCTATCAATTATTGTTGAGTGGGTGTGGTCTGCACTTTCCGTTCCAGTAGTTCCACTGTGGGTATGATCAGCGGATACCGTTCCTGTTGTTCCTGAAAATGTATGTCCGTGCGCTGCCAATTCTGCAGTTGTCAATGCATGTGTTGACTCTCCTCCGGTAGTACTCGCTGCGAATACCTGGTCAGATGTTCCGACACCGACAATGACCCGCCCTGCGATAGCCACCCACGTTCCAAAACCGAACAGAGTCGCTGGGTTAGTTGAGTCTGAATAATTAGTATAGACAGTACCGACTGGCATCAGAAAGTTAAGAATCGTACCTGTTACTGCTCCGTTAATGACAGGAGTGGTGAGTGTCTTATTCGTCAAAGTCTCCGTACCTGTTTTTGATACGGCTTTATCGCTCCCTGTCACACCGGAGAGCTTATAATCGTGAGAGGTGGTAACAGCGGATGAATCGATACCGACTTTAGCTTCAAGAGCCTCTACGGCATCATTGAGGTCATTGACATCTTGAGCCACGACATCATCAACACTGTCGGTGTTGTTGGTAAGGGAATCCAAATTGGTCGGATACGAAATTGCCATATTATTTTCTCTTTAGGTCTCCAAGTTTATTATCCTTTATAATCTTCAAATCTTCAAGTCTTGCATGTTTAAATTTATCAATCACTTCTCCTCGATACTGTGATTCCAAAAACGACTCGACAATGTTGCGAGCATATATTTCAGGTCGTAATCCGTTTTCGGAAGCTATACGCTCCAATGTTGGGATAAGTAATTCTTTGATGTCTATAATCATATGATTGTTGTTATGAAACCGAAGGACTGATACTTGGGCTTATTGATTGAGAAACAGACGGGGAAACTGATGGACTGATTGAAGGAGAGAGTGAGGAGACAACAGCACCGGGCATTCCAAGCGTTGTCCACACTCCGGGTGTTCCGGCCGTGGTACACAGTGCGAGGTTTCCACTGATGACTGCTAAGTCTCCAACTTCCGCCGTTCCGGTCGGTTCAGCGCTTCTGTTGTAGAGATGCAAATCCCCGACTGTCTGCTCTTCCATGATGTAAAAAGGAACTCGAAGTGAAGTGTTGTTTATTTTTGCCAAAGCTCCCGTACCGTATCGTCTTGCTCCGTATTTAAAAGTGCCGTATTTTCCAGCCGTAGCACCCGATAACAGTGTGATACCTGATGAATCCATCTCGATTCTTCTCCCTGTTTCGGCAGTTCGCACCAGTCCTCCAGTTACGGTCGATCCGGTAATACTGCTACCGACAATATCGCTTCCTGATATGCCTGATGCCGATATATCTCCGGTAAAATAAGCATTACCGTCATTGAGGATACGGACATTGGCGGTTGCCGGTGTTTGATTGGCTCCCATACCGTAGAATCCCGAATTGTTGATGAGCACGCCCGCACTGTTTGCTGTTCCGTCTCCTGCTGTTTCCGATGTTCGAAGTACCGCATTCGTACTGATTTCAAATGTTGTCTCATTGATTTCCCCTGATGAGAATGTCGGTGCCGATCCGTCGGACGGAAGATTGACCACCACACCGAGAATAGCGTCATACACTCTTATTCCGGCGTTATCAAGGATAACACCATTTGCTCCCGAACCTACAGTGGCTGATGTGCGGATATTGGGCGTTCCCGATCCGTTGTAATACAAACCGTTCGCATCAATGACCCAACCTCCGATATTTCCTGCGGTCGCGTACAATGAGCCTCTGAATGTACCAGAATTGGCTTCAAGGTTCCCTACGGCATCGAACTTCCAACCGTTGACACCTGTCTGAAAGTTTGAACTTTGCAGATACCCTTTGACAACATTGAGATTTCCCGAGAGTTCTCCTGATTTTATCTCTGATGGTCGGACATTATCGGTGAATTTGTTTGGAAGTGCGCTTTCTATCTTTTCAGCAGAAGCAAAACTGATACCTTGTAAAATATCTCCTTTTGTCAAGAAACTATCAAATCCTATATCGTAAAGTGTATACATATCATACGTTTAATGATATATTAACACTTTGTTCCGGAAATTCAAAACCAAGGAAAGTTACCTGTCCCGTATCGGTTACCCCTGTTGTTTTAAAGTTGAACCAATGTCCAAGTGCTTTCACCGTATCGACATCTTCTACATCGGACACAATGTTGCATACAGTTTTCCAATCTTTATCCCTATCGGAATCGGAACGCACCATAAACACACCGGTGCGGACATTCTTGGTCAGAACTACGGTTCGTATCACTTCCTTGATGCTTCTTCTCCCTCCAAATTCCATATCTTGGGTTTCCACCGACCACGTGATCGGTTGCGGGGTTGAAGCATAATCGGTATTTCCGGTGTTTATCTGTATCGCTTCTCCGTTCTTATTACCGGCGATAATCACTTTTTGAGATGAAGAAATGTACCAGGCGAAAACGGTGAAGTCATCGTAGTAAGAATACACATCAAAAGACTGTGAATCGATATTGAACTTGAAGCACACATTTGTCAAAACATTGTCTCCGATCGTGATATCGCCGACATATACATAGACATAGGTTTCATCGCAGACAGTGGCGATAGAGGGGAGATTGGCAGCAGGTATGGCGTCCCACAGGTCTTGAACCGGCTTGGACATCTTCTTCGGGTATCCGCCATTGGTAGCCCACAATCCTTCCTGATTGGCGATAAACACCATACCGCGTCCACGACAGACAGCTTCTTGCGATGGTGCGCCTATATTGACCAGATCCTCGGGATAGGTAGAAGAGCCGTCCCATCGTTTCATAGCACGCTCCTTGAAGACGAGTAGATACCCGGGGACTTTTTCCAGTGCCGTGATATCACCTCCTCCGTCTTCTTGTTCCATTTCTATCTGTCCTGCGGAATCGGCATCATCGGCGGTTATCGTCCAGCTTATCGTTCGAGCGTCCGGATCGGCGACGGTTGAGTAATACAATATGTCATGAATAGCGGTATAAATGCGGTCTTTCCATTCGATAACAACTTTTCCTTTCGGCATATCAGCCTCGTCAAATGCCCCTCCCGATGTTACCCACGCGGAACCGTTATATGATTTGCAGGCATCTGTCCCATTGACACGGACTGTCGATCCTAAATAGGTGCAAAATCGTGTCTTTAACCCGGTCGTATCACCGGAAAGAGAAGCGGAACCGGTTAGAACGTCATAGATATTATTATTCGCACCATCTGAAAAAACTCCGAAGAGTTTATGATTACTCGCCACCGTATCACGATGATAATGTAATCCCTTGCAAGTAGCGGAGGCTACCGTTTGCGTGCCTATTCTGTCCGTTCCAAGACGTGAAACCAAAGAACCGAGTTCCTTATCCGAGTCCATATTGATGGATTGCTTGACGGAGTTTTGAGGAACAACCGAAGACTGAACGGTACGAATAGTCCCGCGTGAAAAGTCCCTGACAAAAATAGGTTTTGCGTTTTTCATGTTACGTCAAAAGATTGATTGGTTACTCGTCCCTCGCCTCGATAATTGATACCGTTTATTCTTGGGGATAATTTGTGTTTTTGTCCAGAGGATTCTCTCCGTACGGCGTCAGTGAGCATTTGGCTAAACATCAACCAATCACCGTCCTGAAAGTCCGGGACGCCTTGTTTCTCAGTGATATTTCGTATTTGCCATTTGAGCCAGTGTTTGACCATATCATACCGAGCCAGCGTAATCTCATCGGCGTCCGAATCAACTTCCGTAATATCCGTATAAAAATCAAGATAGATGTTTTTCCCGTTGGTTGTAGCATTGCAAATCGGCCATACATACAAGGAACCGTCCCACACGGAGAAGAACTGCGGTGTTCCTTCCGATTCGTTGTACCACACATTCGTGTCTTCCGGTAAAGCTATCGTCAAAGCGGTACAGGTAAGTGTATTGGTTGTTTTGTTATTCGCCGTGAACGCTATGTCGTATTGCGTATTGCTGATATAAAAGTGAGCCGTTCCTGAAGAAGGAAAATCATCAGTCGAATCCAGGACAACAGAGACGGCGCCGATAAGAGCCGCTGTAGCTTGTGATACCACCGTATCTTCAAAGTATTGATCGAATTCAATCTTATCTTTATAGTCAAGTTTTCTGTCTTTTCCCACCTTCACTTGAAGCATCGAACGATTGGAATTCTTATCGTAGTAAGTGGTCGGTAGTGTCCACGAGTATTCGCCTCGGTGCATTTGATCCAAGACATAATCAAACTCCTGCATATTGCTCCACGTCTTAAGTTTCCCTCTAACATACCGCAAACAAGCGTTTATTTCTTGTGTTAAACGCTCATACGTGAGGGTTTCTGATACTTTCTTGCCTGTTTCGCTCAGACACAACTGAACGATATAGCTGACCGTGTTGCTGTTGAATCCTGCATACGGAATCGGGTCGGAATACGCTGAATAGTTTCCATTGATGGAGTTCTTGAATCGAGTGAAATAGTAGCCTGATGTATAGGTCGTGTCGTCATACGATGTCTCATTGGCTTCTTCATCAATATCCGATGTAGCAAGAACAGTCTTCGAGCCTGTCGCTGTCGAAGCATACGAAAATTCAGCTTGGTCGTAGGGAAGAATAGAAACTTTGACATCTTTCGGGTGAGATTTTGCAAGAGCAGTCGCCAACGTAATCGTTGTCCCTGTCGGTGCGGTTGCGGAATGTGTCTTGATAATTTCAGAACCCTCTTGTCCGAATTCCCCAATAAGAAGAACCTTATTGATGGCAAATTGGGAAATGGAATAAACGCTTAGGGTAGAAACACCCGAGGCAACGGTTGAACTAAGATTGCTATGAGGCGCATTCTCAATCAATTCCTTATTGGAGATAAATATTGTTTTCATAAATGCGATCGTGGAATAATAGAATCAATATGAACTCGCGGTTGTATGTCCCTAGTATAACTATGTATTCTTGTATAGTCAATTCTGCTCACTGGATAAATCGGACCCATACTCGGAGAAACAGACGGACTGAGACTTGGTGAAATAGATTGCGACAAAGACGGCGAAGGACTTTCACTCGGAGAGAGGGATTGTGATATGGAAGGTGAAACGGATATTGATACCGACGGGCTTGCGGATGGAGAGAGAGAAACCGAGACACTCGGGCTTACTGATGGTGAACGACTTGGTGAAATTGATACTGATACGGAGGGGCTTCGTGATGGACTGATAGATGGGCTGATACTCGGTGAGATTGAGGGAGAAAATGAACCCGCTACTGGTTTGAAGGTCGCAATTCTGGCAGAGTTAGTTTGGGTATTGGTTCGAGTCCAAGTGGGGTTTATAGCCGCCGCGGTAGTTTGCACCAAATAAGCCATCGCTCCACCGTAATGATTACCTGATGAAAACTCAATTTCTGTATCCGTTTCAGCAAATCCGCTATTGATACTCACGGGAGCTCCTGCCTGATTGAATCCAAAAAAAGTAACCAAAAGTTCTCCATCAACTGCCGGAGTGACACTTCCGGTAGCGAGAGTTGTTCCGGAACCGGTCGCTCCATTCTCTTTGTCAAATGCTAGACTAGCCAGCACTCCGCTATAAGCCGACATGAATATGGTGCTGTAATTTCCAGATCCGGTATTTGAAAACGTGTGACCTGTTCCAACTGTGGGCCCAAGACAATAATAGATTTGAGCACCAGCAGAAGTACTGGTGGTCGCAGTTAAGGGTGTCCAAGTATTACTTTTATTGTCGGCGATCGTTCTAGCGGCGGTGGTGTCAAAAGTGACACCAATTACAATTAAATTAGCACCGGTAGTATCTACTCCGCTTGTGGTGACAGTATCCGCTGTTCCTCCTGCCGCCGCATGTTGTACTAATGCTATAGCCATAAAAAAACCACAACAAATAAATGTGATGGTTTATTATTCTTCTTTCTATATCTTCTCCTCTTTCTTCAATCTTTGCAAGTCTTCTTCACTCCACCCGGAAACCGGTGCAAACTTTTCCACCAGCCACGAGACAGGATGTTTCTGATTCGGTAACTTTCCTTGTTTGATAAACTCCCACACAGTATTCTTGGTTTTGTCCACTTCCCGTCCCGATTGGTGATAGGGGAATCCGAAATCACCGCCTTGAGTTCTGAATAAATGGGCATACCACGTTTCGTGATTGACAAGCACTCTTCCTCCTGTCAGCCATCCGAGACACGCTATTTCAAGTCCTTCATTTCCCCAGCTTCCGAAATGCTCTCGTGTCGGGATATACTCCAAATACTTCTCACGGCTCATCATCCAAAAACTTCCCTGAAGACTCATAGTTTCACTATACCCTTCTTTTTGTGCTTTGTCTCGTATTCCAGGGCGGTGTTTATAGTCCTCGAAATACTGGAAATGCGGTTCATTGTCGAAACAAAAACTCCAACTTTGAGGGTTATGCTTCCCTACCCACATCATTTTCTTGCGTATTTTGTCTTTTTTCCCGCAAGCACCGCATTCTGTCGGTGTCGGACCTTGATATTTCTTCCATCCACAATGATAACATTTAAAATCAAACGCCCACAGGTTGCGCATTATGGGCACAGCCACCGTATCATCTCCGTGCTTTTCCATAAACTCAATCATTTTCCTATCCCAGCCCTGGTCAAAAGCACAGTGGGCGTCAAGTTTGGCAATATACTTTCCTTGTGCCAGTTTACACGCAAGACTAGTTCCTGCTCTTTGTCCGATACTCTCCGGTACAAAGATGACATTCACTTGAGGATGTTGCGGAATAGCCGGATTCGCCCATTGACCGTCCAGTAAAGCTATAATCTCAATGTTTGCTTCACTGTGTTCGAGAATGTCCTGTATGGTTCTCGCAAGGAAATTTTCGTTGCGACTTGGAATGAGAATTGAGAGTGCTATATTATTCATAAAACTTTTTATAATGAATCGAATGGTTTTCCATCCCTTGTTTAAAAATATCTCGCAAATCCCATCCGGGGACTTCATCCGCACTGACTTCTTGCCAATTATCCGGAACATGCTTGAAATCAACCTTATCGCATTTCGGACTCGTGAAAGCTCTATTATGTCGTATGTCTATATTGGGCAGTTCGGATCGGAACATCTCACACACATCATCGGAAAATCCTCCATTTCGTTTCTTTTTAGTCCCGGGCTCATACCCCCATACTCGTCCCATTCTTGGCTCTCTGCTCCGGAACTCATCCATCCCCATATCCTCCATAGCCTTTACCCTTCGTTTATAATGCTCTAATGCAAACTCTCGATTAACAACAAGACACGAAAGAGGTCTCATCTTTTCATAGGTTACTAGTTTGAAATCGTGCAATTTCCACCGCCACACATTCTCATTGTAATAAAAAACATCGTCTTTAGGCGGTGTAAAGTCAAAATGTGATTTTGAATAGAGGACATCATGCTCACAAAAGAAGACATACTTCCCTGGAGCGTTTTCCAAAGCTGTCACAATCTGATAGAGATAGGTGGGGTAGCTTGGCTGACGTCCTTCCAAAACGATACGCTTATCACCAAACGGAATGGTTTTGAGCGACACAGAGGTTACATGGATGCCAGCCTCTTGAATAAAACGCCTCACAGCGCCTCGTATGGGGTTGTTTATTTTATTGCTTGTATAAAAAATGGCTGATTTAAGCATATTACCAGTGTTTAATAAACATAAACGATAGCTCACTGTCCTCTCCTTCTTTTCGTTCTTTGCTTCCTAATACATACCAATCTTTGAAATCGTATGTCTTTGCGAAAGCCTCGACGATATTTCCAATACCTCTCAGTTGTCTTTGGGTTCTAGGATTGTGAGAAAAGTAGTCATGCCCGGCTATGATTCCACCTTTTTTTACCTTTCTGTTCCATTTCATCAAATCCATAGCCACATATCCGAAAGAGTGGTTTGCGTCTATGTACACAAAATCCAAACTCCTATCCGGGAAATAATCCAGAGCCTCGATAGATGTCATTTTCATCAGTTTGCAGTTCGGATATTTCTCCGTGCGTTCTTTTGCTAAGCGGTACACGCCGTCAACCGTACTTCCGTATTTTCCGTCAATACTGACCAGTTTACGAAACTCATCTTCATCGGTGTGAGCGTCCCACGGATCAACGCCGTAAATCTCGAACCCTGCCTCACAGTATCCGATAATGTTCTGCGCCCAAGAAACCCCAATCTCGACGCCTTTCTTGAATCCTAGAGACTTGAAGAACTCCGGCAAATCCGCTCGATTGACGTTTGGTATCCAATAAGGCGATCCAGGTTTTAAGTCTTTTTTGTTCATAATTCTCCTTTTTTAATGGATTCAACTATTTCCGATACCATCATCATTTTTCCCGGGATATTCATTTCGCACGACCATGATGGTATCCTGTCTATCCAGTACAGAAATTCTTCTTTGGAAAGAATATGACGATAAACATCTTCGACGGTGTACTGCTCTCCTTTCTGTATTTTGTCTTTCAGGAAGTTTATGATCGTGTTGGTGTTGCTCCCCCATGTTATATTGCCAATTCTTATAATGGTATATGTTTCAAAAATGATAGATATCATCAATTCCATTCGTCTTTTATGCTGTGAGTATCGACTTTTTTTATCGAAAACACACAGAGAGCTGAAATACACGATGTGTTTATCTCTATCTTGAGCGTGCAGTAAATCTATCTCCCTTGTATACTCGCTTTCTCTATCTTCTCTTGAATTAGAAACGCCACTGGCAAAGAATAAGAGGTCATCTCTTTCTGGAAGTACTGATGAAATGTCTCCGTGTCCTATGATCATTTTAGTATAACCCACCCGTGCAGTGTCAAGGGGTGTACCGTTAATCCGTTCTTTTCTGCAAATTCATTGACAGCTCGTACCACTCCGAATCGTACATGTCTTTTTGGTGACATACGATCCCAATAATCATCTCCAGTTACAAAACCGCCTTTCTTAACTTTTGTATACCAAGCTTCAATATCCGCTTTTGCGCCTTCATACGTATGGTTTGCATCGATGTAGATCAAATCCAGAGATTCGTCTTCAAATAATTCAGCCGCTTTTACCGTGTAATCTCGGATAAGTTTGACGTTTTTGTTGTTGATGTATTTATGCTCTAAATGCCTGTACATGGCGTCCAATTCTTCCTGCGGTAAATCGGCATCATTTTGCCCGGGGATGCCGTCCTCGCGCCATACATCCACTCCTACGGCGAGTTCAGGATTATGCGCAACCATTAACTCAAAATTTTGTCCTTGAAACACACCTATTTCGGCTATCTTTTGGCAATCATACTTTTCCATAAACGCGCGCCATACTCTTCGGCGACTTTTTACGGGAAGGTTATTTAAGTCTTCGATAGCGTTATTCATAACCATGCTTCTTAAAAATTTGTATCAGTCTTTCGAGCATAAGCACTTGATTGATTTCATTCTTTCCTTTCACTATCTCCATAGCACGTCCCCATCCTCGATACACCCTGTCAGGATGAAAGTGGAGTACCTTGACCGGTTTGATAGATTTATTATAACACAATTCCATCTGTTTGATACCGAAGTTATATGAAATGTTGAGACGCTTCAAGTTCTTTTCCATATATTCAGGCTCTTCTTTCATCATCACCATCCAGGCGTCTTCCTCGTTGATATTCCTGTCATACATGAGTTTCTTTGTCTTCCTGAAAAAGTCTCCGTCCGTGCTTCTGAAAAAATATGACCCGCCATTCCACCTGTCGTGTCGTCCGTAATCGGTGAATCCCATTCTTTCACCGAGTTCGAGTTCTTCTTCCGTGATAACAGCATTTTGCACAGCGTCGAAATCATGCGCCCAGTATAGTTCTCCTTCCTTGAAAAATCCTTGATCGAAAAGCGTGCAGACAGTGTCAATCTTCGTACACTGAGGAATGATACGGCTGAAGTTCTCATCACCGACTTCGAGAGCCTTTACACCTCGGTACTCGTATGGAAAATTGGTAATGACGATAGTATCTTCGGCTTTCCATCCGAGTTCGAAGCTGTTGTCGATCTGTATCTTCGCCAGTTTCTCCGTTTCGTCGTTGAAACCTTTCGAAGGGTGAAGGAATATAAGGAGTTGTTTCATATTAGTGTTTTTCACCTGTGCTTAATTCGTAAAACTTCTTTCTGAAATCCATTCCTGAACCCCAAAAAGGGAGAGAATAAATAGGAACCCTTGAGCTATGTGTGTGATGTCGCATTGATTGACTTGTTTTTATCTGAACAACGGGGTTTTCCGTCTCGTAAAATGCTATTTCTTCCTTTTTAAATACGTCCTCTCCTTTTTTATGGAACTTTTCTTTCGGGAAATTCTTCTGCTCCTCATTGTAATCCCATTCGGGTTCTCCTTCGAACAGTTTTTCCAAAGTTTTTCGGTAGAATTCCGTTCCGACTATCTGCGCGTGCGTGGCTCCTTCTTCTTTTTTGTAGAAGTAATTCCTGTGCTGTCCCATTACAAAGAGATTCTTGTCCCTGTAGCACATATCCAGTCTTTCAGGTACGAATGTAAAGTAATCCGGAGGATATACCGTGTCTGCCTCACACGACAAAGCAAACGGTGTTTTGATATTCTGCAAAGCGATAAGGGATTGCTTGAAGAAGTTGAAACCTGAAACTCCAACAGTATCACCAACACAGATATTCGTTCCGAAATCAATCGGCTTTTGCGTCACGGAAATGATAGGCAAGTCACCGCAATGTTTTCGGATGTTATCTATAATCCGCTGTTCGAATTCAGGCTTCTCACGATTGCTTGAACAATAAAATATCGTAATGAGGTCTTTGAGTTCCATATTATATGTTCCACTTAGGGCGAATTACATCAGTATAATACTTTTCCCACTGTTGCAAAGCGTAGGTGTATCCATCTTCACACTTTGCCGGATTCTCAGCGGTTCCGTTGTTGTGCGTGCGTTTGAATGAGCGGTGCTTGTGTGCGAACCAAGTGTTTTTATTAAGCATGAGTCTTCCACCAGCATTCCAGTATTTCATGCACACTTCCACCGAGTCCTGAATCAATGGACCATAGCCTTCTGTTTGCAACTCCCCGACTGTCTTCAGGAAAAACTCACGATGAGCGATCCACATCGATCCTTGCATGGCGAGAGTCTCTGAAACCATCACATCTTTCTGCTCCTCGTCGCGTTTCTTCCATGTTTTTCCGTGAAACTTTCGAACTCCTTCGCTCACATTCACGATATCCAATCTCTCATGATAGACAGGCTCCAAGTCCATCACCGTCCATGTCTCAGGGTTCAAGAAATATCGTACTGCAGTCATGACCTCGTTCTCTTTGCATGCGTCGGTAAGAATTTTGTCGAACCCTTGACCGAAACTACAGTGCTCATCCAATCTCATGAAGAACTCACCGCGAGCGACAGCGACTCCGGCATTGATAGCTCCTCTCATGCCTCGATTCTGTCCCAAATGAACGTAACGAACGCGTTTATCGTCGATAGGAGTGCACCAATAGCCATCACACACAACCACAATCTCAAGAGCGTCTCCGAGTTCGGAGTTTTCCAAGAGATCCATTATAGTCTTGTTGAGATACGGATCCTTGTATGAAGGAATCACAACTGATAGCTTTATCATAATTCTTCTGTTATTATTTCCTTAATCTTTTGCTTGACGTCCGTTCTAGGGAACCATCCGATAATGTCTTTTAACTTGGATGTATCTGCGAAACTTCCTACCTGATCGGTAACTGGCATAGGAAGCATCTCTCTTTCGGCATGAGGGTAAATTTCCTTGAATACATGCCATAATTCTTCGAGTGTCACTATGGAATTTCCTCCGATGTTGAACGTCTCGCGTTTCACTGATTTGTTTGCAAGTATCAGTCTCACGGCGTCCACGATGTCTTCGACATACGTGTATCCTCGATACGTCGTCCCGTCTCCGTAAAAAGACGCTTTCTTTCCGGACTTGATCTGATTGAGCCACTTATAAACGACCATTTCCTTTCTCCCGTTCTCTCCGACGATCGTGAACGGTCGCACGATAACATAATCGAGTCTCGACTTTTCAAGCAGTAATTCTCCAGCAAGTTTTGTAATGCCATAGATAGATTTCGGTTTCTTTTCTTCGTCTTCTTTGGTTCCGTTTTCTCCTTGAACGCCGAACACCGAAGAGCTTGAGAAATGAACGAACTTTTTGACACCGTATTTCTCCGATACCTCGATAAGATTGTTGAGTCCTATAACGTTCGTAGAGAAGTATTCTTCCGGGAAATCTTCACCTCTTCTTACTCCTGCGCGCGCGGCTAGGTTTATGACCGTGTCGAATCCTTCCGATTCGAAAAGACGGTCGAGCTTGAACCGATCACGGATATCGTCTCCGTTTACCAAATCATAAACATACCCGTCTATGGACTTTCTCATGTGTTTCCCGACGAATCCTTCACCGCCAAATATGATCACCTTATGCGAAAGGTCGGAATCCTCTTTTAACTTCTTTATCAAATGGGACATGATTTTTTATTAAATACTCATAGATCGGTGCTTTGTAATTCCTGTTCTTAAGTTCCTGTTTGAGCCAGAGAAACTCTTGGACGACGTCGGTATCAAGGAACGGATACCGTGTCTCTATGCCGTATGCACCGGCGACATGTTCTTCTTTGTGGATGTAATCTCTTTGCAGTCCTCCGGAAAAGCTTTCCCACTCTTTCAATTCTTTAGGGAATATCCCTTTGAAAGCACTTTGTTTCGGATAGAGCTTATAATCTCCTATAATCTCGTCCGCGCCCTGTCCGCTCAGATATACTTTCCTTCCCTCTCTTTTCGCCTGCTTGCATATAGATGCCAAACCGTAGGACGCTTTGTCTTCTTTGACCGACTTCTCTCCAGCTCGTATGTACTCTATATCTTCCACGTCTTTGAGCAAGTCTTCATCCTTTGACACGGTTATCTTATCGAACTCATAAGCAGTCTTTCCTCTTTGAAGAATAACATTGATGTTCTCATTGTTCAATATGGAGAAAGCCTTGAAGTTTGCTCCTTGTTTGACGAGTTCATGACAGATGGCACCCGAGTCATATCCGGACGATAATCCTAGAAAACAGCGTCGGGTTGCTCGCTTCTGTATGGAACGTTCAAAAGCACTCAAAAAATCGTCGTAGGAGTCTTTATACTGGTTCCAGTCCCATTGGTGGTAGTTTTGTCTGAAAAGCTCCTTCTCCGTCGAAATTTGCACACATTCAACGGTGTTCGGTTCAATCTCTCTGCCTCCGACTCCGCTTCGATAGCTGGCGCACTCGATTCCGCTTCGCCACAACGGTTTGGTTCCGAACCTATCCGTAACGAAGAGCGCTATATTCGTTTTGAAGTCGTATAGAGCGATAGCGAACTCACCATCAAGTTCATTCGCGAACAGGAGTCCGTGCTTCTTATACAGAGGTATGATATTCTCTCCATCGCTTTTTGCAAATGGATGATTGTATATCTCTCCTGAGTAAACAACTACTATCTCTTTGTCTACAAACGGTTGTGCTGTTGGCACACCCGTTACCGCTAAAAGATTATGCGTAAAATTGAGACCGTTTACCGTAATGGTGTTGGTAAAATCCGGACCCCTTTTTTGGATAAGTTCGTTGTTCCCTTTGTGCTTGTACGCCAAAAAACTACACATAAAGCTTTCTATATTGATCGGATATATTTTTCCAGGTATATTCTTCAAGTACCTGTTCATTCCCGAGTATTTGCGACCTATCTTTAAAGAATCGTAAACCTTCTTTTATCATAGGAATGTTTCGTTCCACTAAAAAAACACCATCCAATTCGTCCGCGATACCGACATCCGTAGAAATGACCGGTATATTCATAGCCAAAGCCTCAAGCGTTGGGTTGTGGCATCCTTCGCTTAAACTCGGTATCAGCAAAACATCTATTTTCTTGTAAAACTCAGGCATAGTTTCGTGGTCATAATCGTGCTCTTTGGCGACTTCAAATCGTATTCCCAAATCATCACAGGCTTGTTTCGCTATATGGTACCCTTTATGCTCCCAACTGTCCTTCGCTCCGACGAATCCGGCAACGAACTCAGGCTTAAACAGATTCTCATCAACGCCGTTTGGTATGTACACAACATTGTCCTTTCCGACAATTTTCTTGTAACTCTCTAGCAGTTGTCTGTTTTGAGCCACACAGCACCGTGTTTGCGAGTACACCTCGATCAAGTCTTCTTTCGTGTCAAACATAAAATCAAATGTCCTTTGAGACGCCAAAGACGTGAACACCTTCTCCTTGTTTTTCAGGATATAGTCCTTTGATTTCGTGATTCCACCGCTGTACAGAAAGTGAATGACATCGTATTTTGATCCATCAGGAAGATTCCATCGGTTGACGATATCGACTTCGTCAGTAGTCCAGTGTTTCTTGAACTCCTCGGCGCGGAAGGTATCCGCCCAACGCATTTTATTGTTGTGTACAAGAAGGATTTTCATACATTTTGTATAATTGAGCACCAATTAAACCACTTGTTATACATACAGATACCATCATTAAAATAAACAGGAATATTTTCATATTATTTGAACAATTTAGGAATATCCTGCGGATTAAGCTCCAAATACCAATGGTGAAACGACCGAACATCTTTCCCGTTCCATTCTCCTTTTTTTACGTTACAAAAATCAAGGGATAGATCATTGCAAGCCTTCTTTATGTTCTCTCCTTCATGATTCCATGGTGCGAAGAAAGTGGCTATTGGCTTGGTATATCCTACCATTCGGATAGAATTTGTTTGCCAGTATTCCTTTGCTTTCTTAAGGTCTTCATAGCACTCTTCATACGATAGAAGGCTGTAATCCTTATGTTCCCAACCATGCAAGCCTATTTCAAGATAGGGAGCAGTAGCTAGGTAGTAAAAAAGCGCGTGATTCTCCCACAAGTCCTTCATAATCACCGCTACCGTGTGGACTTCTTTGCGGTCGATAAAATGCTGATGAAGTTTCTTGAACTCAAAAGCATCGGTATACACGTTCGGGTCATCATCCCGGTACAGCTTTACCATACTAGTATTCCGATGAAAGATAAGCGATTAACATCCAAATAGCACCAATAAGCAAGAGTATTGGAAATATCGTTACCAACCACAGAAGCAATCCTATTAACATTATCCACGCGAGAGTTTTCATATGTTTTAAATTTATTTACTGCTTGATTATATTCATAGTATTAACAGTCATGCTGTTTCTTGCTACTTAGCGCCCTTTCCAATGGAATCCCATACCGATTAATTCTTGCGCTTAGCGTACTTTTACTGATTCCAATGTAGTTAGCCCACTCAGTTAAGCTTTTTCTCTCCCCATTGAACTCAATCATCACTCTCCATTTTGGAGTATACGGTTTTCTACTTCTATCAAACCAATAGTGACACTTTCTGCACAAACCTATGTAATCTTCTGCTTCTCTCTTGTACTCTCCACTTACATTAGCCCAGTGCACGTTCCACCTTCCGTTGGCTTTCTCTCCAACCTTTCCACAGTGCTTACATTTCTTAGGATTTCCTACTTGTGACTTAACTGAAACATGCTTTGCAGCGTAACCACACTTATCACCTTTCCAACTGTTAGCTTTGTCATAAGTTTTTCCTTTTTTCGCAACTCGCATTTTATCTTTTACATCTTCTCTTGCTAGAGACTCTTTAACCTTACTAGCCCAGGTTACTGGTCTGTGTTTCTTGCAGTTAGTTGCTTCATTTGTAATTAGCTTATTGCACACTATACATTTTTTCTTCTGAAAATAAGAATGCTTAGACATATTAGTTTTCCCAAAAAGGGGCACCCAACTTGTCAGAAAGGTGCCCGTTTCCAGTGACAAGTTAATTATATATTTATCTTAGCATACTTACTGAGAAATTGCAACATCGTAGTTGTGCGGACTATAAGTGAGAAACTCGTTCTGCTTTATGTCAAGGTTTATTCTGTTCACCTTCAATTCTGGGAACTTTCTCAAAACTACTGGTAAACTCATCTGGTCACGCTCTCCAAAAGCGCAAATTTCTGACCACCATTCGTTATTAAAGGCTTCAACTAACGGAGTATGCCTCCTTATGATAAATCCTCCCATTCCTAGCTCTTCTTTTCTGATGTTTAGAGGCTTGTACCTTTCGTACTGTTTCTCTGCTTCTTTTGCTACTTCCGAGTGTCTTCCAAACTTATACTTTATCCAACGGTTCTCCCAATCCAAATCCTTGCTCTTATAGTGTCTGAAAAAGGCTATATCCGCGTCTCCGAGCCACTCCTTTACGACTTGCTCGACAGGAACGTTTAAGGAGATGTTTCCGTCCATCCACACGGATATATCACAATCAAGGAACTTATGTGCCAGTATCTTCGCTATTTTCGCGTTATAGACTGAACTTTTAAACTTGTCGTATTCAGAAAAGACGCGAATATCAGTCCGCGCCTTGTCTTTATCTCCACAAATCGCCGTAAAACAAATTATTCTTTCCATCCTCGGTTCATATTATTGCTTCTTATGGCATTTATTATAGTATTCCTAGCCAGATGAGGAGTTTTTTATTATACAGAGTTTCTCGTATTTACAAATGTTTCCCACACAGCACCAGTTATCGTGCCATTGTTACCATTTCCACTTGAGTCAGCAACAGTTGCACCAGTACCCTCGTCTACGTTCCATTTTCCAACTAATCCTCTTGAAACATTGCCCCCATTCATTATTGTTATGACTTCTTCTTGTGTCAGTGCTACGTTGTGTTGAGTGACATTGCATATATACCCATTTGGATTTCTCGTGTTAGCGGAGCTGTTTCCTATCTTCAAATCAGAACCAGCGGAGGTTTCTAGTGGAGACTGGTACGGAAGAGCGTTATTTATGACTACCATAGATTCTTTAACTCCGTTCAGGTAGTGCTGGCACTCACCATCATTGAATGTGGTGGCAATGTGATACCATCTGTTCGGCTGAATCTTCGTGGACCCC
>JBAZXU010000013.1:0-42576 GCA_041659705.1 Sphingomonas sp.
GCAGATTCCCACGCGTTACGCACCCGTGCGCCACTAGACCCGAAGGTCTCGTTCGACTTGCATGTGTTAGGCATGCCGCCAGCGTTCGTTCTGAGCCAGGATCAAACTCTCAAGTTTGATGTTCCACATCGGCGCGGTGGAATAACCACGTCAATGCAGCTCATTTCAAGGAGCCGTTCCTGCACAATACATTTCACTGTGGATATGTATTAGGACATATAGGAACGGCATATTTTAACCGAGCACCCGACGCCTTAAAACCGCCGGACCCGGAGCCGCCGCCCACATGTCCCTTCATCTAAACCAACAATGTCAAAGAGCGCAAAATACCGACGCCATCCCACTCCCCTTTTTTATCGGGGCGGGTTAGCGCCTGAGTTTTGGTGACCGCGGTGGCGAACCGTGTGGTTCATCGCTGCGGTGGAGTGGCTTATATGGATGGGGTTTCTACCCGTCAACGCCTTTTTGCAATTTTCTTACAAACAAATTGCAAACCCGCAGAAAACCTAGGGTTTACCTGTCTTAAAGCATGGTTGGTGCACATAGGGAGGCCATGGAATCAGTCACTTCACCCCAGAATCACCCTGTCGAATCGCTTGGGCAACAGGTGCGCAGCGCGGTCATCTGGCGGTCGGGCAGCCAGATTCTCGCGCAAATGGTGCAGTGGGCCGCCACTTTTATGGTGATTCGGATTTTGGCACCGGCAGATTATGGCCTGTTCGCCATGGCGCAGGTGATTCTTGTGCTGCTCAACATGCTCAACGGCTATGGGCTGGCCAGCGGGCTTATTCAGCAGCCCGAAATTTCTTCCCGGCAGATCCGCCAGCTTTTTGGCATGTTGCTGCTGGTGAATGGCGCCCTGGCCCTGGCGCAACTGTGCCTCGCCCCGCTTGCTGCGGCCTATTATCGCCAGCCAGTGGTTGGGGACATGCTGCGGGTACAGGCACTGTTGTATCTGACAACGCCGTTCATCGCGCTGCCTTATGCGCTGCTTTCCCGGTCGATGGATTTTAGCAAGCAGGCAGTGGTCAACGTTGTTGCGTCGATTGCAAGCGCGACTACCGCGCTTGCCGGCGCCTATGCCGGGCTTGGCGTGTGGACGCTCGTGGTTGCACCGGTTGCGCTATATTGTGTGCGGGCAGTAGGGATGACGCTGGCAGCCAGATCGCTGGTCTGGCCGATGTTTGATTTTCGCGGGGCCGGGCACCTTGCGCGCTATGGCGGGGTAATGGCCGCCGGGCAGTTTTTCTGGTTCATAGAAAGCCAGGCCGACATCTTTATTGCCGGGCGCAGTCTTAATCCCCATCTTCTGGGCATCTATACCACCAGCCTGTTCCTCACGCAGATATTTGTGGCAAAAGTGGTGCCCCCGCTGAACGAGGTGGCGTTTTCCGCCTATGCACGAATTCAGCATGACGACGCAGCTGTCGCTCGTGCCTTTGTTCGCAGCGTGCGGTTCATCATGGTGATTGCCATGCCCTTTTACCTTGGCCTTGCCGCCACCGCGGAGCCGCTGGTCATCACCATGCTGGGCTCCAAATGGGCCGAAGCGGTGCCCGTGGTTCGCCTGCTTGCGCTGGCTATGCCGCTGATGACGCTTCAGGTGCTGTTTTCCCCCGCCTGCGACGCGCGCGGGCGCCCTGGCATCAGCGTGCGCAACGGCGCAACAGGCGCCGCCATCCTGCTCCCGGCTTATCTTGTCGGCGTGCAGTGGGGCATAACCGGGCTGTGTGTGTCGTGGCTGGTGGCTTATCCGCTTTACCTTGGGTTCAGCCTGTGGCGCTCGCTTCCGGTGATTGGCCTGACGCCTGGCCAGCTGGCCGAAGCGATTTGCGCGTCGATAGTTGCCGCCTTTGCCATGGGGGCAATAGTGCTGGCGGTCGACCATATGTTGCCGCCGCTTGGGCCGCCAATAAGGCTGGCGCTGCTCGTTGCGACCGGCATTGCTGCCTATGGCGGCTGGCTTGCGCTATTTTCCCGTGCGGTGGTGGACGAGGTGATAGCAGTGGCGCGGCGCAAACCCCAAAGCGGCGCTGCAATACAGCCAGCAGGCTAGGCCCGGCGCCACACCGGCGGGGCAAAGCCTGGCTATGCCGACTGGATATAATCGCGCATCGCGCTGGCATCGGCCTCGATTCGGTCGATTCGATATTTGACAAGATCGCCGATCGACACAAAGCCAACCACCTCACCACCCGACTCTACTGGCAAATGGCGGATCCGCCGCCGGCTCATCAACGACAGGGCCGCCATCACCGCATCTGCGGGCGCCACCGAGATTGCAGGCGATGTCATCACATCGCCCACCGGCTGCGCAAGTGCTGCCACCCCATGATTATCGAGCGCGTGGATTACATCTCGTTCAGAAAATATGCCAACAACCCGCCCGTCTTCCATCACTGGCACCGCGCCAATGCGCCGCTGCGCAAGCAGCGTTGTTGCGTCCATTACCGTGGCGTTTGGGCTGATTGACACAATATCCCGCCCTTTGGCTGCTAGGATTGCTGCAATTGTCATATCCCTCTCCTTGGTTGCCGCGCTTATCTGCGCGCGCCTCTTGAGGATTCCACGTTTACAGTCCAATTGGAAGCGATGAGCGATACAGGCTGCAATCTTGATAACCCCGACCAAGCCCGCTTTGCCTGGGCGCGATACCGGCGGATGCTGGTGGGAATGGCGCTTGGCAGCTCCATTGTCGTGGCGGGCGCCATCTGGTTGCTCGATTATGCCTATGGCCCGCTTTCATGGGTCGCCCTTGCCGCGGCGGTTGGTGGTTTTGGCGGCACGGCACTGATGACCTCGGCGTTGATGGGGCTGGTGTTCTTCAGTTCGGGCACGGGCCATGATGAACGCGTGAAGGATATCGACTGAGCCGGGGCTGAGCCGGGACTGAGCAAGGGTTAAGCCCGAGCAAAGCGGCCTTTGCGCGGCTGCCTGCGCAGCCGGCTTGCCGGCAAGTCGTGATTGGCCATTGCGCGCGGTGCATTTGCAGCGATAATGCCGCGTCCAACCGCACCGGCAACAGGCCGCGCGAGCAACGCCAACCAGCCAGGAGAGATGCGGTGGGTCGTCATTATGGGATGGACTGGCTGCGCATTGGCGCATTTGGCCTGCTGATCCTTTATCACATTGGCATGGTGTTTGTGCCGTGGAACTATCATGTCAAAACCGCACAAACGCTCGATTGGGTGCAGGTGCCGATGCAAGCGGTGAACGCCTGGCGGCTGTTTCTCCTCTTTGTCGTGTCGGGCTATGCCAGCCGGGCGATTTTTGCCGGGCACCGCGCACCCGGTGATTTTGCCTGGGCACGTACGCTGCGGCTGATGATCCCCACCATTACGGCTATCCTTGTTGTCGTGCCGCCCCAGCCCTGGGTCGAGCTGGTCACCAAACACGGCTATGCACACAGCTTTCTCCATTTCTGGGTGCATGATTATTTCCGCTTCGGCGCGCTGCATGCGTTGGTCCTGCCCAACTGGCAGCATTTATGGTTTGTTGTCTATCTGTGGGTTTACACGCTGGTGCTGGCGCTGGCGCTGGCCATTTTACCTGCGCGGGCCAAGGCGCTCGCGGCGCGGCTGGCCGATTTTGGGCTTGGCGGCGTGCTTATCCTGCTTGTCCCCGCCGCGCTGTTGATCGGCCACTGGGCGTGGACCTTTCCCGGCGCACGCGAGACCCATGGACTGATCGACGATGGGCCGATCCACCGTATTTATGCCGCCATGTTCCTGTTTGGCTTCCACTTGCGCGAAAGCCCGGCCTTGTGGCGCGCCATTCGCCGTTGGTGGCCGGTGGCAGCGGCACTTGCTCTTGCGGCCTATGCCGTGGTCGCGAGCATCGAGATTGCCTATCTCGGCCCGCCACGCATGTCGCGCACGCTATGGTTTGTCTTTGGGGTGGCGCGCGCGGTGCAGAGCTGGTGCGCGATTATCGCGCTTATCGGCATGGCGGACCGCTGGCTCAACCGCGATCATCCCATCCGCAAAATGTTGAACGAGGCGATATTTCCCTTCTACATCATCCATCAGACAATCATCGTCGTCGTGCAGGGGGAATTGCTGCGCTATGGCCTGCACCCGGCGGCCGAATTTGCTATTTTGCTGGCAGCAACGACGGCTGGCTGCTGGGGTTTTTACGCGCTTGGGCGGCGCATTTCCTGGGTTCGGCCGTTGATCGGACTGAAAATGGCCAGCGCCCCCGCCCGCCCCGCCACCTTTGCCTGAGGGTATCGATTATGTCACAACCCGACACAGTCCGCACCGCCATCTGGTCGCTTGCTGTTCATGGCGGCGCCGGAATGCTCACGCCGGACACCGTTTCCGCCGGGCAACAAGCGGGCGCGCGCGCCGGCCTGTCACGCGCGCTCGACCGCGGCAGCGCTGTGCTGGCCGGGGGCGGCTCCGCGCTCGATGCTGTGGCAGCGGCGGTGGTAGTGCTGGAGGATGACCCCCATTTCAACGCCGGGCGCGGCGCAGCGCTCAGCTATGAAGGCACCATTTCGCTCGACGCTGCGATGATGGAGGGGCAGCACCGCGCAGCAGGCGCGGTTGCCGGTGTCTGTAGCACGCGCAACCCCATCCTCCTTGCCCGTGCGGTGATGACAAGCAGCCCCCATGTGCTGCTGAGCGGGCCGGGCGCCGACAGCTTCTCGCGCGAGCAAGGGCTTGAACAAGCTAATATCGACTGGTTTGCAACACCAGAACGCCGCGCGCAGCTTGAAGCCATCAAGGCGCGCGGGGCCGGTTGGTTTGATGTCGACATGAAATATGGCACCGTCGGCGCAGTAGCATGCGATATATTGGGCCATGTGGCCGCCGCAACATCTACAGGTGGGGTCACGGGCAAACGCTGGGGCCGAATCGGCGATACGCCGCTGCCAGGCGCTGGCACCTGGGCGGATGACCGGGCCTGCGCCATTTCCTGCACAGGCGCTGGAGAATTTTTCATCCGTGCAGGCGTTGGACATGAAATTGCCGCGCGGGTGCGACTGACGGGCTGCTCGCTTGGCGAGGCGGCGCGCGCCGTGCTGGCCGAAGTGGGCGAGATGGGCGGCACCGGCGGCGTGATCATGGCAGCACCGGGCGGAGAGCTTGGCTGGCACTTTACAACCCCTGGCATGTACCGTGGCTGTGCTTCCTCCACAGGGGGACAGCGGATAGATATATTCACCGAATAATGTGGAGTTTTACCAGACGCCGGCCCAAACGACCTACGGCATGGCAAGCTGGCATAACTCAGCACTGAATGTTGCCTGCCCTTTTGCCGACGGTGGTACAGCGACCCAAAAAGCGCTATTACCTTTCTGCATGAAACTTCCGCTTCCCGCTGCCTGTGCCGCCTCCGTTCTGGCCGCTGCATTTCTGCCCGCGCCCGCCATGGCTTATGGTGCCTATGGCCATCATGTCGTGGCGGAAATTGCGATGGCCAATGTGTCATCGCGCACTGCTCGCGCGGTCAAGGCGCTGCTGCGTCGTTCCGCTGTGCTCGGCACCGCTGCGTGCCCGGCGCGCACTATCGAGCAGGCCAGCGTGTGGGCGGATTGCGCGCGCAGCCTGGGGCCAGATTTCGCCTATTCCGCACCCTGGCACTACCAGAATGTCGAAGTCTGCGCGCCGTTTGATCTGGCGCCCGCGTGCAAGGATGGCAATTGCGTCTCGGCACAAATTGGCCGGCAGGCCGCGCGGCTGAAGGACAAAAAACTGTCGTTGCATGACCGGGTGGAGGCGCTGGTGTTTCTGGTCCACTTCACGGGCGATCTGCACATGCCGCTCCACAGCGGCGACCATCATGACCGGGGTGGCAACCAGCTAAAGGCGGCATGGGGCAGCTATGCGCCTGCCTGGCTCAACCTGCACGGCATTTGGGACGGCGTGCTGGCGGAACGCGCGCTCACCACCGGGCCAACGCTTGTGCACCGCTATACTCAGCGCGAGGCGGCGCCAATCGCTGCTGGTACTATTGCCGATTGGAGCCAGGAAGCCTGGCAGCTTAGCCGCGACATAACCTATCCAAGCGCGCTTGGCAGCCAGGTGTGCACTGCGCCTGCGCCAGCGCGCATCACGCTGGATGACGCGACCATTACCCGCCTTGTTCCGGTGGCACGCCTGCAGGTGGAGCGCGCCGGTTTGCGCCTTGCCCGGCTGCTGGACGAGGCGCTGGGATAAACCCGGCCGCCACGCGTCAGCGGTGGGCCACCGCCTGCGCCACAGCGTCGACCAGCGCCGGGTCAATCGGCAAATTGGGGTTGGAATAGGTCGCAAAATTGGCCGTAAGGCTTTGCGCGCCGATTTGTTTCAGCACGTGGTTCATGCCCGGCACCATCACAAGCTGCGCATCTGGCCGGGCAGCGGCAAGCGCGCGGGCATCCGCCTCGGCCACTTGCACATCGCTCAGGCCCTGCACAATCACCATTGGCAGCTTGAGCGCGGCTGCCATTTTTGCCGGATCATGCGCGAGCAAATCGATAAAATAGCCCTGCACCGCGGGGCTAAACAACGCCTGCAGCGCTGGATGCAACATGCTCACATCAACCCGCTCGCCCTTTTCAAGCGAAACAAGAGTTGCCTCAGCCTGTGGGAGGATGGCGGCATTGGCCGGGTTTGCGCGCAACTGCTCGCGGATGACAACACCAAAGGGCCGCCCAACCGAGGCCACAAGCACATGCCCGCACACACCGGGCGCATCGCCCGTTGCCAGCGCGACAAGGCCGCCCTCGCTATGGCCAAGAAGCCACACACAGCGCGCACCCGTGGCCGCGCGCGCCGCCGCAACCCAGCCGCGCACATCGCGTACATAATCGGCAATCGTCACCGCATTGCCATTGGCGACGGCAGCCCGGCTCGCGCCAAGGCCGCGCTTGTCGATGCGCAGCGCGGCAATGCCGTGCGCCGCCAGCGCCTCTGCCAGCAGGCGGTAAGACGCAGCCGACACGCCAAGCGGGTTGTTGCCATCCCGGTCGGTTGGCCCGGAGCCGGGGAGAATCAGCACAACCGGTGCATCGGCGGGGTTTGCCGGGCGCAGCAAGGTGCCGTGCAACGGCGCGAGCGGCCCAGCGGTGGTAAGCTCGGTTAAAGATGGCGCCTGGCTTGTTTGCGCCCTTGCGGGGCACAGCGGCACGACTGTGCCCATAGCCAGGCCAAGCGCGGCAATGGCGACCCGACGCCCAAACCGATTGGCAGCAGCCAAATTATGCATCCTTACCCCCCTTTGCCGCGCCGCGCCCTGCCCCTGCACCCATATCGCTGGCTGGATACATTGGCAAACGGTGCCACAAAACGGCTAATGTTGCCCACAGATTTTGCCCCATGGGCAAGCTGGGCAAAAACGCCTGCTGCCAATGGTTATTGGCTTTGACGCCCTCCCCGACAAGGCAGAATCACTCAGTGCAGGCAAGACGTTTCAAAATTCCGTCCAGTCCTCGCCATCATCAACCGGGTTTATAGCCAGGTTACCACGAACCGGCAACGGAGCTGCCCGGCCGACAGCAGGGCGCGGCGCGGCAAAACGGGGGGCGGGCAAGCGGGCGGCCGGGCTGTCAGTGCGCGCGGCCACCAGTGCGGGCGCTGGTGCAAAGGCGCGCGCGCGCTTTGTGCCAATGCCGGTGTCAAACCTGCCGACCAGCGCGGCCAGTTGATCCGCCTCTGCCGCCAGGCTGCGCGCGGCCGCGGTAGATTGCTCCACCATCGCCGCGTTCTGCTGGGTCATCTTGTCCATTTCACCAACGGCGCTGTTCACCTGCACCAGATTTACCGCCTGGATATCGGCCGATTTGGCAATGCCGGTGATACGCTCGCTAATGTCTCCCACGCGCTCGACAATGCGGCTGAGCACCGTGCCGGTATCGCCCACCAGCGTCACCCCGTCGCTTACTTGTTTGGAACTGGCGGTGATCAACGCCTTGATGTCTTTTGCCGCGTCTGCCGAACGCTGGGCCAGGGCGCGCACCTCGCTGGCGACAACTGCAAAGCCCTTGCCCGTATCGCCCGCCCGCGCTGCCTCGACCCCTGCGTTGAGTGCCAGCAAATTGGTTTGAAAGGCGATGCCGTCAATTACGTTGACGATCTGCGAGATTTCCTGCGACGATTGCTCGATTGTACCCATTGCGGCGATCGCCCGCTCCACCACATGGCCACCTTCGGTTGCCTCGCGGTGCGCTTCGTTGATCGATGCATTGACGCCTGAGGCATTGCGCGCCGTTTCCTTCACCGCGTCTGTTACCTGGCCCATTGCCGCGGCTGTCTCTTCCAGAGACGCAGCCTGTTGCTCGGTCCGTGAGGCAAGATCATCAGAGGCTGCGCGAATTTCCGTCGCACCGGTGTGAACGCCGCCAGCCGACTCAGCCACCCGCGCCATGATGGCGGCAAGCCCCTCGACAGTTTCGTTAAAACTGTGGCGCAGCGTTACATATTCCGGCGCGAAATCGGCTGTGATGCGGTGGGCCAGCCGGCCTTGCGAAAGCTCGCCAAGCGCGTTGCCAAGCTCGGCGACGACAAGGCGCTGCTTTGCCTCGGCCTCGGCTTGCGCTCTGGATGCACCACGAAAAACCTCGATCGCCGCAACCATGGTGCCGATCTCGTCTGCCCGCCCGGCGCCGGCAACCGCCACGTCATAATTCCCCCCGGCCATGGCGCGCATCGCCTCAGCCGTATCGGCCAGCGGGGTAAGCGCATGGCGAATCAAGTAATAAACGCCCCCCAGCAACATTCCCATCACCAGCAGCGCCAGCAGCAACAACACGCAGATGGTTGCCGACAATATTGTGGTGGTGGACGAAGCCAGCGCTTTTTGCGCCTCGGCGGCGGCGGCGACGAGCACATCGATATCCTTGCGGTGCGCCTCATAGGCAGCGCTCAGCCGCGCATAGCTGGCAGCAGCGGCAGCGCTATCGCCGCGTTCCAGCGCGGGGAGGAGCTGCTTGTTCAGCTCATCAAAAAAGCGCCGGGCAGAAACGGCCGCCTCGTCAACCAGCGCACTTTTAAGCTTTGCGGAAAGATTTGATGCCCGCCAATAGTCCAGCCGGTCGTTAAACTGCTTTTCAAGCACAGCAAGGCGGGCGGCGCGCTCCTTCAGCTCAGCAGGCGCATTGACCAGGCGCGATGCCTCGACATATGGCTCGATAACATATTCAGGCGGAGGCAAAATATCGGCGACAAGGTCGCTGATTTGTTGATTCTCGTGATGAATAGGACCGCCAAAGCGGATTTCGTTCACTTGAACGGCCGCCAGCATTACTGCCAGCGCCATGGTTGCGACTATAACGCCGCCGCCAATTTTTCCCATATGCTTGATGTGCATTGCGCTAATTTCTCACCGGCCAATTGCTCCTGCTGATGCCGGAGCAGCGCCAGTTGCGGGCCACCGTCCGATCAGGTGGGGGCGTATCTGCACGGTAAATGCTAATAATTTCTGTGTAATTAGGTATATTTTTCAGCGGATTGCGATGACGTTATTTTCGTGCCCGCCCGCCCCCGGCCAGGCCCTTGCCAGGCCGGGGGCGGCGCCGAGGAGTGCTGCTATTGAAGCACTACCGTTACGGCACGCCGGTTTTGCGCCCAGCTTGCCTCGTCCGAGCCAAGCGCAACGGGGCGTTCCTTGCCATAGCTGATGGTGGTAATGCGGCTGGCATCCACCCCGCGCGCGGCGAGATAATTTTTTGCCGCATTGGCCCGCCTGTCTCCCAAAGCGAGGTTATATTCGCGCGTGCCGCGCTCGTCGCAATGCCCCTCCAGCGTGATACGGACATTGGGATAGCGCGCAAGCCAGGCCACCTGACTGTCGAGCACGGCGCGCGACGGCGCGTCGATATCATATTGGTCGAGCCCGAAGTTGATGGTGTCGCTGGTTACCGAACGCTGAAAATCGGCGGACGAGCCTGGGATGACAGTGTCAACCGGCGGTTGTGCAGGAGCAGCGTCGCCGCCGGTTGATGGCGTGCCAACCGGCCCCTGCGGCAGCGGCTCCACCCGCTTTGGCACACAGGCCGCAACAAAAACAAGCGCTGTAGCGAGCAGCAACTTAGTGGATAGCCGGGTCATAACATACTCCTTCGACTGCGGTGAAAATGGCGCCGGGGAAGCGCCGGGGGGAAAATCATGGCCGAAGCGGGCCCCAGCCGGGGTCGGACCCGTCAAGCGGGGTGGGCACGGCGCGCTCATTTACGCCCGTTAAATCAACCGACCACAAATCGGCCGTGCCCGAACGCCCCTGGCCGGAGCGGAAAAACATCAACACCCGCCCGTTGGGAGACCAGCTTGGCTGCTCATCCTGCCAATTATCGGTCAGCAGTTTTTCACCGCTGCCCGACGGGCTCATAATACCAATGCGGAAATTGCCCGACACTTTGGTAAAAGCGATCAGGTCTCCGCGCGGGCTCCATACCGGCGTTGCATAGCGCCCGCTGCCAAAGCTGATGCGGCGCTGGTCCGATCCATCGGCGTTCATCACATAAAGCTGCTGCCCGCCGGACCGGTCACTCTCAAACACAATCCGCTTGCCATCGGGCGAATAGGAGCCGCCGGTGTCGATGCCGGGCGAATTGGTGAGCCGCTCTGGCACACCGCCCGCGGCGGCAACACGGTAGATATCGGTGTTGCCCGCAATCGCCATGGAGAACAAGATGTAGCGGCCATCGGGTGAAAAGCGCGGAGCAAAGGTGAGGTTGGCATTGGCAACGACAAGGCGCTGGCGCCCGCTGCCAATGTCATAGACATAGAGCTGTGGCCGGTCGTCGACATAGCTCATATAAACGATGGACTGCTGGTTGGGCGCAAAGCGCGGCGTCAACACAATCGACTGGCCATTGGTGAGGAAGCGGTGGTTGGCCCCGTCCTGATCCATAATCGCCAGCCGCTTGATCCGCCGGCCCTTGCCGCCGGTTTCCGACACATAAACCACGCGGCTGTCAAAATAGGCGCCCTCGCCCGTCAGCCTGGTATAGACGACATCGGCGCATTTGTGCGCGGCCCGGCGCCAATCGGCCGGCGCCACGACAAAGCCCTGCCGCGTCAGCTCGCTATGCGCCACGACATCGTAGAGATAGCAGCCAACCGTCAGCGTGCCATCGCCATTGGCGCGCACAAAGCCCTGCACCAGCGCCTGCGTGCCTGCGCCTGCCCAATAATCAAAATTTGGCGCCACCACTTCAGCATAAGCAAGGGCGCGCAGCTTGTCTGGCCCGGCGGGCACAAACAGGCCGGAATTTTTCAAATCCGCCGTCATCACCTCGGCAATCTGGCGGCCCAATACATCGGTGGAGCCAGCCGCTGTCGGCACGACCATCGCTGTGGGCAGCGCCGGAATGGCAAGCGGCAGCGGCGCGGAAATCCCCCCCGTTACCGAAACCTCCAGCGGTGGCGGTGTCTGCTCGCCCGTAGCGGGGCTGGCCTGCGCAGCGATTGCTGGCGCATCCGGGCGTAGCGGCGCTTGTAGCTGCCCCTCCAGCGCCGCGGGGCCAGGCGTGCCAGCGGCAAAGAGGGACAATGCCTGCACGCTCCCAGGCGAAATTCGGGGCACTCCAGCAGCGGCGGCTGCCAGCGGCGCGCCGGCGATCAGCGCAAGCGCGAGCCAGCGACCAAGGGCGGTTGCGTGTCTTTTCATACCAAATCCATTCTCACCGCAATTGCCAGTTATAGTTGATGTTGCCCCAGCCGCCATTGGCGGTTTGATAATATTCTGGCGGCAATTTTAGCGGCGCGCACCCTTTGAACGCCGCTATGCCAAGGTCGATCACCCGCTTGGCATAACGTTCATTTTCCGAATCGGTGCCACTTTGGCGCACAACGCTTGGCACGCCCGCCAGAGTACCATCGCGGTTGAGCCGCAGATTGAGCACGGTGACAATGGCATTAGCGCCGGGGCCGGGGTTCACCTGCCGGTCGGCGCAGGGCTGAATCTGGCGGCGGATCGCATCTTGAATACCCGCAAGCGCCTTGCCATCGATGGTGGCAGCCGCAGGCGGCGCAACCTTGGTTGAAGCAGAAGGCGCATCGCTCAGCCCATGCTTGAAAATATCGTCAAGCCGCGACCCCGTGGGCCGGGCCTTGGTCGCGCCAGCTTTTGCGCCATTGCCCGGTGTCGTCGGTGGCCTGGCGGAAGCTGGAGCCGGCTTTGCCTGTGGCACAGGCCTGGTCTGGGGCTTGGCCGGGGCCTTTGCATCGGGCGCAACCGGGCGCTTGGGCGGCGGTTTAAGCTCAGGCGCCGCTTTGGGTTCGGGCTTTTGGGGCGCGGGCTTGGCCAAAGGTTTTGGCGCAGGCGCCGGCTTGAGCAGCACGGGGGCCACAGGCTTGGCGGGTGCCGGGGGCGCCGGTTGCGGCGCCAGTTCTGGCGGCGGCGGGCTTGCGTCTTGGGGTTTGCCAGATTGCGGCGCGCGCGATTGTGCGGGCGGCTCAGCAGCAGGCGGGGCCTGTGCCTGAAGCGCAACATCATCGACCAGCGACACCTGAACGGGCGTTTCCAACGGCTTCACCGCCAATGGCGCCGCCAGAAACCGCGCAGAAAGCAGGCCAAAAACCACGACATGCCCGATAATGGCGACAACAAGCCCGGCCTGTTCGCTACGTTCCATGGCCATGCCGCCTAGCCGACACGTCGGGCGGGCGCGCTTGCAGGCGAGCCGGGCGGGGCAGAATCTGCCACCATGATCAGCGCCCCTCTTTGACAAGGGTAACCATCGCCACCCGGTTCAGCCCGGCGCGGTTCAGCTCACCCATCACGCGCATCACGTCTCCATAGGGCAAGCTGCGATCGGCGCGCAGATACACTTGCGGCGGTTGGCCAGCGGGGGCCTTGCCTGCAATCTGGCTCAGCACATCAGGCAGCGCCTCTTCGCTGATCGCCTTGTCATCGACAAAAATCCGCCCCGCATCGTCAAGCGCGACCTGCAATGGCCTGGCCGCAACATCGAGCGGCTTTGCCCGGCTGTCGGGCAGTTGCACCGGCACGCCCGCGGTGAGCAGCGGCGCTGTCACCATGAAAATTATGAGCAGCACCAGCATCACATCGACAAGCGGCGTCACGTTGATATCGGCCATTGGCGCGCGCCGCCCGCGCGCGCGCTGAGAGGGAAGCCCAGCCCCCATCAGCCGCGTGCCCGGCTGGCCAGCCCTTCAAGCTGGCGGCTGAGCGTGGTGTGGAACCCATCGGCAAAGCGGTTCAGCCGCGCCTCTATCCGGTTAATCCTGTGGCTGAACCGATTATAGGCGATGACGGCGGGAATAGCGGCAAAAAGGCCAATGGCGGTGGCAAACAGCGCCTCGGCAATCCCCGGCGCCACCACCGCAAGCGACGAGCTTTGCGCCTGAGCAATGCTGGTAAAGCTGCGCATAATGCCCCACACCGTGCCAAACAGGCCGACAAAAGGCGCAACCGAGCCAATGGTCGCCAAGATGTTCAGCCGGTCCGACAGCTTGTCGATTTCACCCGCGGCGGCGGCCCCCATCGATGTGGCAAGGCGCTCGCGCGTGCCCTCCCGGTCGATCGTGCCACTCGCGGTGGAGCGGCGCCATTCGGCAACCCCGGCAGAAAACACCCGCGCCACCGGCAAATCCGCCTCGCCATGCGCCTTGTGGTACGCATCGATATCGGTCGTGCGCCAGAAGTCGCGCTCAAAACGCTCCCCCCCTTTGCTCACCCGGCCGATTTTGAGCATGAAATGAACGATAATCGCCCAAGTCCACACACTGGCCAGCAACAAACCGATCATCACGATTTTGACGACAATATCCGCCTGCAAAAACAAGGCAATGGGAGATAGTGTCGTCGCATCACTGTTCAGCACGAAATTCATCAGGCTCCCACTTCCTTCACCTTTGGCTCAGCCCCCGGCCCCGCCGCCGGGCCATCGGCCCATAATAATTGCTCAAACGCGGCAACCCAAGCCTGTGGCTGCCTCGCCGGCTTGCCCGATGGCGCGACAAAGGCAACCGTCAGCTCGGCCTGCGCCACTATCAGCCCGTCGCGCATGACTCGCTGATGAATATCGCACGAGGCGGCGCGAATTTTTACGAGCCGGCTCACCACCATCAGCACATCGTCAAGCCGGGCAGGGGTGAGATAGCGCAGCGCCACGCGTGTCACGGCATAAGCCCCCGCGCCCGCCGCCATTGCGGCGCGCTGGTCTGCCCCGGCCAGGCGCAACATCTCCGAGCGGGCGCGCTCCATATAACGCAGATAATTGGCATGATAGACAATGCCCGACAAATCGGTGTCTTCAAAATACACACGGAGCGGAAAATGATGCTCCCCGGCAAGGAAACGGCCCGTTGCGGGTTGGCTGTGGGCGGCGTGGTTCATCCACGTGCTCTAGCGGGGCCGCACCAAAGAGAAAATCCCCTACGTCACCCCTGTTGGTCAAACAGGCTTTCCTGCGCGCCCGGCGGCGGGTTGAGCCCCAGATGCTTCCACCCCAGCGCGTTGAGGCAGCGCCCGCGCGCGGTGCGGGCAACCAGGCCAAGCTGAATAAGATACGGCTCGATCACTTCCTCAATTGTGTCGCGCGGCTCCGAAAGCCCAGCCGCCAGCGTTTCCACCCCCACCGGCCCGCCGCGATAAATATCGGCAATCATCGTCAGATAGCGCCTGTCCATCGCATCAAGGCCAAGCGCATCGACCTCAAGCCGGTTGAGCGCGGCATCGGCAGCGCGCGCATCGACAATCGGCGTGCCCGCAACGCTGGCAAAATCGCGCACCCGGCGCAGCAGCCGCCCGGCAATGCGCGGCGTGCCGCGCGCGCGGCGCGCAATCTCCACCGCGCCATCCGCCGCAATCGCCAGCCCCAGCAGCGCCGCCGCGCGTGTGACCACCCGTTCCAGCTCGTCCACCGTATAAAAACTCAGCCGCACCGGAATACCAAACCGGTCGCGCAATGGGGTGGTGAGCAGGCCCTGCCGCGTTGTCGCGCCCACAAGCGTGAACTTGGGCAAATCGATCCGCACCGAGCGCGCCGACGGCCCCTCGCCGATCATCAGGTCAAGCGCGCGGTCCTCCATTGCGGGGTAGAGCACCTCTTCCACCGCCGGTTGCAGCCGGTGAATTTCGTCGATGAACAACACATCGCCGTCTTCCAGATTAGTCAGCAGCGCTGCCAAATCCCCCGATTTGGCGATGACCGGGCCAGAGGTTGCGCGAAAGCCCACCCCCATTTCCCGCGCGATGATTTGCGCCAGCGTCGTTTTACCAAGGCCGGGCGGGCCAAAGAACAACACATGGTCCAGCGCATCGCCACGCCCGCGCGCCGCCTCGATGAACACGCGCAAATTCTCCCGCGCCGCCTTTTGCCCGACAAATTCGTCAAGGCTTTTTGGGCGCAGCGCGGCATCCACATCCTCAGCCGTGCGAGCAGGAGTGGTGAGGGGGTTGGAACTCACTTCGCCGCCTTTCGAAGCGCAAGGCGCACCAGCGCATCAAGCCCTGTGCCGCTGCCCAGCTCTTCCTGCGCCGCCGCGACAGCGCTTGCCGCCTCGGCCGGGCGGAAGCCCAGGTTGAGCAGCGCCGACACCGCATCCGCGCTTGCCCCGCCCGCCAAAGGAGCGCCACCGCTCATGGCGCCAGCGCCCAGCGCGATGCCGCCCGCCTTGTCCTTCAGCTCGCGCACAATCCGCTCGGCAAGCTTTGGGCCCACGCCATTGGCCCGCGCGACCATCGCCTTGTCCTGAGCGGCGATGGCGCGAACAAGCTCGCCGGGCTCCAGCGCCGACAATATGGCAAGCGCCACCCGCGCGCCCACGCCCTGCACGCCGGTGAGCAGGCGGAACCAATCTCGCTCGGCGCCATTGGCAAAGCCAACGAGGCGGATGAAATCCTCCCCCACCAGCATTTCGGTATGAAGCATCACCGCCTCGCCCACCGGGCCAAGGGCGCCGAGCGTGCGCGCCGAGGCACCGACAAGATAGCCAACGCCGCCAACATCGACCACTGCATAGTCAATGCCCGTTGCCTCCAGCCGCCCTTTCAGATGCGCAATCACCCAAGTGCCTTTCGTGTTGCCAGATGATGCGCATGGCAAATCGCAACCGCAAGCGCATCTGCTGCATCCGCCCCGTCAATCGTCACGCCGGGCAGCAGGCGCTGCACCATGGCGTGGACCTGCGCCTTTTCAGCATTGCCGACGCCCACCACCGCCTTTTTCACCAGCCTTGCGGCATATTCCCCCACCTCGACACCGGCGCGTGCGACCGCGCAAATCACCACGCCGCGCGCCTGCCCCAGCTTTAACGTCGATTGCGGATTGGCGTTGACAAACACCTCCTCCACCGCTGCGCCATCTGGCGCATGGTCGGCCACAAGCGCGCCAAGCATCGCATCGAGATGCGCCAGCCGCCGGGCAAGCGGTGTAGCGCTGTCTGTTTTGAGGCGCCCATTGGCCAGGTGCGACAGCCGGTTGCCCTCGGCGCGGATCAAGCCCCAGCCGGTAGTTCCCAGCCCAGGGTCAAGGCCCAGCAAAATCATGGCCGCGCCGCACAGCGCATCAATACCATACCATAAAATGATCGTCGGTTTCGGCTGTAATGCCACGATCCGCCGGCGCCAAACCCACAGCGCGCGTCAAATTACCATAGGCCTCGGCATGGTCATCAGGGCAGTGGAACGAGGCAATGCTGCGGCCATCCCGCTCGACCTCAATGCCCCCGGCACTTTTACCCGCCAGCTGTGTTAACGGCCCATATTCGGCAATATAGACGATATAGTCATAGTCTCCGCGCGAAAACCGCAGGCTGTCTTGATACCCGCCACCGCCGCCGACAATCCTGCCGATAAAAATATTCTGCCAGTCGGCGTCATTGGTAATATCAATCGCGGGCTTGCCCTTGGGGCCAAAACGATAGTGCAGCGCGCCCGGTCCACCGCACACGCTGCCGATCCGCGCGCCAAAGGGGCAGGAAAAAAACACCCGCTCGCCATTAAGGCACTGCGTTGCTGCACGGGGCGGCGCGGTTTTGGCGGCAGGGCGCGGGGCGGGCCGCGGTGCCCCTTGCGCAGGTGCGACCAAGGCGGCAGCACCGCCAAGTGCTGTACCCAACAGCGCCAGCGCCAGCCAGCCCGGCCTCAACCCAGCTTCTCCATCACCTCGTCGGGCACATCGTAATTGCCCCACACTGTCTGCACATCATCGTCATCATCAAGCGTGTCGATCAGCTTGAACAAGGTGGCGGCATCTGCCTCGTCCACCGTCACCATGGTTTGCGGCCGCCAGGCAAGCTTGGCACCTTCTGCCTCCCCCAAAACGGGGCCAAGCGCTTTGGCCACCTCGTGCAAATCGCCCTGCGCAGTCCAGATTTCATGGCCATCTTCGCTGGAAGAAACATCTTCGGCGCCCGCCTCCAGCGCTGCTTCAAACACCTTTTCCGCATCGCCCGCGCTTGATGGATAGGTGATGAGGCCCATCCGGTCGAACGCATGGCTAACCGAGCCGCTAGCGCCCAGATTTCCGCCATTTTTGGCAACGGCTGTGCGCACATTGGTGGCGGTGCGGTTGCGATTGTCGGTCAACGCCTCGATGATGAGCGACACACCACCAGGGCCAAAGCCTTCGTAGCGGATTTCCTCATAATTTTCAGCGTCGCCGCGCGTCGCCTTGTCGATCGAGCGCTGGATATTGTCCTTGGGCATCGACTGCGCCTTGGCCGCATTCACGGCGGCGCGCAGCCGGGGGTTCATATCCGGGTCGGGCAGGCCCATCTTTGCCGCCACGGTAATTTCGCGGCTGAGTTTTGAGAACATGCCCGAACGCTTTTTGTCCTGCGCACCTTTGCGGTGCATGATGTTCTTGAACTTGGAATGGCCTGCCATGGTATCTCCGCAAAATCGCTCGCCTGCCCGCATCCTTTAGGTGGCGAGCCGCGCTCTCTCAACTCTGGCGCGCAAATGAAGGCGCGCCAACAGACTTTTATGCCAGCCCCAGCGCTGCCTTATAGGTGTCGAGCAGCATTTCCGCTTCGTCGCGGTGGTGCTTTTCCATCTTACGCAAGCGGACGATGGCGCGCATCGTCTTTACGTCAAATCCGGTTGATTTGGCTTCGGCATACACATCCTTGATGTCATCGGCCATTGCCTGTTTTTCTTCCTCAAGCCGCTCGATACGCTCGATGAACAAGCGGAGTTGTTCCGCCGAAATAGTGTCGGTCATGGGTGGCGATGCTCCTCAAATCGGTGAGCGCGACGCTCTAGGCGATCCGCCCGCGCGGCTCAACCGGGGCCGGTCGATTTCCGCACTCAATTGGGCGGGAAAGCCTGGCGGGCACCGCGCAGCTTGACAGTAACCCCGTGCCGCATCACGAAATCCACCCTTTCCAGCCGGGTAACATCGGCAAGCGGGTCTCCTGCTACGGCGATGATATCGGCAAACTTACCCGTTTCGAGCGAGCCTAAACTGTCCTTGCGGCCCAGCAGGTCTGCTGCATCGAGCGTGGCGGCCCGAATAGCGGCAGCAGGCGTCATCCCAGCGCGCACCATGAGCGCAAACTCCCTGGCATTTTCACCATGGCGCGAAACACCCGTGTCGGTGCCAAACGCCACCTTTACACCCGCGGCAATGGCGCGCCTGTGGCTTTCAAGCGCGGCCGCGGCAGCATTTTCAGCCTTGGGAATGGTGGCCGGGGGCAAAACGCCGGCGCGCGCCTGTGCAAGGGCTGTGACAGGCGCAATCATCGTCGGCACCAGCCAGGCGCCTTTGGCCTTGAACAGCCTTATGGTCGTATCGTCGATGAACGTGCCGTGCTCAATCGAATCGACGCCTGCCTCCAGCGCTGCCTCGGTGCCTTCTTTAGCGTGGCTGTGCGCGGCAACCTTGCGGCCAAAGGCGTGCGCTGTCTCGACAATCGCGCGCATCTCCTCCGGCGTCATTTGCCGGCCAAGGCCCCCGGCGACATTCGACAAAACACCGCCGGTTGCCGCAAATTTGATGACAAGCGCACCAAGGCCAATTTGCGCGCGCACCGCGCGGCGGCAATCATCGGGGCCATCGCATGTGTTGATCTGTGCTGCGTGCACGGCATCGGCATATTGTTCGGCCAGGCCATTGCCGCCATCGCCATGCCCGCCCGTTACCGAAATCATCAGCCCGGCATTGACGAGCGTTGGCCCTTCGATTTCGCCCGCCTCAATCGCATCGCGCAGGCTGCGAATGCCGCGCGGATCAGCACCAAGATCGCGAATGGTGGTAAAACCTGCCTCCAGATCAGCGCGCGCGTTCTTCTGCGCCTCGACCATGTCGTCAAACCGGTCACGCGTAAGCTCTCCCAGCCGCGCCTTTAGCGGATCACCACCAATGCCCCATAAATGCACGTGCAGGTCGATTAGCCCTGGCAGGACGAAACGGTCCTTAAGATCAACCACGGTCGCGCCACTTTCAGCCGGTGCAAAGCCGTCGCGCACTTCTGCCACCTTGCCATCGCGCACGATGATGGTGGCGTGGCCGCGCGGCGCTTCACCGGGCCGGTCGAGCAATTGCCCGGCATAGATATAGGTGGTCTTGGCCGGCGCCGCCTGCCCGGTTGCCGCTGTCTGCGCCGAAACCCCGGCCGCTGCGCACAAGACCAGCGCCAGTGCCGACATCAATCCCCTTGCCATGCCACTCCCCCGAAATAATGTAACCACCCGGCCGCACGGCCTGGCCATGGCACACAGCCTAGGCCGATTCCGGCACGGGTCAAATCCGGCGCGGCGCAGGGTGTTTCGCCCCGGCGCGATCAACCATGCGGTTTGTTTTTTGCCACGCTTTGCGCCATGCGCGCCAGTTGGTCCGGTGTTGCTTCAACCTGATGATCAGCCTTCCACTGCGCATAGGGCATGCCATATACCAGCGCGCGCGCCGCCGCCTTGTCGAGCGCACCGCCAGATGCCTCGGCCACCCAATCTCCCAAACAATTGCGGCAAAAGCCCGCCAGCCCCATCAAATCGACATTTTGCGCATCGCTCCTGTGGCGCAAATGCGCAACAAGCCGGCGGAACGCCGCCGCCGCTACGGCATCGTCCAGTGTATCAATATTTGGCATCGGCAATCTCCATGGTTGATCGCGCCGCGATAGCGATTACAGCCCAGCTTACAAACTCATTGGGAAAACAACAGATGCACAAGGCCACCCGTCCGCGTTCGCGCAAGGTTCGCGTTCTCGCCACCTTGGGGCCTGCCAGCAGCACGCCCGAAATGATCGAAAAGCTGTTCCACGCCGGTGCCGACGCGTTTCGCATCAATATGAGCCATGGCGACCAGGCGTCAAAGATCGCGGTAATCGAGGCCATACGCGCGATGGAGCAGACCATTGGCCGCCCTTCGACCATTCTCGCCGATTTGCAAGGGCCAAAGCTGCGCGTCGGCAAATTTGAGGGCGGGCGCACGCAATTGGCCACCGGCAGCGCCTTCACGCTTGACCGTTCGCCCGTGCCGGGCGATGCCACCCGTGTCGAGTTGCCCCACCGCGAGATTTTTGAAGCGATTACGGTTGGCGCAAGGCTGTTGCTCGACGACGGCAAGCTGGTGCTGCGGGTGACCGCGCATGACGAGAGCCATATCAAAACGCGTGTCGAAGTGGGCGGGCCGCTGTCGAACAACAAGGGGCTGAACGTGCCCGATGTGGTGGTGCCAATGGCAGCGCTCACCGAAAAAGACCGCAGCGACCTGAATTTCGCACTAGACCAGAAGGTTGACTGGATTGCGCTCAGCTTTGTGCAGCGCCCGGAAGACCTGGCAGAGGCGCGGAGGCTGATTCAAGGGCGCGCAGCCCTCCTCGCCAAGATTGAAAAGCCCTCGGCGATTGAACGGCTGGAGGAGATTATCGAGCAATGCGACGGGGTGATGGTCGCGCGCGGGGACCTGGGCGTAGAATTGCCGCCGCAATCGGTGCCGCCGCTGCAAAAGCGCATTGTCGAGGTTTCGCGCAGGCTTGGCCGCCCGGTGATTGTCGCCACGCAAATGCTCGAATCGATGATTACCGCCCCAACGCCGACCCGCGCTGAAGTGTCGGACGTGGCAACCGCTGTGTATGACGGGGCCGACGCGATCATGCTCTCGGCTGAAAGTGCCGCAGGCGCCTGGCCGGTTGAATCTGTGGCGATGATGAACTCCATCGCCGATGCGGTGGAGCGCGACCCGATGCACGGCGACCGCGTGCACTTTACCATCACCCGACCCGACCCGACCACCGCCGACGCGCTGGCGGAAGCCGCAAAGAACATTGCCCACACCGTAACGGCCTCGGCCATCATCTGCTTCACCTCGTCTGGCTCCACCGCGCGGCGGGTGGCGCGCGAGCGGCCCTCGGTGCCGCTGATGGTGCTGACCCCTAATATCGAAACCGCCCGGCGTCTGGGCCTTTTGTGGGGCGCGCATGCGGTGCACACCCGCGATGTCGAATCGTTTGAAGAAATGGTGGCGAAGGCCAAGCGCATGGCGCTGCGGCATCAACTCGCCAAGGCGGGTGACCGGGTGATCATCATCGCCGGGGTGCCTTTTCGCACACCGGGTTCAACCAACGTGCTGCACGTTGTCCGCATCGTTGGCGATGAGCTGAAAAACTATGGCTAGTGGTTGATGCCGCGCGCGCAGGAACCGGCAATAATCGCCCCCCGCTTTTCCACCCGGCCACTGCCGTGTCGGCGCCATTGGCGGCCTGGGTGACATGAACTGCGTATCGCGCGTAAGTCAGTATAAAAGGGGCGGATCAACCCACATAAAAACGCGCATCTCGGCCCCGCTGATCCGCCTGACCGCCAACGATCAGACGCCCGGCCGGGCCGCGATTTGGCGCTACGGCAGTTCAGCCCTGACGGGCTTTGAACCGACGATTGGTTTTGTTGATAACATAGGTGCGGCCACGGCGGCGGATCACGCGGTTATCGCGGTGCCGGTCCTTGAGCGACTTTAGTGAATTGCGAATCTTCATGGCACGCGCTTCTCATGCTAAATCTGGTTACTTGGAAAGGCGCTGCGCCTATAGGGGGGCAGGGCGCGAGTCAAGTATTGCTGTGTGTAAAAGTGCCACGGCCACCAGCGTTGACAGCTTGTGTTCAGCCTGAGCGTATCAAAATACCGCCTGCCACGGCCGCTTTGGCAGCCACCCCGGAACGAGGCCCAAAAACAAGGCCAAGGAACAAGGAACACCATTATGTTGAAACCCGCCGTTTTCGTCGTTCTTTCGCTGGCGCTTGCCGGTTGTGCTGTGGCGGGGACGCCGGTGCAGGTCACGCGGTTTCACCTGGGTATGCCGGTTGAGCGGGCGGGGGTTTTGGTTGTGGCAGGGCCTGGCATCGATGCAAACAGCCTTGAAACCAAATCCTATCTCGACGCGGTGCAGGCCGCGCTGATTCGCAACGGCTTTTCCGACTCCCAGCCCGATGCAAAAACCCCGCTGCTGGCTTCGGTCAGCTTTTCGCGCACCATCCGCGAGCTTGAGCCGGCGCAAAAGCCGGTTACCATCGGCCTTGGCCTTGGTGGTTTTGGCGGCAATGTGGGCGGCAGTGCCAGCACCAGCTTTGGCTTTGGCGTTGGCAAAAGGCAGACGCGCTCGGTTTATGTCACGCTGCTCGCGGTGCAGCTACGCAACGAGGCAACGGGCACCGTCATTTGGGAAGGCCGCGCGCAAACCGAGAGCAAAGTCAATGCAACCAAACTCGACGGTGAACCAAACAAATTGGCAAGCGCCCTGTTCAAGGGCTTCCCCGGTGAATCCGGGCGCACTATCAAGGTGAAATGAGCATCAGCATCACGTCCGCTTTTGATGGCGGCAATATTCACCTCGTCTCGCTCGATGGCGATTCGGCAAACCTCGAAATCGTCAGAGATCATCAGTCCGATTTTTACCAGTGGTTCTACTTCCGGGTAGCCGGAGCCAGGGGCCGGTCGCTGTCGCTGCGCATCGTCAATGCCGGTGGCGCGGCCTATGCCGCCGGCTGGCCGGGCTATAAGGCGCGGATCAGCTATGACCGTGAAAACTGGGTGCAAACCGATACGAACTATGCCGATGGCGTGTTGACGATCAACCACCATGCCAAGCAGGATCTTGTCTGGGTTGCCTATTTCGCCCCCTATACAATGGAACGGCACAATGCGCTTGTCGCACGCTATGCCGCAATGCCGGGGGTGGTACACCGCGTGCTGGGCGAAACGCTCGACGGCCAGCCGATAGATTGCCTGACAATGGGCACTGGCCCCAAGCCGGTGTGGCTCTATGGCCGCCAGCACCCTGGAGAAACCATGGCCGAGTGGTGGATGGAAGGCGCGCTGGAGCGGCTGGCCGACGCTGGCGACCCAATCACCGCAGCGCTCCTGTCCAAGGCAAGCTTTCATCTCGTGCCAAACATGAACCCCGATGGCTCCGCCCGCGGGCATTTGCGCACCAATGCCGTGGGTGTGAACCTGAACCGCGAGTGGCACGCGCCATCGGCCGAACGCAGCCCGGAAGTGCTCGCCGTGCGGCGCGCGATGGAGGAAACGGGGGTGGTATTTGCCATGGATGTGCACGGGGACGAATCAATTCCCGCCAATTTCATCGCCGGGTTTGAAGGTATCCCGTCGTGGAGCGATGCGCTGGGGGACAAATTCTACGCCTTCCGCAATGCTCTGGCCGCTTGCACGCCCGATTTCCAAACAGCGCTTGGCTATCCAAAATCATCGCCGGGCAAAGCCAATCTGTCGATGTCGACCAACCAGCTTGCCGAACGCTTTGGCGCGGTGGCGATGACGCTGGAAATGCCTTTCAAAGACCATGACAGCAATGCCGACCCGGTTCATGGCTGGTCCCCTGCCCGGTGCCGCGCGCTTGCGCATAGCTGCCTGGAAACGCTTGCCGGCCTTATCGACAGCTACTGACCCGCGCCGACAAAGCCAATCACAGGCGTTGAGCAGCCTTGCCCAGCGCGGTAGAGCCACGCCCGAACGGAGAAAAGCGCCATGACCAACGCCACACACACCCTAGTCCTTATCCGCCACGGCCAATCCGCCTGGAACCTGGAGAATCGTTTTACCGGCTGGTGGGATGTCGATGTGACCGAGCAGGGCGCGGCCGAAGCGCGGGCCGCCGGGCGGCTGATGGCGGCCAAAGGGCTGGATTTTGACCAATGCTTCACCAGCATGCAGACCCGCGCCATCAAAACGCTGAACCTGGCGCTTGAAGAAATGGGCCGGCTGTGGCTGCCGGTGGAAAAGGACTGGCGGCTGAACGAGCGGCATTATGGCGCGCTGACCGGGCTCGACAAGGCCGAAACCGCCGCCAAACATGGCGAGGAGCAGGTGAAAATCTGGCGCCGCAGTTTCGATGTGCCCCCCCCGCCAATGGCACCGGGCGGCGCGTTCGATCTTTCCACCGACCGCCGCTATGCGGGCATCGCCGTGCCGGCGACGGAGAGCCTGAAGGACACCATCGCCCGCGTACTTCCTTATTGGCAAAGCCGCATCGCGCCAGCGCTTGCTGCCGGGCAGCGCGTGCTCATTTCCGCCCACGGCAATTCGCTGCGCGCGCTTGTTAAGCACCTGTCGGGCATTTCGGATGAGGAGATTACCGGACTGGAAATTCCCACCGGTCAGCCCATCGTCTACCGGCTTGACGCAGCGCTAAACGCGGTGGAACGCTATTATCTGCACGAGCGCTGAGCCATCGGGTTGATCCCCCGCTATTGGCTGATATGGTGGCAGCCTTAACCGGGGGGGGGACGTGGCAGTGGCGCTTACTACGGCGGAATTATCGCTGGTTGAACAGCGTGTTGCCAATGATGGCCCCAGCACGGCGATTGCCTATCTTTTTTGGTTTTTTCTTTGGTTTGTGAGTGGTCATCGCTTTTATTTAGGCCGGCCGGGTACGGCAATATTGCAGATATTATCCTATTTCATCCTGATCGGATTTATCTGGGCGCTGGTGGACGCCTTCCTTATTCCAGGCATGATAAGGGACAAGAAAAATGAGATCCGCAACCGGGTGATGACAGAATTGTCGGGCTATGCTCGCTAATTGAGCCCGCCAGCCAGCACCAGCGATAAAGCCGTGGTTGCCCTTGTCGCCATCCGCCGCTAACTCCTTTTGCATGAACGCGCTTGTCGGCATCATCATGGGCAGCACTTCCGATTGGGAGACAATGCGCCACACAGCCTCGATGCTCAACGAACTTGGCATTGCGCATGAGTGCAAAGTAGTGTCCGCGCACCGGACGCCGGCCCGGCTGGTGGAATATGCCACACAAGCCGCCGAACGCGGGCTGAAAATCATCATCGCAGGCGCAGGCGGCGCGGCGCATTTGCCCGGCATGGCAGCGGCGATGACGCATTTGCCCGTACTTGGCGTGCCCGTGCAATCAAAGGCGCTCGATGGCATGGACAGCCTGTTATCAATTGTACAAATGCCCGGCGGCATTCCCGTGGGTACGCTGGCCATTGGCAAGGCAGGAGCAAAAAATGCCGGGCTGCTTGCCGCGGCAATTTTGGCGCTGGGTGATCCGGCGCTTTGCACGCGACTACAGGCCTGGCGCCTGGCGCAAACCGATAGCGTGGCGACCGACCCGGCATGACACCGCTGCCGCCGGGTTCCACTATCGGCATTGTCGGTGGCGGCCAGCTTGGCCGAATGCTGGCAAGTGCAGCGGCCGAACTTGGCTATCGCACATTGGTTCTGGCATCGCAGGCCGATAGCGTGGCGGCGCAAACCGCGTCTGCGTTTCTGTGCGGCAATTATCACGACGAGGCGCTGCTCGATCGGGTTGCCATGGCCTGCGATGTCATAACCTATGAGTTTGAGAATATCGATGCCGGGCCGCTTGAATATCTTGGCGGCAAGGTGCCGGTGCTCCCCAAGCCGGCGGCGCTGCGCATTGCGCAAGACCGGGCCAAAGAGAAGCGCTTTGTTGAAGCGCTGGGCGCGCGCGCGGCGCGCTGGGCGCCTGTTTCCTCGCTCGCAGAATTGAACGCAGCCATTACAGCCATTGGCGCGCCCGCCATCCTCAAAACCGCAACGCTTGGCTATGACGGCAAGGGGCAGGCGCGCATCGCCTCGCCAGCGGACACAGGCGCCGCGTGGAACGCAATTGCCGGTGCGCCCGCCGTGCTGGAGGCGATGGTTGCCTTTAGCCATGAATTTTCGATCATTACCGTGCGCGGGGCCGATGGCGCGCTTGCCAGCTATCCGCCGCCATGGAACGAGCATGAAGATGGCGTGCTCGCCCGCTCATCGCTGCCGGCACCGCCTGAAATTGCAGCGTTGTGGGCCGAGGCCGCAGTGCTCGCCGCGCGGGTGGCTGAGCAGCTCGACTATGTCGGCGTCCTCACGCTTGAGTTTTTTGCCAGCGCCGATGGGCCGGTGTTCAACGAAATGGCACCGCGCGTGCACAATAGCGGCCATTGGACGATTGAGGGTGCCATCACCTCGCAGTTTGAGAACCATATTCGCGCCATTTGCGGCCTGCCGCTTGGCGACACCGGCCTGACTGCGCCTGCGATTTCCATGCAAAACCTGATCGGCGACGATGTAATGCGCTGGGCCGAAATTCTGGCCGAACCAGGCGCGCATTTGCACCTTTACGGCAAGGAGCTGCGGGCCGGGCGTAAAATGGGCCATGTCACCCGGCTGCGCTGCCCCATCTGACAAAAGGCCCGCCCCCAAAATTGGAGAGCGGGCCCGAAATTCAAAGCGGCATTTGTTAACTCAGCAGCTTATGCCGCGCGCGTACCCGTCATGGGGAAGCTGCCAAAAGCGCCTGCCCCCACGGTGCCGTTAATAGTGTCGCCATCAACCTTTGCCTCGCACGTCAGCGTCATCGGCATCGGCACGGTCATCTGCATGGTCCATTTGATGGTGTCGCCATCAACCGTGCCATCGGTAATTTCCACCGAACCCATGGCGCCCGTGCTGGTGCCCGTCCATGTGCCGCCATCGCTTTTTACAACAACGGTTGATTTTTGATCTCCAAGCGGAGATTTTACCACCGTTTCCCAGGTGCCATCGACTCCAGCCATCATCGCTACTCCCGATTTTTACTTCACGTCCCCAACGGACGCGGCAGCCACCACCTCCACCGGCAGACCAAGCGAGTCAAGCTGCGGCCGCACCACCTTTGCGTCGCCAACCACCACCCAGACAAAGTCGTCGGGGCGGATTGCCTTGCGTGCCGCAGCGTCAAGCTCGGCTGCGGTCAATGCACGATATTTTTGCGTAATGGTGGCGTAATAATTGTCTGGCCGCTTGAACTGGTCATTCTCCAGCATCGCGCTTAGCACGGCATCCGCCGTTTCAAACCGGCCGGCCAATTCGCGCGTGGCGCCGTTGATGGTGCGTTCAAACTCGGCGGGCGTAATCCCCTTGGTCGACAAAAACTCCTGCACATCGACCCGAAGCGAGGCAATCGATTCACCCGTTTTGTCAGATTGAACCGAGGCCTGGGCGCCGTAAGTCACGCCGTGCTCATTATGGCCAAAGCCGCCACCGGCGCCATAGGCCCAATGTTTGTTCTCGCGCAAATCGAGATTGATACGCGACAAAAAGTCTCCGCCCAGCACATCATTGGCGGTTTCCTCCGCCAGCAGATCACCACCGCCGTCGAGTGTAGTCAACTGGCCGGACTGGATGAGCGATTGCGGCGAATCGGGCCGATCGATCAACACGATCCGCGGCTTGGACTGTACAGCGGCAATGCTAAAATCCTTCTCGCCTGCGGCCCCCATGCCCTTCCAGTCTCCAAATCTGGCCTCAAGCATCGGCTTGATCTGTGCAAGGGTCAGGTCGCTTACAACGAAGATTTTCGCCTTTTCCGGGCGGATCCATGCCTGGTGGAACGCGCGCAAATCCTCTGGCGTCAACTTGGCTACCGCAGCCGGATCACCACCTGTGCCCGCGGTTTTGGCATAGAGTGATGGACCATAAACCAGCTTGGGCAGCACGCGGCGCGCAAGCCCTGCCGGGTTGCTCAGCTCTTGTTGAATGCCTGCAAGCTGTGCGTTGCGCAGCCGGGCAACTTCTTCGGGTTTGAAGGCTGGGTTACGGACGATATCGGCAAAAAGGTCAAACGCGCCCGCTGCATTGGCGCTGGGCGCCGACACGCTCAAAAAGGTGCGGTCCGCGCTTGAGCCTTGGTCAAATGTCGCGCCAAGCTGTTCTCTGGTTTGCGCCAGCGTAATCGAATCGCGCGTGGTGGTGCCTTCATCAAGCATCGACAATGTGAGCGCCTGTGTACCACGCTTGTCCGCTGGATCAGCGACGGCGCCCGCATCAAAGGCGATCAGCGCGCGGGTGACCGGCACCGCGCTGCGCTGCGCAAACACCACTTCCACCCCGTTCGACAAACGAGAACGCTCGACTTTGGGAAACGCAAGGTCGGCAACCGCGCCAACCGGCGGCTGCGCGCCGCGCGTGCCCTTGGCGGGCTCATCCGCTGCTGTACTGGCGGGCTTGGGCGCGGCGGCCACATCGCCCGTTGCCTCGCGCGCACCGGGCACAACCGACAGCGCATAAACCGGGCGCGAAAGCCATTTTTGGGCCACAGCCTGCACGCCTGCCGGCGTTTGCGCCGCCAGATCAGCGAGCTGCTTTTTAAAATAGACCGGGTCGCCCGAATAAAGCTCTCCTTGCGCCAGCGCGACCGCCTTGCCGCCAAAGCCGCCAACCGATTCCAACCCGCTGATCCGCGCAGAAACATTCGACGTAACGGTGCGCTGCAACTCATCAGCCGTTGGGCCAGTTTTCAGAAAATCGGCCACCACCTCGTCCAGCCGCTTTTCCGCCAGCGCAACATCAACGCCTGGGCGCACAACCATGGTGATCTGGAAAATCCCCACCTGGCTTTGCAACGCCGCCGCGGCACTGGCCGCTACCGCCAGCTTTTCCTGACGGACCAGCACATTCGCCAGCCGCGAGCTGGACAGGCCACCCAAAACCGAAGCCGCCGCCGTCAACCCGGCTGCATCCTTGTCATTCAGCCCCGGCACCGCCCACATCCGCGTAACCAGCGTTGCCGCCACCCGGTCGGGAATAACAACGGATTTTGGCGCATCAAGCGTGGGAATGGGGGCTGCGGGGAGCGCAGTTTCAGGCCCGCGGGTTATTCCGCCAAAATATTTGGTCACCAGCCGTTTTGCGGTTGCTGCGTCGACATCGCCCGACAAAACGAGCACCGCGTTGTTGGGGCCATAATGCTGGCGGAACCAGTTTTTCACATCGTCAAGGCTTGCATCATCCAAATCTTTCAGCGAGCCAATGGTGGTGTGGCCATAGGGATGGCCTTCAGGGAACAGGCCGCCAAAAATCTTGTATTGCAGCAGGCCATAGGGCCGGTTGTCGCCCTGGCGCTTTTCATTCTGCACCACGCCGCGCTGCTCATCGAGCACGCTTTGTGTCACCGCGCCGAGCAAATAGCCCATGCGGTCGCTTTCAAGAAACAACGCCTTTTCAAGTGCAGGGGTAGGTACGGTTTCAAAATAATTTGTGCGGTCAAACGATGTCGTGCCGTTCAGGTCGGTCGCGCCAACCTGCTTTAGCGGCTCGAAAAAGTCGCCCGGCGCATTTTCTGAACCATTGAACATCAAATGCTCGAACAAATGGGCAAAACCCGTTTTACCCTTAGGCTCGAATTTGGAGCCGATATTATACCACACCGACACCGCGACAACCGGCGCCTTATGGTCGGTATTAACGATGACGCGCAGGCCATTTGGCAGGGTGAAGCGCTCAAAAGGAATGTCGACCTTTTTGATAAGATCAGCAACAGGCGCCGCCTTGATGGGGGCCGCAGCCGGCTGTGCAAGCGCTGAAACCGGCGCGCCAAGCGCGGCAAGCGCCACGCCGGAAAGGGCGATCATCCTCATGCTCATATTCGGCAAATCCCTAAAAGAAACTGACTTAGACCAATATAACAGTACCCGCGGCCAGCGCAATCAAGGCCGGTAACTTTTCTCCATATGCCGCCCAAGTGCCGCCGGGTCGAACCAGACGGGTTTCAGCCGGTGTCGCACAAACAACAGCGCCTGATCGGCATAGTGCGGCGATTTTGGCCGGGTGGTCGCCGCACCAAAGGGCTGAACCGACTGAGAGCTGACATGGCCCTGCTTATCCCAACGGATGAACATGATAAAACTATCACCATGCTCCACCACCAGCCGCCCGTCCGGGGCTTCATCCCAGGTAGTGGCAGCGCGCAGCGCATCCGGCCCGCCATCCATCGGCAGATCAACCTCGCCCCGCCGCAGTCGCAACACCGCGCCAAGCGGCGGGTCGAGGCGGCCAAAATATTTTTGCAGATAGGCCGCCGCCATAGCCATTTCACCGCGCGGATCGGGGCGGCTTTTACGCGGGTAATGCCAGCGATTGCCCGCGCGAAACAAAATGGCCGCCAGCGAATCCGCCGGGCCCACACCATCAAAATTCCAATCCCATCTCGCCAATATCGCCTTGGCCTTGGCAACCACTCTGTCGCCTTTCGCGTCGACCGTGCCCAAATCAACAAACCAGCGCGCGGCCCAGCTTTTTCGGCTGACACTGGTGTCGAACTTGATCCGGCGCAGGTCGTCATCGCTTATCTGCGGATTTGCCCCCATCAGCTCCAGCGCGCGCGTGGCGCGGTTGGTGGTGTCAGTCTCAATACCCAGCAGCGGCGAATAATCCTGCGGCATGATTTCCGAACCCGTGCCCGCTGCCTGATAGGGCGTGTTGTTGGCATTAATGAGAAAACCCGATGCCGGGTTTACATTGCGCGGCACCTGCGCCCAGGGCACCGTGCCTGCGGCCAGGTCATGCGACGTATCGCCCGGCAAAACGCCCCGATAATCAAACCCAGCTTTGCGCACAGGAAAAGCGGCGTTGTAAAAATAGGCGATGTTGCCCGCACCATCACCATAGAGGAAGTTGGTGGCAGGCACGCCTTGCATCGCCAGCGCCTGCTGCCACTCGGCAAAATTGCGCGCCTTGTTCAGCCGGTAATATTCCTCAACCATGCGCAGTTGATCGGCGCCGGCATAGCGCACCGCATAAGCACCCGATTTGTTGATAATCACCGGTCCGTGGACACTGCGGTACAAGGTGCGCGGCACCGGCAGCACAAATGGCCCCCACAGCTTCACCCGCAACCAAACCCGCTCGGTTTCCAGAGACAACCATTTCCCGTTATAGCGGTAGCGCGTACCATCGCGGCTGAGCACGAGCTTGTACACATCGATCAGGTCGGGGCGGTTGACGGTATTGGTCCAGCCCAGCGTCTTGTTATGCCCCAGCAGCGGGTAAGGCGCACCAGGAAAGGTGGCACCCGCAAAATCCCACCCGGCTTTTGAGTGCACGACCAACTCGTACCAGGCGACACTGCCCTTCCATGGCTGGTGCGAATTGGAAACGAGCCGCGTTGCCCCATCTGCCGAGCGCTTGGGCGCCACGACAAAGGCGTTGGAGCCGTTCAGATTGCCTTCGTTGCTGTCGGGCGCGCCGGCTGCGCGCGGTGCAATGTCGGGCGCATCGGGCGCAGGGCCAGCCGTTTCACGCGGCAACGGCTCATTTTTCACGAGCGCGCCAAGCACCGCATCCAGCCCAAAGAAAAACGGCGAGCGCAGCACAAAACCGGCGGCGATATCCTCCCCCGTCACCGGAAACAGGCCATGCAGGCGAATTTCGCCCGGGTGTTTTTCCGCATAGCGGTTCAGCCCGGCGGCATATGCCTCCAGCAGCGCACGCACATCTGCTGGCTGTTTGGCATAATCGCGCGTTGTTATCTCGCGCGCACGGGTAAGGTATAGCGCGAAATCGATTGCCGCGCCGTCTGCTCCCATCAGCGCGCCTGCCCGGCCATGGGTCATCGCCACCACCTCTTGCAGCGTTGCAAAATCGTCCTCGGCATGGGCATAGGCAATGCCATAAGCCACATCAGCATCGCTGACGCCAAAGATATGCGGCACACCAAAATTGTCGCGCACGATGCGGGTGTCATGGGCGTTTTGCGGCCCGGCCCGGCTAGCGCGCACCGTCAACGGCTCCCAAATCGCCAGCCCCAGCGCCAGCCCCAGCAACAGCAACAGCAACAGCAAGCCCCCAATTGCTGCACCGCCCGCAGCCGCCCATTGCCGCATTTCCATCCCCTCCAAGGTCGCTCATATGTTCCAGCCGGTGTTCCGGCTCGGCTGCCGCCACCATAGCGACACAGATAAAAAGAAGCGAGCCGCCAAAAATCATCAAATTGAAATATTAACGTAGCGATTTTGCCTTATTAATCGTGTAGCGGAACAAGATTATTAAGCTTCTTAAATTGTTTCACGGTTTTTCGCTGTTTAGTATAATTAATTTTGTCACAAAATAGACGTTTCAATACAACAATTAAAAACTAGATGCCCGGACATTCCATGCGAACGCATGAGAATTGTTGTCAGGGATCCTAGAAAAATGAAAAAACCTTCGCAGTTTAAATATTTCATGGGCGTTGCCTGCGCGCTTTTGCCCGTTGCTGTTCATGCAGCTCCGGCAAAACAGCCGAGCGACAACGCCTCCGCACCTGCGGCAGACAATGCGCCAGCCGCAGCGCCGCAAAATGCCGACAGCGCAGCCGCTCCGGCCGACGACGGCACAGACATCATCGTCTATGGCACCGGCAACAGCCGCCAGCTTACCGAAGTTTCGCAGACCAAGCTGAAGGATTTTGTCCCCGGCTCCAGCCCGCTAAAGGCGCTGGAAAATCTGCCCGGCGTCAATTTCCAGGCGGCAGATGGCCTTGGCAATTATGAATATGGCGTGCGCATCAACATTCGCGGGTTCAACCAGAACCAGCTTGGCTTCACGCTCGACGGCATTCCGCTGGGTGATTTTTCCTACGGCAATTTCAACGGCCTGCACATCAGCCGGGCGCTGATTTCGGAAAATCTGGGCAGCGTGCGCGTTTCGCAGGGTGCCGGTGCGCTTGGCACTGCCTCGACAAGCAATCTGGGTGGCACGGTCGAGTTTTTCTCCGATGATCCGGCGGAAAAACTGGGCGCAACCATTGCCGGCGGCGCTGGCAGCAACCGGTTTTTCCGCGGCTATGCCCGGCTCGACACCGGCGAAATCGGCCCATGGGGCACACGGTTTGCGCTTAGCTATGTTCATCAGGACGCTGACAAATACAAGGGCACCGGCCCTCGCCGCACCAACCAGGCAAATTTCAAGCTGGTTCAGCCGCTCGGCAACGCCAAGCTGAGCGCCTTTTTGAACCTGTCGGACCGGCGCGAGGTGGACGATCAGGATCTGTCGTTTGACCTCATCGCGCGCCGCGGCCTGCAAAGCGATTATTTCAACCCCGATTTCCGCAGCGCAGTGCTCGCCGCCCAAATTGGCGCCAACACCGGCGAAACCGGCCAGCCCGTCACCAATGCCGCTGCCGGCACCTCCTACGCCGTACTGCCCCAGGCCAATGTCACCAATGTAAACGACCTGTATTATGCCGGCTCAGGCCTGCGACAGGACCAGCTTGCCGGTGCCAAGCTCGATTGGCAGGTGGATGATATTTTGTCGATCTCGGTGCTCGGCTATTATCATCACAATCGCGGTCAGGGTGATTTTTACACGCCATTCCTCGCCACACCGGGCGGCGCGCCTCTTTCAGTGCGGACAACGGAATATAGCGCCTACCGCAAGGGCACGATCGACAGTTTCGACCTGAAGCTTGGCAACCATCTGGTGAATGGCGGCATCTGGTTTGAGCGCAATGATTTTGGCCAGGCCCGCCGCTTTTATGGGCTGGACGGCAACACCGACCTGCCCTCGCGCAGCCCGACCGATTTTTTCAACGCGGCCGAGGCATTTTTCACCCAGTGGCAGTTCCAGTTCCAAACCGACACCGTCCAGACGCATATTCAGGACAGCTGGCAGGTAACGCCCGAATTGCTGCTGAACGCAGGCTTCAAATCGGTGTTTACGCGCAACAATGTGCGCACGCTGGTTGCCGCATTCGCCAACCAGCGGATCAACGGCACTATCCGCGCCGACGATGCGTTTTTGCCGCAGGCAGGTTTTGTCTATACCGGTATCGATCATCTGGAAATTTTTGGTAACTTTGCCAAAAATCAGCGCGCATGGGCAGGCGCGGTGACGGGCGGCTCGCCTTTTGCTGCACTTTCGCAGGCCGCAATCGACCTGACGAATGCCGGGGGCATCCGCCCGGAAAAATCCTACAGCTATGAGCTGGGCAGCCGGTTCAAAGCGCGTCGGCTGAGCGGCGTGGTGACGGGTTATTACATCAACTTCCGCGATCGGCTGGGCATTTTGCCACAGGGCGCGCAAATCCAGGGCATTCCAGGCGTTGTCGCCAATCTGGGCAATGTCCGCAGCTTTGGCGTGGAAACGGCCGCCACCTATGCTCTGAACGACAATGTGCGGCTTACCGGCACCTATTCATTCAACAGTTCGAAGTATAACGACAATGTAGCCGGGCCAAACAACACGATTCTCATCGCCACTCGCGGCCGCACCGTGCCCGATCAGCCCCGGCACCTTATCAAGGGCGATGTCTCGGTTACGCAAGACGGCTTTTTCAGCACGCTGAGCGGCACCTTTCAGAGCAAGCGCTACGTCACATTTGAAAACGATTTGTCGGTGCCAGATCGCTTTCTGGCTGACATCACGCTTGGATACAACTTTGCAGGCAGCCCGTTTCTTGATGGCCTGTCAGCGCAGGTGAATGTGACGAACTTGTTCGACAAGGCCTATATTGCCACAGTCAATTCCGGCGGCACCGTGGCTAGGGGCGACAACCAAACGCTGCTGAGCGGCGCCCCGCGTCAGGTTTACTTCACCATTCGCAAAAAACTCTGACCGACCTTACCGGTTAAAAATACCAGGCCCCGGAGCGAACATGCTCCGGGGCCTTGTGTTGTAAATGGGCAACACTATATCCTCAATATCCATTGAGGAGCGGCAATGAACATCGAAAAATTTACCGATCGCGCCAAGGGTTTCCTGCAATCGGCACAAACCGTGGCTATTCGCCTCAACCATCAGCGGGTTGCGCCTGAGCATTTGCTAAAGGCGCTGCTTGAGGACAGCCAAGGCATGGCAGCCGGGCTTATCAAGGCTGCGCAGGGCGACGCGGCGCGCGCAGTGGCGGAAACCGACACAGCACTTGGTAAAATTCCCGCCGTTTCAGGGTCAGGTGCAAACCAGCCGCCGGGCATCGACAATGATCTGGTGCGCTTGCTCGACAATGCCGAGCAAATCGCGGCCAAAGCGGGTGACAATTTTGTCACCGTTGAGCGCCTGTTGCTCGCGCTTGTGCTCGCCACAACCACCGCAGCCGGCAAGGCGCTGGCTGTAGCAGGCGTAAAGGCAGATGCGCTCAATTCAGCGATCAACGCCCTGCGCGGGGGCCGCACGGCCGACAGTGCGGGCGCAGAAGAAGGCTATGACGCGCTCAAAAAATATGCCCGTGACCTGACACAGGCAGCGCGCGACGGCAAGCTCGACCCGGTCATCGGCCGCGATGAAGAAATTCGCCGCACTATCCAGATCCTTGCTCGCCGCACCAAGAACAATCCCGTGCTCATTGGTGAGCCGGGCGTGGGTAAAACCGCGATTGCCGAGGGCCTCGCGCTGCGCATCGCCAATGGCGACGTGCCCGACACGCTGAAAGGCCGCCGGCTGATGGCGCTCGACCTTGGCAGCCTGATTGCGGGCGCAAAATATCGTGGAGAATTTGAAGAACGGCTGAAAGGCGTGCTTGATGAGGTGCGCGGGGCACAAGGCGACATTGTGCTTTTTATCGACGAGATGCACCAGTTAATTGGTGCAGGTAAAACCGATGGCGCAATGGACGCATCCAACCTGCTAAAACCCGCGCTTGCCCGCGGCGAGTTGCACTGTGTGGGTGCAACGACGCTTGATGAATATCGCAAATATGTGGAAAAAGACGCCGCACTTCAGCGTCGCTTCCAACCGGTATTTGTTGGTGAGCCGACGGTGCCCGACACCATCTCCATTCTGCGCGGACTGAAGGAGAAATATGAACTGCACCACGGCGTGCGTATTACCGATGCCGCAATCGTGGCTGCCGCCACCCTGTCGCACCGCTACATCACCGACCGGTTTTTGCCCGACAAGGCGATTGACCTGATGGACGAGGCCGCCAGCCGTATTCGCATGGAGGTGGAATCCAAACCCGAAGAGATTGAGGCGCTCGACCGGCGGATCATCCAGATGAAAATCGAATCGCTTGCCCTTGCCAAGGAAAGCGACGCCGCATCGAACGAGCGGCGCGAGACGCTGGAAAGCGAGCTGGCCAATATGGAGCAGCAATCCACCGAGCTGACGCAGCGCTGGCACGCGGAAAAAGGCAAGATTGCCGCCGAAAGCCGCTTGAAGGAACAGCTCGACACCGCCCGGCTCGAACTGGAACAGGCACAGCGCGCCGGCGATTTGGCGCGCGCCGGCGAGCTTTCCTACGGCACCATCCCCGACCTTACCCGCAGGCTGGAGGAGGCAGCAGGCGCCGCCAAAGGCGCGATGCTGCGCGAGGAAGTGACCGCAGACGACATTGCCGGTGTCGTCGCGCGGTGGACGGGCATTCCCGTCGAACGGATGATGGAGGGCGAGCGCGACAAGCTACTCCATATGGAGCAGGTGCTTGGCAAACGGGTGATCGGACAAGCCGATGCGGTGCGCGCCGTTTCCACCGCGGTGCGCCGCGCGCGCGCGGGTTTGCAAGACCCCAACCGTCCGCTCGGCTCTTTCCTGTTCCTCGGTCCAACCGGCGTGGGCAAAACCGAGCTTACCAAGGCGCTTGCTGAGTTTTTGTTTGATGATCCCGCCGCCATGGTGCGCATCGACATGAGCGAATTTATGGAAAAACACGCCGTTGCCCGCCTTATCGGCGCGCCACCGGGCTATGTTGGCTATGAAGAAGGCGGCGTGCTGACCGAGGCTGTGCGGCGCAGGCCTTATCAGGTCGTGCTCTTCGATGAGGTGGAAAAGGCGCATGGTGACGTGTTCAACGTGTTGCTTCAGGTGCTTGACGATGGGCGCCTGACCGACGGGCAGGGCCGCACGGTTGACTTTACCAACACCATCATCGTGCTGACCTCAAACCTTGGCAGCCAATATCTGACCGCTCTTGGCGATGGGGAGGATGTTGCCAGCGTTGAACCGCAGGTAATGGAAATGGTACGCGCCCATTTCCGGCCAGAATTTCTTAACCGGCTTGACGAGATTGTGCTGTTCCACCGGCTTGGGCAGAACGAGATGGCGCCGATTGTCGATATTCAGCTGGCCCGCGTGCGCCAATTACTTGCTGAGCGCAAAGTAACAATCGACATGAGCGAGGCAGCGCGTGCCTGGCTTGGCCGGGTGGGGTATGACCCGGTTTATGGCGCCCGCCCGCTCAAACGCGCGGTGCAGCGCTATGTGCAGGACCCGCTTGCCGATCTTATTCTGCGCGGCGAGGTGAGAGATGGCGCGACGATATCGATCGATGAGGGCGAGGGCGCGCTGAAAATAACCGTTGGTTAGGAAGGCCGATTGTGCGCCGGGGGGGAGATGGCCTAGCGTGGCGACATGGCGATGATCGATCTCTCCCGGCGGTTCAACGAGGCTGAGCAAGCCTATGCTGCCGGGCATTATCAGGCAGCGGCCGAGCGCGTTGCCCCGGTGCTCAAGGCAATGCCACGCCACCCGGCAGTGCTCCACCTCGCCGGGCTGATTGAGGCGGCCATGGGCAAGCAGGAGGCTGCCTGTGCCCTGTTGGAAAAAGCGGCAAAGCTCGACCCCGCAAACGCGGAAATTCGTAATAACCTTGGCAGCCAGCTTGATCGTCTGGGCAAAAATGACGCGGCACTAAGCCATTATGACGCAGCCCTGAAACTTTCTCCCGGCCGGCATTTAACGCGGATGAACCGGGGCATAGTTCGCCAACGCGCGGGGGATTTGGCGGGCGCGATCGACGATCTGACCAGAGCTGCAAGCGCGCTTGGCCGATCTGCCCCCGCCTGGGCGGCGCTGGGGAGCGCACTGGTTGCCGCGGAAGATTTTGATGCCGCAGCGCGCGCTTTTGATACCGCGCTTGAAATCAACCCCGCGCATCCGATGGCGCAAAAAGGGCGCGCACGCGTGGCGCTTGAGCGGGCTGAACCGGGCGTTGCCGAAATGTACCAGCCGCTTGCGCAGGACCGGAGCGACCCCGACATACTGCTAGGCCTCGCCGAGGCGCTGCTTGCGCAAGGGCTGGCCGGGCAGGCCGCAGCAACAATTGCCGATCATCTGGACCAAAACCCCGCCTGGATGGATGGCCGGATGGCGCTTTACGATCTTTATTGGGAGGCAGGCGATACGGCAAAAGCCGACGCGCTAATAACCAAATTGCTTGACGAACAGCCACAAAACAACGCGCTTTGGGAGAAATGGCTGACATTGCTGGCCCAAAGCGAGCGTTTCGAGCCACTGGTACAATATTGCACGCGCGCGCGCGCCGCGCTTGGAGACCAGCCCTTTGTGCTGGCGGCCGCCATGCGGGCGGCTCATGCGCAACAGCACGTTTGCGCCGCGCAGGAAATTGCGGAAAAACTGGACGCAAACGACGCAGCGCAACGCCTGTTGCTTGCCGAACACTGGTTGCGCTCTGGACAGGCAGATCGGGCAGCGGCAACGCTGGAGCCGGTGGCGAAAAAGCAGCTCAGAGATGTGGCTGTCTGGGCACATCTTACGCTTGCATGGCAGTTGACAGGGGACAAACGCTATCATTGGGTGGCGCAGCAACCGGGCCTTGTCACTACACTTCAGCTAGCGCTTAGCGATGATCATCTTGTTGAAATATCACAAATTCTTCGGCAACTTCATATTGCACGCCAGCACCCGCTTGCGCAATCGATGCGGGGCGGAACCCAAACGCGCGGGCGATTGTTCGCGCGCGTCGACCCGGCAATCCGCCGCCTGCGCGATGCAGTTCTGGCGGCGATCAACACCTATATAGCAGGCCTGCCCCCGGCTGATCCGACGCACCCATTGCTGGCGTTTCGCGATACACCCCATGTGCTCGCTGGGTCATGGTCTGTGCGGCTGACCAAGGGCGGGCGGCATATCTCCCACTTCCACCCGGCAGGCTGGCTCAGCTCAGCATGTTATCTCACCAACCCGTTTGAAAGTTGTGCTGACAATGGCATTGCCGGGCGGCTGCTCGTCGGGCCGCCGCCGCGCGAATGGAGCCTAAAGACTGTACCCGCCGCAACGATTGCGCCGCATATTGGCACGCTGGCGCTGTTTCCAAGCTATTTATGGCATGGAACCGTGCCGACAAATGGCGGTGAGCGGATGACGGTCGCCTTCGACGTTCGTTGAACTTTTTGCCAAGGCTTCAAGATCAGTAAAAAGAAAAAAGGGGACCAACTGGCCCCCTTTTCCCCAATATTGCCACTGATTAAGCAGTAATTAAAACCGCAGCTTTGCACCGAAGAAGAAGCGACGACCGACAATGTCATACAGCGTTTCGTCGGTGTTGGTGGCGGTGAAACCAGCATTGACCGAAGGTGGCGTGACATTCGACAGGTTCAACACGCCGCCAAAAAATTCAAAATGCGGGTTGATCTTGTAAGTACCCGACAGATCGAAATAATTCTGCGCGCGAATTTCGCCAAAACCGTCGGGGCCAGCGCTTGGCGAATCGCCGAACGTGTCGAGCGTGCCGCCGATGTAGCGCCAGTTAAGCGTCGCCGTCAGCGCGCTACCAGAATAGGTTAGACGCGAGTTGCTCCGAATATGCGGCAATGTGCCGAAATCACCCGAGGCAAAGCCCGAAAATTCGGTGCCGTCAAACTGGTAGCTGAGTTGATAGGTCAGGTTGCCGTTAAAATTCAGCTTCGCATCTTCTGGCAGAAAACCAAACAACCCGCCAATTTTGTGAGTATAGTTCAGCGCGAAGTCGATACCGCTGGTCGACAGGTTGGACGAGTTGGCCAATGGCAACTGAATGAGCAAATTGCCGCCCAAGTCGCGCGTTACAAAGCGACAGGCCGGGTCGGTTGCAAAATTTGCTGCCGTCGCGCCGCTATTGAAGCAGGCATTGACCAGCCCTTGCGCACCGCCAAAAGCTCGCGAAACATAACCATCAACCCCGATGTTGAAATAATCGATCGAGAAGGAAAGATTACGCAGCGGCGTATAAACCCCACCAACGGTATAGGTGGTGGAAGTTTCGGCATCGAGATTGGGGTTGCCGATATTGCGCGCTTCGATCTGCGCATTGGTTTGAGCAGCCGTAGTCGCAACAAGGGGGTTCAGCCCGCCCGATGCCACACAGGTCGCCGCGACCGACGCGCTTACAGGTGCACGCTGCGCACCCGATGAAGACCGCGCAAAACAGGGGTCGTTAACCTGCGGGAAGTTCTGATCACCCGCCTGGAACAATTCAAACACGCTCGGTGCCCGCGTTGCCCGCGAATACAGGCCACGAATGCGGAATTTTTCAACCGGCGTCCACTCACCGCCTGCGTTGAAAGTATATTGACCACCAACCGATGAATAATCCGAATAACGGCCTGCCAGTTCAAGAGTAACTTCCTTGGCAAACGGAATATCTTTCAGCACAGGAATACGCAACTCGCCAAACACTTCGTTGGAATTGAACGAGCCCCGAATTGGCGACTGAGCATTGAAGCCGGTAATATCGCCCCGCTGCGATGGGTCAGACGGGTTAAAGCTCGACTTGTCTTCACGATATTCATAGCCGACCGCAAAACCAACCGGCCCGGCGCCAAGGTCAAGCTGCGGCACATTGCCCGAAAGCGATGCAACCACGTTTTGCCGCTGGAAGGTGAACTGATCAACCGCTGAGTTCACCCGAATATAATCAGCCGCTGCCGTGGAAATATTGCCAGGGCCAAAGGCATTAACCGGAACGCAGCCCGCCGGGCTGCCGACCGGGCAACCGTTCAAACCAGCGGTCAGCCGCTGGCGCGATGCGTCGTTAAAGATGCCCTGCGAGCTGTCTACTCGGCCATATGCCCAGTACACCTCATATTTCAGGTTATTGTTCAAATCACCGCGCAGGCCAAGAGTGAGCTGGTAATCGTTGAAGTCAAAAGTCTGTTGACGCGGACCAACTTCAACCAGGCGGCGGCGGAAGATCAAAGGTGCCGTCGGATCGGGCCGACCAGCAGCAAGCGCCAGAGCCGAGGGAGAAAGCAGCGGGCTTGTGGGGCTGACGAGCAGGCCCGTTGCCGGGGTTTCAGCAAGCTGAAGGGCAACACGGCTGTTGACATAAAGCGCCTCGACAAAGAAATCGATCTTGGTCGGCACGATTTCATAATGGCCAAGCACGTTCACCGTGGTGCGCTGCTGTGGCGTTTGAATATAGTTTACCGGCGCAAAATTATACCGGTCGCCCACACCGTTTGCATCTGGAAGCTGGTTGATGAACGGGCGAACGCTGCCATCGGCGTTAAGCACCTGATTTCCTGCACCCCCGGCAAACGGGTTAAGCGGCGCATTGTCAAAACGACCAGCCGTGCCCGTGGCGCTGCCGCCATTTTGGTCAACCGCGAGGAATGAACGAGCAGACTGGAACGAGGCTGAACGATCAGTATAGCTGAACGCTGCCGTTACGTTACCACGGCCATCAGCAAGATTGCTGCCGATGATGCCACCCACGGTGTAAATGCGGCTGTCGCCTTCCTGCGAAATGTCGTACTGGCCGTTGAGCTGAACGCCTTCGAAGTTCTTTTTCAAAATGAAGTTAACGACACCAGCAACAGCATCGCTGCCATAGGTTGCGGACGAGCCACCGGTTACAACTTCAACACGCTCAATAAGCTCAGGCGGGATCACGTTGAGATCGACAACACCGGTATTGTTGGACGGAACAACGCGGCGGCCATTGGCCAGCACCAGCGTACGCGAGGGGCCAAGGCCACGCAAATCAACCGAAACGGTACCGTTGCCGCCATTGTTCACATTGGCGTTAAGGCCTGGCGTAACCTGTGGCAAAAGGTTGATCACGCTTTCAACGTTGACCGAGCCCTGCTGCTGGAAAGTATCACCCGAAATAACCGACAATGGCGTATTGGATGTCAGGTCCGGGCGCGAAATACGCGAGCCCGTAACGACGATATCCGTCGGCGTTTCTTCTTCCGCAGCAGCGGTTTGCGCAGCAGCCGGACTAGCGGATAGCGCAAGCGCCATTGGCGCCGAGGCGATTAAAAGTGCAAGCTTGTGCTTGTTGTTAAAGCGTTGGATCACGATGGAATTTCCTCGTTGCTAGGTCACCGAAAAGCTGCGCGTTTGCGCAATATTCAGCTACAGTCCACACCCGGCGACTTGACCATTCAGGCCTAAATCGGGGTAATGTTTCGTTGCATGATCGCGCCGAAGGTCGGTGTAAAGCCGCTATTGACCAAACTCGATCAAGATTTCGCGGTATGTGACAGAATTGCAACATCTACGCCGGCAGCCAAACGGCTTGGCGAACCTGGCCAGCGCGCCAACAGCACCATCCCGTTCGAGTTTCGCCGGATCGCAGCTGCTCGACGAACGGCCACTTCGATAAGTCTTATCTGCTCAGGGTGAACCGCACCGGGATTGTCGGAGGCTCCAACTCCTGAGAAGGCGGAGCCTGTATGAGCAAGACAACGAACAAGTTTTCACCCGAGATACGCGCCCGTGCGGTGCGGATGATATTGGATCACGAAGG
>JBAZXU010000014.1:0-30349 GCA_041659705.1 Sphingomonas sp.
TTCGGCAAACTCAAGCAACAGCGCCGCATTGCCACCCGCTACGACAAAACCGTCCTGTCGTTCGAGAGCTTCCTCAACCTCGCCGCCGCACGGCTATGGCTGAAGTCTTTTGTCAACGCCGCCTAAAGCGCAACCACCAGCGGCCGCGGCCACGCTCTGCGCGCTATTTGCATCAAAAATTTCTTCCAAGACACCCGCTTTGGCACTGCGCAAGTCGCAGCATTGCAGCCGATATGGCCGGCGCTGCCAGTTGTGGCCAATTTTGTGAGCGTTCACTTTTTTGTTGTAAACCGCAGCTGAATCGGCCAGTTTGCTACCGAAGCAGATCCGAGAAATTTGCTCGTACGGATATTTAAGGGGGAGAATGCATGAAAAAGCACCGCTATTGGCTGCTCGTTGGCACCGCAACCACGCTGTTTTGCGGGCCAGTTTATGGGCAAGAACGGGTCGGCGCGGCAGTACCGCCACAGTCCTCCCCGGCTGACGACAACGCCGATGCCTCCGACATTGTCGTGACGGCTGATCGCCGCGAGCAATCTCTCCAAAATTATGCAGGAACAGCGGCGGTGCTGTCGCCAGAACAACTGTCAAAGGTTGGCATCGTCAATATCGAAAATCTCAACGACACCCTGCCGGGCCTGCGCGTCCAGAACTTTAACGGCGCAATTGACATCGCGCTGCGCGGTATTGGCACCAACCAGAACACCGAGCTGGGGGACCCCAATGTCGCAACCCATTTCGACGATGTTTACATTCCGCGCGTGCAGGGGCTGGCCAATTCCTATTATGACCTGAAGGCAGTCGAAGTGAATTTTGGCCCGCAGGGAACCTTGCGCGGACGCAACGCTTCAGCCGGCTCACTCAACTTCATCGCGTACGCGCCCGAACTCGGCAAATTCAAAGGCCAGTTAGAGGGGGGCTATGGCAATTTTAACCAGGTGAGCGTCAAAGGGATTTTGAACGTACCGATCAAAGACAATATTGCCTTTCGCGTGTCGGCAAGCTTTGACAAGCACGGGTCATATTATCGCAATGTCGGGCAGTTTCCGCAGGTTGAAGCGCCTTATGCCGACAATAATCGCGGTGTGCGGGCTCAGCTCCTCTGGGAGCCAACAACCCAGCTCAGCATTCTCATCGCGGGTGATTATAATAAGCAACAATCAACCGGTTTCAACGGATCGAACTATTCGACGTTTTTGGGTATCAGAACGCCGGGCGGCTTCACAAACGCCGTCAACTCAGTAACGCGGCCACGCGATGTGCTGACCGGCCCGCTCGGCGAGCAATATAATACCGAACATTCGGGCGTACGCGCGCGGATTACCTTCAAGACCGACGGACTCTTCAACGTCCAGTATATCGGCAGCCACCGCGACCTGCGCACCGCCTCCGATGGTGCAGGCCCGGCTGGCGTTGCATATCCTGGCTTTGACACAGGGCTTCCCGGTGTGCCGGGTTTTGAAGACGGGTTTTACGGCGGCGCAATCGGTGCCGAGCGGTCGGACAATTATAGCCAGGGGCTTGGCCGGGGCGGTTCGTTTTCAGACTATCACGAGCTACGGTTTTTCAATGACACCGAGCCTTTCAAATATTCGCTCGGCGGCAATTATTTCAACGAGCGCCAGCGGACCCTTGCCACGTCGGTTTCTGATTATAATTCCTTCTTTCAAGGGCAAGAATTCAACACCAGAACCAAGAGCGAAACCTATGCCTTTTATGGCGATGGCACCTATTCGCTCAATGCGCGGCTCCGGGTGACCGGCGGCATCAGATACACAAATGACAGTAAATCCCGCACAGGCGTGATCTCAAGGCTGTTCTTTGGCGGCGGCGCGGGCGATTTTAGTTGCTGCGGATTTTTCCGGCTCGGCACGCCGGGCTTTGAATTCAACACCAACCGGTCCATCTTCAACCCCGATCAGAATAACGACAGCATCATCTCAAACGGAGAACAGCTTGCCTTCTTCCTGGATGGTGTAAAAACCTTCGGTGCGCGCGACACTATTCCCATAGCTTTTGGCAGTGCGATTGCCGCCATCAGGGCAAATCCGGCGCTCGTTTCTGATCCCAATTTCGCGTTCGCCCCAGGCCCTGGCTGTATCAGCTCAGCGACCAATGGCTATGTGTGCGCAGCGGACGGCAACTTTACCTATAATTTTCTGGCGCACACCATCAACAATCAGGCTGCAAAAATTTCCACCAATTTTGTCGATTGGCGCGCAAGAATTGAATATGATCTGAGTGACGATAATCTTGTCTATGGTCTGGTATCAAGCGGGCACAAGGCGGCAAGTTTCAACGACAATCTGGGCCCATTGGGGCCAGCGCCGTTCTTCCGGCCAGAAAGCGTGACGCTGTACGAGCTTGGCACCAAAAATGAATTTGAACTGTTTGGTCGCAAGGCAACGTTGAACCTGTCAGCGTTCTACAATGACTATAAGGATCAGCAATTAACCGCGCTGCTGGGCGTTCAGTCCATCGTTCAGCAGATCACCGGGCCCGACGGTAATTTGGTCGACGTAACCGGGCCGCAAACGCTGCCAACCGGCTTTAACCAGAACCAGGTCGTTGCCTTTACCTATAACGCGGCCAACAGCGAAACCTATGGCGTGCAGGGCAGCGGGTCAGTTATCCTGCCGGGCAGATTCAAATTCGGCGCCGATTTTCTGTGGCTGGAGGCGCGCGTGAAGAACGCCAATCCGGTGCAGGACTTCCGCTTTCAGGCAGACGTTGCGGGCGGCACAGATTCTTCAGCACGGCCTATTTCCGGCCGGCGCCTGCCCTACTCACCGCGCTTTCAGCTAAATGCCTCGCTGGCCAAGGTGGTGCCGGTTGGCGGCCCCTTGGGCGGCACGCTGGATGGGCTTGTCAGCGTATCGTGGCGATCATCAAGTTTTGCCACAATCTTCAATTCCATCGATTTCAACCCGCCAGCAACTGGGCCGCGCGATTCACTTAACGATCGCATCCCGTCTTATGCGCTGGTCAATTTGGCGGTTGGTTACTCCCACGGCAATATCCGGTTGGAGGGGTATGTGAACAACCTGTTCGACAATACGGTCGCAGCCGGGCTTTTGGTCAACCAGTTCAACAACACCCGCTTCTTCACCAACCCGCGTATTTTTGGCGGGAAGATCCGCGTGCAATTTTAACGTCCCCCACGGGGCCACTTCTCCCCAGAGTGGCCCCAACCCTTTTGACGATGCCGGACCATTCGACACAAGGAAACCACGTTGCTCCTCAAGATCTCAACCGCCGCTGCCCTTATCGGGCTGGCCACAAGCGGATCGGCAGCCCGGGCTCAGTCCATCATCCCGGCCGATTATGGCCTTGTCTGGTCGGATGAATTTAACGTCGATGGCCTGCCCGATGACAGCAAATGGGCTTATGACACCGACCATAATCGCGTCGGCTGGTTCAACAATGAAAAACAATATTATGCCGGCCACCGGGCCGAAAATGCCCGCGTTGAAAATGGTCGCCTGATTATCGAGGCGCGGGCGGACCCAACGGAAATTGCAAAATTCACCGACTGGGGCAAGCAGCAATATAGCTCGGCCCGATTGACGACTTTTGGCAAGGCGAGCTGGACCTATGGCGCCGTTGAAGTACGGGCCAAATTGCCCTGCGGCGTTGGCACCTGGCCTGCTATCTGGATGCTTGCCGACGACAAAACAACGCCCTGGCCCGACAGCGGCGAAATCGACATTATGGAGCATGTCGGCTTTGATCCCGGCAAGGTTCATTTCTCGCTTCATACCAAAAACGGCAATTTCATTCTCCATACTGAAAGCACGGCGGCAAAATCAGTCGAAAATGCCTGCACCGACATGCACCGATATCAGCTACGCTGGACGCCGACGCTCATAATAATGGGCGTGGACGACCAGCGCGCCTTCAGCATGAAGCGCCCAAGCCTGAAACGCGCCGACTGGCCATTTGACGGGCCGTTCCACATTTTGCTCAACATCGCCGTTGGTGGCGATTGGGGCGGCGCAAAAGGCATCGATGCCAAGGCTTTTCCCGCGCAAATGGAAGTTGATTATGTCCGCGTCTATCAAAAGCGCGGGTCATGATGGCGGGCATCTCTATAACAAAACGGCTACCTGTTTTGGCTTTGGCAGCGGCGGCCACGGGCATTTTTGCCGCGCTTGCGCTGCCAGTCACGGCCAATCGCGCCACTGCCCAGCCCACGCCGCCTGCCAGCCAGACCGACGCGCAGGTAGAGGCAATTTTGGCCGGCATGTCGCTCGATCAGAAAATCGCTCAGATTATCCAGCCCGATACTGCAAGCTTCTCCCTTGCCGACATGGCGCAATATCGCTTTGGCAGCTACCTGAGCGGTGGCAATTCTGCACCGAACAATGATGAGCGCGCCGCGCCGGAACGCTGGCTGGCGCTTGCAGACGCCAATTGGGAAGCGGCAATGGCGCCGCGTGCCGACGGGCGCCGCCCCATTCCGACAATGTGGGCGGTCGACGCGCTGCATGGCCACAACAATATTATCGGCGCAACGCTGTTCCCGCACAATATTGGTCTTGGTGCCACGCGCGACCCGGCTTTGATCCGCGCCATCGGCGCTGCGACCGCCACAGAAATTGCCGTTACCGGCATCGACTGGACCTTTGCACCAACACTCGCAGTGGTACGCGACGCCCGCTGGGGCCGCACCTATGAAAGCTATTCGGAAAACCCCGAAGTCGTAGCTTCGATGGCGGGCGCAATGGTTGAGGGCTTGCAAGGTGCACCCAACAGCGCCGCTTTTCTTGGTTCTGACAAAGTTATAGCGACTGCCAAACATTTTCTTGCAGATGGTGGTACAGGTGGCAAAGACCAGGGCGACACGATTGCAACCAATGCACAAATTCGTCAAATACACGCCGCCGGGTATCTTCCTGCAATTTCTTCTGGTGTTGGAACCGTAATGGCATCTTTCTCCAGCCTCAACGGCGTAAAGATGCACGGCAACAAGGCGTATCTGCAAGATTATTTGCGCAACGAGCTGGGCTTTAAAGGGCTGGTGGTGGGAGACTGGAACGGCCATGGCCAGGTAGCGGGCTGCTCGGCTGGCAGTTGCGCGGCCTCGTTCAATGCCGGGCTGGATATTTTCATGGCGCCAGACAGCTGGAAGCCCCTGTTTGCGGCAAGCCTGGCGCAGGTAAAATCCGGCGAGATCCGCATGGCGCGACTTGACGAGGCGGTGCGCCGCATCTTGCGGGTCAAACTTGCGGCCGGGTTGTTCGACAAGGGCAAGCCTTCATCGCGGCCGCTTGCTGGCAAGTTTGACCTGCTGGCAAGCCCTGAGCACCGTGCCCTTGCCCGCCGCGCCGTGCGCGAATCGCTTGTTTTGCTCAAAAACAACGACAACCTGCTACCGCTTAAGCCAAAGCAAAACATACTTGTCGCAGGGGATGGCGCAAACAACATTGCAATGCAGGCCGGCGGGTGGACCATTACCTGGCAGGGCGGTGGTGACCTTGCCAATGCCGATTTTCCGCACGGCGAAACGATTTATCACGGCATTGCTAACACGGTGAAAGCAGCAGGCGGAAACGCCTTGTTGTCTCCCGACGGCAGTTTCACGACCAAACCCGATGTTGCCATCGTGGTATTCGGCGAAAAACCTTATGCCGAATTTATGGGCGATATCGACACGCTGGAATATCGCGACAATTTCAAAAGCTACAAGACGATGCAACGCTTGCACGCTGCGGGTGTGCCGGTGGTTGCGGTGTTTCTGTCTGGCCGGCCGCTCTGGGTCAATTCCCAGATCAACATGGCCGATGCGTTTATTGCTGCTTTCTTGCCCGGCAGCGAGGGCGGCGGGGTGGCCGATATGTTGTTTCGCACAGCAAATGGCGAGATTGCACACGACTTTCGTGGCAAATTGTCATTTACTTGGCCCAACAGCCCCGCGCGCCCCAATGTCGACAGCGCTGCAGGGTCCGGCATTTTGTTCCCCTTTGGCTATGGGTTGTCATTGAATGACCATCGCACCGTTGGACCATTACCAGAAAAAGCGCCGACTGACGCACAGCAGAAAGGTGATCTGACCATCCTCAGCCGAACAGGTTTGCCGGCTGCCTGGAATATGGTGTTGAGCGAAAATGGTGACAAAGGCGCCCTGACTAGCAGCAACGCTGGCCGCAGCGCTTCTGGCGCTATCACGATGCGCGGCATCGACCGGGATCGACAGGAGGATGCAAGGCTCATTGTCTGGCGCGGTGGCGCGGCAGCGCGGCTTAGCGTGGCGGCCGCGCGCTCGCTCGATCTTTCGGGCAAAGACAAGGCGCTGGTCATTGACTGGCGCGTCATTACCAAACCGGGCGGCCGGTTGCGGATTGGTGTGGCGCGGCATGGCGGGCCGGGCGGCAACACCGTAATTAACCTGCTTACCAACGCAACCGCGCTGCTGGCGGGGGCGCCAAAGGGATGGCACACAGTGTCGATTCCGCTGCGTTGCCTGGGCCGCGCAGCCCGGCTGCGCTCCATTGACACGCCATTGGTAATTGAAACGGCTGGGCCATTTTCGCTTGCGGTGTCAAACATTCGCATTGCGCAAGTGTCTGGCAAGATATTGCGTTGCGCGCCCGACCGATAAACACTCTGGCGCGGAGCGCTCTTGAATGGCAATTCGCGCTGGACCATAGCTAAAAAGACGCAAAGGCAGGAATTCCGCAGCTATGGCGAAACAAGGCTCGATTACGATCGAACATGTCGCCCGCGCGGCGGGTGTGTCGCGACAAACAGTATCGCGCGTGATCAACAATGGCCCCAGCGTAAAACCGTTGCCGCGCGAGCGTGTTCTGGCAGCGATTGAGGCGTTGGGCTATGTTCCCAATCAAGCGGCCCGGCGCATGGGCGGCGGGCGCTCTTATCTGATACTGGCAATCAACGACCGACCACGCACGATTGAAAATTGGCGGGCTGGGCGCGGCAATGACTGGGTGGACCAGATGTTGCATGGCGGGATGCTGACGTGCGAGGCGCATGGCTATCACCTCTTGTTCGAGCTGGTCGATGTGGCGCCGGAGCGCGCGCTAAAGCAACTTGATGGCGCATTGTCATCTCTGCGCCCCGATGGGGTTATCTTAACCCCGCCGCACAGCGAAAACGCGCAGCTTGCCGCGCTGCTCATCAAGCGCGGCATTGCATTTGGCCGCATGGGTTCCTCAGCGCGCCACGATGATGGCATCAATGTTTTCATGAGCGACCACGACGCCGCGGCCGCGGCGGTTCAGCACCTTGTTGGGCTTGGCCATCGGCGGATCGCGTTTATTTCAGGCAGCGCGCGCTATGCGGCGTCCGACGCGCGTGAAAATGGCTATGTTGAAACAATGGCCGCTGCCGGCCTGCCCATAAGCGAGGGTGATATTCAGCATGGAGACTTTTCCTTTGCTTCAGGCGCTGCTGCCATGCGGCGTATTTTGAACCAGCCAGCCCCGCCAACGGCGGTGATTGCGAGCAATGACGAAATGGCTTTTGCGGTTCTTCATGTCGCGGCTGAATATAATATTGCCGTACCGGCTGCTCTGTCTGTGGTGAGTTTTGACGACACTCCCGGTGTGCGCTTTAGCGTTCCCCCGCTCACCGCAATCCGCCAGCCTATTTCAGCACTGGCCGAAACAATCTGCGTTAAGTTGATTCACGCCAAAGACGGGGTGGAAAGCACCGGTGATTTTATATTGCCGTTTGAGCTGATTGATCGGCAAAGCACCGCACACTGCACTAGATGATGCTCAGGCCCGCTTCGTCGCTTCCATTTGTGCTTTGCTATGTGTTTGCCATGTTTGGGGCATTTATTGCCTTTGTGCCGCTAGTGGGGCTTATTTTACCTCAAAAAATTGCAGCACTCAGCGGTGTTACCGACAGCGGCGGGCCGGTGCGTGCGTTAAGCTGGCTCTTGGTGGCAGGCGGAATAATGGCGGGCTTTAGCAACATCGCAGCGGGCCATATCAGCGACCGGCTTTTTGCGCGGCTGGGAAGCCGCCGAGCGCTTATCGTGGTCGGGCTGGCGTTGGTCATCGCTGCGCTTGCTCTATTTGACGGGGCACAGTCTTTTACAGGGCTGGTGCTGGCTATGCTTGCGTTTCAACTGGCGCTCAATCTTTTGTTATCGCCTCTTGTTGCGCTGATGGTCGATTATATTGCCGATGAATATAAGGGATCGACAGCTGGCTGGCTTGGGCTGGCGCTGCCGGTTGGGTCTTTATCGGTCAGTTTGCTTGTGGTGCTGCGGCCGATTGGGCCTGTTAACGAATTGGCCGTCACGGCGTTGCTGACGGCGGTGCTCGTCATGCCGCTGGCGCTGCTCTGGCCGGTGCCCAGCCGGGCTGCGCGTCATGTTTCAACATCCCCCGCTGCCGGTTTACCGCAACAGCCAGGTCTGGCACGCAATTTTTCGCTTGCCTGGGTTGCGCGGCTATTTGTTCAATTCGCCGCCGCAGCCATTTTACCCTATCTCTATTACTATGTCACCGATGTGGCGCGCCTGGGCAAAACGCCTGCTCAAATTTCAGACGCTGTTGGCTTGCTTGCTTTTGTCTTTGCGCTGGCATCAACGGCCGGCGGGCTTGGTGCGGGCTGGATGTCCGATCGGATTGGCCGGCGGCAACCGGTGCTGGTTACAACAGCGTTGATGGTTTCGCTTGGTATGATTTTGCTGGCCAGTGCGCAAAGCTGGGTGTTGATTGTTACAGCCTATGCGTTGTTTGCGGCTGGTTTGGCGGGGTTCTTGGCGGTTGACAACGCATTGGTCGCGCAGTTGGTTTCCAGCAGCAACCACCGGGCGACGTTGCTGGGGGTGATGAACCTGACCAATACCCTGCCCAGCATTATGGCGCCTGCAGCAACGCTGTTTCTGGTCGGTGGCAGCGCTGTGGGCATGGTCATCACACTCAAAGCAGCAGCGGCGGGTGCGGTTTTTGCAGCGTTGTGCAGCAGCCAAATTCGCTCAGCCCGCCAATGAGCAATCATGAAGACATTTGCCAATTGGGTAAGGGCTGTAGCTGCTACATGTAAAGGCGCAACCAGTGGTGTTGCAGGTTTGCCACCCTCTTCACACATTGCAGCTCAGCAATAATTCGATGCAATTCGGCAACTCTGTAGCAATACACAGCAAAGATAAACCAAACCTCTATGGGGGACGCCGGCCAGCTAAAAATGGCGAGAAGCCGCGCTTTCATCGACGCAGGTTGGGGCACTAACTTTTAAAAAAAGGGGACGTCTCCAATGAAGAAAGCTCTTTTTGCCTTTGCAATACTCGGTATGGCCAGTCCTGCCTTTGCCGAGGAAACAGCACCTCCCAAAAAGATTACCGTCAACGGCAGCGTTACCCTGGTCAACGACTACCGCTTTCGCGGCGTATCTCAGACGGATGAGGAACTGGCTCTGCAAGGCAGCATTACCGCAACGCATGAAAGCGGTTTTTATGTTGGAGCATGGGCTTCCAACCTAGCGGGCTGGGGCCAGTTTGGCGGTGCTAATCTGGAGCTCGATCTGATCGGAGGATATAAGCGCAACATCGGTGGGGCGACTGTCGATGTTGGTATTACATGGTACACATATCCAGGCGGTTCGGACAATACCGACTTTGCAGAGCCTTATGTCAAGGTTAGCGGCAGTGCCGGGCCGGTTTCGGTGCTGGCGGGTGTTGCCTATGCACCCTCGCAACAGGCGCTGGGCAACGTGAGCAGCACGCCGGAAAGCCGCGTGGGCGACAGCGAGGATAATCTGTATCTTTGGGGAGATGCCAGCACAGCAATTCCCGGCACGCCGCTGACTGCAAAGGCGCATCTTGGCTATTCCGATGGCAACCCCGGCCTTGGCCCAAATGGCACCAGCGTTGCGCCAACGGGTACTTATCTTGATTACCTGGTCGGCGTAGATTTCACGCTTGCACCGGTTACGCTTGGTATCGCTTATGTTGGTACAAACATCGACTTCAACCGGACGGGCTATCTCCAGCCCAATTTCTCCAGCACCAAGGACGGATCGTCAATTTCAAACGGCAAGGTGCTGTTTTCGATTACAGCCGCCTTCTGATCTAATTATGGCGCGCGATCAAAACATGATCGCGCGCCAATTTTGCCAGCGCCGACTATGCCCGCTGGCATCAATTGCGTTTGGCACAGCGCCTCAACTCTGGCGAAAATGGGGCTGCCACTTCCTTCTTGTTGCAATAACAGCCCCATATTTCACATCAGGCCGCCAGACGGCGGAGCTGGCCAGGTGTACCCAGCAAGGTTACATCATGCCCCTGCTGACGGCGGCGATGCAGCCACTCACGCAGCGCCTCTGCACAACTATGGTCGATCGCGGGAACCATGCCGAGTTCGATCGTCAGCGGCCGGCTATGTGGTAGCGCATCAAGCGCCTTGTTCAGTTTGGGCAAGCTGATGAACGTCGCTGCCCCGTCCAGCCTCACATGGCAGCTCTCGCTGTCATGCCGGGTGTCGACCTTAAGCCGCAGGCGGCGCGCATGGGGCAATAATTCCACCAGCGACAGCGCCAGGCCAACAAGTACACCGGTCAATAAATCGGTCGTTACAACCAAAACAAAAGTTACCGCCCAGATTACGGCGGGAAGCACGCCGTAATTGTCGAACAGGTGGCGCACATGCTTTAGGCTGACAAGCCGTGCACCGGTAACGACAAGCACGCCGCCCAGCGCCGCCATGGGAATTTCGCGCAGCAACCATGGCAGCAGCGCCACAAAGCCCAAAATCCAGACACCATGCATGATGGCAGAGGCGCGGGTGGTGGCGCCGGCCTGCACATTGGCAGAGCTGCGCACAATCACCCCCGTCATCGGCAGCGCTCCGGCAAAGCCGCAAAGCAGGTTGCCAATGCCTTGAGCACGTAATTCCTTGTTATAGTCGGTCCGCGGGCCATTGTGCATCCGGTCAACCGCTGCCGCTGAAAGCAGCGTTTCCGCCGAAGCGATAAACGCGATCGCAACCGCGCTTAACAAGATGACCGGGCTGGCAAGCGGTGCAAGAAAGCCGGCACCGGGCGCCTCCACTGCGGCTACAATCGATTCAGGCACATTTACACGCACCACCTGAAGCTTCAGCACAAAGGCGAGCAAAGTCCCGCCAACAACGCCGACCAGCGCGCCCGGCACCAGCTTGAGCGCAGCCGGGCGAAACTTGTCCCAGCCAATCATCAGCGCAATCGTCAGCAGGCCAATCATCAGCGCAAGTTCGGTCGATTCGATATTTGTGGGAGACAAGCCCATTACCCGTCCGGGGATGGCTGCAAGGTTTTCCAGCCCGTTCGACAAGGGTTTTGTGTCAAACAGCGTGTGGAACTGCCCAACCACAATCAGCGCGCCAATGCCGGCAAGCATGCCATGCACAACGGCTGGCGAGATGGCGCGAAACCAGCCGCCGATCTTCAAAACACCAGCCACAAACTGAATACCGCCAGCAAGCACCAAAATCGGCCCCAAAGCAGACAGGCCATGGTCGCGAACAAGCTCAAACACAATAACGGCAAGGCCGGCCGCCGGGCCGCTGACTTGCAGGGGTGAACCCGCCAGCATGCCAACAACGATACCACCGATAATGCCCGTCACCAGCCCTTTTTCAGGCGGCACGCCAGAGGCAATGGCAATGCCCATGCACAGCGGCATCGCGACAAGGAAAACGACGATAGAGGCGGCAAAATCGCGGATGACCCAGCCCTTGGCCGGTGCATCGTTCGCAGGGTGGGCAAGCGTGCTCATTCCGCCGCCTCCGGCCAGGTGAAGTCGGCCGCAAGCCGCGCCGCCGCCGGATGCGCAACCGGCAGTGAATCCCCCTCTCGCAACGGGCGAAAGCGCCCCGTTTTACCATCAAGGCCAAGCACTTGCCCGGCATGAATATCGACAAACCAGCCGTGAAGCGAAATTTCCCCACGAGCAATGCCCGCCGCAACGGAAGGGTGCGTGCGCAGGTGATTGAGCTGCGCTACCACATTCTCCAACGAAATCGCATGGACACGCTCGGCCGGATCGAGATCAGGATATCCGGCATTGACCACACTCTCGGCCGCGGTAGCATGGCGCAGCCACGCGGCCACATTCGGCATGGTTTCCAGGCCCGCCGGGTCGGCGACTGCCTTCATCGCCCCGCAATCCGAATGGCCACAAACAATGATGTCACGCACGCCCAGCGCCATTACGGCAAACTCAACCGTCGAGGTCACGCCGCCATTTGCCTGCGAATATGGCGGCACAATATTTCCCGCATTGCGGCACACAAACAAATCGCCAGGCGCAGCCTGCATGATCTGCTCTGGCACGATCCGCGAATCCGCGCAGGAAATCATCAGTGCCTTCGGGCTCTGCCCATCGCGGACAAGGCGAGAGAAAAGGTCGCTGTGATTGGGAAATATGGTCTTTTCAAAACTAAAGACCCGGCCGATCAACTCGTTCATTGTCGCACTCCGTCTCGAAGGTGCGCACGCGGTGTGCGCCTGAGTACGGAATTAGCAGGTCAATTTTGCTGCGGCGCAGCGCTTAAGTGACAAATCATTGCTGTGGTGCTGGCAGGCGCATTGTCACCACCAACCCCCCTTGCGGGCGGTTTTCAAAGCAAAGAACTCCGCCTTCTGCTTCAACCGCGCTGGCAACAATGGCAAGGCCCAGCCCAAGGCCGCGCGTATTGCGACTGCGCGCCTCATCCAGCCGAACAAACGGGCGCAGCACATCCTTGCGCCGCTCTTTGGGAATGCCAGGCCCGTCATCCTCCACAATCACCCACACCTCGCCTGCGTCACGCTCAATCCGCACGCGCGCTGCATTGCCATAATGCAGGGCGTTCTCAACCAGATTGGCAACTGCGCGGCGGATTGCGGATGCCCGAAGGCGCAATTCAAGGTGATCCGGCCCGGTATATGACGCCGCCAGCCCGCGATCAGCCGCATCGTTGACAATTGTCGCAGCAATCACAGCCAGATCGGCAAGCGCGGGTGGCTCCGGGTCGCTTTGCCCGCCAAAAAAGGCAAGAAGCGACGCCACCATGTCGTTCATCTCAGCCACATCGTCAGCCAGCCCGTCGCGCAGGGCCGGTTCTGCAACTTCGTCGAGGCGCAGTTGCAACCGGGCAAGCGGCGTGCGCAGATCATGCCCGACAGCAGCCAGTGCACGTGTGTGGCTCTCCATCAACAGGTGAATCCGCTCCTGCATTTCGTTAAAAGCGTGGATAAGGCTGCGAATTTCCGAAGACCCTGCCTCCTCCACAGTCTGGCGCTCGCCCACGCCAACCTGCCCGGCCGCGCGGATCAGCGCGCGCAGCGGCCTGAGCGTTGAGCGGATTAAAAGGCCACTAAAGACGAGCAACAGCAGCGCCGGGACCAGCGCACGCAAAATTCTTCCCCACGCGAGCCCCCAGCCATCAACCACGCCGCGCATTTGAAAGGCCATCCAGCTTCCATCGTGAAGCCGAAGGTCGCCAAGTATGGTCGAGCCATCCTGCAGCGCCGACAATCGCAGCCTGAGGCTGGAGCGGGCAAGGTCTGGTTCCCAGGCAAGCACCTGCCGCTGCATACTTGCCAGTTGCGGCCGGAACGACGAGCTGCCCGGCTGGACCGTGGTCCATTCCACCCGATATCGGTCTGTTCCCAGCTCCTTGGCGATGCGCGCACGCTCAGCAGGTGGCCATTTGTCGAGCAGCTTGCGGGATATTTCGAGATGCTCGGCCAGCCGGTGCGCCTCGTCCTCGCGCAACGAAAGTTCAGATGCGCGTTCATATAGCAAGGTGCTCGCGCTAAACTCGACGACGACCGTCAACAGCAAAATGACAATCAGCCGGCCCAATAGCCCAAGCGAGAGGAGCTTGATCTGTCTCAGGATCGGCTTACCCCGGCCTTCAGCATATACCCTATGCCGCGCACCGTGACGATTGGCGCGTCTTGCCCGGAGGCGGACAGCTTCCGGCGCAAACGACTAACCAGCACATCTATACTGCGATCAGAACTGTCGCCAAGCCGGGTGCGAGACAATTCTATCAGCCTTTCGCGCGCGATTACGCGCTGTGGCTGTGCAAGAAAACTTGCGAGCAGATCAAATTCTGCGCCAGTCAAATCAACCGTGGCGCCACTTGCCGCGCGCAATTCCCGCCGGGGAAAATTGACCGTCCAGCCATCAAAATGCGCCTCATCCGCTCGATCATCCGCGATAAGCCCCTCACCAGAGCGGCGCCGGAGCACCGCGCGCACCCGCGCGACCAACTCGCGCGTGCCAAACGGCTTGGGCAAATAATCATCCGCCCCAAGCTCAAGCCCGATCACACGGTCCGCCTCGCTGCCGCGCGCGCTGACAAAGATGATAGGCACGTCGCTTTTACGGCGAATTTGGCGACACAGGTCAATTCCGTTGGTGCCAGGCAACATGATGTCGAGAATAACCAGATCAACCGGGCCCCCTTCAAACGCAATCCACATTTCTGGAGCAGTTGAAGCTGGACGAACGGAAAATCCGTTTTCCCGCAGCGCGCGCGCCGTAAGGGTACGAAGAGGCGGGTCGTCTTCAACAAGGACGATGGACGGTTCGGTCAAATGCATACCCGATAGTTGAGAGGTTTCCGCGCAATACCTAGCGCGGCATTCTGGCGTATCAACCGTTTGTACACAGAAAATGGCTTTTGCAGGCTTGGGGCAATAGTTTGTCACGATCTGGCAACGCAGATTAGGGTCTTTAGAAACGTTTCATCACCAAAGCGCAAGCGACGGGCAAGCCGACATCGTTATCTGCCGTCTTCATCGAACAACAGACGGAGACGACCATGCACATTTTCAAACTTGCGGCCCTGTCGGTCGCGCTGCTCGGTGTTCCTGCAGCCGCCCAGTCGCTGTCGCAGACGCATCAGGCCCGCTGGACTCAGCCAGGCAAAATTCCAAGCGTGACGTTCCACCAGATTCGCAAGTCCTGCAACCTGGCGGCGCCACTGCATCTGTCGGGCAAATCCCCCGCGACAGCGCAAGCCCGCACGTGCGACGCGCCGGCTGCATCCGCAAGCTCGAAAGACGAGGCTGAAACTCCGCGCGGCTAAGCCACACCATGACGGCTTGCATTTGCAGATCATATCGCGGCTCAATGGCATCTTGTTTTGGCAAAATGCGATTGCGCGCAACAAAAGCCCGCCACGCCTCTCGACGATGCGTACCATGGCGGGCTGCGTTGTTTTTAGCGCTGGCGCGCACAAGCAGGCAGTGCGCCAGTTGAACAGGCACTGTCCTCTTTGCCGCCCTGCCTTTGTCCGGCTATGGTTCAAGGACATATTTTCCCGGCGCCTCACCGCCCGGAGCATAGGCTGATGCCGGCTTGCCAATCGGTGGCGGCGCAACCGGTGTACTGGATCGGCAATCGAGCCAGTTCTTCCAGGCCAGCCACCAACTGTCTTCATGGCGCGTTGCCTGATCGAGCCAGTCATCCGGATCAAGATAAACCCCGCCGGCTGGCCGTGTCAGCAGCCGGTAGCCATGGTCGGGGCGGCCGGGCGGCGCAACAATCCCGGCATTATGCCCACCACCGGTGAGTACGAAGCTAAGCTCGGCATTGCTGAGCAGATGAAGTTTGTGCACCGAACGCCAAGGTGCGATATAATCGCGCTCAGCGCCTAGAGCAAACATCGGCACGTGCAGATCGTTGAGGCTGATCACGCGATCATCGACGCGGTAGCGCCCTTCGGCAAGATCATTATCGAGAAACAGCTCTCGCAAATACTGGCTGTGCATTGCTGCCGGCATCCGCGTGCCATCGGCATTCCACGCCATCATGTCGGTCATCGGCGGCTGTTCGCCCATCAGATATTGATGCGTCAGCCTCGACCAGAGCATATCGTTGGAACGCAGCATCTGGAAAGTGCCTGCCATTTGCCGCGCACCGAGATAACCCTGCGCCCACATCAACGATTCAAGCAACTGGAGCTGCGCTGAATCGATGAACAACTCAAGCTCGCCGGCTTCGGTAAAATCGGTCTGCGCGGCAAACAGCGAGAGGCTGGCGAGCCGATTATCGCCACCGCGCGCAAGTGCTGCCGCAGCAATCGCCAACAACGTCCCGCCAAGGCAATAGCCGGTGGCATGAACCTTTGCCGCGCCGGTTATTGCCTGTATCGCGTCGAGCGCAGCGATTGGGCCAAGCCGGCGGTAATCATCCATGCCCAAATCGCGCAGATCAGCAGACGGGTTGCGCCACGAGATCATAAAGACACTATACCCTTGCGCCACCAGCCAGCGGACCAGCGAATTTGCCGGCGATAAATCGAGTATATAATATTTCATGATCCATGCCGGCACGATCAGCACCGGCTCAGGCCGCACTTTTTTGGTGGTCGGTATATATTGGATCAGCTCGATCAGCTTGTTGTGATAGACAATTCTGCCCGGCGTCACCGCAACCTCATGGCCGGGCCGGAATTGCTTGGCGCCAGCGGGGGGCAGCCGGCGCAGCGCGTGGTCAATATCGTCAAGCCATTGCTGTGCACCGTCGATCAGACAGGTGCCGCACGTCTCGGTAATCCGCTGCTGGATGACAGGGCTGGTCAGAACGAAATTAGACGGTGCCAGCATGTCGAGCAACTGGCGGGTGGCAAAGGCCACAACCCGCTCGTGGTGCGCCTCGACACCGCCGACATCGCGCATGGCCGCGTCCCACCATTGCTGGGTGAGCAAAAAGCTTTGCTGCCACAGCGAAAATGGTAGTGCCTGCCAGGCCGGATCACGAAAGCGCCGGTCCTGCGGGAGCGGAGTAATACAAGGCTCTACCCGCGCCGGATCGGCGAGCGCACTGGCGGCATAGCGGGCAAAGCACACGGCCATGCGCGCGGCTTTGGCAGCAAGTTGTGTCCGCTTGCCCGGCGACATGGCAAGGTGCAACGCCCAGTCCCCATATGCCAGAGCAAGCGACACCGGAGATATGCCGGCGCTCGCCTTGGCCAGGCCAGCGCCCGCTGCGCGATCGATAAAATCGGCAACGCCGTCAAACGGGTCGGCGGAATGGCGCTCATCGGCAGGCACGGTCCGCTCCTTGTCCAGTTGCAGCACGGTTAGCACGATATTGCCGCCAATTGACTTGGGGAAACCCCTTAACCCGCGCGCGGCGAGGCGCTGCTGGCTGGATCAGGCGATGAGACGGTCGGCATATATCAGCCGGCCATTGCCAAGATGGCTCAGCACAGGGCCAAGGCTTTCCCGCGCAAGCGCAAAGCAGCCCTCGCTGCGACCAATCTTTCCCCGCTCGCGCGCCATCGCGTCGTTCACATAGCTTGCTGCATGCACAACAATTGCCCGGCTCTCTGCATTGCTGTTTTGAGGGTCAAGCCCGACCAACCGGCAGGAGCGGCCATGTTTGCCCTCATAGGTCGCGCCGGTAACATAGGCACCCGCTGAGGAGGCAAGCGAGCCGGGTTCGTTCGAAAATCGTTCCAGCCAGCCGCTATGCGCAGGGTCAGAACCACGGCCATGGGCCACTAGTACCGCGCGGCTGGCGCCGGTGTTAAGATCAAGCAAAAAGAAACGCGCGATCCGCGATGCCTGCGAAAAATCGACAATACCGATCCGGTCGACAGCGCCAAGCCGCCCCCGATACTGCCTGATCGCGCCAAGCGCCCGGTGGAGCAACGCCCGGTCGGGCGCGCCGGAGCCGGGCAATGCCGCTTGCCCCCGCGCAACAGGCAGCGCCGCGCCAGTTGCCAGTCCAGCGCCAATTATCAGCTCTCGTCTCGAAATCATCGTCGCGTTCCGCTGTTCGTTTCGGGCCATTGCATAGCATAAGTCGGCACCCGCGCCGACTCAAGATTGGCAGCACCTGTGCCAAGCCCGGTTGACCACGACTACGCCACCCGCACAGCCCGGCCTGCCCCGTTGTTATCATTGAAGACTGGCGCGCAGATAGGGTGCACCCACAGGTTTATGTCCGATGTGGTTTGGCATTAGGTAGACTTCCTAATGGGAGCCGCGCGCAACCATGGCTAGCCTTGGTCAGAGCGAACGACGACAGGAGCGGTTGATGCGCAATATCATGCTGTTGGCCCACCGCGACCGGGGGCAGGATGCGCGGGTGCGCGTTGCGGTTGATCTGGTTCGGGCATTGAACGGCCATCTGACCTGCCTCGACATTGCCATCATCCCTGAATCGGTGGCCGATTATGCAACAGTCGGCGGTGAGGCGCTGTTGCTCGCCGACGAAGAACGCAGCGAGGGCTTTAACCGTGCCGACCTGAAGGCGTGGCTCAACCGCGAGGCCGTGCCCTTTGACTGGCAGGACTGGACGGGCGAGCTTGAGCCCAGCATCCGCCACGCAGCAGCGCTGGCCGATCTCATCGTCGTCAATCGCAGGCTCGACACTGCCCGCTACCCCGATATGCTCGACCTTGCGGGCAGACTGATCGTCGATGATGCGCTGCCGGTTGTCGCGGTGCCGCAAGACGCACGGAAATTTCGGGCAACGGGCAATGCGCTGATCGGCTGGGACGGTTCCCCTTGCGCGGTTGCTGCGCTGCGCGCCGCGGTGCCACTGCTCGCGCTCGCTGGCAGTGTAACATTGCTCTATGTCGATGATGGGTCGATCAAGGTGCCGATGGACGCAGCAGCGCGCTATCTGGCGTGGCATGGCATAACGGCCACAATGCGGGAGGAGCGCATATTGACCGACCCCGCCGGAACAGTGCTGCTGGCCGAAGCGGCCTCTGGCCATGCGGATTATCTGGTGATGGGTGGCTTTGGCCATTCGCGGCTTGCCGAGGCTGTTTTTGGCGGGGTTACGCGAGAAATGCTGACACACTGTCCCATCCCTTTGTTCCTGGCTCATCGCGGCTGATGTGGGCGGGTCGCTGATGATGACGACCGCTGCGCTGTTTACACAGCTTGCCGTTGCCACCGCGATGGTGGCGCTGACAGTGGCCACACATCTAATTGGGCTGACGATGCTGCTATGGCTGTTGCGGCGGCACCGGCTGCTGCTCAGCGGGTCGAACGCGGTGCTGCACGATGCCAGCGGCATACTCACTGCCACATTTGGTCTGTTTTTCCTCCATGCCATCGAAATATGGGCCTATGCCGCGCTTTATGAGCTGATCGGCGCGCTGCCAGATTTCGACACCGCGCTCTATTTTTCAACATCGACCTATACGACAATTGGCTATGGCGATGTCATTCTGCCCCGCACATGGCGGGTGCTGGGCGCGATTGAAGGCGCAAACGGCGTCATTCTGCTTGGCTGGTCAACGGCTTTTTTCGTGACGATTGTCGGTCGGATGCGGTTTGTCGAACGCGAACTGGAATATCACCCGCGCTGAGGCAAGCCATGCCGCTATTTGCTGCCTCCGTAATTGTCCCAATGTCGGCACGAAAACCTTTCCGCTAGGCGTGGATGGGCGGTGTTCACAGGAGGCGATGATGAAGAATATCCTGTTGCTGGTGCATGATGATTTGGGCCAGGAAGCCCGCTTTCAGGCAGCACTTGATGTAGGGCGCGCCGTTGGGGGGCATTTGACATGCCTGGATGTTACGATTTTGCCGACAATCGTCGCGCCAGGCTATACCGGCGATGCCGGTTTTTCCATTCTGCTTGCCGATGAGCACACACGCGAATCGGCCAACCGGGCCCGGCTGGAAGCGCGGATGGCAAAAGAAGATGTGCCCTGGGACTGGGTTGATGCCACAGGTGAGCCGACATCCTGTCTCAAGGCCGAAGCCGCGCTTGCAGACCTGATCGTGATCAACTGCCAGCTCGACGATTTTTCGTTGCCCGACATGCGCGCGGTTGCCGGGGGCCTGATCGTTGCCTCGCGCTGCCCGGTTCTTGCCGTACCGCAAGCGCATGAACGGCTCGACCCCGATAGCGCTATGATCGCGTGGGATGGATCATCAGCGGCAGCGGCTGCGCTGCGCGCTGCGGTTCCGCTGCTGCGCTGTGCGACAAATGTCGTGCTGGTGGAGATTGACGATGGCTCTGTCGCCTTGCCAGCCGAGGCGGCTGCAAGCTATCTTTCCCGCCATGGCATCCACGCAACCATCCGCCGGTTGCCCTCGGGCCACCGAAACGCGGCCGAAATTATCACAGCCGAGGCGAGTAGTGGCAATTTTGGCTATGTAGTGATGGGCGGCTTTGGCCATTCGCGCTTTGTTGAGGCGCTGTTTGGCGGGGTTACGCGCGCGCTGCTCACCAACAGCCCGGTACCCGTGTTTCTGGCCCATTAAGCCGCACCGAATGGCCATTTTCTCATGGATCGGCCTGATGATCGCCGTTGCGCCGCTTGCGCAACCACTGACTGCTGCATCAGCGCCCAACCCAGCCGCATCGCCCCCACCTGCCGCTGCGTCGCGCTGGACCGAGGCAGACCGTGAGGCACTGATCGACGAAATTACCCGCAGCCGGGCCGAGGGCCTGCTCCCGGAACGTTATGACATCCGCGCCCTTCAGGCGGATGCCGCCGCCGATCGGGCCGCGCTGGCGCTGGCGCATGATTATGCCGAGGGCATGGCCCCGGCAGCGGCGCGGCGCGGGTGGAACATTCCGCGCAGTTCCATCGATTATCGCGCCTGGCTTGATGACGCCCTCTCCCGCCACAATCTAAGCGCCGCGTTACGCGCTTTGCTGCCGCAGGACCGGGCGTATGACGGCTTGCGTAGCGCGCTTGCGCGGTGCGACACGCCCGCGCATTGTCTTACCATTCGCGTCAATCTGGAACGCTGGCGCTGGCTGCCACGCGTGCTGGGCTTTCATTTTGTCTGGGTCAATTCGGCAGCGTTCAGGCTCGATCTTGTCGAGCAGGGTGCAGTATTGTCAAGTCACCGGGCCATTATGGGCAAGCCAAGCACGCCAACGCCGGTTTTCACCACGCTTATCCGCGGTGTCACCGTCAATCCCTGGTGGCATGTGCCCCGGAGCATCGTTGCAGAAAGCATCGGTGCGCTGGTGCAGCGCCGGCCCGCCGAGGCCGCACGGCGCGGCTATGTCGCGACATATGCTCCCGGCGGCGGGCTGAGTGTCAGCCAGAGGCCAGGGCCAAGCAATGCATTAGGCCTTATCAAGCTCGACATGCCCAATCCTCACAGCATCTTCATCCACGACACGCCAGCAAGGTCGCTGTTCGAGCAGGAAAAGCGCGCCTATTCGCATGGCTGCATCCGCACCCAGCACCCCGAATTTTTGGCCAGAATTTTGCTGGCGCCCAACCAGCACGCAATGTTCGACGCATTGCTGGCGTCAGGTGCAAGCCAAACTTTGCCGCTCGCCATGCCGGTGCCGGTTTATATCGTTTACTTCACCGCCGAGGCTGACGCCACAGGCGGGGCGGCCTTTTACGACGATATATACCGGCGCGACCCTTTGATCGCGGCGATTTTCGCCCCCTGACAGTGCAGGCGCGGCACCGGGCGCTGCGACATCCGGTTCTGTACGAATGGCACCCCGGCCCGCATCGGCGCGATTTACACCGATAACCACCACCGCTGCGTTGCAGGAGTTGCCCTCATGACCACCCGCAATCTCAATCCGCTCTTTTGCCCGCGCAGCGTGGCGGTAATCGGTGGATCGGCCCGTCCGGGCGCGTTGGGCGAGCGTGTGCTTGCCAACATTGTCGATGGCGGGTTTCGTGATACGGTGTTTGCAGTCAACCCAAAGCGCGTCAGCCGCGAGGGTGTGTGGTGGGCAAAGGACATCGAGTCGCTGCCCGAAGTCCCCGATCTTGCTGTGATCGTAACTCCTGCGGCAACTGTTCCGGCCATTATCGCGCAATTAGGAGCGATCGGCACTAGGGTTGCCATAGTCATTTCTGCCGGCTTTGCCGATGCCGCCACCAAGGCCGCGCTGCTGGAAGCTGCCCGACCGTATCTGATGCGGATCATCGGCCCCAACTGCCTTGGCGTGCTATTGCCTCATGCCGGGCTCAACGCCTCGTTTGCGCCGCGCCACGCCGCGCCCGGGCGGCTTGCCTTCGTCTCGCAAAGCGGCGCGCTGGTCACGGCGATGCTCGACTGGGCAGCAGACCGCAACATCGGCTTTTCGAGCGTGGTCTCGGTGGGCGACATGGCCGATGTCGATTTCGGCGATCTGATCGACATGCTCGCCCATGATCAGCAAACCGACGCAATCCTGCTCTATGTCGAAAGCGTCACCAACCCGGCAAAATTCATGTCGGCTGCCCGCGCGGCCACGCGGATCAAGCCGGTGGTCGCGATCAAGGCGGGCAGATCGCCAGAGGCAGGCAAAGCTGCGCACTCGCACACAGGAGCACTTGCTGGCGCCTATGATGTTTATGCAGCAGCGTTCGAGCGCGCGGGGATTGTGCTTGTTGATACCCTGACCGGGCTGTTCGACGCCGCGCAACTGCTGAGCCACCCTCCTCTTTCAACCGGAAACCGGCTGGCGATTGTCACCAATGGCGGCGGTGCCGGCGTGCTCGCCGCCGATGCGCTGGGCCGCACGGGGGGCTTGCTTGCATCCTTGTCGAGCGCGACAATCGCGCTGCTTGATCAACAAATGCCGCCGGGCTGGTCGCGCGCCAACCCGATCGACGTTGTCGGCGATGCCCATGCCGAGCGCTTTGCCGCAGCAACCAGGGCCGCGCTCGCCGACAGGCATGTCGATGCACTGCTGGCGATACACTGTCCAACCGCCGTTGAGAGCGGGGTGGACATTGCAAAAGCGGTGGTGACGGCGCTCGGCGACCCCGACATGCCCCACCAAAAGCCCATAATCGCGTGCTGGCTGGGGCCGTGCAATACGCACGAGGCGCGTGCGACCTTCGATGCAGCAGGCGTACCGGTGTTTGACAATCTCGACGATGCGGTGCGCGGGTTTGGCTATGTGCTCCAGGCAGCGCAGGCACGCACGGCGTTGATGCGCGCGCCGGCACAATGGGTGCCTTGCAATGGCGTGGCAGATTGCGCCCGCGCGCAGGCAATGATCAACAACGCGCGGCGGCAGGGGCGAACAACGCTGAGCGCGATTGAAACCAAAGCGTTGCTCGCTGGCTATGGCGTGCCAGTGGCACAAAGCAGGCTGGCACCAACACTGGCAGACGTGGCGGAGGCATGTGCTGCGGTTCCAGGGCCATGGGCGGTCAAGATCGTGTCGCCGCAACTGACCCACAAATCAGATGTTGGCGGGGTGGCGCTTGGTCTTGCATCCTTCGACGATGCCCTTGCGGCTGCCAGGGCAATGGCCGGCCGCATCCAGCGTGCGCATCCCGAAGCGGTCATCACCGGATATGAAATTGAGACAATGATCAATCCGGCCACGGGCCATGAGTTGCTGCTCGGCATTGCCGATGACCCGACTTTTGGCCCGATAATCGCCTTCGGCGCTGGCGGTAAGGCGGTTGAACTGCTGGCCGACCGCGCACTTGGGCTGCCTCCGCTCGATAATCTGCTGGCGCGCAAGATGATCGATGCCACGCGGATTGCGCGGCTGCTGGCGGGATATCGCGATGTGCCGCCGGTCGATCTGGCAGCGGTTGTCCGTGTGATCGAGGCATTGTCCGCCATTGCAACCGACCTTCCCGATATTGTTGAACTCGACATCAACCCGCTACTGGCAACCGCAGGTGGCGTATTGGCGCTCGATGCGCGCGCGCGCATTGCCGATACGCCGCGCACCGCCCGGCTGGTAATCCGGCCGGTGCCGATGCAATGGGCCGCCGATCTTGTAACGCAAAGCGGGCTGAAAATTCATGTTTGGCCAATCCGCCCCGATGACGAAGAAGCGCTGGCGCGGCTGTTTGACAATGTCGGCCCGGATGATCTGCGCCTTCGCTTTCCCGACGGGATAAAAAAAGTGGCGCAAGACAAGCTCGCCGCCATGACGCAGGTAGATTATCGGCGCGCAACGCATTTCCTGGCCTTCACCCCGGACGGAACGCCGGTCGCAAGCGCGATGCTGGTGTGCAACCCCGACTATGTGCGCGCCGAACTGGCAATTTTAGTCCATGCCGGGTTCAGAAATCGCGGAATAAGCCCGGTTCTGCTCGAACATGTCATCCGCTATGCCACAGCGCAAGGAATCCAGATAATCGAACCGATTGAGAGTGGAGAAAATCGGGCCGAAATTATACTTGAGCACGAGCATGGCTCTATGCCGGCTGCGCCGACCGAGACGCAAAGCGAGGTCGTATCGCCCCCCCACATCTGGCCTTAACCTCGCACAAGCCCTGAGCGGACTGCTCAACTCTTGTGGCCAAGGCCCGCAGAAAAGGCGATGCGCAATGCATCCGAAAGGCTGCGCGCGCCAAGCTTGGCCATCACATTGGCCCGGTGCACCTCAACCGTGCGCGCCGAAATGCCAAGGTCGAAAGCGATTGTCTTATTGGGATAGCCCAGCGCCAGCCCTTCAAGCACATCACGTTCGCGCGCGGTGAGTGCGCCCAGCACAACCTCGGCCTCGGCGGCCTTTGCCAGCACATCTGCTGCTGAATCGAGCCGGTCAAAGCCACGCGCCAGCGCCGCAAGCAGTAAGTCGGAATCGAACGGCTTTTCGAGAAAATCAACCGCGCCGGCCTTCATGGCTTTAACCGCAATAGCCACGTCGCCATGGCCGGTGAGCACGATAACGGGCATCGTCACGCCACGCTCGTTGAGCGTCGCCTGCACGTCCAGCCCGCTCATTTCAGGCATACGAATGTCGAGCAGGATACAGCCGGTTTCGACATGGCGCACTGCTTTGAGAAAGGCGCTGCCCGATTCCCAACCCCGTACCGCCAGGCCCGATGTTTTCAGCATGAAGCTGACCGAGCGCCGTACGGCGTCTTCGTCATCGATGATATGAACCAGCCGCCTGGAAATCATTTGCCCGGCTCCATGTCCGTGCGCATCAGTGTGAAATGAAACTGCGAACCACCGCTCGTGCCTGGCTCCATCCAGATGCGCCCACCATTGGCCTCGACGATTGTCCGGCAGATTGACAGCCCAAGGCCCATCCCGGCCGCCTTGGTGCTGTTGAACGCGCGAAACAGCTTTTCCGCCACTACAGGGTCCACCCCCGGCCCGGTATCGGCAACCGACACGCAAACACAGCCGTCTGACAAAGCCCGGCTGGAAACGCGCAGCTCGCGGACTGGCGCCTGCGCCATCGCTTCAATGGCGTTGCGCATAAGGTTGATCAGCACCTGCTGGATCTGAACCCGGTCGACAAGTACCGGTGTCGCCGACGGATCGAGATCAAAGCTCACAGCCACCCCCTTCTCGCGGGCGCCGATCAGGGCAAGCTTTGCGCCTTCCTCAATCAATCCGGGAAGTTGTTCGATGCGCTTTTCCACCTCCCCGCGCGATACAAACTCGCGCAGATGACGCACAATATCGCCCGCGCGCAGCGCCTCGCGCGTTGCGTCGGCCAGCGCTTCTTCGATCATCGACCCGTCATCGGCGTGGCCACGGTGGATGAGGTTGCGGATGCCGCGCACATAATTGATAATGGCGGTGATGGGCTGATTGATTTCGTGTGCCAGCGTTGAGGCCATTGTACCCATCGCGCTCACCCGCGCGGCATGGATCAGGTCGGCGCGCATCGCCTCCAGACGTTCGTCCATCCGGTGTTTTTCGGTTAAATCGTGGATGAAGCCGGTAAAAATCCGCTCGTCATCGGTAATCGCCTCGCCGACAAACAACTCCATGGGAAAGAGCGTGCCGTCGCGCCGCTGGCCGACCACGGTTCGACCGATGCCGATGATACGGCGCTCGCCGGTCGTAAGATAATGCTCCAGATAAGTATCATGCCGATCCCGGTCCGCAGTCGGTATCAACATGCTGACATTGCGGCCCTTGGCCTCGGCCTCGCTATAGCCGAACAACCGCTCGGCCGCCGCGCTGAACGACATAATATGCCCGGTTTTGTTGATGACGACCATTGCATCGGGGACGGTCGACAAGATTGAGCGCAAGTGATTGGCATTTGCGCAGGCCTCATGCTCGCGCGCGCGCTGCTCGGTTATATCGCGGATCACCCGGCCATAGCCGCGCAACCGCCCCGACAAATCGAAAAAAGGGGTGGTCAGAATATGCGCAAGAAATTCAGCCCCATCCTTGCGAACCCGCCAGCCCTCTTCGTCAAGCCTGCCCGTTGCCCGCGCGGCGGCAAGGTCCACATCAGGCTCACCCGCCGCAATGGCCCCAAGAGGATAAAAAAGTGCGGCAGGCCGACCAAGAATTTCAGCCTCCGACCAGCCTGTCAGCCGCTCCGCCCCCTTGTTCCAGAATGAGACACAGCCAGCGGCGTCGAGCATGAACATCGCCCAGCCCGTCGCTCCGTCGATCATCAGGTTAAGCTCGTCGACAAGATCGCGCGTACGCCGGGCACGCCGGGCGCTATGCAGCACAACCGCGATGATGCTGGCTGAAACAAGCACAAAACTTGCAAAATCGGCCGCGCCGGCTGCCCCAGACGACCAGCCAAGCCCCATCGCCAATATCGCGCCCAATGTGGCGGCAAACAGCGCAGGGCCGACCCCTTTCAACACACCCACCACCAAAACGGCAGCGGCAAAAAGAAGATATGGCGACCCACCAGCCCACCATGCTTGCAGCTCAACTTGAACAAGCGCGGCACCGGCGATGGCGACAATCGCGACGGCATAGCCCGCAAAAGCCCCGCCCAGGGCCGCAGCCGGAGCACGGATGGCACCGCTGCTCATGGGTTTTATTCGCTTTTTCGCATCATAAACTTGGTGTCGCATGGCCGGAGACGACACGTCCATATCACGAATTGCATAAGGGCAAAAAGACAGTCCCACTTGCCGCTTAGGAAATACGCCGCCTATTGGTCGCGCTAGCCTTACCAATTTTCGTTACCGATCGGCTGTGGGCGTTGGAGGATGTGCTGGCGCGGATCGACGCGGATGCACCGGCTCCCGCAAAGCGCGGGCCTTACAAAAAGCGAAGCGATGGAAATTCAAACTAAGACACTACCGGCAATCGGCACGCCAGATATGGTATTGAGTATCGGTCAGCAGTCGCGCGAAAAACTGCCTTACTCTGCCTGATGCCGCACAATGGCATCCAAGGCGATCCGCCAGCGGTCTTTAATAGCGGCGTTTATCATATTTGATGGGTCGCTTGCGATTGCGACGGCCTGGTCTTGGCAAGCCGACTTTCCTCGGTTGGCGCCGCGAGGATACCCGGTCGACTGTGGTCGCGCTGCAACGGTGTCGCTTTAAGCTCGGCGCGTGGCGGCACGCCGAGCGAAAACCATGATCGTGTCAGAACTTCATCGTAACCGAAAGATCAACGGTGCGCGGGGCCTCCAGATACCCGTTCACAACCGCGCCGACCGCAGTTGAGGCGACGAAGCCGTTGGTGATCCGTACATCGTCAGCCAAATTCTTGGCATTTAACGAAATCTCCCACTGCTCGTCGCGCGTCACATAGTTGATCGATGCGTTGAAACGTGTCCGGGCGCCCACGGCCACGGTGTCGAGGTTGAACGGCGTAAAAAATATTTTGTCGGTATACACCGCCTCTCCGCGCAAAGTTATTTTGCCATGGGGGAGATCGAAAAAACCGCTAATGCCGAATTTGCCGGAAAAATCGGGTGATTGCGGCAAGGTTTTACCTGCAAGGTTGAATGCAGGATTACCAAATTCATCCACAGTAACGCCGTCGCCACCGGGCCGCAGCGAGTCTCCGCTGATAAAGCGCTTGAAGCGCGCATGGAGATAGGCACCGCTAAAATCAAACTGCAATGCCGCAGCCGGGCGAGCAACCAGTTCGCCTTCCAAGCCGTAGATCTCGGCATTGGCGGCATTCTCAAGCACCACCGACGTTACCACGACTCGATTGACCTGCAAATCCTTATAGTCGTAGTAAAATGCTGACAAATTGGCTCGCAGCTTACCATTGAACAGCGTAGATTTGACGCCCAGTTCGTAATCGGTGACTTTTTCCGGATTAACCGGCGGCTGCGGCGAGCCAAGATTGTAAGTGCCGCTCTTGAACCCGCGAGAGACCGACGCATAGACCAGCGTGCGCGGATCGACCTGATATTCCAGGCCAAATTTGGGCGTGAAAGAACGGAAAATCCGGTGTGGTACGCAATCGCCAGCGGCAAACCCGATCGTCGTCAATCCCGCCCCGCATTGGATCTGCAATGTACCGGCCGCTTCGCTGGGCGTGATTATGCCAACGGCAGGATCATAAGGGGTGACCAGATCAAAAGCGCCCTGGTTGATCGCCGCCTTGCGCTCGACACTGTACCTGCCGCCCAAAGTCACGCTTAGCTTGTTGCCGATGTGGCGAGTATACTGGCCAAACACAGCATAGGCATCGGTCTTGATTTCCGAACCGTCAAAATACCCTTGCGCCACCGTTCCCGGCGCGGGAACCGGGACACCAAAAACGTTGAGGATGATGTTGTTCCAGGGAATATTGTTATTCCCCCGATCGGTCTCGTGATAATAGAACAGCCCGGCCAGCCAGTCTGAGGACGGCGTCTGCCCCGAAAGCTGGAATTCCTGGCTGAATTGCTTTGAATTATCGGCAAGCAAGGTCCGGCTGGCGATATAGACGCTGGTCTGGTCCAAATCCCCGATGGTACGGTTGCGGCTACGCCGGTAGGATGTGATCGATTTCAAGTCGCCAAAGCCCAGATCATAATCCAGCTTCGCCGCAACACCCCAAAAAGTGGCGCTGTGTTCGGGATCCAGATCGCTGGAGATGTTCCGCACACGCGACGGCAATTGACCGCCCAGCGGCAACGAACTGCCATCGGGCAGCGGCAGCGCGACACCGAACGGCGCGGCACCAAACGGCGTTCCGCCATAATGCGGTGTCTGCCGATCGGCCGAGTGCGAATAGTCGGCAGACAGCAACGCGCTGAAACGGCCGCCAGGTTTGATCGCCAATTTGAACCGAACTGCTTGATCATCGGCATCATCGATGCGCGTTCCGGTGAACTCGTTTCGTCCATAGCCGCTATGGTGGTTGACGCGGAACGCCAAACGATATTGCAGGACGTCCGATCCGCCAAGCAATGGGCCGCCAATCGCGCCTTCACCTGCGAAATGTTCATAGGTGCCCGCCGTCGCCTGGAGATAACCACCGGTGTGGGGCGTCGGATCGGCCGTGATCAAATTGATCGCGCCGCCCGTTGCGTTGCGGCCGTAAAGCGTTCCTTGCGGGCCGCGCAGCACCTCCACGCGCTGGACATCATAGAAACCGGCCAGCACCGCGGCTGGGCGCTGAATGAAAACGCCATCCTGATGGAAAGCGATACTGCCCTCCACTCCCCAATTGACGGCATTCAAGCTGATGCCACGCAGCGAGACATTGGCGGATCCATAGGTCTGCCCAAGCTGCAGGCTCGGTACATTGGCGGTGATGGCGTCCACCGTCGACACACCCGATGAGCGCAGCGCAGCGCCACTGATGGCGGTAATGGCAAGCGGCGCCTTTTGCACCGACTCTTGTCGCTTCTGCGCGGTGACGACGATTTCCTCGATGCCCTGCTCGGCGCCCGCTGGCACATTCTCCTCCTTTGCCGCGCGTTTGTCGGCATCGGCCGGCGTCTCGCCGGGCAGCGCCAGCGCCGTTATCGGCATCATGAACATGCAAGCCGAACCGGCCAGCAGGATAGCCCGCTTGGTAGTGGTGATCATCTCTCTCTCCCAAATGCGCTGCGTGTTTTTTCATGTGATTGTCGGCCTGCCCCCCTCTGCGCGGGGGAGTTGGCGTGCCAAGCACGTGAGCAGCGTCATTCTTGCGTCGGCATATTTCAATATGACTGCATAGTCAATATTAATGAACTTTATGGTCAATATCTGAAAAATATACCGGTTGCCCAAGGCTTGCATATCCGTGACATATTGGCGCCAACCTGGTCTCGCAATTCCGCAATACCGCTAGGTGATGCTGGATTTGATCGGCTACCAAGCTGCGCACATCCCAACTCTGACCGCGCCTTTTAATATTTGACTTTATCGTCATACGTGTGATGATGTCGGGTAGAAAGAGAGTCGCCACTCGGCAAATTCGGGATGGCGGAGAAAAAGCAGGAGAGGTATCGGGACCAGCAGTCCGGCAGCGTACCGTCTATCTATTGGGACAACCGCGCTGCCCGCTCGCCTGCCCTGCCCCTCTCCACCGGAGGGAACCCTGAGAGGTAGCAATGCTGGCAATCGATTTCTTTGAACGCGGGGTAGCGCGCTATCCGCATGAAATACTCGTGACAGATGGCGAACAAGCGATAAGCTATGCCGAAATGGGCGAAATTGTCGACCGCGCAGCACGCACGCTGGTGGCAGATGGTATTCAACCCGGCGATCGTATCGCAATCCTGTCGCCCAACCATCCGATGGTCCTTGCCTGCCAGTATGCAACCATCAAGGCAGGCGGCGTTTGGGTGCCGTCCAATTACCGTAACACCTTTGCCGAT
>JBAZXU010000015.1:0-16154 GCA_041659705.1 Sphingomonas sp.
GCTGGAGCCGATCGGCAACATCCCGCCAGCAGAAGCCGAGCAACGATACTATGCCATGCTGGACGACATCCCCATGGCCGCGTAACTCAAACCAAATGGCCTCCGGCGATCCCGGTGCGGTTCAATTCATAGGCTGCACGCAGGGTCACCGCTTCGCCAACGCGCTGACTGCCGGACAGATAGACCATGTTGCGCGAAACGCCGGTCGGCGTGCGACCCGACAAGTCGATGCCGCCCAGTTCATAGTCCTGCCACTCCGGCGCGACATGGCTGTAGCTGATGCGGATGTCAGTGCCGTCACGCGGGCGGACGTTCAAGGTCGCCTCGGCACCCCAGACATCATAGAGATTGCCAAAGGTGACAAGGTTGGGCGGAGCGGTCGGGTCTGTCTCCGCTGCCGGGTTGAAATCGCTGATCCGCCGGTTGCGCTGACGCGTGTGATAGGCTGCGAGCTCGAAGGTCAGGGTGCCATTCAATGCCTCACCCTTTGCACCGACCTCGTAACTATCGAGCGTGGTCGGGCGGTTTTCCGGCCGGGCATATTGGAACGGATCCCATTCAAAAGTCGGGCCGAAATTGGAATTGAACCCCCGGCTGTAGGACGCATAGATTTGCCCCCATTCAGGCCGATAGGAGAGGGCAACGCGCGGTGAGAAAGCGTCAGCCTTCCCCACCAGACGACCGCCCGCACCGCCGCCGCTCAGATCATCAAAGTCGGACCGGCGACGAAAACTGTCATAGCGCCCGCCAACAGTCAGTTGCCAGCGGTCCCCGAGCGCGATCTCGTCCTGAATGAAGGCACCCCAGAAAGTGTTGAGAAAATTGGAGCGGGACAGGAGTTCGTCGCGTACGAAGCAGGGATGGTCCGCGTTGAGCGTTTGCCCGCTGCGGAAATCGACAAGGATCGAATAGAAGGCAAAGCCACATTCGAAGGTGAAGCCGTTCCGCCCGGTCCAGCGTTCGCTGGATCGCACCGTCGACCGTTCACCGCCGATACCGACAATCAGATTATGAGCGCCCGATTCCCAGCGCAATGTGCCCTCGCCGAACCAGGCATTCTGCCGCGTTGCCCCGCGAAATCCGTTGAAACCGATGATGCCGTTGTCAACGTCGAGTGCGAAACTGTCGAAGAAATTGAGGAAGGTATCGCGCCGGTTACGGCGGCCATGGATCGTGACTGTGGCGGTCAGACTGTCGCTGAACTGGTGCGTCACGCGCCCGACGCCGAACAGGCTTTCGGTATCGTTGAACGGCTCGCCAAATCCGATGAAGCCCCTGCGCCCGCCCGCGACAGCGACGACATTGCCCTGCGCATCGAGCGGGATGGCGTTGGCCGGGTGGGTCAGCCGGTCGTTATAGGTCAGAAAGGCAGTCAGGTTGGTGCGAGGGCCGATATCTGCCTCTATCTTGCCGAAAAGGTTCCAGACGCGGCGGCCATCCTGTTCGCGCCAGCCGCCATTATCCTCATACACACCGGAGAGGAGGACGCCCGCATTGTCGCCAATCCGGCGGCTGAGGGACAATTCGCCGCGATAGAAATTATCGCTGCCGCCAGACAGTGCAGCGCGCAAACTGTCTTGTCGGGCAGAGCGCGTCAGATAGTTGGTGGAACCATAGAGCGCGCCCCGGCCATAAAGCGACGAGCCAGGGCCACGCAGAATTTCCACTCGCTCGAACGCATCATAGGGCAAATCATAGAGCTGGGTTTCCTCGTAGGGGCCGACGATCGGGATGCCCTCGATCAGCGAAAGCGAACCATCGGTGCCCGTCGATCCGCGAAAGGAGACGAACGGAAACTCGTCATTGTCACCCTCGCCGCGACGAAAGAAAACACCGGGTACCCCGCGATATTCGTCTGTCCCCGTCACGAAACCTTGCAGACGCAGCTCGTCAAAGGTGGCGACTGAGATTGCGGCGGGCACATCGACGATGCGCTGCTCGCTACGCGTTGCAGTCACGACGATATCGCTACCCCGCGCATCGCCTTCCTCCTCGGGTGCAATATTTTGCGCCTGCGCCATCGACGCGGCGGATAGCCCCTCGAGACATGGTTTTCAGGCGGGTTGTGTTGGCCGCAGCAGCGTATCGATCACCAGCACGAGACGCCGCTCGCCACTGCCTTCGATGGGCGGTGAGCGGTGCAGGCACGGGGGGTGATCGGGCGCATAGGTGCGCCCCTTGAACAGGGCGATGGCGCCGGTCGGCACCCGCTCAAGGCAGCAGTCCGCATCGCCATGCGGCGTATAGTCGGTGCCGGGTCCGCTGTAGGTGGTGATCAGGCGGACATCAGTGTAATCTGCGTGCACTTTCTTGCAGGCGTTGGTGGAGACGCCTTCCACCCTGACGCGGATTGCATCGACCTGCATCAGGTTCATGAAACGCTGTGCCAAGGCTGCGATATCAACGCGAAGCGCATCGGGCAGATCCTCCAGTTGCGCCAAAACAGCAGGAAGATCGCCCTCTGCGCGGGTCGCGAAGGGCGCGTCGGCGAGCAATGGCGCCATCGCCGAATCCGGCACTGGCGGTTCACGCTGCTCGATCATTAACGGGCAGGCCGGGTCGTGAATGCGCGACCAGTCGTCCATGACATCTGCATGCGTCGCGAGCATCATGCTGGTTCCAGCGCAGTTTGCGCCTCGCCCCACGTGGGGAAAGGGTCTGACAGGCTGGCCCATCGCTCGGGCTCAAAGCTGTCGGCCTTGACCAGGCACGCATCAAGCGCCGCCCGGATTTTAGCTTCGTCCATGCCGATGCCGATGAACACCAGTTCCTGCCGCCGATCGCCCCACACATTGTCCCAGTGGGTGAGGACAAACTCCTCGAAGCTGCCGTCTTCGGGCCAGCGATTCTTGGGCACAGCCGCCCACCAGCGACCCATGCGGCTGACCGATTTCTGCGTACCGGCAATCGCCAGCTCCCCCAGAAAATCGGTGCGTGTCGCCAGCCAGAAATGGCCCTTGGCGCGAATGACCTTGTCCAAGCCGGCGCCTGTCAGAAAGCGATAGAACATCGCCGGGTGAAAGGGCCGTCGCGCACGATAAACGAAACTTTCGACGCCATATTCCTCGCTCTCGGGGCGATGATCGGCATAACCATAGAGCTCTTTCGCCCAGAGCGGATGCTGCTCGGCCTTCTCGTCATCAAACAGTCCGGTGTCGAGGATGGTGTCGAGTTCGACCTTGCCGTAATCGGCCTCGATAATGCGCGCGTCTGCATTGAGCGAGGCGACGACCTTACGCACCATCGCCAGCTGCTCCGCACTGATGGCGCTCGCCTTGTTGACGATGACGACATCGGCAAACTCGATCTGCTCGACCAGCAGATTGACCAGGCTGCGATTGTCACCGTCGCCCGCCGTCTCGCCGCGCTGGCTCAGAAGGTCGGCGCTGGAATAGTCGGCGAGCAGATTGACCGCATCAACAACGGTCACCATCGTGTCGAGCCGGGCAACATCGCCGAGGCTTTGCCCGGCTTCATCGCGGAACGAGAAGGTTGCGGCGACCGGGAGCGGCTCGGAAATCCCGGTGCTCTCAATCACCAGATAGTCGAACCGGCCATTTTCCGCGAGCGTCCGTACTTCTTTCAGCAGATCATCCCGCAATGTGCAGCAGATGCAGCCATTGGTCATCTCGACCAGTGCCTCCTCCGATCGCGAGAGGGCGGCCTCACCGCCGCGCACCAGATCGGCGTCGATATTCACTTCCGACATGTCATTAACGATCACCGCCACGCGCTTGCCTTCGCGGTTGGCGAGGATGTGATTGAGCAAGGTGGTCTTGCCCGCGCCCAGGAAGCCGGAGAGGACGGTGACGGGCAATTTCGGTTGAGCGTTCATGGGCACCCCTGGCGAATCGTGATATGATGTATCATATCTATTAATGCCATTAACCCCGAGGAACGCAGTCATTCAAGTGTAATGTTGCGCTATCGAACTCACTTCACGGTCATCGCAGAGAAATGCCTCATCCCTTGCTCGCAGTATCCAGAATAAGCCTCGAACTTGAGGCTAGAAGTGTGGCGTAGTGCTAGGAGGGCAAGATAAAAGCAGTGCCAGCCCCTGACCCTTATGTGGTTGGTTCAGTTGAGGAATTTCGTATGGCACCGAAGGGCGGCTGCCATACGATGTTGAGCAAAGGCGCGGAAATCTGCGGCGCAAACGTATGGCACCCCTGATTTTTGGGCATTTGTGCTCGATCCGGTTCGGTCGACGATAGGCCGAGTGCGATGGGTGCCCGTGATGGGGCGGTGATGCGATGTCGGCGCTCGGCCTCCGACGGCGCAATCTGTCGATTTTGGGCGGTGCCTTACCGTTTCAGGGCTGAAATCTGGGAGTATCGACGGGAGCGTATGGCACCGAAAATTCAGTGCCATACGTAAAAGCTGTTATAACTCATCTGCTTAACAACCGAGTGCTGGCACCTCTTTTATCTCGCCCTCCAAAACAGCCCTAACCCTGCTGCCTTGCCGATTCCGCCGATGGTTTTCCGCAGCTACATAAAGGTCGCCCAGCAACGCCAAACTGCGATGGGCACGGAATGCCCTGTTCTGATGAAGTTTGGCCGGGAAGCGGAACACTCGCCGCAAGCCATCCCACCTATCCCGCTCTTTCCGGCAACCTGTTTGTCTACGCTGGGCTGCGGGGAGTAGTCAGGCGCAGAGGCGGCGATAGAGCGATCCCGCCGCTTCGGGCAGAATGGCGCGCACGAAATCCATCTGACGAAAGCGAAGTTCATGCCCCGCGCCCTGCCCAAAACCGCCACCATGCCGGAAATCCCGCAACTGCCGCTGGAGCCCTTGACGGTGCGTATCCCGGTCGCGGTGCAGCTTACAGGCATTGGCCGGTCGAAACTGTATGAGCTGATCGCGGCGGGCGAGGTTGATGTTGTCAAGATCGGCGCGTCAACACTCATCACCGTTGCCAGCCTGCGCCGCCTTATCCAGAAATCGCGGCGCTAGGCGGCTTGCGGAAGCTGCCTTGCAGAATCTTCGCGCCTGAACGGAGCTGGTCGAGATAGTCGGACCAGCTTTTCATCATGGCCAGTCGTTCTTCCCAATGCTCACCGCGCGCATAGGCCCGGCGCACTTCATCGCTCTCCGCATGGCCAAGCTGCCGCTCGATGGCGTCCGGGTTCCAATGACCCTGTTCGTTCAATAGCGTGCTGGCCATGGCGCGGAAGCCGTGGGCGGTCATCGTTTTGCTATCAAACCCCATGCGCCGCAGGGCGAGGTTGATCGTGTTTTCGCACATCGGGCGATCCCGCTTGCCTTGGGCCGGGAAGAGGTAGCGGCGGTTGCCGCTGATCTCGCGCAGCTCCTCCAGGATGGCGAGCACCTGCCGGGTAAGCGGCACGCGGTGGGCGACGCGCATTTTGGTTTTCTCGGCAGGGATGGTCCAGACGTTCTTGGTCAGATCAAATTCGGTCCATTCGGCGTGTCTGAGCTCGCCAGGACGCACGAAGACGTGAGGGGCGAGGCGCAGGGCCGCATGGGTGACCGGATAGCCTGAATAGGCGTCTATTGCCCGAAGCAGGACACCTGCCTCCATCGGCGAGGTAATGGCCGCGCGATGCGTGACTTTGGGAACGGTAATCGCGCCGCGCAGGTCTGCCGAAATGTCGCGGTCGGCGCGTCCGGTGGCGATGGCATAGCGGAAGACCCGCCCGCAGGTGCTGCGCAGCCGCCGCGCGGTTTCATAGTGGCCGCGCTTTTCAACCGCGCGCAAGACCGCCAGCAATTCGGGCGCTTTGATCTCACCAATCTTGCGCGCGCCGATTATGGGGTGGGCGAACTCCAGCAGCCATTTCAGCTTGCCGAGCGTAACTTCGGCGCGGCCTTCGCGGCGGGCTTTGTCGAGCCATTCCTCGGCAACGGCCTGAAAGCTGTTCACGTTGGCCAGCAGTCCGGTGATCTTGTCGATCTTGCGCTTGGCCGACGGGTTCATGCCATCGGCAATCTGCTTCTTGATTTCCAGCCGCTTGGCCCGCGCCTCGGCCAGCGAAACGGTGGGATAGACCCCAAGGGCTGCGGTGGCCCGCTTTTCCCCGAAGCGATAATCGACGCGCCAACATCGCTGACCAGCTTTTGTGACCAGCAGGTATAGCCCGCCCCCATCAGAAAGCTTGTAGGGCTTCTCGCGTGCAACTGCCTTTCGGACGGCCAGATCGGTAAGCATGACGCCACCTTTTTGTCGGTTTCGATACCGTCAAAAATACCGTCGGATACCGTCAATTGCAACGAATTTGACCGGATGCGGGTGGACGCGCCAACCGCCAAAAACCTTTGATTTTGGGGACTTCTCCGGACATTTATGGACATGTCCGGAGGAAGCGATGGTGCCCAGAAGAGGACTCGAACCTCCACGCCCTTGCGAGCGCCAGCACCTGAAGCTGGTGCGTCTACCAATTCCGCCATCTGGGCACGGGGTAGGCTGGGCGCTCTAGGCAGGCTGAGGGGGCTTGTCAATAAATCATGGCAGCATTCTTTGCCGGTGAGCGGGTTTGGCCGCATTGGGCGCTATGCGCGTTCTGGGCGCTTGCCGTTTTGGCGGCGGGGCGGCATGGAGCGATGGTGGCGCAGCCGTGACAATTGAGCAGATGAGGCGGACAATGAACGACAAGCTGATAACGCTGATCGGTGGGGGTGGTTTTTTGGGCCGCTACGTAGCGCAGGCGCTGCTGTCGGCCGGCGCGCGCGTGCGTATTGCTCAGCGCAACCCTGGAGCAGCACTTGCCATAAAGCCACTTGGTGCGCTGGGGCAGACACAGTTTGTTGCTGCTGACATTTGCAGGCCGCAGTCGCTTGCCCGCGCCGTTCATGGCGCCGATGCGGTTGTCAATCTGGTTGGCATTTTGAAGGGCAATTTCACCGCTGTTCACGAAGAAGGTGCCGCCAATGTAGCGCGCGCAGCAGCCGCGGCCGGCACTGCGGCGCTGGTGCATGTTTCTGCCATTGGCGCCGATGCGCACTCGCTTTCCGCTTATGGTCGATCAAAGGCGGCGGGAGAGGCCGGCGTACAGGCGGCTTTTGCAGGCGCGACGATCGTGCGCCCGTCGATCATCTTTGGCCGGGAAGACGAGTTTGTAAACCGCTTTGCCCGAATGATCGCGGCGGCGCCCTTGGTGCCTGTGATTAAGCCTGACGTCAGGTTTCAGCCAATATTTGTGGCCGATGTAGCAGCAGCAATTGCCAAGGCGCTTGCTGAGCCCGCCAGCCATGCCGGCCGAATTTATGAGCTGGGCGGCCCGGACATTTTGTCGATGGAGGCGCTCATCCGCTGGATTGCCGGCGCCATTGGCCGCCAGCCAAAGATTGTGCCGCTGCCCGATGCGCTGAGCGCAATGATCGCGCGGGCGGGCTTTTTGCCGGGCGCTCCGCTGACCTGGGATCATTGGCAAATGCTGCAAAACGACAATGTGGCGACAGCGGGCATGGCCGGGATTGCGGCATTCGACATCTCGCCCACTCCGCTTGCGGTGGTGGCGTCCAACTGGCTGGCAGCCTATCGTAAACATGGGCGCTTTGCCGCCGTTATGGCTCGTTGATCAACTAGCCTCGGCAGGTTTTTCCAGGCGATGTGGCTTGGCGGTTTGTGGCGTCTTTAGGGGGTTCCCGGTGAGTGATCTGCTCTCGATTATTGTGCTTGGCATTGTTGAGGGCGTGACGGAATTTCTTCCCGTTTCCTCCACTGGGCATTTGATATTGGCGGGCGCGCTGCTCGGCTATGATGATGCACGCTGGCAATTGTTCAACATTGTCATTCAACTTGGGGCAATTCTGGCGGTTGTTCTGCTCTATTGGCGCACATTTTGGGGTGTACTGCTCGGCCTGGTGGCAGGCGAAGCGGGGGCGAGGCGTTTTTTACGGAACATTTTGCTTGCCTTTGCGCCTGCGGCAATCATCGGCGTGGCGCTCCGCAGGCAAATCGAAGCGTTGCTGCTTCAGCCGATTGTCGTGGCGGTTGCGCTCATTGTCGGTGGCGTGGCGATTTTGGCGGTGGAGCGGCTGACAAAACCGGGCACTGCACACGGTGTTGCGCAAATTCCGGCGCGCACCGCCATCGGCATTGGCCTGTTGCAGTGTTTGGCAATGGTGCCGGGGGTGAGCCGTTCGGGCGCGACGATATTGGGCGCACTCAGCCTTGGGGTTGATCGGAAGACAGCGGCGGAATTTAGCTTTTTTCTCGCTGTTCCCACCATGCTGGGTGCAAGCGTGCTTGAGCTGGCCAAACACCACGACACGCTGAGCGCGGCCAACAGCGTGGGCGCGAGCGGCATTGCGCTTGGTTTTGCGGTGGCTTTTCTTGTGGCCCTTGCCGTGGTGCGCGGGTTTGTGGGCATTGTCAGCCGCTTCGGCTTTGCCCCTTTTGCCTGGTATCGAATCATGGCCGGAGGTGCAGCGCTTGTCTGGCTGCTGAACAAATAGGTCCGTATCGGCCATATAACATTGGGCAAAACGGGCGAGCGCAACAAAATCGCCCGGCATCGGCAGATATTTTGGACAGCTAAGCTGCCATAAATGCGTTTTTGCTCGTGACTCCGCCCGCCCGCCACATTATCAACCGGGCGAAAGGCGGGGGATTTCGATGGCGGACCCAATGTTGCATTTTGTCGACACAGCACAGGCATATCCTGCCAAGCGCGCAGCAGCGGCGCGCGCGACCGATTTTGACGAAATCGCCAGCCGCTATGCCCCCCGGCAGGGGGAGGAGCAGGCCGGGCGTTGCTCTCAGTGCGGCGTGCCCTATTGCTCGGTACATTGTCCGCTGCACAACCATATTCCCGATTGGCTGCGGCTCACAGCGCAAGGGCGGCTGCGCGAGGCCTATGAACTTTCTAACGCCACCTCAACCATGCCCGAAATCTGCGGCCGCATCTGCCCGCAGGACCGGTTGTGCGAGGGCAATTGCGTCATCGAATTTTCCGGCCACGGCGCGGTTACCATTGGCTCGGTCGAAAAATATATTACCGACGCGGCGTGGGAAAATGGCTGGGTCGAGCCGCTCATTCCCGGCGCCGCGCGGGGGCAATCGGTGAGCATTATCGGCGCCGGCCCCGCCGGGCTGAGCGCGGCGGAACATCTGCGTGTGCTGGGCTATGACGTGCATGTTTATGACCGTTATGACCGGGCGGGCGGGCTGCTTACCTATGGCATCCCCGGCTTCAAGCTGGAAAAGCCCATTGTCATGCGCCGGGTGGAGCGGCTGGCCGAGGCCGGCATTGTTTTTCACCAGAATTTTGAGGTTGGGCGCGACGCCAGCCTGGCAGAATTGCGCAGCCGCCACGACGCGGTGCTGATTGCCACCGGGGTCTATAAGCCGCGCGAAATAAAAGCACCGGGCACTGGTGCTGGCGGCGTGGTTGCCGCGCTTGACTATCTCACCGCCTCCAACCGCAAGGGCTTTGGCGATGCCGTGCCCGCTTTCGACAATGGCGGCCTGAATGCGGCAGGCAAACATGTCGTCGTAATCGGCGGCGGCGACACCGCGATGGACTGTGTGCGCACCGCCATTCGCCAGGGCGCAGCGTCGGTAAAATGCCTCTACCGGCGCGACCGGGCGAACATGCCCGGCAGCCAGCGTGAGGTGGCCAATGCCGAAGAAGAGGGCGCCGAGTTTGCGTGGCTCTGCGCCCCACAGGGCTTTGAGGGTACAAACGGCGTAACCAGCGTTCGCGTGAGCAAAATGCGGCTCGGCGCGCCCGATGCCAGCGGCAGACGCAGCCCCGAAGTCGACAAGGGCGATGATTTTCAGCTTCCCGCCGACCTTGTTATCAAGGCGCTGGGCTTTGATGCGGAAGATTTGCCCACCCTGTTTGGCGCGGGCGAGCTTGGCGTGTCGCGCTGGGGCACGGTACTGGTCGATGCAAAGACGATGATGACCAACCTTGATGGCGTGTTTGCCGCCGGGGATATTGTGCGTGGTGCAAGCCTTGTCGTCTGGGCAATCCGCGATGCGCGCGACGTGGCTGAGCGGATGCACGCTTTTTTGAAAGCAAAGGCAAGCGATAGGAAAGCGGCATGAAAACGGCGTTTTTTGCAATATTGGCGGCTCTTGGCCAAGCAGCGTCGCCGCCTGTGCCTGCACCGGCGCCTGTTGTAAATGAAGCAGCTACCCCCGTACCCGCTGAACGCATTGCCGAGGCAGAAAAGCTCGTCGCGCTGCTTGGCCTCGAAGCGCAGTATGACGCAATTTTTGCTCAATTGCTGCCACAGATGACGCAACTGATTTTTAATTCTATCAAAGACAACGCAACTGTCGACGCCAGACTGCGCAGCAAACTCGCCGAGCCGGAAACGCTGGCCAGCGCACAGCAATTGTTTACTGCCGAGGCAGCAAAGCGGTTCAAGGCACGGTATGGCGACCTGAAGCACGCAACAGCAATCGAATATGGCCGCGCCTTTACGGTCGACGAGCTAAAGGGGCTGACAGCCTTTTACGCCACGCCGCTTGGCCAAAAAGCGCTGTCGGCAATACCGCAGCTCACTCAGCGCCTGGGCCCCATTGGCGCCGCCATCGGCCAAAAAATCGGCTATGAGGCGATACTCGCAACGCTTCAGCAGCTTGATCTGGACCCCGCCCCACCCAAAGCCTGACCCTGGAAGCCCTGTATGACCCACCTGTCCGACCAACGCGCCCGCCTTGCCGCTGATGGCATGTACCGCCCTGAATTTGAGGGCGATGCCTGCGGTGTGGGCCTTGTCGCAGCAACCGATGGCAAACCATCACGGCGGGTGGTGCAGTCCGCCATCGATGCGCTGAAGGCGGTGTGGCACCGCGGTGCTGTGGACGCCGATGGCATGACGGGGGACGGCGCGGGGCTCCATGTTGACCTGCCGGTTGCGTTTTTTGATGACGCGGTGGCGCTGTCGGGCCACCGGCCCATGCCCAACCGGCTGGCGGTTGGCATGATCTTTCTGCCACGCACCGATTTGCAGGCGCAAGAAGCCTGCCGGACGATTGTCGAAACCGCGATTATCGAAGAAGGCTATACTATTTATGGCTGGCGGCAGGTGCCGGTCGACGTATCGGTAATCGGACAAAAGGCGCAAGCCACCCGGCCAGAGATCGAACAGATCATGATTGCCGGGCCAATGCCGGACGACCAATCTGCCGCAGAATTTGAAAAAAACCTTTATCTGGTACGCAGGCGCATCGAAAAACGTATCATCGCTGCGCAAATTCAGGGCTTTTATATTTGCAGCCTTTCGTGCCGGTCAATCATCTACAAAGGGTTGTTCCTCGCGCAGAGCCTGTCGGTATTTTACCCTGATTTGATGGACAGCCGCTTTGCAAGTCGGGTGGCGATTTTTCATCAGCGCTATTCCACCAACACATTTCCCCAATGGTGGCTGGCACAGCCGTTTCGTTGTCTTGCGCACAATGGCGAAATCAACACCATTCGCGGCAACAAAAACTGGATGCTCAGCCACGAAATCAAAATGGCAAGCCTTGCCTTTGGTGAGCATAGCGAAGACATCAAGCCCGTTATTCCAGCTGGTGCCAGCGACACCGCAGCGCTCGACGCGACATTCGAGGCAATATGCCGCTCAGGCCGCGACGCGCCAACCGCCAAGCTGATGCTGGTGCCAGAGGCCTGGAGCGACGGAGGAGATATGCCGCCAAAACATCTGGCGATGTATCAATATTTGGCAAGCGTCATGGAGCCGTGGGACGGGCCGGCCGCACTTGCGATGACCGATGGCCGCTGGGCTGTCGCCGGGATGGATCGCAACGCGCTGCGCCCGCTGCGTTATTCGCGCACCAATGATGGCTTGCTGATTGTCGGGTCGGAAAGCGGCATGGTGGTGGTGCCAGAGACGAACATCATCGAAAAAGGCCGGCTTGGGCCAGGGCAGATGATCGCGGTCGATCTGGATGAGGGCCGCGTTTACAAAGACCGGGAGATTAAGGACCAGATTGCCGATGAGGCCGATTATGCCACGATGATCGCGCGCTTTGTCACGCTTGACGACTTGCCGCCCGCCATGGCCGGCGCCCGGCCGGAATACCCCCATGCCGAACTGATCCGCCGCCAGATTGCCGCCGGGCAAACGATTGAGGATATGGAGCTTATCCTCAGCCCGATGGTGGAGACCGCAAAGGAAGCGATCGGCTCGATGGGGGATGACACGCCCCTTGCCGTTATTTCGGACAAGCCAAGGCTTATCAGCCAGTTTTTTCGCCAAAATTTCAGCCAGGTCACCAATCCGCCAATCGACCCTTTGCGCGAACGCCATGTGATGAGCCTGAAGACCCGGTTCAGCAACCTGGCCAATATTCTCGATCCTCAAGGCGAGCAGTCCGGTGTGCTGGTGCTGGAATCACCAGTGCTTACTTGTGCAGAATGGGCTCGGCTGCGCGCGCATTTTGGCAAACAGGCAGCCGATATCGACTGTACGTTTGAAGCGGGCGGCGGGCCGGAGACGTTGCGCACCGCCATTCAGCGCCTGCGTGTCGAGGCGGAGCAGGCCGTGCGCCAGGGGTGCAGCGAGTTGTTCTTGTCGGATGAAAATGTCGGGCCGGACCGGGTGGCGGTGGCCGGCGTGCTCGCGGCAGCAGCCGTGCACACCCATCTGGTACGCAAAGGCCTGCGCTCCTATGCCAGCATCAACATCCGCACGGCGGAATGCCTCGACACCCATTATTACGCGGTGCTGATTGGCGTGGGCGCGACAACGGTGAACGCCTATCTCGCCGAGGCAGCCATTGTGCAACGCCAGGCGCGCGGCCTGTTTGGCGAGCTGACGCTCGACGAATGCCTTGCGCGGCATCAGCATGCCGTCAATGAGGGGCTGCTGAAGATCATGTCGAAAATGGGGATCGCGGTCATCTCCAGCTATCGGGGTGGATATAATTTTGAAGCCGTTGGCCTGTCGCGCGCGCTGGTGAATGATTTTTTCCCCGGCATGCCCGCCAAAATCTCTGGCGAAGGCTATGCCTCGCTGCATCTAAGTGCGATGCTGCGCCACGATGCAGCCTATGTCAGCGCGGCGGGCGCGCTGCCCATTGGCGGCTTTTATCGCCAGCGCCATTCGGGCGAGGCCCATGCCTATTCCGCGCCGCTGATGCACCTGTTGCAAACCGCAGTCGCAACCGACAGCTATTCCACCTATATGCAATTTTCGCGCAGCGTGGCCGATTTGCCGCCAATTTATCTGCGCGACCTGTTGCAGTTCAACTTTCCCGATGAGGGCGTAGCGGTCGATCAGGTGGAGGCAATCACCGAAATCCGTAAGCGCTTTGTCACCCCTGGCATGTCGCTTGGCGCGCTCAGCCCCGAAGCGCACGAAACGCTCGCCATCGCCATGAACCGCATTGGCGCAAAAGCGGTGTCGGGTGAGGGCGGCGAAGACAAGTCACGCTACACCCCTTATGCCAATGGCGACAACGCCAATTCCAACGTCAAACAGGTGGCAAGCGGCCGTTTTGGCGTAACGGCGGAATATCTGAATGCGTGCGACGAGATTGAGATCAAGGTCGCGCAGGGCGCAAAGCCGGGTGAAGGCGGGCAACTCCCCGGCTTCAAGGTAACAGAGTTTATCGCCAGGCTGCGCCATGCAACGCCTGGCGTTTCGCTCATCAGCCCGCCGCCGCACCACGATATTTACTCTATCGAAGACCTTGCCCAGCTTATTTACGATCTAAAGCAGATCAACCCGCGCGCGCGGGTGTGCGTCAAACTTGTGTCGTCGGCGGGCATCGGCACGGTGGCAGCCGGCGTTGCCAAGGCGCATGCCGATGTCATCCTCGTCTCCGGCAATGTTGGCGGCACCGGGGCCAGCCCGCTCACCAGCATCAAATATGCCGGCACCCCGTGGGAAATGGGCCTGAGCGAGGTTAATCAGGTGCTAACCCTTAACGGCCTGCGCCACCGCATCAAACTGCGCACCGATGGCGGCCTGCGCACGGGCCGCGACATTGTGATTGCTGCCATTTTGGGCGCGGAAGAATTTGGCATCGGCACGCTCAGCCTCGTCGCCATGGGGTGCATCATGGTGCGGCAGTGCCACTCGAACACCTGCCCTGTGGGTGTGTGCACACAAGACGAAAAGCTGCGTGGCAAATTTGGCGGCAGCCCAGAAAAAGTCATCAATCTGATGACCTTCATTGCCGAGGAGGTGCGCGACATTCTTGCCCGGCTTGGCGTGCGCAGCCTTGATGAGGTAATCGGTCGAACCGAGTTGCTCCGCCAGGTGAGCCGTGGGGCAGAACATCTCGACGATCTCGACCTGAACCCCATCCTCGCCAAGGTGGATGCCGATGATCACGAGCGGCGCTTTTCGCTCAGCACCTTTCGGAACGAAGTGCCCGACAGCCTCGACGCGCAAATGATCCGCGATGCCGCCGCCGTGTTCAGCCGGGGAGAGAAGATGCAGCTCACCTATTCGGTGCGCAACACCCACCGTGCCGTTGGCACACGGCTGTCGAGCGAGATCACGCGCACCATCGGCATGTCAAAACTCGCTGACGGCCATGTTCATGTCCGACTTCGCGGCTCAGCCGGGCAAAGTCTTGGCGCGTTTTTGTGCAAAGGGATTACGCTTGAGGTGTTTGGCGACGCCAATGACTATGTCGGCAAAGGCTTGTCGGGCGGGATTATCGCCGTGCGACCCGTGGTCAGCTCGGCGCTTGCAAGCAATGAGAACACGATTATCGGCAATACCGTGCTCTATGGCGCGACATCGGGTGCGCTTTATGCCGCCGGGCAAGCGGGGGAACGTTTTGCCGTGCGCAATTCGGGCGCCAATGTCGTGGTAGAAGGGTGCGGTGCCAATGGCTGCGAATATATGACCGGCGGCGTAGCGGTTGTGCTGGGCGAGGTAGGCCAGAATTTTGGCGCAGGGATGAGCGGCGGCATGGCCTTTGTATACGACCCCACGGCCAGCTTTGCTAAACGCGCCAACCCGGAAACCATCATGTGGCAAAGGCTCGCCTCGATGCATTGGGAGGCAGTACTGCTCAACCTTGTACGCGCGCACCACAAGGCTACCGACAGCAAATGGGCCTCGGCCATAATTGAAGATTGGCCGCGCAGCAGAGCGTGTTTCTGGCAGGTGGTGCCCAGAGAAATGCTTACCCGCCTGCCCCATTCGCTTGACGACAGCGCAGAGTTGGTGGCGGCGGAATAATCATCGCCGGTAAAGCGGGAAGAAACAGGCGCGTCAGGCACAATTTGGTGCAGCGCTCCCCTTCCCTCGCCGCCATTGGCGCGATACGACGCGGGTATGTGGCGCTTATATCAATTTCCGCTTTGCCCGTTTTCGCGCAAGGTCCGCATCCTGCTTGGGGAAAAGGGCGTTGGTTACGAATTATTTCGCGAGTCTCCCTGGCTCAGGCGCGATGAATTTATTGATTTGAACCCCACTGGCCAAACTCCGGTGATGACCGACGAAGAGCGCAGCATTACGCTCATCGATTCAATGGCGATTTGCGAATATTTTGATGAAACGGTCGACAAGGCGACCATGATCAACGGCACCGCTATTAATCGTGCAGAAACGCGCCGTTTGGTGGCATGGTTTGATACGCATTTCTATCGCGATGTGACCTCGCCGTTGCTGCACGAGCGGATGGAAAAGCGGGTGGTGCACCGCATGGCGCCCGACGCGCGCGCGCTGCGCGAAGCGATGAAGGCAGCGATTAGCCATCTCGATTATACCGATTATCTGCTCGATCATCATAGCTGGCTGGCCGGTGCAACCATGGGACTGGCAGATTTGGCGGCGGCGGCGCAAATCTCGATTGCCGATTATCTGGGCGGCATCGACTGGAAGGGGCATGATCAAACTGCGCGCTGGTATCGCGGTTTCAAAAGCCGGCCGAGTTTTCGCCCGTTGCTAGCTGAACGGATGGACGGCATTAACCCGCCATCCTATTATGATGACCTGGATTTTTAGGCGCCGCGCGCCGCGCATTTTAACCTCCGACACTTGATGATGCAGCCAGCCACCCACCCAACAAACGAGGTTCCTGCGTGGAAACCGGCGCGCGATTTTTGCGGAACAGTTTTGGGAACGCGACGCCCGCGAACTGGACTTGTACCGGTTTCGTGCCGGTCAGCTATCTCACTATGCCACCTTGGCTTCGAATGCGAGCGGGCTGATGCCGCCCAGATATGAGTGTCGTCTTCGGGCGTTGTAGAACCCGTTTATGTACT
>JBAZXU010000016.1:0-13025 GCA_041659705.1 Sphingomonas sp.
AACGACAGCTTCCGGTTCAGGGCCAGCGCAGCAGCGCCCAAATCACGAAAGGAAAAAGCTACCACTTGACCCATCCCCGCACCGCGGGGCACCATATCCACCCGGGTCACTTCTCGATGAAAATCCCGGGTCAACTCTCAGTGGAAATCAACAGCCGTGGGCTTCCAGCCACCCAGCATCGGCCAGCAGGCCCTCGGGGAGTTCCTGCTGGAGGCGGTTTAGCTTGTTGTCAGAACGCGTAGCCATGCTTAGCGTTTTGGTATATTTTCAAACCAATGTCGAGTTTATATAATCGTCATTATACTAAGCCTGACTTAGCAGGCTGAGGCAGAGTCAAACCATAACTCCCGCTCGCGCACGCCCAACGATCAGTTAGACGGCCTCATAGTGGATGGCGTCGGCTAGCGCTGCACGGTAATCCCATGCTTCTGCGTCAGCACCTTCAGGGCGCGGCGCATTGTACCATTTGGCAAGCCTGATCGGCTCAATCACACGCTCCCAGTAGTTGTCCGGGCTCAACGTGGACGGGGCAAAATGTAGCACTTCCGCCAAGCTGGCCTTGTTTCCATTGTTGACGCACACAAACACATCTGGCCGTTTTATTGTCAGCAGTCTTGTAGCCGTTGGCGTGCGACCGACCCTGGCAGAATCTGCGAAAGCTGATCCAAACAACACGCAAAACCGGTCGAAGTTTTCTTCCGTGACGGGGCCTCGGCGCGGGATGCAGTCAATCGCTTTGCTGATCGCCTTTGGGAGATTGAGGACATTGCGATGCTGGTGGAGCAGGCAGAAGCTAAGCCAGCAAAGCGCGGGCCTTACAAAAAGCAGGGTCAGATTTCAAACTGACCCACTACCTAGCGGACGTTGCCACATTCGCGCATTAAAATGACATGAAGCTGCGAACACGCCGCTGAAAGGGCTGCTGAATGCGAAAGATTATTTGGACCTGCTGGTTCCAAGGTTTAGATCAAGCGCCGGATTTGGTGCGTGCCTGCATTGCCAGTTGGCGCAACCGGAATCCGGGTTGGGAATTGCGCTGCCTGGATGCATGCACCATCGCCCGTTATATCGATTTGGGCGAACATGTGGATCTGACGCAGCAGGAGATTACCGCTGCTTCCTTGTCGGACATACTGCGCGTATTGCTGCTACACGAATTTGGCGGAGTTTGGGTGGATGCCACCACATTCTGCAACATCCCGCTGGATGAATGGATTGGCCCCGCCACGCAAAGCGGCTTTTTGGCCTTTGCGCGCCCGGCAGAGGACCGCGAATTGGCCAGTTGGTTCTTGGCCGCCAAGCCGGGCAACCGCTTGCTGGCCAAGTGGGCCGCTTCAACGGTATCCTATTGGCGCGGTCGCGTGCGCTCGTCCGATTACTTCTGGCTGCATCACCAATTTGGCGAACTGATCGCAATGGACCATGAGGCCTTTGCCGATTGGATGGCTACACCGCGGATCAGTGCCGATGGGCCGCATAGCGTGCAATCCGCAGGCTTTGGCGGCAATTATCATGCAGTGAAGGATCAGGTGGATTGGTCCGCGCCGGTATTCAAGCTGACCTATCGCTATGACGAGGCGCAGGTGGGCACCGACAGTTTGCTGGCCCATCTTCTAGGCGAGGTGCCGCCCCCTCCACCCACCCCACACCCTTTGCCTGACACCGCCAGCATTGCGCTCGCCCATCTAAAGGTGGGCACGGAAAATCTGGGCGACCACATCCAGATCATCGCCGGTGAAAGGCTGCTGGCACGAGCGGGGCTCACAATCACCCAATGGGTGGACCGCGACCATGAAATTGCGAATCCGCCTGCAAGCTGCGCTGGCATCCTGCTCAATGGCTGGTTCAAAACCAACCCTGCGCAGTGGCCACCACACGAACACTATGTGCCGCTCTATCTGGGCTTCCATATCCGTTTGTCTCAATCTCCCAGCCTGATCGGGCCGGAAGCGATCGAACATTATCGCACCAATGGTCCGATAGGTTGCCGCGACCGCTACACGCTGGGCTTGTTGCTCAGCCAAGGTATAGAGGCCTTTCTTAGCCATTGCCTGACCATGACCTATTCCAGGCGCCTGCCTGACCCAGCCACGCAAACCGAGGTGTTTGTCGTTTCGCGTGATGAGCGTATCCGCGACTTTCTACCTGAGGATCTGGGCGACTATACATTCATCAACCACTATTCGGGCGACAACGACTTCATAGCCAACATGGCGAGGGCACGAGAATTGCTGGAACGCTATCGCGGTCGGGCGCGCCTGATCGTGACTAGCCTGCTGCATTGCGCCCTTCCTGCGATTGCAATGGGTATTCCGGTGGTGGTCTTCTTTCCGCCGAACGAAGGAATCGCCAAGGATTCGGACCGTCAAAGATTTTCGTCACTGACCGATATTGTGCCTGTTTACGATCTGGCCGAGGCGCGGCTGGCTGATTGGCGCGGAGCCTGTCCGGATGTAGGCGACATTAAGCTGGCCTTGATCGAGCGCTTTTTCCAGATGGCGGAGCGTTGGGGGCCTTTGCAAAACCCGCGTATTACCGGCATTGCGCCATCCTCGACTTTGCCAGTGCCTGATGCCCACACGCAATATTCCTATTTCAGGGACCCGGAACGCCTAGCCCGATTGGCCAATGCCGGTGTTCCGGATCGGCAGAAATGGAGCGCGGCCTCAAGCTACCCGTCATCGTGGACCCCGCGCGCGCAATTGGCTGCAGGTTTTATTGGCGATGGCGAGGCGGTGCTGGAGGTGGGCGTTGGCGGGGGCGCATTTCGCGATATTGTGACGGGCCGCTGCGCGTGGTTTGGCACGGATTTGCGACCGGTGCTGCCCGGTGTGCAGGCATTGGATCTGGAACGAGATCCCTTACCGCGTGGGCCATGGGACACAGTGGTCATGCTGGGCGTGCTGGAATATATTCACGATACGACAGCGGTTCTGGCCAAGCTGCTGGCCGCCGCCAATAAGTTAGTGATGAGCTATTGCGTGCCGTGCGCAGGAGATGTGGCGCCGGTAAGGCGCGGACGCGGATGGGTGAACGAGCTATCTCAGGATGCTTTGATGGCAATCGTGTCGGCAGCCGGCTTCCGGCTGGACCAAATCAGTGACTTCAACAATGCTGACGATTTTGACCAAAAAGTTTTTGTCTTTGTACGGGAGTCGCACGACCCGATGACTCCCGTCTGAAGCTTATCTCCCGCTACTTTTCTTGCTGGGCCAAGCTCGACTAAGGTCCTGTTGATTGGATGCGCGCAACTTTTTTCAGGCTCTGGGAGCAGACGCGGCTTCGCGCTAGCAAACGTTCAATTCCCCGATACGATGACCGATCCAACGGGAAAGTTTCAAAAACCGGTGCGATGGTGACCACGCCGCGCCCATAATGGGGTGACGCAAATTTGATTGGTCGAAAAGCCGCTGAAAACCGCGCTTTCAATTAAATTCGAATGGCCAATCATTTCTGACGGAGAAGGTTGCGGCAATCAACGTGCCACGGCATCAACGGATTCAACTGCCACGACCGGCGGACAGTCGACAGTTCAAATTCCGCAAGCTATCTCCATTTGAATATTTTAGCCGCGCCGCGTATTTTAGTGACTATTCCGTCATGGTCATGCGCGCCTGTGCGATACCCATGGTGGAACAGGGTGGCTGTCTGGCCTCCAATTCATAATATAGCACTTTGGGGTCGCATCATGGCGCGGTGGAAAAACTCACTTCGGACGAACGAAGAAATCAATCGGTTGAAACGCGAGGCGGTGGTACGCGAGTCTGGCCGTATCTTCAGTCGCCGCGGCTATCACAATGCATCGCTCGATGATGTCGCAAAGGCGCTTAAAGTTTCTAAAGGGACTTTATATAATTATGCTAAGGACAAGGAAGAAATCTTGTTCGAATGCCATAAAATGGCGCTCGATATTGGCGAGCAAGCCTTTGTCATGGGTGCTGACGGTGCCAATGGCGGTGAAAAACTGAGAATTACTTTGCGAAATTACATTGCCATGCTGCATGATGAATTGGGTGCGTGTGGCGTCATTACCGAAATTGATGCACTTAAGCCAGGACATCGCAAGGAAATCGTCGCTCGCCGCGATAACCATGAACAGTGGTTCATCAACATGCTGGAAGAAGGAGCAGTGGACGGTAGTTTGCGCGCGATAGATGTGAAATTGGCGGTTTTTACCTTTATGGGCGCGATCAATACCATTCCACGCTGGTATTCGCCCAAGGGACGACTCACCAGCGAGCAGATTGCCGACGGGATGGTGGACCTGCTGATGAACGGTATGCGCCCGCTGTTACCCAAGGAATGATGCGCCTTATCCCGTTGTGGCGCCCCGCTGGCCGCGCACAATAATAACTTCAAAGTCAATTTCGTTGTGCCGGGTTATCATTATCAATTTGTTTTCGTGCCGGAGAGAAATGCGCAATGCTGAAACTCTATGAACTGGCAGGCGCAGGCCCCGCATGTCGCTTCAGCCCGGCATGTTGGCGCACACGCATGGCGCCGGCTCATAAGGCGGCGGCGGTTGGGGCCATTTTGTAACGCTTCACCAAAAAAGCGACGATTGCGTCATCGGGTGGTGGTAGCGTGCCGGTGATGGTTATCAGCGAATGCCGGATTGCCGATAGCTGGGGGATCGCCAGACGGCTGGACGAAGAATACCCTAAAGCGCCGACGCTGTTCGGCAGCGGGGCGGGCGGTTGCCCGGTTCCACAACCACTGGGCAAATATGGTGCAGATACCAGATTAGTTCGGACTGATCGTTCGCGGCGCGTTTGAAAATCTTACAGCCGAGGATTGTAGTTATTTCCGCACCACGCGTGAGGTGCGCATTGGCACGTCATCGGGGGCCTTAGTTGCAGACCGCGACGACCGGCTGCCGGCATTTCGCTCCAGCCTGGGGGCTATGCGTTTGACATTGGCGGAGTATGCGCAGCTGGGCAGCGACACGCCCAATGACGCTGACTATGCGATCTTTGGCGGATTTCAACGGGTGCGCTGCGTCAGCAATTATGCCGTGCTCGACAAAAACGACCCGGCGCGCGACTGGCGCGCCACGGCAGCCTGAATTGCAACGAGCACGGGAGTGAGGCAAAGGCGCCCGAAATCACCATCTGCCGACAAGAACCAGCCTGAGCGAACCGGGGCTATTCGCTCATCGTCAGTCGATAACTCCTCCCATCGGTGACGACACGCCCGGCGCTCGGTTCAGCGAAGTGGCTGCCCACCAGCAAGGTAGCGTCTGCTTCCATCCGTTGCAGCATGGCAGCGCGGGTTGCGTTGGCTTGTTGGGGGTCGGCGTCGTAGCGCGACGGCCATTCGGGATGAGCAAGTTGCGCGGGGTGATGAACCCAGTCGCCACTGACCATCGCCGATTGCCCGTCGGATTCAATAAGCACGCTGACATGGCCTGGCGTGTGGCCGGGGCTGGCCACCAGGCGAACACTGTCGCAAAGCTGATGATCGGTTTCGACCAGGTCAACTAACCCCGCCTCGATCACCGGCAAGATCGATTCGATATAGACGGGCATCAACGTCGGCGATTCTCCGGCTTTGCCCGGCATCGAAAAATCGGTCGAACCAAACTCCTGCCGCCCGAACAAATAGCGCGCGCCAGGAAAAGTGGGCAACCAGTGGCCGTTGATCCGCATCGTGTTCCAGCCGATATGGTCGGCGTGGAGGTGGGTGCATACTACCATGTCGATGCAGTCTGGCGCGAAACCAGCCGCCTCCAGCCGGGTTAGAAAGTTCGTCTGCAACCGGCTCCACACCGGCATCAACGCGTCCAAGTCCTTGCCGTCGCCGATGCAACTGTCGACCAGAATGCGCTTTCCGTCCGCCTCAATGATAAACGCCTGCACCGCGCTGATCGGCTGTCCGGCATCATCTACATAATGTGGGTAAAGCCAGCCTATCTCCGCCAACGCGTCGGGCGTCAGCGACGGCACGACATCTACCATCACCTCTGGCTCTATCATCTTTTCCAATATGCAGGTGATGCGCACGCGCCCTACCTGCCAGCTTTGTATTGTCATCTTGCCTCTCCCGGCGCGCGGGCGGTCTGTTTGCCGCCCGTCGCGCATCTATTCTGGCGCATCGGCCATGATTACACCGAAACCGAATAACCGCCATTGACCGGATATGTTTGCCCGGTGATCCAGCTTGCGGCGTCGGATGCGAGGAAAAGAATCATATTGGCGGCATCGCTTGGTTCACCCATGCGACGGATGATGTAGGCGCGCAGAATCTTCTTCATCGTGTCGTCGTCGGGCATCAGCCCTGCGACCCCCGGCGTGTTTACTCCAGCGAGCGCGATGCAGTTGGCGGTGACGTTGGCACGACCTACGGCTTTGGCCAACCCGCGCATAAAGCCTGCCGCGCCAGCTTTGGCGCCTGAATAAACTGCCAGATGCGGTTCGCCGACCCGGCCCGCATCCGAAATGACAGTGATGACACGACCCTGCTGGCGCGCAAGCATGCCGCCGATCGCCGCGCGGGTGCAGTTGAGCACGCCGTAAAGGTTGGTGCCCAGCCAGTGCGCCCATTCTTCTGGCCCGGTTTCCCAAAATGGTTTGATGTCCGACAATCCCTGGGTCGGCCCGGCATTGCCTGCGTTGTTGACGAGGATATCGATCTTGCCAAACGCCGCCTCGCCTGCCGCTACCATTGCGACCACGGCATCATAATCGGTTACGTCGCAGGCAATGGGTAGCGCCTTGCCTCCCATCGCGCGGATTTCCTCCGCCACGGCTTCAGCGCGTGCGAGGTGAAAGTCGTTGACCACGACACCCCCGGCATTGTGCGCGGCCATGTGGAGTGCGGCCTGCCGCCCCACGCCCTGGCCCGCGCCGGTGACAAGCGCGACCCGCTCCTTTAGATCCAATAAGGATTCCATTCGGTATTCTCCCTTTCAATGGTGGTGCGCGGCGGCGCCCCACGCGACAAGTTCGTGCTCATGTTCTCCCAACCGCGGGGCGAGCGACGCCGGACATGCCGCGCGCGCAAAAAAATGCGCGTCTTGCAACACGGCCTCCAGATAGTGCAGTGGCGACCAGGCGATGCCATGGGCGTCGAATATCTGCGCCCAATGGTTGAGCGGCTACATGGTGATGGTAGCGCCGATTTGCTGGCGCAGTGGGCGGCTGACAGCCAGCCGCGCGGCGGTGTCGGGGCGGAAACCCTCGATCACGATGTCCGCGTCGTGTGCGAGGGACAGGAAGCGTTCGCAGCCTGTAGCTTTCCAATTCGATAACGGTGCTGCACTTGTTGCGGGCAAGCGACGCGAAAATGGCCGGATAGGCGTGGGCAGGATCGCCGCTGTCCGGCCGCTCGACCAGCGCCACATCGAAGCATAGATCCGCCATCAACAGCCTCGCGTAGGGCCCGCGATATTGCACCGCCAACGCAAGGATCCCCACGCCGTCAAACGCGCCCTGCCGGGCTTCTGCCGGGCCGGTCGAGCGGCTTTGCCCAGCCATGACCATCCATCTCCTTTGTCGTTCTATATTGACGTTGAGTGCAATATAATGAATTGAAAGTCAATTCAAGAAACAGGGGAGATCGTAGTGGCGGAGGTATTGGCTGAAGTGCAGGCAAAAACACCGAAAACGGAAACGGAAATCGTTTACGAAAAACGCGCTGGGGCGGCATGGATCCGACTCAACCGACCATCGGCGCTCAATACGTTGAGCCCGGAGCTGGTGGCGCAGTTTGGGGTTGCGCTCGACGATGCGCTGACGAGCGGTGACGTAAATGCGGTTGTACTGGTTGGCACTGGCCGCGCGTTTTGCGCGGGCGCCGACCTGAAATTTCTGGGCAACCTGCCCGAATCGGAGCGTGCGGCGGCAACGGCGGCGTTCCTGCAGCGCGTGCTGGAATTAATGCAGCGGATAGAGCGCTTTCCCAAGCCGGTTATCGGGGCCGTCAACGGGCTGGCGACGGGCGGCGGCATGGAATTACTGCTGTGCTGTGACCTGGTGATTGCCGATGCGCGCGCGCGACTGGGCGATGGCCATGCCAATTTTGGCCTGCTGCCCGGCGGCGGCGCGTCGGCGCGGTTGCCGCGCAAGATCGGCCCTACACGTGCCAAATATCTGTTCTTCACCGGGGAACTGGTGCCTGCGGCCGAATTATACGCAGCCGGGCTGATAAACGAAGTCGCGCCGGAAGGTGAATTGCAGGCGGCCGTGGAACGGCTGGTCGCCAAGCTGGCTAACAAAAGCCCCCTTGGGTTAAAGCGGATGAAAGAGCTGGTCGACGACGGGCTGGAACAGCCGCGCGATGTTGCGCTGCGGGCCGAGCTGGTCGCGGGCGGGCTGCACGCGCACAGTTTCGACATGCAAGAGGGGCTGGCTGCGTTCAATGCCAAGCGCGCGCCGCAGTTCCGCGGCTGTTGAGCATTCGCTCGTGGGCCGGCCGATGTCCGCCGGCCCGCTATGCCGCTATAGCTTGCGACGTGGCATGGCCCCGGCAGTGATGCCGCCGTCGAATATTAGTTCGGCCCCCGTCATATAGCTTGACGCGTCAGACGCCAGGAAGACGACGCCAGCCGCAATTTCCTCCGGCGTTCCGGCGCGGCCCATCGGTGTGTCATTGTGTCCCATGCGGGCGGCATCGATCTGGCGCGGTGGCTGTCCTTCCTTGCCCTCTAGCGGAATCGTGCCCCAAAGCGGTGTGTCGATCACGCCAGGATGCACCGAGTTGACGCGGATATTGTCTCCCGCGCCTGCGCATTCGAGAGCAAGCGCCTTGGCAAAAAACCGTGCGCCGCCCTTTGACGCGCAATAGCCCGCGAAACCAGCCGAACCGCGCAGACCGGCGACCGAGGACATGACGATGATGCTGCCGCCGCCGGCGCGGCGCATGGCGGGAATCGCGTGCTTGGCACTCAGAAACACGCCGTCCAGGTTGATGGTGTTCTGCCGTCGCCATTCTGCCAGCGACATGTCGGTAACCAACTGCATTATGGCGATGCCTGCGTTGGCGACCATGATGTCCAAACGACCATAGGTGACTTCTGCCAGCGCGACTGCGTCGGCCCACCCGGCCTCGTTTGTCACATCCTGTGCCAGCGCAGTGGCGATACCCCCCTGGGCGACGATCGCTTCCGCCAGTTGCTGCGCGCGCGCGCCGTCAATGTCCGACACGATCACCGCGGCGCCCTCGCGCGCCAGCGCCTGACAGGACGCTGCTCCGATTCCCGATGCTCCTCCCGTTACAAATGCCACCTTGCCCGCAAGCGCTGCCATTTCAATTCTCCTTCTTAGTGCCGCTGCCGGGCGCTGATGGTCTGCACATAGCGGCGTTTTCCCGGTGCTGTCCGCTTCATTCACACAAAAATGACTTGAACGTAAATATAAATTGACTTTAAAGTCAGAAAATGAATTTAAGAACGGGTGAATGGAAATCGGTTTGCCTGAGTTTCACCGAAATGGGTGGGGCAAGCGGTAAGGAGATGCAAATGAACGCCAACAGTCATATCACGCCGTCCAGCAGCATACAGATGCGTAGCCGGCCCGAGCACACCGGCCTGCCAGAAAAGGAATATGAGGAATTCAAACGCCAGATTTTCGAAGCGATCTGGCGCGACCTTGATCCGCTGGAAGAGCAGATCGAAAATGACGAGCATGTGCCCCATGAGATCGTCGATCCGCTGCTGCGCAAGATGGGCGCGTTTGGCCTGATGATCCCGCGCCGTTTCGGCGGCATTGGGTTGTCGACGACGCAATATATGCCCATTCTTGCCGAATTTTCGAAGATCCAGGGCGGCATCCGTGTGCTGGTGCATGTCCATAATTCGGTCAGTCACGGGCTGCTGGAAATCGCGTCCGAGGAACAGCTTCAGGCAATCATGCCGGGCGTGGCGCAAGGGACCAATTCGGTCGCGTTCGGGTTGACCGAACCCGATTTTGGTTCGGGCATGGACATCGGCACGCGCGCCGTCCGCGATGGCGACGATTATGTCATCAACGGCCGCAAATGGCTGATCACCAATTCAGATGTCGCCACCCATTTCATGATTATCGCCAAGACCGATCCGGCCAGGGGCGCAGCGGGCATCAGCAGCATCCTGGTCGATCGTAACACGCCGGGGCTCACCGTCACGCCGTTGCCCGAAACGATGGGCTGCAAAGGCGGTGAGCATGGCCAGATCGACCTTGTCGATGTCCGCGTGCCGGTGGCCAACATCCTGGGCAAAGAAGGCGAAGGGCTGACGCAGATGGAGGAGGTACTGGAAATCAGTCGCGTCTTCATCGCCGCTACGTCGCTTGGCACGGCCGAGCGCGCGCTGGAACTGTCGCTCGATTTTGCAAAGAAACGGGTAACCTTTGGCAAGGCCATCGCCCAGCGCCAGGCAATTCAGCGCTATATCGCCGAAATGGGAACCGACATCTACGCGTTGCGTGGCATGATTGCCGATGCAACGGCGAAATGGGATGCCGGGCGCCGAATCCCGGCCGAAGCATCGATGTGCAAGCTGTTCGGGCTGGAGGCGGTGGGCCGCGTGACAGACCGTGCGCTGCTGACGCACGGTGGCATCGGCTATACGCGCAAATATCCGATCGAGCGGCTGTATCGCGACGCCCGGCTCAACTGGCTGGAGGAAGGCCCTCCGACCATCCAAATGGCGGTCGCCGCGCATGCTCTGCTCAACGGCTATGACTGGGACGCCTGACGATGGCATCGTGCACAGGTAAGATCGCGCTGATTGTCGGCGGCACGCGCGGTATTGGCCGGGCCAGCGTGCTGGCACTGGCACGCCAGGGCGCAACGGCGATTGTCGCTGGACGATCGCTCGACACGGCCGAGCAAGTGGCGGTGGAGGCACGGGCATTGGGCCTGAAGGCCGAACCGTTGGCGCTCGACATCGCCGAGCCGCAGCAATCGCAGGACGCCGTGGCGGAAATCGTCGCGCGTCATGGCGGCCTCGACATTCTGGTCGCCAATGCCGGGATCAGCCCTTATTGGACGCGCGCCGAAAAAGTGACGCCTGAAATGTGGGACACGTTGATGGACGTCAACCTGCGCGGGTTGTTCTTCGCGGTGCAGGCAGCCGGCGCGTACATGCTGGAACATGGCGGGGGCAGCATCGTTTCGGTCTCGTCAGTCACGGCGGTGGTCGGCGTGGCGCGGGGCATGCCCTATGTTGCGTCGAAGGGCGGGATGGATTCGATGACGCGATCGCTGGCGATCGAATGGGCCGACCGCGGCGTGCGCGTGAACGGCGTCGCGCCCGGCTATGTCGCTACCGACATGACGCACGGTATGCGCGAGAATGACGAGTTGACCCAATCGTTGCTTGATACTGTGCCGATGGGCCGGTTTGCCGCGCCGGAGGAAGTGGCGGCGATGATCGCCTTTCTGGCATCCGACGCTGCTTCCTATGTCACCGGGCAGACGATCATCGTCGATGGCGGCTTTGCGGCGGGGCGCGATTCGTCGCCCAAGCGCGCCAGAGCTAATCTAAAGCAAGGAATGGCGGCATGACCGATATCTATGTGGTCGGCGTCGGCATGACGCGGTTCGGCAAGTTCCTCGACACATCGGTCAAGCAGCTTGCCCATGCGGCGGTCAACGACGCGCTGGCCGATGCCGGTGCCAAAATTGCCGATATCGGCGCCGCATTTTATGCAAATACGGTGCAAGGCGCGCTGGAAGGGCAATTGATGGTCGGCGGGCAGGTTGTGCTGCGGTCGATGGGTTTTTCGGGAATTCCGATTGCCAATGTCGAAAATGCCTGCGCCAGCGGCAGCAGCGCGTTTCATCTGGCGCACACCTATCTGAAGGCGGGGGTGACCGACGTTGTGCTGGCCGTGGGCGTTGACAAGATGTTCCATCAAGACAAGGTCAAGGCCGCCTCGATCTTCGATGGAGCATGGGACGTGCACGACGTGCCCAACATCACCGCAGCGTTGCTGGCCCTGGGCGAAGGGGTTGAGCCGCCGCCGGGACGAGTCGAGCCTGGCGGGCCGCGCAGCGTGTTCATGGATGTCTACGCCTCGCTCGCCAAGTCGCACATGCGACGCTTTGGCACGACTGAGCGGCATCTGGCGGCAGTGGCGGCCAAGAACCACCGCCATTCGGTGGCTAACGAACGCGCGCAATATCGCATGGACATGAGCATCGACGAAGTCCTGGCTGCGCGGATGATTTCCTGGCCGTTGACGCTGCCGATGTGCGCGCCAATCAGCGATGGCGCGGCAGCCGCGATCTTGTGCACCAAGAAGGCACTGTCGCGCTTTTCTGATGCGCACCCGATCCGCGTGCTCGCTACCGTGCTGACCAGTGGTAGCGACCGGCAGGCCGATGACGGGGAACGGCATTTGTGCCGCGTCGGTGCTAATCGCGCCTATGAACTGGCGGGCGTCGCACCGGCCGACATCGATGTTGCTGAGGTGCACGACGCGTCGGCCTATGCCGAAATCGTCCAGACCGAAAACCTGGGATTCTGCGAAATCGGCCAGGGCGGCTGGATCGCCGAAAAGGGCGAAACGACGATTGGCGGTCGTATCCCGATCAATCCGTCAGGCGGGCTCGAATCGAAAGGTCATCCGATCGGCGCGACCGGGCTTGGTCAGATTTTTGAGCTGGTTGGCCAGTTGCGCGGACAGGCCGGGGTACGCCAGGTCGCGGATGCGCGGCTGGCCATCGCCGAAAATGGCGGCGGCTTCCATGGTTTTGAAGAAGCGGCGGCGACCATCACCATCCTGAGCCGGTGAATATGTCGACGGCCGCGCCCGTCCGGGTGGAGCGGGCCGCGCCCGACATCGCGCGGATCGTGCTCGACCGGGCAGGCGCGCGCAACGCCATCGACCTGGCGCTGCGCAACGCGTTGTTGGCGGCGCTGTGCGACGTGATGGCTAGCAGCGATGTTCGTGCCGTTATCCTAACGGGGGCCGGCGGGCATTTTTCCGCCGGAGGCGACATCGGCTGGATGCAGACGATGACGGGGGAGGCGTTTCTCGCCTACCACCGCGAGACGCTGGCGATTGTACGGCTGCTTGCCGCAGCGCCCAAGCCGCTGGTCG
>JBAZXU010000017.1:0-11235 GCA_041659705.1 Sphingomonas sp.
CGATCTGCCGGATAATGCGGGTCAGCCCTCGCGGCTATCGATCGTGGCGTGCGCGGCCCACGAGCCGCCGCGACCGGACCGACCTGAAGGTCCTGGCCCATATACGCGAGCACGTCAGCCTGAGCCTGGGCAGCTATGGTCGTCCTCGCATGACGATGGAACTCAAGGAGGCAGGGCTCGATGTCGGCGAGCGCCGGGTGGGCCGATTGATGCGGATCAACGGGATCAAGCCAGTGCGCACCCGCAAGCACAAGGTGACGACCGACAGCAACCACCGCCCGGGTGTTGCGGCAAACTGGCTGGACGGAGACTTTGCCGCCGACGCGCCCAACTGCAAATGGGCAGGCGACATCACCTATATCTGGACATCCGAGGGGTGGCTCTACCTTGCTGTCATTCTCGATCTGCATAGCCGACGTGTCGTGGGCTGGGCAGTCAGCGACCGTATGAAGAAGGATCTGGCGATCCGGGCGCTGGATATGGCGGTGCGCTTACGCCAGCCACCGCAGGGCTGCCTTTTCCATTCCGACCGCGGCAGCCAATATTGTTCTTATGATTATCAAAAGAAGCTGCAGGCTTATGGCCTGCGCCCATCGATGAGCGGCAAGGGCAATTGCTATGATAATGCGTCTGTCGAGACGTTCTTCAAATCCCTGAAAGCCGAACTGATCTGGCGGCAAAGCTGGCCAACACGGCGACAGGCAGAGGCTGCCATCTTCCGGTACATCAACGGGTTCTACAATACCCGCCGACGCCATTCATATCTGGGCGGCATCAGCCCGCTCGCGTTCGAAGCCAAGGTGGCATAATGAGATGGCTGACCGGCGCAAAACCGGCACAAGTCCAGGTGTGGAAAATGCCTGTATCTGCAGGCATTCAGGGTAGAATGACGATCTGCCCTAGCCAGTGGCGGCGCTTTGCGGGCATAAGCGCTGGCGTGTTCCCCTTGCCAGACCCGATGCGCGCAGCGCTGGAGGCTGCCCGGCGTGCCGCCGGGTCGGGCGAGGTGCCCGTGGGTGCGGTGGTGGTGCAGGCCGGGCGCATCATTGCTGCTGCCGCCAATGCCCCGCGCGCGCTGTGCGACCCGACCGCCCATGCCGAAATTCTCGCCATTCGTGCTGCTGCTGCACATCTGGGGCAAGACCGGCTGGAGGGATGCGACCTATGGGTAACGCTGGAACCATGTGCCATGTGCGCCGGCGCCATTGCCCATGCCCGGATCAACCGGCTCTATTATGGCGCTGCCGATGCCAAGGGGGGCGCTGTGGAGCATGGCCCGCGTTTTTTTGCGCAAGAAACCTGTCATCACATGCCCGAAATTTATTCCGGTATTGGCGAGGCGGAGGCCGCAGCGTTGCTGCGCGGCTTTTTTGCGCAGCGGCGCAGCAGCGTTTGAAAGGCGGGGCCGCGCGGCCAGATTACCGCGCGGGTGAGTGGTGGCATATTTGATTGTAAATGGCCGTTCAGCCGCGCAAGTCGCTTTGGGAAATTGGCACGATTTTAATTTCCACACGTCGGTTGGCGCTGCGGCCGGCTTCGGTGTCGTTGGAGGCGATTGGCTGCGTCTCGCCAAAGCCGCGTGTGCCGATGCGGGCGGCCTGCACATCATGGCTCGACAAATAATCGGCAACCGAAACCGCGCGCCGCACCGATAATTCCTGGTTATACGCGTCGCTGCCTGTCCCATCGGTGTGGCCATAAACATCGATATAGGTTTGCGGATAATCGGCAAGCGACGTTGCTACCTGATCGAGCGTGCGGCGGAATTCGGGCTGGATTGTTGCGCTGTCGGTGGCAAAAGTGATGCCTGATGGCAGGTTGAGAATGAGGTTGTCGCCCTGACGCGTCACGCGCACATCGGTGCCTGCGGTGCGGGCGCGCAAATCTCGCTCTTGCTTGTCAATATAGGCGCCGATGCCCGCCCCGGCGAGCCCGCCAATGCCTGCGCCGAGAATTTTCTCCGTCCGGTCATTGCGGCCACCGACAAGATCGCCGAGCAGATAACCACCCAGCGCGCCGCCAATGCCGCCAATTGCCGCTTTTGAAATACGCCGCTCGCCCGTTACCGGATCGGTGGTGCAAGCGGTGGTGATGAGGAGTGGCACCAAAGCGGCAAAGGCCGCCATTTTTGCAGAAAAGCGCATATTATTCTCCATATTGTGCAGCGCCTGAACGATTAACAACGGTGGTTTGATCCCACCATAGCGGCGCATTGTCGCGCACCAAGGCTGAACGGCTAATGATCGCCTTGTTGTGAAGTGGCAAGAAAAGCGGCAAAGGGATGGGCAGACTTATGACACTGCCTGCACCCTTTCCCTGGATCGACGTCGCGATCATCCTGGCTCTTGTTGTTATCAACGGGGTTTTTGCCATGTCTGAACTGGCGATTGTTTCGTCACGCAAGGCGCGGCTGGAGGCGATGGCGCGTGCAGGGGTGCGCGGCGCACGCACCGCAATGAAGCTGGCGTCTGACCCTGGCAAATTTCTTTCCACCACGCAAATCGGCATTACGCTTATTGGCATTGTCGCGGGGGCTTATTCAGGCGCGAGCCTTGGCGCGCCGGTTGCCGAGCGGATGACTGGCCTGGGGCTGGCGCGTGAAACAGCGGAAATTGCGGGCTTTGCGCTTGTCATTGGGCTGACGACCTTTGCCTCGCTGGTGATTGGCGAGCTGGTGCCCAAGCAAATAGCGCTGCGCTCGCCTGAAGGAATAGCGGTGGTGATGGCGGCGCCCATGCAGTGGCTTGCCCGCGCAACCGCGCCGGTGGTGTGGCTGCTTGATTCGACCAGTGCCGGGCTCTTTTGGCTCATGCGGCTGCGGCGCGAATCTGAAGATCATGTAACGGCCGAAGAGCTGCACCTGATTGTGGCCGAGGCTAGCAAATCGGGCGTTATCGAAGAGCATGAGCGCTCGATTATCTCCGGTGTGGTGCGGCTGGCCGACCGGCCGGTGCGCGAGGTGATGACGCCGCGCACCGACATAGAGTGGATCGACGTAACGCTTGCAGATGCTGCCATATGCGCAGCGCTGATGGCGGCAACGCACAGCCGCCTGCCAGTTGCCGAAGGCTCGGTCGATGCGGTGATCGGCGTGGTGCAGGCGCGCGATATTGCGGCTGCGCTGCTTGGCGGCGGGGTGTTCGATCTGCGCGCGCTCGTCCGCCAGGCGCCCGTGGTGCTTGATCAGATCGACGCGATGGACGCGCTCAACGCGCTGCGCCAGGCCGAGGTGCCAATGGCGCTAATCCATGACGAATATGGCCATTTTGAAGGCATTGTGACGCCAGCCGATTTGCTGGCAGCGATTGCCGGGTCGTTCAAATCAGATAGCGATCCCGATGAGGCGCCAGCCATTGTCGAACGGGAGGATGGTTCATTGCTGGTCGCGGGCAGTATGGCGGCGGATGCGCTGGCCGAGCGGCTGTCGATCGATCTGCCGGAGGACCGCGACTATGCAACCGTCGCCGGCATGGCGCTGGCCGCGTTTCGCCATTTGCCGGGAGAAGGCGAGAGCTTTACCGCGCATGGCTGGCGGTTTGAGGTGGTGGATCTTGACGGGCGGCGGATTGACAAGTTGCTGGTGAGCGCTGTTGGCTGAACCTTGCTTGCGCTAGATATTGCGCCCGCCGCGTTCGCGCGCTACCTCGCGCCAGCCAATGTCGCGGCGGCAAAATCCGGTAGGAAAGGCGATGGCGCCAACCGCGCTGTAGGCCATGGCCTGTGCCGCTGCGGCATCCGCTCCAAGCGCGCCAACAGCAAGCACGCGCCCACCGGTTGAAACCAGCGTGTCGTTCAGAATTTTGGTGCCGGCCTGAAACACTGTGCCGCCTTTTTTTGCTGCCGCGTCCAGCCCGGCAATCGCCCCGCCGGTTTGCGGGGTACCTGGGTAGCCGCGCGCCGCCATTACCACGCACAGCGCGGTTTGGGGGGCAAAGACGGGCGCCGGGCACTGGGTCAGCGTACCCGTGGCGGTGGCAAGCAGGAGCGCCAGCAAGTCGCTTTCCAGCCGCATCATCAGCACCTGACATTCCGGGTCGCCAAAGCGGGCATTATATTCGATGAGTTTTGGTCCGTCAGCCGTCAGCATGAGCCCGGCATATAATACGCCGGAAAATGGTGTGCCCGCGGCCTGCATTGCGGCAATGGTGGGGGCGATAATCTCGCGCATTGCCTGTGCCTCCAGCGCGGGGGTGAGCACGCGTGCCGGGCTATAGGCGCCCATGCCGCCGGTGTTGGGTCCGGTGTCGCCATCGCCCACGCGTTTATGGTCTTGCGCAGTGCCGATGGGGAGCATTGCTTTGCCGTCTGTCAACACAAACAGGCTAGCCTCTTCGCCTGTCATAAATTCCTCAATGACTGCTGCTGCGCCGGGTTCGGCAAAAAGCACGGCCAGCGCCTGCGCCGCTTGGGCGCCGGTTTCGGCAATTGTCACGCCCTTGCCGGCTGCCAGCCCATCGGCCTTGATGACAACGGGCGGAGAAAACTGCTCAAGCGCCGCCAGCCCTTCAGCAAGCGTGGCCGCGGCGGCAAAGCGCGCGGTGGGGATGCCGGCTTGCGCGCACAACGCCTTGGTAAAGCTTTTTGACCCTTCCAGCTGCGCAGCTGCTGCGCCGGGGCCAAATACCGGGATGCCGCCAGCGCGCAGGCTGTCGGCCAGCCCGTCAACCAGTGGCGCCTCCGGCCCGATGACCACCAGACCAATGGCGTGGCTGGCGCAAAAATCGAGCGTGGCGGCATGGTTTTGCGCATCGAGCGTGACGATATCGGCATGAGCGGCTATGCCAGGGTTGCCCGGTGCGGCATAAAGCCGGCTCAGCCGGGGCGATTGCGCCAGCTTCCATGCCAGCGCATGTTCGCGACCACCCGATCCGATCAACAGGACATTCATGCCAGATTCCCTTTCCGATATCCACGGCACCCGGCTGGTAGCCGAGACAGTGCCCGGCGACAACGCACCACCGCTCAGCATTTCGGAACTGTCGCATCGGCTGAAGCGGGTGGTGGAGGGCGAGTTTGGCCATGTCAGGCTGCGCGGCGAAATTTCAGGCTATAAGCGCGCCACTTCTGGCCATGTCTATATGAGCCTGAAGGACGACAGCGCGGTGATCGACGCGATCATCTGGAAAGGGGCGGCAAACGCGCTCGCCTTTGCCCCGCAAGACGGCATTGAGGTGATCGCGACCGGCAAGCTCACCACCTATCCTGGGCGCTCGAAATATCAGATCGTTATTGAGCGGATGGAGCTGGCAGGCGAGGGCGCGTTGATGGCGCTGCTTGAAAAGCTGAAGGCAAAGCTCGCGGATGAAGGCTTGTTTGATCGGGCGCGCAAGCGGCCCTTGCCGTTTTTGCCGCGGGTCATTGGCGTGGTCACCTCGCCCACGGGCGCTGTCATCCGCGATATTCTCCACCGGCTGGCAGATCGCTTTCCAAGCCATGTGCTGGTTTGGCCGGTGGCCGTGCAGGGCGAGGGGGCGGCTGCGCAAATCGCCGCTGCGGTACGCGGCTTTGATGCGCTGGCGCCCGGCGGCGCCATTCCCCGGCCAGATGTGGTGATTGTGGCGCGCGGTGGCGGATCGATTGAGGATTTATGGGCGTTCAACGAGGAAATTGTGGTGCGCGCGATTGCCGATTGCACCATCCCGCTGATTTCTGCCATTGGCCATGAAACCGACACCAGCCTTTCAGATTTTGCAGCCGATCTGCGCGCGCCCACCCCCACAGCGGCGGCGGAAATGGCGGTGCCGGTGCGCGCAGATCTGGTGGGGGCTGTGGCCGATCTTGGCGTGCGCGCCAGCCGCCATGTGCAGCGCACACAGGCGCGCGGGCGCGAGCGGCTTGAGGCGCTTGCCCGGCTGCTCCCCCGTCGCGAGGCGTTGCTTGGGCCCCAGCGCCAGCGGGCGGATGATTGGGGCGCAAGGCTTGACCGGGCGCTGGAGGCGCGGGTGGTGCGCGGGCGTCGCTTGCTTGACAAGGCGGGCGGCGTGCTTCGCCTGGCTATGCTTGAGCGCCACCTGGAAAGCGCGCGCGACCGGCTGGCGCGCACCGCCCGGCTGCTCGATGCGGTAAACCCTGATGCTTTGCTGAGCCGGGGTTATGTTCGTGTTGCCACGCGTAGCGGCGAAGTGGTGGCAACAGCGGCAACAGCGCGCATGGCTGGCGCCATAACGCTCCACTTTGGCGATGGCACCGTCGATGCGCGGGTTGAGCGCGGCGGGCCGAGCGGATATGACAGGGCAAAGGCAGCGCCAAGCGCCCAGCCGGAGCAACCCTCGTTGCTTTGAGCCGGGCAGGAACTGGCAGGGCAATGATTAAATAAGGGAAAACGCCGCAATGTTAATGTCAAACAGCGATCGCCCGGCGCGGCTGCATTATATGGCCAATAGTTTTCGGGTGCTGGCGCAGGGAGACCATGTTGCCTGTGCGGTGACGGGGGAGCGGATTTCGCTCGACCATTTGCGTTATTGGAGCGTTGCCCGGCAAGAGCCCTATGCCAGCGCCGCCATCGCCATGTCGGCCATGCTGGGCTGAGCGGGATGGTGCGCATGGGCGCGTCGTGGCAGCGCATGGTGGCATGTGCCTTGCTGGTCGCCCAGGGCAGTTGTGTCGGGTCGACTGCCTCCGCTGCGCATGGCGCGCCGCTTGTGCTGCCCCCCGCCAAGGCGGACGCCGCGCCAAAAACGCCGGCTATTGCGCCTCTGGCCAAACCACCTGCCAGGCCATCAACGCGCGCCGCACTTATCCAAACCCGGTTTAGCTATGCCGGAGCAAAGGTGCAGGGCGGCACGCTGTTGGGCACGGCGCCTGCCGGCACGGTGGGGCTGGTGTTTAACGGTGTGGCCATTCCCGTAGCGCCAGACGGGCGGTTTTTCATTGCGTTCGACCGGGATGCGCCGGGCCTGGCAACGCTGGTTGCTACGCTGGAGAACGGGCAGCAGGTGGCCGACACTCTCCGTGTGGCGGAGCGGGGGTGGAATATCGAGCATCTGGACACCTTGCCTCGTTTTGCCACGCCGAGTGAGGAGTTCAGCCGCCTGCGCCCGCTTGAACTTGCGCAGATCGACGCGGCGCGGCGCATCAATCCAGCAAGCGAAGGGTGGCGGCAGCAGTTTTTATGGCCGGCGCTTGGCCGCATTTCGGGCGTGTTCGGTGCGCAGCGCACTTATAAAAATGGCGAGGCGGGCGCCTATCATTCCGGCACCGACATTGCGCAACCTGCCGGTGCCCCCGTGCTCGCGCCGGCGGACGGCGTTGTTATTCTGGCAGCGGCACATCCTTTTACGCTTGAAGGAAATTTGCTGATGATCGACCATGGCATGGGGTTGAACAGCGCGTTTCTCCATTTGTCGCGGATCGACGTGAAGCCGGGCGAGAAGGTGCAGCGCGGGCAGCAAATCGGTGCGGTGGGTATGACCGGGCGCGCCACCGGCCCGCACCTCCACTGGAGTTTGAAATGGCGCGACAGCCGGATTGACCCCTCGCTCATTGCCGGGCCAATACCGCTGATACGCTGAGCGGGCTTGCTGCGCCAACATATCGCGTCGCGGAACACCGATCCGTGCAAATCGGCAACGGCTGTCGGAAAACTGCAACATACCCCAAAACATGACTTTACATCTCTAATAAATTCGTTCCACACTGATGGCCATTGTCGGCTGCTGCATGTTCTGGGCAGGCGGGCTTGGCATGGTTTTGGCCTTTTCTATCGCTTGGGCGCGACGGGGCGGCTGTTGATAGAGGGGCAAAACACTGTGACAAAAAAATCAATTTTCGGCTTGGCAAAATTGCGTGCGAGCGCGGGGTTGCATGCTTTGGCGCTTGTCGGAACCGGTGTACTTACAACCATCGCCTTGACTTCGCCCGTTAGCGCGCAGGATTACAACCAAGTTTCTGCAACCGGTAAGGTTCAGGGTACAAACGGCAAGGCGGTTGTTGGAGCAACTGTTGAAATTACGTCGAAAGATCAGGGTTTCAAACGCACAGCAACGACCGATGGTAGCGGTAATTTTCGCGTTTTGGCTTTGCCGCAAGGGGTGTACAGCTTACCATCACGGCAGAAGGTTATGAGTCGTTCACCGATGGCGATGTTGAGTTAACGCAGGCAGGGGCGGCCAACCAGTTTACATTGACATCTGTTGATGCCGCTTCAGCGGGAGACATTATTGTCACGGCTGGCCGTGTAAAAGTGGTCGATTTTAATCGGAACACCACCGGTTTGGTCGTCAATGTTGCGGATCTGGCTGAGCGTGTGCCGGTTGCACGAGATATCACCTCGGTTGCGCTGTTGTCGCCAGGCACAACGGCTGGTGATGGGGCATTTGGCAATCTGCCATCGATTAATGGCGCATCCGTTTCCGAAAATGTTTATTACATCAATGGTTTGAACATAACGCAGTTTCGCAATGGCCTGGGCGCTGTTACCGTTCCATTCGACTTTTATCAGTCGGTTGAAGTCAAGAACGGTGGTATTGCGGCTGAGTTCGGTCGTACGACTGGTGGTGTTATCAACCAGACAACTAAATCTGGTTCAAATAAGTTTCATGGCGGGTTGAAGTTTAATTATGAACCAGACGCGCTGCGCAACGATACACCGAATACATTTGGCACAGATGCAGATGCGGCATTTTCTGAGCGGCGGGAATTTATTGCAGAACTTTCTGGGCCAATCATCAAGGACCATGTGTTCTTCTATGCGTTGTATAACTCGCGCAACATTGAGTCGCGCGGCGGGTTTACCGCAACTTCTAGTTTGGCTACGCCTACAACGGAAGCAGCTGCTGCAAATTCTTGTGTCACCAACCCACAATTCTGTGAAGATTTTGGTAATCTGCGCGCTGCAAATTTGGCGTTGGTGGGCAGTCAATACATCATCGATCGCACCGACAGCCCCTTCTACGGCGGTAAGCTTGACGTAGTAGTGGTTGATGGCCAGCGACTTGAAGCAACCTATTTCAATACATCTAGTGCGACAACGCGCGACACTTTTGGCACCGCGTCTCTTGGAAATCTTAATCTCGGTTTGCGCTATAACCCTAATACCAACGAACCCGGTGGCTATGCCTCGCCCACAGTTTTTCGGTCGGGCGGCGACAATTATGTGCTGCGGTACACAGGCACATTTACTCCATGGCTGACATTGTCGGGGGCATATGGTGTCAACCGAAATCGGGAAACGGTGGAATCGAACTCGCCAAACCTGCCCTCGATCACCGATCAGCGTAACGGTGCAAACGCGCCTATCGGCAACACGACGGCCAACGCAAACCTCGCTTTTGACAAGCGTACATTCTATCGCGGCGACTTTGACGTGAATGTGTCCCTGTTTGGGCAGCACCATTTCCGTGGAGGTTATGACCGGGAAGATCTAGACCTTGGCGAGTTCATTCAGGCAAATGGCGGTTTTCAATACACTTATGTAACCGCTAACGGTGCGTCTACCGCGATAGATCCAGTGGTTGGTTTGCCTGGGGGCACAAATTATGTCGTTGCGCGGACCTTTGTTTCGGGCGGCAATTTCCAGACCATCAATGATGCCTTTTATCTGCAAGATAGCTGGTCATTATTTGGCAATCGTCTCCAGCTTAACCTTGGGGTGCGCAACGATCGGTTTGTGAACCGCAACGCTAACGGCGTTGCTTTCTACCGTTCGGGTGATCAGTGGGCGCCGCGTCTTGGCGCGAGCCTCGACGTTTTTGGCGACGGGCAGACCAAGCTTTATGGGTCGTTTAGTCGGTATTTTCTGCCAGTTGCAGCGAACACCAATGTGCGCTTGGCAGGGTCTGAACTTGATTATGACGCCTATTATCGTCTGAACGGTGTGAACGCGGATAATACTCCTATTCTTGGTACGCCAATTACCACAGGAGCAGGGTTTGAGGCATGTCCAACGGGCGGTCCTGCGGGAACAGCTTGTGTGATCAGGAATGACGGCACGGTGCCCGGCACTGAAACAACCGTTGCTTCGAATCTCAAGCCACAGTCGACGGACGAGTTTATCGTGGGTGCAGAACACCGCATTGGACGACGCATTAAATTGGGGGTTTTCCTAACTTCGTCGCGCCTTAACGATTCGCTTGAGGATGCGACCGTCGACACAGCCGCACGTGCTCTTTGTGTGGCGGCTGGAAATACGGACGCGGCCTGTGCCAGTATATTTAACGGCGTGTCGCAATATGTGCTGATAAACCCTGGCCGCGATGTCGTGGTTACGCTCAACTCGCCTTTTCCAAACCAAACGACCGCGCAAACCGTTACGTTGTCGGCGGCGCAACTCGGATATCCGAAAGCAAGCCGCTTATATCGTGGCGCAACTTTCACCTTTGAGCGTGAATTTGATGGCAAGTGGGGGCTGAACGCCAGCTACACGTTGTCGGAGCTTAAAGGTAACATCGAAGGCGGTATTCGCTCGGACAACGGCCAGACGGATTCTGGTTTGACGACGGCGTTCGATCTTCCTGCGCTGACGACTGGCAGTTTTGGCCTGCTGCCAAATAACCGCACGCACAACATCAAGGTTTTTGGTAGCTATGCTCCGACAAAGTGGCTGACATTTGGGGCCAACGCGTCGTTCTCGTCGCCCCGCAGCTTTGGATGTTTTGGGCGTGCACCCGCCAATGCCGACGCAAACCTGGCGGGCCGTTTCTATGGGGCGTCCGCGTTTTATTGCAACCTCGACGGACAGGGAAATGTAGTAACCAATCCCGTTGGCTTTACCGTGGTCAACAGCACTAATCCAGCTATCCCAAGCACGCTGCAACTGCTGCCGCGCGGCAGCAGGTTCAAATCTGATTGGCTTGCACAAGTTAATCTTGACGCCCAGGTAAAACTTCCAACCGACACTTTCAATTCTTTCATTCGTGTGTCGGTGACGAATGTTTTCAACGTCCGTTCAAAGCTTGACTTTCAGGAAAATGGAACAACTAACGGCGGCGCGCCATTGGCGACCTATGGCTTGCCTAATACCTATCAGGCTCCGCGTTCTGTGCGCATTCAGCTTGGGGTTGGCTTTTGAGGTTTGGCTGAGATTGGGTTTGTTGGAAGGGGTCGGTTCGCCGGCCCCTTTTTTTCACTCATATGGCGTCGGACTTTTTGCGCAATATCTCTGGCTGGCCCTGAACCGCACCGGGATCGCCGGAGGCCATTTGGTTTGAGTTACGCGGCCATGGGGATGTCGTCCAGCATGGCATAGTATCGTTGCTCGGCTTCTGCTGGCGGGATGTTGCCGATCGGCTCCAGCAA
>JBAZXU010000018.1:0-7964 GCA_041659705.1 Sphingomonas sp.
GTCCGCTGCTCAGTGCGATCCGCACAGCCTCGCGTTTGAAATCATCCGTATGCTTCATCATCTCTCCGGTCTCCTTGATCGAGTGTTTTACGCTCAAGTCACCGGCACGAAACCGGTACAAGTCCATGCGACTGACCCGGCTTTGCCGCTTGAGCCATGGGATCGGGCTTTGGTGGCGCACATTACCGACATGTTCGACGTCCTCATCGCCACCATGATCGACACAAAACTCGAACCCGATCTTGAAGATCTGTGCCGATCGCTCGCCAGCCTCTTTTACCGCGCCGAATTCCGCATCCAGCGCGAAATCGACGACAATGAGGACGCCCAGAAGCGTATGGCATACCGGGTGCAGGCAATATCGGGCGGTTCCAGTTTACCGGGCAGAAATGGCTGCCCGAGCTTGGGCTTTATGATTACAAGGCGCGTATGTACTCGCCCACGCTTGGCCGTTTTCTCCAGACAGACCCCATCGGCTATGGCGACGGGCTCAACTGGTACAACTATGTGCGTGCCGATCCCGTCAACGCCACCGACCCGAGCGGGTTATTTCACCATAATCCGCGATACCCGTCGCTTGCCGCCGCGCCGTTCGAGCTGCACGAACACGTCCACCACGCTGTGCACATAATCGATAATGTCAGCCCGCCGCAGTTGCGCGCCGGATTGGAGAATGATGAGCGCCATTTGTTCAATCGCTCGTTGCGGGCTGTCGGCGTGGATAGTGGTGAGCGAACCAGGATGCCCGGTGTTAACCGCGCGCAGAAAAGTATAGGCTTCCGCCCCGCGCAGTTCGCCAAGGATTATCCGGTCAGGCCGCATGCGCAGCGACGCTTGCAGCAAATCATCCGCCGTCACGCGCGCCTCACCCAAATCGCCTTTGACCGCCACCAACCCAACCGCATTGGGGTGGTAGAGCTTCAGTTCCGGCGTATCTTCAATCAAGATTAACCGTTCGCTGGTCGGTATTTCCCTAATTAAGGCGTTTAGGAATGTTGTTTTGCCGGTTGATGTGCCCCCCGATACCAAAATGTTTTTGCGCGCCCTCACCGCAGCAGCAAGATCGGTGGCAAGGCTCGCGGTGGAGAGAAACGGTTGTGTTGCAGGCTCAGTTGGTGTGTCCGACGGCAATATGGCGCCTTCAAAAGCTGCATCCGCTGCATAATCAGCGAGCGTCAAATCCGCGACGACATGTTTGCGGATCGCCAGCGCCATCGGGCCGCGCGTAGCGGGCGGCCCGATGATCTGCACGCGCGCGCCATCCGGCAAGGTGGCGGCCAGTAGCGGGTGTTCGCGGCTGATGCCCTGATGCGCCAGGCTGGCAATTTGGCGGGCAAGCCGCCAGAGATGCTCCTCGTCAAGCTCTGCCATTACATGATGCTCAAGTGCACCGCTGAGCGTTTCTACCCATATTTCGCCGGGGCGATTGATAAAAATGTCGGTCACATCGGCACGCGCCAGCATTGGCAGCAGCGGAGTCAGATAAACATCGAGATACCGAAACGGCAGAAACTGCATGCCGGTGTCGTTGGCAAATTCGGTCATCGCACGGGCGGCGTACCGCTGAAATCGAGATCACGCGCGACGAAAATGGCAATCTCAGCGCCCTCGCGAACCTTGATCGTGGTTCGCGGTGCTATGTTGGGCAACAGGCTCTGCCCGACCTGGCCGGGCACCCCCACAAATACCGAGTCGCTCCCGCGCCGGGCCGCCTGTTCAACGCCGATTGTCAGCGCAGATTGCAGCACCGCATTGGCAAAGCGCTCAAGAAAATGGGTGTTCACGCGGCCGGCAATGCCCGAGCCGCCAAGCGTATCGGCGGCAGGCGAACCGATGCGAATCGCTACCCCGTCGGGCCGGATCAGCCGCGTCCAGGTAACAAGCACGCGGCGCTGATCGGGATTGGTATCGGCCTTGAACTCGCCAATTAGCCGGCTGCCGCGCGGGATCAGCACGCGGCTTCCATCAAAACTGCGAGCGTCGCGGGAAACGAGCGCGCGGACAAGGCCGGGGCGATCGGAGTTGAGCGGGGTTTCCAGTACAGCGGAGAGCAACGTGCCCTGCGATATCAGCGATTGCCGATTGCGGATTACGGTGGCGCGAACCGCGCCATCATTATCGGCCGGGGCCGCAGCGGCGCTCGCTCGGGTCTCCACTTCCGCCACGCCGCCTGTGCCATTAGTCAGGTCGATCAGTATTGGTGGCTCCTTTGCAGTCGTCGTGGCGGGGGCAGATTGCGCCGGGGAAAGAGCCAGAGGAGCGGCAGTGACTTGTCGCGTGGGTGCGGCCAAGTGCAGCGGGCTTGGCCGGGGCGCAATTGCGGCTGGCAGCGCTATCGGTGCCGGCCGCAACGCGGGTAGCGCGGGCGGAACGACCAGTGGCGGCGGCGGCGCGGCAGGCGCCCCCAGGGACGCGGAAAAGGCGCCGTGGCCGGTGGTCAGCGCACGCCTGCGGGCATCGAGAAGTAGGAACAGGCCAATTGCGAGCACCGCGCACAATATTGCAAAAGCAGCGCCAGATATGGCGCCGCGCGGCGGCGTGATGATGGGGCGCACGTCGCGGGTGAACAGCGCTTCGCGCGGGTCATGCGCTGCAATTGTCACTTGCGTTGTGCTTCCAATGTTTGCCGAATCGCACTGGCGCTGGCTTTGCCCAATTTGAAATTCACACGGGGTGCGACCCCTTCAATCACATAAGCGCCATCACGAACCATCCCGTTGACAAGCGATTCCCGGCCGCGCGCGTCGACAAGATAAATTGCCGGAATTGCCGTGTCTGTGGGCCAGATGATCGACGTAAACTGCCCGTCGTCAGATATTGCCGTTGGCCAAAGTGCCTGGTTGCCCTTAAGGCGATAGCTTGTAGGTTCAACATCGAGCACGGTCTGCGGTGCAAGGGTCGTTGCTGTATAGGTAAAGCGAACCGAATATGGAAAAGCGGGGTCGTCCGCGCTCGCTCCATAAAGCGTAAAATTATAGCGCCGAACATCGGTGATGACAGTCAGGTTCGTCTTTGGCGGGTTGCCCTGCGACTTGATGAACAACCGGTCGGCACGTTTGTTTGGCACCACCTGCCATGCGCCGCCATCGCCAATCGACACATTTTCGATATGTTCATCGGGCGAAAGTTCGATTGTCAGCGTGTAACCCGGCGCGACGCGCAAAGCGACAACCTGTTCGGGGTCATAAACAACCGACTGTATATGCAGATCGCCAGGACCGGGTCGCGGGCTTATTTCGGCCAGGCACGGCGCGGCGAGGATCGCAATTGCGAGAACCACAGCCTTCATGGCGCGCTGCTTGATATAGCAGGGGTTACCACCGAAGCAGTCGTCGGTGCGACGGCGGGCGGCGCTTCCTGATCGACGCGGTACTTTGTTACCTGAAACCCCAGCGGATTGACTAGTCGGTCCTCGATCGACCATGGCAGGCGCGCAAACCGGTAGCTGATGATTGCAACCGACGCGGTGCTTGCTCCCGCCTCCTGACCCTGGTCGATCCGCCGGGTCTCAAACCGCACCAGCGCGGTATTGGCGCTGAGCGGCGATACGCTGCGAATGGTCGTTACCACAACCGAGGTGCGCGGCAGGCGGCTTAAGGGGCTTTCAGGGTTGCTGGGCGGGATGAGCGCCAGATAACGCCGCCGGGCAGTATCGGCGGACCAGAGCGCGACCTTCCGGTACTGGCTCGATATGCTGCTGATATCGAAACTCTCGCGCGCCACGACATATTGCGCAAGCAGTGATTGGGTAAGCGCTGCATCGGGCGCGATCTGGTCTATTTCCGTGCCTTTTAGCGCCTGCGCAAACCCGGTGTTCCTGTCGACGAGCAGCGTATAGGGCACCACCGTTTTAAGCGGGGCGAGCGCTGCAAGCGCCACCGCCTCCAGCGCTGCGATACCGATGGCTATTCCAGCAACCGTCCAGGCGATAGTTCGGGATCGCCGCAGCCCGTCACGCCTGTCGGCGGCCCAGCTTTCGGCCAGCGCATAATAGCTGGTGCGCGGTGTCGCGTCGCTATCGACCCGTGGTTGGTCGGTCATTGCACCGCATCCCGTCTGGTTGCGGCCATGGAGGCGCGAGGCGCGCCCCGCCTCGCGCGCTGGCCAAGCGGCTGGACACTGTCGTCGGCACGGTCGCGCATGTCGATATCCTGGATAGTTGCGCTGCGCCTGCTCTGGGCAATCAGCGTCGCTCGCGCTTCATGGCGATCAAGATGGAATACCGCATCGGCAATGCTGCTGGCGCGCGAGCGTGCGTTATTCAGTAGCATGGTTGGGTCCGCAGCCCTGCCAACTTCAGCTTTTACCATGCCGGTGGGTCGCCTTTCATTGATATCAGTCATGATATTGCGAACCGGGTCAGGCAAGCGAAAACCCGCGGCGGTTCGCGCCGTAACTACCAGAGCTGCAAGAATTATCAGGCCGAACAATGCCGTTGTTGCCAAAATTTCGCCGGACAGGATGGGGATAAGCTCCCCCGCTGCAACCGCTGCGGCGAGCGCCTGGACCTGTGGCGCCAACACCGCCATTTCCAGCGCGATGACAGCGGGCACTGCCACCGCGCCAAGCGCGACTCCAGCCAGCCCGCGTACCCAGCCGACAAACAACCCGCGCATTGTCTCAAACAGAAAGCACCCGATAAATATGGGGCCAAGCGCCAGCAACAACCCGGCAACTACGCGCACCGATAATAGCCCGGCAAGAGTACCCACAAGCAAAAAAGCGCTGGCGGTCGAGAGCAGGATTGGCGAAGGAATGTTGACAGATGCACGACGCGGCGGTGCCACAGCGCTGCCGTCTGCGCTTTCTGGTAACGGCGAGGGCGCGGCGACTATCAGTGCCGGATCAGGGTGAAGGAGCGCATCAAGCACTGCATAGCTGCTCTGTATGCGCGCCGTAAGACCATCTGCACTGTCACCACCAAGACCCGATGGGGCAAGCACGCGCGCGGCCAGCGCATCGGGCCCTGAAACGACCACATCATATACCAGCACATGATAGGCCGCCCACTGCGTTGACAACGCAACGACAAGTCCGATCTTGAAAGCGGAGGCAACGCCGTGCCCAAGGCTGAGCACGCCCCCCAGCAACAGTCGATAGCCGATCAACGCGATGTAGATGGCGATAAGGCCGCTGATCGCCAGCCCAACGGGCGAGCCTGTGCCAAGCGCATTATACCCCTCTTCACCAAGCGCGCGTGCATGGCAGCTCACAAAACCGACCAGCTCGGTTGCATAGGGGCTAAGCGGATCAAAGGCGCGGCATTGGGCCATTAGGCGGTCTTCAGCAGTTCTGGCAACCAATCGGTGGGGTTGTCCCCGGTTCGTGCCCTGATTTCGTCGAGCAGCCGCACGGTTCGTTCGCGACCTGACAAGATGGTGAGCATGTCTTCCTCACCGCTAAGGTTAAGCCGCGCAACAACGCTGTCGTTGCCGTGTTTGACGAGAAAACAGCGGGCACGGTCGGGAAGTGTGCGAACCAGGTCATATTCCTGCGCCGTCAGCCCAAATCCGTCCATATAATCGCGCGCCTGCGCCTTGGGGTTGGCCATGAATATCTGTGTCGCGGCCTGTTCAACAATCGCGCTGGCAATGCGGCTGCCAAGTGCGTCTTCAGCGCTTTGGGTGGCAAAGCCGACAATGCCGTTGCGCTTGCGGATTGTTTTTTCCCAATCCTTGATCCGGGCAACGAACACATCGTCGTCGAGCGCCTTCCATCCTTCATCGATCACAATGATTGACGGCGTACCGTCGAGCCGGGCTTCAACCCGATGGAACAGATACATCATTACGGGGGTACGCAGAGCCGGATCGTCAAGGATGCGCGTCATGTCGAACCCGATAGCGTTCGCGCTAAGGTCGGTTCGGTCTACGCTATTGTCAAACGCCCAGCCATGCTCGCCATCGCCCCACCATGGGCGCAACCTTGACCATAAATCGATGATATGGGGTCGGTGGCCACCCCGCAACAACTCGACAAAGTAGCGCAGCTGCCGATATGCCATGGGAGCCGCGAAATTGGCATCGACCGCTTCTTTGATGCGTGCCACGTCCTCTGGTGCCAGTTCCGTGCCCGGCACAGCGGCAATCTGGGCGATCCACGCTGCTAAAAACCGGCGATTTTCAGCCGTATCGGCAAGCGCCAGCGGGTTCAAGCCCGATGTAACGCCTGGCCGCAGCACGTCATAAGTTCCGCCAATAGCCCGAATAAACAGTTCAGCACCGCGATCCTTGTCGAAAAAGATGATGCGCGGGTGGAATTTACGCGCCTGGGCGAGCAGGAAATTCAGCACGACAGTCTTGCCGGAGCCAGAGGGGCCAATCACCGTGAAATTGCCCAAATCGCCCTGATGAAAATTGAAATGATAAGGCCCGGCAGCCGTTGTTTCGAGAACCGTGACCGCGTCGCCCCAGTGATTGCCAAAGGCGCGGCCAATCGGAAAATTATGACCGCTGGCAAAGCTAGCAAAATTGCTGGTCGCAATCAACGCACGCCTGGCAATGAATTTGAAATTGCCGGGAAACTGAGCCCAGAATGCAGGCTCAAGCCCAATTTCCTCGCGCACCGCAATAATTCCCAAATCGCTAAGCGCGGCTTGCACATCGGCAACGCCATTATCGACTTCCTCAAGCGAGGCGCCGCGCACCAGCACTGTCATATGATGCTCGCCAAACGCTGCGCGACCTGCTGCGAGATCGTCCTTGGCCGAGGAAAGGTCGCTGCGCAGGCTGAGCGCCTCGTCGTCTGAAGCGCGCATCCGGCGCAGCGCCAGATTCATCGCGCCGAGCCCTGCCTGCCGATCGACAAAACCGAAACTTTGGCTGACAACCAGCTCGCAGGGAACGCGCAACAGATCGTCGAGCATCCCCGGCGTCGTTTCGCCCGGATAATCCTTGATCGACACAATCGCCCCGAAAGATCGTTCAGCAGCACCCGCAGGCCCAAGCTCTACTGTGTCCTGGCCAAAACTCACCCGCCGATATGGCAGGTAATCACCAACATCGCCGTGCGGCAATCGGACCGGCCGTAGTTCGGCATTGTACAGGGCCGATAAAAATTCGAACGGCTCTGAACAGGGTCCGTTTGGCGTGTCGTACACGCTCAGCACGCGGGCAGAGTAGCTGCCAAGGGCGGCAACCAGTTGCTCGGTCGCAGCATCAAGCGCGCGCCGCTCGGTGGCGAGTTGTGACGCCGCCTCAGCCGCCCCGATGCCACGCCCTAAAAAGCGCCCGATGCGGCTGGCAGTTCCGCCTCTGCCCTGCAAGGGGCGCCGCACCACTGTTATAAACAGCTCGTTGGCAAACAGCTTCTTGTCGGCAAGTTTGGCCCGCCAGGCAGCATCAAGTTCAGCCGAGAAACGATCGGGAAATTCGGCTGCGGTGTCGGGCGTCACCCGCCGGCGGATCGCATGATGATAAAGCGCAAAGCGTGACGATCCGATCGCCTTTAACGTCGCGTCTCGAAGCACCTTTCGGTAGTTGAGCTCATCGGTATCGGCGGTTTCGAACAACAGGCCGCCGAGTTGGATAACGTGCATCAGCAAACCGTCGCGCGTTTCAATCGTTCGATCGTCGACCAGCCTGGCATAAGGCAGGCGCTTGCCGGCACTCGCCTCGCGCGCAAAAAGCCGCTGATCGGCGGTCAGGCCCGATAGGAATTGCATCGCCACAACTTGTAATTGCGCACACGCGGGCAGCGCGATGCCTTAACCAGCCAAAGGTCAAAAAAGCGTGGCTCGCTCAGGCATGCCCCATAACCGGCAACATGAATAACAACGGCTGCCACCAGCACCCAAGGCGTTTTGAAAATCAGAAACAATTCGGTGGCGATAACGGCATTTAGGCGGCGTTGACAAAAGACTTCAGCCATAGCCGTGCGGCGGCGAGGTTGAGGAAGCTCTCGAACGACAGGACGGTTTTGTCGTAGCGGGTGGCAATGCGGCGCTGTTGCTTGAGTTTGCCGAA
>JBAZXU010000019.1:0-6873 GCA_041659705.1 Sphingomonas sp.
TCCAACTCGGTTTGATTTTCCATTTCCCCTTTTGTACCTCTCTCAAAATTAATTCCCGCAATTTGCCGTATACCAATATTTTACATAAATTTGGGGAAACCTAAAATAAAACGCTAATACGTTACCGCCAAGTGTAAGTGCGACAGAAACGACATACATAAATTGAAAAGTAAACCATTGTGAAAGAAAAGAAAGGAAAAGAAATATTGATTAGACAAGAAAGCCGACACTCGTGCCGACCCGATGTTTTATATTTTTTGCACACCGTACATTTTTTAAAAACAATTTTATTGCCGCCACATATTGCACACATTGCCATTACCCCACAAGCCAGCTCTGAAACCAACGCTTTGTCAAAGAATTCAGTTTCCCACACCTTATATTATATTTTCTTATTCAAACTATTTTTATTCTTACTTATAAACCATTTATCAAATGATTAGGAAAGACATAAATCTCTCTGATGTAATTGATTACTTCAAGAAAAATAGAATCGCTTCTTTTGATGAAGAAATTGACCAATACGGTGGCTATTTTATAACGGCAGGAAGAATTGCATCCCTAATTCTTGCACCAACACCATTAACGGCAATTGCAAATTTTTGTTCTGGTATTGATGCAGCATCATTGCGTGCATCTAAACTACTTTCATGGTTACCTGATAAATTTAAATATAAAGATAGGGGTAGAGAAAAATTTGCTATTGATAGATATGAGCTTTCAAGTATTGTGAATTATATGCTTTTCCATTTATCGATCAAGAATAGTGTGAAAGATAATATTATGCCTGTTTTAACAGTCATCTTGGAACACGTTCAATTAGAAGAAGAAGACAGAAAGGAATTAGAAAAACTCAGCAAAGATTGTGATAAAGAATCAACCAATCTTAAACTTCCATCTCATTGTTACCTATTAAAAGAGGATATTAGTGCACATGCATTAAAAATTATTGAACCAATTTTATCCAGTTTATTTAAACTTGCAGATAAGTGTAAGGAAGAAAAACCAGATCTTAAAAAGATTGATATTTCAAAGGTTAAAGAAAAATATATAAATAGTATAAGTTTAAATTACAATGCATTTATCATTAATTTTTCAAGCGAATTTCCAGAGTTTGCACTTTGGTCTGATACTACACAGAAAGCTAAAATTATAAAAGAACTTAAAGAAGTTTCAAAGAGTTTAGATGCTAGTGAAAGAAAAATACATGATAATTTTATCAAACACACTGAACAATTAATTAAGTCAATTGAAGAATTAAAAAAATCAACATTCATTAACGAAAGTGGTTTCCCATCATTTAATAATTCTTACAAAAAGCTATTCAAATTGCAAACGGATAAATTATTAAATTCATTATCCGAAAAAATAAGGGAAAATATAACTGCACATCAAAACAAGATAAAATCAGAATTGAATAAGCCTCTCATTGAGAATGAAGACATTGAGGGAATCATTTACCCTAAAAATAAAGAGATATACATTGCACAAAGTTTTCAGTCCATTATATACAGGCGAAAGGAACATAAGAAAGGCTTTTTAACTGCAAATTCACTAGGTGAAAATGGTGAAAAAGGTGAGAATATTGGTAATTATTTATTACAAACACTCATTGACCCAAATTCTGCAAACAAACCAATCATTTTATTAGGAAATCCAGGAGCAGGTAAATCAATGCTCAGTAAAATGTTTGCTGGTTTGCTTTGTGAAACAAATGACTTTATTCCATTTTTAATAAAATTAAGAAGTGTTGCATCTAATACAGCGAATATCTCAGAGCATATTAATAAAGGACTTTCAAAATCTATTGAAAACACTTCCGATATTAATTGGCTTGATTGGGCTAAGGAATTCAAAGAAAGGATTCCTGTTATAATTATGGATGGTTTTGACGAACTAATGCAATCATCAAATACAGAATTGAATAATTATCTGAATACTATTAAAGATTTTCAGGATACAGCATTAACGCATGGCATTTGCGTGAGAGTTATATTAACTAGTCGCATCACAGTTATGCAGGATGTTTATATCCCAGATGGTACCAAAATTATTAAACTTGATAGTTTTGATCAAAAAAGGAGAGATCTATGGGTAAAGATATGGAATGAAAAGCAAACTAAAGAAAACTATAAACTTGTAATACCCAATAACGAAAAAATTCTACATCTAGCTCAAGAACCGCTATTGATGTTCATGCTTGCAGTTTATGATTTTGAAAAATCTGAACTACAGCACATGACAATGGAGAAGAATTTTAACCAGAGTAAACTATATGATTCATTATTAAACAGCTTTATTGAAAGACAACTTAAGAAAAATCCCCTATATGCCAATGCAAATCTGCAACAACAACACAAAGAAGATGAGTTGTTTCGTTTAAGACTAGGTATGATTGCTCTAATGATGTTTCTTAATGATTCCACCCATAAAGACACCCAAAAGCTTTCAGATGAATTGGATGCATTTGGTTTGCTTGAATCTAAAATTCAATCCAATAATGTACTTGGGGGGTTCTTCTTTATTCATGAGAATAAATCAACGACAGAAGGTGAAGTTGAAAAATTAAATTACGAATTTCTACATAAGACATTTGGTGAGTTTTTAGCAGCTGATTTTATGCTTCGCGTTGCACTTAAACAATGTGAAAGAAGTAGAGATAAAATTTATCAACGGTATATTTTTAAATTTTGTTTTGGTTACAATTGGTTGCACAAACATTACAACATACAAAATTTTCTTTTTGAACATGCTCCACAAATTATCAAATCAAATAGCAAAGAATTTGACCTAATTATTCACGATTTAATTAAACCCGACATTGAATCACTATTTGAAAATGGCAATGTTGACTTTCCAATAAAGGAAAATCAAATTTTGCCGCACAAGCAAGTTATTGAACATTTAGGTATGTATTCACAAAACCTAATTTTCTTATGGCTTGCAATTTCTGGTGAAAATGAAAAAATTAAATTTGAAATATTTGATGCCAGTGAAAAAACAGGAGATGGAACAAGTGAACCGAAATATGAATCACAGGATAGAGATGAGACTAATAAAAACAAATTATTGTGGAAGCGATTAGCAAAACTTTGGACACTAGTAGGAAATTATAATGCAACTGCAAAACTTAATGAGTGGATAGAAGTCATTGAAAAAGATGATGATATTCTGCTTTGCAAGTGTAAATCAAAGGTGAACCATAATTTTTCAGATTCAGCGAAAGTAGCCTGTAACGATTTTGAACTTATACTTTCATTCTTTGACAACGAGTTTAAGTTTTCAAAAGAAAACCATATAATTATTAATGTTGATAAGATATTAAAGAATAAACCTGAATTAACTTCATTAGCGATTGATTCATTTTTGCACAGATTCCATGATATATTTTCAGTTGAAGGGTTGAAAGTCTTTGAATGGTTTAAAGGAAAAGCATTGACTAGAAGACAACAAATCTCACTTATGAGAAAGATAAGTGTGTTAAAATTGCAAGTTGAGCCAATAGAACTAAACAAAATATTACAATTCATTTCTAAGGACATGAATTTTGCTTACCGAGATAATCAACAAGCAGCAATTGAATATCTAAAAATTCTAATTGACCTAAAAACTTATTATCCACTAAGTATAATTTTTAAACCTGAAATATTAGATGAAATATTTCATCGTTTCTCAAGAGATATTGGGTTCATTGATAGGGAAAATCCATTTGCTACTTTAGAGTATATTAAGCTTTTGAATGAAATAAATAAATTCTATCCATTTAAACGAAGATTTAAAGGAGATTTTCTTGAAGAATCGTTACATAGATTATCAAAGGATATGCCCCATTTTATAAGTGAAAACCCATATTCCTCATTTGAATATTTAAAATTAATAAATGAATTGCGTAAATATTACCCAGTTGGAAGAAGATTTTTTTCCGAGTTTTATGAGGAATCTTTACGTCGCCTTTCTCATGATATAAAGTATATTGCAAGTGAAAATCCTAATGCAATATTAGAATACATGAAGTTATTGGCCGATCTTTCAAGATTTATGCCAGTGAGTGATAAAATGATAGTTGAATTTTTTCAAGAATCAATGAATTATTTATCAGAAGAATGGAATCATGTATTACATGATGAAGGCTTTAACCATATTGAGTATTTAAAAGTCATTATTGAATTCAAAAATGTTATTCCGATTGCTAAAATGATTCCCTTTCAATTAGTTGAAGAATCTTTTATGAGAATTTCTCATGATCTAATATATATGATTAGAGAGAATCCAAGTGAAGCATTTGAATATTTAAATATTATAAAAGAACTACAAAGTTGGTTCCCCGAGGAAGAATACTTGAATCACAAAAAAGGTAACATATTTGATGAGACTTTGCATCGATTATCAAAAGATCTTGAAATGGATTTTAGAGAAAACTCTTTGACAATATTAATCTATTTGGAACTCATCTTAATAAACCGTAATCGTTACCGTTCAGGTGAAGGAAATCATATTTTAGAAAGGTTAATAGAGTCACTTTATAAACGGGACTTTGGAAGTCAAATAATTCAAAGAGCATTGATATTGTTGATTCAATATAAAGTAGAACCAATTCTAGTTGAAAGATTATTGCATCGTCATTCCAAAATTTTCAGTATTTATATGTCCTCGCCTGAACTTGCAAGAGATATTATCGAAGCAATGACAGAACTAAGCGCACCAAAGATTTTTCGGAATGATTATATCCAACGGAAATACAAAGATAATTTAGATCAGCAAAAAGAACTTTTTTAATGATGAAATAATATTATTGTATTAAATTGATTTCAAGGTTTTTTAAAGTTTCAACATTATTATAAATTAATGTATATGAAAATTTTGATCAAAATATTTATTGCTTTAGTTTTCATACTTGGTTCATATTTTATTGGTTATTATCAAGCAAATGAAAAGTTTACAATTCAACTTGCAGTTGCGCATGATCAGCTATTAGAAAGTCAATTAAAAACTAAGGTACTTGAGGACAGTATAAATTCAATCAATAGGTTATTAATTTTCAATTGTATAAAACATGTTGACACAATAAAAACAAATATAATAATTCCGTTACAAAAATAATGGGTTATTTGTTGAATGCTAACGCACAGCAGACCGTAACAAAATAGCAAATTGAAAGAAAAATGACGGAAAACACAGAACACCAGGCGGTAACAAGCGGTATAAAACATTGGGGTTTTAGTGGTTATTCGAACGCTCTGCCCCGCATCAAGTTCGGTGTAACTGGACAGGTTTGTAGCCCGCAATCCCCAACGATTTCATACCGCCAACCGTTATAGCCTATATTAAGTGCGACACGGGGCTGTCCAAATAACTATTAATCGTTCTTTTATAGACTGAATTAATCTCATGTTCCATCATGAGTAGCCTACCGGCACATGCGTCAATGGCAACGTTGGGGTGTGAAGCTGCCGGGAAAAGATTCCCCGACGGATAACAACATTCCGGAAGGTGTCGGCTTGGGTGGTATGGTGAATATAATGTGAACTGCCGTGGACGTACCGTAATGCGCTAAAAATGTGAAAGTTGTTGACACACATTGGCCAAAATGGCAAGAAGACAAGATGTAAGTACGTTAACTACAAGCACATGGACGTTGATCTTCCGGTATATAGGCAGCACCTAACCCATCCTGTTATTTGGACGGAACTTGGTAAGCCTGTAAAGTTCCCCACCTTTTCGGGTAGGGTTGCCGTAAGGCAATTACAATATTTTGCAGGTATGAGATGATGGAAAAAGCGAACGCCTTCTTGTAACGAGTTGGATAGAGGTTCTAAATTTGCCTCCAGTGAAAACTGTGCTAAATTCCATCTGGTTCTCTTTTACAAGAAAGTTGTAATAAGCTTCTTATTCGGGGATTGCAAATGAATCCTCCTTCTGGTGGATGTGCTCCTGAAACAGTTTATTCTGTAAGAGCATTATTTCAAAGTATTGTAAAAGCTTGGTACTTTATTTTGTACCTTTCTGGGTGGTTTAATCTGCCTTTAGAGAACTTGAGCCGTATGATGGGAAACTATCACGTACGGTTCTTAGGGGACAAGGGCGGGGTAACCCGCCTGAGTTACCCGATAAGCAACTTGAAACGACACAACTATGAATAGAAAAACATTATTACTCGGATTTTTTTTAATCTTCATTTCGCAGACAATTTTTTCGCAAAGTGACTTCAAATTCCCTTACAGAGAAGGTTATGTAAATGATTTTGAAGGTGTTTTTTCAAGTGAGCAGATTTTAGAACTCAATTCGATAGTTGGGCAACAAGAGAAAGAGACAACGAATGAGATCGTTATTGTTTCTATAAAATCATTTGAGCCTTTTGAGACGTTATTTGACTACTCATTAAAATTGGCTAACAATTGGGGAGTTGGACAAAAGGACAAAAACAACGGAATTACAATAGTTTTTGGGAAACAAATTCGACAGATTCGAATTCAAGTCGGATATGGCTTAGAGAAAAAACTTAAAGATGAAGAAGCCAAAAAGATAATTGACAATGTGATAATCCCGGAATTTAAAAAAGGCGACTATTTTGTTGGAATCAAGAACGGATTAACTGAAATTATTAAAGAAATTGACTGAAATACAGGCTATAACTTCAGCTACCCGTCAAGTGCGGCAGCAGTGGTTTTCGGTGGGCATCTTTCCGCTCAGGCTGCATTTCGGCTTGACAGGAAATCGCCCGCAATCCGCCCCTGCGTGTAGCTTCCTACGTTGAACTAAACCTATCGGTAATTTTCTCGTGATTTTCCAATAGTTTTAAGATGAACATTTTAAAACTATTTATCATGAAAAAAAAGAATCCCCTCTTGTTGAGAAGCTGATCTGTGAGATGCA
>JBAZXU010000020.1:0-4004 GCA_041659705.1 Sphingomonas sp.
CGAGGCACGAGATCTCGCTCCGGCGCATGGCGGCCGCCCACCCCACCAGGAGGACGGCGCGGTCTCTCTGGTCCACGGGGTCGAGGTGAGTCAGGGACGAGGAGATGAGTTTCAGGTGTTCGACGAGAAGTGGCGCCGCCTGTTTCTTCGGGGATCTCAGGGCCACGTGCACCTTTTTCAGGTGCTCTCTCACGAACCGCGACTCGCGAGGGGGAACGAGACCCTCGATCCGGTGCACGTAGCAGATGGCTGCCATCGCCTGGTCGATGGTCGAGACCCGACAGGCGCCACCGTGGTGATGGTCGTCTTCCCGGGGGCGCTCGGGGTCGGCCAGGTGGGTCAGGTAGAGGATGGCCGTGTCGATGCTGCATGGAAGGGAGGCTCGTCCGAGCTTCTGGCACCACCGGTGAAACCGATTCCAGGCCCCCTGATAGGCTCGCACGGTCTCGGCGGGGGTCCCTCGACGGTGCAGCTCTTGGGCGAGGAACTCCAGCCGCCTGGTTTCCAGGGACGCGGGCTCGGTCTTGGACAGGTCGGAGGTCACCCCTACGAGAATAGCGGCCCCATCGCTTGCCTTCCAGCGCATCCTCGGAGAACCTGGGGGCGATGACCCAGTACGCCACCGTGAATGCCGCCGCAACGGTTCTGGAGCATAGGACGGTCTGTTCCGGACGTGCTTCCGAACTCGAACTCATGGCCAACCAGGCGTTGGCCTCCATGTATACCGCCGGAGCCCGGGTGCTCGTCTCGGCGGAACTCTCCGGAGGGGGAGACGGAAACGAGTACTCGATCACTCTGGAAGCGACGACGGTCGTAAATCTCGGATCGAACTTCTACCAGGGTGACGACTCGGCAGCGATCTTGCCCGAACTCGGCCTCTGCGAGATCTTCGTCTTCGAGGTGGGGTCGCCTCGGGACGTGGACACCCAGTGGAACATCGCTCTCGGTCGGGTATCGGGAGCCGTCTACTCGACCGACCTCGCGGGAACGTCGAAGGGTCAGAACGTGGGCGGAATGATCGTCGCGGCTCACGGCCCGCGTTGAAAGGTGAGACCATGGCTCAGTACGCTTCCTATGCCGCAGGTTCGAACGTCGGTCGTCGTACGGTGTACGCCGGAGAGGCGAGGGACCTCGAGCGCATGCTCGCGGAGACTCTCCTGGCTCTGTACGACGACGGGTACGAGTACCTCACGGGACTTCGTCTCGCTGCCTGTGGGGACGGTCACGTGGCGTCCGTGTCGGTCGAGGTCATCGACAACGTCAACGACCGCCTCACCGATGCGTTCTTGCGGAACACCTCCGCTCCCACGACGGTCACTCCCGACGCTGCCGTGGTTTTCTTCCAGTGCGACAATCGTCGGGACGTGGAAGCGGAGCGCACCGCTGCCATCGCAAGGCTTCCGGCGAGTCACGACATCGTGTCCACCGAGTGCGTGGCGTCCTCCAAGGGGGACCGACTGTTCGGGATGATCGTAGCCATTTCGAGAGGTGAGTAATGCCCCAGTTCGCAAGTTACACGACGCTGTCTCACCTCCAGAATCACACGGTGCACTCGGGCTCCGCGGCAGAGCTGCAGCGCCTTGCCCGAGCATCGATCGCGATCATGGTGATCGTCGGAAGCGACGTGCTCGCGAACATCCGTCTGTCCGGATGCGGCGACGGCAAGGAGTTCGCGCTGCACCTCGAGGGAATCCCGACCGAGGACGTGGGTACCACGGTGGTCTACGGAGAGGCAGACGTTCCGGCTCCTCCGGTCCTGTCTACGCTCACGCTGACCTGTTTCCAGGCGGGTCACCCTCGAGACATCGAGGCAGCTCGCGCCGTGGCTCTGGCGGGACTCGCGACGCACGACATCCTCTCGACGGACATCGCCGGGGCACAGAAGGGCACCGCGATCATGGGAGTGATCATCAGCCGAGCGGTGTGAGCCCCCTAGTAGCCCGCAGACTCCTTGCCAATTTTCTAGATCTGAAAGATCCTGGTCACCGGAGAACAGAGCATGACCCAGTACCTGTCCTATGCCGCCCCTGGCTCCACGGTCGTTCGTAGGACCGTGTCCGCCGGTAGTGCTCGAGACCTGCAGGTCTTGGCAGCGGCCGCCGTTGCACAACTGATCACGGGGGGAGCCGACAATCTGGTGAGCGCCGTACTGGCGTGCTCCGGAGACGGAGGCCAGTGCTCGCTGTCCCTCGAGGGAGTCCCGACCGCAGGCGTCGGAGCGAACTACTACCTCGGTGCCGCCGCCGTGTTCCCGCTGCCGTTGGCGGACGTGGTGATCAACCTGTTCGAGGCGGGGCATCCCCGTGACGTGGAAGCGGCGAGAACTCTGGCTCTCGCGAGCCTCGTGGGTCACCTGGTCGTGTCCACCGAACTTGCCGGTGCCAGCAAGGGGACCAAGGTCATGGGGGCGATCATCGCGCTCCAGGGACAGCAATAGGAGTCGATCATGGCGATGTACGGTGGACACTGGACCCCTTCTCTCTCGGATAGGCGGACTGCCTTTGCCGGAGATGCTCGAGACCTGGAACGGCTGGCAAACGAAGCGCTCGGCCAGCTTCGTCTCGGGACCAAAGACGCACTTGCTGGCCTGCAGTTGTCGGCCTGCGGCAACGGACACCTCGGCGTCGTGTCGCTCGAGGCCGTGAGTACCCTCGCGGTGATGGACGACTTCTACTTCGGCGCCAACGTCACCCCGGCGCTGCCGCCGCTGTCCGACGCTGCCGTCGTGTGCTTCCAGGCGGACTCCCGGAGGGACGTGGAGGCTCAGAGGGTGGCAGCCATCGCCCGGATCCCAGCCGGCGCCATCGTCGTGAGCACCGACATCGCTGGAAGTTCGAAGGACGCCAGGATCTTCGGGGCGATCCTCTACACGGAGCAAAGCTGACATGGCCCAGTACGCATCCTTCACCTCGCAGACCAACCTGCAGTGCCGGACGGTCTACGGATCCAAGGCTTCCGAGCTGGAACTCCGGGCCAACCAGGCCATTGCCGCGATGCTCGCGGCCGGCGCTCAGTCGCTCGTCAACCTTCGCCTCTCCGGATGCGGAGACGGCAAGCTGTTCGCGCTTCATCTGGAAGCCGTGGACACTGCCTCCCTGGACGCCTCCTACTTCTTCGGTGAGGGAGCGTTCCCGGGCGCTCCGCTGCTCGCCACGGTCTACGTGACCTGCTTCCAGGCAGGGCATCCTCGGGATCTCGAGGCCAAGCGAACCCTGGCGCTCGGAACGCTCGCTTCCCGTGGCGCCGTGAGCACGGACATCGCCGGTGCCGAGAAGGACACCGCGATCATGGGAGCCATCGTCTCGATCCCGAACCCGTCGCCTCCCTGATCACGAGACTCGGCACACGTCGAGGTAGACGACCCACACGTCGATGTCGTCGCACGGGTCGTCCTCCGACCCCTCGGTGCAGTTGTACTCGCTGGAAAACTGGTCGTACAGGTTTGCGATCTGAACGTGCCGGAGCCCTCCTGAGCTGTCTATCTCCGGAACCTCGAATGGGTACGAGGTGATCTCGTGCACCGCCATATCACCGTCTGAAGATTCCAGATCGTCGTAACGGTCGGTGGCCGCGTCCCAGTGGAGCAGTAGGGTGCTGGCTTCGCGGGCCAGGCGAAGCTCGACGATGTTTCCGTAGGCGACGGCTCCGGTACCCGTTGCGGGATTCCAGGCGTCCCAGTAGGCGTCGTCAGCGAGGGCCAGCGTCACCTGGTAGGAACCCGGTTCCAGCAAGATCTCCCAGTTCGCCCACCCCTCGCTTGCGATTCGGACTGCGGGTGTTCCATCGGACAGAGGGAAGTCGATCGGCTTGTTCGTGTGGTCGAACCACTCGACGAAAGCTCCCGGTTCGAGACGCGCGCAGGACGGACCGCCCCCGGAGCCCCCGGTCCCGCCCGAGGTAGCCCCGCCGGTCACGGTGCTGCCGCCCGCGCCGCCCGGGTCCGCCCCGCCGGTCGAAGTGCCGCCCCCGGAGCCCCCGGTCCCGCCCGAGGTAGACCCGCCCGC